>JBCLQL010000001.1:0-251815 GCA_041223565.1 Lachnospiraceae bacterium 46-61
TATCATCACTCTTTTTATTTGTCAAGCACTTTTTTTACTTTTTTTCATTTTATTTTTTTGTGCTTGTCTGTAACTCCTTTTTGGGCAGTCACAAGAATTTATTATACTCTTTTCTCACCAATTGTCAAGTGTTTTTTTTACTTTTTTTAAAAACTTTTTATTTGCTTGTCCTCTTTGGCAAGAACGTTTTATACTATACCATAGCTCTTTATTAATTGCAATACTTTTTTTCATTTTTTTGAAATTTTTTTCAAATTACAAATATTATAATACTATTTTAAACAATTCTATTATTTTAATACATTTTTTTCAAAAAATTTCATAAAATCCTCTTCGGTTTGCTCTAAAGTCATATTATTCTCATACACAATATCATAATTGTATTGTTCTACCATATCATCTGCACAATTTCCATAAATTTTATTCTTTTCTTCTTCTCTAGTTATAAGTAAAGTTTTACAAACAACTTCCTTTTCTGTCGCATATTGAAGAAATCTATTTATTTCTTCTATTTCTCTAATATGTATAAAAAGTATATCATCATTATTCAGCAAAAATGATTCCATCTCTTTTTTTAAATATAAAAAAGGTAAATCATTATAATCTATAAATAACTTTTTTAAATCTGCTAAAAATTTCCTGTCTTTATTTTCTTTTCCACCTTTCCAACCTCCTATTTGAGCAATCTCTTTAATTGGTGTAATAGAAGATACATTTTTTACAGCATACTTTTTGCTAATAATATCACATAATGTATCTTTTCCAACACCACCCTTTCCATTAATAATCACAACTCTTTTTTTCATAATATAATACCTCTTTAATTTATTTAAAAAAATATCTCTGCATCTTTTTCTATATATCTTAAATTATTCTCCAATTTTTCAACCAATTTTGGAAATTGAGCATTTTCTACTACTCTAGCATTTTTAGTACAACGTTTTACACAAGCAAAACAAGATATACATTTTTCGCTATCTGCTAAAAATGTATTTTCATCAATTGCTCTTACAGGACATCTTTTTACGCAACTTCCACATTGACTACATTTTTCATTTGGTTGTGGCACAAATGAAATAGCATGATGTTCACAATAAGGATAATTACCCTTTACTTCTAAAGCTTTAATACATTGCCTTTCAGCATTTTCTTTAATATATTTTGCTAATTGCTCTATCTTTAAAATATCATTTTCATTTGGTCTGTTTGTGCCTACATATTCAGAGTAAGTATGTTCCCCTATAAAAGCACCTGCTGCAATTACACAAAATCCTTTGTTTTCACAAATATCTTTTAATTCCAATAATGCATCATCATATTCTCTATTTCCATATGTTACAATACAAATTGCTAATGTATGGTTACCTTTTACATTTTCAAATAAATGAATATTAGGTAATCTACCAGCATAAACTGGTGCTGAAAATATTACAATATCATTTTCTGAAAATATAATATCATTTTCCCTATTTTCTTTTTTTGTAAAATCTAATATATCAAAATTATTATCCACTCTTTCTCCTAATAATGAGGCATATTTTTTAGAATTTCCTGTAGGGCTAAAACAAGCTACTGTCACTTTTTTCATATAAAATCAAATCTCCTTTTTGTACTAACTATTTTTTAATGTTTTCAAATATACTTTATATTCTTCTTCTATTTTACTAGATTCACATGCCTTTTGTATTGCTTTATTCCATATCCATTTATCCAATGTAGATTTTCTTAAATATTGCTCTGTTTTTTCTGGAAATTTTATCCATGATGTAGCAATCAGCCATGCTTGTGCCATTTTCACATAATAAAAATCATTTTTTATCGTATCACAACGTTTAAAAACTCTTTCAATATACTCTTCTTCCAAATAATAAGAAAGCATCATAATTAATCCAGCTCTTACTATCCAGTTATTTTTGGAACGCAAATATAATGTAATATTATTCCAAAATATTTGCTTATTGTTTTGTACTTGTTTTTTTATACTTCCACAAAATGTATCACAAATTGCCCAGCTATCTATTTTTTTCATAAAATCATTCATTTCCATTAAAAAGTCAGTATATTGCATAGCACTTGTACCAATTACAATGCCTAAAAGAACTACTTCTTCATGATATATAGGAATAGATGTTTTTATAAAATCCATATAATTTCCTTTTATTATCTCTTTTGCAATTTTCTTCAGAATAGGCATTCTTACACCGATTATTTGCCTTTCTCCTTTTACTATTTTCTCATGAAATAGCTTATATTCTTCTTCTGCCATTTCTTGTAATGTATTTCTCAATTCCTTTTGTTCTTTACTTGTCCATTTTTGTTTTATATAATCCATAACAATTACCCCTCATCATTTGTTAAATGGAATTTATCTAATACATAAAATATTAAGCTTAATATCATACCTACAATACAAGCTAATATCATACCACTTAACTGTACACTTGCTAAATTTACCTTTATACCAGAAAGTCCTGTCACAAATATTACAGAAGTTAATATCAAATTTCTAGATTTTGAAAAGTCTACATTAGAATCTACCAATATACGAATACCAGAAGTACCTATCATACCATACAATAAAAATGAAATTCCTCCAATTACAGCACCAGGTATTGTTCCAATCAAAGCTGACAACTTTCCTATAAATGAGCAAATAATAGAAAGTATTGCTGCTCCTGCAATGACATATACACTATATACTCTCGTTACTGCCATGACACCAATATTTTCACCATATGTCGTTGTTGGTACAGAACCAATAAAACCTGAAATCATTGTTGAAAAATTATCTGCAAATAAAGAACGATGTAATCCTGGTTCTTTTAACAAATCTCTTCCTATAATTTTACTTGTCACTATTTGATGCCCAATATGTTCTGATGCAATTACCAATAATACAGGTAGCATAATCATAATTGCATTCATATCAAATTTAGGAGATGAAAAATTAGGTAAAGCAAATATAGATGCTTGTTTTACAGATTCAAAGTCAACACTATTTGTAGCAATAGCTGCTGCATAACCGCATAATATAGCAATTAATATAGGGATAACAGATAAAAATTTTTTAAACATCACAGAGCCAAATACTGCCACGCCAATTGTGACAAAAAATATAATTGCATTATTTGCTACAATACTTTCACCTTCTGCTGGCAAAAGTCCTGCATTGTTTGCTGCTGTTGATGCCAATTCTAAACCAATCAATGCAACAACAGGACCCATCGCTGCTGGTGGTAACACAATATGAATCCAGTCAGAACCAAATTTATAAATAATCAATGACAAAATACAGCCACAAAAGCCAACAACCACAAAAGCCCCTAAAGCATATTCATATCCAAATTGCTCAATAACAATTGCAGCTGGTGCTAAAAATGCAAAACTAGAACCCAAATAGGCTGGTGCTTTTCTTTTTGTAATAAATATAAAAAGCAATGTCCCTACACCATTCATAAATAATACAATTGCTGAATTGATTCCAAAAAGAAAAGGTACTAGCACCGACGCCCCAAACATAGCAAACATATGTTGTATGCTTAAAGGAATTAATAACGATACTGGAACCTTATCTTCTACTTGTATAATGCCTCTTTTTTCCAATTTTATAGCCCTCCTTATTTATGATAACGAAAGGAAATTATATAAGTTTGTTTTTTCATTAGTAGAAATTATATCATTTCTTATATTTGTATGCAATGCTTTATTAATTCAAAATATATCATATTACAATGATATTAGTTATATTTATGAGATGATATAATATTTTGTACATTAAGCTATTACATGATAATTTGCTATAAATTATTATAAGTTTATAATTTCAAAATAACTTGATTATATTTGTTTAAAATGATTATTTTTCTCACTAATTTAAAATATAATTTTGTATTGATTATGTATAAATATCTGTTCAAATTATCATTTTATTTATAACATTTTTGTAATAAAAAAATATTATTACTTTAATTACATTATTTCTTACAAAAATAAAATGATATCTTACTAAAAATAATATCTTAATACTTTTATATATAGTATATATTTCACATATTATATATTGTTACATCATAAAAAAACAACATTACTTTTATGTAATTTTAAACTTGAAAAAATATATTTCAAGTACTATACTTTATACGATTGTGGAGTACTTTCTTTCAGTAAAAAAATGATATTATTATATATACATAAATTCTAATTACTGAAAAATTTCAAAAAGTACCCACTAAAAAAAGAAAGGAGTATTTTTATGGTTACTTTTTTAATTGGTCTTGTTATACTTTTTGTAGGCGGATTCTTTTATGGTAAATACTGCGATAAAGTATTTGGACCAGATGACAGAGAAACTCCTGCCATCACAATGAACGATGGTGTAGACTTCGTTCCCATGAATAAATGGAAAAATTCATTAATTGAATTGCTGAATATTGCCGGAACAGGTCCTATATTAGGTCCTATACAAGGTATTTTATTCGGTCCTATTGCATTTTTACTCATTCCAATTGGTTGTGTACTTTCTGGCTCACTTCATGACTATATGTGTGGTATGGTTTGTTTACGTGAAGATGGAAAACAAATGCCTGCTTTAATTCACAAATATTTAGGCAATAAAACATTTAATGTATACAATATTTTTGTCTGTTTATTAATGCTTCTTGTAGGTGCTGTATTTGTTTATACACCTGGTGATTTAATTGTTGGTTTAATTGGAACAGAAAATGTTGTAACAAATCCTATTGTATGGATTGTTTATGCTGTTATTTTCATTTATTACTTAATTGCAACATTGTTCCCTATTGATGCTATTATTGGTAGAGTTTACCCAATATTCGGAATTATACTTTTGCTTTCTGCCGTTGGTGTATTTTTTGGTTTATTTATTCACGGATATGAATTAACAGCCTTAACATCAGAAACATTATCATTTTTCTCTTTACATGATGGTTCTCCAATATTGCCAATATTCTTTGTTACAGTAGCTTGTGGTATTACATCTGGCTTCCATGCAACACAAGCAACTTTGATTGCACGTTCTGTAACAAGTGAAAGAGAGGGCAGAATGACTTTTTATAACATGATGATATTAGAAGGTTTTATTGCTATGATTTGGGCAGCAGCTTCCATGGGCATTTATACCAAAATTCAAAACGGATTAATACCTGGAACAGATATGAGCATTGCTGGTACTGCTTCTGTTATCACACTTGTTGCAAGAGATTTGTTAGGTTCTGTGGGTGGTGTTATTGCTATTGTAGGTATTATTGTATTACCAATCACTTCTGGCGATACAGCACTTCGTTCTCTTAGATTGATGATTGCAGAATATTTACATTACGACCAATCCAAAAAATCAAACCGTGTTACATTATCTGGTATCATATTTATAGTATGTGCCGCAATACTTGTATTTGCAAAAGTAAGTACAAGTGGTTTCAACATTTTATGGAGATATTTTGCATTTGCAAATCAAACAATAGCGATATTCGCATTTGCTATGATAACTGTTTATCTTTATGCAAGAAATAAAAACTATATCATCAGTTTAATACCTGGTATGTTTTATGCCTTTATTATATCTACATTTATTATCAACGCAAAAATTGGTTTAAATGTACCAATTAATATTTCTTATGTTTGTGGTATTATATTCACAATACTTTGGGCTATATTTACATTGAGTTGTGCTAAAAAATTGAAATTAAAAATGGAAAATAAAGTCAATAATAGTGCTGATAATAGTGTAACACAATAATTTTTAGTAATATTGCTTAAAAAAACTGTTTCTTTATTTCAAAAAGAAACAGTTTTTTTATATTTTTTATAAAATTGATGTTATATAAAAAATATGTTATGTTTCCATTTGCAAAAGTATTAAATATATAGTACAATATATATAAAATTCCAACGCAAATACTTGTTTTTATAAACAAGACACCCGATTTCAACTGGAAAATCTACAAATCAGAAGGATGGGATGATACATGGAGAAGGACATATTACTAGAAAACGTAGATTTCTTGAAATCAGATTTGGGAAAAAATATTTCTCAGACTCTTTTTCAAAAATTTAAGGAATTAATTCTTTCTGGAAAGCTGCCAGAAGGATATATGTTACCAAATGAAAATGTAGTCAGTAATGAATTAGGCATAGGTCGTAGTACATTAAGAGAAGCTTATACTGCTTTAGCTGTGTTTGGCTTTATTAGACGTTCTAAAGCAGGTACTTTTATAAACAATATTGACAACATTGTAAATATCGCCCCCTTTAGTATTACAGTAGAAAATTCAGATTTAAGCGATTTATTAGAATTTCGTTTTATGTTAGAGGCTGAAACAGCAAGTTATGCTGCAAAACGTGCTACAAAAGAGGATATTCAAAAAATATCTGAAAGCTATCAACATATGATAAAATATAAAGATGATGTTAATTTATTTGTAGATTATGATGCACAATTTCATATGTTTATTTCTGACGCTACACATAATAAATTGCTTATTAGCACTATGATTGCAGCAAAGGAATCTTTTGAACGCTGTATTCGTGTTGCTATGCGTCAATCTTTAACAAAAAATCCACGTGTTATTGATGTAACAATAGATTTACATGGCAAAATATTAGAAGCTGTAAAAAATAGAGATTATCAGACAGCTTATTCTGCTATGAGAGAACATATTTCTTATGTTAATTTAACTGTAAAATATGGCTAATATAATTATTTTTTACAAAAGCTATATTTTTATAAAAGAAAACATAAAATAAAAAAGAAGTAATATATTACATACTACTTCTTTTTTTGTATATTATTTATTAAAAAGAACGAAAATGGACATAAAAACAATACTACAATATAAACCTAATAATATACCTCTAAATCCTCCCATAAGGAAAACATAATAACAAAAAAGCAAGGGAATAGCATTAATAAAAATCAGTACAATTCTGTAAATTACTTTTCTATGAAACAGTACTATATTTCCTAATATACTATAAAATACAGTCCAAAAAAAGTGATATATTGGCAAATCATTGTATTTATAAAAAAATATAACAATCATACATGGAAATACCATAGAAAGCAGTGTAATAATAACATAAAATATATTATTATTTTCTACATAACATTAAAATTGTTTTATTTTTTTGTTCATTATTTCTATTTTTGCTTATTATTACCTTTTATATTTTATCGGTTCTGTTTCATATAAATTGTTTCCATAACTGTCTATAATCACAATTACTGGAAAATCCTTTACAGCTAATTTTCTAATTGCTTCTGCTCCTAAGTCTTCATAGGCAACAATATCTGATGTTAAAACATGATTTGCTAATAAAGCCCCTGCTCCTCCTGTAGCACCAAAATATACTCCTCCATATTGTTTCATTGCCTCTATTACATTTTTATTTCTCATTCCCTTACCAATCATACCTCTTAATCCAAATTTCAATAATTCTGGTGAATAGGCATCCATACGATAAGATGTAGTTGGTCCTACAGAACCTATTACTTGTGATGGTTTTGCTGGTGCTGGACCTGCATAATAAACAATCTGATTTTGTATATCAAAAGGAAATTTCTTTGTTTTACCATATTCTTCAAGCATTCTTTTATGTGCAGCATCTCTTGCAGTATATATTACACCATCAATAGTAACAACATCTCCTGCTTTTAGTTGTTTTGCCTGTTCCATGGTAAATGGTATAGAAACATTCATTTTTATCCTCCTTCTTTTAATTATCGTTTCATTATAATTGGTATAGCCTTCATTTACTAAAAAAATAGATACTTCAGATTTCAGTATATACTACTTTGTATGTTTCAAATAATCGCATATCACATCATATAATTCTATATACAGGTTTTCTTTCAAAATATCATCAGTTTTTTCAAAAATTACTTTTATTCTACCAATATCATAATTTGTATATTCATCTATAAATTCAATTATTCGAATCATAACATCAGAAGTAATGTCATAAAACTTATGTCCTAATGAATACTCTCAATTTTGGCATAAAGCAACTAATACACAATTTTCCTGAAATGTATTTAATTGTTTCATAAACATAACCTCCAAATTTTTGTTTACTATAAAAATTGATACAGAATATATTAAATAAAGTATGCTAAATTACCTTATGACAATGTCTTGTTACATGGCAGCTAATATTAATAGCAATAGGCATACCAGCAATATGAGTTGCATAACTTTCTATATTCACAGCTAATACTGTTGTATTACCTCCTAAACCTTGAGGACCAATACCCATATTATTCATTTTTTGTAAAAGTTCCTTCTCCATTTCCCTTATATGTTCTTTATCAGAATGACTTCCAATAGGACGAAGAAGTGCTTTTTTTGCTAGATATGCACTATATTCAAAGCTACCGCCGCATCCTACTCCTACCACCATAGGAGGACACGGATTCGGTCCAGCTTGTTCTACCGTTTCCAATATTACTTTTTTTGCTCCTTCTATTCCATCAGAAGGTTTGAGCATATAAACACGACTCATATTTTCACTACCAAACCCTTTTGGTGCTACTGTAATATCTATTTTATCTCCCTCTACAATATCAGTATATAATATTGCAGGTGTATTATCATTTGTATTTACCCTCAAAAATGGGTCTTGCACAATAGACTTTCTTAAATATCCCTTTTCATAACCTTTTCTAACACCTTCATTTACAGCATCTTGTAAAAGCCCTCCTACAATATGAACATCTTGTCCTATCTTCATAAATATAATTGCCATACCTGTATCTTGACAAATAGGTACTTGATTTTGTTGGGCAATATCTGCATTTTTTGTTAATTGACAAAGTATTTCTTTTCCAATTTGGGATTGTTCTTTCTGTTTCGCTTTTTCTAAAGCATTATAAACATCTTTATTCAAATTACAATTTGCACAAATACACATTTCTGCAATAGTATTTGTAATTGATTCTGTTGAAATCTCTCTCATTATTTCTCTCCTATAAATATTATAACATTATTGACAACATATTAAAAAAATGTTTTAATAAAATATATTTATTGTTGTATAATTAAGTTACTATATAATAAAATCTACACTTTAGAAAGGAACTTTTTTATGATGACATATTTTTTACCTATTATGATAGTTGTTCTTTCAAACACTTTTTATCATATTTCTTCTAAATCCACATCACAATATGCTAATCCATTTGCTTCACTTTTTATTACTTACATAACAGCCGCTGTTATTACACTTATACTATTACTTGTCAGCACCCGTTTTAAATCTATTTTTGAAACATTACAACAAGTTAACTGGGCAAGCTTTGTGCTAGGCATTGCCATTATAGGCTTAGAGTTTGGTTATATACAAGCCTATCGTGTTGGCTGGAATATCAGCATATGTTCCCTTATTTGTAGCATTATTTTAGGTATCATACTCTTGTTGGTTGGTGTTTTGATTTATCATGAGCAAATGACAAAGCAGCAGTTCTTGGGCATTATTTTTTGTTTGATTGGTACTTTTTTTATCAACAAAAAATAATTCTTTTGTTGTATTTGTATTTACTTGTCCACATTTTCCACAATTTTTTCCACAGATTTGTTTTTTTTTGGGGATAACTTCTCCCATTCTTCTACTACATCCCTTATAGACTGCATTTCTATATCTGTTGCAGCAATAATATCAGCACACTTTTTCAGTCTTCCTGAAATTTCTTCTGATGTAACATCTGTTTCTTTATAATATAATTTATGTTCCAAACTTGCCCAAAAATCCATAGCAATTGTTCTAATCTGCACTTCTACTTTTACATTTTGCTTTTTTTGAGAAAAAAACACTGGTACTTCCAATACCATATGATAGCTTCTATAACCATTTGGTTTAGGGTATTTAATATAATCCTTTTCCAATACCACAGTAATGTCATCTTGTTTTTTAAGCATATCTGCAACACTATAAATATCATCAATAAATGAGCAAATTACTCGAATACCTGCAATATCATGTAATTGTTCTATAGCATTTTCCACGGAAAGTTGATATCCTTTTTTATGTAACTTTATTACAATACTCTCTAGTGATTTTACGCGGCTTTTTAAATATTCAATAGGATTTCTTTCTTTTTGTACTTGAAATTCATTATTTAATATTTCCAATTTGGTTTTTACTTCTTTAATACCACAATCATACATTAACATCATTTCTCTTGTTTCTCTTAAATGACTGTTTATAATTTCTGGATTAATTTTTTTCAAATCAAATGGAGGCTTATCTCCCATCATTAAGTCCTGCATAAAGCACCTCTTTCATTGTATCTATATAATAAGATACATATTATGATAATGAGTCTTATTTTTTATATAAATATTGTTAAAAATTAAAAACTAATTCGTTTTTATACTATACTATTTTTAACGTTAAAACAAGCTATAAAGTCTTAAAAAAACCTAAAAATATTTTAATAAATTTTATTTTACATATTATAATAAAACTTTATTATAGTAATACAAAATCGAAAATTTAACAACAACTTTACCAATTTTTTTAAAGCGAAAGCCCTCAGTTTAACTGAGGGCTACTTTTTATTAATACTTATTTCACATATTGTTCTATATTTTCTTTTTCTGTTTGTTGTTGTAATTCTTCCAGTTCTTGTTCTTCAATTTGTATGTCTTGTTCAGAAATTTTAGCTACTCCTACAACATTAACATTTTCATTTACATTTATTAATTTTACACCTTGAGATACTCTACCAAGTGAAGAAATTTCATTTCCTCTCAAACGTATAATTACGCCTTCAGAAGTAATTAACATCAACTCTTCATTTTCATCTATCACCAAAACACCTGTCAAAAGTCCTGTTTTATCTGTTAGTTGATGTATTTTAACGCCTTTTCCGCCACGATATTGCACATTAAAATCTTCTGCATTTGTTTTTTTGCCATATCCTTTTTCTGTTACATTAAGCACTTTTGTACCTGCTATTACTTTCACAGCAGAAACCACATAATCCTGTTCTTTTAATGTAATTGCTTTTACACCGATTGCTTGCCTGCTCATAGGACGAACATCTTTTTCATTAAATTTAATTCCCATACCTTTTCTTGTAGCCACTAATATTTCATCATTTCCACTTGTCACAATTACAGAAATCAAACTATCTTCTTCTCTCAAGCTAACAGCTGTCAAACCACCTTTACGGATATTTGCAAAACTCATCATATCTGTTTTCTTTATAATACCTTCTTTTGTTATCATTACTAAATAAGTATCTTGTGTAAATTCTTTTACAGGAATCATAGCAGTAATGGTTTCTCCAGCAGAAATTTCAATTAAATTAATAATAGCATTTCCTCTTGCTGTTCTTCCAGCCTCTGGTACTTCATATCCTTTTAAACGATATACACGCCCTCTATTTGTAAAAAATAATATATAATCATGTGTAGAGCCTAAAAACAAGTCCTTTACAAAGTCTTCTTCTCTTGTATTCATGCCCATAATACCACGTCCTCCTCTTTTTTGACTTTTATATGTCATAAGAGGTGTTCTTTTAATATAATTTAAATGAGATAATGTAAATACACTTGTCTCTTCATCAATTAAGTCTTCATCTTCAATTACTTCAAAATGATGCATAATTTGTGTACGACGTTCATCTCCATACTTCGCTTTTACTGCCAATATTTCTTCTTTTATGACACCATAAAGGAGATTTTCATCTGATAATATCGCTTTATATCCCTTTATTTTCTCCATCAGTTCTCTATATTCTTTATCAATTTTTTCATATTCTAGTCCTTGTAAACGACGCAACTGCATTTCTAATATAGCCTGTGTCTGCACATCAGATAATCCAAAGCGCTCCATCAGTTTTGATTTTGCATCATCGTAACTATTTCGAATAATTCGTATCACCTCATCAATATTATCTAATGCAATACGTAACCCTTCTAATATATGTGCTCTTTTTTCTGCCTTATCCAAATCGAATTGTGTACGACGAATTACAACATTTTTTTGATGTTTCAGATACTCCTCCAAAACCTGTTTTAAATTTAATATTTCAGGTTTATTATTTACAAGAGCAATCATAATAACACCAAAGCTATCCTCTAATTGTGTATATTTATACAAATTATTTAATACAACACTTGTATTAGCCTCTTTCTTTAACTCAATAACAATACGCATGCCTTTACGATTAGATTCATCTCTAATGTCACTTATGCCGTCCACTCTTTTTTCCTTTACCAAATCTGCAATTTTTTCAATCAGTCTTGCTTTGTTTACTTGATAAGGAATTTCTGTTACAATAATACGTTCTCTACCATTAGACATAGATTCTATTTCAGAAATTGCTCTTACACGTATTTTACCCCTCCCTGTACGATATGCTGAACGTATACCATTCTTACCCATAATAATACCGCCGGTTGGAAAATCAGGTCCTTTTATTACTTCCATTAATTCATCTATAGAAGTTTCTCTTTTTTGCTGGACATAATTATCAATCATTTTCACAACACCATCAATTATCTCTGATAAATTATGTGGTGGTATATTGGTTGCCATACCAACAGCAATACCAGAAGAACCATTAATCAAAAGGTTAGGAACTCTTGCTGGTAATACAGTAGGTTCTTTTACTTCCTCGCTATAATTAGGTACAAAGTCCACTGTGTTCTTATCAATATCTGCAAGCATTTCTAATGAAATACGTGACATTCTTGCCTCTGTATAACGTTGTGCTGCTGCTCCATCACCATCTACAGAACCAAAATTTCCATGTCCATCTACTAAAACATATCTCATAGAAAAGTTTTGTGCCATACGAACCATAGCTTGATAGATAGAACTGTCACCATGAGGATGATATTTACCCATAGTATCCCCTACAATACGAGCTGATTTTTTATATGGTTTGTTTGGTTCTAAATTCATTTCACCCATAGAATATAATATTCTTCTTTGTACAGGTTTTAAACCATCACGAGCGTCTGGTAAAGCACGAGATACAATGACACTCATAGCATAGTCGATATAACAATTTTTCATTTCATCTTCTATGTTAATGCCAACTATTTTGTCTGTATTATTTGTATTATTCATAAAATGTCCTTTCTACAATATTACAAAATACTTAAAACATTTAATTATCCAAAAAACTTTTTACGAATTTTATTTATATATTTTGTATATAATTTATTGATAACTTCAAAAGTTTTATATATCTAAATTTTGTACTTTTTCTGCATATTCTTGTATAAATTCTCGTCTTGGCTCTACTTTATCACCCATCAGTCTTGTAAATATTTCGTCTGCAGAAACTGCGTCTTCTAAATCAACACGCTTCAATATTCTATGTTCAGGGTCCATTGTAGTATCCCAAAGTTGCTCTGCATCCATTTCTCCTAAACCTTTATAACGTTGTACTTCTTTAATACCATCTCGTCCAATTTTGGCATAAAGATTTTCCAGCTCTTTATCATCATAAACATAATAATGCTCTTTATTCTTTTCTACACGATATAATGGAGGCTGAGCAATATAAATATGCCCTGCTTTAATTAATTGAGGCATATGGCGGTAAAATAATGTTAAAAGCAATGTTCTGATATGCGCTCCATCTACATCAGCATCTGTCATAATAACAATTTTATGATATCTTAATTTTGTAATGTCAAAATCAGTATCTACACCTGTACCAAATGCTGTAATCATATTTTTAATTTCATCACTATTTAATATTTTGTCCATACGTGCTTTTTCTACATTCAATATTTTTCCTCTTAAAGGTAATATTGCTTGTGTTCTTTGGTCTCTTGCTCCTTTTGCAGAGCCACCAGCAGAATCACCCTCTACAAGGTATACTTCACAATTTTTAGGGTCTTTATCAGAACAATCAGCAAGTTTTCCTGGTAAACGAGAAGTTTCTAAAACACTTTTTCTTCTTACTAATTCCCTTGCTCTTTTTGCTGCTTCTCTTGCTCTGGAAGCAAGCATTCCTTTCTCTACAATTAGTCTTCCTATTGCTGGATTTTCTTCTAAAAAATAAGCTAAATGCTCATTAATAACACTTTCTACAGCACCTTTTGCCTCACTATTACCCAATTTTGTCTTTGTTTGTCCTTCAAATTGTGGCTCAGCAACTTTAATGCTAACAATTGCCGCTAATCCTTCTCTTACATCATCACCAGTTAAATTTTTATCGTTTTCCTTTAATATGCCCGCTTTTCTGCTATAATCATTTATTGTTTTTGTCATACCAGATTTAAAACCAACTAAATGTGTACCACCATCTGTAGTATTGATATTATTTACAAATGTGTAAATACTTTCATCAGCACCATCATTATGCTGAAACGCAACTTCTACCAAAACGCCATCCTTTTCTCCTTCTGCATAAAAAATATTATCATAAAGTGCATCTCTATGCTGATTAATATAAGCAACAAACTCTTTGATACCACCTTCATAATGAAATGATTTTTGTTGTTTTTTTCCTTCTCTTTCATCCACTATACTGATTTTTAACCCTTTTGTTAAAAAAGCAGTCTCTCTTAATCTTTTTTTCAAGATATCAAATTGAAAAACAACATCTTCAAATATTTGTGCATCTGGCTTAAAATGAACATATGTACCATGTTCATTTGTTTCTCCTATCTGTTGTAAATTTGTTACCACATGACCTTTTGCATATTTTTGTTCATATACTTTACCATCTACATAGACTTGTACCTTTAACCATTCAGATAAAGCATTTACAACAGAAGCTCCAACACCATGTAGTCCTCCAGAAACTTTATATCCTCCACCACCAAATTTACCACCAGCATGAAGTATTGTAAAAACAACTTCTACAGCCGGAATTCCTCTTTGTGCTTGAATACCTATAGGAATACCACGTCCATTATCTTTTACAGAAATAGTATTATCTTCATGTATTGTAACAAAAATTTCATTACAAAATCCGGCTAATGCCTCATCTACTGAATTGTCTACAATTTCGTAAACAAGGTGATGTAATCCTTGCGTACTGGTAGAACCAATATACATACCAGGACGTTTTCTTACAGCCTCTAATCCTTCCAGAACCTGTATTTGATTTTCGTTGTACTCTGATGACATATTCATTCTCTCCTTAAAAATAACAGGCTATAAAAAAGCCTGTAGGGTACATAAAATATAATTTATTATACCATTTTTTTCATGATTTCACAAGTAAAAAAAAGCCCTTTATTTCAAGGCTTTTACAGCATATTTATATATCTTTTACCTTAGTAACCATAATGATATTTTTTTGCTAAAATTATTTGTTAAAATAAATAATTAAATTATACTACTAGTATATAATTTATAAATAGATTACAAATAAAATATTACCAACATACTGTAAATTTATAACAAATTTTTATAAATTTTACAAAAAACAATTATTTGAACGTAAATTATACAAATTTTTGCAAATATTTGTTAAAAAAATATCAATTATTGCTCCATTTTTTTTATATTTCCATTTTCTACATAGAACAGGTATGCTTGGTTGATATATCCTTTTATACTATCTTCTATTCCTGTGCATGTTAATATAGATTGTAGTTCTCCTATGCTTTCTATTAAAAAATTTTGGCGCCTTTTATCCAATTCAGAAAGTACATCATCTAAAAGTAATATGGGTTTTTGTCCTGTTTCTTGTTTTATTAAATCAATTTCTGCTAATTTTGTTGCTAATGCTGTTGTTCTTTGTTGTCCTTGTGAACCATATAGTTTTACATCTCTTTCATTTATCATAAATAATATATCATCCTTATGAGGTCCTGACTGTGTTGCTCCCATTAAAATATCTCTTTTTTGATTTTTTTTTAATTTTTCTGGTAATTGATTTCCTAAACTGTTGGGTTTATATATAATTTTTAGCCTATCTTTTGCCCCTGTAAGCTTCTTTTGTTTTTCACTAGCTATTTCATTCAACTTTTCTAAAAATTCCCTTCTAGCGTCAATAAGACGCTTTCCAGTATCAATTAACTGTTCATCCCATATAAAAAGTGTATCTTTTAGTGAAGGATTTTTTTGTATTTCTTTTAATAAATTATTTCTTTGTTTTAAAATTCTATAATATTTTTGTAAGTCATAATAATATATTAAATTCATTTGACAGATTTCCATATCCATAAATTTACGTCGTGCTACAGGACCTTCTTTAATTAAATTCAAGTCCTCTGGTGAAAATATAACAGCATGGCAAATGCCAAATAATTCTCCTAGTTTTTTAAGAGGAATCCCATTTACTGCAATTCCCTTTTTGTTATCTTTTTTTAAATGAATATCAATTCTATCTATATTTCTTTTTTTTTGTATAAACATCTGTATATGACTTTCATGTGATTCAAATTCTATCAATTGATTATCATTTCTTGTACGTAAAGAACGTCCAGAAGAACATAAATATAAAGATTCTAAAAAATTAGTTTTTCCCTGTGCATTTTCTCCATAAAAAATATTAATGCCATTTTTTAAGAATAATGTTATATTATTCAAATTCCTATATCTACTTAAAGATACTTTTTTTATATACATAAATTCACATCCTAAAATTCAGAATAAAAAGCTACAGAGAACAATACTGTAGCTAAATATATTACTGTTTTCTTATAACTTTAAATTTTCCTATATCTTTCACCATTACAACATCTCCATGATATATTTTTTTTCCTCTTTCTGTTGCAATTATATTATTTACCATTATTTTATTTTCTTTAATATATAATTTTATGTCAGAGCCTTGATTGATTACTCCTGTTAATTTCAGTAATTGCTGTAATTTTATAAATTCAGTTTTTATTATAATTTCATTCATAATGTTTTCTTCTCATTCCTTAAAATCTTAAAAATATTTATTTTTTATTAGCACTATTAAAGAATACCGCTAATAAATCTGCGAAAAATTTAATTCTGTTAAATAAAAATTATTATTTATAAACGCAATGGCAATATTAAATAACGAAATGTATCTCCTTGTAGTGGTTTAATAATGCAAGGGCTTAATGATGTTGTAAATTGTATAGAAATAGTTTCTTCATCTATTACACGTAATGCTTCTATTAAGTATTTAGGATTGAAGGCAATTTGTAAAGTTTCTCCTTCTAGATCTATTTGTATTTCTTCATAGGCTGTACCAATTTCAGTCTGAGCCTTTACAATCAATTTTTTTTCTGCAATATCTAACTTTACTGGGGTTTTTCTTGTATCTTTAGAAACAAGAGAAGCCCTTTCTAATGTTTGTAAAAAATCATTTGTATTAACACAAAATCGTGTTTTATATTCATCAAAAAAACTTTGTTCATATTTTATATATTCCCCTTCTAAAAGTCGAGAAATTACAATATTTCCATCAATATCAAATACAATATGTTTATTGGTTACATATAGTAAAACATCCTTTTCTTCCCCATTTAATATTTTATAAATTTCAGAAAGTGTTTTTCCTGGAACTACAACCTTTGTTTCCTTAGTATTTTCAGATAAATTTTCTTTTCTAAAAGAAATTCGATAACCATCTACAGATACCATTTGTATACAATCTTTTTTAAATTCTAATAATTCACCTGTTAAAATGGGCTTTAGTTCTTCTTGAGAAATAGAAAAAATAGTTTGTCTAATCATATTTTTTAAATTAGACTGAATGATTTTGTACTCTTGTTTCTTTTCTACCTTTGGTAATTCAGGAAAATCTTCTCCATTTTGTCCCATAATTTTAAAATCAGAAAAACCACATGAAATAGACGTTTCATATTTTGAATTTGTTTGTATTAAAACAGTATCACCATTTACTTTTCTTATAATTTCAGTAAAAAGGTGAGCATCAATGGCAATATTTCCCTCTTCTTCAATAGTAGCTATAATTGAAGAAGATTGTATTCCAATTTCTAAATTGGTAGCTGTTACTATAAATTTCTCCTTTGTTGCCGTTAATAAAACACATTTTAATATTTCTAATGTTGTTTTATTTGAGATTGCTTTATTAACAATAGTAAGCGCATTTAACAATAATTCTCTAGAACAATATAATTTCATAGTTGTGGACAACTCCTTTGTATGAATTAAATAAATAAATAAGAATTAATTTAGTAGTAATAGTAGTAGAAGCTGTGGAAATGTGGAAAAGTTAAAAGAACAGCTAAAATATAAGTAAAAATGCTGTGGATAACATTGTGGATAAAAATAGAAAAACTTATATATTATCCACATTATCCACATATCATTAATTTTTTATAACTTTATCCACAAAAAATCCACAGGAATTCCACAATTTTATTACCCCTTAATTTGCCTTTCTAATTCAGATATTGTTTGTTGTAATGAAGGATCTTTCTTTAAAGATTTTTCAATTTTAGAGACAGCATAAATTACTGTGGTATGATCACGATCTCCAAAATGTTTACCTATTTTAGGTAAAGAAATATCTAACAATTTTCGACAAAGATACATAGCAATTTGTCTTGGAAATGCAATATTTTTGGATTTTTTACTACTTTGAATATCTTCTACATGAATATTAAAATAATTAGCAACAACTTCTTGTATAATATGAGGTGTAATTTGTATAGAAGTTTTTTCATTAAAAATATCTTTTAAAGCTGTTTCAGCTAGTTCTATAGAAATAATTTGGTTTGTCAATGTAGCATAAGCCACAATACGAGTTAAAGCTCCTTCTAGCTCTCTAATATTTGAAACGATACTTTTTGCTATAAAAGCCATTACTTCATTACCAACAGGAAGACGTTCTGTATCAACTTTTTTTCGTAATATAGCAATACGTGTTTCATAATCAGGTGCTTGTATATCAGCAATTAGACCCCATTCAAATCTACTTCTTAAGCGATCTTCTAAAGTTTTTATTTCTTTAGGTGGTCTATCACTAGATATAATAATTTGTTTATTTGATTCATGAAGAGCATTAAATGTATGGAAAAATTCTTCTTGTGTTCCCTCCTTTTTAGATATAAATTGAATATCATCTATTAATAAGACATCAATATTACGATATTTATTGCGAAATTCTTCATTTTTGTTATTTTGGATAGAATTAATTAATTCATTTGTAAATGTTTCACTAGTAACATATAATACCTTAGTAGATGGATTTTTATCCAAAATATAGTGAGCGATAGAATGCATTAAATGCGTTTTTCCTAATCCTGAATTACCATATAAAAATAAAGGATTATATGCTTGAGCAGGAGATTCTGCTACTGCTAAAGAAGCAGCATGTGCCATACGATTACTATTTCCGACAACGAAAGAGCTAAAAATATAACGAGGGTTTAAATTATTGGCAGAAGAAGTTGGCATGGTTAAAGTTATATTTTTAGGTATAGGGGGAAGATGTTCATCTGTGATAATTTTTATTTCATAATTTCTATTTGTAACAGTTTTTATAGCGCTACGAATTAAAGATAAATACCTTTTCTGTATCATGCCTCTATAAAATGGGTCTCCAATTTGTAATATAAAAGAATCTCCTTCTATTTTATATGGAACAATAGGCGAAATCCAAGTTTCAAAAGTAACAGGAGAAGAACTTTCTTCTTCTATGATTTTTAAAGCCTTATTCCAATATTCATTTATTTCATCCATAGTTTTCCTCCTGTAAATAATTTTATAATTGTGGATAAGTTTATAATAATTGTGTAAAAAATGTGGATAACTTTAATAAAAGTTTTAAGAACAAAGTATTATAAACAAAATCCACAAAAAAAAATTTTTTTTATCAACAAGTAATAAATTTGTAAAAATCAATAAAAGTTTAATATAGCTGTGTATAAAAAGTGGATAACTTATAAGTTATCCACATAGTTATCCACAAATTTTTATGGTGTAAAAAAATAAACTGTGGATAAAGTGGATTTTCTGGATAACTTAGTATAACAAAAGAATAAAAAGTTATCAACAACTTTTCTGATATATCTCTAAAAAAATTTAAAAAGTATAAAATAAAAACAAAATAATATATATTTTATTTCTCATTCCTTGTTATAAAACGATAAATTTATATTACTCACATAATTATTGATAAAATAGTAACAATAATTTGTTAAAAAATTATCTATAATTTTGTTATTTACTTTATTGTATAATACTATACGAACAAATATAAATAACTTAGTAAAAATATAAAAATCTAGATATATGATAAATTGATAAATAAGGCTACTTATTCTAAAGTAATTAAATAAAACTATTATTACTATTTAAGGAAAAAAGCTATTTTTTCCTTGACGGGCTTCATATTTTTTAATATAATATTGTCAGTGCTTGCCTGTGTGCAGCAAGGTATGTAATAAAAGGAGGTGCGAATTACCATGAAAATGACATTTCAACCAAAAAAAAGACAAAGAAGCAAAGTACATGGCTTTAGAAAAAGAATGAGTACAGCAAACGGTAGAAGAGTATTAGCTGCTAGAAGAAAAAAAGGAAGAAAAGTATTATCTGCATAATGTTAGGATTATACCTGCAGTAGCATAAGGCCGCAAATTGTGGCCTTTTATTGTATGTAGCGTAATTCTTTTTTGCAAAGGAGAAATGAAAGTGAAGCACACAATATCGTTGAAAAAGAAATTTCAATTTCGCTATGTATACAACAAAGGCAAGTCCTTAGCAAATCGTCACTTAGTAATGTATGTTGTAAAAACAGGCAAGCAAATAAATCATATTGGTATTTCTGTTAGTAAAAAAGTAGGAAAAAGTGTAGTGCGTTCTCGTGTTACGAGGCTAATACGAGAAAGTTATCGTTTGACAGAGGAACAAGTTGCAAAAGGATATGATATTGTAGTAATTGCACGTATTTTTGCAAATGGTGCTTCTTTTCAAGAAATTGACCATTCTTTAAAACATTTATTAAAAAAGCATAATTTATTATTATCAAATATAATAAAAAAGGAAGAATGTAAATGATAAAAAATAGTATTAAAAAAATATTTCTTATTTTTATAGAATTTTATCAAGCAGCTATTTCACCTTATATTGGTCCTCATTGCCGCTTTATGCCTACTTGTTCTGAATATGCTTATATCGCCATTAATCGCTTTGGTGTTTTAAAGGGAAGCTATTTGGGAATCAGACGTATTTTGAAATGTCATCCTTTTCATAAAGGAGGATATGACCCTGTTCCAGAAAAAAACAGTTAAAATTGAGATTACAAACTTTATTTCGAAGCATAATTCAGTATAGTGCTTCTCATAAGGAGGAAAAGATGTGTTCCATTCATTTATGGACGCTGGCATATTGCTAGCAATTAGAAAACCTAATTTTATTATTGGACCTATTGCAAATATTTTAGGTATTATTTATAATGCTCTGTTTCAGTTTATATATGATATTTCTACAAATGGTAGTTTAGGAATTGCCATTATATTATTTACAATAATTGTGAAGTTTATATTATTTCCTTTAATGATAAGACAACAAAGGTCATCATTTAAATTGCAACAATTACAGCCAGAAATGAATAAAATTCGAGCAAAGTATAAAGATAAAAAAGACCAGCTTTCTCAACAGAAAATGGCTTTAGAATTACAAGAATTTCAGAAAAAAAATGGTATTAGTATGTTAAGTGGGTGTTTACCTTTATTGATACAGTTGCCTATATTATATGCATTATTTTATATTTTTCAGCAAGCTTATTTATATGTGGATGTAATTGCACAAAACTACACAGAAATTACAAATGTATTAACTAGTGCTCCAGAAACAGTCAGAAGTGCAGTATTTCAACCGTATTTAGAGTTTTGGCAAAGTGATATACTTACAAAAGCATTAGAAGGTTTTGCAAAAGCAGGATATGATGTAAATATGATACAAAATTTTGCACTTATTGATAGCTTTAAGACTGCTGACTGGACATATGTTATGGATACATTAGGAGAGCATGTGAAAAATTTACCAGCTTTATTACAGCAAAAAAATGATATTGAAATGTTTTTAGGTATTTCGTTGATTAGTAATCCAGGATTAACATTTCCGGGTATTATTATACCTATTTTAGCAGCAGCAACAACATGGGGACAGTCTAAAATTATGCAACAATTAACAAATAATACAACAGACCCAAATGATCCTGCAGCAGCTATGACAAATTCTATGACAAATACTATGCTTTATATTATGCCTATTATGATGGGAGTAATGACAATTAGTGTACCAGCAGCTTTAGGACTTTATTGGATTGTAAGTAATTTTATTTCTATTATACAACAATTACTTTTGAAGAAATATTTTAGAAAAAAATTTGAGGGGGAGGCACAGCAAAATGGATAAAATAACAAAAAGCGGAAAAACTGTTGATGATGCATTGTACGAAGCATTAAAGGAACTTAATGCCTCTAAAGATGAAGTGGAAGTGACTGTTATTGATGAAGGTATTAAAGGCTTTTTGGGTATGTTTGGTGCAAAAGATGCAGTGATACAGGTTGTAAGAAAATTTAATCCAGAAAAAATTGCTGTTACTTTTTTAAATGAGATGTTTCAAGCTATGAATATGAACGTTTCTATTGAAACAAAATTAAAAGAAAAACAACTTTCCATTGAATTAAGTGGTGATGAAATAGGGGTTTTAATTGGAAAAAGAGGTCAAACATTGGATTCTATACAATATCTTGTTAGTCTTGTTGTAAATAAAGGAAATTCACCTTATATCAGTATATTATTAGATACAGAGAATTACAGGCAAAGAAGAAAAGAAACATTGGAAAGCTTGGCATATAATTTAGCTAAAAAAGTGAAACAAACAAAAAGAAATGTTGTTTTAGAGCCTATGAATCCTTATGAAAGAAGAATTATACATTCTTCTTTACAAAATGATCGTTATGTCACAACATATAGTGAAGGAGAAGAACCTTATCGTAATGTAGTAATTACATTAAAATCATAATGTAGTATTATTAAAATTGCTTTTTTTAAAGGTAAATGGATTTAAATAAAGCCTAATGTTTTTTTACAGTTTAAACCGATATAGTAATATATCGGTTTTTTCAATAGAAGGGATTGACAAGTATAATGAAAGGTATAAAACTAGATGATACAATTGTAGCTATATCAACAGGTGGTATGGGGGCGATAGGTATTGTACGTATGAGTGGTGGAGATTGTATTGCGTTAGCAGACAAAATTTTTAAAAGTAAAAAAAATATTTCTTTACTGCATAAAAAAAGCCATACCATAAGTTATGGCAATATTATTGATAATCGTACAAATGATATTATTGATGAAGTTTTAGTAACTGTTATGAAAGCGCCAAACACATACACTAAAGAGGATATTGTAGAAATTAACTGTCATGGTGGCATTATTGTTATGCAAAAGGTACTTGAAATTATATTAAATAATGGGGTACGTTTAGCAGAACCTGGAGAATTTACAAAAAGAAGTTTTTTAAATGGCAGAATTGATTTGTCACAAGCAGAAGCAGTAATTGATTTAATACAATCTAAAACAGATATTTCTAGGCAATCTGCTATGAATCAATTAGAAGGTAGACTGCATAAAAAGGTAAGTAATATGCGTTCTAGGTTATTAGATATGATTGCCTCTATTGAAGCAGTAATTGATTATCCAGAGCATGATATAGAGGAAGACACTTATCAAATGATGGAACAAAAAACAGCAGAAATAATAAAGGAAATGGAGGAACTTTTAAAAACTGCTGATAGAGGAAAAGTAATTAGAGAAGGTATACAGACAGTTATTATAGGTAAGCCTAATGTAGGAAAATCTTCATTATTAAATTGGTTTTTAGAAGAGGAAAGGGCTATTGTAACAGATATTCCTGGAACAACAAGAGATACTGTAGAAGAATATATTAATATAGAAGGTATTCCTATTAAAATGATAGATACAGCAGGTATACGTGAAACAAAAGATATTGTAGAAAAAATTGGTGTAGAAAAATCAAAAAACTATGCAGAAAAGGCTGATTTAGTATTATTAATATTAGATGCGTCACGTTATTTGGAGCAAGAAGATAAAGAAATTTTAGAATTTATAAAAGATAAAAAAACGATTGTACTTTTAAATAAAATTGATTTAGAACAAAAGATAACAAAAGAAATGTTAACGAAATATGCAAAAAATATAGAAGTGATTAACATTTCTGTAAAACAAAATATTGGACTAGAACAATTAATACAACAATTAAAAAAACTATTTTTTGAAGGAAAAGCAATTAGTGCAGAAGATGGTTTATTAGGTAATGTACGACATAAAAATGCTTTATATCAAGCAAAACAAGCAATGCAAAGAGCATTAACAACAATTACAACACATATGCCTGAAGATTTTATATCTATGGATTTGCAAGATGCAAATACTGCTTTAGGAGAAATTACAGGTGATACTGTAGATGAAGAAATTATAGACAGAATATTTACAAAATTCTGTTTAGGAAAATAATATAAAATAATTTGATACAGAAATCAAACTTTGTAATAAAGATTATTTGAGTATTTCTTATTTTTAATATTGTAATAATTATAGTAAATAAATATTTTTTTATAATAATATTATTTTAAAATCTTTGATACAATAAGGAGTGATAATATTGTCATATATTGCAGATACAATTGATGTTGCAGTAATTGGAGGCGGTCATGCAGGATGTGAAGCTGCATTAGCAGCAGCACGTATGGGAATGAAAACGATATTATTTGCCATTAGTTTAGATAGTATTGCTATGATGCCATGTAATCCTAGTATTGGGGGAAGCTCAAAAGGGCATCTTGTAAGAGAAATTGATGCCTTAGGTGGAGAAATGGGAAAAAATATTGATAAAACATATATTCAAACAAAAATGCTCAATACTGCAAAAGGACCAGCAGTATACTCTCTCCGTGCACAAGCGGATAAAGCACAATATCAATTAGAAATGAAACATACATTAGAAAAAACAGAAAACCTTCGTATTCGTCAAGATGAAATTATAGAATTGATTGTACAAGATAATAAGATAAAGGGTATAAAAACAAATGGAAATAGTATTTATGAATGTAAAACAGCAATATTATGTACAGGAACATATTTAAAAGCACGTTGTTTATATGGAGACACAATTACAGAATGTGGTCCCAATCACTTAATGGCGGCAACACAATTAAGTCAATGTTTAAAAGATTTAGGAATTCATTTATACCGTTTTAAAACAGGTACACCAGCACGTATGAATAAAAATTCAATTGATTTTTCAAAAATGCAACCACAATATGGTGATGATAATATTGTACCATTTTCATTTGAAAATACACCAGAAGATATCAAAAAAAATCAAGTACTTTGCTGGCTAACATATACAAATGAACAAACACATGATATTATAAAACAAAATTTGCATCGTTCACCTATGTATTCAGGAGTAATTGAAGGAACAGGTCCAAGATACTGCCCTTCTATAGAAGATAAGGTAGTTCGATTTGCAGACAAACAAAGGCATCAGCTTTTTGTAGAGCCAGAAGGTGAAAATACAGAAGAAATGTATATACAAGGTATGTCTTCTTCATTGCCAGAGGATGTGCAGATTGCTATGTATAGAACAATACCTGGATTAGAACAGTGTGAAATGACAAGAAATGCTTATGCTATAGAATATGATTGTATTGATGCAACACAGTTAAAAATTAGCTTAGAGTTTAAAAATATAAAAGGATTATTTAGTGCAGGACAATTTAATGGTAGTTCAGGTTATGAAGAAGCAGCAGCACAAGGATTGATTGCAGGTATTAATGCAGTGAAATATATTAAAGGAGAATCTCCTGTTATATTAAAGCGTTCTGATGCATATATAGGTGTTTTAATTGATGATTTGGTAACAAAGGGAACAAAAGAGCCTTATCGTATGATGACCTCTCGTGCAGAATATAGGTTATTGTTACGTCAAGACAATGCTGACCAAAGATTAACACCTTTAGGATATGAATTGGGTTTAATTTCACCACAAAGATATCAACATTTTTTACAAAAGCAGCAACAAGTTACAAAAGAAATCAAAAGAGTATCTGATGTAATTATAGCACCTTCAAAGCTTGTAGAAGAATTATTACAAAAATATAATAGTACACTTATTAGCACAGGCATACGTCTTTCTGAATTGATGAAACGTCCAGAATTAGATTATCAAAAACTTGCTGTATTGGATACAGAACGCCCAGAACTACCTTTTGCTATACAAGAGCAGGTAAATATACAAATAAAGTATGAAGGTTATATTAAACAGCAATTAAAACAAGTAGAACAATTTCAAAAAATGGAGAAAAAATTACTACCTGAAGATTTAGACTATAGTACAATAAAGGGCTTACGCATTGAGGCACAACAAAAATTAAATGCAATACGTCCTGTTTCATTGGGACATGCTTCTCGTATTACAGGTGTTTCTCCAGCAGATTTGTCTGTGCTTTTAATTTATATGGAGCAACAAAAAGCAAGAACATAATATACTGTGAAAGAATAAGGAAGGAGAAAAACAATTTGGAAACATTGTTGTATGAAAGTTGCAAGCAGATGGGTGTTTTATTGGAACAGCATCAATTAGAACAATTTTTGAATTACCAAAGTCTGCTTTTGCAATGGAATGAAAAAATGAATTTAACAGCCATTACAGAAAAAAGAGATATAATATTAAAACACTTTGCAGATTGTGTGAGCATTGTTTCTGAAATTTCTTTTGAAAAAAATGCATCTGTTATTGACGTTGGCACAGGAGCAGGTTTTCCTGGTATTCCTTTAAAAATTGTGTGTCCTTCTATACATATGACGCTTTTGGATTCATTACAAAAAAGAATTTATTTTTTAGAAGAAGTCATTACTTCACTTTCACTACAAAATATTAACTGTATTCATAGCAGAGCAGAAGATAGCGGAAAGAATATACAACATAGAGAACAATATGACTATTGTGTTTCTCGTGCGGTAGCAAATTTGGCAGCACTCTCAGAATATTGTTTACCTTTTATAAAAGTAGGAGGAATGTTTATTGCTTTAAAAGGCAAGGATGCAGAAAAAGAAATAGAGCAGTCAAAAAAAGCGATTAAAATATTAGGAGGAGAAATAACAGAATTAAAACAAATTTCTATTCCCTACACAGATTTACAGCATAAAATTGTATTGATTAAAAAAGTGGTACAAACACCAAAGCAATATCCTAGAAAAGCAGGAAAGATATTAAAGAACCCTATAAAATAATTATAGTATTGTATTATGAGTAAAATACATTTTTCATTATATAATATTTTTAACCTGCTATGTTTTGTTTTAATATAGTGATTTTTGTATGCAAAGTAAAAAAACAATTTAAAGCTGTCAATAAAGCATTTTTTTTGCGTTAGAAAAAATAACTGTAACATAATATTATATGGTATAATTTGGAAAATGATTCTATTTGAAATGGTTTATAGTAAAAGGGGGCTTCTTTATGGAAGTTTTAAAATTTGCTGATATGACATTTTTCAGAAAAGATACCAAAATACAAACACTTCCTATTAATAAAATTAGACCAAATCCTTATCAAACAAGAAAATATTTTAATTTTAATGCTTTAGAAGAATTAGCAGATTCTATAAAAAAATATGGTTTATTGCAACCTATTGCAGTTAGAAAAATAGGAAGTACATATTATGAATTAATAGCAGGAGAAAGACGGCTGAGAGCTTGTGAATTAGCAGGTTATACTACAATATCTGCAATTATATTAAATGTAAATAATAGTCAAAGTGCTTTAATTTCAATGATTGAAAATTTACAGAGGCAGGATTTAAATTATTTGGAAGAGGCAGAAGGTTATCAAAGTATTATGGAAGATTATCATATTACAAAGCAAGAATTATCAAATAAATTATTGAAAAGTCAGCATATTATTACAAACAAAATGCGTATATTAAAGTTAAGTGATAAAGTAAAAAAGAGAATGATGCATTATCAATTAACAGAACAATATGGACGAGCTATTGTAAAAATACCAGAAGAGAAAATACAATTAAAGTTATTAGACCATATTGCAGAAAAGGAATTAACAATAAAACAAGCCGAGAAATTAGTAGCAGAAACAATGGAGCAAATGTGTCAGCAAAAGCATGAAAAACATATACAAAAGGAAAAAAGATATATCAAAGATATGCGTCTTTTTACAAATTCTATACGTCAATCTATTGATATTATTAAAAAATCAGGTATGACCGTTTTTTATGAGAATAATACAAAAGAAGATGGTTTTGAAATTGTTATACGTGTAAAAAAATAATATATTGCATAAAATATTACTCCCTTATATTTAATATCAAGGGAGTAATATTTTTGTCATACGAATTTGTTAATATTATTTTTTGAATTAATAAGGCATATCATCAGCTTTTGTACGTAATTTCATAAATGTGGATGATGCAGTTGCTAAAAGTAAGTTATTTTCAGATAAATGTGCTTCTGCTGTCATAGATGTAATAGTATTTCCTACATGATTTGCTTTTGCGGTAATAGTATATTTGCAGTTTGCAGGAATAGGCTTTAAAAATGTTGTAGCAATATCAATGGTATTAATCATATTTTGTTGCATATAAAAATGACATAATAAGCCAAATACTGTATCAAATGCTGTTACAATCATACCACCATGAAGAATACCTTCAGGATTTAATTGCCATTCCTGTACTTCAAATTGTAATGTTAAACATCTATTTTCAGCATCACAATTGAAGAAGGCAGGATTCATTTTAGAAATAATTCCTTTTTGAAGTAAATAAGATTCTGGTAAAAGTGTTTTTTTAATATAATTTTCCATATCTTGTTGTGTTTCTTTTTTTTGTTCCATAATTTATATTTCCTTTCTTTATGCTATTGCAAAAAACTATGAATACTTTCATTAAATGCAGTACTATTTTCATAATGAGGAAGCATTCTTGTATTTTCAAATAAAAAGTATGTTCCATCAGGACGCATCTGCTCTATAATGTCCATTTGTTCTGGCACATTTATTCTATTTTCTTTTCCCCATACAACACAAAAGGGAATTTTGATTTCTTGAAATACTTTTTTAATATCTGCATAAATGAATTTTGTTTCAGCAGAAGCGAAAGAAAAACGCGCATTTTCATTTCCCTTATGTGCCATAATATAATAATTTTCAATTAATTCTTTTGTAACGATTTCTTTACTAAAAAATATATCTTCTGTTAAATGCTTTTTAATTGCCTTTTTGGAAGTAGCAGATATAAAAAATTGCGTTCCTAATAAAGGTGATTGCAGTAATATTCTTTTGTGGTTTTCTTTATTAGTAGGTAAATGATTTTGCAGCCCAGTAGGAGAAATCAATACTAATTTTCGGATATTTTTACTATTTAAAGCATATGCCATAATTGCAAAATCAGCGGAGGCAGAAGATGCTACAATAGATGCAGGACGTTGTATAACATTTTCAATAAAATAATTAATAAATAAAGCATATTGATAAGAAGTATATGTGATTTTTGGTTTTTGAGAGTTTCCAAATCCTGGCAAATCTGGTACAAATACTTGATACATACGACTAAGACTTTCTATATTATTTTTCCATTCTTCTCCACTTGCTCCAATCTCTGTATTATGAAGTAATAAAAGAGGACGCCCTGTACCATATATATTATATGCTACCATTCCATATTGATAAGGATACATTTTTTTAGTATGTTCTTCTTTATTTTTTTTATTTGCTTTGTAAAAAATAATATGCTGTATTGCACTGATACTACAAAGACAAACAGATGTAATGGCACAAAACAAAGAAAATTTTTTTTTATTTTGACTCATTATATTTCACTCCTTTATATTATAAATAGCTATAAGTGATAACAAACATAATATTATTATATCATTTTCATTATAATATTGTAATCATAATATACTTTTTACTGATAAATATATTATGATACAAAAATTGTTCTTTGAAAAGAAAAAAATTCATAAATTAAAAAAAGGGAGTGTGAAAATAGATATGCAAGATTTTTTACGATTGTCAGCAGAAATTTTTATGATTATTTGTATACAATCTATATTAGAGGTTTTACTTTCTGGCAAGAGAGATAATCCTTATTCTAAAGTTATATTTTTTGCAGGATATGTTGCATCATTGGCATTAGTATTAAATTTTGTATATGAGCATTTTTCAAAATTAATTTTTATGTTTCCCTTTTGACAAACAAATTTTTATATCATTGTTATATTTTAAAAATACAATTTTATTTTTTATGTTTTTGATATTGATGGATAGATATTGCATTTTTTCCCTCACTATGATAAATTGTTATAAGTGCTATAATTATTAATAACAGACAAATAATTAAACGATATAAATGATTGAGAAATTTGATTTATAGTTTAAGCATTATAAGTACTATAATAAATGTCTGATGAAAATAAAAGCCCAATGATTGATATAGGGCTTTATTATTTTATATGGAGGGAATCAAATGAATTTTAAATTAGAAATTGCTTGTTTATTGGAAGAAGTAACTGGAGTATCACAACAAGAAATCATTAATACAATAGAAATTCCTCCCAACAAAGATATGGGAGATTTTGCATATCCATGTTTTCGTTTAGCAAAACAGTTTCATAAAGCACCACCATTAATAGCACAGGAATTATGCCAAAAAATAGAAAGACCATATTTTATTGAAGATATAAAAGTACAGAATGCTTATATCAATTTTTTTGTGCAAAAAAGCATATATGTAAAAGAGGCGCTGCAAAAAGTGCTGAATCAAAATGAAAATTATGGAAATTCTAATATAGGAGAAACAAAAACAATAGTGATTGATTATTCTTCTCCTAATATTGCAAAACCTTTTCATGTAGGGCATTTGCGTTCTACTGTGATTGGAAATGCATTATATCGTATTTTTGAAACATTAGGTTATCATTGTGAAGGTGTTAATCATTTGGGAGATTGGGGTACACAATTTGGAAAATTAATTGTTGCCTATCAAAAATGGGGTTCTAAGCAAGCAGTAGAACAACAAGGAATACAAGAATTGATGCGTATTTATGTAAAATTTCATGATGAGGCAGAAAAACAACCAGAACTTGAAGATGAAGCAAGAGCATGGTTTGTAAAAATGCAAAATGGAGAGCAAGAAGCATTGTCATTATGGAAATGGTTTTATGATATTAGTATAAAAGAATTTAATAGAGTCTATGATATGCTTGGTGTTCATTTTGATGCATACACAGGGGAAAGTTTTTATAATGATAAAATGGCGCCTGTTGTAGAAGAACTAAAAGCAAAAAATCTTTTAAAACAAAGTGAAGGAGCTATGATTGTAGATTTAGAGAATGAAAATATGCCACCATGTTTAATTATTAGAAAAGATGGCGGCACATTATATGCTACTCGTGACATTACAGCAGCTCTTTATAGAAAGAAAACATATTGTTTTGATAAATGTATTTATTTAACTGCGCTTGACCAAAATCTTCATTTTTCACAATGGTTTACTGTCATTAAAAAAATGGGTTATGATTGGTGGAAAGATTTAATTCATGTACCATTTGGGCTTGTTAGTTTAGATAGTGGAAAACTTTCTACACGCCATGGTAACGTTGTACTTATGGAGGAACTTTTAAATCAAGCAATATCAGAAACACAAAAAATTATAGAGCAAAAAAATCCTGATTTGTATAATAAACAAGAAGTTGCAAAACAGGTTGGGATTGGTGCAGTCATATTTAATGATTTGTATAATAGTAGAATAAAAGATGTTGTATTTTCTTGGGAAAGGATGCTAAATTTTGATGGAGAAACAGGACCATATGTGCAATATACTCATGCTCGTGCTTGTAGTATATTACGTCGTGGAGATTGTGTTTTAAAAGAAAATATTGATTATAGTAAGTTGACAGATGATGCTTCTATGGAAGTCATAAAACTACTTGAACAATTTCCACAAAAAATACAGGAAGCAGCTGATAAGTTGGAACCATTTATTGTTACAAGACATTTAATTAATTTATCACAAGCATTTAATAAATTTTATCATGATAATAGTATATTAAATAGTGAAACTTCTATAAAAGAGGCACGTATTGCATTAGTTATTGCAGTAAAAACAGTATTAAAAAAGGGACTTGCTTTGTTAGGTATACAATCTCCTGAACAAATGTAATGAAAATTTATAGTATTTAAAAAGAAGGGTAGTTTATGAAAAAATGTAAACTGATTTATAATCCTTATTCAGGAAATAAGACATTCAAATTTGATTTAGATATTTGTTTTTCTATATTTCAGCAAGCAGGATATGAAATTCATATTTTTCGTACCATTAAAAATGGAGATATTAGAGAACATATTTTAAATATGGATATAAATTATGATTTAATTGTAGTATCAGGAGGAGATGGCACAATTAATATTGTTGTAAATGCTCTAATAGAAAGGAATTTAGACATTCCTTTAGGTGTCATTCCTTCAGGTACGGCAAATGATTTTGCTACATTTTTAGGATTAAAAACAGCAAGTGTTGAAGAGGCGTGTAAATTAATTGTAACAGAAAAAGCAAAAAAAATTGACATTGGCATTGCAAATGAACAATGCTTTATCAACGTTTGTGCAGGAGGATTGTTTACAAATGTTTCTCAAAATGTAGATAAAGATTTAAAATGTGCTTTAGGAAGTTTATCTTATTATATTAAGGGAATTGAACAGTTAGCTAATTTTAGAAAAATACCATTTCGTATTACAACAGAAAATAATGTATTAGAAGAAGACTTATATTTATTTTTAGTGTTAAATAGTGCAGGAACAGGAGGTTTTAATCGAATTGCACCTTCTGCGTCTATTACAGACGGTATGTTTGATTTTGTTGGTATTAAGGCAAAACCAGTAATTGAATTGCCTATATTATTTCTAAAAATATTTAATGGTGAGTTTGTAAAAGATAGTGGTGTGGTTTATTTAAAAGAAAAAAGTTTTCACATTGAATGTCTAGATATAGAACATTTACAGCTTCATGAAACAACGGTAGATGGTGAAAAAGGACCTGATATGCCTGTTAATATATCTGTGCTACCAAGAAGACTTTCTATATTTGGGAGATTTTAGATAAATAATAATATTTTATATTTTATTCCTTTTGAATCATATTAATAAAAAATTATGAAATGGAAAAATAATTTTCAAATTATTGATAAAATTATAAAGATTTTTATGAATAAGAGGTATATCCTTTATAAGGAAATACCTTTTTTCATTTAAAATGTTCCATGTGAAACATTGTGAAATGATATTTTAGTAATGTTCCACGTGGAACATTATTGCAATTATTTTCTTTTATATGTATAATAAAAGTCGAAGGTATTCATAAATCGTATCAATTTATTGTAGATTGTAAATGTTTTATAATATAACATTATTTAATGGAGGTTTGCACTATCCACTGAATAATAGTAGCTAATATACAATTTATAAAAAAATAAATTTTGCAGCAGTTATATGATTAGTTAGGAGTGCAAATACATATGAGTAAAATAAGAGTAATATCCATAACAAATCAAAAGGGTGGTGTAGGAAAAACAACAACAGCAATTAATTTATCTGCATGGTTAGCAAAAAAGGGAAAAAAGGTATTAGCGATTGATGCTGATCAACAGGGAAATACTACAAGTGGTTTAGGATTAGAAAAAAATGATATTGAAAATACTATTTATAATGTAATGCTAGAAGAGGCTTCACTTATTGATGTAAAATTAAAAACTTGCGTAGAAGGATTAGAAGTTGTACCAGCAAATATTAGTTTGACAGGTGCAGAGATTGAATTAATTGGAAAACAAGAAAGAGAATATATTTTAAAAAAAGAAATTGATAAAATAAAACAAAACTATGATTTTATTATTATAGATTGTCCTCCTTCTTTAAATGTTATTACAATTAATGCTTTAACTGCTTCTGATACTGTGCTTGTACCTATACAATGCGAATATTTTGCATTAGAAGGATTAGAACAGTTATTGCATACAATCAATCTTGTAAAGAAAAGATTAAACAGACATTTAGAATTAGAAGGTGTTGTGTTTACAATGTTTGATGCCAGGACAAATTTGTCACTGCAAGTTGTTGAGGAGGTGAAAAGAAGTTTAGGTGCAAATGTATATCGTACAATTATACCAAGAAATGTACGTTTAGGAGAAGCACCAAGTCATGGTTTACCAATTCATTTATATGACCCAAAATCAAAAGGTTCAGAAAGTTATGAACTATTAGCAGAAGAAGTTTTGGAAAAGGAGTGGAAATAGATGGCGTCTATTAAAAAAGGTCTTGGCTCCAAAGGAAAGGGATTGGAAGCACTGATAAATACAAAAATGATGAGTTATAATGGAAGTGATTTAGAATATGAGGGAATATTAGAAATTGATATTAATAAAATTGAAGCAAATAAAAATCAACCTCGTAAATATTTTGATGAAGAAAGTCTTTTAGAATTATCAGAATCTATAAAAAATTATGGCATGATACAACCTATTATAGTAAAAAAGGTGAATGATTATTATGAACTGATAGCTGGAGAAAGAAGATTTAGAGCTGCTAAAATTGCAGGTTTGAAAAAATTACCAGCTATTATAAAGGACTTTGATAAATCTACTGCTTTTGAAGTTGCTTTAATAGAAAACATTCAAAGAAAAGATTTAAACCCTATTGAAGAAGCAGAAAGCTTTTATAAATTGCAAACAGAGTTTGCATTTAGTCAAGAAGAAATTGCAGAGAAAGTTGGAAAAAGCCGTTCTGCTATTGCAAATATTATACGTTTATTAAATTTAGATAATAGAGTAATTAATTTTATTCGTGAAAATAAGTTATCTGTAGGACATGCAAAAGCGTTGTTGTCTATTTCAGATAAAGATATGCAGTTTGAGCTAGCAGAAAGGGTTATTGAAGAAGATTTTAGTGTAAGAGAAACAGAAAAAATTATAAAATCTTTACAACAAAAACAAAATAAACAAACGATAGAACAAAAAACACAAAGTACAATACAATTTGATACAACAACATATCGTTCCATTGAAAATGATTTAAAAGGTCTTTTTGCAACAAAAGTAAAGGTAAGTGCGCAAAAAAATAAGGGGAAAATTGAAATTGAATATTATTCTGATGATGATTTAGATAGAATATTAACTATGTTTAAGGGAATAGAAATATAATGAGGTGTGATATGTGGAGATATTAAATGCGATGATACAATTATATTTTCCTTTTATATTAGGTGGTTTGATAGTAGCAGTGATACTACTTTTTGTATTGTGCATTATATTATTTTTAAAAATAGCAAGAGAAAGAAAACGATATGATATTTTTATGGGTACAAATCGTAGACCAGACTATAATTTAGAAATGAAAATTGATGCATATTTTGAAACTGCAAAGAAAATAGAACAACAATATGGTAAACTGCTGGACATGGTAACAGATATGGATGCAATTATGTCTGAAAATATACAGAAAGTAGGTATTATTCGCTATAATCCTTTTGATGAAATGGGAGGAAATCTTTGCTTTGCATTAGCTTTGCTGGATGCAAAGGATAATGGTGTTGTTTTAAATAGCATACATAGTAGAACAGGCTCTTTTACATATGCCAAACCTATTGAAATGGGGGTAAGTACATATGTACTTTCTACAGAAGAATTGCAGGCAGTAGAAATGGCACAGCAAAGTGCTTATAGAAGAAAAGCAGAAAAAGTAATTAAAGTGAAACCAAAACGCATATTTAAATGGAAAGATAAACCACTATTTGAACCAAAATCAGAACAACAACAATATGATGAAAAAGAAAAGCTAGAAATGATAGGTGATGTAACAACAAATGAAAAGGCTTCTATTATGGCTGAAGAAGAAATTGCACAACAAATTTCAGAAAATACAGTTATAATTAAAAATGAAGTAGAAATAGAAAATATAAAAGAAACTGTAAAAGAATTAGTAAAAGAAACAATACAAATGGAGAAAGATAACCAACAAATTGAAACTGAAGAAAAAGTACGTCGTTTGGAAGAACAGGTATTGCTTTTAACAGAAAAAAAGGCAGAAGAAAATATAGTAAAAAAATATCATAGACCTGAACTATTTCATACAGAACAAATTAAAATTATATCAGGGATAGAAAAAATTTCATCTGATACATCAAAAAAGGAAGAAGAAAAAAATATTAATGTACTTTCTGATTCTGTAGAAAATATCATTGAGCAGATTGCTCAAAAAACAGAAAAACAACAAAGAGAAATTAATCAAAAGAAGTCTATTAATACAATAGATGAAGAACAAATGGTAATAACAGCAGAGGAAGAAATTAAAACAGCAGTCAAAAAGGCAATTAAAAGTGCAGTAAAAAAGAATCAAAAGGATATAGATTCAAATAAAAATTCATTAGGAAGCTAAAGAAAGTGCTGTAAAACAATACAGCATTTTTTTATAGAATATTCACGTGAAACATTAATATATGATGTGAGACAATATAACTTTATATAATAATGACAATACCCTTCACTTTTTTAGCGAAGGGTATTACTTTAAAATATAATATAATTAACAATTTTAATATATTAAAATTGTTCCACGTGAAACATTTTATCCAAGTATTTTCTGAGCATAATATACTGTAGCCATAGCATCTTTAGCATAATGGTCAGCACCAATCATATCTGCATATTCCTGTGTTAATACTGCCCCACCTACAACAATTTTGCAGTCTGGTTTTTTATCATGAAGTTGTTTAATTGTTTCTTCCATATTTGTTACGGTAGTTGTCATTAATGCACTAAGACCAATCAATTTAATATTTTGGGAAATAGCTGTTTCTACAATGATTTCAGGAGGTACATCTTTCCCTAAGTCAACAACATCATAACTATAATTTTCTAAGAGCACCTTTACAATATTTTTTCCAATATCATGTATATCTCCTTTTACAGTAGCTAATATAATTTTATCTTTTTTTACTTCTTCACTTTTTCCCATTTTTATTTTAACTACTTCAAAAGCAGTCTTTGCAGCTTCAGCACTCATTAAAAGTTGAGGCAAAAATATACTACCTTTTTCAAATCCTTTTCCTACATGGTCTAGTGCAGGTATTAACTCTGTATTGATAAGTGTTAAAGGCTCTATTTGCTGCAATTGTTCTTCAGTGGCTTGTTTTGCTCTTTCTTTAAGTCCCTTTATAATAGCATCAGAAAGAGGAATATTAGTATGTGAGTGTGCTGTTGATATACTAGCTGAATGACCTCCATATTGTTGTATATAATCCATGCAATTATTATCTAATCCAGTAAGTGCATGGTAAGCATAATAAGAATGCATCATAGCATCAGAATTAGTATTGATAATACCTGCGTCAAGTCCGCATTGCATTGCCATAGTGTAGAAATGAGATGTAATAATTTCTCTTTGAGGTAAACCAAATGAAATATTTGATACACCCAAAACTGTTTTTACACCAAGATGCTGTTTTACCATATACAATGCTTTTAATGTTTCTAAAGCAGAAAACTGGTCAGAGCTAATTGTCATAGCTAATACATCTATAACAATATCTTTTTTAGAGATACCATAACTTTGTGCAGTATCAATAATTTTTTGTGCGATAGTAAAACGTTTTTCTGCTGTTTCTGGTATACCATTTTCATCTAAAGTTAAGCCAACAACTACACCACCATATTTTTTGACTATAGGAAATATAGCATTCATAGATTCTTTTTTACCATTTACAGAATTAATCATAGCTTTACCATTATAGTAACGCAGTGCTTGTTCCATTGCCAAGACATTGGAAGTATCTATTTGCAAAGGTAAATCAATAACACTTTGCAATTCTTTCATAACAGAAATAAGCATTTGTGTTTCATCTATATCAGGTAATCCTACATTAACATCTAATATATGAGCACCTTTTTGTTGCTGTGAAAATCCTTCTCGTAATATATAATCAAAATCTTTTTCTTTTAATGCCTGTTTAAAACGAGATTTTCCTGTAGGGTTAATACGTTCTCCTATCATTATTGGAGAATTTCCTATTTCAACAGTATGTGCATAAGATGACACTATTGTTTTATTTTTAGGTATAATAGGCAAAGGTGTTTTATTTTTACAATGTTCATATAATGCTTTAATATGAGCTGGTGTTGTACCACAACAACCTCCTACAATCCATACACCCTTATCTACTATTTTTTCCATTGCTTGTGCAAATTCTTCGGGAGACACATCAAATATCGTTTTACCATTCTCATTTCTTGGTAATCCAGCATTTGGTTTTATAATTACTGGAATAGAACAGTTTTTCAATACTTGTTCTGCAAGTGGTAGCATTTGGTGAGGACCAAGCCCGCAGTTAATACCAAGCGCATCTACTCCAAGTCCTTCCAATACAGCAACAACAGTGTTGACATCACTACCTGTTAAAAGTTTTCCTTTTTCATCAAATACAACAGTAACAAATACAGGTAAATTTGTATTTTCTTTTGCTGCCAATACTGCTGCTTTTGTTTCATAAATATCACTCATTGTTTCTATTACAATAATGTCTGCACCTGCTTTTTCACCAGCAACAGCCATTTCTTGAAAAGCAGTATAGGCGTTTTCAAAAGATAAATCACCCAATGGCTGCAATAGTTTTCCGCTTGGACCAATATCTAATGCAACATATCCTTTACGATTAATACAAGCATTTTTTGCAGCAGTTTTGGCATTTTCAACAGCAGCAGTAATAATTTGTTCTATGCTATAATTAATATTATGCAATTTGATGCGATTAGCACCAAATGTATTTGTTAATACAATGTCACTGCCAGATTCAAAGTAATTTTGATGTATTTCAATCAATGCTTGTTTTTTCTCTATATTCCAAATTTCAGGTAATTCACCTGCTTGCAGTCCTTTTTGTTGCAAAAGTGTACCAGTGCCTCCATCAAAAAAAACTATACGACTTCCTAATAATTCTAATATACTCAAATAGTATCATCTCCCCTTCTAAATATACAATTTGTTTTTGCACAGGCTTCACAACCCTTTATATGACAATGTTTATTTGTTTTAGATATTCCCATAATGGCTGTTACAGATTTAGAAGGAGCTAATAAAAAACTATTTGTTAATGTTAAGCCAATTTTTCTGGGACAATCTAATAATGTAATAAAATCTTTTTGATGTATTAAATCAAAATCACCATAACCTGGGCTAAAACGAGGACGTAAAAAAAGTTTTTGTTTTGCTAATGTTTTTTCAATTTCAATTTGACATTGGTCGCAATATTCTTCTATTATTGCTGCTGCTGTTGCTTGCATAATTACAGCTTTACTGATGTCAATATGAGTATATTTTTTTAGTAAAATATCGGCTTGTACACCTAATGTTGCAGCAAACAATATGACTTGATTACATTCATTTAAGTTTTTAGAAAGATTTTTACTTTCTATAGTAACATGATTGCCAATTATAATTTTTGTATGTTGTATAGTACAATCAAATATTTTATACGTGTGATGCATAGAGCAATGATTCAATAATTCTGAAATACAATCTATTACAGCACTTTGTATTATTTCACTTGGTATTGTATTATGATAGCCTAAATAGCGAAAAACTTCTTTCTGAGAAATATCATTTATATTCATAATCATTACCTAATTATTTCTGAAAGATTTTCTACAATTTTTGATGCTACATCTGGTTTATTCATAGAATATACATGAATTCCTTTTACACCATTTGCAATTAAATCAATAATTTGGTCTGTAGCATAAGCAATGCCTGCTTGTTTCATAGATTCTGGTTTATCACCAAATTTATCTACTATAGAACGAAATCTTTGAGGAAGTATTGTACCAGAAAGCTGGCAGATTCTTGCAATTTGTTTTCCATTTGTTACAGGCATAATTCCTGCAAGTACAGGTGTTGTAATACCAACTTCTCTGATGTGATATAAGTAGTTATATAATATATTGTTGTCAAAAAACATTTGTGTTGTTAAAAAATCGCATCCCATATCTGCTTTTATTTTCATATGAGCAATATCTTCTGCTCTTGTAGAAGATTCTGTATGTCCTTCTGGATAGCAAGCACCTCCAACACAAATATCACTGCTTTTTTTGATATGCTCTACTAGTTCACTTGCATAACGATATTGATTTGGCTGAGGGAAATCACTGCCTTCTGGTATATCTCCTCTAAGTGCTAATACGTTTTCAATATTATTTTGTTTAATTTCTTGTAATACTGTTTCCACTTCATATTTAGTAGAAGATGCACAAGTTAAATGTGCTAATGCAGTGATACCTAATTGTTGTATGTAAGAAGCAATTTTAATTGTGTTGTTGCTTGTACCACCTCCAGCACCATATGTTACAGATATAAAATCAGGTTTTAACTTTGCAATTTCTTCTGCTGCTTTTTTTACAGGTTCAAAATCTGCACCAGGTTTTGGAGGAAAAATTTCAAATGATAATGTAGGTCTTTCTACACAAATAATATCTTTTATTTTCATATATGAAAACCCCTTTCTTATAATGATTTCATGATAACTCATTATAGCAATTTTGATATAAAAATACAATAAATCAATATGGTTTATTAGTTTAATATATGAAAATATCATTCGTGTTGAATAAAAATAATTTTAAATATATATTATTTTAATTAATAATAATAGACATATACAAAGTATTATTTTATAATAAATAAGAAAAAAAGAATTTTTATAAACATTAAGAGAGATAGGAAAGAATATTATGACAGAAAAAATACTTTATATAACAGAACAAAAAAATGAAATACCTAAAAATGCTTTTTTACTAACAGAAAACTATTTTTCAAATATTGAAAATTTAAAAAATCAAAATATATATTGCTGGCTAGGAAATATGGATACATTAATATCTGCTGTATCAGCATTAGGAATAGAAAAAGGAATCATATTATTAAATGAACTATTAGATGGCATTGTGGCAGAAATAAAAAATGAAAAATGTATTCATTATACTTGCAATGCTGTAATGATGCACTGTTGTGCAGGAGCATACATACGTATTGTAAATAAAACAAATATATAAAAAACAAGCCTTTTAAGACTTGTTTTTATTGTATATATTATTTATTTTTGCAATACCCTATCTGCAATCGCTTGTCCTGTTGGTGTTGCTGCTAAACCACCTAAAGCAGTTTCTTTTATTTTATATGACATTTCATGTCCTATTTCTCCCATAGCATCAATTACATCATCAGGAGGTATCACACTTTCAATACCTGCCAACACCATATCTGCTGCTGCAACAGCGTTGATAGCGCCTATTACATTTCTTTTTACACAAGGTACTTCTACCAATCCAGCAACAGGGTCACAGGCAAGTCCCAAGAGATTTTTTAATGCAATAGACAATGCATCTCCTACTTGTTTTCCAGTACAACCATGTAATGCAGCTAATGCACCTGCTGTCATTGCAGAAGCTGTACCAACTTCAGCTTGACAACCGCCAGATGCACCAGCAATAGATGCCCTTTCTGCTACTACTTTACCAATACCAGAAGCAACATATAATGCCTCTATAATTTGTTCTTTTGTTGCTTTGCCTTCTTTATATAATGTTACAAATACAGCAGGCATAACACCACAAGAACCAGCGGTAGGTGCTGCGACAATTCTTTTCATACAAGCATTAGATTCACTTACTTGTACTGCTCTTGTCATAACTTTGTTCATAAAATCACCGCAAAGTGTGTTTCCTTTTTTGCCGTAATCTTGTAATTTTTGACCATCTGTTCCTACAAGTCCACTGTTAGAGCGTAATGTTCCATCATATTGTTCTGCGGATAAAAGCATAGCGTCCCATATTCTTTCCATTTCTTTCAAAGAATCTTCTTTTGAAACAGCTCTTTCTGACATATCATCTTGCAGTACTACTTCCCATAATGGAATTTGTTTTTCTTCCGCTGTAGCTAACCATTCTTTTATTGCATGATAGGACATATTATTCTACCTCCCTATTAAAATATGTTACTTTTATAATACCTTCTACTCTTTTTAGCCAATCTAATGCAGATTGTGGCATTTGCTGGTCAATTTCAATTACCATACAAGCATATCCGCCACGTCTATCACGATATAAATGCATATTTGCTACATTAACGCCTTTATGTGCCAAAAGAGATGTCACTTCTGCAACGTGTCCAGGTTGGTCTACATTATGTATAATCAATGTATTGTATTCACCACTGAAATTAACATCAATATCATCAATTTTATTTACCATAATTCTACCACCACCCAGCGAAGAAGCTTGTATTTTTAGTGTACGTCCTTGCTCTCCTTCTATTTCAATGAGTGCTGTATTAGGGTGTGCCTCTTTTAAATTTTTATTTTGTATAGAAAAAGTTAAGCCTTCTTCTTTTGCCACATCAAAACTATGAGGAATTCTCATATCATCTGCTTGCATACCTAGTATACCTGCAATTAACGCTTTGTCTGTACCATGTCCGACACCTGTTGCTGCAAAAGAACCGTGTAAATAAATATCTGCTTTAATTGGCTTTTCTGCTAATAATTTTCTTGCTGTTAAACCGATTTTTGTTGCGCCTGCTGTATGAGAACTAGATGGTCCAACCATAACTGGACCTAAAATATCAAATATATTCATAATAATTACCCTCCTATCTGTTATTATAATAAAAATATAATAAATTCCTTCTATTATCATATTTGAAACTGTATAAAATGTCAATGTCTTGATGGTAAAATAGTATATATTATTCTATTTTATAGTAAAAGCATACAAAAAATGTAAAATAATACTATAGTAATCATATATATAATGTATTTTTATATTATAAAATTGGAATACATAATTCACAATAATGTTTATCTACTAACTTTTTAACATATCTTTCTATTATTGGTTTTGAGATATCTAATAAATAACCTAACTTTTCTAATTCAGAAAAACATTCTTGCCATGCTTTTTTAATTGCTTCGCTTGTATGCTCTATTAAAAATATAATATATTTTCCTCCAGTAATTTTTCTCATTTTGACCTTCTCAGAACTGATTTTATCATTACCAGAATAAATCATACAAACATCATATCTACATTGCTCAGCTTTTATGATATTAGGATTGTCTAATGGAATAGCTAAAATAATAGTGTTATCATCAAATAATTTATTTTCTTTTAACCATTTTTTAAAATTTTCCATCAGTATAACATTCTCATGACCATAAGCACCTATTCTCCTACTATATAATACTGTTGCTGTATTTATATTTTCTTTATATATTTTGCTATAAAAGCACATAATATCACTCCCTACATTGTAATGTAATAAAATACTAACTCCAATTAAAATGATTTTCAACTATTTTTATACATAAAAAATAAGTGATGAATGAACTTTATTCATACATCACCTATACTTTTAAAATGTTATTTATTATATAATATTTTATATTTCTTTACTTAAATTTATCATTTCAATAGCAGATAATGCACAATCATAACCTTTGTTGCCTGCTTTTGTGCCTGCTCTTTCAATCGCTTGCTCTATAGTATCTGTTGTTAATACTCCAAACAATACAGGAATACCAGTTTCTAATGAAACATGAGCAACTCCTTTTGATACTTCATTGCAAACATAATCGTAATGAGAAGTTGCACCTCTTATTACTGCACCCAAGCAAATAACAGCATCATATTTTCCAGACTTTGCTAATTTAGAAGCAATTAAAGGAATTTCAAATGCACCTGGTACCCAAGCAAGTGTAATATCATCATCAGAAACATTGTGACGTTTTAATCCATCTACAGCACCACTAATCAATTTAGAAACGATAAATTCGTTAAACCTAGATGCTACTAATGCGATTTTCATATTTTGTGCTACTAAATTACCTTCCAATATTTTCATGTTTATCCTCCTTATATTTTATGTTATGGATTTAATTTACTGCAAAACAAAAATTAATTAATATGTTAATAAATGTCCCATTTTTTGCTGTTTTGTTTTTAAATATACTTCATCTTCTTTTCCTAATTCCATTTGTATTGGCACTCTTTCCACAATTTCTAAATTATAATTTGCCAAACCTTCAATTTTTTTAGGATTATTTGTCATTAAGCGCATTTTGCGTATACCTAAATCTGCTAATATTTGTGTACCTATTGTATAATCTCTCATATCAGCAGGAAATCCTAATTTAATATTTGCTTCTATAGTATCATAACCTTCATCTTGTAAAGCATATGCTTTTATTTTGTTAATTAAGCCAATACCTCTCCCTTCCTGACGCATATAAAGCAATACACCTCTCCCTTCTTCAGCAATTTTTTTCATAGCAGCATCATATTGCTGACCACAATCACAACGAGCAGAGCCTAATGCATCTCCTGTCAAACATTCGGAATGTACTCTACAAAGTACTGGTTTACCATCTGCAACATCTCCCATAGTTAATGCGACATGATGCTCACCGTTTAATTTATTGATGTATCCATGTATTGTAAAAGCACCATATTTTGTAGGCATTTTTGCTTTTGCAACACATTCTACTAATTTCTCATGATTTTTCCTATAAGAAATTAAATCAGCAACTGTAATCAGCTTTAATTGATGTTTTTGAGCAAATTCTATTAAATAAGGCAATCTTGCCATATAGCCATCATCTCTCATAATTTCACAGCAAAGTCCGCAAGGCTTTAGACCAGCTAATTTCATTAAGTCCACTGTTGCTTCTGTATGTCCATTTCTTTCTAATACACCCATAGGTTTTGCTACTAGTGGAAACATATGTCCAGGACGTCTAAAATCTTCTGGCTTTGCATTTTCTTCTACTGCTTTTTTTGCTGTAATGCCTCTTTCATATGCTGAAATACCAGTTGTTGTATCCACATGATCTACAGAAACAGTAAATGCTGTTTCATGATTATCTGTATTTTTTTTCACCATAGGATGAAATTGTAATTTACTTGCCATTTCTTCTGTCATAGGCATACAAATTAAACCCTTGGCATAACTTGCCATAAAATTAACTGCTTCTGTTGTAGCAAATTCTGCTGCAACAATAATGTCACCTTCATTTTCCCTGTCTTCATCATCTACAACAACAATCCATTTTCCAGCTTTTAAATCCTCTAAAGCCTCATCTATTGTATTAAATACAAATTCACTCATGTTTATGCCACTCCTTTTAAAAATTATTATACTATTTAATATTAAAATGTCTTTTTTATATTGTCATAAAACTGTATTTGTAGAAGTAGATATTACTGAATATAAACAAAAATTTTATATAGAATGAAATCCATTTTCTTGTAAAAATTCTAATGAAATTCCTTTTTTTTCTATTGGTTTTTGTTCTTTATGAAAAAGCAATTTTTCAATATATTTTGATATAACATCACATTCTAAATTAACAGTATCTCCCACTTTCTTTTTTAAAAGTATTGTTTCATCTGCTGTATGAGGAATAATAGAAACTTTAAAACAATTATCATCTACATAAGCAACTGTTAAACTAATACCATCAATAGCAATAGAACCTTTTTCAACAACATATTTTAATATTTTTTCATTTGCTTTTATAGTAACCCAAACAGCATTTTCTTCTCTTTTTAAATTGATTATTGTGCCTGTGCCATCTACGTGTCCTGAAACAATATGACCTCCAAAGCGTCCATTTGCAGGCATTGCTCTTTCTAAATTTACATGACTACCTTTTTGTAAATTTCCAAGATTACTACGATTCATTGTCTCAGCCATAACGTCTGCTGTAAAATACTGTTTTGAAATGTGACAAGCTGTTAAACAAATACCATTTACTGCAATACTATCTCCCAAACAAATATCTTCTAATATCTTTTTTGCTAATATTGTTAATTTTGCTGATTTACTACCTTTTTCTATTACAGCGACTTGTCCGATTTCTTCTATAATACCTGTGAACATTATTATTCACCTACCTTTTTGACATCATAGTCTAATAAAATATCTTGTCCTAGTATTTTAACACTATTCAAATATAAGCTATATGCTTGATTTGCTATAGCAATTCCTTTTCCCTCTACAGGAGATTTTGCATTACTGCCACCAAATATTTTAGGTGCGATATAAACCATTAATTTATTTACAATACCACATTGTAATGCACATTCATTTAATGTTGCACCACCTTCTAACAATATACTATCAATACATTGTTTTCCTAGTTCTGTTATGAGTGTATTTAAGTCCACTTTATTTTGCGTATTTGGTAAATATAATAATTGTATACCTGCCTTTTGTAATTCATTTTGTTTTTGCTCATTTTTTTGGGCATAAGCAATGATTGTCTTGAAATCATTTGCGGTTTTTACAATTTGACTATTTAATGGAATTTTTAATGTACTATCGCAAATAATGCGAATAGGATTTTTTCCTCCATCTATACGACAATTTAGTAAAGGGTCATCTGCAAGTACTGTGCCAATACCTACCATAATACCAGAAAGTGCATTTCTCATATAATGAACTTGTTTTCTTGTTTGTTCTGCTGTAATCCATTTACTATCTCCTGTATATGTGGCAATTTTGCCATCTGCTGTCATAGCATATTTCATAACAACATAAGGCAATTTTGTTTTGATATAATGAAAAAATATAGTATTTAGATTATCACATTTTTGTTTTAATATTCCTGTATATACTTCTATACCATTTTGTTTTAATTTTTCAATGCCTTTTCCTGCAACAAGAGGATTAGGGTCATCAGAGCCTATAAAAACTCTTTTGATATTTTTTTCTATAATAATATCAGTACAAGGAGGGGTTTTGCCATAATGACAACAAGGTTCTAAAGTAACATATAAATCGGCACCAGAAGGATCTTCTGTGCAATTAGCAAATGCATTTCTTTCAGCATGAAGTCCTCCATAATATTGGTGATATCCTTTTCCTATTATGGTATCATTTTTGACAATAACAGCTCCTACCATAGGATTTGGGTTAGTATGCCCTCTCCCTAATTCTGCCAACTTTAATGCCTCTTCCATATATTTTTCAATCATAAGATATACCCCCAAACGAAAAAGCCCTGTATATTTAAAAATACAGGGCAAAAAAATATAACATACTATCGTTAAAATTATAACAAAATAATAACATATCAAATAGTTTTTTGAAATACTTTTTATAGTAATAACAATCATAAAAAACCCTGAAATACATTTGTATTTCAGGGCAAATTTACAATATCATTATGATTCTATGCTACACAAATAAAACATAGAGATTATATGAGTGTTTTTTCTTCTTTCATCCAGACTATACTGTCGGTCATGGAGTTACACCATGTCAGCAAATATCTATTCGCTCGCGGACTTTACCGCCGGTCAGGAATTACACCCTGCCCTGAAGAAAACTATATTTATTTTTTCATTATCATACACCTATTTTAGTAATTTGTAAATAGTTTTTTGAAAAATTTTTAACATATTTTTTGTTTGATTAATATTATAAGAAATATAGATTGTATTTTTATGCAATATTATTGTATAGCATCACAAATCAATTTTCCCATTTGTATTGTACCAACTGCTTTCATACCTTCACTCATAATATCTGCTGTTCTATATCCTGCTTCTAATATAGAAGTTACTGCTTTTTCTATTGCATCAGCTTCTTTGTTTAATTTAAAAGAATATCTTAACATCATAGCAGTAGAAAGTATTGCCGCAATAGGATTTGCAATATCTTTTCCAGCAATATCTGGTGCAGAGCCATGTATTGGCTCATACATACCTGCTCCAGTTTCTCCTAAACTTGCAGAAGGTAAAAGTCCAATAGAACCTGTAATCATACTTGCTTCATCAGAAAGAATATCACCAAAAATATTGGAAGTTACAATAACATCAAATTGTTTTGGATTTCTAATTAATTGCATAGCAGCATTATCTACATACATATGATTTAATTCTACTTCTGGATATTGTTGTGCTACTTCTGTTACAATTTTTCTCCAAAAACGAGAACTTTCTAAAACATTTGCTTTATCTACACTGGTTACTTTTTTATTTCTTTGCATAGCAACATCAAAAGCATTTTTTGCAATCCTTCTAATTTCCATTTCACTATATGCTTCTACATCAAATGCTTCTTGTCCATATTTTCCTTCTCTGTAACCCTTTTCACCAAAATAAATACCGCCTGTCAATTCTCTTACAATTAAGATATCAAGACTATCTCCTGTAATTTCTGTTTTAAGAGGACAAGCATCAGAAAGAGATTTGTGTATTATAGCAGGACGTAAGTTAGCATAAAGACCTAAACCTTCTCTTAAACCAAGCAATGCTTTTTCTGGTCTTTGGTCACCTGCTACAGTATCCCATTTTGGACCACCTACTGCACCTAATAATACAGAATCTGCTTTTTTGCACTGTTCTAATGTTTCGGTAGGAAGACATTTTCCCACACTGTCTATAGCACAGCCACCTGCTAATACTTTGTTAAAATGAAATGTATGATGAAATATTTCTCCAATTTTGTTTAATGCTGCCATAGCTTGTTCTGTTACTTCTGGACCAATACCATCACCAGCTACCACAGCAATATGAAACTCTGGCATAATATTTCTCCTTTCTAAAAAAAATATTATTATAAATACTTTTTATTTTGCTAATCTTTTTTTTGTTTGCTGTACAAGTCCATCAGACTCCATAATTTTTTTAATAAATTCTGGAAATGCTTGTGCTTGATATGTTTTATTTTTAGTAATATTTGTAATGACACCTGTATCAAAATTAATAGATACTTCGTTTCCGTTTTCAATGTCATTTGCTGCTTCTTCACATTCTAGTATAGGCATACCAATATTAATGGCATTTCTATAAAATATTCTTGCAAATGTACTAGCAATTACACAAGAAACTCCTGCACATTTAATAGCAAGAGGAGCATGTTCTCTGGAAGAACCACATCCGAAATTTTTTGTTGCCACGATAATATCTCCCTTATTCATATTATTTACAAAGTTAGGGTCAATATCAATCATACAATATTTTGCTAATTCTTCACCACTAGATACATTTAAATAACGAGCTGGTATAATTACATCAGTATCTACATTGTCACCATATTTAAATACTCTTCCTTTTGCTTCCACAACTCAACCCTCCAATTCTTCTGGATTTATAATTTTTCCTGCAATAGCAGATGCAGCAGCAACTGCTGGGCTTGCAAGATATACTTCACTTTCTACATGTCCCATACGTCCTACAAAATTTCTGTTTGTAGTAGAAACACATTTTTCTCCCGCTGCCATAATACCCATATGACCACCAAGACATGGACCACAAGTTGGTGTGGAAAATATTGCTCCAGCATTTATAAAGTCTTCTACATAACCTGCTTTGATACAATCTAAATAAATTTGTTGTGTAGCAGGAATAATAATTGTTCTGACACCTTTTGCAACTTTTTTGCCTCTTAATATATCAGCCGCAATTTTCATATCTGAAAATCTACCATTTGTACAAGAACCTATAACAACTTGGTCAATTTTGACCTCTCCTACTTCATCAATTATTTTTGTATTTTCGGGCAGATGAGGGAATGCAACAATTGGGCGAAGTGTACTCAAATCAATAGTATATTCTGCATCATATTCTGCATCAGCATCAGCATCATATACTGTATATGGTTTTGTAGAATGTTCTTTTGTATAAGCAATAGTCAATTCATCTACTGGAAAAATACCATTTTTTGCACCTGCTTCAATCGCCATATTTGCAATAGTAAATCTATCGTCCATAGAGAGTTCTTTAATACCTTCTCCTGTAAATTCCATTGATTTATATAATGCGCCATCTACACCAATCATTCCTATGATATATAATATCAAATCCTTACCACTAATATATTTAGAAGGTTTACCAATGATATTAAATTTGATAGCAGAAGGCACTTTGAACCAACATTCTCCTGTTGCCATACCGATTGCCATATCTGTACTGCCTATACCTGTTGAAAAAGCACCTAATGCACCATAAGTACAAGTATGGCTGTCTGCGCCAATGATAACATCACCAGGTACAACGATACCTTTTTCTGGAAGAAGTGCATGTTCAATGCCTACTTCTCCCACATCAAAAAAGTTTTTGATATTAGTATCATAAGCAAATTGTCGACAGCTTTTACACTGTTCTGCAGCTTTAATATCTTTGTTTGGTGTAAAGTGGTCTAATACAACAACAACTTTATCTTTATCAAATACTTCTTTTGCACCTGTTTTTTTAAATTCTGGTATTGCTACAGCAGTTGTAATATCATTTCCCATAACAATATCTAATTTTGACTGTATTAACTGCCCTGCGCTTACATAGTCCATACCAGCATGTGCAGCAAGTATTTTCTGTGTCATTGTCATTCCCATTATAATACTCCTCCTTTTTTATTATAAATGTTTCAATTTATAAATTGTTATATTTGTTTCATATACAAAAGAGGATAGGGATTTCCCTGTTCATCATAATTACTTTTTTTATATACTTGAAATCCAATATGTTCATAAAAGTCTTTAGCAAGCAGATTTTGTTCATTTATGGTCAATTCGTTAATAGAATAAATTTCAATGCCATATTCTATCAGCCTTTTACCAATTCCTTTTCCTCTTTGTTTATTTGAAACAAACAGCATTTCTAATAATTGTTGTAACAATACTGGTGTTATTTGTTTTATTTCAACAATTTTCATATTTTCTCCAAAAACATAAAATAATGATTATAATAATACATTATGAAATATGATTTCATTTAAAAATTTTTGAAATGATTAGGGCAATGCCCTAATCATTAAGCTTCGGCAGATGTTAACATTTTATTTACAGTGCTGACTACGGCACGTAGTGAAGACTTTCCAACACTGCTTGATGTACCTGCACCATAATATTTTTTACCATCTGTTCCTCTTGCTTCAATATAAGATATTGCTCTTGCTTTTGTGCCATATTCCATAGAGTGTCCTCTATAATCTAATATGTCTACTGATATTCCAATAACTTCTTCTATTGCATGACAGAAGGCAGATACAACACCATTACCTTCGCCCTCAATATAATATTTTTTACCTTTAAATTCAATTTCTGCTGCAATGGAAACTAAATCCCAATCTTGGTCAACACTTTGAGTTTTGTAATAATTTAACTGCAAAGGTGTTCTAATATCAACATACTCTTTTTGGAACACATCATAAATTTGTTCTGGTGTTAATTCAGACTGTAATTCATCAGAAACACCAGTAATAATATCTCCTGCATTTCTTTGGAATGCTTTTGGAAGATATAAACCATAATTTTGTTCTAATATAAATGTTACACCACCTTTACCAGATTGACTGTTAATTCTGATAATAGGGTCATAACTTCTGCCAACATCTTTAGGGTCAAGAGGCAAATAAGGTACTTCCCAATGTTCTGGATGTGTTTTCATTGCTGTCATGCCTTTTTTGATAGCGTCTTGATGAGAACCAGAAAAAGCAGTAAATACCAATTCTCCAGCATAAGGATGACGAGGATGTACATTCATTTGCGTAGAATCTTCATAAATACTTACAATATCATTCATATGTGTGAAATCTAATTCTGGGTCAACACCCTGTGTGAACATATTCATACCTATTGTTAAAATATCAGCGTTACCTGTTCTTTCACCATTTCCAAATAATGTACCTTCTACTCTGTCTGCACCAGCCATTAATCCTAATTCAGATGCAGCAACAGCGCAACCTCTATCGTTATGTGCATGAAGGCTAACTAAAATGCTTTCTCTATTTTTCAAATTACGGCACATATACTCAATTTGGTCAGCATAAACATTTGGAGATGTCATTTCTACTGTAGAAGGTAAATTAATAATTGCTTTATGTTCTGGTGTTGGTTTCCATACATCTATTACAGCATTACAAATTTCTGCAGCAAAATCCATTTCTGTTCCAGTAAAACTTTCTGGAGAATATTCAAATGTAAAATTAGTTTCTGTATATTGTGCAGCAATATCATTCATCATTTTTGCACCAAATACAGCCAAATCAACTGTTTCTTGTTTGGAATTGCCAAAAACAACTTCTCTTTGCAATGTAGAAGTAGAATTATACAAATGTACAATGGCATTTTTAGCACCTGTCAAAGCAGAAAATGTTTTTTCAATAATTTTTGCTCTGGATTGTGTCAAAACCTGTATTGTAACATCATCAGGTATTAAATTTTGATCAATTAATGCTCTTGTAAATTCATATTCTGTTTCAGATGCTGCTGGAAAACCAATTTCTATTGTTTTAAATCCCATATCTACTAAAAATTGAAAAAATTGCAATTTTTGGTTTAATCCCATAGGAGTAATTAATGCTTGATTGCCATCACGTAAATCTACGCTACACCACATAGGTGCCTTTGTAATTTTTTGATTTGGCCATGTTCTGTCTTTTAAGTTCACTGTAGGATACACTTTGTATCGATTATAATTTTTCATAATATATTACTCTCCTTTAGTAAAATAAAATTTTATTTCATGAAATACATTAAAAAAGCCTTTCATCTTCTTACACAAAGAAGATGAAAGGCTTATTCCTTCCACGGTACCACTTCTAATTTATCCCTAAAAAAGGGATACACTCATACAGATACTGGCAAAAGCCTAATATCCTGTTCCTGTAACGGTGAACATCCGTTATCGCCTACTATTGTTCAGCGAACCACTCCAAGACCAGTTCAGTTTTATCCATCTTATTATCTCACACCAACCGATAACTCTCTGAATCGTTTCAAAAACCTACTACTTCTTATCATTGTGTTTTATTTATAATATATTCTTTTTGATGAAAATAAATTTAACATAAAATAAATTATCTGTCAATGACTTTTTTATTTTTTATTAAAATTTATAATTTACATTTTTTCAAAAGCTTGTTCTAAATCTGCAATAATATCATCAATATGTTCTGTACCAATGGAAAGACGTATTGTTGTCGGAGCAATACCACAAGCGTTCAATTCTTCATCTGTCATTTGAGAATGAGTTGTACCTGCTGGATTGATTACAAGAGATTTTACATCTGCAACATTGGCTAAAAGAGAAAATAATTTTAAATTATCAACAAAACGATTTGCATCTTCTCTTGTGCCCTTTATTTCTATTGTAAATATTGATGCCCCTCCCTTTGGTAAATATTTTTTATATAATTCATAATAGGGGCTGTCAGACAACGAAGGATGATTTACTTTTTTCACTTTTGGATGTTTTGAAAGATATTCTACTACTTTTAGTGTATTTTCAACATGACGTTCTACACGTAAAGAAAGTGTTTCCAATCCTTGCAAAAATAAAAAAGAGTGAAAAGGGCTTAAACAAGCACCTGTATCACGAAGTAATACAACCCTTGCTCTTGTAATATATGCTGCTTTTCCTGCTGTTTTAGTAAAACTGATACCATGATAACTAGGGTCTGGTTGTACTAAATGCTGAAATTTTCCACTTGCTTCCCAATCAAAATTACCACTGTCTACTATCACACCACCTATTGATGTACCATGACCACCTATAAATTTTGTAGCAGAATGTACTACAATATCTGCACCATATTCAAAAGGTCTTAGTAAATAAGGTGTAGCAAATGTGCTGTCTACAATCAAAGGAATGTTATGAGCATGAGCAATTCTTGCAACTTTTTCAATATCAATCATACTTGCATTTGGATTGCCTATAGATTCAATATATAATAATTTTGTATTGTTTTGTATTGCTTTTTCAAAATTAGAAACATCATCTGGATTTACAAAAGTAGTTGTAATACCACTTTTGGGAAGTGTATGTGCAAAAAGATTATATGTTCCACCATAAAGTGTATTTGCAGAAACAATATGGTCTCCTATTTGTGCGATATTTTGTACTGCATATGTAACAGCAGCAGAGCCAGAAGATAAGGCAAGTGCGCCAACACCACCTTCTAAAGCATTAATACGAGCTTCAAAAGCATCTGTTGTGGGATTCATCATACGACTGTAAATATTTCCCTCTGCCTTTAAATCAAATAAATCAGCAGCATGTTGACAGCTGTCAAATACATAAGAAGTTGTTTGGTAGATAGGCACAGCACGAGAATGCGTAGTAGGGTCAGCTGTTTCTTGTCCAGCATGAAGTTGGAGTGTTTCAAAATGATATTGATTTTGCATAAATAAATCCTCCTTAGTATCAATATTGATTTTTTAATATATTAGATGTTATTTTATACAATTATAAAACTGTATTTATAAAAATAAAAGATTTTTATTTTATTTCTAAAAAATTTAACAGATGTATAAAAAAATAGAAATATAGTTATAGGTAGTCTGGAACGATAAAAATTAAAAAACTTCTTTTTCAAAAAATAAAAAAGTGTTAAAATAAAATTAAAAAAATGATTTTATAATTATATTATACAATATATATAAAATAAGGAGGAAGTAATATGAATTTTGGCTTTATAGGTGCAGGAAATATGGTTAGTGCTATTGTAAAAGGAATGACAATAGGTACAAAAAGTTATGATGGAAATTGTATTTATATAACAAGTAAATCAGGTATTACAGCAGGAAGACTTGCAAAAAACTGCTCTGCACATTTTTGCAAAACGATAGATGAAGTAATTTCTGCTTCTGATGTGTTGGTATTAGGGGTAAAACCTCATATTTTAGCAGAAATTTTGCCAAGCATGAAACAAGCAATACAGAAAAAAAAGCCTCTTATTATATCCATTGCAGCAGGAAAGACATTAGATTATATTAGCACATTTTTGGCTGAAAAAACGCCTGTTGTAAGGGTAATGCCTAATATTAATGGTAAAATTGGTGCTTCTACAACAGGCATATGTAAAAATGATTTTGTGACAAATGAGCAATTTGATATAGCAAAAAATATGTTTTCTACTATAGGAAGTGTAGTAGAAATTTCAGAAGAACAATTTTCAATATTTAGTGTAATAGGTGGTGCGTCTGTAGCATTTGTTTATTTGTATATGGATGCTTTGTCAAGAGCAGCATTAAAGGCAGGTATGCCTAAAAAGCAAGCATTGGAAATTGCAGCACAAACAGTTTTAGGAAGTGCTAAAATGGTATTGGAAAGTGGAGAGCACCCTTGGGCATTAATAGACCAAGTATGTTCTCCAGGAGGGACAACAATAGAAGGTATCTGTTCATTAGAGAAAAATGGTTTTGAAAGCACTATTGTAGATGCTTTTGATGCTGTATTACAAAAAGATAAATGGATTGGTGAAAAGAAATAAGGAGGGAAGTTATGTCATCTTCATTAGAATATGTTCAATTTATAGCAGAACAATTATCAGAATTGGAAGAAATTTCTTATAGAAAAATGTTTGGAGAATATGCTTTTTATTATAAAGGAAAAGTATTTGGTGGTGTATATAATAATCGATTTTTAATAAAAGTAACAGAACAAGGGAAAAAACTTTGTGCAAATTTTGAAGAACAATTACCTTATGAAGGTGCAAAATCTATGATTTTTGTAAGCGAATTGGATGATAAAGATTTTTTAAGAAATTTAGTAGAAGTGACATGGCAAGCACTTCCTTTTCCAAAAAAAAGAAAATGATTTTTTTACAAAGTAAACAAATAAATAATCATTCTACAATATGGAATTTTATTTTTTGACTATAATAATTTGCCAATAAGTTTATGAAAGTATTCCTATAGATGCACTTTTAATTTTGTCATCAATATCGATTTGGGCAATATACAAAAATATTGATTAATAAATTATGCATATTCACAAAAATTGACTATTTTTTCATATAGATAAGTAATAAAAAGTGGTATATGACATGAAAAAATAATATTTTTTTCACAAAAATATCACTTTTTTTTTATGAAAACATTTCATTCTTTAAAAATGTCACTATCTATTCCCGACAAACATAGATAATGAATTGATTGAAAATAATATGGTTTTATAGCATAATAATCACATCGAAAGGTTGGTTTTTAAATAATGTCACTATCAAAAGGAAACACAAATAAAAAAATGGGTTTAACTGCAAGACAAAAAGCCATCATTGAGATTTTGACAAAATTTACAGCAACAAATCCTGTTACCATTTCAACTATTTCAGAAAAACTTCAATTAAGTTCTCGTACAATATTAAGAGAGATGCCTGATATTGAACACTGGCTTTCTGAAAACAATTTTAAATTTATTAGAAAACCAGGAGTAGGGCTTGTATTAGAGGAAAGCCTTGAAAATCAAAAAAAGATATTAAAATTATTAGATGTAGAAGCTGTGGAAAAGGTATATTCCAAAGAGCAAAGACGTAAATTTATTTTAGGAGAGCTTCTTGCAACAAAAGAACCAAGGAAATCTTTTTATTTTACATCAAAGTTTAAAATATCAGAAGGTACACTTAGTAATGATTTAGATGTGTTAGGAAAATGGCTTTCTATTTATCAAATTAAAATTATACGAAAACAAGGTTTGGGTATTTATTTGGAGGGAACAGAGGAAAATTATAGACAAGCGATTGCAAATGTAGTTTATGATTTTATGGAGGAGAAAGAAATACTCAGTTTGTTAAGTGGGCATCACGCTGCCGAAGATGCGCCAAAGATAGAAATGTATTCTCATAACAAGCTGCTTCATTTCTTAGATGAAAGAATTGTAAAAGTAGTAGAACAACTTTTGTCTGAAACAGAACAGAAATTAAAAATTAAATATACGGATAGTGCATATATTGGTTTAGTTGTTCATATTTCTCTTGCTATTAAAAGAATACAAAATTTAGAAAAGATAGAGATGGAACAGCAAAAATTACAAAAACTTTTGCTAACACCAGAATATTCTGTAGCAGAGGAAATTGCGCAGGGACTTTCAAAGCAACTAGATGTAGAAATTCCTGTAGACGAAATTGGTTTTATTACAATGCATTTACTGAGTGCTAAAATTTGGTTTTCAGATGATGCTACAATATTTTTTAACAAAAAAAATAATGTGAAAGAACTAATAAAGAATATGATTAAAATTGTAGAGCAAGAATTGGGGATTTCGTTAAAAGAGAACGAAGAGCTTTATGAAGATTTAATACAACATATTCTTCCAGCAATCAGTCGTTTATCTATGAATGTGTATATTAAAAATGCACAACTACAAACCATAAAACAAAACTATACATCTATATTTGATGCGACAGCAAAAGCATGTGAATTATTAAAAGCAGAAATTACTGTAAAGGAAATACCAGAAACAGAAATTGCTTTTATTGCAATGCATTTTTGTGCAGCCGTAGAAAAACTTCATTCCAAACAAAAACAATTTTATGTTGCTGTTGTTTGCCCTACAGGTATGGGAACTTCTCGTATGCTTGCCGCAAATTTAGAAAAGGAATTTTATAATTTAGAGATTTGCCGTATATTGTCTGCATTACATATTGATACCCAAAAACTTGCAGAAGAAGGAATTGATTTTATTGTTTCTACTGTAGAACTGGATATTCATTATGATTATGTTTGTGTAAGTCCTATATTGACAGAACAAGATAAAATGCTTTTAACAGAAATGATGAAAAAAGCAGAAAAAACAAAAGCTATGAAACCAACAGCTGTAAAACAGAAAAATACCGTAAAATATACAACTAAACAAGATATTATGTACATGACAAATATTGGTATAGAAATCATACAATTATTAGAACATTTACGGTTTTTGATGATACAGCATACAGTCGATATTTGGGGTATTTTCCCATTGGCTGGAAGAATGTTTACAAAAGAAAAAGAAAAAGCAGATAATGTTACTGCTGCTTTACAAAACAGAGAAATGAAAGCAGAAACGTATATTTCTAGTTTGGAAATTATGCTTTTTCATTGCAGAACAAAAGAAGTAAATCATTGTCGTTTTGGGTATATTGGTTTCAGAGAACCTTTTTCTCGAAAAGATGGCACAGGATGGGTAAAAGGTGCAGTGGTTATGTTGACACCTGAATATGGCACAGCAGTATGTTTGGAAGTGATGAGTACAATAAGTAGTGTTTTGATTGAAAATACAGAATTAATTACTTATTTACATCGCTTAGACCAAGAGGCTTTTGCATTGGCATTAGAAAAATATTTAGGACAATATTATCAAAAAACATTGTATCATTTGCATCATCTCAAAAAAATATTATAAAAAAGGAGAGATATTATGAAAACTGCAGTACAAAAGTTTGGTAAGTTTTTAAGTGCAATGGTTATGCCTAATATTGGTGCATTCATTGCTTGGGGTCTTATTACTGCATTGTTTATTGAAAAAGGCTGGCTTCCTAATCCACAGTTAGAAACAATACAAGGTCCTATGCTTACTTATTTGCTGCCTATATTGATAGCATATCAAGGCGGTAAAATGGTAGGCGGTGACAGAGGTGCAGTAATGGCAGCAATCGCAACAGTAGGTGTAATATGTGGTACAGACGCAAAAATGCTCATAGGTGGTATGTTAATGGGTCCTTTTGCTGGTTGGGTAATCAAACAATTTGATAAAGCAGTAGAGGGAAAAATTCCTGCTGGTTTTGAAATGCTTATAAATAACTTCTCTGTTGGTATTTTTGGTATGATATTAGCGATATTTGGTTATTATGTAATTGGTCCTGTTATGGCAGCAGTATTGGCATTTTTGTCTGCAGGCGTTGAAATTTTGATTAACAATAAATTACTTCCATTGGTTGGTATATTTATTGAGCCTGCAAAAGTATTGTTCTTAAATAATGCAATTAACCATGGTATATTTACACCAATTGGTACAGAACAGGCACTTGAAACAGGAAAATCTATTATGTATATGATTGAAGCAAACCCAGGTCCTGGCTTAGGTGTTTTACTGGCATATTGGTTATTCTCAAAAGACAAAACAACAAAATCTTCTGCACCAGGTGCAATTATTATCCATTTCTTGGGTGGTATTCATGAAATCTATTTCCCATATGTTTTAATGAATCCAGTAGTATTGATTGCTCCTATCTGTGCATCAGTTGCAGCAATATTATTCTACTCCATCACAGGTGCAGGTTTGGTAGGTCCATCTTCTCCAGGTTCTATTATTGCGTTTATGGCTGTATCACCAAAAGGCGAACAGTTTATTGTATTAGCAGGAGTTCTCATCGCAGCAGCGGTATCTTTCTTAGTAGCATCACCTATTATTAAAATGTCTGGTGCAAAAAATTTGGACGAAGCAACATCTCAAATGCAAAGCATGAAAGCAGAAGCAAAGGGTACAACAGCTCCTTCTGCTCCAATTAATACAGGAGCTATTCCTGGTGTTGTAAAGAAAATTGTATTCTCTTGTGACGCTGGTATGGGTTCTAGTGCTATGGGTGCTACAAAATTTAGAAATAGAATTAAGCCTTTAAATTTAGGTATTACAGTTATCAATACATCAGTTGATAATGTACCTGCTGATGCAGATATCGTTGTATGTCAGGAAGTATTACAAGAAAGAGCAAGAGCTTCAGGACCACAAGCACATATTATTACAATAGGAAACTTTTTAGCTGACCCTAATTTAGATGCTCTTTATAAAACATTAGAACAAAGGGCAAATGGTGGTGATGCAGCACCTTCTACTATTCCAGCAGCACCAGAACCAGCTCCAGCAGCAGAACCTGTAAAAGCTGCAAAATCTGATGTCATTATAAAAGAAGGTATTAAAACAGGTTTAGCTAGTGTAACAAAAGAAGAAGCGATTCAAGCAGCAGGAGAATTATTGCATAAATTGGGTTATGTCAATGAAAGTTATATTCCAGCAATGCAGGAAAGAGAAAGAACAGTTAGTACATATATGGGACTTGGTGTAGCGATTCCTCATGGTACAGCAGAAGCAAAAGGAGAAGTAAAGAAAACAGGTATTGTTATGTTGCAATATCCAGATGGTGTATCTTTTGGAGAAGAAAAAGCATATCTTGTATTTGGTATAGCTGGTATAGGTGATGAACATCTTGACCTTTTAGCAAAAATTGGTGGAATTATTGAAGAAGAAGCGCAATTAGAAAAATTAAAAACAGTAACAAGCCCAGAAGAAGTTTTGGCTATGTTCCAATAATATAGTTATCCCACTTTCTTTTGAGGAAGTGGGATTGTTATTATATAATATAAAAGAGGAGGAAACACATATGAAAAAAGCAATACAGTTTGGTGCAGGTAATATTGGTAGGGGCTTTATTGGTGCATTATTATCACAGGCAGGTTATCATGTGGTATTTGCAGATGTAAATAAAGATATGATAAACAAAATTAATGAGGATAAATCATATACTGTTCATATTATGGACGTAGAATGTACTGATTTAAAAATTGAGGATATCTCTGGTGTAGATTCTACAACAGATGCTGTTTTAGATGAAATCAAAGAGGCAGAAGTGATTACAACAGCAGTTGGATTGACAATATTGCCACGTATTGCACCAACTATTGCAAAGGGTATTACATTACGTCAACAAGCTGGTTCTGAAAGTTATTTAAACATTATTGCTTGTGAAAATGCGATTAAAGCAAGTTCTCAATTAAAAGAACATGTATATGGTCAACTAGATGATTCTGCAAAAGCATATGCTGATAAATATGTAGGTTTCCCAGATTGTTCTGTTGATAGAATTGTACCTCCTGTAAGAAGTGAAAATCCTGTTGATGTTGTAGTAGAAAACTACTATGAGTGGAATGTAGAACAAGCATCTTTTAAAGGCGAAATTCCACAAATTAAAGGCATGAATTTGGCAGATAATTTAATGGCTTATATTGAAAGAAAATTGTTTACATTAAATACAGGTCATTGCATCACATCTTATTTAGGATATTTGAAAAAATACAACACAATAGATGAAAGTATTGCAGATGAAAAAATATATAGTATAGTAAAAGCAGCTATGATAGAAAGTGGAAACGGTTTGATCAAAAAACATGGTTTTGATGCAGAAGCGCATATGAAATATATTGACAAAATTATAGGACGTTTCAAAAATCCTTATTTAAAAGATGATGTAGCAAGAGTAGGCAGAGAACCATTAAGAAAACTGAGTGAAACAGACAGACTTGTAAAACCTCTTATGACAGCAGTTAGTTATGGACTTCCAGTAGACCATATTATTACAGGTATTGGAGCAGCATTACATTATGATAATAAAGAAGATAAACAAAGTGTAGAACTGCAAGAAAAAATTACAAAATTGGGTGTAAGAGATGCTATGGCAGAAATTTCTGGCATATCTGACAAAGATTTGTTAGATAAGATAGAGAAATCTTATCAAGATGTTATAAATTTATAAAATTAAAGCAAATATTTCCCTTTTTTCTTTTCAAAATCATATAAAATAGTGTATAATATGTATATGTGTAATATTGACACAAAATAATTATTTCAATAAGAGAAGGAGAGAAAAAATTATGGTATCTAAAAAAGTAACATTAACAAACAAAACAGGTTTACATGCTCGTCCAGCTTCCAACTTGGTAGCATTTGTAAAAAAATTCCAAAGTACAGTAACCATTATTAATGGTGAAAAGAAAGCTAACGCTGCAAGTATTATCAATGTTTTGACATTGGGAGCAAAACAAGGCACAGAGTTAGAAATCGTTGCTGATGGTGCTGATGAAGCAGTAGCAGTAGAAGAAATTGCAAAATACATTGCTGATTTAAAAGAATGATAAAATGTGCTGCTAACTCATGAATTTGTTCATGAGTTAGTAGCATTAATACACAGGTTTTAAAAAGTGATTCTCACAGGAGAAAGGAGAAAGCTTATCAATGAAAACAATTTCTGTTACAAAAGCTGCTTCTAAAGGTATCGTTATGGGGAAAGCATTCCTTGTAGTACAGCAAAATTTGGAAGCAGATAAAAAATTGATTCGTGACAGCGAAAAAGATATTGAAGTAAAAAAATTTGAAAAAGCTGTTAAAGATACTGTTTCTGATTTACAAGTATTGGCAAAAGATAATGACATATTTGCAGCACATATGGATGTTGCAAGCGACCCAGACCTTCATGATTCTGTTGTATCAAAAATCAATGATGAATTGAAAAATGCACAGTTATCTTTAGAAGAATACATTGTTGCAACAGTTGAGATGTTTGAAAACCTTGATGATGAATATTTAAGAGAACGTGCAGCTGATATGAAAGATGTCGGCAAAAGAATTATGTGCCATCTCAAAGGTGTAAAAAGCAATCCTTTTGAAGGAATTAATGAAGAAGTGATTGTTGTAGCAGAGGATTTAGCACCATCTGATACAGCAAATATGGATTTTAAATTTGTAAAAGGATTTATTACAGAAGGTGGCGGTGTAACAAGCCATGTTGCTATTATGGCAAGAAACAGAGAAATTCCTGCAATCGTTGGTGTAGCTGGCTTTAGAGGCGAAGTGACAAACAACGATTATATTATATTAGATGCTTTAGGAGCAAAAATTATTATCAATCCTGATGAAAAAACAAAGCAAGAGTATCTTAAAAAAGCAGAAGAATATAAAGAAATGAAAGCAAAATTGGAGAGCATGAACGGCTTGCCTGCTACAACAGTAGATGGTAGAACTGTAGAATTGTTTGCTAATATTGGCAATATTCCAGATGCTGAAAATGCTGTTGCAAAAGGTGCAGAAGGTGTTGGATTGTTCCGTAGTGAATTTTTATATATGGAAAATACAAAATTCCCAACAGAAGAGGAACAATTTACAGTATATAAAGCAGCCGTTGAAACACTTAAAAAACCAGTTATTATTAGAACGCTTGATATTGGTGGCGATAAAGAGCTTTCTTATTACAAATTTGATGCAGAAGAAAATCCATTTTTGGGTTGGAGAGCAATTCGTATTTCATTGGATTTGAAAGATGTGTTTAAAACACAATTGAGAGCATTGTTGCGTGCAAGTGCTTATGGCGATATCAGAATTATGTATCCAATGATTATTTCTGTTGAGGAATTTTTAGCAGCAAATGAAGTATTAGAAGAGTGTAAGCAAGAATTAAGAAGGGATTCTGTACCATTTAATAACAGCATACAAACAGGTATTATGATTGAAACACCTGCCAGTGTAATGTGTTCAGATGACTTAGCAAAAGAAGTTGATTTCTTTAGCATTGGTACAAACGATTTAACACAATATCTTTTAGCTGTTGATAGAGGAAATCAAAAAATCGCAAAAATGTATAATTCTTTCCACCCAGCAGTATTGCGTGCTATAAATAAAGTCATTGAATCTGGACATAAATATGGTAAAATGGTAGGCATGTGTGGTGAATTTGCAAGTGATGAAAAAGCATTACCAGTACTTTTAGGTATGGGATTAGATGAATTTAGTATGACAGCAACAGAAATTGCTTCTACAAGATATAATGTACGTAATTTAAGCTATAGAGAGTGTCAAAAATTGGCAAGTGAAGTTTGCATTAAAGGTACAATATCAGAAGTAATGGAATTGATAAACAATTTTATTGATAAATCAAAATAAAATATATTAAGGCATCGAGTTTTCGATGCCTTTTTGTATATCTTATATTTTATTAGAAAATTTAATTAAAAAATTTGATATTGGTTTTGTCAAATAAAAAAGTATAAGATAATACTATACATTATCAATAATATTTTATTGACAATGCATTGATATAATTTGGCAATTTGTGCAAATTTCTATATAGAGTGTTCCCTCAAAAAAATTGATAACTGTTTGCCATTGTATTTGTGCTAAATATTTCATTGTTTTGTCACAATTAGGACAGGTGGTATAATACCAATTTTCTCCCCAATTTGCAAAGCCTCCTATAGTATTTGCATTTTTACTATTTGCACCATAAAAAACAGGAACACTATTTTGACTTAATGTAAATTTATGGCACTGTAATTGTTTTATAATATCAATATCTGTTGTATTTTCAATAGCATTTGAATAATATATTTCATCAAATAATACATTACTTTTACCATCTAATGTATATTGACAAAGCATTGTTTCACAACAAACACATTCTGGACAACAAGCAGCAGTAACAATACCATCAATATTTAAAAAGGAAAGCCTTTTATCTCTACCATCTAAAATTAATATATCTACTAATTGACAACCACAATAAGCACAAAAATCTTCTCTAATATGACCAATTATACTATTTTTTGATTTTTGGTTTTCTATAATATGATAGCAAGTATCATATTTCAATTCTAGTTTTTTTCCTGTATTATCAAATGTCCATCCACCATATTGAGCATATATAGAGGGTAAAATATCTTCCAACCAATAAAGTGGTTTTTGTTCCAATTTATAAAATACTTCTAATGCTTTTTTATCTCCTACCATAGCAATACAATATAAAATTTGTTCTCCCTTTTCAATATCTTCAGTCTGCATTAATGATAATATTAAACTTTCACAAATATCACTAGATGCATGAAAATATAATTCAGGTAGTGTATATATTGCATTTGCAAGTGCAGCTTCTTGTAGCTCTGGAGGACATATTCCACGAAAACTAATAAAATTCCAGAAGTCTTTATATACTTGTTCTGTAGGATATGATATTTCTGAAATATGCTCAGAAAGGTATTGTATTTTTGATTTTACTTGTGCTTGTGTTAATGCACAGGTATGATGCTTTTTTTGTATTGCTTGACAGTTAGAACAAATTCCTTGAAAATGTAAAGGTTTTCCACATTGCAAGCAATGATAATAAAATGACATTTGTGTCGCCCCTCATATTTATTTATGAAATATTGCTTACTAAAATATTTTTAATATTATCATAGCAATAAAAAGCTGTATTGTCTATTATTTCATAATTAACAATAATATTTTTTAAATATCTATTTTGAGATAATAAAAAAGGTGAAAATTTCTAAAAATTTCACCTTTTTATGATATATTAAGTAATATTTATTCTGTTTTAATAGCAGATAATGCACTTAATTTCATAGCCCTTTTTGCTGGTAAATATCCTGCAGCAATGCCTATAAATGTAGCAAATATTAGAGAAGCACCACATAACCAGAAAGGAATAGAGGAAAGCATATTACTGTTTGTTTTCAAAGCGAATATATTGACTATTTTAGATGCCCCTAAACTTAACAATATACCTGCAAGTCCTCCAGCAAATCCTATAAATGCTGCCTCTGTCAAAAATAATTTTTTGATGTCTGATAAAGATGCTCCAATTACTTTCATAACGCCAATTTCTCTTGTTCTTTCATATATTGCCATAACCATAGTATTTGTGATGCCTATTGCTGCAACAATAAGGGAAATTGCACCAATTGCACCTAACATCATACGTAGCATTTTAGTAGTTTCTTTCATTGTTTCCAATTCGTCTGTTAAGCTAGATGCTCTAAATCCCATATTTTTAATACTTTCCTGTACATCTTTTACATTATCCATATTATCTACTTTTACCATAGCATTTTGATAAACACCTTTTTTAGGCTTTTTTGCATTTCTGTCATTATACTTTTTTGATTCATATTCTGATTTTGCTATTTTGATTTTTTCTAATTCTTTTATAGGCATAAATACAGTATAGCTATCAGAGCTTCCACTACTTAATGTTCCTACTACCTCTACTTTAATTGGTTTAATTGCTTTATCTGCATATTTTGTACCATAATTATAGTCTGTTGTTATCATAACTTTATCATTGAATATATCTACTTCAGGAGAAGAAGAATTATATCTCATTCTCCAGCTTAATTTTGGATTGTAAAAATTACTTATCACATCGTTGCCAAATACAAGCGTTTTATTGTCACCTTCCTGCAATACACGTCCTTGTTCTGCTTTATACCCCATAGCTTCCATACTTGCAGGGTCGATGCCTTGTATAGACGCATCAGCAACATATTTTCCAGCTATAAAATACATATATTCATTTATAACAGGTGTTGCAGTTTCTACATGAGGTATTTTTTTAAATTCTTCTATAGTAGAAACAGTAATTTCTGTTGCCTCTTTTTTATTATTATTATTGTTAGTACTACTATCATCATAATAATAATCATTATTACCAGTAGTATAAACATTGATAACCTGCAAACTGCCCCATTGTTCTACTTGTTTTTGAAAACTTTCATTCATACCAATACCTATAGATACCATAACTACAATAGATGCTGTACCAATTACAACACCTAGTACTGTTAAAAATGTTCGTAATTTTCTTTTCCATAGATTACGTAGTGCCATTTTAATCATGTCAGAAATGCTCATTATTATCACGTCCTTGTTGATTTGAGGAGGATTGTTGTGTATTTGGCATTTGTTCGTAATAGTCTACATCTTCTGGTGCAAAGTCATATTCATCATCTTCTGCTAAAAATGCTTCTTCTGCTTTTTTCTTTTTGCGTTTTATTATTATAATAGACACAATAATAGCAATAATAATTATAACACCAATCACAGTACCTATTATAATTGGTTTGCTAATATTATTACCACTACCCATATTATCCATATCCATCATATCATCCATAGGCATAGGCTCTATTACATTTAATATAAAATCTCGTTTTTCTTCTATTGTTTCTCCACTAGCATCATCATAGCTTACAATAACACTGACAGGCAGTTCTCCTGTTGTTGTTGCAGTAAAATTTCCCTCATAATAATCGCTTGAACCAGATTCTAGATTACCAATATATGTATTTCTATTATCTGTTTGAACATCACCTTCGATTCGTATCATTAAATTATTTAATGTTACTTTTCCAGTATTATAATAGCTGAAATTAATTGTAACAGGCATACCCATTTCGATTTGTTCTGGTAATGTATATTCATCTATATCTAATTGTGTGACTTGTTTTACGTTAATACCTAATAATTCTTGAGAAGTATATTCATTACCATCTTGGTCTTCATATTCAAAATTAACAGTTAATGTATATGTTTTTGGTTGTGCATCTGGCACAACATAAAGACGAAGGGCTTTATCTACTTTTCCCTTTGGTACAATATCATCAAAATAAAATGTATTGCTACTGTTTACTGGTGTAAAAATATTACCTGTTTTTTCTGTATCAGAAGATGTTTCTTCTGTCATAGTCAAAAACATTTTAATATTATGCACAGATTTTTGTTTATGACTGTTCATTAATGTCATAGTTAAGTCAAATTCATTTCCCGCCATAACAATAAGTGGGTCACAAACATAATCACTTACAATAATTTTGGGTTTACTTTTTTGTTCGTCTTCTTCCTCTTCTTTATCTTTTTTAGTATTAGATATATTTACACCTGCATATTGTTTCAATGTGGTTGTTTTTCCAGGGGAAGATTCATATTCTATAGTAAATTCTACAGGATAATTTTGTGTAGATGCAGAAGAGGTACCTGCAAATGTAAATGAAAAATGACTTGTTTCATTAGGAGACAATGTTTTTAGATTTTTAACACTTGTAGACTTTGGTACAACAGCACCACTTTCTCCCATGCCTGCTGCTGTTACTTTTATATTTTTTGCTTCTCCCTCTCCAATATTTATCAAATCAAAAGAAATTTCAAAGTTTTGATTTACATCATAGGTACCAGAGGGTTCTGTTATATTTCTAATTTCAATACTAGGTTTTTCTGTACTGCTACCTCCTACATTAATGTAATAATTTTGAGATTTATCATAAGAACGTCCTACCTCATCTTTGTATGTAATTTTTAATGTAATAGGATAAGTGCCTCCTGCAATTTCACTTCCTGCAATCAAAGGGAATGAAAAGCTTTGTGTACTTCCAGATGGAATACGTGAAAAATGCTTACTGTCTAAACTGTTATTTACACTAATGCCATCACTGGAAAGTCCCTCTAAAGTCAAATTTACTTCATGCATAGTAATAAAATTATTATTTGTAATTTGTCCAGTAATTGTTGTAGTATCTCCTGCCTCTATACTGGAAGGTGTAATTGTTACATTTTCAAATTTAAAGTCAGGTTCACCAGATAAATTATTTACTTTTAAATAAATAGTATTTGTACCTGTAAATTTAATATTATAAGCATTAAAATAGCTATAATTTAATGTTACAGGATAGTTTTTAGTTGAAGCTGTTCTTTCTACATCTACAGTTAGTTCAATTTCTGTTTCACTTCTTGGAGCTAATGCAGAAAGTCTATTTTCATTTCCTGCAAAACCTACTGTGAAAGGGGTATTGTCAATATCTGTAAATGTAGGCTGTATTACAATTGATTTTGCACCATAAGCGCTACCATTTCGTAATTTAATTTTAACAGTATTTGTTTTACCTGCTGTTATTTCATAAACAGGTCCATTAATTAATATAATTTCTGGCTGTGCTGCATTAGGGTCTACATATTCATTGTCGTCATCATCTGTTACAGCAAAAACAGTAGCTGGCATCAATACAATTTGTAATAAAAATAATATTGATAAAAAAACACTTGTTAACTTTTTTCTCATTGTGTTTCTCTCCTTTCTTTTACTCTTTTTTTATTTTGATTTTGTTCTATTTTTTCAATTTTACCATCAGAAAGATGTATAATTCTGTCTGCATATTCTGAAATTTCTAAGTCATGTGTAACAATTACAAGTGTTTGTTTATTTTTTTGTGCTAAAGAAGTAATTAAATCCATCATTTCATATGTTGTTTTTGTATCTAGATTTCCAGTTGGTTCATCAGCAAAAACAACTTGAGGACTATTTATAAATGCTCTAGCAATACTGACTCTTTGTTGTTGTCCCCCACTCATTTCAGAAGGTTTATGGTTGGCACGCTCTGAAAGTCCTACTGCTTCCAGCATTTTCATTGCTCTTTTATTTCTTTCAGCAGCAGGTACTTTACGAAATATTAAAGGTAATGTAACATTTTCTAATGCTGTTAGCGTAGAAAGAAGATTATAAGATTGAAATACAAAACCTACATATTGCTGCCTGAATTTTGCTAATTGGTCTTCATTCATACGTTCCATATGACAGTTATTAAATATAATGTTACCTTTTGTAGGTTTTTCTAGACCTGCAATCAGATTGAGTAATGTAGATTTACCAGAACCAGATTTTCCTAATAAACAGCATATTTCGCCATAAGAAATATCTAAACTAATATTGTTAATAGCTGATATTTTTTCATTACCCATACGATATATTTTTTTAACATTTCTGATTTTAATAACTTGTTTTGTCATAATATACCCCCTTTCCAGTATATTATCGTACTGCTTTTTTAAATAGATAGTATATACTATTTTTTAAGACGAAAAAACTATAAAAAAGTTTCAATGATAAATACAAAATAGTATTTTTTAATGCTTTGTTCATGATATACAAAAAAACCACTATTATTATAAACCAATTTTATTACATAATTATTAAAGTAACAGATTTAATATATTACGATTTTCTTACGATTGTATTGGTAGTATTTGAAATGCAATATTATAATATTGATATTTATTTTTTGAAGTGAAAATAAACATTTTGTGTTTTTTTACGTAATGTTTTAATATATGTATTTATGAAAATCAAGTCATGGCATTGACAGAAAAACAGTTTTATTATAAAATGATATTTGTTTTTTATATAAAATAATATGAATAAAAAGGGGATTGGTTAGTATGGGGGAATCCTCGCAAAAACTAGCGAAAAAAATGCTTGATTTTCAAATACAATGGGGGCAATGGCACAAAAATATGGTAAATCAAATATTTAATATTAATGGCAAAAATAATATTGATTTAACATTACAGCAGTTTGTCATATTAATGCTCATACATAAAATGGATATTAATTCTGTTTCCCAAATGGCATATTTATTGAATTTAAGTAAAAGCAGTATTTCTTTAACATTATCTAAAATGGAACAAGAAGATTTATTAAAAAAAGTACCTGCACCTAAAGGAGATGATGGCAGAAAAGTTTATTTATATATTACAGAAAAAGGAATTTCTGCTTTAGAAGAAAGAGAACAGAAAACGTTACAGTTTTTTACAAGATATTGTGAAAGTCTTTCAAATGAAAAAAGAGAAGATTTAGAACAGGGCATAGAAAAATTAAGTCATGTTTTTAAATGAATAGTATACAATAATGATTGATTATTTTATTTATTATTCAAAGAAGTAATTTGTTATTTTTAAATATTTATAAAACAACATTTTGCTGTTTTGATATAAATTTAATAAAATATCAAAAAATATAAGGAGGAGAGCTATAGTATGAAAAAGAATTATACAGCCATTTTAATTACATTAGCACTGACAATGTCGATGGTTGGCTGCAAAGCAAAAACAGAAGAAATTATGGAAGAACCAGAGGAAACAGCACGTGCTGTAGAAGTGGTAACACTTTCAAATGAATCTATAGCGAGTGAATATACTTATTCTGGAAAGGTTGTGCCAAATGAACAAGCGGATGTATTTAGCACAGTAGGCGGAAAAGTGGCACAAACAAATTATAATATTGGTGATATAGTATCTAAGGGTGCAGTTCTTTTTCGTATGGATACAACGGATTTAGAAAATCAATTAAATGTGTTGAGAGCTTCTCTTTCTGCTGTAGAGGCAAGTATTACATCAGCAAAAACAAATTTAGAATTAGTAAATGGTGCATCTATGCAGTCACAAATTGAAAATGCTAAAACTGCTTTGGAAAATGCAAAGTTAAATTTTGATAATGTCAAAACAAATTATGAAAATAATAAAGTACTGTTTGAAGCAGATATATTATCTCAAACAGAAATGAATCAGATACAATTATCTTATGATAGTGCAGAAGTAGCATATCATCAGGCAGAACAAAACTATGATTTGGTGGCAAACAAAATGCCTCAAGAAAATCAAAGAAAAGCCGAAGATGCTTACAATGCTGCAGTTGCGCAACAGGCATCTATTAATGCTCAAATAAAAAGTGCTCAAAAAACAATGGGGGACGCAACAATAACTGCTCCTCTTTCTGGTGTAATTACAGCAAAAAAGGTAGTGTCAGGTACAGTACTTTCTCAAGCAAGCCCTGCTTATACTATTACTGATATGAGTAAAGTAAAAATTGATGTTGCTGTAACACAGCAAGTAATTAATACATTATCTGTAGGTCAAAATGTAGATGTTGTGCTTTCTGCAATATCACAAGAGCCTTTTCAAGCAACTATTACAACAATTAATCCTGCAGCAAATGCACAAGGTACATATGATGTTCAAGTAGAACTGAATAATGCAGATGGTATATTAAAAGTAGGCATGCTTGGAGAGGTATCTTTTACAAAAGAAAGTGCAGAAAATACAATTGTATTACCAAGAAGCTGCGTTATTGAAAAGGATAATGAAATTTATGTATACATAGAAGAAAATGGAAAAGCGAAAAAAGTGTTAGTGACAACAGGAATTGATACAGGAGAAAATATACAAATTACAAGTGGATTAGAAGAAGGTATGAATGTTGTTACAAAAGGACAAACATATCTTTCTGATGGTGATGTAGTGCAAATTGCTGAAAACAATGTGAAAAATGATGTAGAAAATATTGTTGTAGATGATGAAATAGATTCAGAGCAATATAATACAAAAAAAGAAAATCCTATTGATAGTGATTCCGAAAAGGAGGAATAATGAATGGGTTCTTTATCTAAAATATCAATACTCCGTCCTGTTACAACAGTTATGTTATTGTTGATGGTAATATTGGGTGGTATATTGGGATATAGTGGGTTAAGTTTAGCAATGATGCCTACAATGGATATTCCTATTGCATTGGTTAGTACAACATATATAGGTGCTGGTCCAAATGAAATAGAAACACTGATTTCAAAACCGATAGAGGAAGCATTATCTTCTATTAGTAATGTAGATACTGTTACATCAATATCTTCTTCTAATAGTTCCATTGTATTAGTGCAATTTCAAGATGGTACAGATATTGATATGGCAGCAATTGATATGAGAGAAAAAATTGATATGATAAAAGGTTCTTTACCAGAAGATGCGAATGACCCTATGGTATTGAAAATGGATATCAATGCACAACCAATATATGTAGGTATTACAAGCGATAATTTAGACTTAGCACAGTTAAATGATTTGTTAGAAGAAAATATTGTGAATCGTTTAGAAAGAATAGAGGGTGTATCTGCCGTTAATCTTTCTGGTGGCGATGAAAATGAAATACAAATTACATTAAATCCAGATAAAATGGACGGATATGGTTTAACTGCACCACAGTTAGCACAAGCATTAGCAGCAGAAAACCTAAATTTACCATCAGGTAGTATTTCACAGGGAAACAGTAAACTGCAAGTTAGAACAATGGGAGAATTCAAATCACTAGATGATATTAGAAATGTAATGATTTCTACAGGGACAGGCGCAGTAATGCCATTAAGTGACATTGCACAAGTAGAAGAAGTTGTGAAAGAAAGAAGTTCTTATACACTTGTCAATGGTAAACAAGGTATTTTAATATCTATTGACAAAAATTCTATAGCAAATGTAGTAGAAGTGAGTGATTTAATTGCAAAAACATTATATAAAATAGAAAAAGAATATCCTGAATTAAATATATTAATACTAACAGACACCGCAGATTATATTAAGTTATCTATCAATAATGTTACACAAACTGCATTTCAGAGTGCCATTATAGCGGTTATTATACTATTTTTGTTTTTGAGAAACCCAACTACGTCGTTGATTATAGGAGTATCTATACCAACATCTATATTGGCAACATTTGCGTTAATGTATGTTTCTGGTATGACATTAAATGTAATATCAATGGGTGGTATCACAATAGGTATTGGTATGCTTGTAGACAACTCTGTTGTTGTTATGGATAATGTATTTAAATATTGGGATAAAGGTTATTCAGCAAAAGAAGCAGCTATGATAGGTTCTAAAGAAATCGGTATGGCTGTTGCAGCATCTACATTAACAACAATAGCGGTGTTTTTACCTTTAACATTTGTAGAGGGTACAATAGGGCAGTTGTTTAAAGATTTATCATTTACAATATGTTTTGCTCTTCTTTCATCATTAGTTGTATCATTAACATTTGTGCCTATGGCTTGTGCTCAGCTTTTAAATAGAAGAGAGAAAAATAAAAAGAAAAGAAAGGGATTAGTTACAAAAATATTAGATGCTTGGGGAAAGGGTCTTGAAAAATTAGATGATTTTTATAGAAAAGTGCTTGTTTGGGTACTTCGTCATAAAAAAAGAAGTATGCTGCTTGTAATAGCTTGTTTTATAGGTACATTAGCTTGTGCTCCTCTTGCAGGTTTTGACTTTATGCCAGAAACAGATGAAGGCTCTGCGTCTATTTCTATAGAACTTCCAAAAGGTTCTAAATTAGAAGAAACACAGAACATTACAAATGAAGTAGTAGAAAGAATAAAAGATATACCAGAAATTGATTATTACTATGGCATGGTGGGCTCTGGTATGGTTTCAAGTGGTACAGATTCTTCTACAGTTATAATTAGTCTGGTAGAATTAAAACAAAGAACTAGAAGTACAGATGAAGTTTGTGAAGAAATGAAAGAATTACTTTCTAATATTGCAGGAGCAGATATTACAATCAGTGCTTCTAGTAGTGCTATGGGTTCTTTTGGCGGTTCAGCTATTTCGTTTAATATAACAGGATATGATTCTGATACATTGCGTCAGATAGAAAATGAAGTAGTTGATTTGCTTACTACAATACCAGGATTAGTAGATGTAGAAGGCTCTTCAAAGGATGTTGTACCAGAAGCACGTGTTGTATTAGATAGAAAGAAAGCATCACAATATGGTATTACAACATCTTCACTTGCAAATACATTAAATACAGCTGTTTCAGGTTCTGTTGCAACACAATATAAAGTGAATGATGATGAAGTTGATGTTAGAATACGATATGACAAAGACAGAATGAATTATATAACAGATTTAACGAATATTACAATACGTTCCAATACAGGTGCTTCTATACCATTAACAGAAGTAGCAAATGTAGAAATTACAGATGGTGCTTTACAAATTAATAGAGAAAATCAAAAGAATTATGTAAGTGTAAGTGCTAACACAAAAGATATTGATACTAGTACAGCACAAAAACTTATTGATGAAAAATTATCAAGTTATCCTTTCCCAGAAGGATATGAGTATGAATATGGTGGCACAACGGAACAAATGCAAGAAGCATTTACAAAGTTAGCACTTGTGCTAATTGTGGCTATTGTATTGATATATATGATTATGGCATCACAATTTGAGTCACTAATATATCCTACTATTGTTATGTTTTCTATGCCTTTGGCAATTACAGGAGGTATATTAGGACTTTTGATAACAGGAAACACAATTACTGTTACATCATTTATGGGATTTATTATGCTGGTTGGTATGGTTGTTAATAATGCCATTGTATTAGTTGACTATACAAATCAGTTAAGAGAAAGAGGCATGGAATGCTTTGACGCATTAGTAGAGGCAGGTCCTAGTCGTTTAAGACCAATATTAATGACAACATTGACAACAATAATTGGTATGCTTCCTATGGCATTAGGCACGGGAGAAGGTACAGAAACACAAAAGCCTATGGCAATTACTATTATATTTGGTATGGCAATATCCACAATTGTTACATTAATTTTAATACCTATATTATATTTAGGAATTACAAATTTTAGAAATAAATTAAGAAGAAGAAGACCCCCTAAAGATATGTATAATGGACAACAGGAACAAGATTATAGTAAGTTTAATACTTCTATAAAGATACCAGAATATAAGGTGAGACCAGACACAAGAGAAAAAAAAGACAAAAAAGATAAAAGGAATAAAAAGTCACCAATTACGAATGACGGAGGATATGAAGTATGAAAAAAATAGAAATTATTATTCGCCGTGAAAAAGTAGATAAAGTGAAAAAAAAGTTATATGAGATGGGTGCTACGGGTATTATGCTTTCTAATATTGCAGGATATGGACAGGATGAAGGATATGTGCAAAGATATCGAGGAAAAGAATGTAAATTTCAAACTGTACAGAAAATAAAATTAGAAATGGTAGTAAAAGATGAACAAGTAGGACCAATTATACAAGTAGTTATGGATTTAGCACGTACAGGAAATCCTGGTGATGGTAGGATATATGTATATGATGTCTGTGAAGTGGTTCGTATTCGTACAGGAGAAAGGGGTGTTGATGCACTCTAATTGTTGTGTAAAATACAATTTATAAAAAGTAATTTGATATATAACACAGTTGAGCAATTTTGTTCAACTGTGTTTTTATATTCAAAAAAATTGTGGTAATACTAAAAATTATGGTAGAATAAAGCAAAAATAGTTTTTAATAAAAACATAAATAAATGGAATAAGATTAAGTAAATTATTAAGGAGAGAGTGATATTGTGTCAAAAAATATATTATAAAAAAGGACAACAAGGTATTATAATTGTTGCTTTTGATGGAGAAAGTACATTGATAGTGCCAGAACATATAGAAGGTATTACTGTAACGGAAATAGCGGAAAATGCCTTTTCAGAAGAAAACATAACACATATAGAATGTTTAAAAGAAATCACATATTCTGAACAGCACTATTGTTTTATAGAATGGAAAAAAGATATTAAGATAGAAAAAACAAATGTTTTACAAAAAATTGTATTACCAGATAGTATACAAAAAATAGGAAAATCAGCTTTTTCTCATTGTAGTGCATTAACACAAATTGATTTACCAAAATATATTAAAACAATACCAGAACAATGCTTTTCACATTGTATAGCTTTAAAAGAAATCAAAATACCAGAATATGTAACAGATATTCAGAAATATGCCTTTCATAATTGCATAAAATTAGAGCATATTTATTTGCCAAATAATATTTCTATATTAGAGGATTATGCTTTTTATAATAATCATTGTTTGTGTGAGATTGCACTACCAGAAGATATTTTTGTGGGTATGGGCACATTTAAAAATTGTAGAAATTTAAAAAATGTAATACTACAAGGAAATACAACATTTTTAGATGTGTTTGCTGATTTGGAGCAGGAAGTAGAACTGCATATTATTAATATGCCAAAAGAGCAAAAAGGTTATACAGAAGCGAAATTATTTTTTCCTGATTTTGAATATGAATATATGGAAAATTATCCCGCAAGACAGTTTAAACAGATGAATTATGGCTCAGGATATTTATATCATCAATGTATACACAATTCTGGCATTGATTTTGCTCGTTATGATGATTTATTTTCTATGGCAAAAAGAGAAGAAACAAAATACATTGCATTAGAAATTGCTTTTAACCGTTTGCAATATCCCTACAAATTAAGAGAAAAAAATAAAATAGAATATATGGCATTTTTAAAACAAAATATATTATTTGCAGTAAAATCATATTTACAGCAAATGGAAAGGATATATTTTTTATCAAAATTGAATGGTATTTTTACATCTGAAAATATAGATAATATTATTGATATTGCGATACAGCAAAAAAATGTGCAAGCAATCAGCTTTTTAACAGACTATAAAATGAAGCATTTTGGCATTACTAAAAAGGCATTTGATTTATGATGTTATTCTATTTGCTTGATTAGTATGCTATACTTTTTTATTCTTTATATGAAATAAAAGCAAAATCTATAGTTAAGGAGGTTTTTATGAACGATACAAAACAAAAATTAATTGCTATTGGCAAAATGATATTACAATACTCCAGAAATGAACTATATTTATCTATGCGTTTTCTGGATATTGCGTTAAGTGCATTACAATATGAAATGAATTTAAATACGTTATATTTAGGCACAGATGGCAAAAAAATATTATTTAATACTCGCTATTTAATACAGCTTTATCAAAATGATAGAATACTTGTAAACAGAGCATATATGCATATGCTTTTACATTGTGTATTCCAACATATGTTTCATAAAAATAAGAGAGACGAGCATTATTGGAATTTAGCTTGCGATATTGCTGTGGAATCTATGATAGACCAATTTAAAGTGACTGCTCTTTCTATGACAGTATCAGATAAAAGACAAGAATTATATGATTTACTTCATAAAAAATTAAAAGTGCTTACAGCAGAAGGAATTTATATACAATTATTATATATGTCTGTTTCGGAATTACAATTATTGGAACTAAAAAAAGAATTTTGGGTAGACGACCATAGTTTTTGGCAGCAAGATGAAGAACAACAAAATGAGAATGAAGAACAACAGAAAAATAAACAACAAAATAACCAAAATCATGCTCTGACAAAACAACAACAGCAACAATTATTGGAACAATGGCAGAATATTAGCCAGAAAATGAAAACAAATTTAGAGACATTTCAAAAAGATATGGAAGAACAGGCAGGAGAAATGCTTCGTTATTTGAATATAAAAAATAGTCAAAAATATGATTATAGCCGTTTTTTACAAAAGTTTGTAACACGTAGAGAAGAAATACAAATTGATGAAGATAGTTTTGATATGGTGTTTTATACTTATGGATTACAAATGTATGGAAATATGCCTCTTATTGAAGCACTAGAGTACAAAGAAGTAGAGAAAATAGAAGAGTTGGTGATTGCTATTGATACATCAGAGTCCTGTTCAGATAGTATTGTAAAACGTTTTTTAGAGGAAACATATAGTATACTACAAAATAAACAAAATTTTTTTAAAAAATTTCATATACACATAATACAATGTGATGCAAAAATACAGTCAGATACTATAATAACAGACCAGATAGAATTAAAACAATATATGGACCAATTTGCTGCAAAAGGGTCAGGTGGAACAGATTTTCGTCCAGTATTTCAGTATGTTGCTAGCTTAATAGAACAAAAAGTATTTCGACATTTAAAAGGTATGATATATTTTACAGATGGTTATGGTATATTTCCTAAAAAGCCTCCTTGTTATGATACAGCATTTGTGTTTGTTACAAAAGGAGACAATATTGTTACTGTTCCACCATGGGCAATGAAAATAATATTGACAGAGTATGATTTAATAGATATTCATAACCCATATCAGAGTATTTATTAATATTATAAAATCTGAGTGTTAAAAAAATATTATTACAATATATAATAAAAAATTTAAGAGATATATCAATGAAATGTATTTATAATATATCAAACAAATTTAAATGATAATAAGGAGGAACGATATGAATATTAAAAAAGCAAAACAAGAAATTAAAAATACAATACGAGCCTATTTAAAAAAAGACAGTTATGGTAATTATAAAATACCTATTATAAAACAAAGACCTATATTACTCATAGGAGCTTCTGGTATTGGTAAAACTGCTATTATGGAGCAAATTGCAAGAGAATGTAATATTGCTATTGTTTCTTATACTATTACGCATCATACAAGACAAAGTGCGATAGGATTACCTTTTATAAAACAAAAAATGTATGATGGTAAGCAATATTCTGTTACAGAATATACTATGAGTGAAATCATTGCATCTGTATATGAAAAAATAGAACAAACAGCATTAACAGAGGGTATCCTTTTTATTGATGAAATTAACTGTGTTTCTGAAACATTAGCACCAGCAATGCTTCAATTTTTGCAAAATAAAACGTTTGGTACACATGCTATACCAAATGGTTGGATAATCGTTGCAGCAGGGAATCCGCCTGAATATAATAAATCAGTAAGGGAATTTGATATTGTAACGCTAGATAGAGTGAAAAAGATAGAAGTAAAACAAAATTTAGAAGTATGGAAAGAATATGCGTATAAAGAGTCAATTCATGGTGCAATATTGTCTTATTTAGAAATTAAAAAGGATAATTTTTATATTGTTGAAACCACTGTTGATGGAAAATACTTTGTAACAGCAAGAGGCTGGGAAGATTTATCTCGCATTATGGAAGTTTATGAAGAACTAGATATTACTATAGATGAAGATGTGATATATCAATATATACAACATAAAGAAATTGCAAAAGACTTTGCTAATTATTTAGATTTGTATTATAAATATAAAAATGATTATCATATTAATGAAATATTACAGGGAAGTATTACTAAAAATGCTTTAGAGAAATTGTCTAATGCTTATTTTGATGAACGATTAAGTGTAATAGGACTTTTGCTCAGTCGATTAGGAGAAAATTTTAAAAATGTATATTTTACTAATTTATTTATTACATCATTGCATAGTATATTAAAAAAATTAAAAAATGATATGATAGAAAATAAAGAACTGCCTTATGAAATACTATCTAAAATGATACAAAAACAAAAACAGACATTTCAAAAACAAAAAACAGCTAATTTATTAGATACATTGGAAATACAAAGTAGTATTATTGTATTAGATACCTTACAAAATTATCAGAAAGAAATAAAGAAAAAAGCAATCAAAGATGGAAATGAAGCATTTGAATATATCAAACAGCATTTTAATGGATTACTTCAAAAAAGAGAACAAGAAATCGTACAAACGACAGAATACTTAAACAATGCATTTTTATTTTTAGAAAAAACATTCGGTGAAAATCAAGAAATTGTAATATTTATTACAGAACTAACAAGTAATCCTTACAGTATAAAATTTATAAATGAAAATGGTTCTGAAAAATATTATTACTATAATCAATCTCTTTTGTTTCAACGAGGTAGAAAAGAGATATTACAAAAAATAGATGAAGTAACAGAAGAATTAAACACAATTTGAATAGTAAAAAGCATTCAAAAATAAATAACAATATAATATTTTTACTTAATAAAACAAATAATGTATTTGTAAATTAATAAAATAAATTTACAAATACATTATTATTATTGATTATTTTAAAATTTCTTGTTTTATTTCTTGTATATACTCTTGAATATATTTTATACAATTATTTCCATATTTTTCGCAAATTTCAACAATAGCAGAATCTATAATAATACCATCTGCTTTTTTTACAATTTCTGCTGCCTGCTGTGGTGTAGCAGTACCAGAAGCTACAACACAAGGAATATTTTGTGATTCTTTTATCAATGCTATAATATCAGAAATATCTATGATAATATTAGAATTTTTTCCCATAATACCAGAAGAGGAAACGCAATATATAAAACCGTCTGATTGTTTTGCAATGATAGATATTCTTTCTGAATAAGTAGGTGCAATTAATGAAATTAAATTGATACCATATTCTTTACAAAGAGGCAAAAATTCTATTTTTTCTTCAAAAGGTAAATCTGTTATTATTAAACCATCAATACCTAATTCTGTTGATTTAGATATAAATTTCTCAGAACCATAACTAAATACAACATTAGCATATGTCATAAAAGTAATGGCAATATCTGTATTTTGTCTAACTTTTGCCATCATATCAAATATTTTGTCTGTTGTAACGTTGTTTGTTAATGCTCTTAAATTCGCTGACTGCACCACATCACTTTCTGCAGTAGGGTCAGAAAAAGGAATACCTAATATAATAAAATCTATACCTACTTTTTTCATAGCATATATAATTTCTTCTGTAACAGCAATAGAGGGGTCACCACAAGTAATAAATGGTATCACTATTTTTCCTTTTTCAAATACTTTTTTTATATTATTCATTAATATTTTCCCCCCTATATTTTGCAACAGATACACAATCTTTATCTCCACGTCCAGAAAGATTGATTACAATAATTTTATTTTTATCCATATTTGGTGCAATTTTCATAGCATGAGCAATAGCATGAGCACTTTCTAAAGCAGGAATAATACCCTCTATACAAGATAAATATTCAAACGCTTCTACTGCTTCCTCATCTGTAATAGGTACATATTCTGCTCTGCCTATATCATATAGCCAAGCATGTTCTGGACCAATACCAGGATAATCTAATCCAGCAGATATAGAATATACAGGAGCAATTTGACCATAATTATCTTGACAAAAATAAGATTTCATACCATGAAATATACCAAGTCTACCTGTTGCAATTGTTGCAGCTGTTTCAGCAGTATGAATACCTCTACCTGCTGCTTCACATCCTATCAGTTTTACAGATGTATCCTCAATAAAATGATAAAAAGCGCCCATAGCATTAGAACCACCACCTACACAAGCTAATACAACATCAGGCAGTCTGTTTTCTTTTTCAAGCATTTGTTGCTTGATTTCTTTTGAAATCACTGATTGAAAATCTCTTACAATAGTAGGAAAAGGATGAGGACCCATAACAGAACCTAATACATAATGAGTATCATCAATACGTTTTGCCCATTCTCTCATTGTTTCTGAAACGGCATCTTTTAATGTTGCTGTACCAGATGTAACAGAATGAACTTTGGCACCTAAAAGACGCATTTTATATACATTTAATGCTTGACGTTCTATATCTTCTTTACCCATAAATACTTCACATTTCATACCCATAAGTGCCGCAGCTGTCGCTGTTGCAACACCATGTTGTCCTGCGCCTGTTTCTGCAATCACACGTGTTTTACCCATTTTTTTTGCCAAAAGTGTTTGTCCTAATACATTATTAATTTTATGAGAACCTGTATGATTTAAGTCTTCTCTTTTTAGATATATTTTTGCTCCACCTAGTTTTTTTGTAAGATGTTCTGCATAGTATAAATGAGAAGGTCTGCCAGTATAATTTTGAAACAATTCTGATAATTCTTTTTGGAATTGTATATCATTTTTATAATGATGATAAGCCTCCTCCAATTCTATAATAGCGTTCATAAGTGTTTCAGTAATATACTGACCGCCATGTACGCCGAAGCGCCCTTTAGACATTGTTTTTCTCTCCTTTTCATATTGTTTCATTATTTTTTGTACAGTATTGGCAAAATAAAAATACTTATGGTATATATTGTTTAATATCCACGGAGCATTTTTAATGTTTGTGTTTTGTTTTCTGCTCTCATGAGTGTTTCTCCTACTAATACTGCATTTGTACCAATTTCTTTTAGTTTAATAACATCTTCTGGTGTTTGTATACCGCTTTCGGAAACAAATATACAGTTTTCTGGTACAATATTCCTTAATTTTTGGCTTTGATTCATATCAATATGAAAGGATTCTAAATCTCTGTTATTGATGCCTATTATTTTTGCTCCTACATCTACAGCCTTTTTCACTTCTTCTTCTGTACGTGCCTCTACTAATGCAGAAAGTCCTAGACTATGTGCTAATTCTAAATATTCTTTGAGTTGTCCTTCTTTTAATATAGAGCAGATTAACAATATAGCAGATGCACCTAATAATTTTGATTCGTAAATCATATATTCTGAAACAGTAAAATCTTTTCTTAACACAGGTATAGAAACATTTTCAGCGATTTGCTTTAAATATTCATCTTTGCCTAAAAAATAATAAGGTTCTGTTAAACAAGATATAGCATTTGCACCAGCTTTTTCATATTGTTTTGCAATATCTAAGTAATCAAATTCTTCTGTAATGACACCTTTGGAAGGAGATGCTCTTTTTACCTCACAGATAAATGCCATATCTTTTGTTTGTAATGCTTTGTAAAATGGAAATCCTGTATTTGTATCCATTGCTTGTGCTTTTTGTTTTAATTCTGCAAGAGGATGAACTCTTTGCGCTTCTGTAATTCTTGTTCTTGTTGCTTTTACAATAACTTCTAATATATTTTCCATATATATCACCTCTTAATATATTTTAGTATAGTTTTTAAAACTATATTTTTTTATTATAACAAAGTAACTATATTTGTCGGATATAAATTATAATGATCAAATATAAATTTAGAAATAAAAAACGCCCATGACAATAAACATTGTCAAGGGCGGGCTAATTTTCCCGTGGTACCACCTTGTTTTACAGTAAATAAAACTGTACACTCTGCGAAATACAATAATATTTCCGACAACTAACGTATGTCTTACGTTGCAGAATACTCAACAGTATACACTATTTTTCACTGCACCCTCAACGGTCCATTTAACAAATTGCATACTGTTTGGTTTCCAGCGTCCCAAACTCTCTGTAAGCGCATATTTTGTTTTTATCTCCGTATCAACAGTTTTTCTATATTTGTTGAGTCATATTATAGCACTGCTAAAAAGTGCTGTCAATAATAAATATGAAATATTGAAAATATTGGTAATTACTACTACTAATTTTTGAAAAAACTGCTTGACAAAAAATTTTTAATCATATAGTTTTTGAAACAATATAAAAGAACACGCTGAAATAAGGAGGAATATATTATGTATCATTCAGTATGGAAAAAGAGCCATTATCAGGCAGGTTTACATTATGGTAGTATGTTTACTGTTAATCCATTATTGCATTTTGAAAGAAGTGCTGAAAAAACAGCATTTACTCAAAAATGTATACCATTATATCAAAAATATTATCCTGAGATATTAGAGGAGATAAAAGGTACAGCGGAAGGATTACATATACAATGGGAAAGTATTGCAGAATTTTTATTTACTATGTATTGTTTTGTACCTCAAAATAGATGTTCAAGCTTTGCTTTTTACAGTAGTGGTAAAACAATATTGGCTAAAAATAGTGATTTTCTAACATTTATAAAAAAATTATGCGATAGCCCTTATTATAGTATAGAAGGAGCATATCGTTTTGTTGGTAATACTACTGCATGGACAGAAATAGAAGATGGTATGAATGAACATGGACTTGCAGCAGCTTTGACATTTGTGTGTCCTACAAAAATTATGGCAGGTTTGAATGCTGGTATGCTTGTAAGATATATTTTAGAAAAATGTAAAACAACACAGCAAGCAATAAAAGTATTGCAGGAGTTTCCTATTGCTTCTGCACAAACAATTATATTAGCTGATAAAACTGGTGATATTGCACTTGTGGAATGTCATTGCCAAAAAGTAAATGTGATAACACCACAACAAAATAAAAATGCTGTTTTTGCAACAAATCATTTTGTTTCGGATACTATGATGGCTTATCAGTATGATGGAGAAGATGATTGTTATTCTCATAAAAGATATGAAACATTATGCTATGCTTTTGAAAATACTTGTGACATTTCTTTACAGTTTGCTATAGATTTGCTTTCTGGAAAAAAAGGCTTTTTATGTCAATATGATAAAAAAGAAGGTATAGATACAATATGGTCATCTATATATGATTTGACAGAATACAAAGTTTATCGTGCAGAGGGAAATCCTAAAACAAAATCTTTTCATGAAGATAATAGACTGCAAAAAAGAAAATAATTTATTAATGTAAAATGATAAAAAAATCACAAAATATATTGTAAAAATCATATTGATATTTCTGCATTTTATGGTAATATAGCAATATATTGTAAATATTTTTCACTATTAAGGGGGATAATAAAATTATGAAAAAAGGGATAGCTTTTGTTGTTGCATTTTCTATGTTTGCTAGTGTACCAGTTTATGCACAAATACCACAATCATATTGGCAATATCAAGTACCATTTCAAAATGCAGTAACATCAAATAATAAACAAGAAATATTAAAAGTATCAAATGCAATTATTGATATTTTTAAAGATTTACCTATAGATAATGACAAAGCAGGAATATTATTTATTGCTTATGAGGCATTATATCCTGTATATGAAAGTATGGGACAATATGATAAAGCAATAGAATGTCTAAAAGAGTATGTAAAATATGGAGAGTATCTCCATTTTGCAGATGCAGTAAAAATTGGTACAAAAAGAATAGAAAAAATAGATCCTATGGTTGAAGTATATGCTTTAACAAAAGATACGTCAAAAATACCTTATTATGGTATGAAAAATGAACCAAAAAGTGGTACATATTGGGGCAGAGTACATTCTCAAGTGTCAGACGAACCAATTACATCAGAAAGTGCAATGAGTTTTTATGTAGAATGTTTGCAAGAAAATATAAAAGACTTTGACTATCTAATTAGACCATATGATGATGGAAAGCGTATGTTACATATTGCGCTTAATATGCCTAATGAAAATACTACATTAAACAGTATATTGCAGTCTTCTTCTGACTCATATTTAAAAAGTACTATGGAATATTTATCTACATTAAAAAGTCCTGTATTACTTAGAATTGGTGGAGAAATGAATGTTTGGACAAATCTTGCTGACCCACAAACATTCCAACAAGCATATATTAAAATTGCAAATATTGCAAGAAGTACAGCACCAAATGTAGCACTTGTATTTTCTCCAAATGATATTTCAAACTGGAATACAGATATACAACGTTATTATCCAGGTGATGACTATGTAGATTGGGTTGGTGTTTCACTTTATACTAATAAATATCAAGATGCGAATAGTCCAAAAGCAAATGAAGATTTTAGCGAAATGTTTTATGGTAATGGAGCATATTCTAATCCTATTGCAAAATTAAAAGAAATAGTAACATTATATGGAGATAAAAAACCCATTATTATTACAGAGGGTGCTTCTGGACATACTATAAAGGGTGGAGAAAATTTGACGGATTTTGCAAAAAATAGAATGAATATACTTTATACTTATGTTAATATGGTATATCCTCAAGTAAAAGGTATCATTTATTTTGACCAAGATATGAGCGATTCAAAATATGACTATGCTTTAAATCATAATACTACAGTAAAGCAGCAGTATATTACTTCAGGTACAAGCAATAAGTCATTTATTTCAAATGATAAAGTGGAATATGCTTATGTAAAGGCAGGAAATTACAAAGATAATTTATCAGAAATCAATTTATATACTTATTGTGTATTGCCAGGGAATATTATTGCTTGGACAAATTATTATTTAGACGATAAAAGCATTGCTTCTCCAAGAACAATACCGTTTCCATGTACTATTTCATCTAATTCTTTGAGTGTAGGAACACACAGCTTAAAAGTAGAAATAAAAGGAGAAAATGGATTCTCTAATATAAAAGAATATAATATTGTAAAATGTGCAGATGGTATGGTAAGTATTACTTCAAAATAAATATAATTGGGGAACACTTTTTTCAATTATGAAAAGAGATTCCCCAATTTTTATATATTCAGATATAGTCAAATAAAAATTTTTTATTTATTTTGATTTTGAGCAATAGAAGGTACAAATGCTTGCTTATTTGGTCGCCCACCTTCTACTGCAATATATGTCATTAACTCTTCATATAATGTTTTTGCATTTTTAATTGCTTTATCTGCTATATCAATACCTTGCTTTGTAGTATATTCTGCTGCTTTTTGAGGATCTTGTGCATATAATTCTAATACTTTTTTATCCAGTTCTTTTTGATTTGCTATCAACTCTTTTTGATAATCGGTCCAATATTCTCTGACAGAAAAGCCAAATTTTTCTCGGTTTAATTCTGCCAATGTGGCAACACTACGAAATACCCAATATGCAGAATCTGGGCTATAATTTAATGACGCATTTTGATAAGCTGGATGGGTGCTTGTAATATTTCCATATGTTGGAAGATATATAGAGTGCTCTGCATTTCCCATAGCAAGCCACATAATACCACCTAGCTCTGAAGGATAATCAGGTTTTATTTGAAGTATATGACATTCAGCTTGTCTTTCTGTACCAATTTCACGTACATCTGAATTTTCTGGCAAATTGGCATCTAGTTTTGTGCCTTCATAACGATATTTTTGCAATTCCATAATATCTTCTAAAGATACCTTTTTATCTGGTGTAATAAATAAATCAAATACTTTTTTATTGTAGGAAACTTTTTGACTAGGTGCTAAAAAGTTTTGTCCACCCCATAATCTTTGCCTGTTTCCTTCTGATAATTCTTCTCCATAAGAAAGTGCAGCGTGAAATTTTCCTTCATACTCTCTATAAAATTGATTTTGTTGAGCAAATGTAATTAAATCTTTAGAAGCAATAACATTTTCTGTATCTTCTAAATTTATATTTCCTAACATAAAGCAGTTTGGAAATAACATACAAGCGTCATCAGGTACTTTTATAGCAGCATATCTATGACCTGTATAAATTTCAACATACCATGTTTCATTGCTATCACCAATTACAAGAACATTTCCTTCTGCAGAGCCTTTTTCTTCTACAATAGATGCAAGCAGTTCTACACCTTCTCTTGCAGTTTTTACTCTTGGTAATAATATAGAAACAATATTTGCTTCTCTAAATCCATCTGCAACAAAAGGGTCTGCTGTTTCAGCAAGTTCATTTGGTTGAGCAGAAACAGTAGCATCTACAAATACACCAAATTCATTAAATCCTATTTCACCATAAATACCATCACCATCTACATCAGCATCAGGAACATAAGTATATTTATAGGCATTTTCAGGCTGCGGATAAGTAAAACCTGTAGTTCTATCTACAAAAGTTGCTCCTTTTGCATATTGTATAGCAGGCTGTACTAAATAACGTTTTGTATGCCCTCCTCCAATATCTTCTGTTCTTGCTACAAATGTTGTACCATCTTCAGACATATTTTTACCAACAATAGTACCAGTACAAGCAAGTGCAGAAACACTGCTTGAAATAATAAGCAACGCTGTAAGTAATAGTCCCCCTATTCTCTTTTTCATTAATATTCCCTCCTTAAAATAATGAGCTCTGTTGTTAATATGATTTTGTTTTATATTGTTATAAAAGCAACTATTTTTTGCACAGTTCAAAAATAATTTTTTACTGTTCATATTAATCTAACAGAATTAAATAATAAATTATTAACCTTTTGTATTAAAACATATTTTTTTGTAATTTTCAATAATAATTATAAAAAGCATTGTATACCACTTTCATATTATGCCATGGTATGGCATATACATAAATATGATAAAGTATAGAGGAGTGCTGATTCTTGAAAACATATATAGAAGAAAGGGCTGTTGAAATTGCAAATTTTATGATACATTCCAATGCTACTGTACGAGAAACAGCGAAAAAATTTGGTATTAGCAAAAGTACAGTACACAAAGACATTACAGATAGAGTAGAGAAAATTAACCCTGATTTAGCAAAAGATGTACGTCGTGTATTAGAAATCAATAAAGCAGAAAGACATATCAGGGGTGGTTTAGCTACAAAGGAAAAATACCTTCATAAATTAAAATGAAGATAGATTTTTAGTATTATTGTAAAACTAAGAACTTTGTTTAATTTTTATACAAAATAATATGAAAAAAAGGCACAAATTTTATTGTGCCTTTTTGTAATGAATATTTATTTTATTAGGAGGTCTTTAACGAATTTGGGTGCATTTTATTTATATGGGTGATTGCTTGACTATTTTTATACTTTAATCCAATTTTATAATGCTTATACTTGTGTTAGAAAAGTCAGCACTTGTATTTCCAGCTACTAATGTAATAGTTTCTGGTGGTGCTACTACAGAAAGTATTGTATTTCCAGATAATGTTGTATTATCTCCTGTTGTAACAATGGTAGCAGAAGATGTTGTTGCAATTATGGGCATTCCACCATTTGCTAATGAAAGTGTAGCAATTATTGGTGGTGTAGAACCTACTGCATTACTTGCTATACTATCATAACGAATTGCGTATGTTCCTGTTTCATTTATTATGAAATTTCCAGTACCAGTAGTATGTTCTATTGCTGTACCAATTGCAGTTTGGTTTGTTGCAAATGTTAAAACTGCATTTGTTGCTGTAGGTGTTTGATTTGCTACATTAACGGCATTTAATACATTTGTTGCAATTACACCAGTAGCACCAGTAGGACCGGTTGGACCAGTAGCACCAGCAGGACCAGTAGGACCGGCTAGACCAGTAGCACCAGTAGCGCCAGCAGGACCAGTAGGACCGGTTGGACCAGTTAGACCAGTAGCGCCAGCAGGACCAGTAGGACCGGTTAGACCAGTAGCACCAGTCATACCGGTTGGACCTTGTGGACCTTGAAAACCTTGCACACCTTGTGGACCAGTTGCTCCTACTGAACCAGTATTACCAGTAATTCCTTGTGGACCTTGCGGTCCTTGTAATCCTCTTGGACCTTGCGGTCCCTGAGGTCCTGTAGGTCCAGGACAAGGTATGCAGCCTGTATAACTAGGACAATTGTTACAACAACGACATTGATTGCTTGTGTTATATGATGTTGCAGTATATCTAGTATAATTATGATTTTGCATATTTTTCCTCCTTTTGAGGCATTTGTTATACTTGCAATATATGTAAAGCTTGTCAAAGAAGTGACTATTGTTTAATATTTTTATGGAATAATTAAGTTTTTATAATAAGTGTCGATAAAGCTAGTAAGGCAATTGTAAAGTGGCAAAGATATGGAGGGAGTAATGTATTATGAATGTTAATTTTTCACCAGTACAAAATAATTCGATTTTTCAAAATGCACATATTACAAGTCAGAATACAGTAAAGCAAAAAGGTATATCAAAACAGCCATAGCAAGCAAAGCATGATAAAGTATCTTTAAGTCCACAAGGAAAATCTTCTAATACAATTAAAAATTTACAGAAGCAAAAACAAGCATTAATACAACACAAGAGTGAAATTAGAATGAAAGCTATGGAAGATGGAAGCAGTGCGCAAGATATTAATGCTCTTTTAGAATCTTATGATATGCAGATTAAAAATATAGATGCTTAAATAACAAAAATACAGTCAGAGGAAACAAAAAAAGCAACAGAATCAAAAAAATATAATAGAAATATTTCAAAATCACAACAGAGTATAGAAAAACAAAAAATTAATGATTTGACAACACTTTCTGTTAGTGCGGAACAAGCTGACACTATGTATTCTATAAAAAGAGGTATGGATGCCGAAAAAAATGTATTAGAATCAGAAATTGAATTAGATAAGCAACATGACGCTGGAAAATTTATTATAGAGAAAAAAGAAAATAAAGTAGCAGAATTGGAACAGCGTTCAGGAAATTTAATGGGAGAGATAGGAGAAACATTAAGAGAAGTACAAGAACAATATAACAACAATAAAATAGAAGAACAGAAAATAGAAAATGAAACTCCTTTAGAAAAAATACAATCAGAATACATGGAAAAAACAGAAAATAAAAAAATAGAAGAATAATAATAAAATAATAGCGTTTCTTTATGAGTTAGAAATGCTTTTTATAATTAATATTGAGGATATGCTAAAAAAGCAATATCCTCAATATTTTTATAAATATTATATTTTAAAAGGGAATTGTTATATATTTATGGTATGTTTTTATAATCTTCTGTTTTAGTAGAAAGATGCTTTTTTTCCAGTGCATTATTGATTGCTTGTGAGATTAAATGATAGGCTACGGCAAAAAAAGGAACGCCTATTATCATACCAAAGAATCCCATTAAACCGCCAAAAAACAATATAGAAAACAATACCCAAAAACTGCTTAAACCTGTAGAATCACCTAGTATTTTAGGACCTAAAATATTACCATCAAATTGCTGTAATATAAATATAAAAATTAAAAAATATATACTTTGCATAGGTGAAACCAAAAGTAGTAAAAAGAAACTAGGTATTGCACCAATAAAAGGACCAAAAAATGGTATAATATTTGTGACACCTATAATAACACTAATTAGCATAGAATAAGGCATATTCATAAGTGCTAAACAAATGTAGCAAATAATACCAATAATAAAGGAATCAATCAATTTTCCAATAATAAAACCACCAAATACTTGATGTACAAAGCGGATTTCATTAATAACAGCACTGCCTAATTTTTGATTAAATATACTATATATTAACTTTTTAGCTTGTGTTGCGAACATTGTTTTACAATTTAAAACATAAACTGCGACAATGATACCAATTAAGAAATTTTTTAAAAAGGAAAGTACTTTAAAAACTCCTATAGATACGTTTGATACAAATGATTGTATATTTGATACAAAAGAAGTATCCAGCCACTGTTCTAAATATTTTGTTGCTTCTTCATAATAAGCAGAAAAAGTTTGTATTGCTTGAGGATTATTTTCAAAAAGGTTATCTACCCAAACAGATACCTTATTAATGCTATCTGGTATTAAATCAATAATACCTAATATGCTTTTGTAAAGTTGGGGAAATACCAGCCAGAAAAAACTAGCTAATACAGCAATCATTAAAAGCAGTGTAATAGATGTACTGACTGCTTTTGCAAGTGCTTTTCCCTTTGAAATAGACAAATTTTTTATAAAATATGGCTCTATTCTCTTTTCAAATTTGTTGTAAATTGGTGTTAAGATATACGCAAGTATTAAACCATAGCTAATAGGAGCTAAAACATTTAATATTGTTTTAAAACCATTTAAAATATCTTTTAGTTTAAAAAGAAAAAAGAAAAATAATATAGAGGCGGAAATTGCGCCAAATAATATTAATCCTTTCCAAAAATAATTCATTTTTTCATCATGGTTCAATGTAAATTTCCTCCTTAAAAATAAAGCATTATATTAATGATAGAATTTGACAATATATTTGTATTATTCTACCAAAATAAACATAAATATGCAACAAAATAAAACCCACCATAATAACACAGTCTGAAGGGTTTTTTGAATGCCTCCAGACTGTGCCAAACGCCAACAGTGCAGAGGGCAATGATATTATATTATGCTATTTTAAATAATCATTGACAAAAAAATGAAAATCATGCAGTGCTTGTTTATAGATTTCCGTTGTTAACAATATAACATATTGCGTTTCTAGTTCTTCATAATGCCAAAAAGCCTCACAACATTGCAATTCTTGAGCAAGCGCAGATTTTTGTTCTATCAATTCCTTATTTTTTTCACGAATATCATGCACTTTTTCTGAAATATATTCATTTAAAAATAGTTCTAGTTTTTTTTTGAAGTCCTTTTCTTTCAATGTATCAATTCCCTTCTTTCAAATAATTGTAATAAAAAACGTTATTTATTGTTATCCTCCTTTCTTTGATTTGTGCTATATATATTTAGCACGATATAGAAATAGTATTCACCTCCTTATGTATAGATTAGTATAATTTGAAAGAGAAAATATAGTTTATCACAGATTGAAAGAATATTCTATATTTTATTTTCGTTATGAAAATGTAGTGATAAATAAGAATTGATTTATAAGATATGGTTTTTATAATAAAAAGAGTTTCTATATAATGCTTTGCTGATTTGAAAATCGGCAGTATTGGGGAAAAAATCCCCAATACTAATATATTATGTTTTTTTAATATCAACACGGGGTTTTATAAATTTGATTAAAGACAATATGAATAAAATTTCGTCTTCTGTGGAGTTATATAAATAAGCATTTAATGCATCTAATGCATGATTTTCTACTTTTGAAGCAGATAGTGTATTATCTTGTGTACCTTTAATCAGATAATCCGTTGATACTTGAAAAATTTCAGAAAGCCGACATAATTTTTCAATACTGATACCGCTTGTACCTCTTTCTACCAAACCAATAAAGGAAGGTGAAACATCTAAAAGTTCACATAGTTTTTCTATTGTTAATTTATTTTTTAATCTTTCATCACGTATTCTTTTGCCCAGTTCTTTTTGATTAAATGAATATCCTATAGCAATCACCCCGCATTCAAAACTAGTTTATAAAAAAAGAGTGCTATTCACCATATAGTGACACAAATAAAAAAAATAATAGTAACACTATTAAGTTTTAAAATAGTGTGCCGATATATTAGTCAAGAGGGAAAAAAAGCAAATTAAAAATTATATTATTATTATTCAAATTGCAATTTTTTTTTGCTCCCTTACAATAGTATTACTATTAAATGGAATGAAAGGAGTACTATTATTATGTTATCATTAGGAAGGAATCCAGGAGAATACGTTGTAATAGGAGATAACATTATTGTTGAAGTTGTTTCTATTGACAACTGTTTACGTTTGGCTATAGACGCTCCCAAAGAAATGAGCATTGAAAGAGGAGAAAATTACGAAAAAACTCACGATGTTCCAGAATGTATCAAAAGAACAAGAATGTTGGGTGGAGCAAAGCGTAAACGCTAAAATTGTTTTTCATCTGTATGGGGGAGAGGGCCCCTTTCCCATAGAGATTGAAATATATATTACAAAAAAATAAAAAATAGAAAATGAAATTGAGGGGGAGAAAGGATACTCCCCGACATATTCAAGGAGGTTTGTTTTATGATTATACAACATAATATTTCCGCATTAAACGCGTACAACAAATTAAGTGGTAACAACAAAGCATTGGCTGCTAACTTACAGAAATTGTCTTCCGGTTACAAAATCAACAAAGCTGGCGATGACGCTGCTGGTTTAGCTGTATCCGAAAAAATGAGAGCACAAATCACAAGTTTGGAAGTTGCTCAGAAAAACTCATTAGATGGTATTTCTTTGGTACAAACAGCTGAAGGTGCTTTAACAGAAGTTCACTCTATGTTAAATAGAATGGTTGAACTTGCTAACCAAGCTGCAAACGGCACATATGACGATAGCAACAGACAAAAATTACAAGCTGAAATGGACCAGTTGAAGAGTGAAATGGATAGAATTTCCGACGCTACAAACTTCAATGGTATCAAATTGCTTGATGGTTCTATGACAAGCGAATCTACAACATCAACAACAACAACAGGTATTCAAGTTGGTGAAGTAGGTGCTAATTTTAGTACACAAACAGTAGTACACAAAAATGGTACTCAAGCAGCAAAAACAGAATTTAGTGTTGACCTTGGTAGCTCTGTAGTAAAAGATGCTGCAGCTGGTGACAAATTAACACTTACAGTTGGAGATCAAGAATTTGAATTAACATTTGCTGCTGGTGATGACTGGAGTTCTGCAGAAGGCATTGCAGCTAGTTTTAAAGCAGCATATATAGATGCTGATGGTAGTGGTGTAGGTGCTGGAAAAGTTCAATTTGGTGGTCAAACATTTACAGTTAGTGTAGAAGCTGGCGAAAATGAAATTAAATTTGTACAAGATGCAGAACCTACAAGTGCTGCTGAAGTAGTAGATGCTGATATGGAAGTTAAAGTTGATTTTGAATCTGCTGCTGGTGGTGGTCCTGGTACAGCTGGTACAGCGACTCCACTTGATACTCCTGCAGGTACTGGTACAGCTGGTGTTGCCGGAGGTGCAGCTGCAACTTTTACAGTTGATTTTACTGGCGCATCTATTACAGCAGATCCTAATAGTACAGGTCAAAAAGCAGAAATTGAAATAGCTGGCGGTCAGAAAGTTACTATTGATGTTAATGGTGATATGGACGCTGCAGCGATTGCTAAAGCATTAGATGGTTCAGAAATTACATTACAAGATGGTGCTGGTGCTGATGTAACATTAAAAGCTGAAGTTCAAGCTGACGGTGTAACTGTAGTGTGGACAGCACAAGATAATACAAATGCTATGGCTGCACCAAATGGAAATGTTACTATTACACCTCAAGCAGGTAAACTCCCTGGCGGTTCTGCATACCAAGGTGAATATAACACAAAAACAACAAACCAAAAACAAGGTGCTGCTGAAGCTGCTGGTTCTTGGGCAAATGCAGAATTTACTGCAACAAAAGAAATGTTTGCTGATGGTAGTAAATTGAAAATCGGTAATGAAACATATGTTTTCAAAACAGGCAAAGACAGCAAAACAGAAGCTGCAGATGGTGAAACATTAGTTGATTTGAGTAAATTAGACCCAGATTCTGCTACTTTCTTAGATGATGCAGCACAAAAATTGACAGAAGCAGCTGCAGGTAATGAAGTATTTACTGTAGGTTACAAAGGCGGTAAAATTACATTGCAAGAAACAAAAGCAAATGCAACTGCATTTGATGCAGGTACAGGCGGAGTAGATTTGACATCTAAAGAAAAAATTGAAGCTCAATTAGGCGCTACTACTGTTACAGTAACAGCTCCAAAAGAAGGCGCTAAAGGCTTAAGACTTCAAATTGGTGATACTTCTGATCCTTACAATCAATTAGAAGTAAATATTGCTGATTGCCATGTTGAAGCATTAGGTTTGAAAGATGTTAATATCAGTACACAAGATGGCGCTGCTGCTGCAGTTGAAAAAATCAATGATGCTATTGATTACATCTCTACAGTAAGAGGTAACTTGGGTGCTACTCAAAACAGATTGGAACACACAATCAACAACTTGGAAGCAACAACAACTAACATCACAGAGGCTGAAAGCCGTATCAGAGATACAGACATGGCTAAAGAAATGATGGAATACACAAAGAACAACATTCTTGTTCAGGCTTCTCAAGCTATGCTTGCTCAGGCAAATCAAGTTCCTCAGGGTGTACTTCAGTTGTTACAATAATTGTAATACTCGCGTTCTACAGTTTGAATTATACAAACTTTCTCTATATTACAACACAAAGAAAGACCGGCATATTGCCGGTCTTTTTTGTGCGAAAAAATGTGAGGAAATAGCGTTCGCAAAAAGTAATATTCAGTAAAAACTTTGAGAGCGTTGCTCTCAAATTCTCACCCGCTTTTTGAAAAAAGCGAGGCAAAAACTTTTAAATTATGCGAACACAATTTTATGAAAAGTTACAATATGTTTTTTGTCTTTTTGGTTATACTATTTTTGCAATATTACTTTTATTATCACTTTTACAGAAAGGATAGTATCACTATGGCAAAATTTATTATTGGAACAAGCAAAGGACTAAAAGGCAATGTTTGCACAAGTGGCTGTAAAAATGCAATATTGCCCATTATTGCTGCCACATTGCTTACAGAAGAAAAATGTGTTATACACTCTGTACCACCATTGTCTGATGTAATTGCCCTTTGTAGTATGTTATGTGATATGGGTGTTTCTATACAATTTGATGAAAAAAAAGAATGTATTCAAATAAAAGCGCAAAATATTACGAAATTAAAAACTGATTATGAAAAAGCAGGTAAAATGCGTGCCTCTTTTTTGATTATGGGTGCATTGCTGACGAGATGTGGTGAGGCAATTATTCCATTGCCTGGTGGCTGCCCTATAGGAAGTCGCCCCGTGGATTTGCATTTAAAGGGATTTGCTGCATTGGGTGCAAAGTCACAACAGTCTCATGGTTTTATACACATTACGTCTAAAAAATTGCAGGGAGATAAAATTTATTTGGATTTTCCAAGTGTGGGTGCTACAGAAAATATTATGATAGCAGCAACACTTGCAAAAGGTGTTACTACTATTGTAAATGCTGCTGCTGAACCTGAAATAATTGATTTGGCAGAGTTTTTGAAAAAAATGGGGGCTAATATTATTGGAGAAGGTACAAATACCATTACTATTACTGGTGTGAAAAAATTGTTTGGTGCAGAACATACTGTTATGCCTGATAGAATTGAAGCAGGAACATTTATGATAGCTGCTGCGATTACAAAAGGTGATGTGGTTGTGGAACACGTGAAAGAAAAAGATTTAAAACCTATATTGGCAAAACTTTCAGAAGCAAATGTAAAAACACAAAAATTAGATGAAAATGTTTTACGTGTGTATACTACAACAAAATTACAGCCTATTAGTTTGAAAACAATGCCTTTTCCTGGATTTCCTACAGATATGCAAGCACCTTTTATGAGTCTGCTTTCTGTTATAAAAGGTACAAGCATGATTACAGAAACTGTATTTGAAAATCGTTTTTTACATGCAGGAGAATTGCAAAGAATGGGTGCAAAAATCAATATTGAAAGTAGAAGCGCCATTATAGAAGGTGTAGATAAATTGACAGGTACACAGGTAAAAGCAACGGATTTGAGAGGCGGTGCAGGGCTGATATTATCAGCATTGGCAGCAGAAGGTAAAACTGAAATTAGCGATATCTATCACATTGAAAGAGGGTACTATGATATTGAGAAAAAGTTGACTAAATTAGGGGCAGATATCCAAAAGGTAGAATAAATTTATACTATATGTTAATATTATACATGTATCTTTTCATGACAGTAATATGCTTAAAACTCCAATGTTTTTTTTAGCATACTCTTTATTTTTTGCAGTTTATGCCGATATTTATATAATGAGAGAATGTCTTAAAATTGGCTATGTCAATGAAAAAACAGAAAGGAGAATGCGGTTATGAAAAGAGTAAAAAGCAGACTTTTAGCAGGGATTTTGTCTGTTGCCATGGCGTTTTCCGTGGTTGCTGTGCCTATAGAGGCTTTGGCGGCAACAGATACTAATGGGCATTGGGCAGAATCCACTATTAATAGCTGGATTAACAGCGGTTATATTAGCGGTTATCCAGATGGTACATTTCGTCCTAATAATGCTATTAGCCGTGCTGAATTTGTAACAATAGCAAATAAAGCGTTTGGTTTTACAAGTAGTCAGGGAATTTCTTTTAATGACGTAAAACCGGGATATTGGGCATACAGTGAAATACAAAAGGGTGTTGCAGCAGGTTATATTCAGGGAGATACTATTGGTACATTTCGCCCTGGAAGTGCTGTTTCCAGACAAGAAGCAGCAGTGATGTTGGCAAATTTGAGGGGCTATGCAAGTGATGAAGGAGCAGCTTACAATTATACAGATAGATGGGCAATGGCAAACTGGGCGACTGGAGCAATAGGCGCTGTTTCCAGAAATGGTGTTATGAGTGGTTATCCAGATGGTACATTTCGCCCTCAACAGGCATTAACAAGAGCAGAAGCAGTGGCATCTTTGCAAAAGATTGCAACTTCTTCCAATTCTTTTGATACTTCTATAAATAATAATAACTATACACCACCTGTATATGTAACACCAAGTTCTAATAATTATAATACAACTTCCAATGATGATACATTTACTGGAACAATATTAGAAGGTACAAGATTAGAAAATAGAACATTAACAAAAGATTTGTTGATACCTCATAGTGTAGGTAGCCAAAATATTACATTAAAAAATATCCGCATGAAAGGAACATTATATGTAGAAGGTGGCAATACCATTACATTAGACAACTGTAATATTGGAACAGTAGTAATGAATAAATCAAATGCTGTTTTGAAAAATAATGGTAGTTCTGATGTAGATGAAGTACGTTTTGAAGAAAAAGGACGTATTGATGGTAAAGGCTATATGAATGTTTTAATAGATGATGATACTGTATCAGAAATTATTATTGATGCTGATATAGATACATTAACATTAGATGCAGATGTAGATTTGAAATTATATGCGAATGCTAATATTGATACATTTGAAATTACTAAAAATGCTGACACTGCAAGAATTAGAATAGGTGAAGATGCAGAAGTAATGGAAATGGAAGTTTATGATAAAGTACGCATTTCTGGCAAAGGTAAAATTGACACCATGACAGTATATGTCTCTGGTGTCCGTTCTGAAATTCAGCCTAGAAGATTAATACAACAGGATAATGCTAGAAAACCAAACTTCAATTATAAAGATGATGACGACGACGATGACGATTATGATAACTTGACATTAGATGATGACGATGAAAAATTTGATGGCGATGACGAAAAATATAATCGTGTTAAAATTGCCGCAGAAGATGTTACAGTAAGAAATTTAACTGCATATGATGATTTGACAATTACAAGTGCAGCAGGAGATAGTACAATAGAATTAGAAGGTGTCACTGTTAAAGGTAACGTTTATATTGAAGGCGGTGGTGACAATTCTGTTATATTTGATAATTGTAGCATAAGCGGTAGTATCTATTCCAGAAAAAGCACAAGCGGAAGATATGATGAAGCAGTAGCAATCAAATTAAAAGATACTTCTGTAAAAGGAGATATTTATGTTACAGGAGATACTATATTAGAATCTGATGAAAAATTGAATAAAGTTATTTTGAATAAAGAATTGTCTAAAACATTTAGAATGGATGCAGATGCAAACAATTTGGTTATCAATTATAACAATGATGTGCAAATTAGGGGAAGTCGTACTATTAATGCAGTAGAAGTTGTTGCAGGATTGACAAATGTTACCATTACAATGAATGGTGGCAAATTTAATACATTAACAACCCGTTCTCCTATTAAATTGGAAGGCACAGGTACAATTGATAAATTGTTTACTGGACAAACAAATGATATTAGTTCTGGTATTACAATAGGTAGTACAGAGTCAATAGAAGGCGGTACACAACCACCATCTTCTAATTATGTGATTACATCATCTATATCTGGTACTGCAAATGGCACAATTACACCATTAGGACAACAAACAGTTCCAGGTGGTGCAACAAAAGAATTTAATATTACAGCAAATACAGGATATCATGTGGCATCTATTGTAATAAATGGTAGCCAAGTGAATTTAGATGGAAAATTGTATCAAACATATAAATACACATTTTATAATGTAAGTTCGAATCATGATATTATTGTATCTTTTGAGGCAGGAGTAGGTACAGACGGTAATGGTAATGCAAGTAATGGTTCAAATGATGGCGATGTGAATACAGAAGATTGTAAAATTGAAGCATCTATTAATGACCCTGCACTTGGTGGTTGTGATAATACATCAGTGATAGTGAAACAAGGAGAAGATGCCTCTATTACATTTAAGGCATCAGAAGGAAGCCATGTTTCAAAAGTTGTAATTGATAAAGGTACAGATAATGAAATAGATTTGAAAAAAATTAGTGAAGGTAGTAAAACATATAATGAAGTAACATATGTATTTAAAGCAGTTGATAAAAATCATCAAATTTTTGCAGAATTTAGTAAACCAGTAGGTTCAAATGATAAAATTACAATTACTTCTGATATGCCAAATGAAGCGGATACATCAACTAGTTTTCGATACAATTTAGAAACAGATGTTACTTATGAAGATAATGGTGAGGTAAAATCTAGAGATACTGATACACAAGAAAAAAGATATTATTGTATTGCTGGAGAAACATTAAAATTAAGTGTACCAAAATTTGAAGTATTAAATTATTCTGGCGATGAGGAAGCATTAAAAACAAAATGGATTTTTTCAGGCGTTACAACAGGAATACAGGCAGAATTAACAAATGGAGAAAATGGTGATGCTATATTAGAAACTACAGCAGGTAGTGGATATATTGTTAATGTTGCACTGCAAATATATGATACTAGCCAAAATGATAAAGTTATTGTAGATAGGGCAGCATATAAACAAATAATGGTTGATGTTCCAGTGGAAGGTTTTACATTTGCTGAGGCTGATGGTAATCATACTTTAACAGTGAAGGGCAATCAAATTTCATTAACATCACAAACATTTGAATATGACCCCCCAGGAGCATCTTCTTATTTTGAACAATCTGAAATTATATGGACAATAGATGAAGAGAAAACAAATATTGAAGAAGTTACTGGACAAACATCTCAAAAAGTAAGAATTGAAGCAAAAGAATCTAACAGCAGTACAAAAAATTATATTTTATTTGTAGAACAAAAATATAGGGATGAAACAGGGGAACATACAGTAGCAATGCCAAAAGGAACTGTAACAGTAAAAGCAACATTACCAAATGGAAGAGGAAATTTACAAGATTTTACACAAGACTTTACCATTAATTTTACTAATGAAATAATACCTGTTACTAGACTAGAATTTAACCCTACTGAATTAGAAAAAGAGGGTATTACAACAATAGACTTACCTACTACGATTACTACGACTATAATACCTGATCAGGCTGATAATAAAACAGTAGAATGGCGTATTGTGGGATATACAGCAGAAGACACAAAAAATTGTAGTAGCCAAGATGAATTTGCTACAATAGAAAAAGATACAAATAAAAAAGATACAAAATTGTCTATAAAGGGATATGCAGGTGAAGTTAATTTACAGGCATTTATACAAAATGGCATAGCTATGGGAACAGAATATACTACAGGAGAAACAGATGTAGTGGTAATGGTTACATCAATAATGCCACAAATTAATGCAAGAGCTTCTTTAGCTAATGAAACAAATAATGCAACTGTAGGAAAAAAAGTTACATTATCTGCAAGAGTAGAAAATAGTGATAAAACACCATATACAAAAATAACAGGCTGGGAAAAAAGCTATGACCAGAATACTTGGGAACCTATTACTACAACACCTGTAAGTAATTCAAGTCCAAATAGTGATGGCTATTATGTATCAGAATATGAGATAATAGAAGGAGATTTAAATACTAATAAATATGAAGGAAAAAGTGTTTATTTTAGAGCGTGTGTAGACTATAATGATGATATAATAACAAAAGAAACAAATTCTATAATATGCAAGGCACTTGAACCTACTATTCAATTGACAAACACTAAAACACAATATAACCAAGATGTATCAGGAAATGTTACTTCAGGATATATTGTAAGGGGTAAAGATAGTATTACGTTATGTAATGAGGCAGGAGATGGTTCAACTATTACTTGGGTAGCAAAATCAGTACCTGCTGAACTAGCAACATTAGATGCAAGTAATTATACATTAACAACAACAGGAAAAGAAGGCTCTATTATATTGACGGCTACTGCAAATGCTGATGGTGGAAATATTTCAAAAGATATTACTTTGAAAATAGAACCACAATATATTCAAACATTGACTATTTCGGTACTTGATACAGAAGGTGGGTCGGATGTTACAAGTTTGCCAAATGATAATAAAGAAAAAACAGTTTATTTGACTGCTGAATTTACTCCAGCTTTTGCATCTTTCCAAGAAATTTCATGGTATAAAAAAGATACTGTTTTAGGTACACCTGAAAATATTACGGGAGATGTAGCTGATAATGGTGCATATGCTTTTACTCCTACTCAAGATGTAAGTTTTTATGCTCAAATTCCATTTGGTAAAGATGGAAAAACAGCAGCTAAATCTGAGGAAGTTAATATTTCATTAATTTCTCCTAATACAAAAACAAAAGTATTAGGTCTTGATTTTGCAGAAATGGGATGGACAGTTAATGGAAGTTCGCCTGATTATAAAACAACAGTAAATGTTGCAGATGTAGGTGGAGAAAAAATTAGTTTTGGTAATGTAAAATATCAAAAAGAGGATGGAAGTTATTCTAGAGATAATTTAGTATATAGTGTAGATGGTGGTCAGGCAGTTAAAAATAGTGATGGAACAATTACAATTGCCAATCAAACACATACTGAATCAGTAAAAATTAAATTCAATTTTGGTGATGGTAATTCAACTTATGTAGATGCTGCTGGAAGACCATATTCTGCTACATTAACAATTACTGTAAGTGGAACACCAACACCAACATCAGAAGGAACACCAACATCCCTTGATAGTTCGCCAACTAATATACAATCACCATCAGCAGGAGAAGCATCAATAGGTGTAATTAGTGAAAACACTACTACAAATGAAAATATTACTCCAGAAAACACTATTATAAATGAAAATGATACTACAAATACTAATACTGAAAACCAAAACAATATTACAGCAGTAACAGATATTGCTTTTAGTGATATTAAAGGATTGCAAGCACCTATTGCTCCAGCAACAACATACAATATGACAAGCAGCAGTAATGAAAATATTGTGTTATATTTAGCTGATAATAAAAACACTGTAAACGGTATTACAACACATACAGGTGTAAAAGTACTTCCTGAAAATGCAACATACAAAAATGTGACATGGAAAGTAAAAGAAGGTACATTGCTTGCACCAAGTACAGTAACTAATGTTGTAAATGTGACAAATATAGGTAGCTTGAATCAAAATACAAATACATTTACAGTAAATGCAAATGCTTCTGGAACAGTAACATTGGTAGCAACAATTGTAAACGGTAAGGGACAAAATAACAATTTTGTAAAAGAATTGACAATTAATATTACTGCACCAAATACACAGTTAGATAATGCAAGTCAGAATGATGTAGTGCCAAGCAGTACAACATCAAGTGAGACATCATCAAGCACAAATATGACAAAGGCAAGTGCAAAACAAGTGGTATCTGTAGGTACAACACAAGTAGGTACTTCCAGTATAAGCTCTGCAAGTGGCTCACAAACAAGCCAAAGCAGTAACAAAAATACTACAACAAGCATTATCAATCATTCAGAAGTGAAAATTGAAACATCAGGACAGTGCAGAAAAAATATTAGCATTCCTTTGAAAGCAGTTTCTAAAACAACACAACAGGAATATACTGACGTAGAGTGGGAAATTGTAAACGATGGTAATACAGGTGCAAAGATTTCTAATAAAAATCGTTTGAGAGCATCTAAAACAGGTACTGTAACAGTAAAAGCAACAGTATATACACCATCTAATGAAAAAATGGAATGTTCTACAAACATTGTAATATCAAATTAAATGCAATGAATTATGATAAAGCCACACCTATAAAAAGGTGTGGCTTTTCATTATAAAAATAAATAATTAGATATTTTGAGAGGAGCGAAATTTATGGTAATTAGAAAAGCAAATGATACAGATATACAAAATATTGCAGAATTATACATACTAAATTGGAAAACAACATATATAGGTTTGCTTTCAGAACAGTATTTAAATAATATTGATGTTTGCTATGGTGTCAAAAAATGGAGCAATTTTTTAAAAAAAGAAAATCATAGTATTTTTGTTGCATATGATGAACAGAATCATTTTTTGGGCTTTTTAGCATTTAAACCAGATGATGAAATAAAACAATGTTTATATGTGGATTCCCTTCATATTTTACAAAAATCAAGAGGAAAAGGTGTGGGTACGAAATTGCTTCAATATATTTTTCAATATGCTATAGACAGAAAGTATAAAAATATAAGCATTTGCATTGTAAAGGGTAACGATAATGCAAGAAAATTGTATACAAAACTTGGTGCAGTACATTATAAAGATTTTATTGATGATTTTGATGGTACAAAATCAAATTCTGAAAAACTGATATGGTATGATTTAAATTGTTTTTAACAATTACAGATATGAAAATCAAAAAAGAAGTATAAACCATAGTGCAAAATGTTGTAGTTACGTATAATAAGTAGTATAATAGTAAATAAGTATTACATTTATTAAGGAGGATACCAGCATGAATATAGACGAACGAATAAAAATTCTTATGGAGAATATGAAAAGGCTTTCAAGTAAACATCCACAATTTACCTGTGGTAAATTTCCACCAGAATGGGACAAGCCACTAACAGAAAAAGAAGTTGCAGAATATGAAAAGAAAAACAATATCAAATTGCCAGAGGATTATAGAAAATTTATTACAACAGTAGCAGGCAGTGGCACACAACCATTTTATGGTTTATATAGTTTGAAAGAACAAAAAGAAATTGCTGTAAATGAAAAATTTCATTATACAATAAAAAATCCATTAGATATTTTAAGCCTTTCTGACGAAGAATATGATGCTGTATTTGAAACAGATGACAATACACTAAAAGCTGGATATTTATATTTATGCCATGAAGGATGTGGTATGTATAGTATATTAGTTGTAAATACAGATGATGAAAATACTTATGGTACTGTATGGTATTATGATATTGCAAATGATGCTGGAATATTTCCTCTTATCAATCCAATTAACAATAATACAATGAGTTTTTTGGATTGGCTGGAATATTATGTAGATAAAACATTAGAATTAGATGATTCTGATTTTTTTAGCTATGGGGAATTGGTTAGAATAGAAGAACTATAATATTTATAGTGAAATATGAACGTGCAGTAATATATATAATTGATGAAAAAGTAAAATAAAGAGGTGATTTTTTTGAAGATTTGTATTGTATTATCTGGAATAGTTTAAAAGTATTATTTTAGGAGGATTTTATATGACTATTCCAGAAAAACAAATTTATCCCCGCACAGAAGATACTCAAACAATATATTTAAAAAATGTCATTACAAATAAAAATATACAAGTAGGAGATTACACAATGTTATAATGATTTTGTAAATGACCCCACATTATTTGAGAAAAATAATGTTTTATATCATTATGAAATTAATCATGACAAGCTTATTATTGGGAAATTTTGTTCTATTGCTTGTGGTGCTTGTTTTATATTGAACAGTGCAAATCATACATTAAAATCATTGTCAACATATCCTTTTCCTTTATTTTTTGAAGAATGGGGATTAGAAAGAAAAGATGTTGTTCATTCATGGGATAACAAAGGAGATATTGTAATAGGGAATGATGTTTGGATTGGTTATGAGGCAATTATATTATCAGGTGTTACAATAGGTAATGGAGCAATTATAGCAAGCCGCTCAGTAGTGACGAAAGATGTACCCCCTTATACTATTGTTGGAGGAGTACCTGCTAAAACAATTAAAAAACGTTTTTCAGAACAAACAATATCACATTTGTTAAAAATAAAATGGTGGGATTGGACAAAAGAACGTATTGCAAAAAATATATATGCTATACAATCTGGCGATATAATATTGCTAAAATAAGTAAAAAGTACTAATTTTTGTAAATTGATATTTTATAATATTAGTAATACTTTATATATATTATATAAGAGTATTGCTAATATTATATAAAAAATAAATATTGTATTATATATAAGGAGTGATAGTAATGAAAAAAATATGGATACTAATAATATGTTATATTATGATTAGTGCAAATTTTAGTACAGTATGGGGAATATCAATACAGCAGGATATGGAATATCAAAGTATCATACAAGAGTTGGAGAAAACACCAGATTTATATGCGGGCTATTATATGAATAATGGTGTTTTACATATTGTTCCTTTAAACAATGAAAATAGTATAAATAGTATAACAGATTTAAAAGAAAAGGCAAATATTGATATCATTATAGATGATGCAAAAATATATTCTTTAGAAGAATTAAATACTGCATTTGAAATATTAAGAGAAAATAGAGATAGTTTAGGTATTACTGGATATTCTATAGATACCATTCATAATGGTATGACAATAGTAGCAAAGGAATGGAATGATGAAAAAAAAGCAAATATTCAGAAACTAATTGATGTAAAAAATATTCAGTATGTAACTAATGTGACAAACAATACAAAAAAACAAATTGTATTAAAATTGGATACTGAAGAAATAGAAGTAAACGATAAAAAAATAAAATATACTGGAGAACCATTTTTTGATAATGGTGAAGGTGTGATATATTGCCATATAAGAAGTATACCACAAATATTACAACAGCAAGATTTAGTATTATTATGGGAGGAAAAAACGAAATCTGCATTTCTTAAATATAAACAAAGTGATACAAATGTAATACAGTTTATGCAACAACAAAATAAAATGATAATTGATAATGATATGATATTAGAAAATAAAATATTGCAAAAAAATAATCAAATGTATATACCTGTTGATTTATTATCAGATATATTTTATGTAGATATTCAAATTGTATCAGACTATGATAATATGGATAATATTTTAGCTGATGAAGATGAATATACCTATAGAAAATTAGGTTATTTAAAAAATGATTTTGAAACAGTAGCAAAATATATCCAGCAGAATATAGATGAGAATTTTACAACTGATAAATTTTCACATGAAAATTGGAAAGCAACAAAAACAAATGTAGAAAGATTTCGCACAAATTATTTGTTAGAGAATTTTGAAACAGATTTTTCTTATCATATTACATCAGTGAATGGTCAAGTAATTGAGATACGAAGAAAAGGGAATCCTCTTTATCATTTTGATGGAGAAATACCAGAAAAGCAAAATGTAAATATGGTGATAAGTGCGATACAAAAACAAAACAGTAAAAAAGATAGTTTTTTGAAACAAGAAGTATTTAAAAAATATGATTCAGTAAAAAATAATTTTTATTTGAATGTGTATTGTTATGAAAAACAAAAAGAGTTTCCTACAAGAGGAGCATATTATTTTATAATGGAGGAAATACCATATTTTTTTCAAAAAAGCGATATAGATATTATTAAAAATTATATTAAAAAAAATATTGATGAACAGTTTGATTTAAAACAATATCAGTTTGATGTAGTAAACACCGAAAATAATTATAGTATTATTTCTTTAAAAGATGAAAATTTAATAAAAAAAGGATATGATATTATAGTTCAAAATAATAAAGTGATAGGTATTTATGTAACATTATAAAAAAATAATAATATATTTTAGCACAGAAATAATATTTCATTATAAGAAATGAAATATTATTTCTGTTTTTTATATAAGCTATTATAATTCACTTTCTGTTTCATCATAAAAGCGATATGTTATATGACATTCATTTTCTGTTTTATCATTATTGATTAAAATCATACTAGGAATATTATTAATAATAAATTTTTGTGGGTTTTCATTATTTTTTTGTCTATAAAAATATTTTAAACGTTTATTAAAGTTTATTAATATATGATAATTGTGATTATTATTATAAATATCATAATAACTAAAAGAAAATAAATTAATTTGCTTATTGTCAATCCTACGACATTGTGTAGTGTGAAATTGGTAATGTTGTTTTTGCTTTTGAAAAGTAATTAACCCTATTTTATCAGAAGTATAAAATGCTATTATTTTGTAATCATCTATCATGATAGTATCAATTATTTCTATTTCGTTTTTTGGTAAATCTTCATGAAATACATAAATAGTATTTTTGATATTTTCTAGTGTATCACCATTATAATAATTTTTGATAAATAAATAATATGCTATTATTATAACAAAAAATAATATAGTAAATAAAAATAAAAAACGATGCAATTTTTTCATATATTTTCCCTCAAATAAATGTATAAAACGTTTTTAAAATATTATTGATTTATAGTATATTTATAATAATATTATAATGTTATGGTAATAAAGTCAATTTATTTTTAGTTGCATAAATATTATTATAAATTACTAAAAGATATATGGAAAATAATGGCATAATAGTATAAAATGAAGTATAATTTGTACTATTGTTATATTTATTCATATAATATGTATAAAAAGAGTTCGATTTGAATATAAAAAAACAAAAATTTGGTTTTTTTTCATATTTTTATTGCACAATATGAATAAATTATGTATAATTATAACACTAAAGAACGGAGGAATAATTATGATAAAAGCAGGTGTAATTGGCGCAACAGGATATGCAGGAAATGAGTTAGTAAGATTGTTAATGCAGCATACAGAAGTAGAATTAAGGATAGTTACTTCTCAAAGATATATTGGAAAAGAGTTTAGTGAAGTATATCAAAATTACAAAGAAATAAATACATTAATTTGTCAAGAAGAAGATATAGAAAAAATTGCTGAAGAATGCGATGTTGTATTTTTGGCTTTGCCTCATGGTGTTGCTGCAAAAAAGGTAACAAAAGAAATATTAGAAAAAACGGTTATTATTGATTTTGGTGCAGATTTTAGACTGCAAGATGTGAATGATTATGAAAAATGGTATGGATTACTTCATGAGGGCAAACACTTATTAAAACAAGCAATATATGGTCTATGTGAAATAAATAGAGAAAAAATTAAGGCTGCAAAATTAATTGCTAATCCAGGTTGTTACACTACCTGTAGTATATTGTCGTTAATACCACTTTTAGCAGAAAATTTAATTGACAAAAATAGTATTATTATAGATGCAAAATCTGGTGTGAGTGGTGCAGGTAGAGGACTTGTTACAGAAAGTTTGTATTGTGAAGCAAATGAAAATATGAAAGCTTATAAAGTAGCCTCTCATAGACATACACCAGAAATTGAAGAACAATTATCTTATGTTGCAGGAGAAAAAATTACACTTTCGTTTACACCACATTTAACACCTATGAACAGGGGAATATTAGCAACTTGCTATGCAAATTTAAATCAAGGTGTTACAAAACAAGAAGTTAGAAAGGCATATGAAAAGTGGTATGCAAGAGAATATTTTGTAAGACTAACAAAAGAAGGTGTTTTTCCAGAAACGAAATGGGTGAAAGGTTCTAATTTTATAGATATTGGTTTTATGGTAGATGAAAGAACAAATAGAATAATTGTAATGGGAGCAATTGATAATTTGGTAAAAGGAGCAGCTGGACAGGCAGTGCAAAATATGAATATTGTTTTTGGATTGAAAGAAAATACAGGGCTTTGTCAAGTACCTATTTTTCCAGCATAAGTATTTTATTTAAACTGTATTGGAATATTGTTAAGTTAAAATAAATAAAAGGAGGAGCATTATGAGAATTATTGATGGAGGCATTACAGCAGCAAAGGGCTTTTTTGCCGCAGGTGCTCATATTGGTATTAAAAAGATTAAAAAAGATTTATCTCTTTTATATAGTGAGAAATCAGCTGTTGTTGCTGGTATGTTTACACAAAATATTGTAAAAGCTGCTCCTGTAGTAAGAAATGAAAAAATTGTGAAAAGTGGAAAAAAAGTAAAAGGACTAGTTACTATTAGTGGTAATGCAAATGCTTGTACAGGAAAACAGGGAATATTGGATAACCAAAAAATGGCTGATATTTATGCTGAAATGCTTCAAGTCAATGCGGATGAAGTTTTAACAGCAGCAACAGGTATTATAGGAAAAGAAATGCCTATGAATATTATTGAAAATGGTATTAGAGAAATATCTCCCAAATTAAAAAAAGATAGACAAAGTGCTAAGGATGCTGCAGGAGGTATTATTACGACAGATACTTTTTTAAAAGAGGTTGCTGTAGAATTAGAACTAGGAGGAAAAACAGTTACAATAGGTGCTATGGCAAAAGGTAGTGGTATGATTCACCCCAATATGGCAACAGTATTAGCATTTTTAGCAACAGATGCTGTAATTTCTCAAGAATTACTTCAAAAAGTGCTTTGTGATGCGGTTGAAATTACTTATAATATGATATCTGTGGATGGTGCTGTCAGTACAAATGATATGGTATTATTTTTTGCAAATGGTGCTGCTGAAAATGAACCTTTTACAGAAGATAGTGAAGACTATAAAAAATTAAAAGATGCTGTATTGTATATCAACCAAAAATTAGCAATACAAGTAATACATGATGGAGAGGGCGCAAGTAAATTAATCGTCGCGGCTGTCACAGGAGCAAAAACAAAACAAGATGCACGAAAATTAGCAAAGGCAGTAATAAATGATAATTTAGTAAAAACAGCTATGTATGGAGAAGACGCAAATTGGGGACGTATATTGGCAGCAATGGGGGGCTCTGGAGGATTTTTTGAGCCTGAAATGGTAAAGATTGCATTTCAAAATGAAAAGGGATATTTACCTCTTATGGAAAAAGGACAGCCTATTCGATTTGACGAAAGTAAAGCACTTGAGATATTAGCAGAAAGGGATATTATTATACATATTTCTTTGCATAATGGTATAGAAGAGGCAATCGCTTGGGGCTGTGATTTAGGACATGAGTATATTAGAATTAATGGTGAATATCGCTTAAGAACATAGTAATGGAAAATATAAAGGTAGTGCTAAAGGGTTGAAAAGTGAAGAAACAAAATATATTAAAATATTTTTCTGTGTTGATTTTTTACTCAATATAATAATACTTATTTATATAGCATTTATAATATATGAAACTAATAAATATATGTCTTTTGGAGGCTTTGGTTCTCTTTTTATGTTAATTTTGTTGATACCTTATTTTATACTATTATTTAGTAATGTATTATTGTTATTACTATCAATAAAGTTAAAAAAGAAAGTCATTATGGTTATTGTTTTGGCTTTACAAGTTATTTGTTCTTTATTATGGATATTGATGCACTTATTTTGGTCAGTTATTTCATGGCTTGAATTTATAATGATACTGCAAATTATTACAGCAATAACTATATTGTTGTTACTATAGGAAAATCGTGAAATTTAAAAAAATAAGTAGGGAGGAAATAAAAGTGAAAGAAATAAAAGGTGGTGTAACAGCTGCAAAAGGATATAAAGCAGCAGGAGGCGCAGTAGGAATCAAACAAGATACAAAAGATATGGCGATATTAGTTAGTGATGTGCCAGCAACAGCAGTAGGAGCTTTTACAACAAATGTAGTAAAAGCAACATCTGTATTACGAAATATGGATATTATGAAACAAAAACAATATATAAAAGGAATTGTGATAAATAGTGGTAATGCAAATGCTTGCACAGGAGTAGAAGGAGAAAAAGCAAATCAACAAATGGCGGAAACATTGGCAGAGTGCTTAAATGTACCATCAGAACAGATATTAACAGCATCAACAGGTGTAATTGGTGCTACATTTCCTATTGAAAAGATAAAAAATGGAATTCATATGCTTTTCCCTAATATTGGGTATACATTAGAACATGGACATACAGCAGCAGAAGGTATTATGACAACAGATACTTATTCTAAAGAGGCAGCAGTAGAGTTGGAAATTGGGGGAAAGACTGTTACAATAGGCGGTATGGCAAAAGGAAGTGGTATGATTCACCCTAATATGGCGACAATGCTTAGTTTTATTACAAGTGATGTTAGCATAAAAAGAGAATTGCTTAATGATATATTGCAAGAAAGTATACAAACGACTTATAATATGGTTTCTGTAGATGGTGATACTAGTACAAATGATACGATAGTTGTACTTGCCAATGGTATGGCTGGAAATACTGAAATTACAGAAAAAAATGCAGATTATGAAGCATTTAAAAAAGCATTGCATTTTATAAATACAAAATTAGCAAAAGATTTAGTGAGAGATGGAGAAGGCGCTACAAAATTTATAGAAGTAAATGTGACAGGTGCAAAAACGGTACAAGATGCAAAAATAATAGCAAAATCTGTTATTACATCTAATTTAGTAAAAACAGCTATGTATGGAGAGGATGCTAATTGGGGACGTGTACTTTGTGCTATGGGTTATTCTGGCGTAAAATTTGATACTACAAAAGTAGATATTATATATCATAGTGCAAAGGGAAGTATTGATTTAATGATACAAGGTAGTCCTATTATTTTTGATGAGGAAAAAGCGACGGAAATTTTACACGAAAAAGAAATTATAGTAGAAATTAAAATACAAGAAGGCACAGAAAAAGCAACTGCTTGGGGTTGTGATTTAAGCCATGAATATGTAAGTATCAATGGAGATTATCGTTCTTAATTTAATAGAAATGAAGAAAGCAATATTGACTATGAGATGAGGTGACAACATTGAAATTAAAAATTGTTGGTAGTGGTGGTATGTCAATTATTCCAAGTTCATTTTGCAAGTGTAAAATATGTGAAGAAGCTAGAGAAAAAGGCGGAAGATATGAACGATTGGGACCAAGCCTATACATTGATGATATAAAAATGTTAATAGATACTCCAGAAGATATTGCAGTGGCGTGCAATAGACAAAAAATATCAGAAGTAAAGCATATTTCTATTTCTCATAGTGACCCTGACCATGTAAAAGGAATTAGGATTGTAGAGAAAATAGGATATGATTTTATTAAACAGAAAAATATGCCTATTAACTTTTATGCACTTCCAGAGATAATAAAAGACATCAATCATATGAATGGTGATTGTCTGAAATATTATAGTGATGTACTTGGTTGTATTTCTATCAATGAAACATCACATATGAGTATAGATAATATTGATATTGATATGATTAATAATAATACGAATAGAAATATTACATTTTATGTGATAAAACAAAATGAAAAAAAGTGATATATGCTTGCTGCAATCCTAAGCCATTTCAACATAATAAAGCATATTTTGATGCAGATGTTTTTATTATTAGTTTAGTTTCAGATGATGGCATATTGAATGATGGAACAAAGCTGGAATATGCACCATTTAAAAATGAGATATTTACATTAAATGAAATTATAGATATGAAAAATTATTATAGAATAAAAAAAGTTGTTGTAACACATATTGATGAAATATGGGGAAAATCATATGGATATTATAAAGAATTAGAAAAGAAACTTGATAATATTTTATTTGCATATGATGGTATGGATATTATAGTGTAATAAATATAGAAAGGACAAAGTAATATGGAAAGAAGTGCTATGCAGATATATATAGATAAGGCAAAAACATTAATGGAGGCATTGCCTTATATTCAACGATTTTACAATAAAACAGTTGTAATAAAATATGGCGGAAGTGCTTTAATCAATGAAAATATTAAACAAACTCTTATACAAGATATTGCATTAATGAAGTTGGTAGGTATGCATCCTGTTATTGTGCATGGTGGTGGTCCTGATATTAATGCATTTTTGGAACAAATGAATATACAATCTAAATTTATAAATGGTTTAAGAGTAACAGATGAAAAAACAATGGAAATTGTAGAAATGGTATTAGCTGGAAAACTTAATAAACATATTATAACAGAAATTGAAAAACAAGGTGTGAAAGCTGTAGGTATTAGTGGAAAAGATGGTGGCATTATTAAAGCAAAAAAGATAGAAAAAGATGGCATTGATTATGGCTGTGTGGGTGATATTGTTTCTATTGACACAACATTAATACAATCTTTAATTAATAATGATTTTATACCAGTAATTGCTCCTATTGGAAAAGATGAAAATGGTGTTACATATAACATTAATGCAGATTATGCAGCAGTAGCAATTGCTGGAGCATTAAAAGCAGAGAAATTGGTATTTTTAACTGATGTAGAGGGAGTTATGAGAGACATCAATGACCCAGATTCTATTATGAGCTTTATTAGTGCCAATAAAATACAAAAATTGATTGATGAAGGTATTATATCAGGAGGTATGATACCAAAAGTAGAATGCTGTATGGAAGGTATACGAAAAGGAGTAAATAATGTTCATATATTAGATGGACGTGTAGAGCATTGTTTGATATTAGAAATATTTACACCAGAAGGTATTGGTACAATGATTGAAAAATAAAGAAGGGATGAATATAAATGGGAGAAAAAATGGAACAGTTAGTAAAAAGAGGAAATGATGTTGTTATGAAAACATACAACCGTTTTCCTATAGCATTAGAATGTGGAAATGGTATGCACGTTTGGGATATAGAAGGAAAAAAGTATATTGATTTTGTTGCAGGTATTGCTGTAAATAGTTTGGGCTATGCAAATGAAGTATTAGAAAAAACAATAGCAGAACAAGCAATGAAATTGATACATTGTTCTAATTTATATTATACAGAACCACAAATTGAATTAGCAGAACAATTAGTTGCTCATAGTGATTTTGATAAAGTATTTTTCTGCAATAGTGGTGCAGAATCTATAGAAAGTGCTTTAAAGTTGGCTAGAAAATATGCTAAAATGAAGGGAAAAGCAGGAAATGAAATTATTACTATGGTGCATTCTTTTCATGGCAGAACATATGGCGCTGTTACAGCAACAGGACAAGACAAGTACCATAAAGGTTTAGAGCCTCTTTTACCTGATATTTGCCACGTTCCTTTTAATGATTTTGAGGAATTAGAAAAAGTGGTTACAGATAAAACTTGTGCTATATTGTTAGAACCAATACAAGGAGAAGGGGGCATTATACCAGCAGATAAACAATATTTGAAGAAAGTTAGAAAACTTTGTGATGAAAAAGATATATTGCTTATATTTGATGAAGTGCAGTGTGGTGTAGGTAGAACAGGAGAATTATTTGCTTATCAAACATTAGGAGTTGTACCAGATGTTGCCACATTTGCAAAAGGTCTTGCAGGTGGTGTGCCTATTGGTGCAATGATGGCAAAAGACTTTGCAGCACAAGCATTTCAGCCTGGTGACCATGCTTCTACATTTGGTGGAAATTCTCTTGCAACAGCAGCAGGTGTTACAGTAATGAAAGAGCTTTTTGAAAATGGACTAATTGAAAATGTAAAGAAAAATGGTGCTTATATGACAGAACAGCTTAAAAAGTTACAACAAAAACATAATTGTATTACAGATATAAGAGGAATTGGTTTTATTCAGGGTATTGAACTAAATATTTCAACAAGTGATGTAATTAACAAATGTATAGAAATGGGATTGCTTTTAGTAGGTGCTGGGCATGATGTAATACGTTTTGTACCAGCATTGATTGCAGAACAAAGACATATTGATGAAATGATAACAATATTAGATAAAGCATTGACAATATGCGAAAATGTATAATATACTAACATAAATAAATGTAATAACTTTAGAAATAAATGCCTGTCATATATTAAGACAGGCATTTATCTATGTAAAAAAATATAAAAAGGAAATGATATTATGAAAAAGGGAATTGCTTATTATAATAATAGTTATCAAAAAACAGTACAATCTAAAGTAATAGATTGTATAAAAAGTAAAAAAGGGTATGATATTGTATTAGAAGATACCTGTTTTTACCCAGAAGGAGGAGGACAACCTGCTGATAAAGGTATATTATATGGACAGCAAGTATTAGATGTACAAGAACGTAATGATATCATATATCATACTGTAAAAAAAGAAATATCAGTAGGAACAGTTGTAGAAGGCGAAATTGATTGGGAATATCGTTTTGATTTGATGCAGAATCATACAGCAGAACATATTTTATCTGGAATTGTTTATAGAAAATATGGATTGCATAATGTGGGTTTTCATATGGGAAAGGATGTAATTACATTAGATTTTGATGGTAAATTATCTCAGCAACAAATTATAGAATTGGAACAATGTGCAAATGAGGCAGTAATGCAGAATAAAACAATTAAAATATATTATCCTACAAAACAAGAATTACAGCAACTGGATTATAGAAGTAAAAAAAATTTAGAGGGTATTGTTCGTATTGTTGAAGTACCAGAATATGATATTTGTGCTTGTTGTGGTATTCACACCAAAACAACAGGAGAAATTGGCAGTATCAAAATTATACAATACGATAATTATAAGGGTGGCATGCGTCTGCAAATGGTAGCTGGAAAAAGAGCATTAAAAGATTATAATGAGAAAAGCCAAAGTGCATATGAAATTTCTCATTTGCTTTCTGTTACTGTAAAAGATATATCAAAAGCTGTGGAAAAGTTAAAAAAAGAAAAGGATACACTACAATGGCAAGTTAATTTTTTGGAAAAGCAAAGGTTAGAACAAATTGTAAATACAGTGAAAAATGGTACAAAAAAAGCAATATTTTTTGAAAAAGTGTTAAATAATAAAACATTACAATATTTTGCAGCAATACTTTGTGAAAAAGCAGATATAGTTGCAGTGTTTTCTGGAGAAGAACAAACAGGATATACTTATATATTAATGAGTCATAAAGAAGATATGAAACAATTAAAACAAATGTTGTCAGAAGTATATCAATGTAATGGAGGTGGTACAAAGGAAATGATACAAGGAAAAATACAGGCAAAAAAAGAGGAGATTATACAATTTTTTGAAAAAAATATATTATAATAATATTAATGTTTTTTTGCAAATTGTGATAACATTTTAAAATATTGCAAAAAATTGCATAGAATACTGCATAATAAAATTAAAAACTGTGGATAACTCTGTGGAAAACTATAAAAAACTGTGGAAAACGATAAAAATAGTGAGAACTGATAAAAAATAATGAAAAGATATAGATAATATAGATATAAAATATATACTAGAAAGACACAATATCTGTTATATTAATAAAAAATATATCAAAATATGGTAAAGTATAAAAAAAAGAGACAATTGTTTTTCAAGAAAAAACAATAAAAGCCTATATTTTTTTTCAGAATATCTTAAATAGATATTTCACAAAGTTATCCACAGCTTGTGGATAACTTTGTGGATAATTTATAAAAAATCAATATTATTCATTTAAAAATGCCTCACCAATACGATAAACATCACCTGCTCCTATTGTTAAAAGTAAATCACCATATTGACAGTGACCCTTTAAATAATTTGTAATTTGTTCAAAATCACCACAATAAATAGCATTTTTATTATGACGAGCAATTTCATCTGCGAGCTGTTTAGAATGTACAATGCCAGTATCTTTTTCTCTTGCAGCATAAATATCAGCTATAATAATTACATCTGCATCTATAAATGCTGTTGCAAAAGAATCAAAAAGTGCTTTAGTACGAGAATAAGTATGTGGTTGAAAAACACAATAGGTTGTATTATGATGAATCTTTTTTGCTGCGGATAATGTAGCTTTGATTTCTGTAGGGTGATGTGCATAATCGTCAATGACTATTACGCCATTTTTTTCTCCTTTTTTCTGGAATCGTCTTTCTGTACCATGAAATTGTTCTAATCCTTTTATAATATATTCTATAGGTAATGAAAGTGTATAACATACAGCAAATGCAGAAAGGGCATTTGTGATATTATGGTCACCTGGAATATTCAAATATACACGACCTAAAAAATTATCATTGTAAATAACATCAAAACTGTTTTTACCATTAGGTTCATGTATGATATTTTGTGCTTTCCAATTAGCATCGCCGTCTAAGCCTACTGTTTCAAAATGACAAGCAATATTTGAGGTGATTTCTTCTAATCTTGGTATACTATTATTTAATATTAATGTGCCTTCCGATGAAATATTTTGAGCAAATTTATGAAAGGATGCTCTGATGTTTTCTAAATTTTTAAAATAATCTAAGTGGTCAGCTTCAATATTTAATATGACACCAACAAGGGGATGAAATTGTAAAAAACTGTCAAAATATTCGCAAGCCTCTGCTACAAAGTAATCTTCTCCACCAATGTTAGTATTACTATGAATAGTAGGAAGTATTCCACCTATAGTTATAGTAGGATTAGTTTGTGAAAAAAGTAATATATCTGAAACCATACCAGTAGTAGTTGTTTTGCCATGTGTACCTGCAACTGCAATAGAATATGCATAATCTTCCATAATCATACCTAATAAGTGTGCTCTATCTATAGTAGGTATATTTTTTTGTTTTGCTGCAATTAATTCTGGGTTATCTTGTTTAATGGCTGCTGTATAAATAATAAGCTGTATATCATCTGTAATGTTTTCAGCTCTGTGTCCAATATTTACTGTGATACCAATATGACGTAAATGTTCTGTTTCGGTAGACTCTTTCATATCTGTTCCAGATACTTTAAAACCTTTAGATTTTAATATTTCTGCTAATCCAGACATACTAATTCCGCCAATGCCTATAAAATATACAGATTGATATTTTTTTAAAAAATCATTTTTCATTATGAATCGCCCCATTTTCTTTTACAATATTGAATAATGTTGTATAAAATATGATTTGTTACAATATTTTATTATAAATATTATGTTAAAAATAACAAAAAATATGTTTGATATTTGATATATTGAAATTACCTTAAAACAGCAAGAAAAAATAATAATATTATTTATAAATTGCTATAACAAATTTACAGATATATTCCTTTATCATAAAAATATAAAAAGCTTTATTTTTACATATAGATAAAATATTATATAACATAATATTTTTTTATTATAGTATAATCAAAAGGGAATGGCAATGATAAAAAATAATAATAAAATAAATAATAACATTGCTGTAATAATTATGACAAGTATTTTATATACTATTATGAAGTATAATACAAGAGTATATTAAAGTAGTATCAATGTATATTTTTTATAGTATGGAAATATAATATTTGATAGTATAAAATAGCACTTTTTACCATAATTTTGATTGAAAAAAAATGTATATAGAATGGAAAATTATGACATATTAAAAAAAGGTTGTTTATTTTGATAAAAAATAGTCAAAAAATTATCAAAAATGTATAAAAATTTTTTAAAAAATGAAGAAACATTTCTATTTTTACAAAATAAATTAGCGAAAATTGTTAAAAAATCATTATTTTACTAAAAAAATTATTTGATATTTTACAATAAAAAAAAGATGTGCTATAATAATATTATACAATAATCATTTTGTATAGATAAGTTTTATCTGTGCCGAATGCTTGTCTCAGTTTTATAAAAAATTATAAAAGTATTGGGGGTATAAAGACATGCGTAAGAAAGAAATGATTGCCATGTTATTGGCAGGTGGACAGGGAAGCCGTCTTGGCGTACTGACAAGAAATGTAGCAAAGCCAGCTGTTACGTTTGGAGGAAAGTATAGAATTATTGATTTTCCTTTGAGTAACTGTATCAACTCTGGTGTAGATACAGTAGGTGTATTAACACAATATCAACCTCTAAGGTTAAATCAACATATTGGTATTGGTATTCCCTGGGATTTAGACCGTAAATCAGGCGGCGTAACGATATTAGCGCCACACGTAAAAGGTGGCGGAGATTCCGGCGAATGGTTTATGGGTACTGCAAATGCTATCTATCAAAACTTGGAGTATATTGAAAGCAATAATCCAGAATATGTGTTGATTTTATCAGGTGACCACATTTATAAAATGGATTATTCTGCTATGTTAGATTTCCATAAGGAAAAAAAGGCAGCAGCAACAATAGCCGTATTAGAAGTGCCTTTTGAGGAGGCAAGCCGCTTTGGTATTATGAATACAGAGGGCGATGACAAAATTTATGAATTTGAAGAAAAGCCAGAAAATCCAAAAAGCAATTTAGCATCTATGGGTATCTACATTTTTACATGGAGTCGTTTAAGAGAAGCATTAATTGAGGACAGCAAAGTTCATCCAGATAGTGATTTTGGTAATCATATTATTCCACGTATGTTGGAAGAAGGACAAACAATGTATGCTTATCGCTTTAAAGGCTATTGGAAAGATGTTGGTACAATTGAATCTTATTGGCAGGCTAATATGGAATTAATTAAAACATTGCCTGATTTTAATCTGTATGAAGATTTTTGGAAGATTTATACAAATACTGACCATCAACCACCACAATATACAGGTCCAGAAGCAAATGTAAAAACAAGTATTGTTTCAGATGGTTGCGAAGTATATGGACAAGTATATAACTCTATATTAGGTCCTAATGTTATTGTAAAAAAAGGCGCTGTAATAAGAGATTCTATTATTATGGGTGACACTGTGATTGGCGAGAATAGCCAATTAGATCGTTGTATTATTGATGAGAATTCTCAAGTTGGTGATAACGTTAAAATTGGTGTTGGCGATAATATTGAAAATGAGATGAAACCTAAAATTTATAACACAGGTATTACTGTTGTAGGACACATGACTACAATACCAAATAATGTAGTAATTGGTAAAAATTGTGTGTTATTAGGAAATACAACAGAAAAAGACTTTGCAGATGCCGTTTTGCAAAGTGGCAAATCTGTGATTGTAGAGGAGGTTAACTTATGAGAGCGATTGGTGTAATTTTAGCTGGCGGTAACAATGAAGGTCGTATGGGTGCCTTAACAGATTTTAGAGCATCTGCAGCACTTCCAGTAGGTAGTTGCTACAGAGCGATTGACTTTGCTATGAGTAGTATGTCAAGTTCTGGTGTACAAAAAATAGCAGTGTTAACACAATATAATTCTCGTTCTTTGCATGACCATTTAGGTTCTGCAAAATGGTGGGATTTAGGAAGAAAACAAGGCGGTTTATTTGTATTATCTCCTTATATTAGCAGAATGGATTCTAACTGGTTCCGTGGAACAGCCGATTCTATGTACCAAAATATGTCTTTTTTAAGACGAAGCAATACACCATATGTAATTATAGCATCTGGTGACGCTGTTTATAAAATGGATTTCAAAAAAGTTTTGGAATATCATGAAGAAAAAGGCGCTGATATTACCGTTGTTTATAAAGATATGTCTGGAAAAGATTTATCTAAATATGGTATTATGCAAATGGACAATGATAAGAGATTACAAGAATTTGAGGAAAAACCTCTGCAAGCTCAAAGTAATATGGCTTCCCTTGGCATTTATGTAATTGGCAGAGAATTGTTAATTGATTTGTTAGAGAAGGTAATTGCTGAAGGAAGATATGATTTTGTAAAAGATATTATCATTCGCTTTAGAAAAACATTAAAAATTTATGGTTATGAATTTGATGGATACTGGAATTCTGTAGGTTCTAGTGTTATTGATTATTTCAATACCAATATGGATTTTTTAAACAAAGATATAAGAGATGCTTTTGTACACCAGTATCCTTATATAGAAACAAAACCAAAAGACGAACCACCTGCAAAATATAATACAGGTGCAGAGGTAAGAAACTCTATTATTGGCAGTGGTTCAATCATAAATAGTAAAGTGGAAAATTCTGTTGTTTTCCGTAAAGTATATGTCGGTGACCATGCTACTGTAGAAAATTCTATTATTATGGAAGGCAGTCGTATTGGTAATGGCTGTGTGGTAAAATATGCTATACTGGACAAAGACGTTGTTCTGACAGATGGCAAACAAGTCATCGGAAAACCAGATAATCCTCAGATATTGAGAAAAGGTACAGTTTTGTAAGCGTAAAGGAGGATAATTCCCAGGTCACATGGGAGGAGAGAGCGTATGGAAATTACTGATGTAAGAGTGAGAAAGGTCAACAAAGAAGGAAAGATGAAAGCTGTTATTTCTGTAACTTTCGACAACGAATTCGTGGTTCATGACATCAAGGTAATTGAAAGAGAACAGGGCTTATTTATTGCAATGCCAAGCAGGAAATCTGCTGATGGAGAGTTCCGAGACATTGCGCATCCAATCAATGGTGTGACCAGAGAAAAAATTCAAAACGCAATATTAGAAAAGTATGCAATTGCTGCAGAAGAAGTGGAACAATAAGCGACAAAACAAAAAACGACATAGCCTTATGGCTATGTCGTTTTTCATTTATAAAATATTAAATTTTAAAATCCATTTGTTGAGATATTGATTTTTAATTTGTTTTGCAGTTCTTCTATATTAACAATGGTAGGTTGATAATGGTTTGCATAAGGCTCTAGTAAATAAGCTTGTGTAAAAAATATAATTTTATTTGATTCTATATAAAAATCATACATAAAATGTTCAGAATCTACTGTTTCTACTGCACCAGTAAAATAATTATCTGGATTTTGTTCAATATTATTTTTAAAAGCATTTTTTACAAATTCTGTAATATCTGTTTCTGATAAATTTAATATATCTTTTAATTGTAATTGATTTCCTGTGTTTAAATCAAATGTATATGCTTGACGAAAAGGCATAGCATGTGCGCCACCAGTTAGCTCAGAATAATCTAATATTAATGATATAGTGTTATCATCTAAATAAGTAATATTATAACTACAATCAAAAGAATAAGGTATTGCAGCACTTTCTAAAGGAATATCATCTGCTACAATTTCATTTTCTGTGGCAGAAAGTGAAGTGTGTACATCATTTGATATGATTTCATTTATTTTAGAAAATGCTTCACTATTTCCTTGTAATTCTGGATAAGAAATATGTGCTTCCCATACAGTAACACCATCTTTATTCTGTATTGTTTTTTGTTCTGTTTTTTCTGAAATAATAAAAGAGTTATTTGTTATATTGGCAATATTTGTATTTTTGTCCCATATAATGTTAGCATGAAATGCTTGTGTTAATGGTCTTAATGGTACAAACATAGTACCATTTTCTATATAAGCAGGTGTTTCCATTACTATATTTTGTGTTTTTCCATTTTTTGTAATCATTAATGTTTTGCTATTTACACAGGCAGATATAATGTTGCTACCTTTTCTAGCAATTACAGTTTTTGTAGGTTCATTCCAACTAACTACAGCACCAAATGCTTCAGCTGTCTGTTTCATAGGTACATATGTAGTATTATTTTTGATGACCGGATTTTGTGTATAAGGTATAGGTATATCATTAACGGTTACAGTAATATCTTTACCAAAAGCGGTATTAATGGATAATATGCTGAATATACAAGCTGTAATTATTATTTTTTTCATAGTTATACTCCTTATATAAGTTCTATAATTCAATCATATCATATTAATAAAAACAGTGTCAAATTGAAAAGTTTGACACTGCAAATGATATTAGCTATTATATGTGCTTCCTTGATTGTCTTTTAATACAACATCATGTGCGCCACCTTCTGTAAGGCTTGTTGCAGAAATAATGGTTAATTTTGCTTTTTGTTGTAACTCTGGTATAGTAAGTGCACCACAATTACACATAGTAGATTTTACTTTTTTTAATGAGAGAGAAACATTATCTCTCAAACTACCAGCATATGGTACATAAGAATCAACACCTTCTTCAAAAGAAAGTTTTTTATCTCCCCCCATATCGTATCTTTGCCAATTTCTTGCTCTTGCAGAACCTTCTCCCCAATATTCTTTCATATAATTTCCATTAATATTGACTTTATTTGTAGGACTTTCATCAAAACGAGAAAAATAACGTCCTAACATCAAAAAGTCAGCCCCCATTGCTAAAGCGAGTGTCATATGATAATCATATACAATACCACCATCAGAACAAATAGGGATATAAATACCTGTTTCTTTATAGTATTCATCTCTTGCCTCTGCTACTTCTATTACAGCAGACGCTTGTCCACGACCAATACCTTTTTGCTCTCTTGTAATGCATATAGAGCCTCCACCAATACCTACTTTTATAAAATCTGCGCCACATTCTGCTAAATAACGGAAGCCTTCTTTATCAACAACATTTCCTGCACCAACTTTTACACTGTCACCATATTTTTGACGTATAAAGTCTAGTGTGATTTTTTGCCATTCTGAAAAACCTTCAGAAGAATCAATACAAAGTATATCTGCACCAGCATTAACAAGTGCAGGAACACGTTCTTCATAATCTCTTGTATTGATACCTGCACCTACAACATATCTTTTATGAATATCTAAAAGCTCATTTTTATTTTCTTTATGAGAATCATAGTCTTTACGAAATACCATATATACTAATCTACCAGCATCATCTACAATAGGTAAAGAATTTAATTTGTGGTCCCAAATAATATTATTTGCTTCTTTTAATGTTGTACCTTTTGGGGCACACACCAATTTTTCAAGAGGAGTCATAAAGTCTTTTACTTTTTCATTGCCTTCCATACGACTTACACGATAATCACGACTAGTTACAATACCTACTAATTTACCTTGTGCTGTACCATCTGTTGTAACAGCAACAGTAGAATGTCCTGTTTGTTCTTTTAATGCTAAAATATCTTTTAATGTGCTTTCTGGTGTAATATTGGAATCACTTACAACGAATCCTGCTTTATATGATTTTGCTTTTTGTACCATAGCCGCTTGGCTTTCTATTGTTTGGGAACCATAAATAAATGAAATACCACCTTCTTTTGCTAATGCTACTGCCATTCTATCATCTGAAACAGACTGCATAATAGCAGAAACAAGAGGAATATTCATTTCCAATGCAGGGGTTTCACCCTTTTTAAATTTTACTATGGGTGTTTTTAAACTAACGTTATCAGGAGTACATTCTACAGAAGAATAGCCTGGAACAAGAAGATATTCGCTGAATGTACGAGAGAGTGATTTAAAATAAGTTGCCATAATTTACCTCCTGTTAAAAATATAAATTCTGTTGTGTTAATATATATTAATTTTATTGTATTTATATAAAGTAAAGACTGATGATGATATATGCAATCCATAGATATATCAAGCAAAAAAAGTATATTTTACTATTTTTGTATAATAAAATTTATTATAGCATAAAAGCAATATTGTGCAAATAAAAAGTGTTGATATAGCATAGTTTTTTTAATATTTATTATTTTTGATATAATAAACTGCTTTATCTCCTACAATACCAGTAATAAAACCTGTTACAATACCTAATATAATAAGAAAAGGCATGTAATAGAAAAGACCAATATTTTCTACTATTATACATGCAATAATAATTTGTCCTATATTATGGCTGATACCCCCTAATATACTTATGGCAATAATAGAAAAAATATTTATTTTTTTACAAAATGCCATAATAGTAAAACTAAGCAATGCACCAGAAATGCTATATAAAAAACTAGCAAAACCAGTAAAAAGCAATGCTGAAATAAGAATACGTAATATAGAAATACTGAATGCCGTTTTAGTATCTAAAATATAAAGAGCAATCAATACAGCAACATTAGCAAGCCCTAATTTCATACCAGGAACAATCATAGGAATAGAAAGCATACGTTCTACATAACTAAGAAGCAATGCAACAGTCGTTAATAATCCGCAGTATGCAATTTTTTTACTGCTCATAATATTTCACGCTCCTTATTTGACTTCTATCACCATTTTATGAGGAAGACAAACAATTAATTCTCCTGTATGACTGATTGCTTTTTGCTGTACACAAAGTTGGTCAGGACAATCTGCTTGTGTTATGGTTGCTTTATGATTTTGTATTTGCAATATATTATATCCATATTCTGTTTGTATGGTATAGTTTTCATTTTGATATAAATCAAATTCTTTGTAAATAGTACCATCTATAGAAACAGTGATTGTATTGTATTCTGTGTTTGATTTTGATGTTATTATATAAAATGTAGCAGCAGCTATCAAAAGTATTGTAAAAAATATTATTTCTTTTTTTTTCATGAATATAACTCCTTTGTTTATGAAATATAAACAAAAAAGGAAGCTGTTTGGCTTCCTTAAATAATATGCCCAGAACCGGAATCGAACCAGTGACACGAGGATTTTCAGTCCTCTGCTCTACCAACTGAGCTATCTGGGCAAACATGATTTTCTGTAACAAACACTATACAGTATTTGAAATATTTTGTCAATGACTTTTTTAAAAAATTTAGAATTTATATAATGTGTGTTGACAAAGCAAAAATATATGATACAATTATGAAAAATAGAATAAAAAAGCGTTTAAAGAAAAATAAATCTTGTAATAATACTACAGAGAGTCAATGGCTGGTGAAAATTGATGTAAAAAAGAGATGTTCCACTTTCTGAGCTTTTCGGTGAAAACCGAAAGGGTAAGCCCTTTATCGCTGTTTGAGAGGTTTGCTTATAGCAGACAAATTGGGTGGCAACGCGGGAGATGTGCTCTCGTCCCTTTTAGTATAAGGGGACGAGGGCTTTTTATATTCTATTTTATTTCATTAATTATATTAAAATTATCATAAAAGTAACTAAAACGAAAATGAAGGAGGATATTAAAACATGTTAGATATTAAATTGATTCGTACTAATCCAGAATTAGTAAAAGAAAATATTAAAAAGAAATTTCAAGACCAAAAATTAGTTTTGGTAGATGAAGTAATAGAAATGGATAAGAAATTTAGAGAAACAAAAGGAAAATGTGATGATTTAAGAAGTCAGAGAAATGCTATCAGCAAGGCAATTGGTGGTATGATGGCAAAAGGACAAAAAGAAGAAGCAGAAAAAGCAAAAATTCAAGTTTCAGAAATGGCAAAAGAATTAACAGAATTGGAAGCATTAGAAGAAGAATTGACAGCAAAAATAAAAGAAAGAATGTTAGTTATACCGAATATTATTGATGATAGTGTACCTTTAGGAAAAGATGATAGTGAAAATGTAGAAGTAGAACGTTTTGGAGAACCTGTTGTACCTGATTTTGAAGTACCATATCATATTGATATTATGGAAAGTCTTGCAGGTGTTGATTTAGATAGTGCAAGAAAAACAAGTGGAAATGGCTTTTATTATCTTTGTGGAGATGTTGCAAGGTTACATTCTTCCATACTTTCTTATGCAAGAGATTTTATGATAAATAAAGGATTTACTTATTATATTCCTCCATTTATGATAAGAAGTAATGTTGTGACAGGCGTTATGAGTTTTGCAGAAATGGAAAATATGATGTATAAAATAGAGGGTGAAGATTTATATTTGATTGGCACAAGTGAACATTCTATGATAGGTAAATTTATTGATACTATATTAGATGAAGAATCATTGCCTCAAACATTGACAAGCTATTCTCCATGTTTTAGAAAAGAAGTAGGCGCACATGGTATTGAAGAAAGAGGTGTATATAGAATACATCAATTTGAAAAGCAAGAAATGATTGTTGTTTGTAAACCAGAAGATAGCCCTTATTGGTTTGAACAACTTTATAAAAATACTGTAGAATTTTTTAGAACATTGGATATACCAGTAAGAACATTAGAATGCTGTTCAGGAGACTTAGCCGATTTAAAAGTAAAAAGTATTGACGTAGAAGCATGGTCACCAAGACAGAAAAAATATTTTGAAGTAGGAAGTTGTTCTAATTTAGGAGACGCGCAGGCTCGTCGCTTGGGTATTCGAGTAAAAAATAAAGAAAAGGGCAACTATTTTGCACACACACTAAATAATACAGTTGTTGCACCTCCTCGTATGTTGATTGCGTTTTTGGAAAACAATATTAATGCAGATGGCAGTATTAACATTCCAAAACCATTACAATCATATATGGGTGGCACAGAAGTATTAAAACCAAAAAAATAACATTATACAAATAAAGGAGGTATTTTACCTCCTTTATTTAATAAAAATATCTATGAATATAAGCATAGTAAAAAAAATATATATATTATTATTAATAATTTCTATATTATTTTATATTATAGTTATTGTATAATATTACAAAGTGATATTATATAATATAAAAAATAAGAAAGGGAGAATTTTTATGTACAAATCATTAAAAAAATTAGTTAGTATTATTATGGCAATAAGTATGATATTTATTCAAGTAGCTGTTGCTTCTGCACAAACGTTAGGACAAGAGGGAATGAACGAAGAAATCGTTTATCAAGGAACATATTATGATGAAGATGGCGACCTTGTAACACAAACAATTAAAAAGATAACATATCCATCAACGAGGGCTGGGGAAAATGAAAGAGTAACATGTATTAATGAACATAAATATGTAAATTTTACAGCAATTTTGTATACAACATTTTCTTATAATACTGCTAATAAAGAAGTTAGCTGTGTATCAAAGTATAGTGAATATGTAGACCTTAATCCAAATAAAGAAACATTATCAGATACAGGGAAAGGAACAAAATGTACTGCAAAGTTAACATTTTCTTTTTCAGATAATTTTAATGAGAAATCACTTAAAACTGTCTGTGACTATAAGGGAAATGTTACAAAGAGTTTCACTTAAGTTATAATGTGTTTTAAAATACAAAAAAGGGTGATAGTTTGAAAAAATATAGTAAATATATCTATTTTTTAGCATTGCTTTTTTGTGTATATATCACAAGAAAATATCATATTTATGTGACAACAGTGCCATCAGCGGTTCATTTTATAGGTTTCTTTTTGCTTTATAGTTTCACAACATTTTGCCTTATTAATGTGTTCCCTCATCACAACAAATCACTTATATCTATTAGTACAATAGTATTTATACTAGTATTTATACGTAATCTATTGTCTAATATCAATTTTGAGGCACCATATGATTTTTATAGTATGATATTATATCCTTCTATAATGGCGACAATCATATATATTATATCAGCATTTTGCCTGATGTTTATTACAAAGAAATATTGTAAAAATTAATATCATTTTTTATTATAACAAAAACCAACAAAAAATAAATTTTGTTGGTTTTTATATTTTTTATATAATTTCTGTACCACCTACAGGACGAATAGAAAGTATATGACAATTTCCTTTTCCAAAAGCAGATTCCATTTCATCATGGAATGTTTGCAATAATTCTGTAGGAACAAATGCTTGTATTGTACCAGCAAAACCACCTCCATGTACTCTATAAGCTCCTTTATCCCCTAATATTTTTTGACAAAGTGCCAGAGCAAGGCTTAGCCCCTGTTCTTGAGGATTCGATGTAGAATACACATTTTGAAGGCAAGTAGAAGAAGAAATTCCAGATGACAAAATCAATTTTTTAAATGTTTCAAAATCATTGTTTTTGAGTGCTTCTGCTTCTTGTACTGCTTTTTTGCTGTCTGCAAAAAAATGTATTGCACGTAATATTGCTCTATCACCGCATTTTTTACGTAAAACAGCTATATTTTTATAAATATCATTTTCAGAAACTTCAGAAAGTATGCTTTTACCAAAAAATGCAGCAACAGATTTCATTTCTGCTGTAACAGCAGCATAATCTGGTGTTAAATCTGCATGATTTCCTCCTGTATCTACTATACAAAGAGCATGACCTACTGATGTAAAATCGAATGGTATTTGTTCCACAACAGGATGTTCTGTGTCTTTAAAATCAATAGCAACAAAACTGCCTACTGATGATGCTGTTTGGTCCATTAAACCACAAGGTTTTCCGAAATATACGTTTTCAGCATATTGTCCAATTTGAGCAATTTTGACGGCAGATTCTTTATTATTACAAAACAGTCCATTTATAATTGTTCCTATTAATACTTCAAAAGCCGCAGAAGAAGAAAGCCCAGAACCTTTTAAAACACTAGAAGTCATAACAGCATTAAAGCCTTTTACAGTATAACCCATATTGATAAAATATGCTGCAATACCACGAACAAGAGAAAGCGTTGTACCTTCTTCGCTTGCAATAGGCTCTGTTTGGTTTAAATCAATGGCAATCATATTATAGCCATCACTTTTAATTTTTATAATATTTGTATGATTTTCTTTTACTGCTGCAATAATATCTAAATTGACACCTGCGGCTAAAACATGACCGTTTTGATGGTCGGTATGATTCCCTCCTACTTCTGTACGTCCTGGAGCAGAAAAGAGGCGTATTTCTTCATCATTGTCATCAAAAATGGAACAATATGTTTCAATTAAATGAAGGTATCTATCAGTATATTTTTTTGCTCCTTCATTATCTGTACTATAAAGCAATTTCATTTGTTCTAAACAATCATTTTTTTGCAGTTTTTGTTTTATGTTCATAAAAAAAGCCCTCCTTTGATATGAAATAGTTCTGTTGATTTTGATATGTAAAAGTTTTTAACTGCACTTTGCTAATATTTACTTTGTAATAATCAAAATATATAAAATTATACTTACTATTTTTATTATTGATAATATATTATTTTTTGTCAATAATGCAATATAAAATTTAAAAAATTTTATAAATATTAAAAATAAAATCATACAATAATATAATCCTATAAATATGTAGAAATAGTAAATATTGTATGTTTTTTTTGCTGTAAAATGTAAAAATATAGTAAAAATGCAGAGAATTTTTATAGTAAAGCAAAGAAAATTATATTGTCTTTCCTAATTTGTCCCTTTATAATGAAATTGTTAAAAGAATCAGAAGAAATTCTGAAGTGTTTAAAATTTTTATATGGTATGTTTTAAAGGGAGGTTTTTTAAAAATGAAAAAAAGATTATTTGCATTAATAATGGCTTCTATGATGGTTATGGGTGCTATGACAGGCTGCGGTGGCGGAAATGAGCCAGCTCCAACTCCAACAGAAGGAGAAGAAACACAAGGCGATGCAGAACAAGGTGGTACAGATGTAGATATGTCTAATGTAGAAATCGGTGTTTGTATTTACAAATTTGATGATACATTTATGACAGGTGTTAGAAATAATATGGAAGCACAAGCAAATTCTTTAGGTGCAGGTATTGAATTGGTTGACTCTCAAAACAAACAAGCAACACAAAATGACCAAGTGGATACATTCATCACAAAAGGTATGACAGCATTAGCAGTAAATCCTGTTGATAGAACAGCAGCAGGTCCATTGGTAGAAAAAGCATCTGCAGCAGGTTTGCCTATTGTATTTTTGAACAGAGAACCAGAACCAGATGTTATGCAAAGCTATGACAAAGTATGGTATGTTGGTGCAAAAGCAGAAGAATCTGGTACAATGTCTGGAGAAATCATTGCTGACTATTGGAATGCAAACAAAGAAACAGCAGACAAAAATGGTGACGGCAAATTACAGTACATCATGGTAACAGGTGAGCCAGGACATCAAGATGCAACATTAAGAACAGAATATTCTGTAAAAGCATTACAAGATGCTGGTATTGAAGTAGAAGAAATTGGAAATGACACAGCTATGTGGGATAAAGTTAAAGCAACAGAACTTATGAATGCATTTATTACATCTCAAGGTATTGATTCTATTGAAGCAGTACTTTGTAACAATGATGATATGGCACTTGGTGTAATTGAATCATTAAAAGCAAATGGTTACAACACAGGTGACCCAGCTAAATTTGTACCTGTAGTAGGTGTTGACGCAACTGCTCCTGCTTTGGAAGCAATGAGCAATGGTTCTTTACTTGGAACAGTATTGAATGATGCTGAAAACCAAGGTATTGCAACAACAAATATTGCAGCAATGGCAGCAGCAGGACAAGAAATTACAGCTGATACAGTTGGATATGAAATTACAGATGGTAAATATGTATGGGTACCATATGTAAAAATTACAGCTGAAAATTACAAAGATTTTCAATAATTAGTAAAAACAAACAGGCACAATAAGTAGCTTGCTATATTGCGGAACGGAAAAGCTTGCTTTTCCGTTCCCTGTTTTGTAACCCGATAAAGAAGTGTTAACTTTAAAAAGGGGGTTTAGTATATGGGTGAGTATGTACTGGAAATGAATCATATTTCAAAATTTTTCCCAGGAGTAAAGGCATTAGATGGTGTTACATTAAAAGTACGTCCGGGTAGCGTACATGCATTGATGGGAGAAAATGGTGCTGGGAAATCAACATTAATGAAATGCCTTTTTGGTATTTATCATGAAGATGAGGGAGAAATTATATTAGATGGAAAAAAACAATCCATTGACAGCTCCAAAATGGCATTAGATTTAGGCGTTTCTATGATACATCAAGAATTACATCCTATTTCTTTTAGACCAGTAATGGAAAATATTTGGCTTGGTAGGTTTCCTATGATTGCAGGTATTGCTGTTGACCACAAAAAAATGTATCAAATGACAAAGGATTTATTTAAAAAAATTGACTTAGATATTAATCCTGCTGTACTGGCTGGGACACTTTCTGCATCACAGTTACAGCTTGTTGAAATAGCAAAAGCAGTAAGTTATGATTCTAAAATTATTATCATGGATGAGCCAACTTCTTCATTGACAGATAATGAAGTAGAGCATCTTTTCAAAATTATTGCACAATTAAAATCAGAAGGACGTTCTATTATATACATTTCACATAAAATGGAAGAAATATTAAAAATTTCAGATGAAGTAACTATTATGAGAGATGGTACTTATGTTGGCACGTGGTCAGCAAGTGAATTAACAACAGATTTAATTATAAACAGAATGGTTGGAAGAGATATGACAAATCGTTTTCCACCTAAAACATATGAAACAAGTACAGAAACAATTATGGAAGTACGAAATTTAACAGCAACAGACCCACGTTCTTTTAAGGACGTTACATTTGATTTACATAAAGGTGAGATATTAGGATTGGGCGGACTGGTTGGCGCACAAAGGACAGAATTGGTAGAGGCAATATTTGGATTAAGAGGCATTGCATCTGGTACAATTACAATACATGGAAAGCCTTATCATGCAAAAAGTGTTGCTGATGCAAAAAATTATAAAATTGGCTTATTAACAGAGGAAAGACGTGCAACAGGTATATTTGGGGTACTTTCCATTACAGATAATACTATCATTGCGAGTGAAAAGAAATTTTCGTCTGGAGGTATATTAGATAATAAAAAAAGAAGAAATATAGCAGCAGAAGAAAATAAAAAATTAAATACGAAAACGCCTACTATGGAAACATTGATACAAAATCTTTCTGGCGGAAATCAACAAAAAGTGCTTTTTGCAAGATGGCTTTTAACAACACCAGATATATTGATATTGGACGAGCCTACTCGTGGTATTGATGTTGGTGCAAAATATGAAATCTATACCATTATGCAGTCACTTGCAGCGGAAGGTAAAGCAATTATAATGATTTCTTCTGAAATGCCTGAACTTTTGGGCATGAGTGACAGAGTAATGGTAATGAGTGATGGACATTTAGCTGGCATATTGGATAAAGAGCAGGCAGACCAAGTAGAAGTAATGCGTCTTGCTACTGCATATTTATGATAGAAAGCGAGGGATTGAGTATGAGTGAAAGCAAACAATTAACTTGCGAAAAGTTTGGAAAAATGATGAGTATTATTGGGGCAGTGATTGCAGTATTAGGTGCAATATTAATTGTTGTAAAAAATTCTGTAAAGGCTTCTGGAAATTTAACTGGTGTATGGAAAGAAATGTATGATTTGCCATGGTTTATATTTTTATTAGGTCTTGGTATAATCGTATTTGGCGCATTAAAATGGAAAAGATATTTAGGAGACACTACATCTATGATGGATACTTCTCCAAAAGCAGCAAAAGCGTTTTTATTGAATAATGGTATTATATTAGCGCTTGTTATAATGGTAATTGTAATAGCAGTAAAAGAACATAGATTTATTCAAGGACGTGTACTTGTAGATATATTGGCACAAGCATCTCCAAGAATGATTATTGCATTGGGAATTTGTTTTACATTGTTGATAGCAGGAACAGACCTTTCTGCTTGTCGTATGGTAGGTCTTGCAGCAGTTATTTCGGCATCTATGCTACAAAATCCAGAGTACCCAAATAGATTTTTCCCTAATTTGCCTCAACTTCCTGTTTTTGTTCCTATTGTGATAGCTATTGTGGTTTGTATGTTGTTTGGTTTGCTAAATGGTTTTTTAGTAGCAAAATTTGATATGCATCCTTTCATAGCAACGCTTGCAGTACAGGTTATTATATATGGTGCTTGTTCATTATATTTTGACTTGCCTCCAAACAATTCACAGCCAATAGGTGGCATTAGACCAGATTTTACTTGGTGGGGTCAAAAAAGATTTTTTCAAGAGGCATTACCAGCAATCAATGGTATTCCTATATTGATACCAATTGCAATAATATTTGTAGTAGCAATATGGTTTGTATTAAACAAAACAGTGTTTGGTAAAAATGTATATGCCATAGGCGGTAATAGAGAAGCAGCAGTAGTATCTGGTATTAACGTATTTAAAACAATACTTTGCATATTTATATTAGCATCTGCTCTTTATGGTGTTGGTGGTGTATTGGAAGCAGCAAGAACAGCAGGAGCAACAAATAACTATGGTGTTGGTTATGAATTGGATGCTATTGCAGCGTGTGTTGTAGGTGGTGTATCATTAAATGGTGGTGTTGGTAAAGTTTCTGGCATTATTATTGGTGTATTAATATTTACTATTATACAATATGGCTTGCAGTTTATAGGTGTAAGTGCTATGTGGCAACAAGTAATTAAAGGTATTATTATTGCGATTGCGGTTGCGCTTGACCTTTCAAAATATAGAAGAAAATAATATGATTATAATAAAAAACAGTACTGTATTATACAGTACTGTTTTTACGTTCTTGAGAGGATTTGAACCTCCGACCTACCGCTTAGGAGGCGGTTGCTCTATCCAGCTGAGCTACAAGAACTAAATCATATTGTGTGAAACACTTTTATTCTATGAAATTTTTAACATTTCGTCAAGTATTTTATGAAATTTTGCTTTACTTAATTCAATAAGACAAGATATTTATTTTAATTAAACGTCTGCTTCAAATATTAAATCTATGTCTTTAAATTTTCCATAATCATTCATATTAGTAGGAATAAAACCAACATAACGATATCCTTTTTTTGCATATTCATCAATTATGTTTCTATGGTCTTCTGATTTTGCTCCAATCAATTTGTTAATATGTATTTGTTCATATTTGTATTTTTTCATAAGTTTAACCTCCTATAAATTACTATTTTTTAATTATACTATATAATAAAAATAATAACAAGAATACAAAAATATTTGAAATTTTAAAAGCTAATATTTGTCAGATATGAATAAATATTTATTTTTTACTAAATAAAATAGTTTTTCTTGACAAAATGCTTTTATTGCTTTATTATGCTAATGTGATAGCACGCTATCATATACATTAAATATTAGGGAGGATAATATCATGAAAAAAAGAATAATAAGTATTTGTATGACAGCTATGATAATGATATCTATGGTAGCTTGTGGCAGTTCTGAACAACCAGAACAAAAACCAGAAGGAGAACAACAACAAGAACAACAAGGAGAACAAAGTACATTAGATTATGATAAAATTGTTGTAGGATTAGATGATACTTTTGCACCTCTAGGCTTTAGAGATGAACAAGGTAACCTTGTTGGTGTAGATGTAGAATTGATGGAAGCAACAGGTGAGATTATGGGAGTGCCATTTGAATTACAACCTATTGATTGGAGCATGAAAGAAACAGAATTAGCAAATAAAAATATTGATATGATATGGAATGGATATACCATTACAGAAGAAAGAAAACAAAAAGTTGCATTTTCACAGCCTTATTTAAATAATAGACAGGTTGTTGTAACAATGGCTGATTCTGATATTAACACATTGGCAGATTTAGCAGATAAAACAGTTGCAGTACAGGCAGAATCTAGTGCTGTAGATGCGATTAATGCAAAACCTGAAATTGCAGAAACATTTAAAAGTTTAGGAGAATTTGAAACAAATGACCAATGTCTTATGGATTTGGAAGCAGGGAGAACAGACGCTGTTGTAGCAGATGAGGTAATTATTCGTTATTATGTTTCTAAAAAAGGCGAAGAAAAATATAAAATATTAGAAGAAGATTTTGGAAAAGAAGAATATGGTATTGGTGTGCGTCAAGAAGATACTGCTCTTTTAGAGGGACTTAATGCAGCATTAGATAAATTGAAAGAAAATGGTACAACAAAAGAAATTTCTGAAAAATGGTTTGGCTCTGACATTATAATGGAATAATGAGGTGTAATGATGTTAGAATCTTTGATTGGTTATATCATAGAAGTATCACGAGGACTTGGTGTAACATTAAGTGTTTTTGCCATGACACTAATTATATCACTTCCTCTTGGTGTTGCAGTTGCAGTTTGTCGTTTGTCTAAAAATAAAATCATTTGTAGTATTGCAAAATTTTACATATGGGTGCTAAGAGGTACTCCTCTTATGCTTCAAATTGCTCTTGTATTTTTTGGTTTGCCATCAATAGGTATTGTATTTGATAGATTACCAGCAGCATATTTGGCTTGTGGTTTAAATTATGCAGCATATTTTGGAGAAATATTCCGTTCTGGTATACAATCTATTGAGAGAGGACAAAGAGAAGCAGCAAATATATTAGGATTTAAAACAGTACAATTTTATCGTTTTATATTGCTGCCCCAAGCAATTAAAAGAACGTTACCTGCAATAGGTAATGAAGTCATTACATTAGTAAAAGATACTTCACTTGTTTATGTAGTTGCCGTAAATGATATATTACGTGTAGCAAAAGGAGCAGGTGGCAGAGATGCTAATACATTACTTGCATATGTTGCTGCAGGTTTGCTTTATTTAGTTATGACATATGTGATTACAAGATTATTTGAAGTAATTGAGAAAAAAGTACAATATGAGGAGTAGAAAAGGTATGCTTTTGAGAGCGGAGGGGCTTTGTAAAGCCTTTGATAATGTAACAGTATTGCAGAATATTTCTTTTGAAGTAGCACCAGGAGAAGTAGTAAGCCTTGTTGGTAAAAGCGGCGCAGGAAAAACAACAGTACTTCGTTGTATTACTGGTTTAGAAAAATGTGATAAAGGTACAATTGAAATCAATGGAAAATATATATGTTCTATGGAAAATGGATTAATAAAGAGAGCGACAAAAGAACAACTTTTTGAAGTAAGAAAAGATTTAGGTATGGTATTTCAAAATTATCATTTATTTCCTCATTTAACTGTAGCTGAAAATGTGACACTCGCATTGACGGAAGTCTATAAAATGCCAAGGCAAGAAGCATTAACAAAAGCAAAAGAAATTTTGACACAATTAGATATGGGAGATAAATTAGAACAAAAGCCTTTTTCACTTTCTGGAGGACAAAAACAAAGAGTAGCAATCGCAAGAAGTTGTGTAACCAATCCAAAACTACTTTGTTTTGATGAGCCAACAGCAGCATTGGATTCTGCTTTAGTATTGGATATTGTCAGAATTATAAGAGGACTTGCAAAAGAAGGTATGGGAATATTGATTATTAGCCATGACGAAAAATTTGTGAGAGATGTTTCTGATAGAGTGCTTTTTATGGTATCAGGAAGTATTACAAAAGAATTAACAGCAGAAGAATATGAAAAATATATGAGAGAGTAAATTTTAAAAATAGAAAGCAGTCAGTATATATTGTATAAAACGATATTTTTGCTGACTGCTTTTTTATTATTATGTACCAAAAAGTATCATTGTAATATAATATGCAGCAATAATACCTGCAATATTCGCAGCAAAAGCACCTGCTAATGTAAAACGTGTTTTTGTAATTTTAACAGCTGTAAAATAAACAGACATAGTATAAAATACAGTTTCAGTACAGCTCATCATAACAGAGGAAATTCTACCTATAAAGGAATCTGTACCATATGTAGTGAATAAGTCTACTAAAAGTCCTGTTGCAGCAGAGGAAGATACTAAACGCATTAAGCTAAGTGGTATAATTTCAGCTGGAAAATTGCTCCATTGCACAAAGGGTTTTAATATCTCAGTTAAAAATGAAAGAAAGCCACTACTTCGTAATACGGCAACTGCTACCATTAATGCTATTAATGTAGGCAAAATATCAACAACAGTTTTTAAACCATCAATAGCACCTTCTATGAAAGCATCATATATATTTACTTTTTTAAGACAGGCAAATACTACTATAAATAATATTGTGACAGGTATAATAAAATCAGAAAGATATAAAAAGAATACCAATTATTTACACCTCCGCTCTAATAACTTTCCTACAAATACACCTACTATTGTAGAAAAGAGAGTAGCAATGATACCTGGACCAATAATCTCTCCTGGATTAGCAGAACCATATTGTGCTCTATAAGCAAGTATATTTATTGTAACAAGTTGTAATGACGACATATTAATAATCATAAATATACACATAGCATTGCTTGCTGTATCTTTTTTTTTGTTATATTTTTGAAGTTCTTTCATAGCAAGTATACCAGCAGGTGTTGCAGCCCAACCTAATCCTAAAAAATTAGCTACAAAATTAGCAGAAATATACTGTAATGCTCTACTGTTTTTAGGTATTTCTGGAAAAAGAAAATGCAATATTGGTGCAAAGCGGTTAGATAATGTGGAAATCATGCCACCCTTTTCGGCAACTTTCATGATACCACTCCATGTAGCAACGACACCTGCCATAGTAAAAGCAAGATTAACTGCTTCTCTGCCTCCAGAAAGTACAGATTCTGATACAGCACCCATGTTTCCTGTGAATAATGCAAACATAATACCAAATAGTATACAAAATACCCATATAAAATTTAACATAATAACCAGTCCTTTCCATATTATATAGTAATATATTCTTTATCATTTAAAAAATTGCAATAAAAATAACCAGTTTTTATTACTATTTTTTTATAAGTTGACATTGTTTGACAAATGTGTTATATTCTTTTCGATAGGTATTAAAAATCATTAACAGGTCATTGGGAGGATTTTTAAAAATGAAATCAACGGGAATTGTAAGAAAAGTGGATGAGTTAGGACGCGTTGTATTGCCTATTGAACTGCGAAGGATTTTGAACATCAAAGAAAAGGACTCGTTAGAAATTTTTGTAGATGATGAAAAGGTAATCCTAAAAAAATATGAACCTGCGGATATTTTTACAGGTGCAATGGATGATTTAATTGATTACAAAGGTAAAAAAGTAGCGAAAAGCTCTATCATTGAAATGGCAGCACTTGCAGGTTTGCAGGTAATAGAGTAAGTCTATGCTCTTTTCCACGGCGGTATCTTTATAGAGATACCGCTTTTTTCATGAGTTTTAGTAATGCAAAGTAGTATATACTATTTATACAAATATATTTATGAATATTTATAAATTTGCAAATTTATGTGATAAAACATACATTTTTTTACTTATTTAACAAATATAATAAATTATAAAAATAGATATAGTAAATAAAATAAATCAAATGCTTTAAAAATGATGTTTTTCGTTGGAATATCATTGACTATGCTGTCATATGATGTTATATTAAAGTATATACTGATGAAAGTTTAGGATTTAAGTAGTTTATAAAGACAAAATTTTTTGTTGCCAAAAACAATATGTGTTTTTGGTAAATTTTATGCATGAGAAATATAAAGTGTAAGGGGGAAAATAGTACAATTTTGCAAGAAATTTAAAATTTAAAGTCAATTTGGAGGATATATTTATGAAAAACATGAAAATAAGAATGAAGTTGCTTGTCAGTCTTGCAGTGATTATTGTAGCGACATTAGTGTTAGGTATTACAGCATTTGTCAGTATAGGTCATATTAATACTCAAGTAAATATTTTTGCGCAAAAAGCTGTACCAAATACAAAATATTCTCAGCAAATACGACTGCAGGTGGAAAAAGTACAAGTAAGTATGTTAAGAGCTTTAATAGAAACAGATGTATCTCTTATTTCAAATGAATTGAAAAATATTGATGCAGATATTGCAGAAATGAATAATTTGATTTCATTATATAAACAAAATGCTTCAGTTGATAAGGAATTGTTTGTTTCTTTGGAAAATTCATTTAAACAAACAGCAAATGCAAGACAGCAAATAGAGACATTATTGGAAACAAATGATGAAGAAATGAATATGAAGGCATATCAAATATATAAAAACGATTATAAAAATGCCTTAAGTTCCGTAGATACAGCACTGAATACAATTTTGAATGCACAACAGGATGTTATACAAAAACAAGTAGAAGACTCCAATCGTATTAAAGGTACAGTAACTTTTGCTATTATAGTAATATTGGTAGTGGGTATTTTAATTGCTATTTTTATGGTAATTACACTCAGTCGTTTGATATTAACACCAGTAAACGAAGTATTGTATGCAATGAGTGAAATGTCAAAGGGTAATGTACATACAACACTGGAATATGAATCTCGTGATGAATTTGGAGAAATGGCAAACAGCGTTCGTTCTTCTATTGAAACATTATCTGATTATATTGACCGAATTAGTAATGTAATGCATAAGATGTCAGAAGGAGATTTTATAATAGAACGAGAAAAAGATAAAGAAGCATTTAAAGGTGATTTTTCAGGAATAGAGCAATCTATATTACAATTTGTAGATAAAATATCTGAAACAATGAAAAAAGTTGCAGAATCTTCAGTACAAGTTTCTAGTGGAGCAAGTCAGGTTTCAAGTGGTGCACAGGCACTTTCACAAGGTACAACAGAACAAGCAAGTTCTGTTGAAGAATTATCCGCAACAATTACAGAAATTTCTAATCAAGTATCTGAAAATGCTCAAAATGCAGGAGAAGCAAGTCAAAGAGCAGCGCAGGTAGGAAGTGAAGCATCTGAAAGTAGCAAGAGAATGAAAAATATGTTAGATGCTATGGAAGATATTAGTGGTTCTTCCAATGAAATTGGAAAAATTATTAAAACGATTGAGGACATTGCATTCCAAACAAATATTCTTGCATTAAATGCAGCAGTAGAAGCAGCAAGAGCAGGCGCAGCAGGAAAAGGCTTTGCTGTTGTTGCAGATGAGGTAAGAACATTGGCAAGTAGAAGTGCTGATGCATCTAAGAATACAGCAATATTGATTGAAAATTCTATTAAAGCAGTGAAAAATGGAGAAGAAATCGCAAATGAAACAGCACAATCATTAAATTCAGTAGTGGAAGGTGTGCAAGAAGTTGCAAATATTATAGATAAAATTTCTGTTGCATCTAAAGACCAATCAGCAGCAATCAATCAGGTCACACTTGGTATGGAACAAATATCAGCAGTAATACAAACTAACTCTGCAACAGCACAACAAAGTGCAGCAGCAAGTGAAGAATTATCAAGTCAATCTGAAATGCTGAAATCCTTAATTGGACAATTTAGATTAAAAGGATTAACAGGTATGGAAGATACTATGATTTATAAGCCAGCAGACTTTGATAATAATAATTATGATTTTCAGGAAGAAGATAATTTTGACAAATATTAAATGTTAATTAATAGCAGTGCGAAATCAAATTCGCACTGCTTATAATTAATTATAAGGGGAATGATATTAATGTCGGAAGAAAAGAAAAAGAGAAGAAAAAGAAGTATTAAAGCAAAAATTATGTTTACTGCTATATCTGGTGTACTTTGTGTAGCTATATTTACAGCTTGGGTAACAATGCATGGTATTAGTTCACTAACAAATGCATTATCAGAGGAATTATTAGAGCATTTAACAAAGATTTCTTCTCAAACAGTAGAAGGTAATTTACATATGTTAGCGGACCGCATTTTTTCTATATCTGATAATAAAGTATTGTCTGATTCTAATGCAACAATAGAACAAAAACAACAGGCTTTGACAGAGTTTAGTTCTGGTATAGAATTTGTATGGCTGTCATTGTATACAACAGATGGAAAATATTATTGTGGTGATTCCAGTAGCCCTAAAGATATATCAAATACAGCTTTATTTCAAGGAATAAAAGCAACAGAAAATTTAATGGTAAGTGATACAGAATATACAGATAATCAACTTCAGATTATAATAGGAGCACCTGTAAAAGGAGAAAATGATGTTTTATATTATGTAGTTGGAAGTTATAAATATGATGTATTGAATGATGTATTAAGTAATTTGCATATTGGATATAGCGGATATGCTATGATTGTAAATGAAAATGGTATTATTATGGCACACCCTGATGTTAATATTGTGCAAAATAAAACGAATATATCACAACTCTATGAAGGAAATAATGATGTAATGGAACTGTTCCAAAAAATATATACAGGTGTAACTGATATTGAAGAATTAAAAATAAATGGCGAAAAGCAATATATTGCCTATACACCAGTAAGAGGTACAAATTGGCACATGGCATTGTTTATGCCTCATTCAGAGTTTAAAGCAGTAGAACGTCAAGCAATAACAAGTAATATTATTGTAACTATTATTTGTAGTATAGCAGCAGCAATATTAGCGAGCGTTGTAGCGAATAAAATTGCTCGCTCTATTGGTAATGTGAAAGAAAGAATTCAAAAACTAGCGCAAGGAGATATTACAAGCCCTGTTGAGATATTGCAAACAGGAGATGAGGCAGAAGATTTATCTACTGCACTGCAATATACTGTACAAGATATTAGGACTTACATTGTGGAATTGAGAGAAACACTTATGTCTGTATCAAAGGGTAATTTGAATGTGTCTGTAAAAGAGGATTTTGTAGGAGATTTTGTTATATTAAAAGAATCTACTAATTACATTATTGATTCTTTGAACAATATGATAGGAGAATTACAAGCAGCAGCAAATACACTTTCTCATGCAGCCATTCATGTTTCTAATGATGCAAGAGATGTGCAAAGTGCTAGTGAAGAACAATCAATTTCTGTTGAAAAGTTGATTGAAGAATCAAATGAGATTTCTAATAGTATTATGATAGTAGATGAAAATGCAAAAGAAACAAAAGAGTTAACAAATAAAGTGGAACAAAAACTAGAAGAAGGCATTAATCAAATGAAAGCACTTCTAAAAGCAATGGATGATATTCGCAATAGCGAACAAGAAATTATTAAAACAACAAAATTTATGGAAGATATTGCATTCCAAACAAATATATTAGCATTAAATGCCTCTATAGAAGCAGCAAGAGCGGGAGATGCAGGAAAAGGCTTTGCTGTTGTTGCAGATGAAGTGCGAAATCTTGCTGGAAAGAGTTCTGATTTTTCAAAATATACAGCGGAGATTATTAAAGTTTCTAGTGAAGCGATTGATATAGGAGTAAAAGTAGCAAATGAAACATCCGTTTCTATGAATGATATTGCATCAATATCACAAGAAATTACAGAAATTACAGATAAACTTTTAGTTTCTGTAGAAAGTGAAATGGTTGCATTAGAAAACGTAGCGTTTGCTGTAGAATCCATTTCTAATATGACTACCAAAAATTTATCTATTGCACAAGAAAGTGCAAATTCTATTGATGAATTAATACAACAAGCAATGACACTGCAAAGAAGGGTAGAAAAATTTGAAACTAAAGACCAAAATATAGAAAAGGAAAGGGGATAGTATGGTGAAAAAAATAATAATTTGTTTATTAACACTAATCATGCTGTTTTCTTTAGTTAGTTGTAAAAAAGAGCAAACATTAAAAGATGGTTATTATACAGCTCGTATGGATGGCTATGATTTTGGGTGGCAAGAATTTGTAACAATGTGTGTAAGTAATGGAAAGATTGTAACAGTGGAGTATAATGCAGCAGCAGAAACAGGATTTATTAAATCTTGGGATATTGCATATATGCGTAATATGAATCCTCTTCAAGGAACATATCCTAATAATTATACAAGAAGATATGCAGCACAGTTTTTAGAAAAACAATCTTCTGATATTGATATTATTACTGGAGCAAGTTCCTCAGGAAAAAATTTTAAAGTGTTAACAGAAGCCTTATTAGAAAAAGCAAAAGAGGGAGACCCCTCTGTTGCGATTGTACCATATCCTGTTAAATAAAGAACAGATATAAGGTAAATTAATTGTAATTAAAATAGATAAGGCTACATATATGTATTGTAATAAAAGAAATTATATGCTGCAAAAATGAAGCATATAATTTCTTTTATTTTATAAATTTAAAAAAAATTGTGTTATTATATAGGACAATAGAATATATATAATTACATAGAAAAATAGTGCAATAAAATATTGTTTAGAAATTGTTAAAATTGAAAAAATGAACACTACTATATATAGTGTAATACAAAAAAATGTATACAATAAATTGTAATATATTAACAATAATAATAATAAATATAATAAAATATTTGTTTATATTTTATCAAAATAATTATGCAAAAAATGTAAAAATCTATACAATAAATTTTATTATGTAATGAAAATAGAAAAATCTATAAAAAAAATAACAATTTTAGCAAAATATGTAAAACACACTAATACGATTTTTGTCGAATATTAATAAAAAATACTATGGCATTATGTAAAAACATGATAAAATTGTAAGAAAATTACCATAAAAATAGCAAATAGAAATAAATTTATTATTTTTTTTTGTTAGAAAAAGCGTATAGATGTTGCTTTTTATGTGATTATAGAATATAATGATAATCACAAAGAAAACTATAAAGTTTGTAGGTGGTTATGGTTATAAAACAAGTATGCATAATAATACATAAAAGTTGAGGTGAGAATGTTGGATTTTATGTTAGGAAATGCTGGAATGATGACGGAAAAATCATTAGACTATTTGTGGCAAAAGCAAAAAATTACATCGAATAATATTTCAAATCAAAATACACCTAATTTTAAAGCTGAGTATATTACATTTGAGGATGAACTAGAAAGAAAATTAAAAATGACAGGTACTCGAAGTACAAACAGGTCGTATAAGGATTTAAGAGAAGCAATTAGAAGTAGTAAAATGACTGTACATGAAACAGAAAATGAACATATGAGTATGGACGGAAATAATGTAGATATCACAGCAGAAAGTGCTGAGTTGGCAAGAGCAACACTTCAATATCAATATTTGATACAATCTTTTAATTTTGATTATACAAGGCTTCGTACAGCAATTAAAGGACAATAATGTATATTTTATGTATAAAATATTATGTTCATTTTGTTGAAAGGTATTGTAAATAATATAAATAATGGAGTGATAGAATATGGCATTTTTGAGTGCATTAAATATTAGTGCTTCTGGTATGACAGCAGAAAGAATGAGATTAGATATAACATCAGAAAATATCTCAAATCTTAATACAACAAGAACAGAAGATGGAGGACCATATAAAAGAAAAATGGTCGTATTTGAAACTGTAAAAGATAGAAATTTTCAGCAGGTGTTGAATGGCGCAGCACGTGGAGTGAGAGGAAGAAACGGGCAAAAAATAGGTAGTATTGGCGCAGCAGGCGGTGTACGTGTTGCTGAAATTTTAGAAGATGATAGAGATTTTAAACCAGTATATGATCCTTTACATCCTGATGCAGATATAGATGGTTATGTTATGATGCCAAATGTAGATTTGGTGAAAGAAACGATAGATGCTATGTCAGCTTCAAGAGGATATGATGCAAACTTAACTGCATTTAATGCTATGAAAGCTATGGCTTCAAAAGCGTTAGAAATAGGAAAATAATATTATAGCATAATAATACAATAAATATTTGCAATATAGTATACTTTTTTCTAAGAAATTTCTTTTTCGCAAAAAGAATACAATTTATATAGATTTTTGTATATTTACTATATCATAATTTGTTTGAACTGTCCAAGAAAAATCTGAAAAGTAAACAAACTATGTAAAAAAAATATTTTCTCAAAAAGTATACTTTTTGAGAAATAAAGTATTAAAAAACTATGTTGCAATATTTTTATGTATACTGAATAATAATAAATTTTGGAGGGATAGCTTGTGTTTATAGACCCAATACAATTGATGCAGTTTGGAGAAGGATTTGGCGTAAAAAAAGTAGGTTCTCCTTTGGAAGTGGGACAAGGAACAAATTCATCAACTGGACAAACCGTATTTGCAGATATATTTCAAAATGCAATTAATGATGTAATTACAACAGAAGATGAATATCAAAAGGCAAAATATATGTTAGCAACAGGGCAGACAGATGACCCTCATACAGAACCTATTGCAGCAGCAAAGGCACAACTTTCCATAGACCTTTTGATTCAGCTACGCAATAAGGCATTAGATGCATATAATGAAGTTATGCGTATTAATTTGTAAACAAATTGTAAAATTATCTAGTTTGTCAAAAAGAGAATTTTGGTATACAATAGATATAGGGAAAGAAGTAAAACATGGGGTTATTGCAAGACGAATATAAGAAAGTCAAGAGGGGTTTAAATTGGATGTTACAAAATTAAAAGCCATATGGACTAAAATAAAAGAAGCGATTAAAAAATTGAATACGAAAGCAAAACGACTCATTATTGCTGGAATTGTTTTACTTTTAATTGGGTCTGCTGGTCTTGCATTTTATTTGAATTCAAGACCTTATGTTGTGCTTTTTCAAGAAGTGAATGAAACAGAGGCAACGCAGATTGTTACTGTATTAAATGATGCAGGAGTAAATTATAAATATAGAGCTGGTGGAACAATATTGGTACCTGAAGGGCAAGCAGACCGTTTGCGTGCACAGCTTGTTATGGCAGGTTATCCTAAAAGCGGCTTTTCTTATGATACATATACAAACAATATTAGTATGATGACAACAGATGCAGATAGAAAAAATTATGAAAAGTTCTATTTGCAAGATAGAATTGCAGCAACGATTCGTGAATTTGATGGTGTAAAAGATGTAAATGTAAATATTGTGTTTCCAGAAGAACAAAAATATGTTATTGGAAATAAACCTAGTCTTGAAGCAAGTGCTGCTGTTCGTGTAACGATGAAAGATGGTACATCTCCTACAGTAGCGCAAGTTGAAGGTATACAAAGACTTGTAGAAACAAGTGTGTCGCAAATTAAATTTGAAAATATTAGAGTAATAGATGGAAATGGCAATGATGTTACAATAAGCGATACAAGTGGAGATAGAAGCCTTTCTGCACAATTAAAAATGGATGTAGAAAGAGCGATTGAAAATAATATTAAAAATAAAGTTTTAGATGTTTTAAAACCTGTTTATGGAGAAGAAAATGTTAAGGTTTCTGTAAAAGCAACAGTTGATATTGATAAAAGAATTAGAGAAATTATAAATTATTCTGCACCTCCTAATGAGGAAGATAAAGTTGGTATACCAGGTAATGTATCTATAGACCAAGAATTACAAAGACCTGATGGTGAAACAGTAGGAGGTATACCAGGAACAGAAACAAATGCAGAAATTCCTATTTATGGAGTAAGAGATTTAGAAACAACAGGAACAGAAAATTATATTAGAAATCAACAAGATATTAACTATTTAGTAGACCAAATCAAAGAACAAGTACAAATGGATACAGGTAATTTAGAGGATTTGAGTGTATCTGTAGTTATTAATGGTACAGATTTTGGTGACTTTTCCAGAAATGCTTTAAGAGATATTATTGCAAGAGCGGCAGGCATTAGCGATTTAGACAAAAATGCAAAAATTGCTTTGGAAAGTGCAACGTTCTTTATGGACACAACACAAGTGTCAGATACAACAGGACAGTTTAGTAAGTGGATATTAATAGGAATTATTGCAGCAGCAATATTGATACTGCTTTTAATACTTTTGGTATTTTTATTAAGAAGAAGGAAAAAGAAAGCAAAATCTGCAGCACTTGCTGAAGTACAATTAACAGAAACAGTTGTTGTACCACCAGCAGATGCTATAGAAGAATCTGAAGATGATAAAGCATCAAAAGAATTACTTCGTATACAAAACGAAAAAAGTATGGAATTAAAAGAAAATATTCGTAAATTTGCAGAAGATAATCCTGAAATATCAGCACAATTAATTAAATCTTGGCTAAGGGGAGGTGAGGACAATGTCTGAAGATAAGCGTGCCTTATCATCAGAACAAAAAGCAGCAGCAGTTGTTGTTTCATTGGGAGTTGATAAAGCATCTCAGATTTATAAACACCTTAGTGAGGAAGATTTAGAAAAGCTGACAGTTGAGGTAGCAAAGTTACAACATTTAACACCAGAGGAAATAGAAGAAGTTCTTGATGAATTTTATAAAATGTGTTTAACACAAAAAGTTGTAACAGATGGCGGCTTAGAATATGCAAAAACAGTGCTGGAAAAAGCCTTTGGTGAATCTGTAGCACATGGACTGCTAGAAAGGGTTTCAAAACAATTAAAAACAAGAGCATTTTCATTTATTAGAAAAACAGATGGTCCAAACCTTGTAACAATATTATCTCAAGAAAGACCACAGACAATTGCTCTTGTATTAGCATATGTAGATTCTACATTATCCTCACAAGTAATTGAAAATTTAAGTGATGAAAAAAGATTGCAAGTAGTACATAGTATTGCTACTATGAGCAGTGTAGCACCAGATATTATTAAAGTTGTAGAAAAAGAATTAGAAAAGAAATTTGCTAATATTCTTACCACAGATTACAAACAAGTGGGTGGTATTGATTATATTGCTGAGGTAATGAACAATATGGACCGCAGCAGTGAAAAAAGTATTTTTGATGGTCTTTCTGCAAGAGATGCAGAATTGGCAGAAGAAATCAGAAAGAGAATGTTTGTATTCGAAGATATTACAACAATGGACAACAGATCTATACAGCGCTTTGTGCGTGATTGTGACAGTAAAGACCTTGTATTTGCATTGAAGGGTGCTAATGAAGAAGTAAAGAGTATGATATTTGCAAATATGTCTTCTCGTATGGCTGAGTCCATTAAATCCGACCTTGAAATTACAACAAATGTTCGTAAAAAAGATGTTGAGGATGCACAACAGAGAATTGTTGGTATTATCAGAAAACTGGAAGAACAAGGTGAAATTATCATTATGAAAGGCGGAAGGGATGATATCATTGCGTAGTAATATCTTTAAGTTTTATGATAATCACGATATAATAGATTATATACCCAACAATAAAATTAATAAGCAAAAAGAGCAAGAAGAAATCAAAAAAAAAATTAGATTGTTGGATGATTTGCCTCAATTAAAAGAAGAACGAAAGAAAAAAAAAGAAGAGACAGCTTTGATAGAAACAGAAGAATTATTATCTGAAGAATTCATGACAGAAGATGAAGAATTAGAATTACCTGAAATGGATTTTGATGAAGAAATTTTGGAAGAAAAAAGACGGGCAGAACAAGAAATTGAACAAAGCATAGAAAAAGCAAAACAAATTGAGCAAGAAGCTATAATGAAGGCTGAGGAATTATTGCAAAAAGCACAAAATGATGCAGAAGCGTTACTTGAAAAAGCAAAAGAACAAGCAGAGCAAATGAAAGAAGCAGCAGAGAAGTCTGGTTATAAAAAGGGTATAACAGAAGGCAGACAAAAAGCTGAATTAGATTGTAAAGCGCAATATGAAGAAATGAGCCGAAATGCTTTAGAAGATATTAAATTGGTAATAGAAAATGCAGAGCAAATGAAAGAAGAAATGTTGCAAAAATATCGTAGCCAGTTAAAAGATGTAGCGATTGCCATAGCAGAGAAGGTAATACAAGTTAGTTTAAAATCTAGTGAAGAAGTAATTGAAAGAATGGTTATTTCTGCCACGGAAAAGCTGAAGACACGAGAGTGGGCAAAAGTGTATATCGCCAGATGCGACGCAGAATTGATGGTAGAAGGAGATTCTGCATTACTTAGACAGTTAGCACATCTTTCTGACCATGTAAAAATTGTTGTAATGGAGAACGAAACTCCAGGAACATGTATTATAGAATTACCAGATGAGATTATTGACGCAAGCGCAAGTACACAGATGGTAAACATTAAAGAAATTTTGAATAGTGCACCACTATAATGGTATGTAATTGCTTTTGGACAATTTGTAATGACTAAAAAAATAATATGTAGCAAGGTTTTGTCCCAGTACTTATGTATAAAAGCATAAGTTTTACAGAAAAGAAATATGATTTTTAAATAGGGGCTTTGCGTTGTGTAAAGCCTTATATTTATTTATAAAACAAATAACCACAGGAGGAGTGAATATGTTTAAAAATATGGCTAGTTTGGTATTAGAATCTGAAACAATCAGTCATATAGGCAAAATTGAGAATATTGTCGGCATGGGCATAGAAGCCTCTGGTGGTAAAGCAAGTATGGGTGATATTAGTTTAATTTATAATGAAGGAAGTAATAAACAAATACCAGCAGAAATTGTAGGTTTTAAAGATGAAAAAATATTTTTAATGCCATATGATAATATGAGTGGTATTTCTGTAGGGAGTTTTGTAAGAAATACAAAACAAAGATTGAGGATACCTGTTGGTGATTTTTTGAGAGGAAGAGCCATTGATGCTATGGGAAATCCTATAGATGGAAAAGGAAATTTCAAAGCAGAAGAATACTATACAGTAGAAAGTCCTTATATCAATCCTTTAGATAGACCACCTATTACAGAAAAAATGGAATTTGGAGTAAAAGCGATTGATGGCACACTAACTATTGGTAAAGGGCAAAGAATTGGTATATTTGCAGGTAGTGGTGTTGGAAAAAGTACATTGCTTGGTATGATTGCAAAAAATGTAAAAGCAGATATTAATGTAATTGCATTAGTGGGAGAACGTGGCAGAGAAGTTGTAGAATTTATGGAAAGAGATTTAGGTAAAGAAGGTATGAAACGTTCTGTACTTGTGATTGCCACAAGTGACCAACCAGCAATGATGAGAATGAAATGTCCTATGGTAGCAACAACAATAGCAGAGTATTTTAAAGATAAAGGAAATGATGTTCTTTTAATGATGGATTCTCTGACACGTTTTGCTATGGCGCAAAGAGAAATTGGACTTGCTACAGGAGAGCCGCCTGTGGCAAGAGGATATACGCCTTCTATTTATGCAGAACTGCCTAAATTGTTGGAAAGAAGTGGTAATTTTCAAAAAGGCTCTATTACAGGTGTTTATACTGTATTAGTAGAGGGGGATGACACTAATGAGCCTATTGCTGATACTGTTCGTGGTATATTGGACGGACATATTGTATTGACAAGAAAATTGGCAAATAGCAACCATTTTCCGGCGATTGATGTAAATGCAAGTATTTCTCGTTTGATGAGTAGTATTGTTTCATCAAAACATAAAGAATTAAATTCAAAAATGAGAGATATTATGAGTGTATATGATAAAAATGCAGACTTGATTGCTATTGGCGCATATAAATCAGGTACAAATGCAAAAGTGGATTATGCGATATCAAAAATAGATAAAATAAATGGATTTTTGAAACAAAGTACGACAGATAAATTTTCTTATGATGAAGTAGTTGCAGAAATGGAGAAAATTTTAAAATAGTTTGATAGTGTATTATTCAGGGAGAGGAATGTAGATGGCTTATGAAAAAGTTTAATTTTACATTGGGAACTGTATTAAGCTATAAAAATCAAGTTTTGGATTCTTTAAAAAATGAGCATGCCAAAATATTAGCTAGAATTAATGAGCAAGAAAAAGTAATACATAATTTAGAAGAAGAATATAAAAAGTGTAATAATGATTTTAATCAGAAAAAAATGGAAGGCATTACAATAATTGAGTCCATTGGATTTGAGGCTTATTTAAGAAGATTAGAGGTTTCCATACAACAAGAAGAAAGAAAATTAGCATTTATTAAAGTAGAAGAAGAAAATAAGCGAAATGAAGTTGTAGTAGCAAAACAAGATACTTCTTCTTTGGAAAAACTGAAAGAAAAAAAATTAGAAGTATACCACAAAGAAGAACAAAAAGCTGAAGAGGCATTTGTGGAAGAATTTGTTTCTTTTAGTCGTATTGTAGCAAAATAACTATGGTAGTGTATTCTTAAAGATATAAATTTGAATATTCAAAATATATTTTGACGATTTAAATTTGTTCTAAAAGAGTTTGCTATATAATATTATTATTTATTTCAGGGAGGTGAAGTTGTGGATACAAGTATAAAATTTAATGACTTTGTAGCAATGCAGGGACAGGTAATGACAACGAAAGTAAACGGTTCTGACTACAAAAATGATGCATTTTATGGTTTTATGCAACAGACAGCAGAAACACAAAAAACAAGCAATCAGAACTCTGCAAAAAAGAATACTTCTTCAAAAGACACACCTAAAAATGATGCTGTTAATAAAGATGAAGATGTTACAAAGCCAGAAACACAACAAAAGGAAGATGTAACAGAAAATGATACAAAAGATGTAAAAGAAGATATGATTCAGCAGGTAGATTTAGCAATGTTTGCTGCAGCAGTAAATGTGAATATTGTACCAGCAGAAAACATAGTATCAGAAACTGTTTCAGAAGATCCTATTTTGCAAACAGAAGTAACACAAGTACAAACAAATATGAATGTAAATGCAGATGCAAACACAACAGAACAAAATGTACAGGTTGCTGATACAATGCAGCAGCAAGGAAATGAAAGTAAAGTTGAACAAACAACTCAACAGACTGCACAAACAGAAGAAATAGTTTCTGAACAAAAACCAAATGAAATACAAACAGAAAAAGTGGTTGAAATGCAGCCAAAACAAGAACAAGTGAAACAAACAGAAACAACAAAAGTAGAAACAAAAACAGAAGCTGTGAAAACAACAGCAGAAGAAACAAATGTGATAGAACAAACAGTGGAAACAGAAACAAAATCAGATACAGCACAAACAAATACTTCTGAAGAAGATACAGATTTGTTTGAAAAAGAAATATCTACTACAAGCAAAAAAACATTTTCTGAAGATGTTATTAACATTAAAGTAGGAGAAAATGCACAAATTGCTGATGCCGAAATGGCACAAAAGGTGTCTGACAAAATGCTTGCAAAATTTGCACAGCATGAAAATGAATTTGAAATTCAGCTTACACCAAAAGAATTAGGTAAAATTGTAATTAAATTGGTTATGGAAAACGGTCAGGCACATGTTTCTATGTTTGCTGAAAATGCTAAAACAAGCAATCTACTTGCTGAAAAAGCAAGAGAAATTAGTTCTATTATAGAGCAGAACACAGGTAATAAAACAGATGTAATTGTTGTTGACAAACAAGAAATGGAAGCACAATACCAAAATAAAGAAGGAAAAGGTGAAGGCTTTACAAGACAGCAGGAAGAACAGCAAAGACAACATCAACAAAGATTACAACAAGAACAATCCAGAGATTTTATACAACAAATGAGATTAGGATTGTGGAATGAAGTATCATAAAGATAAGGAGGAATAGCTTATGGACATTGATAGCATTAGTGCAGCGTATAATAAAAAGGCGGAAGACAGTTTAAGAAAAGCTGGCACATACAGTAAAACAACATTAGATTCAACAGACTTTTTAAAGTTGATTGCAGCACAGTTACAAAATCAAGATATGACAAATCCTATGAGTAATTCAGAAATGATGCAGCAGTTGTCACAAATGTCATCTATACAAACAATGACAGATTTGCAGGCAGCAATTACAAATATGAATGATATTGCAGTTACAAATTATTCTGCTTCATTGGTAGGAAAAGAAGTCACAATTGCAGTAGAAGATTCTGAAGGAAAATTACAGACAATTACAGGTACTGTTACTGGAAGTGGATTATATTCAGGAGAAACAATTGTTTTTGTAGATGGAAAGGCTTATAGTTTATCACAAGTTATGGCGATTGGTAAAATTCCAGATGACTTTTTGAAAGAAGAAGAAGATGGAGATACTACTACTGACACAGACAACAGTACTGATACAGATAATAGCACTGATACAGACAACAGTACTGATACAGATAACAGCACCAATACAGATAATGATACAAATACTGATGCAGGTGATAGCTCAGGTAGTGAAGGTACAGAAGAAACAAAACCAGAAGCATAAACTTTGTGAAACAGGATAGGGGAATGTTGTATGGTTCAGAATATAAAAAATAATCAAGTTGTAAATGGAATCAGAAGTTCCGAATTACAAAAAATACAGGCTGGTCAAAGAGGTGTGGGTTTTGAGCAATTATTGCAAGAAAGAATACAGCAAACACAAGAATTGCAGTTTTCAAAGCACGCGAAAGAAAGAATTGACCAAAGAGGTATTGAAATGACATCTACTCTTATGAATGACTTAAATAATGCGGTTGCAAAGGCTAAGCAAAAAGGAGCAAAAGATGTTGTTGTAATTGGACCAAAAGAAGTATTTATTGTAAATGTTCCTAATAATGTTGTTGTTACAACATTAAGTGGAGCAGAAATGAAAAATAATATTTTTACAAAAATAGATAGTGCTGTTATATTATAAGCTGGACCATCTTATGGGGGCTCAGAGGGCAGATTGACTGTCTGCCCTCAATGACAGCATGATTTTTTAGGAGGAGAATAGTAATATGGTTAGATCAATGTATGCTGCAATAGCAGGTTTAAAAACACATCAATCAAAAATGGACGTTATCGGAAATAATATTTCCAACTGTAACACATACGGTTATAAATCATCTCGTGCAGCATTCCAAGAAGCAATGTATACTACAACAGCACATGCGGCAGGTGGTACAAATTCATTTGGTGGTACAAATGCAGCACAAGTAGGTTATGGATGTAAATTAGCATCTATTGATAAACTTTTTGAAGCTAGTACACCAGCAGCAACAGGAAAACCTTCTGATGTTATGATTACTGGAAATGGATTCTTTTTAGTAGGTAATAAATTACCTACAGGTATAACAGGTGTTAATCCAGAACAAGGTTCTACAGAAAATGGTAATGCAGGACAATTACAAGATATTACATCTTTGCTTTTGACAAGAGTTGGTAACTTTGGTATAGATGAAGATGGATATATTGTAGATTCACAAGGTTATGTAGTATATGGTTTTAGTTATCCAGCAGCTCAACAAGTATATCCAATACCAGAAGGTGCAGCAATTGAGCATAATGCTCTTGTACCATTACGTATTCCAAGAACAGCAGATGGTCAAGCACCTGGTGGAGCAACAACAGAGGAAGGAAAAACACCAGAAGTTACAATTGCTTTTGACCCATCTGGTACAATTACAGCAAAAGTAGCAGGAGGAGAAACAATTACAATAGGCGAAATAGCATTAGCAAATGTTCCTAATACTGGTGGTTTGGAAATGGGTAATGGTTCTTATTATAGTATTGGAAATAATACAGGTGTAGTAAAAGCATTCCAGCCAGGTGATGGTAATACAGGAAGATTGCAACCATCTTGTTTGGAAATGGCTAATGTTGATATTGCAAATGAATTTGCAGAAATGATTACAACACAAAGAGGTTTCCAAGCAAATACAAGAATTGTTACAGTAACAGACCAAATGCTTGAAGAATTAGTTAGTATGAAACGATAATAAAAAATAATAGGCTAGAGTGAGTATACTCACTCTAGCTGTATATATCCTATTCATATTATTATAAAAAGAGGGGGGCTTATTTTGATTAAGCTGACAAAATTAAACAAAGAACCATTTATTATTAACTGCGGACAAATTGAAAGAATTGAAATGATTCCAGAAAGTAAAATTATTATGATGAATAAAGATTATTATGTTGTAAGAGAAAGTGCAGATGAAATTGTAGAAAAGATTATTGACTATAATGCAAAAATATATGAATGGCATCAAAAAATGAGTATAGAACAGAATGGTGAAGAAAATTTGTTGTGGTAAGGAAGGAATTGGCGGAGGCGTGTTATGGACTTAACGACAATTATTGGTATAGTAGTTGGTTTTGCATTGATTATAAATGGTATTGCACTTGATACAAGTGATGGAATTGCTTATGTTATAACGAATCTTAAAAACTTTGCTGACGCACCGAGTGCAATTATCGTTGTGGGTGGTACAATTGCAGCTATTGTTGCAAATTATTCCCCTAAACATTTGAAAGCAATACCAAAACATTTAAAAATTATGATGGACGGCAAAAAGTTTGACCCAATGGAATATATTGACACATTGGTAGATTTTGCACAAATTGCTAGAAAGAATGGACTTTTAGCTTTGGAAGAAAAAGCAAATCAAGTAGATGACCCATTTTTTAAACAAGGCTTGATGTTAATTGTAGACGCAACAGATGCAGATAGAGTAAAAGAGATGCTGAACAATGATTTGGACAATTTGGTAGCAAGACATGACGAAGTTGTAGGAATGTATGACAGGGCATCTTCGACAGCACCAGCGTTTGGTATGATTGGTACATTGGTTGGTTTGATTAATATGTTAAAAAGTATGAATTTGGAAGACAGCAGCGGTGCTGGAAGTTTAGGTGCAAGTATGTCCGTTGCTTTGGTAACAACATTTTATGGTTGTATATTAGCAAACTTAATATTTAACCCTATTGCAACAAAATTAAAAATCAGACATTCTGAAGAAGAATTATGTAAAACAATTATTATTGAGGGAGTATTATCCATACAAGCAGGTGAAAACCCTAAATTTTTAAAAGAGAAATTAATTTCTTTCTTGCCACAGAGACAAAGAGAATTGGCATCTGAGGAAAGTGGAGAATGATATAAATAGAAAAATAAAGGAAAAACAAATTTTGAATAGATTAATTAGAGGATAGGTGTTATAATGGGCAGAAGGAAAAAAAGCGGCGGTGGCGGAGGAGCCAACTGGATGGATACCTACGGCGACATGGTAACGCTATTGCTGTGTTTTTTTGTGTTGTTATATTCTATGTCAGATGTCAATAAAGAGAAATACGAAATTTTAGTAAGGGCTTTTAATCCAAGTGCAGCAGAAGTTTCTCAAATTGTAATTGATTCTAAAGAAGAACCAGGAGAAGACCCTTTGATATCTTCTGAACAAACAGAACCAGTAGACGATTTTGATGAACTGTTCTATACATTATCGCAGTATATCGAACAAAATAATTTGCAAAATGATATAGAAGTTTCTAAAGGAGATGGATTTGCATTTATTACATTCCGTAATAACATATTTTTTGATGGAGATAGTTATGTGTTAAAACAGGAAGGCAAAGATACACTAGATGTATTAGCAGGTGCATTAAATAGTGTAACAGAAAGTATTAAAGAAATATCTGTATTAGGACATACTTCTCAAGCAAGCCCAGATATACCAAATGAGCCTGTAAGTGATAGATTTTTATCATCAAATAGAGCAACAGAAGTGTTGTTATATTTACAGCAGAAGAATTTTATAGACCCTACAAAATTAGTAGCATCTGGTTATGGTCAGTTTAGACCTATCAGTAAATTTGATACAGCAGAAGAAAGAGCAAGAAACAGACGTGTTGAAATACTGATTACAAAAACAGATGACGTGGAAAGAAGTTTGGAAGAGTATTACGCAGAATCAGAAAGTTTAAAAGTAGAAACCATTTTGGAGAATTATCAAGAAGCTACACAATAATAGCAAAAGAAATAATGAGAGAGAGAGGGGGGAAGGTAAATGGCGGAAGCTTTGTCTCAAAGCCAAATAGATGCCTTATTAAATTCTATGGCAAATGGAGGCTTTGAAGAAGAAAAGAAAGAAACGACCCCAGAAAAAAAATATCGAAAGTATGACTTTTATAGTCCTAAGAAATTTACAAAAGATAAATTAAAAATATTAAGTAATATTTATGAAAACTATGCCAGATTATTAAATGCTAGAGTAAATGGTTTACTTCGTATGAATAGTCAAGTTGAAGTTGTCAATGTAGAAGAACAAAGGTATTATGAATTTAGTAATGCTTTGAGAGAAAATGATATGTTGACATTAGTAGACGTCCATTTACCAAATGAAGCAGAGGAGATAGAAGAAATACCAACCGTTGTATTTACAAATGCAGAGGTTATGCTCTTAATGATTGACAGAATGTTGGGAAGCTCTGGAGAAGAGCCACCAAATGTATCTCTTGATTATAAATATACAGATTTAGAATTGGCTTTGTATAGAGATATTACTTCACATTTTATACGCATCATGAAAGATGGCTGGGTAAACTATTTAGATGATGTATCGTTTGAGATACAAAAAGTAGAAAGAAACGGTAATATGATGCAAACTGTGGGTATGGATGAAACCATAGCAATTGTGGTTTTGGATATTACAGTAGGCAAAGTAACAGGACAGATGAATATTTGTATTCCTGAATCAATTTTAAGTGTTGTGTTTAATTTAATTGATAATAGAAATAGTAATGTAGGTAAGAAAGGTAGCATTGAAGATACAGCCGAAGAAATTATGGAGTGCATTAAAAGCTCTACGTTGGAAATAAAAGCAGAGCTTGGTCAAGCCCAAGTGAATTTGAATGATATTTATAATTTACATGTTGGGGATGTTATCAATCTGAATAAACCAAAAGATTCTGAAATCTATCTCTATATTGAAGACCAGCCATGGTTTAAAGGAAAGCTTGGTGTTCAAAATAAGAACATGGCGGTAAAAATCAGCGGAGTATATGAAGAATAAATGATTTATTGAAGGAGCGAGAAAAGGAATGAGTTCAAATCGTTTTAGTCCATTAGAGATAGACGCCATAGGTGAAATACTGAATATTAGTTTAGGAGCGTCAGCAACGGCAGTATCTACAATGCTTAGTAAGAGAGTTGATATTACAACACCTAGAGTACAAGTTCTCACTGCCGAAGAATTTAAATTTACAAATTTAGAACCTGCTATTGGGGTACAGATTACATATGTGGCTGGCTTGGAAGGCACAAATGTAATGCTTTTAAAAAGAAAAGACGTCAAGTCAATTGTAGAAATATTGATGATGACAGAAATTCCAGATGAAGAATTTGAATTAAATGAATTAAATTTAAGTGCTATTTGTGAAGTTATGAATATGATGATGGGAGCATCTGCTACAGCACTTTCAGAATTTTTAGGAGAAGTAGTAGATATTTCAACACCAGAAGCATTTTCTATTGATGATATTGCAGGATTCAAAGATGACTGTTTTAATGGCGAAGAACAAATGGTTATCATTAGTTTTGACTTAAAAATTGAAGATTATGTTGAAAGTGAATTCATGAATATGATGCCTGTTAAACTGGCAAAGAAATTAGTTGCTGCTTTTGGTGTGCCAATAGATGAAGATGGTGATATGATAGAACCTGAATCAACAGCAAGTAGTGGCGGAACAATGTCCCAAGAAGAGATTGAAAAAATGTTAGGTAATACATCAAATGAATCAGCATCAAGTAGTGGTGGAACAATGTCCCAAGAAGAAATTGAAAAAATGCTAGGTAACTCCTCAAGTGAACCAGCACCAAGCAGCGGTGGAACAATGTCCCAAGAAGAAATTGAGAAAATGCTTGGTAATGCATCAAGTCAGCCAGCACCAGCAGCAAGTGGCGGAAAGATGTCCCAAGAGGAAATTGAAAAATTACTTGGCAATGCATCAGGTGGACCTGCACCACAACCTCAGCCAATTCCACAGGCTCAGCCAATGCAGCAAATGCCTGTAGCACCAGATATGATGCAACAAATGATTTATCAGCAACAGCAAATGATGCAGCAGATGATGCAACAAATGATGATGACACAACAGCCATATCAACAGCAAGTAGCACAATCACAAGAGCCAAAAGTTATCAATGTGCAACCTTTACCTGTTGATAATCTGAAGCCATCAAGAGAAAATATGGGAGAAGAACAAAAAGAAAATCTCAATATGATACTTGGTGTACCTTTAGAAGTTTCAGTAGAAATTGGTAGAACTAAAAAATTGGTAAAAGAAATATTGGAATTAGCACAAGGTTCTCTTGTTGTGTTAGATAAATTAGCAGGTGACCAAGTTGATTTATATGTAAATGGTCAATGTATTGCAAAAGGCGATGTTGTAGTAGTAAATGATAATTTTGGTATTAGAATTACTGAAATTATTAAAAAACAAGAACTAATTGAAGGACTTGGAAAATAATAAAGTGCAAGAATTACTGTATAAAAAAAGGAATCTTTTTATTATGCAGATGATAATTATATAAAATAAAAAAATAAAAAATGTTTATAGTGAAGAAAGGTATGGTAAAATGGCTAAGATTTTGTTAGTTGATGATGCAGCTTTTATGAGAATGATGGTAAAGGATGTATTAACTAAGAATGGTTACACAGATTTGTATGAAGCAGCAGATGGAGTGCAGGCGGTAGAAAAATATGAAGAAGTAAAACCAGATTTAGTAATTATGGATATTACAATGCCAAATATGGATGGCTTGGAAGCGCTGAAAGCAATTAAAGCAAAATATGCAGATGCGAATGTTGTAATGTGTTCCGCTATGGGACAGGAAGCAATGGTTATTGAAGCGATTAAATCTGGAGCAAAAGACTTTATTGTAAAGCCTTTTAAACCAGATAGAGTTTTAAAAACAGTAACCACAATCGTTGGTTAATGCAGGAGAGGACTGATAGGCATATTAACACAAACATTGCCAATGTTGGCGACTCTTGTAGTAGTAATAATAATTATACTATATTTAAGTTATTTGTTTAGTAAATTGGTTGCAAAAAACTCCTTGCATATGAATATTAAGGGGAAAGGCATAAAATTACTGGACAGAGCGGTTTTAGGTACAGACCGCTCTATTGATATTATACAAGTAAATGAAAGATATTTTCTGATAGGAAATACTGCAACAAACATGGTATGTTTGGCAGAGCTTTCTAAAGAAGATGTTACTTTTGAAAAACAAGAATATGATATAGAAAACGGCAGCAAATTATTTCAAAATACTATGATAGAAAAATGGAAAACAAAAATAAAGAAGTAATATGCTGACAGTTTTTAGAGGTGTTTAACATGACAGATGCACTCATCAATGTCAATGGAAGCAGTGTTCAAACGCTGGAAATACTGTTTATGCTGACAGTAATTACGTTATTACCATCTATATTGATGTTAATAACGGCATTTACAAGAATAATTATTGTGCTTTCTTTTTTAAGAAATGCCATAGGCTTGCAGGGAACACCACCAAACTCCGTATTGATAGGGCTTGCATTATTTATGACACTTTTTATTATGTCGCCCGTTATGGACGAAGTGAATGAAACTGCATATCAGCCATATAGAAATGAGGAAATTTCTCAAGTAGAAGCATTACAAAGAGCAAGCATACCAGTAAAAAGATTTATGCTAGAAAATACAAAAATAGATTCATTGAATTTGTTTTTGGATTTTGCGGATATAGATTATCCTCAAACAATAGAGCAACAGGTAACAGATTTACCAATGCGTGTTGTGATACCAGCATTTATGACAAGTGAATTATCAAGAGCATTTACAATGGGATTTTTACTATTTATACCATTTTTGTTAATTGATATTGTGGTATCCAGTACATTGATGTCTATGGGTATGATTATGTTGCCACCTGCAACGATTTCATTGCCTTTTAAAATATTGCTTTTTGTAACTGTAAACGGATGGCAGTTATTGTTTTCTACTCTTGTTTATAGTTTTAATTAGCAAAGGAGGAGAAAATTATGACAAATACAGAAGTCATGTCTATTATGCAATCTGCTCTTATTGTTGGTGTAAAGCTTGCAGCTCCTATATTGCTATTAAGTATGTTTTTAGGTATATTAATTTCTATTATACAAGCAGCAACACAAATTCATGAACAAACAATTACATTTGTACCAAAACTGATATTGATTATAGTACTTTGTTTATTTAGTGGTAATTGGATGCTGCAAACATTACAAGATTATACATTTCAGTTATTTCAAATGATGTTGTTGTAAAAGGCGAGGTTTTAAATTGTGCTAGAACCAAATCGTTTTATGTTTTTCACATTAGTATTAATGAGAATATCAGGTATGATATTATTTAATCCGATATTAGGAAGAAGGAATGTACCAGCAGTTGTCAAAGCAGGTATGATTATGGCATTGACAATCATTGTTTCCAGTTTTTATAATGGCACAATAGAACAGCCTAATACAATATTAGAATATGGTGTATTGTTATTAAAAGAATTTACAATAGGGTATATTGCAGGATTTGTAATTAGTTTATTTCTATATATCATTATATTAGCTGGAGAATTTATTGATATGCAATTAGGCTTATCTATGGCAAAAGTATATGATAGTCAAAGTAATGCCTCTATTTCTATGAGTGCAACGCTTTATAATATATTGTATATGTTGGCTTTTTTTGCTTTAAATGGTCATATTGCATTGTTATATGCTATATTAACCTCCTCTGAAGTCATACCTTATGGGGAGGTTGTTTTCAATCAAGCAGCATATCAAAGAATATGGGATATTTTTATACAATGTACTGTATTAGGTATTCAGCTTTCTTTTCCTATATTAGCTGCAGAGTTGATTTGTGAAATGGGTGTAGGTATTTTGATGAAAACAATACCCCAAATCAATGTATTTGTTATTAATATACAAGCCAAAGTGTTAATAGGAATATTGATACTTTTAATGATGTTTGTGCCTATGGAAGAATTTATAAGAGATTTGATACCACAAACAATAGATAGTTTTAAGGAAATGCTTCAATTTTTGAAATAGAAAAAACGCGCCTATAAAGGGGGGAGCAACATTGGCGGCAGATGAAAAAACCGAACAAGCCACCCCCAAGAAGCGACGAGACGAGCGAAAAAAAGGTAATATCTTTTTAAGTAAAGATGTCGTTGTTGTCGTGTCGCTTCTTGGTACATTTTTTTCTTTAAAATTGTTATTTCCAGGTATGTATGAAGCGTTAAGTACGTTTTTGTTAAGATATATGAGTTATGCATCTTCAAAAACAGAAGTAACAGCAGAATTTATATCAGATATGACAATAGAAATGATTATTACATTTGTGAGAGTATGTGTACCTCTTTTAATGATAGCTGTATTATTGGCTGTTATAGCAACTGCTGCTCAAACAAAGCTTTTGTTTTCAACAGATGCATTAAAACCAAAATTTAGTAGATTAAGCCCATTACAAGGATTTAAAAAAATGTTTTCTTCAAAAAGTATTGTAGAAGTTGTAAAAGGTATTATTAAAATTTCTATTTTAATATATATTATATATGATTTTTTTATAGGGCAGCTTATCAATTTTGAAAGGACATTAAAATTAGATTTAATTTCTTCTTCTGCTTATATTTTAGATTGTGTAATTAAATTGGTTATGAAAGTTAGTATTGCTTTTGTTGTTATTTCTGCTTTTGACTATCTTTATCAATGGTGGGATTATGAAAGGCAATTAAAAATGTCAAAGCAAGAAGTAAAAGAAGAATATAAACAAACAGAGGGAAATCCTCAAATTAAAGGGAAAATTAGAGAATTGCAAAGAAGAATGGCTATGTCAAGAATGATGCAGTCTGTTCCAGATGCAGACGTAGTATTGAGAAATCCAACTCATTTTGCAGTTGCTTTAAAATATGATGGTGAAAAAGATGTAGCACCCATTGTTGTAGCAAAAGGGCAAGATGAGATTGCGTTAAGAATTATAAAAATTGCGGAAGAAAATGGCGTACAGGTTGTTGAAAATAAACCTATTGCAAGAGCTTTGTATGCTATGACGCAGGTTTCAGGTACAATACCAGAGGAATTTTATGGTACTGTTGCAGAAATACTTGTTTATGTTTATAAACTTGATGGTAAAGATTTAACAGGAAAAAAGAAGTAAGTAGAAACTTATTTTTTACATATAACATTTTGATTGGAAAATGGTGAAATCTATGAAAAATGCTTTAAATTATATCGTATCCATATTTGTAATTATCATAGTGCTTTTATTGATTATTCCACTTCCTGTTTGGCTGTTGGATATGATGTTTATATTAAATATTTCTCTTTCTTTAATTATATTACTGATTTCAATGCAAATTAAAGAATCGTTGGAATTTTCCATTTTTCCCTCATTGCTTTTGATTACAACATTGTTTAGAATTGGATTGAATATTTCATCAACCCGTTTGATATTGACAAAAGCAGGTGAGGCGGGTGCTGTAATAAAGGCGTTCGGTACATTTGTGTTGCAGGGAAATATTGTTGTTGGTGTAATTATATTCTTAATTATCGTATTAGTGCAGTTTTTGGTTATTACAAAAGGTGCAGAACGTGTTGCTGAAGTTGCAGCAAGATTTACATTGGATGCTATGCCTGGTAAACAGATGGCAATTGATGCAGATTTAAGTTCTGGTTTAATTACAGAAGAAGAATCTCGTGTAAGAAGATATAAAATACAAAAAGAAGCCGATTTTTATGGCTCTATGGATGGTGCTACAAAAATTGTAAAAGGTGATGCTGTTATGTCAATTATTATTACAGCAATCAACTTTATAGCAGGCACGATTATTGGTATGGTACAATCTACAATGACATTTTCTGAAGTGCTATCAGTATATTCTATTGCAACAATAGGTGATGGACTTGTATCACAGATACCTTCTCTTTTGATTTCTACTGCGACAGGTATGATTGTAACAAGAGCAGTTTCTGATGGTAGTTTGAATAATGATGTGGCAACACAATTTTTAGCACAACCGCAAGCACTTATGATGGGCGGAGGTATTATGTCTGTTATTTCTGTTATGCCAGGTATGCCTCATGCACCATTACTTGTTGTTGGTGCAATATTACTTGCGATTGGTTGGAGAGCATCTGCACGTATGAAAGCAATGATTGCAGCAGATGATACATTAACTGCTCCAGGAGCAGCAACTGTAGGTGCATTACCAGAAGAAGAAGCACCTATGCCAATGAGTGAAAATGACTATTATAAAGATATTAACAATGTATATTCTTTGTTAAATGTAGAACCTATTGAAATGGAAATTGGTTATAGTCTAATACCACTTGTAGATGAAACTAGCGGAGGTAAATTGATAGAGCGTATTGTTATATTTAGAAGACAGTATGCACAAGATATGGGATTTGTTATTCCTTCTATTCGATTAAGGGATAGTTCTAATTTGAATACAAATCAATATGTTATTAATATTAAGGGAGAAGAAGTAGCAAAAGGTGAAATATTGATTGACTATTATTTAGCTTTAGAACCTCCAAATCCAGCAGGTGAAATTGATGGTATTGAAACGATAGAGCCATCTTATGGTATTCCAAGTAAATGGATTACACCAGAAAACAAAGAAATGGCAGAAATTTATGGTTATACAGTAATTGACCCTCTTTCTGTAATGTTAACACATTTATCTGAAACAGTGAAAAAACATGCATATGAATTATTAACAAGAAATGAGGTAATGCAGTTAATTGAAAATACAAAAAAAGTTTCTCCAGATTTGATAGAAGAAACATTTCCTAATGTGCTAACATATGGAACATTTCAAAAAATATTGTCCAATCTTTTAAAAGAAGGTGTACCAATTAAGGATATGGAAACAATATTAGAAACGATTGTAGATTCTTCTACAACAACAAGAGATTTGGATACTATTACAGAAAATATACGTATTGCATTGAAACGTACGATTACAAGAAAATTCTGTGAAGGCGGACAAATGAAAGTTATTACATTGGATGCAGAAGTAGAAAAAGCAATTATTGCTGGCTTAACAAAAGGAGAACAAGGTATTTATATTTCAATGAGTCCAGAATTAATGCAGAAATTAATTGCTCAGATTAGTGAACAAATGAAGAAATTTAATGACCTTTCTCAAACACCAATTATATTAACAAGCAATGTAGTTAGGGCTTATTTTTATAGACTAATAGAGCAATTTTTTCCAAATATATATGTACTTTCGTTTAATGAAATTGCAAATAATGTGCAAATACAAGCGATTGGTAACATTGTATTATCATAAATAAGCAATAAGAACAGGGGAGATAGGTATGCTTTCTCAAAAGGAATTAGAATCAAAGACAAATGAAGAGCTACTTATACTGTATAAACAAACCAATGACCAGAAAATTAAACAAACATTGGTATTGCGATATATCTATATTGTCAAAAATATTGCTATGCAAATGAGAGGGATTTACTTGGGTTTTTCTCAAATTGATGATATAATTAATGAAGGTGTTTTAGCTATTATGACAGCGATTGATAAATTTGATATTAATAAACATGTAAAATTTGAAACATATATTTCAAAAAGAATTCGAGGAATGATTATTGACATTGCTAGAAAACAGGACTGGGTTCCAAGAAGTATACGAAAAAGTGCCAAAGAAATAGAAGAAGCACAAAATATATTAAGTCATAAGCTAGGACGAATACCAACAGATGAAGAAGTAGCAGAATATCTGCAAATTAGCGTTAAAAAGTATAAAGAAGATTTAGGAAAAACAGGAACATTTAATTTACTTTCTTTAGATATGCTTATGGAAGAAGAAGGTGTTGGACAAAAAGCAGGTGGTATATTAAAAAATACAAATGAATTACTGCCAGAGCAATATTTGCAGAAAAAGGAAACAGCGGCAGCATTAAAAGAAGGATTGGCTTCTTTGAGAGAAAAAGAACAAATGGTACTATCTCTTTATTATATTAATGAATTGAATATGAAAGAAATATCTGTTGTTATGCAAGTAAGTGAACCACGAATTTCTCAAATTCATGCAAATGCAATACGCAAATTAAAAAATTATATGCAGCGTTTTTTTGACGAAAAAGAATAGGGGGTGAGTAAGCGTGTCAACGAAGGGATTTTATGATTTAACTTCAGGTATGCTTACACAAAATAGAAAATTAGGCGTAATAGGAAATAATATGACAAATGCAGTTACACCAGGCTTTAAATCTGATGAATTTATTACAACAACGTTTCAAAATGAAATGTTTTCAAGATATGGTAATATCAATCATAATGATGGTCAAGAATTAGGTACAACAACATCTATGATTACTGCAGGTGAAGTGACAATAACAGATCATACACAAGGAATATTTGATCCTACAGATATGAATATGGATTTTGCATTAGTTGGACCAGGATTTTTTCAAGTACAGACACAGGATGGTGTAATGTATACTAGAAATGGTGCGTTTGTAATAGATGATGAAGGATATATTGCATTACATCATGCTGGACGTGTATTAGGAGAAGATAATCAGCCTATTTACATTGGTACAGATGATATACAAGCAATGGATGATGGCACAATATTAGCATCAGATGGTAATACTGTTTTAGGAAAGTTTGGTATTGTAGATTTTGAAGATTATAACGGAATACAAAAGTCAAAAAGAGAAGGATTGTTTACAACAGTAGGAGGACAGCCAGTACCTACAGATACTCCTATAGAATGGAAAACATTAGAAAGGTCTAATGTAGATATGGTAAAAGAAATGACAGATATGATGGCTAGTCAAAGAGCATTGCAAAGTGCTGCACAGGTATTAAGAATGTATGACCAGCTATTAGGAAAAGCAACAACAGAAATTGGTAGGGTATAAAGCAAAATATAGGAGGAAAATCATATGGACCGTTCTTTTTATACAGGTGCTGTAGGAGCAATTGCGCATCAAGAAAGATTGAATGTAATAGCAAATAATATAGCAAATGTCAATACAAATGGATATAAAAGAAAACCAGCAACATTTTCAGAATGTATTTATAGTAATTTGAATGCTATTGCACAGGAACCAACAGATTATATTGCAGGTGCAGGAGTACATGTAGAAAAAACAGATGTAGATTTTACACAAGGACATCTTGCTACAACAGGTAAAGAATATGATTATATGATTATAGGAAATGGTTTTTTTGCAGTACAAAATCCAGTAACTCAAGAAATCACATATACAAGAAATGGCAATTTTATGACATCATTACAAGCGGATGCAGATGGCAGATTTTATCTCCAGACTGCAAATGGCAAAAGGGTATTAGATGCCAATCAAAATCCTATTATTGTAGGAGTATTGCAGGAAGGAGAAGGCTCTCAGCAAATGATAACAGGACAAGAATTAGTTGAGCAAATTGGAATTTATACATTTCCTTCTACAAATGGTATGGAAAGTGTAAGGGGAACAGAATTTGTGCCAGTTGAAAAAAATGGGCAGCCTGTTGCAGTGCCTGGGGATAGAAGAACATTAGAACATAAGGCATTAGAGATGAGTAATGTTAATTTAGGAGATGAAATTACAAAGATGATTGAAGCACAAAGATGTTATCAATATGCATTAAAAATGGTGCAAACTTCTGATGAAGTAGAAACAACCATTAATGGATTGAGGTCTTAATAAGATACTTTGCTAGGAGGAACACACATGAAAAAGTACGAGGACATAAATAACCTTGAAATAGATGTTATGAGAGAGATAGGTAGTATTGGTACAGGAAATGCTGCAACAGCCCTTTCTCAAATGATGAACAGAAAAATTAAAATGACAATGCCAGAGGTACAAATATTAGGCTTTAATGAGGCAATTGCAAAGTTAGGAGACCCTGAGATGATTGTTTCTGGTGTATTGGTACACATATCAGGAGAACTAAATGGAGTAATGCTATATTTGCAAAATTTAGATTTAATCAATATTATGTTAGAACAAGTATTAACATCAAAAATTGAAGATTTTAGTCAATTAGGAGAATTAGAAGTATCGGCATTGGTAGAAATTGGAAATATTATGATTTCTTCTTATGTAAGTGCAATATCGAAGCTGACAGGAATTTCTATTAACTTATCTGTACCTGCTATGTCTGTGAATATGTTAGGAGGAATTATGTCAGTACCAATGATAGAATTTGGACACCAAACAGATAAGCTAATGATTATAAATGGAAAATTTGTTGTAGAGGATAGAGAGGTATATAGTAATTTATTATTGATGCCAGATATACCTTCTTTAAATTATCTTTTGAAGAAATTAGGTGTTTTAAATGAGTGAAAAGCAATTGGTTGTGGGAATTGCTGATATGAAAATTGGTCGAGGACCAAGTAAATTAATTACATATGCCTTAGGTTCTTGTATTGGTATTTGTTTTTATGATCCTATGATTCGTTTAGGAGGTATGGTACATATTATGTTACCAAATAATATGGAAGGTAGTAACAGTAATGTATTTAAATATGCTGATACAGGTATACCAGCCACTCTCCGAAAAATGGAAGTGTTTGGAGGAATGAAATCGCGTATGATTTGTAAAATTGCAGGTGGCGCAAGAATGTTTGAAGTACAGGGTACTAGTTCCATAGGAAATATTGGACAAAGGAATATTGAAACAGTAAAAAAAGTATTAGCAAAAGAAGGTATTCGTATTTCAAAGGAAGATGTGGGGTTAAATTATGCTAGAACAATGCTTTTAGATACAGAAACAGGAATGGTGGCAGTACGTTCTTTTGGAAGAAAAGAATTATTACTTTAAATCTAAGTCTTGAGCATAGATAGATTATGTTGATAAGCTGTCTATCCTCAGGATTAAGATTAATAGAATATTGTCATACAAAAATGTAAATTTATATTGTTATTATAGTTATATTTTATTTTTTTTAGTCGATATAAATAAGAAAAGGGATTTATTGTAGGGTTGCTTGCATTTTTGTTTGTTTTGTAAAAATTGATTATAATGGACTGTCTAATTGTATTTTGTATATAGTAAAATAATTGTTTTGCTAAAATAAAGTCAAGAGAGAGGGGCATCCGTTACTATTTATAGAGGTTTTTCTTTTTTGAAAGAGATTAATATTTTACAGAAAAGTAAAGCATTTGTTCAAAAAATAATATGGGAGGGCATTTGAACGATGAAAAAGACGAAAGGCGAAATTTTATTAGAGTCTGGAACAAATGAAATAGAAATTATGGAATTTATGATTTATGGAGAGCTATATGGCATTAATGTGGCAAAAGTAACAGAGATTATGATGTCCGATAAAGTAAAGCCAATTCCTCATTCACATCCTGTTGTAGAAGGCATTTTTAAACCAAGAGAAACAGTGTTAACAGTAATTGATTTACCAAAATATCTTACTGGCAAGGAATCTGAAAAAGATGAGAAAGATTTGTTTATTGTAACAAATTTTAATAAAATGTTTGCAACTTTTAGAGTACATAGTGTAGTAGGAATTAGCAGAATTTCATGGAATGATATACAAAAACCTGATAAAACAATATCTGGAGGAGATGAAGGTGTTGCAACAGGTATTGCACAAACAGATGGAGTACTTGTAACAATACTTGATTTTGAAAAAATCGTTTCTGAAATTGCTCCAGAAACAGGCATACAAATTGAAGAAATAGAAAAAATGGGATTACGAAGTAAAAGTAAAAAACCTATCGTTATGGCAGAAGATTCTGTGCTTCTTGCAAAGCTGATAAGGGATTCTTTAAATAAAGCAGGTTATGAAAATGTAATTAAATTTGATAATGGTGAAGAAGCTTGGGAATATTTAAGAAGTATTCGACAAGAAGAAGATATTTACCAAAGGGCTTCTTTAATTATTACAGATATTGAAATGCCAAGAATGGACGGTCACAGATTAACAAAGTTAATTAAAGATGACCCAGATTTGAAAAAAATTCCTGTTGTTATATTTTCCTCCTTAATTAACGAAGAAATGAGAATAAAGGGAAAACAGTTGGGAGCAGATGAACAACTTTCTAAACCAGAAATCGGTCATTTAGTAGAAGTTATTGATGAGTTATTGATAAAACATAATATTTAAAAAACTTAGATTCTATAATATGAGCAAGGTTTTAGGTTAAAAGCTTAAAATGAGGTGGAAAAGATATGAACAAGTATGTGGTAAGGCAGCCAATTAAAGATAAACAAGGCAATTTGTTTGGATATGAAATATTATTTCAAGAAGAAAAAGGAAGTGGACTATATAATCAAACAAATGATTATGCAGCAGCAGATTCTATTTCTAATTTTTTAGCACAAAATAATAAAAAGATATTTAGTGACAAAACTACTTTTATGACATTTACACCCAATTTATTGTTTAAAAATACACCCAAAATATTTAAACAAAATGATTTGGTAATACAAATTGAGGATAATGTGATTATTCACCCATTAGCAACGACATTAATACAAAGATTTCGTAAAGAAGGTTATGTATTTGCTATTAACGATTTTCAATTTGCACCAAGATATTTCGGATTAATGGAATATTTGGATTATATTAAATTAGACTTTGGAAAAAATGAAGCAGTATCTTTAGAAAATACAGTAAAGTTAGCAAAAAACTTTAATAAAATTTGTATTGCTTATGGTATTGAAACACAAAAACAATATGACTTAGCAAAAGATTTGGGTGTAGATTATTTCCAAGGACAATATGTAGCAGAAAAAGTAGAAACAAAAGCAAATAAAACAGATTATTTGCAAAGTAATTTCTTCCAGTTGGTAGTAGAAGTAACAAAAGATGAGCCAAATGTGGAAATGATTGAGGAAATCATTTCTAGAGATGCGGCGTTAACATATGGTTTGTTAAAAATGGTAAATTCTGTTTATTTTGCATTAAGAAGTAGAACTTCTTCTATTCGTCAGGCTTTAGTTACATTAGGATTAGGACAATTAAAACAATGGATATATCTTTTAAGTTTTAAAGGGGATAAAGAACTTGGTTCTGAAGATGTTTTAAAACGTTCCTTTTTAAGAGCAAATTTTTCTTCACAGTTGATGGATTATAATACAACGTTACCTATTTCTAAAAATGAAGCCTATTTAATGGGTATGTTTTCTACTTTAGGAAGTTTAATTGACGCACCATTAGAAGAAATTTTTGAAGATATTCCTATTTCAGAAGAATTAAAGCAAGCTTTAGTATATCATAAAGGTCCTTGTTCTTTATTATTAGATTTGATACTTTGCTATGAAAGAGCAGATTGGCAAAATATTACAAATTATGCTGACATTCTAGGAATACCAACAAATATGATTGCACAAATTTATTTTAATTGTGTAGAAGAAGTAAATCGTATTTGGGAAACAATACAAGAAACAGAAGACGATGAAGAAATGGAAAAAGCAACAGGACAACGTCAGGAAATTGTAGAGGATATTATAGGAGATGACCTAGAAGAAGAAATAGAAGAGGATATTACATCTATGGAGCAAGGAATAGATGAATTTGATGAAATAGGCGACAGTTTAGGTGAAATAGACGGATTAGATGGAATAGAAGGCTTAGATAGTTTAGACGCAATAGAAGGTATGGACGAAATAGGCGGTTTAGAAGAAATGGATAGTTTAGACGGCTTAGAAGGCATGGACGAAATAGGCGGTTTAGATGGTTTAGAAGGAATAGATGAGATAGAAGGATTGGAATAAATAATATAATAAAAAGACTGGTAAAGAAATACCAGTCTTTTTTAGTGAATTGCTGTTAACATTTGATAATAAAAAATTTAAAAATATTCATTATGATATAAAGGCTGGCAAATGCCAGCCTAAAATATAAAATGATTATTTCTGTTTAATGTGATGAGGAAATTTTGCTACAGCTAAACAGGCTTTTAATACTTCTGCGGAAATTTGTGCAGAATATTTTTGACGATACATATGAAGTAAAGGAGAAAGACTTCCTTTTTGTACTACAATATATTTAGGAGGAAGATTTGTTAAAGCAAGTGCCATAGTATCTATAATACAATGATTGCACAAACAAGGAGCATATTGTTTCATATAATCTACAATTACTTCTTTTACAAATGTTTCCATAACATTCATATAAATATATTCTTCAGAATCCAATGTAATTTTTTTATTGTTATTTTTAAGTATAACTTCAAAATCATTCTGAGGTGTATTTTGCTTATTTAATTCTTGATAAAATTCTTCTTCATCAAATGTCATTTCTTCAGGTTCTATTTCGTGTTCTAGTATAATGGTGTTTTCATCTGTTTCCTCAAATGGTATAAAAGAATTTTTTGGAGGAATTGGTTTTGTAATAATTTCTGTAGGTTCTAATGCCTCAATCAGCTTTTCTTTTATAATTTCAGAAATATGAGAAGTATCATCTGGTCTTTGAATTTCTATAGAAGTAGTATCTGGTGCTTTGGGATTTTCTAGTTTTTTATTTTCTTCTGTTGTATTTTGATTTAATGGGTTATTTGGCTTATTCATAATAATACCTCCTTTAAGTGTTTATGTAATAATATGACAAACACTAATTTTAATATAATGAGTGATGATATATACCAAATATTTACCTACATAGATTGGTATATATATTTTAATTTTTACAAATGGTACAATGAATATGATAATAAAGAATATAGATTTCAATTACATTTATTTTCAAATTAATCTTAATTAAAGTATACTATATGTCGATAAATAAGTATAGAGGATAAATCAGAAAAATATGTAGATTATTTTCAAAATAAATTATAGAAAGGGTGTTTTGTATGGCATCAGTTGGTAGTGTAAGTGGTTCAAGTAGTGCATTTTATAATAATAAAATCAGTGGTCTTGCCAGTGGTATGGATACAGAATCGATGATTGAAAACATGACCGCTGCAACACGAGCAAAAATTGCAAAACAAAAACAAAGCAAACAAATTTTGCAATGGAAAATGGACGCAATGCGTTCTGTTAGTGATTTGTTAGTAAGTTTTAAAAATAAATTTGCTTCATTCGCAAGTCCTTCTACAAATCTTTTAAATAGTTCTTTTTTTAGTAGAAGTTTAATTAATTGTATTGGCGAAAACAGTAAATATATTAAGGCAACAGGTACTTCTAATTCAGCGGATTCTATGTCTATATTAGGCGTAAAACAGCTTGCTACTAGTGCAACAATGAATGTATCAAGTGCATCTGACAAAATTATGGAATCTGGCGAATTGGATTTATCCGATGATGCAAAGTCAAGTGTAAGTTCTATATCAGGGCGTAGTTTTAGTGTAAAATATGGTGATAAAATATATAATATTGCTTTTGATAGTAATAGAGAATTTAATACTATGCAAGATGTAGCAGATGCTATTAATGAGCAGTTAGATGAAAATGAAATTAAAGTAAATGCTTCTGTGAATGATAAAGGTGCATTGGTATTTGAAGCTGATAAAAGATATGAAGGAAATACTTTTGAAATCAAAAGTGGTACGAATGGTATATTAGATACATTAGGTATTAAAAAAGAAGCGAAATTAAGTGGTAAAGGTAGCCAAATTGTGGGAAATAACTACAAAGCAGGCGATACAGCAGACAAAGATAGTCGTTTAACAGAAACAAAATCAACATGGGAAGTATTAGGTGGCAAATCAATAGCATTCTCTTATAATGGCACAACAAAACAAATTACTATGCCAACAAAAGAGGAATTGGAAAGTTATAAAAAAGAAAATAAAATTGATGATAATTTTGATGCGCTCCAAAAAATGACACAAGAAAAATTAGATAAAGCATTTGGTAAAGGTAGAATTAAAGTAGGCAATAAATTAGCTGATGCAGATGGAAAGCATGATGCAAATAAAGGAAAATTGACATTTGAAACAACAACTCCTCCAAAAGGAGAAGCAGATAATACTTCTGTATTGAAAGTAACTTCTGCTAGTGCAGGTCTTTTAGGTAAGGCTGGTATATTAGGTATGGATTATGGTGAATCCAATAGAATTAATACAAATGTTTCATTAAAAGATTCTGGTTTGACTGGTCAAGGCGGCTTAGTAGCAAAAGACATTAAAATTGTTAAATTAGACAAAGATGGAAATGAAGTAAAAGACGCAAATGGTAATACGGTATATGAATATGAAGGCAAAGGTTACGAATTTACTATTAATGGAGAAAAATTTCAGTTTAAAGAAAGCGATTCTCTTTCTACTGTTATGAATACTATTAATAAATCTGACGCTGGTGTGACAATGAGCTATAATGAAACATCTGATAGCTTTACAATTAAAGCAAATGATTCTGGAGCAGCAGGAGAAATTGATATTCAAGATGGTTCAGGAAGTAATTTGGCTGCAACATTATTTGGTGTAAAGAAAACAGATGAAAATGGAAATATTTCTTATGAAAGAACAATTGAAGATGAAAATGGAAATGACACAGTTTTAAGCTCTAAATTGAAGGAAGGTCAAGATGCTATTATTAGTGTTGACTTTGGTGACGGCAGTGAACCAATAGAAATTTCAAGAAGCAGTAATGTATTTGATTTGAATGGTTTGAGTGTTACAGTAAGTGGTACATTTGGAACATATGATGGTGACCATATTGATGTAAATGCTTCAAAACCAGAAGATGCTGTTACATTTGAGGCAAAAGTTGACAGTGATAAAGCAGTTGATGCTGTAAAACAAATGGTAGAAGATTATAATTCTATGATTGAGTTGGTAAATAAAGAATTATCAACAAAAAGAGATAGAAATTATGCACCTTTAACAGATGAGCAAAAGAAAGAAATGTCTGAAGATGAAATCAAACTTTGGGAAGAAAAAGCAAAAGCTGGTATGCTTTTTAATGACTCAGACCTTCGTTCATTAGCAAATGAATTAAGAACCGTTTTTTCTGGCACAGACATAAAGGCATTACAAGAAGCAGGTATTACTCTTTCTAGTGAATACTCAGAAAATGGAAAAATTACATTTGATGAGGAAAAATTTAGAGCGGCTGTTGAAGCAGACCCAGAAGGCATTTCAAAACTTTTCACAAGTGAAAAAGATGAAAACGGAGGAGGCTTTAATGGCATTATTACAAGTATGGATAATATTTGCCAAAAATATGCTGCTACAACAGGTGCAACAAAAGGTATATTGATTGAAAAAGCAGGAAATAAGAGCGCACCATTATCATTATTAAATAACTCTTATTTCAAACAGATGAGTGCTATTGATGAAGTGATTGATTCTCTGAATGATAAATTGCAATCAGAAAGAGAAAGATACAATAAACAATTTACAAATTTGGAAACATTGATTGCACAAATGAATTCACAAAGTAGCTGGCTTACACAACAATTCGGTGGTCAATAATAAATAATTTATAATGATGTACTGCAAATATTGGAGCAATGACTGCTCGTAAAGGCTGTAGAAATTTGACTGATAAAATTATTTTATAATTTTGTTGTAGGTCATAGTGGAAAATTTTAATAAAAACATAGAGAAAAGTTATTGATAAGCAATACGATTATGATAGTGAGGAGTCACTTTTCTTTTAGAAAAGCCATTTTTATGGTATGTATTGCTTATTATACTAAAAAGTTGAGGAAAGGGAAGGTTCGCTGATTAATATGAATCAATACGGATACCAACAATATAAAACCCAATCTATAAATACAATGACACAAGCAGAGATGCTGATATTACTATATGATGAGTTAATCAAAAGATTAACAAGAGCAGAAATTGCATTAAAAAATCAAAATTATACTGCTTTTGATGAAGCAGTGACACGTTGCAGGGAAATTGTAAGGTATTTATCTAGCACATTAGATAAAAAGTATGCTATCAGCCAAGAACTAGATAGAATGTATGAGTATTTTCAATATGAATTATCACGTTTGTCAGCAGGTAGAAAACCAGAAGTAATAGAAGAAATTAAACCTCTTATTATAGAACTGCGTGATACATTTAAAGAAGCAGATAAAATCAATAGTGCAAACCAAAAAAAATAAATAATATAGTTATGTGATGCCGAAGGGTATTGTTTTAACAATAACTATAAATATAACATTGACGGCAGAAATTCTGCCGTCTTTATTTTAGGTAAGGAGTTTGGTATATGATAGAAGAATGTGTAGCAAATCTAACAAAATTGATGAAACAAAAATATCAAAAAATGCTGAAAATTGATAATGCCACAAATGATATAGAAAATGCATTAAAAAGGAATGATAAGGTTTCTACTGAAATGTTTATGAATATGCGTATGGAAATTATGGAGGAAATAGACAGCATTGATAATGAAATACAGAAAATTTTGACAAGCGGTGATGAAGAATTATATTACTACTTGAAAGGACTTTTGAAAATAGATACACAAGAACAAGCCATGGATACAGAATACGAAGATGAAAAAATACTTATGCTGGTTAGTTTAAGAATTCACAATGTTTTAAAGGGAATTATAGAAAAAGATAAAGAAATGAATAAAAGAATATTAGGAAAAGATTCTTATTATAGTCAGAATAAAACAAAAACGAATATGTATTAAAAATATCCACACAAGCCTATACTATTTGGCTTGTGTGAGTATTTCATATTTTATTTTGGAGGCGCACTGATTGCCCAAAGAGGACCTCCACTTGTTGCACTGGTTTTTAATTCATTTAATAAAACATTAATATCCCATGCTTTTAAACTATTTTCTAAACTCATGGGGTCAGCTATTAAAACTTTACCATCTGCAGTAATACCATGAACAAGTATAAAATGTCCGCCAGTAGTAAAATGTCCTTTTTTCATGAGTGCTACAATCACTTTACCAGATTCAAGTTCTTTGCGTATACTTTCGTAGTTATGGTCGCTTATAGAGGTCGCTTCCAAACCGAATGCCTTTGCTGCATTTGGTATTAAAGAATGGTAAGAACCACTACCATAGGCAAAATATCCTTGTTCTCGTGACCAATTTGCCATTTCATCTGGCAGTATTATACGGTCTGTTAGGCTGGAAACAACCATGGCAATGGCTGTAGGACCACAGCCATATTTTGATATGACATCATTACCGCCATATATTTTATTGCCCCAACGAGCATCTGTTTGATTGAAATATACAATGTTTTTTATAGTACTTGTTAAATATGTGATATCACCAATGGTATAAGTACTAGTTTCCGTTGTTGCAGATGCGGCTAATTCATCATGTGATGTCAAATTATAGATAGACAAGGGTTGTTTTTTCGGTTTTTGCGAAAAATCCTTATTTGCTTTTTGTATAGGGCGTGGTAGAATAGAGGCGTATTGTTTATCCATAAAAGAAAGAGAGGACACACGATAAGCCAATATATACTGTTTATAATAATAAAAACTTTGTGTTGGTATATGTTTTAAGCAAGCGATATAAGAAATAGTAAATGTAATAATAAATAATATTGTAATTCTTACATAACGCAAAAAAAAACCTCCTTCCAGCAAGTATTTTTTGCAGTAATATTATAGCATTTTTACTCCATAATGTATAGCGATGATTTTTGTAAAACATTACAAGCATTTAATATCATAAAACGCTGTTTGGTAAGTTAATATTTATGGAATTATGAACGATATTTGATATATTTTATTCTATTAAAAAGGGGCGTATATATGGCAGAAATATCTTTTCAAAATGTTGTCAAAATATTTGAAAATAATGCTGTGGGGCTAAATCATTTTAATATGGAAATGGAAAAAGGGGAATTTGTGTTTTTGGTGGGAAAAAGCGGTGTAGGAAAAAGCACATCATTACGTTTGCTCACAAGAGAAATTGAACCCACTCGAGGCAAAATATTTGTGAGGGGTCAAGATATCTCCACAATTAAAAAAAAGGAAATGCCCTATTTTAGGCGGTCTATGGGCGTGGTGTGGCAACAGACGCAATTATTGCCCAACAAAACGGTATATGAAAATGTTTCATTTGCATTGGAGGTATTAGAAACGGAAAAGCAAAAAATAGCAAATGATGTACCTGCTGCATTGGGGTTAGTAAACATGAATAAAAAAGCAAATGTATATCCTGCACAGCTTTCTGGGGGGGAGTATTTACGTGTGGCACTTGCGCGCGCACTTGTGAAAAATCCTTCTATACTGATTGCGGACGAGCCAACGGCAAATTTAGACCAAGATACTGCATGGGACATCATGTGTTTACTGGACGAGGCAAATAGGTGTGGTGTAACGGTATTAGTTGCCACACACGCCATAGAATTAGCAAAGTTGATGAAAAAACGTATATTGGTAATGCGTGCGGGATATGTGGCTAGAGACGTCCCAAAAGGGGGTATTAAAAATTTTTAAAAAAAAAGTCTCAAAAAGTATTAAGTTTAAAAAAGAACCGCCGATAACATTATTGAAGGATAAAAAGAACAATTTGCCTTCCCGTCGACAGCTGGCATAGTGTTCGATTTATCTGGTTGTAATTAAATAATAAAGGACAGTGGGAAAACGGAGTTTCCCGCGTAACTACATGGAGGTAGATTTTATGATTATACAACACAATATTTCCGCATTAAATGCATACAACAAATTAAGTGGTAACAACAAAGCATTGGCTGCTAACTTACAGAAATTGTCTTCTGGTTACAAAATTAACAAAGCTGGCGATGACGCTGCTGGCTTGGCTGTATCCGAAAAAATGAGAGCACAAATCACAAGTTTGGAAGTTGCTCAGAAAAACTCATTAGATGGTATTTCTTTAGTACAAACAGCTGAAGGTGCTTTAACAGAAGTTCACTCTATGTTAAATAGAATGGTTGAACTTGCTAACCAATCCGCAAATGGAACATATGATGACAGCAACAGACAAAAATTACAGGCTGAAGTTGACCAGTTGAAGAGTGAAATCAACAGAATTTCTGATGCTACAAACTTCAATGGTATCAAATTGCTTGATGGCAGTATGACAAATGAAGCTACTTTCTCTATGGGAGAAGCACAAGGTGTAAACATACTTGCAGAAGCTGCTGCTGGTGCTGACCCTGTATTAGGAACAAACACAATTATGCACAAACAAGGCACACAGGCTGCAAAAGGCGAATTTACTATTGATTTAGCAAATACTCGTTATGCAGGTGCAGTAGATGGCGACCAACTTGATATTAAAGTAGGAGATGAAACATTCTCATTAACACACGGCGACACAATTGGCAATACAAAAGTTGACTTGAGTACAACAGATGGTGTTGCAAAAGCATTGGAAGCTGCTATTAATGCAAACGCTAATGGAAAAGTAAGCGGTGACAACTTTGAAGTAAAAGCAAGTGGCAACAGTGTAAAATTGGTAGAAAAAGAAATCGGCAAAGCTGGTAAAGCTGGGCTGAAAGACCTTGATATGGCAGTTAGTGTATCAGACCCTAACGAAGCAAATACAATTAAAAACTTACCTAAAGTAACAGGTACTGTAAAATCAACAGTAACAGATGGTACTGCTGCTGCAAAAGCAAAAATAGAACTTGATTTTACTGATGTATCCATAGAAAAAGGTGACGATGGTGCAAAAGCAAAATTTTCAGTAGCTGGAAAAGACTACTATATTGATGTAGACGATGATATGGAAGATACTGATATTGTAACAGCACTTGTAGCTGCAATTAATGCTGATAAACCTACTGTTGAGAAAACAGCTGGTGGTGCTGAAACATTAACTGCTACAGCTGATGCTACTGGCAAAAAGATAACTTTAGAGGCTGCTAATAATGCTGAGACTGCTTTTACAGATGCTCAAAAAGTTGTAGGTCTTACTGGTGCTTTAGAACCTCCTACAGTTCAAGCACCTGGTACACTTACAGCAACAGTAGCTGATGGTAATGCTACTACTAAAGCAACAATTACGTATAATATGGCTGGTGCTGAGCTTCCAGAAATTACTGATGGAAGTACAGGAAATAAAGCTGTATTTACAGTAGCTGGACAAGAGTTTGAAATTGATATTCCTAAAGATGGAGAAACAGATGCTGAAGCTATTGCAAAAGCACTTGCAGAAGCAATTAATGCAAAAGGTCTAACGATAACAAAAGGTGGTAATGACTTTGCATTTACAGCAAGTGTAGCTGATGGTACTACAAATCTTGTATTGACTGCAAAAGATGATGGAACTACAGGTATAGCAGCTGCTGATGCTGGTAATATAGCTGTAGCTGGAAAAGCTGGTGCTCCTTCTGAAAGAGGATTACAAGGTACAAACAACGTTGGTACTACAGTTATACAACAAGGTGCTGAAGAAGCTGCCGGAGAATGGGCAAGTACAGCTTTTGATTTAACAAAAGATATGCTTGCTGATGGTAACAAACTGAAAATCGGTAATGAAACATATGTATTCAGTGTTGGTAAAGACAGCACAGTAAGAGCTGGAAAAGGTGAAGTTGTTGTTGATTTGAAAGATTTGGATACAGAGGCTACAGATTTTGTAGATAAAGCAATCGACAGATTGACAAAAGCAGCTGCAAACAACAAAATGTTTACAGTTGGTGATGACAAAAAACCTGGCAGAGTTACACTTCATGAACATAAAGCAAATGCAAATGCTTTTGACGCAGGTAAAGGTGGCACAGATTTGACAACATTTGAAAATGTTCAAAAACAAATTTCTTTCTCTGTTGCATCTAAAACAGAATCTACAGGTAATAGCTTAAGATTACAAATTGGTGATACTTCTGATAGTTACAACCAATTAGAAGTAAATGTTGCAAATTGTAGTGTAGAAGGTTTAGGCATTAAAAATGTAGATATCAGTACACAAGATGGTGCTGCTGCTGCAGTAGCTGCTATCAACGATGCTATTGATTATGTTTCTACAGTAAGAGGTAATTTGGGTGCTACTCAAAACAGATTGGAACACACAATCAACAACTTGGAAGCAACAACAACAAACATCACAGAGGCTGAAAGCCGTATCAGAGATACAGACATGGCTAAAGAAATGATGGCTTACACAAAGAACAACATTCTTGTTCAGGCTTCTCAGGCTATGCTTGCTCAGGCAAATCAAGTTCCTCAGGGTGTACTTCAGTTGTTACAATAATTTTCAATTATATAAAATCAATGCGTTGTTTCAACGTTATGATAGTAAAGCAGGCACGTTGTGCCTGCTTTTTTTAAGGCTATAGCCTTAAAAACAATATTATAAAACTGTGGGGGCATAGCCCCCACTCTTTCAAATATGATTGTACGGCGATATACTGAATCAAATGACATTTATGCGGAAAATTTGTATATTTTAGCGTTTATATAAAAGTAGATGAAAGGAGCAAATGAAATCATGAAAGATATTGTATTGCAACCAACATTTTATGACAAATTTTCATGCTTGGGCAGTGATTGTAAAAATAATTGCTGCACTGATTGGACAATCTATTTTACAAAAGATGAATTTAGAAATATTAAAAGAAAAATGCATTCTGAAGAATTTAAAAATATATTTCAGGATGCCTTTGAATTTAAAAAAGGTGAAAATGATAGATGCACAATTAAATTTGATGAACATAAAAGGTGTAAATTTTTAGATGAAAATAGATTATGTAAAATATATCAAGAAGTTGGTCCCGAAAATATGAGTTGGGTTTGTCAAATTTATCCTAGAATAGGTATACATTATTTGGATAATTATGAGATTTTTCTTTCTGTAAGTTGCGAAGAAGTCATTAATTTGCTTTTGGAAGAAAAAGATGGCATTATGTTGGAAATTAAAGAAAGAGAATTGTCACCTGCTGAGAAAAAAGGTTGTGCTATCATTCGTGCAAGTGGTGTTATGGGAAATCCAATTTTTCATTTTTGGAATGATTCAAAAATATTGCTTCTAAGTGTACTCCAAAATAGAGACTATGCTTTTGGTGAAAGAATGGTATTATTAGGCTTTGCTGTGCAAAAAATACAAGAAATGGTTGATAATAAAAAATATAGTGATGTGCCAGACTATATTCAAACATTTGCAAGAGAATTAGAACAACATAAAGAAATTTATAAACAATTTTTTGATAATATTGAAAAAGATGAAAAAAGAAAAGCTTTACAGACAATTGCGTATTATTTGCCTAATTGCGGTAAAAATATTCAAGAGAAAGTTGAAGAAAGAATTGAATTAAAGAAAAAAGCGCGCGTTGTAATATCTGATGAAAATACAGAGCAAAAAAAGCTCACTATGGATATAGAATATAATACTCAAAAATATTTAGATGCTATAGCAGAATTTGATGAATTTTTGAAGGGCAAAGAATACTGGCTTGAAAATGTTATATTGGAAGGATTTTTAGCTACAAAAGGTCTTTATCGTATTAGTGGAGGATTTTGGCATAATTATGCGGGCATGATAATGATATATAGTGCATATTTATTTATGTTAACATGCTGCTTACATAAAGATAGCACCAAAGAGGAGTTTGTATATTATGCCTCTGAAATTGGAAGAGTAATGTTCCATAATGATACAACATTGAAATCATTGGAAGAACATTTGAAAGAAACAGAAAGCGATACACTTGCTCATTTGGCAGTATTGGCATTGTAAAATATGAAAAATAATAAAACCCCCTACATATTGGGGGGCTTTTTTATTTTTCTGTATTTTGTTTTTTGATAAGTCCTGATAATGCTGATAAATTAGCAATATCCGTTTTTGTTGCTTCTTGATTTGCTGATGCCGCTTCTAATAATTCAGAACGTACAATGGAAATTTCACGAGGCGCATCAATAGCAATTTTTACTCTATCTGCTGTAATCTCTTGTATTGTGATGTGAATATTACCATTTATAACAAGAGATTCAGATGCCTTACGCTGTAATATTAACATTAGCTATTCTCCTCCTCTTTTTGCCCTAAAGCTGCAAAAGAATGACGAATTTGATATTCGGGATTATCTAGCATAATCTGTAAGGCTTTATTGCTTTTTGGATTGACAGCAATAGGACATTTTAAATTAGCAGTGCTTGTGTGAATGTCGTCTGTCATGGAACAAATGACATAGATAAGCAATTCACCTATATTTGCCGCTCCTATAGCTTGTAGTTCCTTATTTGTCAGCATAGGCTGGTATTCCTCTAAAAATGCAAAGGGATTGACAGTGAAAAAAGCAATATCCTTATTATTTAAACTTTGTAAACAAAGTACATCTTCATTATTTGAGTCAAGTTGTATTAATAAAAACTCTTTTTCCTGTTCAAAACCAAAAAGACCATTTTCAAATGAAATGATATTTTTCTCATCATAGGAATATTTGCCAAAATATTTTGTGCTGCATTCTTTTATCATAATTCACCTCATGCTTTAATATCGAAGGCAGGCGTATAATTTGGATTTGCACTTGGCGGAACATAAAGAGGGTCGCCAACATATTCAATTAATACGTCTGGTTGCTGTTTGATTGAAAATTCAATACTTCCAGGTATAAATTCAAAACCAGCTTTATTGATTTTCCAATCAAAATTTAATTTATCCATTTCATATTGTATTGTGATGTCAGGTGGTGACCAATCAAGATTAGCACCTGCTTTTGGTATAAAATCTAAACCATAATCTGTATTTTTAGTGTTTCTTTGTTTTATAATTTGGTCTAAAGCATCATCACCTAATGTTGCACTCAATAATATTTGTCCTTCCTGCGCATATGTTGCAGTAGCGTTATAAGCAGCATTTTTGCCTTTTTGGGCAAAATCATTTATCAGTGATTTTGTAGAGGCAGGACGAACAGAATCTCTTGCCTCAAATGTGTCCATACTTAAACGAATAGGGCGACTTTTAATTGTAAAGTTGCCATCATCACGGCTGATTTCTAAATCTACAGTGCCCCTTTTTTGCTCAAGTCTGGCATTATTTACTTTAAATTCAATTGAAATTGGAACAGTTGTGATTTTTAATAGTTGTTCCATATACAATCCCCCTTCTCTATATATTTAACATTTTGCCAGAAATGTGATGAACAATTTAGCTAAAATATTCAGCTTTATTATTAATATATGCAGAAATTATTTTCTGCTGAAAATTACAATATAAAATGTATTTTATTTTAATAGAGATACCAAAAAGTTCTTCGGTTTTTAGAAGAACTTTTTGTATACATTGTAATATGATTAGCTCATAAAGTCAATAAAAGAATTGGAAAGTAATGTATTACCTACTTTTAATGTAGCATTATAAGCATATTGTGCCCACATCAGATTTGTAATTGCTTCTGCTGGGTCACAGAAATCTAAATCACTGATTTGCTCGTTCAGTATTTGAGATGCTTCTGTTAATTGGTCTTCTGTGTTTTCCAAAAAAGCACATTTTGTACCGATTGTGGCAAGTCCATTATCAACCATATTATTGTAGGAAGCTCTCATTTTATTAATGATTTTATTATGTTTTTCAAAATCTAAATCGCTAATTTCATCTACTGCTAATGTTTTTGAAAGTTCTTGTGCAAGTGCAATAATATTGTTAGGTAAACCATCTTCATCTATACCATAACCAAATACATCTAAACCGTTTACTGCTGTATCAAATGCACTTGTAGAAACAATTTCACCAGATTTTTCTTTCATACCAAAGCCTATGTCACGATAACTATGTTCATTGAAATAAGTAGCATATTTTAACTGATAACCAATCTCTTTATTTGCTTTTAATTGATATCCTTGGCTTTCAGTTAAATCACCAGATTTTACGGCAGCATCTATAGCAGCTTCTACTTCATCATAAGAAAGTTGTTCTTTAACATATGATGGAACTCCTGTAGGGTTTTCCATGATTTTGTTTAAAAGGTCTGTTAATGGAGCTGCTGGTGGTGCTACAGTGTTACCATCCATATCTACACCATTTTCTGCATCTTTTAATCCTATATTTGTTAACATCTCTTTCACTTCGTCTTCTGTTAATATAGGATTTTGAAGAGAAGCATCTACTTTATTTTGTAAATCAGTTGCTGGATTAGCAATTGTTGTTGTTTGACAAAGTCCAGTATTTGGGTCTACATCATAAGAACCATCTGGTTTCATGTTAGGAACTGTTACACCACCTGGAGGATTATATGCAGCTATTTTTTGTGTTAATTCATCATATGAAATTGTTTTACTGTCATCAGCAACAAAATCTGCTCCCATAATATCTGAATAGGCTTGTGATAAAGATGGTGTAGATGCTAATGAGTCAAAAGTTGCATTTCCAGTATTATTTGGCAGGTCATTTAATCCCATGCTAGATAACATTGTTTTTACTTGTATGCCTGTAAGCTGGAAGGCATCGTTTGCTTTTAATTGGTCAGCATAAGAAGGAGTACCTCCATTAGCATTTAAAGCCGCATCACCATTTATAGCATCGTATAAATCTTTTGCAGAAATAGTAGTGTTTCCACCCATAAGATTTGTCAAAGTTGTTCCTAAAGGTGGAGTTGTAGCAACTACAGAATCTTTTAAGCCATTAAATGTATCAGACAGTATTTTTGAAACATCATCTGTTGTCAAATAAGTTGGTGTATTAACTGGAACACCTCTATAAAGTATTTCGCCACTTTCTAACTTTTCGAAAGGCAAGTCTTTTGTACTTGCACCTCCAAAAATAAAGTTTTCATTGTATTTTCCATTTGCCTGTTGCAAAAAGCTTTCTATTAACTGGTCAATTTCTTGTTTATATGCTTGACGGCTTTCAAAGGCACTATTTGGGTCACTGTAGCTTAACAATGATTTATCAATAAAGTTTAGCCCCATACGAGTACAGCCTTGAACATTTGATGCTACTTCTTCTAATTTAGCAAGAGCATCTAATGTATTTGCTTTTTGCACTTCTGTTCTTTGAAAATTACTTCTCAATTTAAAAGATTTCATTGCAGCTGCAGGGTCTTCTGCAATTTTATTAAAATTTCTATTTGTTGCAACTGTATTTCTTTTTGAGTCTAAGTCACCCAAAGCATTATTTAAATTTGTGGAATATCTACGAATCATTGCGTTTGTAGTAATACGCATTCCCATTCCGCCCATAGCCATGATGATTACCTCCTTATTTATTATCTACCTACAACGCCCATACCATTTATAACTTTTTCCAATGCCTCATCTAATGCTGTCATAACTCTTGCAGAAGCAGCATAGGCTTTTTGATATTTCATTATATCGATACCTTCTTCGTCCAAAGAAACGCCAGATATAGCATCTCTATTGTTTGCAATGTCGTTTGCAATAGTGATATAATTTGTAATTAATACTGTAGAAGATTTAATATCTAATCCAAGCTGATTACCCACATTATCATAAAATTCTACAAAAGTACCATTAAATATTTGTTTTTGTGTGCCATCAGGTTGTGTAAATGTATAATTTAATTTTTGTCCAAATACAGAAATTAAATGGTTGATATTGTCATTATAGCCTGCTGTTTGAGATGGGTCATGTGTTTGTACAAAGTTTGTTTTGTTATCTGCCCAATCTTTTGTAATTGTAAAATTAGCAGCTGTAATTTTATCATAATCAATTTTTGGCACTTTTCCATCCAGTGGTTTCAAATCACCATTAGCAATTTGGTTCAATAAAGGATCAGCTTGATCTAATATAGTACTATCCTGTAAATCTTGTAAGGTTTCAAGTTTTGTAACATTGCTACCATCTGCTAGTTGAAGAGGTTTTCCTTCTTTATCTACCCAGTCGCCTGGATTTACTGTTACGTCATTACCAGCAGCATCTTTAATTGTATGTGCTTCTCCTGTGTATTTTACAATACCATATGCAGCTAATGCAGAAGCATCTAGTGCAACATTATTAGGTACATTAGTTGTGCCATTTGGGATATTTACAACTGCGCCTGTTGCATCAAGGAATTGACCATTTGCATCTGTTTTGAATATATCAGGCAATGGATTGTCAGCAGTAGCTGTTACACCACCATAGCTAAGATAGTTCTTACCATCTGGAGTTGTTGCATTTTTTACAGGTACTTGACCATCTGCACCAAAAAGAGCGTTTGCATAACTAATTGGTTTTCCATTAGAATCCAACAAAGGATTGCCATCATTATCTTTCATATTTGCTTCATTAAATACTTTTGCAATCTGTCTTGCAAATACATCAAGCATATTCAAATAATAATCATAACCACGGTCTTTTGTACCATCAAAATCGCCTGCACGATTAAACATATCCAAAGCAGCTTTGATACTACCGTTATCTTCTTGCATTTTTTCATACATATTTGTTTGGTCGCCCATATTTAATACAGGTTTACCATTTTCATCCAGTACAATATTACCATTAGCATCTAATTCATAAGGTGAACCATCAACATCTGCAACTTCTTCTGTATATGTTGCACCTTTTGTATCTGTAATAGTAATTTCGTCACCAGCAGCATTTACAGTAAAATTAGCAATTTTTTTAGTATCTGCATCAAATAAAGGAATGCCATTACCATCTTTTGCAGAAGTGCCTCCTAATTTAATATTAGGCAATTTGATGAAAAATTTTGTACCTTCTACTGGGAATGTTTCTTCTTCTATTACAACATTAGCATGACCAGTTAATCCTTTTTGCTGTGTAGTAGCATTAGCTTTAGGAGTGTATACAGCTCCTGTGCTTGGGTCAGTAATGGTTTCATATGCACCATCTGCATATTTGCCATCTTTGTATTGGTCACCTTTTTGTGCGACATTTAAATTATGCACGATTTTAGCATAATTTTCTTTTGCTGCTGCCAAGTCTGTTTTTGCTTGTTCTAAATTTGCTTTTACAGTAGCCATTTCGCCTCCTTGAGGAGGGTCGAAATAAGTAGGAGGCTGTGTATCTGCATCTTGAATTTTACCAAAAATATTAATCAGCTTATTGTAGATACCTGTACCATCAGAAGCACTTCCAGCATCATTTATAGTATTTATATCAGCAGGTTTTGTGTCCTGCCCGTATAATTTTTGATTATATATTGTTTCAATTCTTCTCAGATTTGCCAGTTTTTCTGTTAATTTTTTTTCTTCGTCAGAGCCTGGAGTTGCATTAGCTAATTGGTCTTGTGTAGTAGCAATTGCTCTATCATTCTCTCTTACTGATTTTAATATATCATTTAATTCCTCATGAAGTTCATTTCCACGTCTGCTTAAACTAACAATTCGAGAACCATAAGCATTAATATCGTTGTTTAATTTTTCAATATTTTGCATTTCTTTAATCATTGCATTAGTGAAGAATTGAATATCTTCAAGCAAGCCATTAATTGCATCAGCCTCAGCTTGAGTGAATTGAGTACCTGCAGCATTTGGTTTCAATGCACTACCAATATCTGCAATAGGATTGCCATTTACATCTGTCATAGTCAAATGAGAGCAGTCATCATCAATTTGAAATTCTGCTGCTTTATCATGGTCAATCAGTGTGTATTTAAAAGGATTTCCTTTTTCATCTACACCAACCATTTTTACAGTACATTCTGCTGCAGTTTTATTGGAAAGACCAACGTATTCATCTTCATATGTAACTTCAATTTTAACATAGTTAGAAAGTTCATCTAAAAGTAAATTTCTTTCATCACGTAATTCTAATGCAGGATTTCCTAATATTTCGTTTTCGTTGATACTTACATTTAAACTTGTAATATCTTTTAAAAGTTGATTGATAGCAGGTATTGTTTGTTCTTTAAATTCTGTCATATTATCTGTTTTTGCCTGCTCTATTCTGTTAGAGTAAGTATTAAAATATTGTGATAACAAAAGTAATTCTGTCTTTGCCATATTTTGGAATTCATTATTTGCAGCTTGTGGATTGAATTCATTCAATGCTTTGAATACTGCTTCTAACTGATTATGAATACTACCTTCTTTTTCTACTTCATCTAAAACGCTTTGTAAATCTTCTAAAGAAGCAAGTGTTTTATCATAATATCCTACACCTGCCATTTCTGTACGAAAACGTAAATCTAAATAAGGGTCACGTACTTGTTCTACTCGATTTACAACAACACCATTTCCTATAAATGTTTCGTTTACACTTCCCCATTGTCTAGGACCTGTTGTAACATTAAAGCTATCTAAATCGACACGTTGTCTTGTAAATCCTTTTGTATTAACATTTGAAATATTTTGACCGATTACATTCAGAGCAGCTTGACTTGCAGACATACCAAGCTGTGCTGTTGTAAAGCCAGCGAATGTTGAACGAATCATTGACATTACCTCCGTTTATATATTATATAATCTTATTTGTGAAGTTAATTTTATTATTTGTTTGTAACTGTCCATTAGGGGCATAGGTAGTATTATTTTGAGAAACATCAGTAGATTGTTGTAATATATCTAATGCTCTGTTAATACCCATCAATTTAACTTCTATAATGCTTTTAGCATTACTATGAATTTGTTGATAATAATCCATTGTTTCTGTTAATGCATCATATAATTCTTGAAATTCTTGTTGATATTGTTTATCTTTAATATTTGTAATGATTTGTGAAAATTTCATATTTTCAAAACCTAAATCTTTTTGTATAGATTCTCTTTTTTTATCTAATCCACGAAACTGTAAAAGATAAGCTTGCTCCTCTTTCATACAATCGTTTAATGTATCAATATCTTTTTTTGTAACTGCTTCTAATTTTGTTTGTTCAATTTCTGTTAAATCATCAAAAAGCAAAATAAGTTTTTCAAGCAAGTCTAAAAAATCATCTAATTTATACATAATAACTCCTTTTATAGTGATAAACAGCAGCAATCCACCCCTTTATAAAAGAGTGGCTTGCTTTTATATTTTTTATATAAAAATGAATACTTTTTATTAAAACAATATCTTTTTTACAATAGCGTCTAAATCTATTTGGTAAGTTCCTTCAGCAACTTTTTGCTGAAGTTCGTTGAGTTGTTCCGAAGACGCTGGTTTTCTTACTTCTGAAGAAAGTTTGCTTGTAATATTACTGACAAAGCTGTCATTAGAATCAGAGGAAGGAGTAGACTGAATCAAAATTTTATCAAAATTTCTGTTAATCCTTCTTTGATTTTTTTCAGAAGTTTGCAGCCTTGCTGTTTCTTTTTGTATAGTGTAAGAAGTATGAAGACTATTAGATGCTATTTTCATGGAATCACCTCAATTTACTTTATGCGAAATTTATTATTATGCACTTTATCAGACATGAGTAAATATTCAACGCTGTTTATTTGCAATAAATTTGTATAACAAATTTATAAATATATTTCACTTTATATATTTAGTATTTCTAAAAATAATTTACTTATTACATATATCGGCAAAAGAACGCAAATCATAATAGCTAAGGGGATTTTACTGCTTATTTTATTTTCTTAGTATAATAAAAGCCCTATATTATTTATAAAAATAATATAGGACTTATTATTAAAAAACTAAAAGTTTAACTTTAAAACTTCACGAACTTTTTGAAAAATTTAATAAAGATTTTATTAAAAAACAATTATTTTTATTTAAAGTGATTATTCTGGTCTATCCCATGCAATTTCTATAGAGTCACCTTGAGAAATGGTTGCAGTATAAGCAGTATCTTCACCATTTAGTTTTAATATAATATTTCCTTGTGGTTTTTCAAGGTCTATATCTACATAATTCAACATATCGTAGAAAAGCAATTTTTTTCTATTATTTAAAGGTATTGTTTTCCATACATTATTAATACAAACAACGATACTATCTGCATTTTCTGATAAATTTGGTACTTCATTTTTTGTAATATCTGTTTCTGTTTGTTGTTCTGTAGAAATTGTTTGCTCTACTTGTTCTATTTGATTTTGTTCTATTTGTTCTAATGGTTGTTCTAAGTTATTTTGTTCTGTTACGATTTCATTTTTAGTTGTTTTTATTGCTACTTCAGAATATGTTTTTTCTTCTGGTATTTTTTCTGCTTGTTGTATATTTAATTGTTGTCGAGCAGTAATTTCTATTTCATTTTGTTGTGACAATTCTTCGCATATTTGTTCCTGCTGTTGTTTTGGAATAAAAGAAATTTGGTCACCAGCCGCAATTAATGTATCTTGATTTGCTATAGAATTATTTATCATCATAGTCATTTCTTCCGGCTGAAATGTTGTTTCCATGTAACATAATAAATCTGTTAATGTAATAACAGATTCTGTTGTAATCCTATCCATAGGTTTTATAATATAATCATCTGCTAATTGCTGCCCATCTTTATAAAATATAACAGGTACTTCCGCCAATACTTCATCAATAATGACAGAAAAACGGAATTCTGGTTGTTCTTTTAACTCTTTAATTGTAATAGTAGGTTGTTTTCCAGGTATTGCTTCTTTTGCAACAATTACATCACCTTGTTTGATTTTTGTATCTATAGAAGCCAATTCGCCGTTTACAAATAATTCTCCTGGAACAGCATTTTCACCCTTTTTGTTATATCGTTTTCCATCAATATAATAATTGATAGAACGAACAGGAAATCCAATTAAATTTTGAGGTTTAATAGAAGAAAGTAAAAGAGCATCTAATACTTTTGATTCTCTGTAATTTAAAAGCATTTGTTTTTTGCCATTAATTGTGATAGAAAAGAAATCACAACCTTTATATATAGATGACATAGCACCAATACCAAGAGGAGTAATAAATTCAGGATTCTGTAATTTTTTGTCATAGACGGCAACATTTTTAAAAGGCTGATTACCAGATATCGCAACATTTTCAAAAGGTATTTTTAATTCTGTTGCAATAGCTTGACAAAATCCTGGAATTTGACAGCCGCCCCCAGCTAAAAATACAGCAGTAGGAGCGTCTCCATTTGCTTTTATAATACCATTTGCGATTGCTTCACTTAATGTTTTAATGGCAGGTTTTAAGCTTTTTAATAGTTTTGATTTTACTTCTTTATGAGTATTACCCAAAATGTCTTTATAAATAATTTGAGTATCATCTGTATCCAAAGCAATTTTAATTTTTTCTGCATTTTCAAAATTACAAAGGCATTTTTGCATAATTGCTTCTGTAATCTCATCTCCTGCTGTGGTTACCATATCATAAGCTATGATACTTCCATCTTTTGATATAGCAATATCGCTTGTACCAGCACCAATATCTACTAATGCAATATTTAACAAACGAATATCTTCTGGCACAACAACATTGATAGCAGCAATAGGCTCAAGTGTTAAATTTTCTACCGTTAGTTGATTTGCTGTCATAACAGAATAAAGATTTTGAACCACATTTTGAGGCAAAAATGCAGCAATTAAATCGATAGTTACTTCTTTCCCTTTATGACCTATAATTATACTACTTTGATAATTATCTAATTTATATTTTGTAATACTATAACCTACACAATAAAATGTTGTTTTGTTTTCAGGATGTTCTTCTAAATCATGGTCAAATTCCGATTGTGCAATGCCTAATGCAGAATATTCCATAGCATTTAACAAATTTTCTGTGATTTCCTCTGTAGGATTTAATTCTTGTGTATAGATTATTTTTTTGGTAATTAAAGCACGTCCTGCTGCGGCAATGCAAACTTTTGATAGTTTAAGTTTATTTCGTTTTTCTAATGCAGATTTTACTTTTTTAACAACATCAGCCACAAGTGCAATATTTTCAATCTGCCCATCACGCATAGCACGTTCTTGATGAAATGCTTGTTCATAATCTAATACATGAAAAACATTACCATCATGCACACCTATAATACCAACGACACTGCGTGTACCAATATCCAGTGCAAATATAGCATTTGATTGTGTGAGTATAACAGGGGGTTTTTTGATTGGTTCAGATACTGTTTCTGTTTTTTTAGCTCTCAAAAAAAAGCCTCCTTTCAAGGCATTAATAGGAAACAAAGCCGTTCTTTTTGAAAGAACGGCTATTTATATTTGTGAAAATATTGGGCTTAAAAAAGTAAAGGGGTTTTGGTTATTTTTTATTGTATTTTGACTAAATGTCTGCGTAATACGCCTGCAATATTTTCACAAGAAGCCTGTACTTCAACAGCACCAATATTTTGTGCTACCATAGGCATACCATATACAATACAAGACTCTTTATCTTGCCCAATAGTAAAAGCCCCATTTTTTTTCATTTTTAATAAACCATCAGCACCATCACGCCCCATACCTGTCATAATGATACCTACAGCATTTTTACCAACTGTTTCTGCAACAGATGTAAATAATACATCTACAGAAGGTCTATGTCCGCTGACTTTATCTCCAGGGGTGCAGCTTACAGCAAAACCACTACCTTGACGAACTACTTTTGTTTGCAGTTCTCCGCCAGGAGCAATTAACACTTGTCCTCTTACAATAGCATCACCAGATTTTGCTTCTTTTACACGCATATGACATAAACGGTCTAATCTTTCTGCATACATTTTTGTAAAGCCTTCTGGCATATGTTGAACTACAACAATACCAGGAGTATCTGGAGGCAAATCTTTTAGAACAGTTAATGTTGCTTCTGTTCCACCAGTTGATGCACCAATAGCAATTACCATAGATTTTAATTTTGTAGAATTTAAAGGAGAAGGCGCAATTGGTTTTACAGCTTCTCTTGGTTTTGGCTGATGCACAATAGCTTTAGAAGCAATTCTAATTTTTCCAGTTAAATCTTTTAAAAAGATATCTACTGTATTCTGCTTTGTCATATCTGGCTTTCTTACAAAATCAACAGCTCCAGCAGAAAGTGCTTCAAATACATTGATATTTAATGAAGAAACGACAACAACTGGAACAGGATGTTGCGGAATTAATTGCTTTAAAAAAGCAATACCATTTAAACGTGGCATTTCAACATCTAATGTTACAACATCAGGACAAAGCACAGGTATTTTTGCTTTTGCATCAAAAGCATCTACCGCATATCCTACAACTTCAATATCATTATGTTTTGATAGGCTGTCAATTAAAACTTTGCGAAAAAGCATAGAATCATCGACAACAAGAACTTTAATTTTTTTTTCCATAAAAGAAACACCGTATCCTTTCGGGTTGGTAATAAAGTAAATGGTTGTTTATCAGACATTAGTAATTCCCACCTGTCTATACGACGGTGGGTATTTACTAATATTGTTCAGTGAATAATAAATTTTTCGCTGAACAACAAAGTATTGTTATACAGCAAGTATTTAAAATTAATCTGTAAAACAAATTTTAATATTATTTATTATTATATCATTAATTTTATAACAATAAAACACTATATTTTCTGATATGTAGCAGGCATAATATATTTATATGCTAAACGCTCTTTATTTAATGATTCAGAATGACCAATCAACAAATACCCACCTGCATTTGTTGCATGATAAAAACGGTTTACCAAAGCGTCTTTTGTTGGCTGGTCGAAATAAATCATAACATTTCGGCAGAAAATAACATCAAATTTAATTTTAAACTGTATTGGACTCATAAGATTAAATGTTCTAAATATTACATTAGATTTAATATGAGGAGCTACAGCATAACGTCCATCAGGCAATTTTTTAAAATAGTCTGTTTTCCATCTGTCAGGTATTTTTGACAAAGATTCAGCCTCATATATTGCATTTTGTGCTTGTGCCAATACTTTTTGTGAAATGTCTGTTGCCAAAACGCGAGTATCCCATGCAGCAGCTTGTGCTCCAAGATAATCTTTTAAAATCATAGATATAGTATAAGGTTCTTCCCCAGAAGAACAGCCTGCACTCCAAATACTAAGCACCTTATTATTTTTTTGTTTTATCAAACGAGGCAATATTGTATTTTTTAAAAAATCAAAATGATTTGCTTCTCTTAAAAAATAGGTATAATTTGTAGTTAATTTATTTAACATCATTTCTATACTATTTTTATCAGATGTCTGTATAATATGATTTATATAAGCAGAAAAATCAGCAAATCCAGCTGTAACAATAGAGTTAGAAAGCCGGCTGGTAATAAGCTGCTTCTTTTTAGATAAATCAATACCGAAATTTTTTTGTACATAATCAACAAGACGTAAAAAATCTTGGTCTGTAATGGTAAGCATATATAAACTCCTATTCTTACAAGCTTTAAAAAATAAAATTAATATATTATTTATAGATTATTAAAAAATTTGCATGTCGTTTGTATATTCAAATAAAGTCTACCCCAAAAGACTTTATTAATTGACAAACTATTATCTTGTATATCAAATGGTAATACATTAAGGTAATGTAATTTTGCTAAAACACCAACAAACTTTTTACAAAAAGTTTGTTGGTGTGGGAAAATCCACAAAAAGAATTAACTACTAAGTAATTAATTTTTATTATATCATTACATAGTGTCTTGAAGCAATAGTTCGCAATCAAGAAATAGTATTACCATTTCTTTTGAAAGTGACATCATACCTTTTACTAGTTCCTGAGAACTATTTGGAGGCATAGGAGAAATATTACTTTCATAAATATCTACTACATGAGATACTGCATCTACAAAAATACCTATAGAAGTGGAATCAATATCTAAAACAATAATACAGGAAGTATCTGTTTCTTCCAAAGGCATTTTATGCATTTTTTCTCTAATATCAATAATTGGTATGATTTGTCCCCTCAAATTGATAATTCCTTTTATAAAAGATGGAACATTTGGTACCATAGTGATGGGATAATTTGTAATGATTTCACCAACATTTGTGGCATCAATTGCAAATGTTAAACCATCTGACAAAAATGTAAGAAATTTCTTTGCATCTTCTTTTATTTCTACATTCAAGGCTTGGCTTTTTTCCATGTCCATTTCATTGTATTCTTCAGTCATAAATTGAGTCCTCCAATATTATATATTCAGAATCACTTAATAAGCATAACCGCTAGTAGTGTGATGAAGAGTAGTAATATCTAATATAATGCTAATATTGCCATCACCTAAAATAGTACAACCGCCAATACCTGATTTTTTAATATTATATGCGTTCAAATAAGAAGGTAATGGTTTTACAACAACTTGCTGTTCGCCTAAGAGTTCATCTACAAACAAGCAGTAAGATTTATCTCCTTCTCCTACCCAAACAAGTATGCCATCTTCTAAATTTGTAATTTCTGTTTCAATATTATATAGACGATGTACTCTTATAACAGGATAGAAGTTATCCATTCTTTTTACAATTTCTTGTCCTTGTGCATCATAAATAATTTCTTCAGGAGTAATTTTGAAGGATTGCTGTATATCTGAAATAGGAATTGTAAATATTGATTTTCCAACAGAAACTTCCATACCATCTACAATAGCCATTGTCAATGGAATTTTCATTGTAGTACACATTCCTTTTCCTAATTCACTTGTTATTGTAACAGTACCAGCAACTTTTTCAATATTTTTCTTTACTACATCCATACCAACGCCACGTCCAGAATATTCTGTTACTTGTTCATTTGTAGAAAATCCTGGTGCCATCAAAAGAGCAAGAATTTCTTTTTGAGAATATTCGCTTTCTGGTTTTGTTAAAATACCATTTCTTCTTGCTTTTTCCAGTATTTTAGCAGGGTCTGCACCTTTACCATCGTCTTGTATGGTAATAATAACCTCGCTTCCTGTATGCTCTGCAGAAAGTATAATTTCACCTTGTGGATTTTTGCCTGCTCGGATTCTTTCTTCTACTGTTTCTTCAATACCATGATCCATGGAATTTCTAACCATATGCATAATAGGGTCGCCAATACTATCTACAATTGTTTTGTCTACTTCTGTATCTTCTCCTATAATTGTTAAACGAACATCTTTATTTAAACTTTTGCTCATATCTCTAACAATACGATTCATTTTTTGGAATGCACCTGCTACAGGAATCATACGAATAGACATAACAGTATCTTGCAAATCATCTGTTAATTTTCTTAATTGACGAGCGGATTTTGTAAAATTGTCTAATTTTAATCCTTGTAATTCTGGAGAAGATGTTACCATAGATTCTGTAATAACAAGTTCTCCCATAAGCATCATTAATTTATCTAATTTGGACAAATTTACACTAATTAAACTTTGTTTATTTGCACCAACATGAGTTACATTAGTATTATTTGTATTTTGTGCTGCTTGTGCATTTTGTGCAGGAGCTTGTACTTTTTGCACAGGAGCTGCATCAATATGCTGTTGTGTTACGGTTTCAACTTTTTGCTGTACAGAAGTTTCTTTTTCTTCTGACTTTTCAGTTTCTGGAAGCACTAATATTTCGTAAGACTGTACATTACCAGAGTTTTTAACAATATCCAGTGCTGCTTCTAATGTTTGTTTTGTATCAAAACCTAAAAGGAATCCTTTTTCAGTGATGATTGCTGCTGTAGCAGGGTTGGTTTCTACATCAGGTGGATAAAATGTTAAATTTTCATAAATGTCTTTTACAGAAGTAACCAACATAAATGCACGTAAATTTTCCATACCACAACCTTCATCGAATGTTACTTTTAAAAATGCTTTTGAACCATCATCTGGTAATTCCGCATATACATTTTCTGATTTTTCATGGTCTTGCTGTTCCTTGTCATCTGCGGAAATAGTAGAGTCATCTGTTTTATTACTGATTTTGTTTAAAAAGCTATTAACTTTTTCAACAAAACTGTCGACATTACTAGTGAGTGGCTCGTTATTTTCTAATTTTTCCACTTCAGCGCGAAGCATGTCAGTGGAAAAAAACATGAGATTAAAAAGTTCCTTTTTATGTTCTTCATCAATACTATCAATGGTGTTTTCGCGAATGAAAAAAAATAAATCTTCAATACGATGTGCTATTGTCATCAATGAGGAAAATTCCATCATAGCAGAAGAACCTTTAATAGTATGCATGATGCGAAAGATTTCATTTACACTATCACTTGTAAAAGTATCAGCTTTTTCGGCATCAAGAAGGACTTCATCAAGCTGCTCTAAAAGTGAATTTGTTTCAAAAAGATACATATCTAGCATATTTTCCATGCCGTTATCCATACTTACACCCCTCATATGTTTTTATTATCTAGTATCTATATCGGCAGATTATGAAAAAAAATAATAGTATAAATATAATTAAAGTGCAGGTGAAAAAAGTGGCAGATTTATTAAAAGTGACGACACCCCTTACTGGGACTGAAAATTCGACAAGAACAAATCCTATAAGAGAAAATGACCCTAGCATACAAAATATAGTAGACCCATCAAAAGTAGTTCGTCCAGATGGTAGAGAAGGTGTATCAACAGATACACAAAGAAAAGCACTAAATTATGAATCAAATTATGAAACATTTATGCAAATGGTGAGGGATACACCAGCATTAACACAAATGATTACAGATTTAATTTATTCTCGTATGGGCATTGTGGTTAGCTCTGGTATGGGTGAAAATTTTACAGAGGAAATTTCAAATTTTATGGAAATGCTCAAGATGACAGAAGGAGAACTTGTTTATTTTTTAAAAAATCAAGCTGCTTCTGCTGTTAAATTTAAAGGGGCATTTTTTAATGTTTTAAGACAAATATTAGACCAAGCGTCTTCTGTCGAGTTAAGAACAAGCATATTAGATTTTTTAAAGCGATATAATGATATGTCTGCAGGTCCTCATTTAATGAATCAAATTATGCAGAATTTACAAAATATTAGACAGTCTATTCCAAGAAGTTATGGAGATACACTTGCAGAATTGATGACTAAGTTATATACTGGAAGTGAACCAGGAAATACTACTGCTAATACAGCAGTACTGAAAAATGAAATCATACCTTATTTGTCAAAATATGTTAGTGCAACATATGATTTAGGAAAAGCAAGAGATTGGATGACAATGCTTACACTAAATATTGCCCGTTATGAAAATGGGGATAAAGTAGGATTTTTAAAATCTTTTTCTCATTTGATGAGTTTTGCAAGTGTAAGAGAAAAATTAGGCGATATTTCACCAGAACAATTAGGGAAGATATTAGCAAATACAGAATTTGAAAGAGCAACAGAACAATATACTCTTTTAGATAAATTGACTGAAATACTAGAAAGAGGAATGAATGGAACAGAATCCAGTCATGAGGCAAAAGCTGTTTTCGCAAATATTATCAATTCTCTTTTGTTAAATGAAAGCGTTTATATGCCTTTGCTGCATTTAATGGTTCCAGCAGATATTGGGGGCAGACTAATGTTTTCAGAAATGTGGATTGATCCAGATGACCAACCTCAAAATGGAGGCAGTAATGGAGAAAGAGAAAAACAAATTAGATTATTTATAAAATTTGACATTAAGGAAGTAGGCTATTTTGAAATGATTCTGCTTTCAAGAGATGAAAATGTAGATATTCAGCTATATTATCCAGAAAAGTTGTCTGCTCATAAAAAAATGATTCAAGAAGGTATGAGTAATATTATGGAAAGAAATGGTTTGCGTTTTCAATCATTGTATACAGATGTTTTGCAAGCGCCTAAAACAATATCAGAGGTATTTCCTAAGCTATATGAAAGGATGAATGCAGTCAATGTCAGGATTTAATGATAAATTGAATAAAAAAGCAGTAGCACTGCGATATGATGTTGATAAAAATATTGCCCCTGTTATTGTGGCGTCTGGTATGGGACACGTTGCAGAAAAAATTATAGAAATTGCAGGAGAAAATAAAGTTCCCATTTATGAAGACACATCATTGACAACAATATTAACACAATTAGAGTTGGGTTCAGAAATACCTGAGGAGCTTTATAAAGCAGTAGTGGATATTTATGTTTTCTTTTTAAATTTTGCACAAAATGAAGATGACGAAGATGATGAGTATGATGAATAAATTTTTTTAGGAGGTGTTTGCTTTGGCACAAGAAAAATATGCCATTCTTTCTGAAAATAATGATATGGTTTTATGTGAGGCTGTTTTGATGGATAGACGTGGAACAAAAATGACCATGAAAATAGTTGATGACATAAATATATTAAGAGGATTAAAAGCAGTAAAATTTCATGCCATGGAAAGTTATGCAGAAATTTATCAAGGACAAATTGTAGAAATCAATAATAATATCATTTCATTTGGTGATGTAGTAAATATCAGTGCGCAAATGAGAAGAGAAATTAAATTAAAAATTCGTGTAGAAACAAATTTGATAAAAACATTTCCTATGGATAAAGAAAAGATTCCTAGAGCAATACCAATTGCTACAAATGATATTAGTTGTGGTGGTATGGGATTTGTTTCAAAAGCAGATTTGAATAAAGAGGATACTTATGAAGTAGTAATTCCCATTACATCAGACCCTATTATTATTGATGTAGAAATTATGAGAAAGGAATTTTTACCAGATAAAAATATGTATGTTTATGGTAGTAAATTTGTAGATTTGAATATTGTAGGAGAGCGTTTGCTTAGAGAAGCGATATTTAAAACACAATTAAGACGTCACCGCAGAAAAATTAAAGTTATGGAGGAGAAAAATAAATGATGAAAAAAATGCAGGGCAAAGCAAAAAAAATGATAGCCGTTGCTGCTGCAGTTTCTATGCTGGGGAACCAGTTTTTTATTCCAGAGGGTTTGTTTGTAAAACAAACTCATGCAGCAGGCTTTAATATGAATGGCAGTAAATGGTCTGAAACATATTTAAGAAGTTTGTACGATAATGGCATTATGTCAGGTGATACAAATGGAAATATGAATCCTGATAATGATATTACAAGAGCAGAATTTGTAACAATGCTCAACAAAGGTATGGGCTACCATGAAACAACAGGTAAAGTAAATTTTAGAGATATCAAAGGTACAGAATGGTATGCAAATGAAATTGATATTGCTACAACACAAGGCTATTTTGTGGGAAGTGGAAGAAATGTTTCAGGTGCATCAGATAATTTGACAAGAGAGCAGGCAGTTGCTTTTTTAACCAGAAATTTGAAGTATGAAGAAGATGACAGAGTAAATACTGATTTTGTAGATGGTATTAATTTTCCAACATGGAGTAGAGGCTCTATTAATGCTGCAACAGATAAAGGTGTTGTAAGTGGTTATCAAGATGGAACATTCCGTCCTAAAGATAATATTACAAGAGCAGAAGCAGGAACAATATTATATAATGCTTTGGGAAAAATTATTAATCAACCAGGTAATTATAATTATGGCACTGTGGATGGTAATGTTACAATATCAAAATCAGGTGTAACACTTTCTGATACAGTTATTAATGGAGATTTGTATATTACGGAAGGTGTAGAACTTGGTTATACTAATTTAAGAAATGTTACTGTAAAGGGTCAGGTTATCATAAGCGGAGGAGGAGAAAGTAATATTGGTGGAAGCAGTATTACTTTTACAGATTCTACAATTAGAGAAATGATTATAGATGCTCCAGAAGATAAACCAGTTTCTGTTAAAATAGATGGCAGTACACAAATTACTAACACAAAAATAAAATCAACGTCTTACTTGGAAGAGCTTTCTGACATGGAAGGCGGTTTTCAAAATTTAGAATTAAATGGTCCAGAAGATACTGATTTGCATTTAATGGGTACATATGACAAAATAACAGTAATAGGAGCAAAAAATAATCTTTATTTAAATTCTGGCGAAATCAATACACTTGTTATTGATGAAACAGCCACAGATAGTACAACAACATTAAATGAAGATACCTATGTAGCAGAAGTATTTATTGATGTGAAAACAACAATAAATGGTGATGGTGATATTGGTCAGGCAAATATTAATGCAGACGAGGTTGTAATTGCTATGTTGCCAGATAGTATTACATTACGCCCAGGTGCAGTCGCTACTATAAATGGCAAAAAAATGACAAGTAAAGATGCAGAAGAGGCATCTTCTTTCCCAAGAATATTAGGAAAATATCCGAAATTAGATGAAGTAGAGGCTACGAGAGTATCTTTTATTGTGCAAACAAATAAACCAGGTACGATTTATTGGGCAGTAACAGAATCTGATAGTGGTTCTGTTTCAGATGACGATTTATTAAAACCAAATAAAAGAAAAGATATTGTAAAATCTGGTAGTATGAATATACCAAAATCAAATACAGATTATACAATTACAGTAAGTGGTTTAACAAAAGATGCAGACTACATATTTACGGCTGCTTTGGTAGATGACAGAGATGATATGAGCACAAGAGAAAGAAAGTCGTTTACCACAACAGATAATACATCACCACAGTATTTATCTAGTTCTCCTAAAATATCTGAAACAACAAATACAACAGTAACAATTTCTGCAATTACAAATAAAAATTTAACAACATATTGGGCATTGTTTCCAACAGGAAGTTTAGCACCAACACAATATGAGGTTAGAAGAGGAAAACTTAGTGGAAATTTAGCAAAAGGTACAATAACAGACTGTAAAAAAAATATAGAATTTAATTTTGGTATTTCTGGTTTGGAAGAAAAACAAACATATGATTTATATATTGTAGGAAATGATGGCGAAAAGGATACAGCAATGAAAAAATTGACATTTACAACGGCTGACCAAACACCGCCAGAATTTATGGAAGATTATCCAAAACCAAACAAATTGACTAAAAATTCTGTAGAAGTACTTTATAAAGTAAACGAAGATGCAAAAGTATATTATGTTGCTATGGGTAGAGGAGAAGATTTTCCACCTCCTCCAGTAGGCTCTACAACAATACCTCCATTAACTTCTGATGAAGCAAAACAGGCTGTTGTAAATGGAACAACAGGTATTTCAAAAGGTTCAGGTACAGCCAAAATGGAAGTAGAAGGTAGTGTTAATGTTACTAGATTGCAAGAACAAATTGCTTATGACCTTTATATGGTTGCTGTAGATAATGATGGAAATATGTCTGATATTGAAAAAATATTAATTAAAACATTAGATGAAATTCCACCTACAGCAGAGCAAGAATTTACAGAAATGATGAATGAATATCCAGCTGTTTCTTCTGATGTAAGAATTGTATTTAGCGAAGAAGTGAAAGTAATAGAAGATAGTGAATTTGTTGACCTTTCACCAGAAAATTTGAAAAATCATATTACATTATATGATATTACAACAACAGAAAGAAAAACAGTTGATATTAATTTTGACAGAGCAACTGTTACATTGGAAAAGGGAAAAACAGTTATAACATTCCCATCTCGTTCTATACCAATGAGCAGTGGTTCAAAATATCAATTTGAATTAAATAAAATTACAGATACATCAAATAATAAAATGGAAGATAAAACAATGCTGCCAGAATTTCGGACAGTACCTTCATTGGTATCATTAGTACAAACAATTGCACCACAAAACTATGATGTAACATTTACAGCAACACCACAGTCTAATGATACAAATGATGAATTGCTTTATGATATGTTGATTTATTCTGATTCTAATATTACATTTGACTTATATGAAAAAGGTCCAAATGATACAGATTTTAGATTGCTGACAGGAACAAGAATTGACTTAAACACAGGACAAGAAACAGATTATGATGCACAAATTAATGCAAGTGACAGTGATACAGGTATAAATGGTATTTCACTGCATTATATATTAGATAGAGTAATGCATAATGAGCCAACATATCTTTTTGAAAGATTTAATCAGTTGGAGGCAAAAGAATATGCTATAAAAGTACGTAGTATAGACGGAAGACCAGAAAGTGCAGGATGGACAGCAAATGTAAATATCAGTATAAAATGTGTTGTTGGTTCTAGAACAACATTACAACCAGCAGCAGGCGCTCCTATAAAAGGCTTTGAAGATGCTATAAAGGCAGGTGCTTTGGAAGTAACAAACCCTATGCCTTTTAGTATGACAATACCTTTTACAGACACAGTAGTACCGAAATTTATAGAAAATTATCCTATGCTTGACCCATTCCAGTCTACTTCACCTACAGAATTTCCTCAAAATTATCTGTATGTAGATGACTATGCTATTCGTCCTCGTGTGCAGACGGATAAACCAGCAACAATGTATTATATGATATTGCCTCATGACAATGTTGAAAATGCAACCATTACAAACCAAGATGTTTATTTAGGTACAATTAGTGATGATATTGCAATTAAAGGACGATATTCTATACCAAACCCATATCTTATTATGGATGATTTAGAAATAGAAGGACTAACACCAGATACAGAATACATTATGTATAGTGTTTTGAAAGGTACACCAGCTGACCCTTCAGCATTATATATCAATCGTTTTAAAACAAAACCATTAGTACCACCAGTAATTAATCCTATTATTGTTACAAATCGTACAAATTCAGTGGATTCGAGAATTATTGAGATTACAGTGGATAAGGATTGTCAATTATTCTATGTTGTATATCCAACAAAAACAAGTGACAGTAGTAATGGATATGCTCCAGGAGAGATTGATGCAGAACAAATTAAAAATGGTTTTACTACACCTAGCAATCAGCCACTTGTATATTCTTCTACCAAAATAGAAGTAGACCCAGATGTGGGACGTGCAACAGTTGAATTAGAAATAAAAGGATTAAAACCAGGTGTAAAATATATTCTACATGCAGTAGCAAGAAACTGGTTAGGAACAAGTAGTGTATTAGGACAGGACTCTGAGGTAAAATGTTCTGAAGAATTTGGTGCGTTAGATTTGACACCTCCAAGAATTAGAATAAATTATAGTATTAGTCCTCCTGAATATGATAAAGATGCAGTTTACACTGGTGCGATTACAGTAAGTTCAGACGAAGCATTGTATTATCAAGATACAGACGGTTCTATCAATCCATTGACATATCAAGTTTTACTTGACAAACTAGATGTTAATCCAAAAAGAGGAGAACTGGTAATCAATCCACAAGGCAGAGCGACTGAAACAATATATAGAATACCACAACAAGATGTAAAAATGAAAACAGCGAGAGATGTAAATGGCAGAGCAGTAGGACAGGGTATTTATCAATTTACTGTAAGTTATACCAATGCTCCTTTAGGTGCAACATCTATATCATTCCCTCATCCACTTTGTGATGTAGAAGGCAATGTAATAGGTTCATTATATTTAACTTTAACACGTAGAGTAGTACCTAATGAAATTCTTGGTACAAACGAATATTGGGTAAGTTGGATGCAAAGAGGTTTAGATACCAAATATGTTACTATTGTTCATCCAGATGGAACAGTAGATGCACCAACGCAATAATTAATAAAAAAGAACACTCCATAAGGGGTGTTCTTTTTACAATATTACAATCATAAGGAGAAAATATGACACTAGAACAAGAAATATATACATTTGCAGAAAAAAGAAATTTAGAGGCAGGTATAACATCAGCAGAACCTTTTTGGGAACAAGAAAAAATACTTTTGCAGGAAAATGGAAAATTAAAAGGTTTTACAGAGCAGAATATACAAAAGCGTATTATTCCCACTATGACAATGAAAAATGCAAAAAGTATTATTGTTTTTGCTATGGGTTATGGTTATAGAAAAAAAATAAAAGAAAGTAATGATTTGCTGACAGGAGAATGCTCTATAGCAGCAGTAGGAGAAGATTATCATGTTATACTCAAAAAGTATTTTGAAGATTTGGAGCAGTTTTTGAAGCGAAAAGTAAGAAATTTTGAGTGTAAGTATTTTGTAGACACAGGACCTCTTGTAGATAGAGCTGTTGCTGTAAGAGCAGGTTTAGGATGGATAGGAAAAAATGGCTCTGTTCATACGGTAAAATTTGGCTCTCTCGCCTTTTTAGGATATATGATGACGAATATATCACTAAAACAAAAAGAAATGGTTTTAGGGGATTGTGAAGGCTGTAAAAAGTGTATATTATGCTGTCCTACAGGTGCATTATCTGAAAATATGTTCCATATAGAAAAATGTATTTCTTATTTAACCCAAACGAAAACCGTTTTATCTTCTGAAGTAATGAGAGTAATGGGAAAACAGATTTATGGTTGTGATATTTGTCAAATTGTTTGTCCTAAAAATCAAAAAATATTACACTCTTTTGATGAAAAAGAAACAGATATTTTATTAGAAGAACTACTTCATTGTTCTAATAAGGCATTTGATGAAAAATTTGCTAAAACAGCTGCAGGCTGGAGAGGGAAAAAAATACTACAAAGAAATGCAATTATTGCACTAGGAAACAGCAAAACAAAAAAGGCATTACCTATATTAAAGCAAGCATTACATGATGAAAGAGAGTTAATTCAACAAACAGCACTCAGAGCAATTTATAATTTACATTTATGATATTATACTAAAACAATAGGAGGAATTATGGGATTTTGGAATACAAGAGGACTAAGAGGAAGTGTATTAGAAGATTTAGTAAATTTTACAAATGATTATTATAGGCAAAGAGGCTTAGCATTATTTCAAAAAATACCTACACCAATTACACCAGTAGAGGTAAACAACCAAAAAAGAATTATCACATTAGCTTATTTTGATAAACAAAGCACAGTGGATTATATAGGAGTAGTGCAAGGTATTGCTGTTTGTTTTGATGCAAAAGAAACTACATTAAAAAGTTTGCCTATACAAAATATACATCCTCATCAAATTGCATTTATGAAAGATTTTCAAAAACAAAAAGGGATTTCCTTTTTATTAGTTTATTTTTCAGTAATAAATTGTTTTTATTTTTTGCCATTTGAAACATTGGAGAAGTATTGGACAAATTCCCAAAAAGGCGGCAGAAAATCAATACCCTTTTCTGCTTTTGAGGAACAGTATCGCATTGAACATAAAAATGGTATATTACAATATTTAGATGTAATTAACACATACTTAATCAATCAAGAATAATCTATAATAAAAAAGGTCATGCTTTCAAAAAAAAGGGGGAATTTTTATGAAATGTGTGACTTTTTTATTAATAGCATTGTTTTTATGTGGATGTACAAATAAAATAGTATTACAAGAAATACAGCAAACACAACAACAAACACCTATACAGCAAATGGCTGTTTATTATGAGGGAGAACAGAAAGAAAAAATAACATTTGAACCAGAACAAAGAAAAATTTTGTTAGGTGCTTTTATTAAACAAGATAAAAATATAGAAAGCATGGAGTATTTTGAGAAATTGACAGAAAAAAAACATGAAATATATGGTTTTACAACAACATTAACAGAAGAATTTCCTATGATGGATATATTGGAATGTTATGTTAATAAAAAAATACCGCTACTGGTTATACAGCCAGCAGATAGAAATTTTCCTTTTGAACAAGAATATTTAGAGGAAGCAGCAGAAAAAGCAAATCAATATCGTATTCCAATGCTTATTGACTTTTACCCTAATGGTGAAGATTATAGCAATGGTGAAGATTATAAAAAATATTATCAAAAGGCAAGAGAAATTTTTAAAGAAAAAGCCCCCAATACTGTTTTTATATGGACAATGTCAATAGAAAATATAGAAAATTGGTATGCTTATTATCCTCAAAATGCAGATTGGATAGGCTTATCTATATATGAAAATGGAGGAAATCAAGGAAAAGATATTGCAGAAATGCTAGAACGTTGGTATGCTATTTTTCAGAAACAAAAACCTTTAATATTGTCTCATGTAGGAATTTCACATTATTCTGAAAAGAATTCAAAATATACAGAAAAAGAAGCGAGTGATGAAATAAAAAGACTATATGAAAGTATAAAAGCATATCCAGAAATAAAAGCAATTGTTTATGATAGTGTGAACTTAACAAGACAATATGGAATGCAATCAGAAGGAGAAAATTATAGTATTGTAGAAAATGAAAAGGTTTTAAATGCATATCGCGAACAAATACAGAATATAGAATGTATTGATAAAGAAGGAATATGGTATAAGAGTTTTTATAAGGGATATATAAAAGATAATAAAATATATGTTGCTAAAAATACTATTATACAAGAAATGGAAACATATTATAATAATAAGTCTGTAATTTATTTATATGGAAAAGAATATGTACCAGCAGAAGATATAAAAGGATATACTGGTAAACAACAACAAAATGCAATATTTTTGTATAAACAATTATCAGAATAAGTTGTACAAATAGTTTGCTTATGTTAACATATTTGTGTGAAAAATAATATAATAGTAACAATATTTAAAGAAAGGAAAGGACTATGTTAAAAGAATCTGTAATTGAAAATGTATTGACAGCAGCATTAGAACAATGTGCAGACTTTGGAGAAATATATGTGGAGCAAACACAAAAAAATACAATTTCTATGACAAATGGGACAGTGGATACTGCACTTTCTGGAAGGGATAAAGGAGCAGGAATACGCTTATTTTATGGAAATCAAGCAGTATATGCCTATACAAATGATTTGAGCGAAAAAAATTTAATACAAACAGCCAAAACAGCAGCATTAGCTATGAAAGGAAAAAATAAAACAACAAAAATATTTGATTTTATAAAATATTTAGAAAATAATTATAATGTGATACAAAAAATGCCTGATAGTATATCTAAAAAACAAAAAATAGATGTTATGAGAGGAGCATCTTCAGCAGCATTTTTATATAGTGATATGATTTCCCAAACGATATTAAAATATCAAGATATTGTTCAAAATATTTTAATTGCAAATACGATGGGCACTTTTGCACAAGATCAGCGTGTTCGTACTCGTATGACAGTAGAATCTATTGCATCTTCTCAAACAGAAAAGCAAAGCGGCTATTTTGGTCCAGGTGCTTCTATGGGGTTTGAGCTGTTTGAAAAAATTGATATAGAACAGGTGGCAAGAAATGCTTCTCGCATTGCTGTAACAATGTTAAAAGCAGATGTATGCCCAAGTAAAAAAATGTCTGTTGTAATAGAAAATGGCTTTGGTGGTGTAATATTTCATGAGGCTTGTGGACATGGCTTAGAGGCGACAGCAGTAGCAAGAAATGCTTCTGTTTTTGCTGGAAAATTGGGACATAAAATTGCATCTAGTATTGTAACAGCAGTAGATGATGGCACAATACAAAATGCTTGGGGTAGTGCGAATATAGATGATGAAGGAACACCTACTAAAAAAAATGTGTTGATTGAAAATGGCATATTAAAATCTTATTTAATAGATAAATTAAATGGGCAGAAAATGAATATGGATTCTACAGGTTCAGCAAGAAGAGAAAGCTATAAATATGCTCCCACTTCTCGTATGACAAATACTTATATTGCAGCAGGAAATACAAAGCCAGCAGATATTATTGCTGATACAGAATATGGATTATATGCAAAATGTATGGGTGGTGGCAGCGTTGACCCAGCAACGGGTATATTTAATTTTGCTGTATTAGAAGGATATATGATACGTAATGGAAAAATAGCAGAACCTGTTAGAGGTGCAACACTAATAGGTAAAGGTGATGAAATACTTATGAGAATTGATAGGGTTGGTAATAATTTGAAAAGTGCACAAGGAATGTGTGGTAGTATTAGTGGTTCTATTCCTACCAATGTAGGACAGCCTATGGTTAGAGTAAGTGAAATTACAGTAGGAGGAAGGGGGTAAAAAATTGGAAAGAGAACAATTTCAGAAAGAATTGATGAGAAGAGCATTAGAACAAGGTTTTGAACATTGTGAAGTATATTTTGAGTCAGCAGAAAATTTTGAGGTACTTGTATTAGAAGGTGAAATTTCTCATTATGAAAATAGTAATCAAATAGGTATTTGTTTTAGGGGAATTTATAATAATAGTATGGGTTATGCATATGCTACAACAATGGAGGAAGAAACAATAGACTATATTATTCAGCAGTCAAAAGAGAATGCAGAAGTGATAGAAGAAACAGAAAAAGAAGTGATATTTGAAGGAAGTAATGATTATACTCAAATTGATAGTTATAATGAAAATTTAAAAATGCTTTCTCCAGAACAAAAAATGAAAGCAGCAAAAGAAATGGAAAAAGGAGCATTGCAAGAATATGAACAAGTTTCTATTGATTATTGTGTATTGCAGACAATAGATAAAACTATTGCTTTATCAAATAGTAAAGGACTTTCTCTTTGTCATAGAAAAAATGGTATTGCAGCAAATATATCTACTATTGCACAGCAAAATGGTGATGTAAAAACAGCATCAGAAGATTGGATAAGTAATGATTGGAGCACTTTTTATCCTCAAGAAATTGGTAGGAAAGCAGGACAAAAGGCTGTTAGTCATTTGGGAGCATATAGCCTAGAATCTGGGGAATATAGAGTACTTTTGGAAAATCATGTGGCAGCAGAATTGCTTTCTGTATTTGCTGGTGTATTTTATGGAGAAAATGTGCAAAAAGGTTTTTCACTTTTGAATGGAAAATTAAAAGAAAAAATTGCATCTTCTAAAGTAACATTAAGAGATGATGGACTTTTAGAAAATGCTCCTGGTTCTGTACCTTTTGACCATGAAGGTGTTGCTGTAAAAAATAAAGTTATTATTGAAAATGGAAGGTTAGAAACATTTTTATATAATATGAAATCAGCTGCAAAGCATAATACAGTTTCTACTGGAAATGGATTTAAAGATGGATATAAAAGCACAGTCAAAACAAAGTGTACCAATTTGTATATACAACCAGGAGGAAAAACACCAAGAACACTTATGGCACAATTAGGAGAGGGCATTTTTATTACAGATATAGCAGGATTGCATTCTGGAGCAAATGCTATATCGGGAGATTTTTCTCTTTCAGCAGAAGGATTTTTATTAGAAAGAGGACAAATTGTGCGTCCAGTGGAACAAATTACAATAGGAGGCAATTTTTATACTATGCTAAAACTAATTGAAGAAGTGGGAAATGATTTAAAATTTATTATGCAAGGTAGCAATGGTATAATGGGGGCTCCTATGATTATGATAAAGCGCCTTTCAGTAGCAGGCATTTAATAGTAACAAGTTATTGTATGTGTTTAAAATAAAATATATTAGGTAAGAGTTAATACCACATAAATAAAAATTGAAGTCAAAATAATAATGAGGGGATAAAAGTGGAAATAATAAAAGAATGGCTAAAAACAATAGCATATGCATTTGTAATTGTTTTAGCACTTTATTTTTTTGCATGGCCTGTAACAATAGAAGGGGAATCTATGGAACCAACTTTTTTAGATGGAGATAAAGTGGTGACCTCTCGTTTTTTTACTATGACAGGAAAATATGAAGCAGGTGATATTGTAGTATTTCATATGATAGATATAGATGGAGAAAGAGATGTCATAAAAAGAGTAATTGGAAAGGCAGGTGATAGCATAGAAATTAAAAATGGTGCAGTATATCGTAATGGTGTGCTTATTTCAGAAGAATATGTAAAAGATACTACAGAAGGAGAAGTTTCTTTGATAGTACCAAAAGGTGGTATATTTGTTTTAGGTGATAATCGCAATCATAGTTATGATAGTCGAAAAATAGGCATTATTTCTGAGAGTGAATTAAAGGGAAAAGTCATATTAAGATGGTATCCTTTTCGCAGTATAAAAAAATTTTGATATAAAAATATAAAATAAATCACTTAATTGTTTATGTGGTTTATTTTTTTATAAAAATATTTTTATGGTTTAGGAAATATTTGTTATTTCTTTTTTAAAAAAGACGATAATATAATTAAAGATTATCGTTTGTATGTTGATTTATTTTACCATATAACAATAAAAAGTACGGAAAGGGGAGCATAATATGAAAATTACGTCTAGTACAGTAGCAATGCAGTCAGAACGGCAGTATACTGCCATACGTCAGGAAATACGACAGCAAAATGTGCAATACGTTACAGCAAAACCACAAGGAAATAATGAGACAGAAAATGCAGAAAAGTCTTCTTTGGCTGATACTGTAAAAGGTATGATAGAAAAACAAGCAGAATTAGCAGGTACTGCAAAGCAGCAAAATGAGCCTTATGAAGATGAATTATCATTAAAAGTAAAATTGATGGAAAGAATGTTGTCAGCATTATCTAAGATAACACAAAAAATGTCCGGAAAAAGTATTATGAGTTTATTTGATTTGTTTGATAATGGCAATCAGAAAGAAATACAAGCATTAAATACAAATACACTTGCTCCTGGAAAGTGGGTTAGAAATGTCAAAACATCATCATTTTTTGCAGAAACAGAACATACTACATTTTCAACAGTAGGAGTAGCAAAAACAGCAGATGGCAGAGAAATTAATTTTAACATTGATTTAGAAATGTCAAGAGCATTTGAAGCACAAGTGGATAAAGAATGGCAGGAAGATGTTGTTTTTACAGACCCTCTTGTAATTAATTTAGAAGACAACAATGCAGAATTATCAGACCAGAAATTTATGTTTGATATTGATGGTGATGGCAATAAAGAAAGTATTTCTCGTTTACAAAAAGGAAGCGGTTATTTAGCATATGATAAAAATGGTAATGGTATTATTGATGATGGTAATGAACTGTTTGGGGCAAAAACGGGAAATGGTTTTGCAGAGTTAGCAGCATATGATGCTGATGAAAATGGTTGGATTGATGAAAATGACCCTATATTTGAAAAACTAAAAATTTGGACACAAGATTCTTCTGGTAATACAAAATTAATAGGTTTAGCAGACGCTGATGTAGGCGCAATTTATTTGGGAAATGTTTCCACTAATTTTACATTAAAGTCTGAAGAAACAGGGTCAACGAATGGACAAATAAGAAATACAGGTTTCTATTTAAAAGAAAGTGGCGGTTCAGGTACCGTACAACATGTAGATGTAGCTGTTTAAAAATATGCAATATAATGAGGTTCAGTATGTTTTGCTGAACTTCTTTTTTATATTAACAATATACACTAACGCATTACGTTAGTGTATATTGTTTTTTATCAATTCAATTTTTTAAGCGGGTATTTTTTTTAATATTAAAAGTTTTTGACCTGTATATATCATTTCTGGATTTTCAATATCATTTAGTAAAAGAATATCTTCTATAGTAGTATTATATTCTTTTGCTATACTCCAGAGACTATCATCTCTTTGTACAACATAAATTACAGCACTTGCGAAAGAGCGATTTGGTATATCTTCTGACTCATCAAAATCAATTTCTGTAATCATTTCTCCTTCTTTTTCTTCTGTTACAATAGCATCTATTACTAATGTGGCACGCACTTCAATTTCATTGTTTGAAAGCATATTAGATGTTACATTTTCTACAGAACAACTAACATGAACATTAGCATCTGGCTTACTTCCTTTTATCTCAATTTCTTGTGAAAAAGGTACACTTTGTGTTACTATAGCAACAGGTGAAGTATCACTTTCTCCTATATATAATACCTCAAAAATAACAATGCCTTGTACTTCTATTTTATCTTCAGAAGGTATGACATCATCTATTGTCGCAGTTGCCCATGCAGTTTCTATTTGCATAATAGGTGTTACACTATCTTCTAATACTAATGTTTCTTTTACAGCAAATTGATTTTTGCTTGTGCCTATTACATTAGGATAACGTATGCTTTCTCTTTGAATTATAAGAGGTTTTCCAGGATAATAAGCATCTTCTATCATTTCTATTTCTTGACTATCTGTTACTTTCATTGTAGTGCCTATTGTAATTTCTGCATTTAATATACGGTCTTCTCCATCTTCATCAGCAGCAGGTTGTATTTCTTTATTTTCTATTTGTAAATCAGCCTGCACAAGCATTTTACTTGTAATATCATTACCATCAATATATCCACTGAAAGGAATTTCGTGCTCTACCACTTCTAATATACTATCATCTGTATCTCCTACATAAAGTGTACAAAGTTTTAAATTGCCTCTTATCATTACTCTGCCGTCCATAGGACGAATGTCTTTATCTGCAATGGTAACAGTAGTTTGTAAAATTTCTCCTATATTAGGTTTGTTATTAGGAATTGTTAATTCTTCTTTTACAATAAATCGTTCTTTTTTGTTTTCAATGGTACTATTAATATTCATACTTCCTTTTTTTGTCTGCAATGCGGGCATATCATTAATTGCTTCTATCATTTCTCCAGTATAAGAAGTGGTTGCCTCTGCTATAACAGTAATAACAGCTTTGATATTGATTTTTCTGTCATTTAATAATTTGCAGTCCAAGTGATTTAAAACAGCAGAAAGTGTAATATCTGCATTTTGGTCTATACCATCAATATGTATAATATCCTCTATAGGCAATGATGCCTCCATACCACTGATTGGCTTCATACTTTTTTTGCCTTGATATAATATAGAAAGCAATAATTCACCTGAAAAATTTACTCTGTCTTCATTTCCCTTTGCTTCCTGCAACTGTATAATGCCATTACAACGCAATATTTGTTCAATGTCTGGTTTGCTGTCTGGCACTATAACATCACCTTCTAATAATATCTGAGAAGATTCTTTCCCAGCCTGCTGGTCGAGTGTGATTTTCTTTTTTTCTAAATCCCAAGACATACCAAAAGCCTCCTTTACTTTTGTCTATAATGATATTGTACTATATGATAAAAAAATGAAAAGTATGCTAATAATTATATTATACATGCAATAAAAAATGACTTTGCTATAAAAAAATGATAAAATGAAAATAGAATCTATTTGTAAATTTGTTTTTAAAATAATCAAAATATTACTGGAGGAATGTTATGGCATATTACAAAGTATTATTAGCTGATGACGAAAAAGAAATTAGACAAGGTATTATACAAAAAATAGATTGGGAAGCTAATGGATTTGTATTAGCTGGAGATGCCTCAAATGGTAGAGAAGCATTAGAACTTGCCGAAAAAATCCATCCTGATGTTGTTATGACAGATATTAAAATGCCGTTTATGAGCGGTTTAGAATTAGGAGAAATATTAGCTATAGAAATGCCTTTAACAAAATTGGTACTTTTTTCTGGTTTTGATGATTTTGAGTATGCTAAACAAGCAATTAAAATCAATGCATCAGAGTATATATTAAAGCCAGTGGATTCTAAAGAAGTAACAACATTACTTCAAAAACTCAAAAAACAATTAGACCACGAAATGAAAGAAAGACGAGATGTAGAAATATTAAGACAAAATTATATACAAAGTTTACCTTTATTGCGTCAGCAGTTTTTTTCCAGTTTAATGGAAGGAAATTTTTCAGAAAAAAGAATACAAACATTAATGAAACAGTATCAAATTAATTTAAAAGCAAATTGCTGGGCTGTTACTGTGATAAGAGGGGATATTAAAGAAAATGGAGGAAAAGGTTCTCTTTCTGGACAAGAAGAATTAGTGCCTCTTTCATTGCAACAGATTGTTAGTGAAAATTTAGCAAGATTATATAAAACAATTAATTTTTTATATAATGATGCATTAATCATATTATGTTTATTTCAAAAAAAGGAAGAAGTATTAGGATATGTGGGTGCTATGAATCGTATTTGTGATATGGCAGGAGATGTTTTGGAACTTTCTGTTACAGCAGGTATTGGTTCTGTTTGTCATAAATTGTCCCATTTAAGGTATTCTTTTGAAGGTGCTATTAATGCTTTAGATTATAGAGTATTATTTGATGATAGGGCGATATTTATTGATGATGTAGAGCCAAATGCAAAAGGTATGCAGTTAGATGAATCAGAACAAAAGGCATTGATAAATGCTATTAAATTAGATACGCCTAGTGCAATAGAAAAAACAGTAAATCATATGATAGATTATTTTAAAGAGGCAAATACAACAATTAGTCAATATCAAATTTATATGACAGAATTTCTTTCAGAATTATTTAAAATTGTAAAATCATATCAGTTAGAATTAAATGAAATATTTGGAAAAGATTTTAAAGGCTATTTTGCTATGCAAGATTATGAATCATTGGAAGAATTAAAAAAATGGCTGACAGAAGTTTCTGTCAAAATTAATGTAAAAATAAAAAGAGAAAGGCTAGATTCTACAAAAATTTTAGCAGAAAAAGCAAAAGAATTTGTGCAGCAAAATTATAGTAATAGTGATGTTTCTGTAGAAATGCTTTGTGCTCATCTTCATGTTAGTCCAGCATATTTTTCAACGATATTTAAAAGAGAAACTGGTTCTAGTTTTGTTAGTTATTTAACAGATGTGCGTATGGAAGAGGCAGTGAAACTGTTGAATACAACAGATGATAAAACATATGTAATATCTTCAAAAGTAGGATATACAGAACCCAATTATTTTAGTTATGTTTTTAAAAAACATTTTGGAATTTCTCCTTCTAAGTATAGAAATAATAGATAAATCATTAATAAAAAAGCTGCATAATGATAAATTTATCATTTATGAATACAGTTTTGTATAAAGAGTATTGAAAGCAAATAAAACCCATAAATTTACAAGGTGAAAAGTATGAGAGAAAACATACAAAAAATTATACTATATTTTAGCAAAAAAGATATTCGATTTGTTATTTCAATTTGTTTTAGTATTGTAGCAGTTTGTGGCAGTGTATTTATTGGCACATCATTATATTTACGTTTTTCTGCTGCAAATGAAACAGCATTAGAGGAAAATAATAAAAGAATTGTAAATCAAGTCAACATGAGTTTAGATGGATATCTTAGAAATTTAATGAAAGCATCTGATACTATGCGATATCGTGTACTTCAAAATTGCGATATAACTGAACATAGTTTTAATAGTGATATGAATTTGCTTTATGAATCTAATAGAGAAAGTATTGTCAGTATTGCTGTTTTTGATAAAAGTGGACAGTTAATTGATGCGACACCTCTTGCTAGACTAAAAAAGACAGCAGAACCAAAAAAAGAAAAATGGTTTTATGAAGCACAATATAAAATAGAAAATATACATTTTTCAACGCCTCATGTTCAAAATTTATTTGAAGATATAGACTATAAATATAAATGGGTGGTTTCTTTAAGCCGTTCTGTAGAATTAATTATAGGAGGAAAAACAGAAACAGGCATATTGTTGGTAGATATCAATTTCAGTGGCATAGAGCAAATATTTAAAAATATAGATTTGGGTAAATCTGGTTATGTTTATTTAATGAGCAATACAGGAGAAATTATATACCACCCTAGACAGCAACTAATTTATTCTAATTTGGAACAAGAAAATAATATTAAAGCGGCAAAATATGAAGATGGTAGTCATGTAGAAAGATTTAGAGGAGAGAAACGGCTAGTAACAATTAAAACGGTAGGATATACTGGATGGAAAATTGTAGGGGTTTCTTCTATGATAGAAAATTTTCAAAATGATTTTCAAATTAAAATGTTTGTATTATTTTTATTTTTATTTACAATATTGCTTTTGCTTGTAGCAAATACATTTGTATCTTCTAAAATTGCAGACCCTATTATGGAATTAGAAAAGTCTGTAAAGGAGTTGGAGCAAGGACATTTAGATACGCCTATTGCAATAGGTGGTTCTTATGAAATACGTCATCTAGGAGAAACTATAAAGTCTATGGCAGAGCAAATGCGTAAATTGATGCAAGATATTGTAACAGAACAGGAATCTAAAAGGAAAAGTGAATTTGATGCGCTACAAAGTCAAATAAATCCTCATTTTTTGTATAATACATTAGATTCTATTGTATGGATGGTGGAAAATGAAAGATATCAAGAAGCCATTGTGATGGTAACATCTCTTGCAGGTTTTTTTAGAGTGGGTTTAAGTAAAGGAAAAAATATTATTACATTAGAAGATGAATTAAATCATGCAGGAAATTATATAACAATACAGCATATGAGATTTCGAGATAAATTTACATTTGATATTAATGTAGAAAAAGATATATTGAATATGGCAACAATTAAGTTGATTGTACAACCTCTTTTAGAAAATGCTGTTTATCATGGTGTAGAATTTATGGACGGTGATGGAGAAATTAAAGTAAATGCTTATGCAAAAAATGATACACTTTATATTGATGTAACAGATAATGGTATGGGAATTCCAGAAGAAAATATAGAAGGACTTTTAAAAAGAGAAATTACACATAGAGGAAAAGGAAGTGGTATAGGGCTTAAAAATGTTCATGAAAGAATACAGCTTTATTTTGGTGAAAACTATGGATTAACAATATTGAGTGAGGCAGATGTTGGTACAACAGTAAGAATCTGTTTACCTTTAATTCCTTATGAAAATGCAGAGCAATGGGGAGGAAACATAAATTGAAATTAAAGAACATATTTTTGATTTTTTCAATTATCATGCTTTTTTTTGGTATGTTTTATTTTATTTCATTTGATGTAATACAACATCAGGAAAAATCTGTTTATACCAAAATATCTGTTATTACAAGAGAAAGTAGTAGTGATGCTATTGTTAATTTACAGCAAGGATTAGAACAAGCTGCTTATGATATGGATGTAGAGATGAGTTTATTGACATTAACAGAACAAAATAATGCACAGGAGCAACAAAAACTGATAGAAAGAGAAATTAATAGTGGAGCAGAAGCAATTATAATTATGCCCATAGAAAATGAAGAATTAAAAAATGCAATAGAAAAAGCATCAGAAAAAATCCCTATTATTTGTATGGAAAACTGTATACAAAGTACTGTAATTTCAGCAAATATTTTAGTACAAGATGAAGAAATGGGAAAAGAATTAGCAAGAAGAATATTTGTAAAAGGAGTTTTTAATAAAAAAGTATTACTTTTAGAAAGCAGTTTACAATGTGATTCTATAAATAAAAGAAAAAATGCTTTGTTGTCTATATTAGAAAATAGAACAGCTTGCATGATAAAACAAAATTTTAAAATTTCTTCTGATGCAATAAAAAACTTAGAGCAAATTATACAAAAAACAGAGCCAGATGTAGTTATAGCATTAGAGCCAACTGTTTTAGATATAGCAGCAGAAGCAGTAAAACATTTACAAAAAGATAATATTATGGTGTATGGTTTTGGCATGACAACAAAAACCCCTTCTTATATTGAAAAAGATGATATTACAGCAAGCATAATACAAAATGATTTCAATTTAGGATATTTAAGTATGCGTAAAGCAATGGAAATATTAGATAAAATAGAAGATAAAGAAGAAGGAATAATTGATTATGCTTTTGTAAATAGACATAATATGTATACAAAAGAAAATCAAAGATTGTTGTTTCCTTTTGTACGTTAAGGAGGAAAAGTATGTATTTAAAAAAATGTAGTATACTATTTTGTATTATTATATTATTGTTTCAATCAAGCTGTGATATAAAAACTACAGAACAAAATAAGGAATTGAAATCTGTAGAAGAAATTAAAATCGGTTTTACTGTTTATAGGAGAGATGATACATTTATTGCTATGATTGTTTCTAATATGGAAGAAGCAATAAAACAAGGAGAGAAACAAGAGAATATTAAAATTACAATGAACATAATGGATGCAAAGGGAAGTCAAACAGCACAAAATGACCATATTGATAAATTGATTGAGCAAGATTGTGATGTACTTTGTGTCAATTTAGTAGATAGAACAGTTGCGGCAACAGTGGTGGATAAAGCAAAAGCAGCAAATATACCAGTTATATTTTTTAATAGAGAACCTGTAAAACAAGATTTGGAAAGATGGCATAAAGTTTATTATGTGGGTGCAAAAGCAGATGAAAGTGGAAATTTGGAAGGACAAATTGTAGCAGATGCTTATTATAAAAATAATGGTATTATGGACAAAAATGGTGATGGTAAATTACAATATGTTGTTTTGGAAGGAGAACAAGGGCATCAAGATGCACTTTTAAGAACGGAATATGCTGTAAAAACTATTACAGAATATGGTATACAAATGGATAAATTAGCAGGAGATACAGCAAATTGGTTGAGAAGTCAAGCAGAAACAAAAGTGAATCAATGGATACAAATGTATGATGATACTATTGAATTGATATTATGTAATAATGATGATATGGCATTAGGAGCAATAGATGCTTATGAAAATGCTGATAAAGCACTTCCAGCTATTGTAGGTATAGATGGAACAGCATTAGCGATAGAAGCTATGAAAGAAGGAAAGTTATTAGGAACAGTAAAAAATGATGCACAAAAACAAGCAGAGTCTATTTTTACATTATGCTATTGTTTGGCAACAAAAAAAGATGTTTCATCTAAAATAGATTTTGTTAGAGAAAAGTATGTTTTTACAGATTATACTATAATAACATCGGATAATATTGACAGTAAATAATCACATTATTATTATAAAAAACTACTTTTTATGTATAAAAAGTTTTATTTTTAATAGAATAATCACATTTTTTTGTATAATAATAGTATATCATATAATTTGCATGATACAAAACAAAATTTTTTTTTATGCTTGTATAATATTGATAAAAAAATAGTATATAAATGGATTTTAGAAAAAAATAATAAACTATAATGTTGATTTTTAGGCATTTTATAGAAAATAATTAATTTTCTTTTCTATTATTGACACAGAAAAAGAGAATGTATAAAATAAAAATAAGAAAAGGAAAATAAGATTTTCTTTTTGGTACAAAAGAAAAAATATTATAATATACAAGAGAATATGCATATTATACAAAAGAAAAAAGCATGACATTTACAAAAGTAAAATTTGCAAAAATTACAAAAGAAAAGAAGAATCAAGTAATAAATTACAAACTATGTTGAGGCAGCAGATATTCTTATCTGCTGCTTTTCTTTTTAGGAATATGATTTTAAAGAATAAATTAAATGAATATAGTTGACAAAAGCACTACTTTTACATAATATAAATGAAGATATAATGATGTGATTTTAAAAATATAATGGAGGGAAAGAGAAGTGTCTAAAAAAGCATCAGAATCAGAACGATATGATAGAAAAAGAAAAATGGAAAGAGAAGCAGAGGTTCAAAAAAGAAAAAATAGTATGCAGAAAAAGAAAAGTGGTAGACCAAAATTAACAGAGTATGGATATACAAGAGGACATTTTTATTATGATGATGAAGAATATGAAATAAGTTGATTTTTGTATTATAGTTGGTATGTATTGAAATTAGCATTGCTTTATAAAACTAATCTATTGTAAATATAGCAGCTAACACCATTTGTAAATACCCACTATCATATAGATAGTGGTATTGTTAATGGTTTATAATATCAAAAAGGTATTGACGTTATTATGAAAAATTAGTATAGTGTAAATAATTATGGATAGTGTATTAATATGGAGGGGCATACATATGATTTCTTTTAAAAATGATTATAGTGAAGGCGCACATAGTATAATATTAGAAAGAATATTAAAAGAAAATAATATACAAAATATAGGTTATGGTGAAGATGAGCATTGCCAAAGAGCAGCGAAATGTATTAAAAAACAATTAAATTGTTTTGATTGTGATGTACATTTTTTAGTAGGAGGTACGCAAACAAATTTAGTTACTATCTCCCATTACTTAAAGCCATATCAGGCTGTAATTGCTGCAGATACTGGTCATATTAATGTGCATGAAACAGGAGCGATTGAAGCAACAGGACATAAAGTGTTTGCAATGCCTTGTAAAGAAGGAAAATTGACTGTGGAATCTATACAAAAGGCATTAGATACTCATACAGATGAACATATGGTGCAGCCTAAAATGGTATACATTTCTAATCCTACAGAAGTAGGTACGTTGTATACTAAAAAAGAACTAGAAGAATTAAGTGCTTTTTGTAAACAACATCATTTAATATTTTATTTAGATGGTGCAAGAATGGCATCTGCTTTAGCATCAAAATATAATGATATTTCTATTTCTGATTATTCAAATTTAGTAGATTTGTTATATTTGGGTGGTACAAAATGTGGCGCATTATTTGGAGAAGCACTTATAATATTTGAAAAGCAATTAAACGAAGATTTTAGATTTTCTATAAAACAAAAGGGCGCTATGTTGGCAAAAGGCTGGCTTTTGGGTATACAATTTGAAACACTTTTTGAAGGAGATTTATATCAAAAAACAGGAGAACATGCAAATGCTATGGCTGAAAAAATTAAAAATGCCATTATAGAAAAAGGATATAATTTTCAATTTACACCTTGTAGTAACCAGCTTTTCCCTATATTGCCAGATGATATTTTACAGAAATTGCAAAAAGAATTTTTATTTACATTTTGGGAAAAAATAGATGACAATCATACAACAATTAGAATTGTAACAAGTTGGGCAACAAAAGAGGAAAATGTACAAAAATTGATAAAACAAATAAAAGAATAATAAAATTAAAAACTAATTGATTATTTTGATAGTGTGATATTGGTTTTATAAAACGTATAGAGTGTATATAAAAAGTAATTTTATATACACTCTATTTATTTTATAATAATGTTTGACAAGTATGTTTTTAAACACATGATGTATACACATAAAGGGATGACATATATAAGATTTAAAACAATTAATAGATCAAAATGTTATTGTATGACATTAAATAAAGCTGGGAATGTCTGAATAAATTTTCATGATGATATTCTTTCTAAAGTAAATATTACTATAAGATAATATTTTTTATTATTATAATTAAACAGACTTAAAGAAGCAAATATTGTAGAGCTTGCCATTGGGATAGATGTCAAAAAGAAATATTGTATTTGCTAAGAAAAGAAAAAATTTATATATTTATAGAAGTTTTGTATATTCTTCAAGATTTACAAAAAAAGAGAAGTAAACAGGCTAAAAAGTCTGTTTTTATTTTGTTACTTTAAATATGTATATACACTAAAAATATTATATTTATTATTAAGAAGAATATTACAAATGAAAAATTTAAAACGTAAAATTAGCTTTGTATTGTATTTTTATAACAATTTGTGCTTGTTATATCTGTATGCTAAATAGTGTAAGAGGATTTTTTTCATCATGTTAGGTGGTATTTGCTTTGATATTATAGGAAGTTATACATTAATGTGGTGTATAGATATAGTATTGTGTGGGATTGTAGGATTTGTAAGCTATATTATTATAGAAAAATGGTTGTTTAATAATAAAGAGTAGATTTTTTGTCATTAAAAGGCATAAAAAAATTAATACTAGTTTGTATTTTTGACAAAAAAAACAGTTCTAATTTTGTATAATGGGCATATAGCAAAATAATAAAATGAGGAGGCACATTATGGAGAAAACAGAAATAATTGCAGAACGCTCTGGCTTTGGCAAAATGCTACCTCCAAAATTACCCTTAGATAAAATAAAATTGCAAATACCAAGAAAATGGACATTAATAAAAGAAAGCATATTGTTAAGCATTGGTTTTTTGTGGGGAAATACAACAGTATTTCAAATATTAAATCCTATGGGAATAGCCTATATTTCCGCATTTTTAATACAAGGAAAACGATTTTATCGCATTGCGACAGCAGTGACAGCAGGGATACTTTGGAGCAGCTTTGAAAATAAACAAAAATACATACTTTGTGTGATTTTCTGCTTAGCATTTCATTGGAGTGCTGGGAGTAAAATAAAATATCCTTCTACATTTTTAAAAGCATCGTTTGGTGGAGGAGCGACAATATTAGGTGGTTTTTTATTTTCTACTATACGAGGTGGTTCTTATTTTTATGGGGGAATTGCAGTAATAGAAGGTATAGCAGTATTTTTATTGACATATGTAACAGAAAAAGGAATATTGCTTTTAGAAAGAGGATTGAAAAGGCACATTATGACAAGTGAAGAAATCATTAGTCTTGCTTTACTTTTGGGAGGAGCAGTAGCAGGTTCTGCCGATATGACAATACCTTTTTTAAAAATTCCTATTATGGCAATATTGTCTTCTTCTATGATATTAATAGGAGGATATAGAGGAGGAGCAGGAATTGGCACAGCAGCAGGTGTGTTATTTGGTTTTTTACTTCTTGTTTGCGGCAAAGTAGAAATGGAAATATTTTGTGCATTGAGTTTGGCAGGACTGCTTTGTGGTGCTATGAAGGAATTGGGAAAAATAGCTTCTGTCATTAGTTTTTTTATAGCTGTTGTTGTAGTACTTTTTTATTGCAATGAAGCATTATTAGATACACTTTTTTTGCAAGGGCTTTTAATAGGAAGTATTATTTTTTTGTTTGTGCCCAAAAGAGCATTTGCTTTTATCAATACATATGGTGTACATGAAAAAGAATTTCAAGAAGATACTTATTTTCTCAAAATGAAAGAGTTAACAGAAGAAAGATTATCACAATTTTCAACAGCATTTAGAAGTTTGGGGAAAACATTTTTACCAGAATTAAATAAAAAAACAACAAATAAAAATGATATTGCACTTTTGATTGACACTATTGCAGATAAAGCATGCCGAAATTGTGGGCTTGCTGTTTATTGTTGGGATACAGAATTATATACAACCTATCAAACAACATTTTCGGCATTGTCAATATGTGAGAAAAGAGGAAAAGTAGAACTGGAACAACTTCCAGAAACATTTCGAAAAAATTGTGTAAGAAGTGACATTTTTATAGATATTGTAAATCGTTGTTATGAAATTTTTGAAGCACAAAGCATATGGAGAAATAAATTGGCAGAATGCAGAGAACTAGTCAGTCAACAACTATTTGCAGTAGGAAGTATTATAGAAAATCTTTCAGGGCAGTTAGATGTAAGAGGTATTTTTTTAGAAAGCATAGAAAAAGAATTGAAAATAAAATTAGATAAAGCAGGTATTTCTATAGAAGATATATCTGTTATGGAGGATAGAATACAACAAGGTACAGAAGTGATTATTACAACAAAATCTTGTAATGGTAACAATATGTGTCGTGAAAAAATAATACCGATTGTGAGCAAGACACTTCATAAACCTATGAAAAAAGCAGGAGGGAAATATGCTTGTTATGCAGGAAAAGGAGGAAAATGTACGTTACGTTTGATAGAAGAAAATAAATATCGTTTTACTGTTGCCACAGCAGCTTGCCCCAAAGAAGAGGGAGGAATATCGGGAGACAGTGCGAGTTTTTTAGAAACGGAAAGTGGTATTTCTGTTATTGCTCTTTCTGATGGCATGGGTAGTGGTATATTAGCAAGAGAAGAAAGTAAATCGGCTATAGAACTTTTAGAACAGTTTATAGAGGCAGGATTTGAAAAGGAATTAGCAATCAATATGATTAATTCTGTTCTTTTATTACGCTCTGCAGAAGAAAAATTTGCAACATTAGATATTTGTACTGTCAATTTATATACGGCAAAAGCAGAATTTATGAAAATGGGAGCAGCAGCAGCATATATATTAAGAGATGGCAAAATTATTGCTATACGTTCTGAAACATTGCCTGTAGGAATATTACAACATGTTTCTATGGAAAAAAATGATATTGAATTAAAACATAATGATATGGTATTACTTATGACAGATGGTATTATGGAAGCAATGGGAGAAGAACAACAGGACGTAGCATGGCTAAGTTCTCTTTTTGAAACATTTTACAGTAGCAATCCTCAAGATGTAGCAGATTATATATTACAAGAGGCACAAAAAAAAGCAAAACAAGACAGAAAAGATGATATGACTGTTATAGCAGGGAGATTTTGGGAAACATAGCATTTGATATCTGATTCGTACAATTTTATATTGAAAATATTGCTATAGTATGATATGATTACTACAATAATGTAATAAAAATAAAGAAGAAAAGTATTGAGTAATTTGAAAAAAATATCAGTAATATGTTTTTTGTTATGCTGCTTTGTCATAATATTTTATTTTTTGAGTAAAGAATATTTTTATATACATAATGAAAAAGTGCCTATAGAAGGAATCAAAATAGTGAAAATATTTAGTACACCAGGCACAAAAGGAAAAGATATTGTAGAGAATATTACATTACATGACAAAAAGGAAATAGATGATATGATTTCTAAATTAGAATCATATTCTTTTTATAAAAAAATTTCTTTAGAAAAGATAACAGGTATTCCTAGCACAACAGAAAATATGACACAATTTTTCATTTATATTCAATATGATACAGGAAAACAACAAAAGCATGTGGATAGTATAAATGTTGTTTATACAGAAAATATGACATGGAGAATCGTACAAACAAAATGTGGCAATGAACAATACTATGGTAAGGTATCTAATGAAACAATACAGCAATTTTTGAAAGATATGCAAGTCTATTTTGATAATTAATGAAAATAGTACTTTAGAGAGATTTGATGTATACAAATCTCTCTTTTTTTGTTATATTTTTTTTAGATTTTATAATGAACAAAGGAGAAATATTATGTTTTTAGAAAATATAAAAAAAACGATACAAAATTATCATATGATTGAAAAGGGAGATAAAATTATTGTTGGAGTTTCAGGAGGAGCAGATTCTATTGCACTTTTGGCAGTGCTTTGTACATTACAAAAAGAATATGATATTGATATAGAGGCTGTACATATTCATCATGGATTAAGAGGAGAGGAAGCAAATAGAGATGCTCTTTTTGTAAAACAAATTTGTGAAGAATGGTGTGTATCATGCCATATACTGCAATTTGATATAGCAAAGCAAGCAAAAGAAAAAGGAATAGGATTGGAAGAAATGGGAAGGATATGTCGTTATAATACATTTTATAATATTGCAGGGGAAAATGGTAAAATTGCTGTAGCACATCATCAAAATGACCAAGCAGAAACTGTACTTTTTAATTTATGTAGAGGAACTGGATTAACAGGGCTTTGTGGTATGACTCCTGTTAGAGGAAATATTATACGCCCTTTTTTGTTTGTAAGCAGAAAAGAAATTGAGTGTTTTTTATTGGAAAAAAATATTTGTTATTGTCAAGATAGTACAAATGAACAAAATCATTATACTAGAAATAAAATTAGATTATCTGTATTACCATTTTTAGAAAATGAAATCAATGATAAGGCGGTAAAACATATTGCATCAGCAGCATCTCTTTTATCAGAGGAAGAGGCATTTTTGGAGGAATTAGCAGAAAAAGCACTTCAAAAAATGATAGTATTAAAACAGCAAAGGAAAATAGCATTAGATATTAATTTGTTGCTTTCAGAAAATATTGTTATGAGAAGGCGTATATTCAGAAAAGCATTTTGTTTGATTGACAATTCTTTGCAAGACTTGTCATACATACATATCAAACAAATAGAAGAGCTTTTACACAAACAAACAGGAAAAAAACTATCATTACCGTTAAAAAGAAATGTTTTAATAGAATATAACAATATTATATTTTCATTAGAAAATGAAGTAAAAAGTACTAAATTTTGTTATAAGTTACTGCCCGAAAAAGCAATTTATATAAAAGAAATTGATAAATTTGTCGAATTATCGTTCAATGCATATAAAAAACAAGAAAAAATGATTACAATGTATACGGAAGTGTTCGATTATGATAAAATAAGAGGTAATATTAGCTGTAGAACAAGACAACAAGGAGATAGTATAGCAATAGGAAATGGACATCAGAAAAAATTAAAAGATTTTTTAATTGATGCTAAAATAGCAAGACAAAAAAGGGATATGCTTTTATTGTTTGCTGTAGAAAAACAAATTTTATGGATACCAGGCTATCGTGTTTCTAGTGCTTTTGCGGCTAATGAAACTACAAAAAATAAATTATGGATTTCTGTTTTGGAAGGAGAGAAAAATGAAAGAACATATTGAAACATTGATTTCAAAAACAGCAATACAAAAGAGAATTTCAGAAATTGCAGAAGATATTTCTCAGGATTATGCTGGAGAAAGTTTAGAGCTGATTTGTGTATTAAAAGGCGGCGTTGTATTTATGGTAGATTTAGCAAAGCACATAAAGGTGCCTGTTACCATGAATTTTATGGATGTTTCTAGCTATGGCAATGGAACAGAAAGCAGCGGAGAAATTAAAATACTTATGGATTTAGATGAACCTATAGAGGGAAAAAATGTTTTGATTGTAGAAGATATTATTGATAGTGGTAGAACATTAAGCAAACTTGTAGAGCATCTTTCTAACAGAAAGCCTAAAAGTTTAAAATTATGTACATTGTTGGATAAACCAGATCGTAGAGTTGTTCCTATCCATGTAGATTATACAGGGTTTTCTATACCAGATGCTTTTGTAGTAGGCTGTGGCTTAGACTATGCACAAAGATACCGTAATTTAGATTATATAGGTGTAATATCATTTGAAGAAGAATAAATAGTATTATAAACATCAGTATAATAATAAAAAATTTTTAATATTATTTAAAATGATGGAATAATACTTTACTTTTTTGACAATCTAAATAAATAGATAATATTATAATTACTTTAGTTTGTCAAAAATATGGTTAGTATCTAATATAGTTTTAAATGTTTATTGACAATATTTTAAGGTGAAGATAATATTATCTTTACCTTATTTTTTATTTTTGTCAAAAAAAGTTTGTTTTTGTTAATAAATATAAAAAGTATTTTTGAAACATTTTTAAGTAAGTATGTTGTTTTTAATGAATATGTGTGATAGAATTAAGAATTGACAGACTATATATTTTGTAAACAATTTTCTGTTGTTTGTGATAGGATATATTTCCTATTATAATATAATGAAACAGATTTGTAGCAAATACAAGGAGGGAGATATTTGAAAAAATATTGGAAATCTTTTGGGCTGTATGCTGTTATTTTTGTGATTATTGCTATGTTGATTGCAGTGGCAGGACAAAAATCAGAAAGGTCATCTAATGTGAATTATACATATAGTGATTTGCTTACAGCGTTAGAAAAAGACCAAATAAAGGAAATTCAAGTACAAAGAAGTTCTGAAGCAAATGATTTTGCTACAGTAACGGCAAGACTGGTAAACGGAGAAACTATTCGTGTTAATGCTCCAAGTGTTTCTGTATTGCAAGAACGTTTGGACGAAAAAGCAGCAAAGGATGGAAATTTAAAGATTTCTGTGCCTGATATGCCAAAAACAAGCATATTAACAGCAATACTACCATCTTTAATTATGATGATTATTATGGTAATTATATTTACTGTTATTTTTCAAAAAATGCAGGGCGGCGGCGGCGGAAAAATGATGTCTTTTGGAAAAAGCAAAGCAAAAATGTCTATAGACGAAAAGGACAAAGTGACATTTGCAAATGTCGCTGGATTAGATGAAGAAAAAGCAGAATTAGAAGAACTAGTACAATTTTTAAAAGAACCTAAAAAATTTCAAGCATTAGGAGCAAGAATACCAAAAGGCGTTTTGCTTGTAGGTCCTCCAGGAACAGGTAAAACATTGTTAGCAAAAGCAGTTGCAGGAGAGGCAGGTGTACCATTTTTTAGTATATCTGGTTCTGACTTTGTAGAAATGTTTGTTGGTGTTGGTGCTTCTCGTGTAAGAGATTTATTTGACCAAGCAAAGAAAAATTCACCTTGTATTGTTTTTATTGATGAAATTGATGCTGTTGGACGTCGTAGAGGTGCTGGATTAGGCGGCGGACATGATGAAAGAGAGCAAACATTAAATCAACTTCTTGTTGAAATGGACGGTTTTGGTGTTAATGAAGGTGTTATAGTTGTTGCAGCAACAAATAGAGCTGATATATTAGACCCTGCTATATTGCGTCCAGGACGTTTTGACAGACAGGTTTATGTAGGTAGACCAGATGTGAAAGGTAGAGAAGCAATATTGCGCGTTCATGCAAAGGGGAAACCTCTTTCATCTGAGGTAGATTTAAAAGTGGTAGCACAAACAACATCTGGATTTACAGGAGCAGATTTAGCAAATCTTTTAAATGAAGCAGCACTTCTTACAGCAAGAGCTAACAAAAAGGCGATTGATATGGAAGAAATTCAAAAAGCATTTGTTAAAGTAGGAATTGGTACAGAAAAGAAAAGCAGAGTAATTTCTGATAAAGAAAAATTTATTACAGCATATCATGAAAGCGGTCATGCAATACTTTTTGAACTATTAAGTGAATTAGATCCTGTGCATAGTATTTCTATTATTCCAACAGGTATGGCTGGCGGTTATACAATGCCTTTGCCTGGAGAAGACAGAATGTATATGACAAAATTGCATATGGAACAGGAAATTATTAGCTTTTTGGGTGGTCGTGCCGCAGAATATATTGTTTTGAAAGATGTTACAACAGGTGCATCAAATGATATTCAAAGGGCAACTGCTATGGCAAGAAGTATGGTAACACAATATGGTATGAGTGATATTCTTGGACCAATACAATTTGGCGATGATAGCAATGAGGTGTTTATAGGCAGAGATTGGGGTCATGCCAGAAATTATAGCGAAGATGTGGCAACAACGATTGATAAAGAAGTACGTCGTATTGTAGATACAGCATATAGTGAAGCAATTCGTATGTTAAAAGAAAATATGGAAGTTCTTCATGCCTCTGCAAAACTTCTTGTAGAAAAAGAAAAAATTACAGGAGAAGAATTTAGAGAACTATTTGATGAAGAAAAAAGAAGTAAAGTTCTTGGTGTAACTTCAATCAGTGAAGACAATGAATATAACAAAGAAGAAAATGAAAAAGGTATTTCATTAGAAAAAGAACAGCAAAATGAGCAAACAGTTGATTTAGAAAAAAAAGATGAATAAGGGGGTACTTTTGTGGAATTTAATTTATCAGTGGGCATGAGTATGGAAGAAGAATATGTTGTAACAGAAGCAGATACAGCAGTACATTTTGGTAGTGGCACAGTAACTGTATTGGCAACACCTAAAATGATAGCATGGATGGAAGGTGTTTCATTAAATGCAGTACTTCCATTTTTGCCTAAAGGATATGATACTGTAGGAACATCTGTTGAAATAACACATTCTGCTGCAACACCAGTTGGCATGAAAGTACGTGTTGTAGCCGAATTAATTGAAATCAATGGAAAAGCATTAACATTTAAAGTAAAAGCCTATGATGAAGTAGATAAAATTGGTTCTGGTATACACAAACGTGCCATTGTAGAATTAGACCGTTTCATAAAACGTACCAAAGAAAAAGGCAAAAAGGCATAATGATAATTTTAGACAGCCGAAATGACTTTGGCTGTCTTTTTTCAATAGATAAGGGGGTTTTATAATGGCAGTAGATTTAAAAGGAAGAAGTTTTTTAACATTAAAAGATTTTACATCAGAGGAAATAGAATATTTTATTGATTTGGCTATAGAATTAAAGCAAAAAAAGAAAAAAGGCATATATGAAAAAAGAATGAAAAATAAAAATGTAGCATTGATATTTGAAAAACCTTCTACAAGAACACGCTGCTCTTTTACAGTAGGTGCAGTTGACGAAGGCGCACATCCTGAATATTTAGGAAAAGATGATATACAGTTAGGATATAAAGAAACTGTAGAAGATACAGCAAGAGTGTTAGGAAGAATGTTTGATGGTATTGAATTTAGAGGATTTTCTCAAGAGACAGTGGAAAAATTGGCAAAATACAGTGGCGTTCCTGTTTGGAACGGTTTGACAGATGAAGACCACCCAACACAAGTACTTGCAGACTTTATGACAATAAAGGAAAAGCTAGGGAAATTAAAAGGAATTCGTTTTGTTTATGCTGGTGATGGTAGAAATAATATGTCTAATGCTTTAATGATTGGCTGTTCTAAAATGGGATTGCATTATGTTATTGCATCTCCTGAAAGTTTGTACCCAGATAAGCAGCTTGTAGAACTTTGTAAGGTATATGCTGAAGAAAGTGGTGGTAGTATTACTATTACATCTGATATCAAATATGCTGTAAAAAATGCTGATGTTGTTTATACAGACGTTTGGGTTTCTATGGGAGAAGAAGCAAAAACAAAAGAAAGAGTGGACTTATTACAGCCTTATCAAGTTAATGAGGAGGTTATGGCAGCTACAGAAAATGAAAATACTATATTTATGCATTGCTTGCCTGCTGTAAGAGGGTATGAGGTAACACATGAAGTGTTGGAAGGAAAACAGTCAGTTGTATTTGATGAGGCAGAAAATAGAATGCATACAATTAAAGCGGTTATGGTTGCAACCATTGGTGACTAATAAAAAAGATTTGACCGATTTAAAAAAATAATAGATGTGTGTGAAATCTACAATATAGTACTTTTTGGTGATAAAAACCCTCGAATATATCGAGGGTTTTTATCATAAGGACTTTGTAAGTATAAAAGACAGATAAAGTGGGATGAGAATATTGTTAAAGAGCTTCAAAATAGAAATAAATACAACGGCAGAGAAAAAAATGAAAATAAATAAAACAATAACAGTAAAAAAAGTAGAAAAACAATTATGTAGAGAACAAAGATATCTTTCTCATAAATATAAAAATTTCAAGAAAGGAGGAGCTACTCAAAGAAGAAATATACAAAAACAAAAGCTAAAAGTACAAGAAATTTATCATAGCATAAATTCGTATTGATTGTATCAATAAGATTATAGTAGAGAGAGTGAAAACCAAACCATATTATATAACGATAGAAGATTTGAGTACATCAGGAATGATGAAAATCAAACATCTTTCAAAATCTATTGCATTACAAAAGTTTTATGAGTTTAGAACAAAACTCAATGCAATAAAGTAATGAATATGATATTGAATTAAAACTTTCATATAGAATTTATGAATATGTATGTGGCTATATAGAAGATGGAAATTTTAATGCTAATTTAAATTTGAAAAATGTAAAAGCTTACAAATTAGCATAATAAAAATGATTGTAAGTATGTACCGATGGCTAGTTAGGAATTTACGGCTGCGAAATATACAAGAACTTGTGAGTAGATTACTTCAGTAAATCGAAAACATATATGTTGAAGTAGCAAGAAGTGTCCATGAAATGTTCAATTCTTAATATAAGTATATTTGTTTATATTTTAAGTAGCAGATAGTAAAATAATGTATTATAAAATATTAGAAGAGCTGAAAAAAATAGAAGGCTATATTTCGGGAGAAGAATTAGGAGAAAAATTAGGTGTTTCTCGTGCAGCAATTTGGAAAGGCATACAAAAATTAAAAGAACAAGGATATGAAATAGAGGCAGTTTCTAATAAAGGTTATCATATAATACCAAAACAAGATTTATATAATGGTATTGAAATAAAAGAAATATGTAATACTGTTAAAATAGCAAAAGAAGTTTATTTTTATGAGCAGACAGATAGTACAAATAATTGCATTAGAAAGTTAGCAAAAGAAGGCAAAAAAGAGGGTGTTGTTGCTGTTGCAGAAATACAAACAGCAGGAAAAGGTAGAAGAGGAAAAGAATGGAAATCTCCAAAGGGAACAGGAATTTGGATGAGTATATTATTGACACCAAATATTACGCCTCCAGAAGCACCAGTATTAACATTATTAGCAGGGCTTGCTGTATGTCGTGCTGTTCGTCAACAAACAGGTCTTAAAGCAATGATTAAATGGCCAAATGATGTATTGATTTCAAATAAAAAAATTTGTGGTATATTAACAGAATTATATGCAGAAATGGATAGTGTGCATTTTATAATAACAGGTATTGGCATTAATGTTAATACAGAAGCATTTCCAGAAGAATTACAGAAAATAGCAACTTCTTTAAAGATAGAAAAAGGGGAAACCATTTCCAGAAAAAATATGATAAAGGCAGTGATAGAGGAATTTGAAAAAATATATTTACAGTATGAAAAATGTTGCAGTTTTTTGCCATTTCGTGAAGAATATAAGAAATATTGCATTAACATAGGAAAAGAATTACAAGTCTTATCTAAGCAGTCCTTTACTGCAAAGGGAATTGATATTACAGAGAAAGGAGAGCTTTTAGTACAAAAACAAACAGGAGAAAAAGTAGTTGTATTTTCGGGAGAAGTTTCTATTAGAAATATGTAAAGGAGAAAATATGGAAAAGCAAATATTAGCTGTAGCAAGCTATGAAAAACAAAAATATTTTATAGAACCAAAATTTCAAATATTGCCAGAAGAAATACAAAAAGAAATTAAAATTATGTGTATTTTGACTGCTCAAAAATTATGCTGTACTTTTTTAATTGGTTTTGAAAAGCAAGGCGATATTTATTTTGAAACAATAAAAGAACAACAAAGTATTGATTTTGATGATATTGGAGCAGAATTAGAAATAAAAAGAATACAGTCTGAAAAAGAACAGTTATTAAAAGCATTAAAATTATGGTATATTATATACTTTACAGAAGAAGGAGAAAAAATGAAAAAAGAATTACAAAAGTTTTCTCCTTCTTCAAAACAAGGGTAAATCTGTAAATATCAGTGACAATATATATTTAAGGAGAATTTATATGGCAATCAGATATTATAATGTTTCATATGATATATTCATTTTGTACAGATATCATTGTTGTTTGCCCAAAGTGCAGTAAAGCAGGAATTATTTGTTTTAATAAAGAACGAAATATTATACTTTTTCAATGCGAATATTGCTATATAGAAAAAGAAATAACATTAAATGAGACTCATACTTTTGAAGTAACTGCTCAGTGCACATTAAATAGAAAATATTTTAGAACATTAGTGCATGATGAAAAAATTTATAGAAAAAAAGTACGTATTAAATGTCCTTATTATAATGAATCTGTAATAGGAGATGTTTCAAACATTATAAAATCACAATGTATTGTATTTCAGAGTATACAGTATAGAAGAAAACCATATTTTCATTATCCATTATATTTTTGAACAATCTATAAGGAAAAAGTGATATGGGCATTCAATAGAGAGCATTTATAGTATTTGATTGATTATTTAATAGTGGATATACGAACGATTCCATATAATTTTTATGAAACTCATAAAACAATATTTTCTCAATCGGATATACTTCCTGCTTTTATGAAAACAGCAAAAAATGGAAATAAAATCGTTAAATTGCTAATTAAGCTACAAACAAAATGATAATTAGTAGTATACTATATCTTTTGATATATTAATTTTCATTTATGGTTAAAAAAATAACAGAATTACTAAAAAAAATATTGTAATTAGTAAATTTGCTGTTATAATAGTCTTGTGCTATAAAAAAGGACAAGGCAGAATGAAATATTTCGCTAAAGTTCTTGTATATAAAAAAGCACAAAAAATATATATCATCTTATATCTAGAAGAATGAGAATGAAAGGAGGACTCAAAAATGAGTTCAAAAAGAAAAATGTCTACAAGAAAATTAACTGTTACTGGTATGATGATTGCTATTACAGTAATACTGTCATACACACCATTAGGAATTATACCATTACAGCCCGTTAGCGCTACCATAGTACATATTCCTACTATTATTATAGCATTGCTAGAAGGACCGCTTGTAGGAGGAATTGTAGGGGCGTCATTTGGTATTTCTTCTATGCTTCAGGCAATTACACGACCAACAAGTATATTTTCACCTTGTTTTATGAATCCTATTGTATCTGTATTACCTAGAATTTGTATTGGTGTTGTTGCAGCGTATAGCTATAAAGGATTAATGACGATAACAAAAAATAATACGATTTCTGCTATTATTGCTTCAGCAGTTGGCTCTTTGACAAATACATTAGGCGCTATGGGTTTAATATATTTTATTTATGTAGAAAGTATGACAGAGAGAATAGGTACAGCAGCAGGTCCAGTGATATGGGGCGTCATTACAACATATGGTATTGTAGAAATGCTTGCCGCAGTAGTAATTTGTACAGCTGTTGTATTAGCACTCCAAAAAGCAGTATATAGGAGTAAAATGGCATAAAAATGTATTTTTAGGGTACGGGATTGTTCCCGTATCCTTTTTTGATATTTTAAGGAGAGAAATATATGATTTTAGTCATAGATGTAGGAAATACCAATATTGTTTTAGGAGTTTATGATAAAGAAGAACTTGTAGCAAATTGGAGAATTACAACACAAAATAATAGAACAGCAGATGAAACAGGACTTTTGATACGCTCTCTTTTTTCTTATTCTGATATAGATATAAAAGATATTGAAAGTGTTATTATTTCTTCTGTTGTGCCAAATATTATGTATTCTTTAACAAATGGTATACGTAAGCAGCTTCATATAGAGCCTATGATTGTAGGAGCAGGCATGAAAACAGGTATCAATTTAAGAATGGAAAATCCAAGAGAAATGGGTTCTAATAGAATTGTAAATTTAGTTGCCGCAAAAGAAATATATGGAGGACCTGTTGTTGTAGTGGATTATAGTACAGCAACAATGTTTGATGTAATAGATAAAAATGGAGAATTTATTACAGCAATTACAGCTCCAGGGGTACAAATATGTGCAGACGCATTATACCAAAGAGCTGCACAGCTTCCTAAAATTGAAATTAAAAAACCAGAAAGTATTATCGCAAAGAATACAGTAAGTAGTATACAGGCTGGTATTGTGATAGGACATATTGGAGAAACCATTTATATATTGGAAAAGTTAAAACAGACATTAAAAGAACCTCATTTAAAAGTGGTTGCTACTGGAGGTCTAGCAAAAGTAATTGATGAAAAAGAAGAAATATTTGATGTAATAGACCCTGTATTGTCTTTAAAAGGTTTAAGAATATTATATGAAAAGAACAAACATAAAAAATAGGAGGACGTGTCATGCTTTTGGTGGTAGATGTAGGGAATACAAATATTGTTCTTGGTGTATACAAAAAAAATAAAATAATAAAGTGCTGGAGAATGTCAACAGGCTCTAAAAAAACAGCAGACGAAACAGGTATATTTATACATTCTCTTTTCGATGCTTCAGATGTAAAAGCAAGCTGTATTGATGCGGCAATTATTTCTTCTGTTGTACCAGATATTATGTATTCTCTAACACATGGCATACGAAAATATTTTAATATAGAGCCTATTGTAGTAGGCGCTGGTATGAAAACGGGTATTGTGATTAAAAGAGATAACCCAAAAGAGGTAGGCGCAGACAGAATTGTAAATTTAGTAGCGGCAAAAGAAATATATGGAGGACCAGCTATTGTTATTGATTATGGTACTGCAGATACATTTGATGTGATTAATGAAAAAGGAGAATTTATTACAGGACTGATTGCTCCAGGAATTTCTATATGTGCAGATGCGTTATATCAAAGAGCAGCACAGCTTCCGAAAATTGAAATAAAAAAACCAAAATCATTAATTGTAAAAAATACAGTAGGAAGTATACAAGCAGGTATTGTTTTGGGACATATTGGTCAAACAATTCATATTATAAAAGAATTAAAAAGAGAATTAGATTTACCTGAGATGAAAGTGATTGCTACAGGTGGATTGGCAAAAGTAATTGATTCTGATAAAACAATATTTGATGTTTTAGACCCTACATTGACATTAAAAGGATTAAAAATACTTTATGAAAAAAATAAATAATATTGATTAAAATTAAGAAAGGAATATTATGAAAATTGGTAATGTAGAACTGAAAAATAATATTTTTTTAGCACCTATGGCTGGTGTGACAGATTTACCTTTTCGTATACTTTGCAAAGAAATGGGTTGTGGTATGGTATATTCTGAAATGGTGAGTGCAAAAGGTATATGGTATAACAATGAAAATACTAAAAAGCTGCTTACTGTAGAACAGAAGGAAAGACCAGCAGCAATACAGCTTTTTGGTTCTCAGCCAGAAATTATGGGTGCTATGGCAAAAAAAATAGAACAGTATGATATTGACATCATCGATATTAATATGGGTTGTCCTGCGCCTAAAATTGTTAAAAATGGAGAAGGTAGTGCATTAACAAAAAATCCTGAATTAGTGGGAGAAATTATAAAAGCTATGGTATCTGCACAGAAAAAGCCTGTTACAATTAAAATTAGAAAAGGATTTGATGAGGAACATATCAATGCAGTAGAAATTGCTAAAGTGGCAGAACAAAATGGAGCAGCAGCAATTGCAGTACATGGCAGAACAAGAGAGCAATATTATAGTGGTAAAGCAGATTGGGACATTATAAAAGCTGTAAAACAAGCGGTTTCTATTCCAGTGATTGGAAATGGAGACATTTTTACACCAGAAGATGCTAAAAATATGCTGGAATATACAAAATGTGATGCGATTATGATAGGAAGAGCAGCGCAAGGAAATCCTTGGATATTTCAAAGAATAAGCCACTATTTGGAAACGGGAGAATTGCTGCCAGAACCAACACCACAGCAAAAAATAGAAAAAGCATTGCGTCATGCTCGTATGCTTATAGAGTATAAAGGGGAATATATTGGTGTTAGAGAGATGAGAAAACATATTTCTTGGTATATGAAAGGTGTAAAAGGAGCAGCAGAACTAAGAGGGAAAATCAATACAGTAAATAGTTATCATGATATGGAGAAGTTGCTGAGTCAAGTATGATATAAATATTTATTATAAAATCTAAAGTAGAAGGGATATATAATATGCTGAATTTGTTAAGTAAATCGAATAGGTTTGTTAGCTTTATTTTAGCAATATTACTTATGACATCTGTATGCTTTGCAGGAAATAGCAAAAACGATGTTGGATTTGAGTCAGTCATTGCAAAAATAAAAAATGAAAGTGTAGATTTGATTTTGAATTATGACATTGATAACATAGAACTGGTAAAAATATTACGAGATGCACATTATGCAACAATTCCTTATGCTGTTGACTTAATAACAATAAAACAAACAGAAAAATTTTATGTTGACTTACAATGTAGTATAGCAGATTTACAAGGCAATTTCAGCAATTTTTCTAAAAAGCAAATTGCAGATATGGTGTTATTGTCTACTTCGTTTGCAAATGATTCTGAGTGTATTTCTGGATATTCTATTTTGAATGCTTTGCTTGGTGATGAAAATATAAATAAAATAAAGAAGGAAGGCATAAAAAGTGTTTGCACAGCTCTTAGTGCATTGACTTGCCATGAAAAATATAAACAACTTAGTCAAACAGAACAAAAGCAGTTGCTAGAAATTATTTTAAATTATAATTATACTGATAATATTTCTGATATGGTATATGCATTAATTGCCATTGATACTGCTGATATTTCTAGTATGGAAGTGCAAGAGTGGAAAAATGGTATATTGAATAAAGTAGTCGATTTGTATAAAAATAATGAATATGATGCACAACAAATTGCAAATATTGTTACATCAGCTTTGGTATTAGATATAGATGTAGACTATGATGATAGATTTATAAAAAAAGGTCAAACAATTATAAATGTTTTAAATGAAAGAATAAAAAATACCACAATAAAAAATAAAGAATGTGTAAAAGATATACTTAATTCTTTGATATACTATGAAACAAAAGAAAATCCTTATTACTATGGCAATTATCATTTAAGACAAAATCATAACAAAATTACAACAGAAATATATCAATATTTGTTTTATCAAAGTGATATTACAACTCATTGGGCAAAAAATGATATGATATATAGTATTTTAAATGGTTTTATTTCTTATGATTATAGTATTGAGAAAAATATATTTCCTAATCAACCAATTACAAGAGGAGAATTTATTTCTCTCATTACCAAAAGTCAAAATATAGAAAACAGCTCAGAAATAGTGTTTTCTGATATAACGAATTCTATTTATAAAAATGAAATCAGTGCTTTTGTAGAAAAATATATTGCAAAGAAATTTATTTCTCAATCAGAAAAAAATACTTTTTTAAATTTATATTTTGGAGGTAATTTTAGACCAGATGATATTATTACAAGAGAAGAAGCTGCATTTTTTATTCAATGTGCATCTGGATATGCTAATAAAATATTAACAGATAGTACCGAAAATTTGGAAGTATTTATAGATTATAAAGATTGTGACGAAAAGTATATAAACATGTTAGAATTTTGTAGTCAACGAGGTTTTATTTCGGGAAGAAACGGAAAACTTTTACCCAAGGAAGCATTAACAAGGGCAGAAGCTGTAACATTAATTAGTAAATTATTAAGGTATTGTTGAGTTTTATACCAATGAGAAAATATGAGATTGAGAAAAAATATCATCAGAGATAATATAGTAATGATATATAATCAATAAGTTATATTACATTTTTATCAGTATAGATATATGTATTTTTTGTATAATAAAACTATAGATAGAAAGGCGACAGTTTAAATAATTGTTGCTTTTTTGTATTTGAAAAACATTCATTTATGACTTTTATTTGAAATTGTGCAATAATTAAGATATAATGAAAAACAAGAATAAATTTGTAAGTAAAGGGTGTGATAAAAACAATGGTACGAAAGATATTTTGTATATTTATCTGCTTTTTCATGCTGTTTTTTACAGCGTGTGACAGTCAATCAAATGAAGAAACAGATATTTTTTCTATTTCAGAAGAAAAAAGAAAAGAATATGGGGAAAAAATAGATAAATTATTATATGATAATTATTGGAGATATGATGGGAATTCTATTACATTTTTTAAAGGAAATGTGCCTGAAAATACAGAAAAAAATAAAGATATGTTTGAAGCATCTTCTATTATAGGATTGAATATGAATACAAATGCTACAAAAGAAGCAATTATAGCAACTGTTCCACTGCTTTATTACAATGGAGAAACAGCAGGACTTTTATATTGTTATTTTATAAGAGATAAATTAATAGGTGCTTATTATACGGGCGGTTATAATAATGGAAATTATGCTTTAACAGACAGAAATGTATTTTTAATGGATGGTCATTTTTCAAAATATGAAACAGATACACCTTTTGCTAATTTTAAAGGAATAAAAAGTACATTTCCATCAGAGGGATTTTGCGATATAGGCAAAGATGTACAAGGCAATCTTTTAGCAGCAACAATAAGTGAAGACGGCAGACTGTCATTATATCGTTATCGCAATTATTTCGGAAAATATCGTAATATTTATTTGCAGAGGGGACTTGTAACAGATAGTGCTGCATTTTTAGAAGAAGGTATGGCAGTGCTTTTAAGTCGAAGTATTACAGAAGGAACAGGAGAAGGACAAAGTACTTATACTTCTTCTGAAAAATTAGTATTTTTAAACCGTAATTTTTCTGTTACAGGAGAAAGTATTGATTTATCTAGTGGAAATTATACTTGTGTAGGTTTTGATGGTACAGAGCTTTATTTGATGAATAACAAAACATTAGAATGTTATAAAAAAGAAGAAAAAGGCTGGACAATATCGAATCAGTACTATTTGAACCATGGTGCAAAATATATGCATATTACTGATTTAGATGGAGATGGTACGTTAGAATATTTTTTAACAGATGGTTTTGATTTGTATTTATATCAAAAAAGGGATACAGGTTTTATTAAAATATGGAGTACACATTTATCTATTAAAAGTATTGAAAGTAGCATTTATAGTGGTGATTTAAATAGAGATGGTATAAAAGAGATTTATGTTTGTGATACAACAGGAACAGCAATAAGATATATTTTGACAGAAAAAGGACTTGCTATAAAAAATGATGATATTGTATATGGACAAATAATATATGCTATGGATTTAAATGGAGATGGCATAGATGAATATATAGGCACAAATAATATGGAAGATTCTAATACTATGGTATATTTTGAGGAATAAGGAGAAAGTATGTCAGAGCAAGAATATTATATGACAGAAGCATTGATTGAAGCAAAAAAGGCATTTTTACTGAATGAAGTGCCTATTGGGGCAGTTATGGTAAGAAAAGGAGAAATTATTGCTAGAGGATATAATTTACGCAATAGCGCAAAAAATCCTCTCTGTCATGCAGAAATTGATGTAATTAATAAAAGTGCTGAACTAGTAGGAGACTGGCGTCTGGAAGACTGTACACTTTATGTTACAGTAGAACCCTGCCCTATGTGCGCAGGAGCAATTGTACAATCAAGAATACCTAAAGTAGTTTTTGGTACGAGAAATAGCAAGGCAGGCTGTGCTGGCTCAATATTAAATATACTGCAAGAGCCACGTTTTAATCATCAGGTAGATATAGAAGAAAATGTTTTGCAACAACAATGTGCAGAATTGATGAAAGCATTTTTTAAAAATTTTAGAAAAAAGAAAGAATAAATTATATTTTATTAATATGATAAAGGAGTGTATAAAATAAATTGATAAAAGAAAAGTTTTTAAATTATGAAATTAAAAAAATAGTATGTTACGTTTATTATGCATTTTTGATATCATTTTTATTTCTATTTCCTGTAATATATAAGGGAATATATGAAGGACTGCCTCATATAAACATTAATGCAATACTATATGATATTCAAAATGGATATAGAATTAATATTGTACCATTTAGAACAATATTTGATTATATTGAGCGTATTTTACAATATCAAATTTTTCATTTTATATGGATTATATTAGGAAACATTATGCTTTTTGTACCAACAGGTATTTTTTTAAATAATAAAAATATCATAATTATTTTACTTTTTATAATATTAAAAGAAGTGTTTCAATTTATATGTAATATAGGCTCATTTGATATAGATACCATATTATTAAATATATGTGGTATAGTGTTTGGCATAATGATACAAAAATATATACATCAAAAGCATAATATGAATATTTTAAATATAAACTAGTAATTAAATTTTAATCAAAATAAAAAAAGAGCGAATAATCGCTCTTTATTTTTATATAAAATCCGTGCATTTGTATTCGATATTGTTTTCCATGCGTTACCTTTATTATTGACTCCAATTAAGCTACCTTGCGGCACACAAGAGTGCTTACTTAGTGCTGCTGCCTTCCGACCCTGACACGGTTCATAAGTTCCTGTTGCACAAGACTCAATTTTCAACACCAACGCAAAAGGGCAGTCCATACAAAACAGATACCTCCAACAAACATCGTCCCCACTATAGCGGATTGTGGGTTACAAGACACCGCTAACGCCCCAACTAGCACGGAAATTTTGACGATATTATAGATACTGTTTATTAGTATACCCTATATGATTACCATTTGTCAATGATATTATTTCAAAATAGCATGATTATCAAAAGTATTTAAAATATAAATTTTATGAATTTTATCGTAAACATATTGCTATAAAAATAGTATGTTAAATAGGTGATATTTTATACACTTTTCTAAAAATTAAAAAAATTGTTGATAATGTTAAAAAAAAATTGTATAATGATAATCGTATAAAAAAAGAAGCTTAAAAAAAGAAACGTCGAGGGGGGTTTCTGACGATTGGCAGGAATGGAGGCATTTTTTTTACAGCAGTATTAGCCTACCCCTGTTATTTTTTAGTTTTATATTTTTTCAAAAATATTTTGCAGGTGGCTTTGGCTATCTGTTTTTTGTATATCAAAAAATAGATTATTGTAAAAGTTCTAAAAACAGAGGAGGAATTATATGATTTACATTGTAATATTTGCGATTTATATAGCAATTATGATAGCCATTGGTATGTATTTCTCAAATAAAAATGAAAATATGTCTGATTATATTTTAGGTGGACGTTCTTTAAATGTTTGGGTAGCATCATTAAGCGCACAAGCATCTGACATGAGTGGCTGGCTTTTAACTGGATTGCCTGGGCTTGCTTATCTTTCAGCAGCAGGAACACAAGAAGCAATTTGGACAGCATTAGGACTTGCTTTAGGCACATATTGCAACTGGAAAATTATTGCAAAAAGATTGCGCCAATATACAGAAATTGCAGGCAATGCTTTAACAATGCCAGACTACTTTGAGCAAAGATTTCGTGATACTTCCAGAACGCTGCGTATTATTACAGCACTGTTTATACTAGTATTCTTTTTAGTATATACATCTTCTGCTTTTGTTACAGCTGCAAAGCTGTTTCAAACTGTTTTCGGTATTCCTTATTTAACAGGGCTTTTGGTAGGTGCAGTAATTGTTGTGCTTTATACTTGTTTAGGTGGATTTAAAGCAGTTTGCTGGACAGATCTATTTCAAGGACTTTTAATGTTTTTTGCTATTATTATTATACCAATTGCTGCTGTAAAATCTATAGGTAGTTTAGACACCACTATGAGCATTGTAAAACAAAGTCATGAAGGACTTTTGGATATTATACCAAATGGTGAAAATATCTCTTGGTTTGTTGTAATTGCTGGTATTGGCTGGGGTGCAGGCTATTTTGGACAACCACATATATTGGCAAGATTTATGGCTATTAGAAGTTCTAAAGAAGTTGCACCTGCTCGTCTCATTGCTATGGTATGGGTTGTTATTTCTCTTGCATCTGCAATATTGGTTGGTATTTTTGGTATTGCTTATTTAAATCCGCCATTGGCAGAAGGTGCTCATGAAACAGTATTTATGACAATGGCTATGCGTCTTTTTCACCCGATTATTGCAGCATTGCTTCTTTCTGCTATATTAGCTGCAACAATGAGTACAGCAGATTCTCAGCTTTTGGTAACAGCTTCTTCTATTTCAGAAGATATTTATAAGGCATTTATTAAGTCTTCTGCAACAGATACAGAACTTTTGAAATTAAGTAAAATTACAGTTGTAATTATTGCTGTGATAGCTGTTATAATTGGTTTAGACCCTAACAGCAGTATATTTGGATTAGTTAGCTATGCTTGGGCTGGTTTTGGCTCTGCATTTGGACCTACAGTATTGCTTTCACTTTATTGGAGACGTATGACAAGAAAAGGAGCGATTGCTGGTGTTATCACTGGTGGTATTGTTGCTATAGTATGGGGATTATTGAGTGGCGGTATATTTGAATTATACGAAATTATACCAGGTATGTTAAGTTCTATATTAGCGATTGTAATATTTAGTTTAATGGATAATCCACCATCAAAAGATATGACAGATGAATTTGATTCTTTAAAAAATTCTCATATATAATGTGATGTTGTAGACCTCGAAAAATGAAATTTTTCGAGGTTCTATATTGCAAAAAAATAGAAATGATTATAATATAATAATATATTAAAAAAGCATGATAAGGGAGTTCTTATGATTACAATTATATCGGAAAATATTATAATGGAACAAAAAGAAAGTGAGTTTATTACTATTGTAAAGCAAATGATAGAAAAAAGCAGAAAAGAAGAGGGGTGTATTTCTTATACACTTCATCAAAATATACAAAACCCTCTTTATTACTGTATTATAGAACAATGGGAAAATGAACATGCTATATTACAGCATAACAATACGGAACATTTTAAAACACTTGTACCACAAATGAAAAAATGCAGAGCAGAACAAAAGCAAGCAAATCATTTTCGTATAATGGATATATAAGAAAGGAAAACATATGAAAAATTTATTAGTAGCACAATCAGGTGGACCGACTGCAGCAATTAATGCCACACTTTGTGGTGTGATAGAAAAAGCAATGATAAATACAACAATAGAAAAAATATATGGTGCTCGTAATGGTGTATTAGGCATATTGTCAGAAAAATTAATTGAATTAAAACCTACACTTTTTAACACAACATCATTACAACTTCTTTGTCAAACACCTTCTTCTGCATTGGGTTCTTGTCGTATGAAATTATCAGATTGGAAAGAAAACAGTTTAGAATATGAAAAAATTATATCTGTGTTAAAAAAGTATAATATTGGTTACTTTGTATACATAGGTGGTAATGATTCTATGGATACTGTTGAAAAATTATCTTCTTATTGTAAAGCAAAAAATATTACTGATATTAAAATTATTGGTGCACCTAAAACAATAGACAATGATTTATGTGAAACAGACCATTCTCCTGGTTTTGGTTCTGCTGCAAAGTATATTGCTACTACATTTACAGAAATTGCTTGTGACTGTCATGTGTATGCTATGCCTTCTGTAAGTATTGTAGAAGTAATGGGAAGAGATACAGGCTGGTTGACAGCTGCATCTGCATTAGCAAGGTGTAATGGTCATGCTTCACCAGATTTAATTTATGTTTCTGAAATTCCTTTTGACATAGAACAATTTTTAGAAGATTTACAATGCAAACTTTCCGAAAGAATGGCTGTTGTAGTTGCTATTAGTGAAGGATTAAAAAATGAAGAAGGATATTATATTGCAGATGCTATGCAAAATCAACAGACAGATGATTTTGGACATAAAATATTAGCTGGTACAGGACGGTTTTTAGAGGAAATTGTGCGCCATGAAATAGGTTGCAAAGTGCGTAGTATAGAATTAAATGTTATGCAAAGATGTGCTTCTCATATTGCAAGTGCTTGTGACATTTATGAGGCACGACTTTTAGGAAATGCTGCTGCTGATAGAGTAATAAATGGTTTTTCAGGTGAAATGGCGTGTATCAAGCGTACAAGTAATAAACCTTATCAAATAGAAGTTGTGTTTTCACCTATTAGTAAAATTGCAAATCGTGTAAAATTCGTGCCAAGGGAGTGGATTACAGAACAAGGTAATGATGTAACACAAGAATTAATTGACTATGTAATGCCTCTTGTACAAGGGGAAATGCCTGTTACATATCACAAAGGTGTTCCTGTTCATTTTAAATTATAAATATTGTTAGGAGGGATATATATGTTACTTAAAAAATTAATCTGTTTTACAATGACTATGGCACTATTTTCTGTTAGTGTTTGCGCTTCTCCTTATATACCCACTGACACAGAGTTTGGATATATATCTGTTTCAAAATGTAGTGGAGGAACAGAAAAAGTAATGTCAAATTCCATGTCGAATTATGGGGGAATTGTAACATCTTATATGTATATCAATGATAATAATACATTTGGTGTTGTTGATTTTAGTAATAATACTATCAATGTAGATATATATAATAGTCAAACATATGAACTAATAAAGAGTAAAAAAATAGATATGGAATTACCTCTTTTTGGTGGAGTATATTGTGGAAGTAAATATAATTTTATTGTATTTGGACAAAATAATACTTCTGAAAATAATAATACTATTACTTTTAAAACAGTAAAATATTCTAAAGACTGGGAAAAAATTGGAGCAGCAGACTATAGTAATAATAATACTATAAAACCATTTGAAGCAGGTTCGTTAAGAATGGTAGAATATAATAATTATTTGTATGTACGTTCTTGCCATCAAATGTATCAATCACATGATGGACTGAATCATCAAGCAAATATTACATATAGTGTGGATATTGAAAAAATGGAAATTGCTGACCAATTTAGTAAAGTAATGAATGATGAATATGGATATGTCAGCCATTCTTTTGACCAATATATTGCAATAGATGATGGCAAATTAGTAACATTAGATTTAGGAGATGCTTATCCTCGTTCTGTTGTGCTAATAAAATATAATGATTCATTAAATAATGGGAAATTTACTACTTCAAATGGGCATTGTACTGTAGTAGATATGCTTGAAATTTCAGGACAAATAGGGGATAATTATACTGGTGTTACAATAGGCGGTTTTGAAGTTTCTGAAAATAATTATATTGCTGCTGTTAGTACAATTGACCAAAAAAATAAATCTTCTGCTAGAGATGTTATGCTTTTAATAGCGAATAAAAAAGATACTTCAAAAGTAAAACAAATAAATATTACAAATTATGTAAGTGCTAAAAAAGGAACTTCTGCAAGTAAGCCTTATATTATAAAACTTCCAAATGGCAATTATAAGCTTATGTGGCAGACATTTTCAGATAAAGGCGAATTTTTGGACGTGCAACAAGTTACAGTAGATGAAAATGGAAAAATGTTAACAGATATCACAACACTTGGCTCTGCAAGACTTTCTTCTGATTGCCAGCCTATTTGTATCAATAATAAAATTGTATGGTATACAGATATTATTTCTCAAACTGCTGGATTAGAGAGAAATTTTTATAAATTAAATTAACAACTAAATTTTTAAATAAAAGTGCAAAAAAATAAGCAAAGCATATTATCGCTTTGCTTATTTTTATTTATTTCACAACATACACAGTAATGTTTTTGATACCCCAATTTAATGCTTCGGTTCTGGTTTCATAACAAAGGTCAATTTTATTACCTTTAATTGCACCGCCTGTATCAGCTGCAACGCCATAACCATAACCTGGTATATACAATTTTGTACCAAATGGTATTACCTTAGGGTCTACTGCAATCGTTCCCCTAGACGCCTTTGTACCCGTATAAGTAATTCCTGTACATCCTGGGTCACCAGGAGTATAACCTGTTGCTACCACATTTAAAGAATTGCTTCCTGCTGCTGAAACAGTAACATTTGCTGGCTCTTTTTTCAATTCTACGATAGGAAGTTCCTCTTTTTTTGTACCTCTTTCAATAATTTTATTCTTTGCTTCTTTTGTTACCAATTCTCCTACAACTTCAGAAGAAATCAGTTTTGCTCCAGAATAATTTTCCTTCGTAATAATGGATAATTCTCCATTTTCTCCTTCTTGCAGCACTTTTTCTTTGCCTTCTTCTAAATCAGGATTTTCTCTGATTTCTGTATCATAGGCAATGGTTTCTGTTTTTGTGGTCTTCTTTTCAGTGATAGAAGTCAAATCAATGACCATATTTTTTGTTAGTTCTGTAGTTTTGCTAACATCCCCCTGTAACACATAATCAGCAGAAATTACATCATCTAACGTTTCCATTAAATCGCCTACTGTTTCTTTATCTGTATTTATCATGCGAGGTACACCATCTAAATTGATAATTACAGTTTTTGTGTAAGCGAAGGCCGTACTGCTGCCAATAGCCAGCATAAATACCACAACAGCGATTACTCTAATCAGTCTTCTTGTCATTTTTTCCTCCTCGAATGTCCTATAATGTTACATTTGATAGGATAGGACATCCTATTCGTTTTATTTGACATTATTCCTTTTTGATAAATGCCTTGACAGTATTTACAACTATTTTCAGTTGCGCCTATCTTTACTGCATAAAATAAAGATATACCGTTTTGATATATCCTTATCCTGTTACATTTATTATATTAACATATCTGTAATAAATATTCAACATTTTTTATTAAAAAAATAGTTTTTTACCATTTTCTAATGTTGCGTTCGCTACATCAGTGGGAGAAACCCCTTTTATTTCAGCCAATTTTTTTACAATAAATTCTAAATTTCTCGAATCATTGCGTTTTCCTCTATTGGGAATAGGTGATAAATAAGGACTATCTGTTTCTATCAAAATATGCTCTAATGATATTTTTTTTGCTACCTCCACCAATTTTTTAGCATTAGGAAATGTCAAAACTCCTCCTATTCCTATTAAAAATCCCATTTTGACATATTCCTCTGCCATTTCCAAACTTCCCGAATAGCAATGAATGACGCCTTTTTCGACACCACTTTTTTTAATTATGTCGAAACAATCTTGACTTGCTTCTCTCGAATGAATTATTACAGGAATGTGAAGTGATTTTGAAAGCAATAACTGTTTTTCAAACCAATATTTTTGTGTTTCTCTTGGAAATGTGTCATAATAATAATCTAAACCAATTTCACCTATTGCAACACATTTTTTATGTTCTGCAAGCTGACGGATTTGCTGTATTACATTTTCATTGATGTCATACAGTTCATGAGGGTGTATCCCAGCGGCAAAATAAATGTAATCATACTGTTCTGAAAGTTCTTTTCCTATATAAGAGCTTTTTAAATCAGAACCACTGTTTATTACAAAGTCAATACCGCATTGAGGCAGACACTGTAAAAGCGTCTGCCTGTCCTGCTGAAACTGTTCATCATCATAATGAGCATGAGATTCAAAGTACATTAACTAATATCTGCTCCACTTGGTATATCATTTTTATCTAATGTCAATAATGAAAGTTTGTCTGCACCGTCATCTGCACACAATAACATACCATATGACATTTCACCCATCATTTTTCTTGGTTTCAAATTATAAGCAACAACCACTTTTTTACCAACCATTTCTTCAGGGCTGTACCATTTTGAAATGCCAGAGAATATTACTCTCACTTCATCGCCAATTTTGACTTGATTTCTCAATAATTTATCTGATTTTTTTACTTTTTCACTTGCAATAATTTCTCCTACTTTCAACTGTACTTTGAAAAAGTCATCAATGCTGATTTCAGAAGATACTTCAGTTTCTTTTTTCTTTTCTTGATTTGCAATAGAATTTGCTTGAGATGCTTTAATAGCTTCTTCTAATTCTTCTAATTCTTTTTTCATGTCAATTCTTGGGAAAATTACATTTCCTTTTTTTACAGAAAGTGTTTTTGGCAATTTACCCCATTCTTTTGTGCTGTCCCAAGCTGTAAGTTCTCCAGATTCTAAACCAATTTGTTTCCATATTAATTCTGGTGTATTAGGCATAAATGGCTGAAGTAATATAGAAATGATTCTAATACTTTCTGCTACATTGTAAAGTGCGTTTGCTAATTCAGAATGCTTTGACTCATCTTTTATGAGTATCCAAGGCTGTGTTTCATCAATGTATTTGTTTGTTCTGCGTATTAAATTCCAAAGCTCTATTAAAGCGTCACTGAACATCATTTTGTCCATGTTTGCCTCTACATTTGGCACAATATTTTTGGCAGTTTGTATTAAATCTGTATCAAATTGTGTAGGTGTTTGTGTTTCGGGAAGTGTACCATTGAAATATTTTTCAATCATGCCTACTGTTCTGGAAACTAAATTACCTAAATCGTTTGCTAAATCAGAATTAATTCTTTGTATCAATGCCTCATTATTAAAATTACCATCTTGTCCGAAAGCGATTTCTCTTAATAAGAAATAGCGAATAGCATCTACACCATATTTTTCTACTAATACATTAGGGTCTACCACATTACCTACAGATTTTGACATTTTACCACCATTTATAACAAGCCAGCCATGTCCAAAAATTTGTTTGGGTAAAGGTAAATTTAATGCCATAAGCATAGCAGGCCATATAATAGAATGGAAACGTACAATTTCTTTTCCTACAACGTGTACGTCAGCAGGCCAGTATTTTTGGAATAAACTGTCGTCATCACTGTTATATCCTAATGCGCTGATGTAGTTGGAAAGTGCATCAACCCAAACATATACAACATGTCCAGTGTCAAACTCTACTGGTATACCCCATTTAAAAGAAGTTCTACTAACTGCTAAGTCTTCTAAACCAGGCTTTAAAAAGTTGTTAATCATTTCGTTTTGTCTGGTATTAGGCTGTAAAAATTCTGCATTTTCTTCCATGTATTTAATAATTCTATCTTGATATTTAGAAAGACGGAAAAAGTAACTTTCTTCTTTTACTTTTTCGACTTCTCTGCCACAATCTGGACATTTTCCGTCTACAAGCTGATGTTCTGTAAAAAAAGATTCACAAGGTGTACAGTACCAGCCTTCATAGGTACTTTTGTAAATATCGCCTTGGTCATAAAGCTGTTTAAATATTTTTTGTACTGTTTTTACATGGTAGTCGTCTGTTGTTCTGATAAATTTGTCATAAGATATGTTTAATGTTTTCCAAAGTTCTTTGATGCCAACAACGACTTTATCAATGTATTCTTTAGGTGTAACGCCTTGTCCTTTTGCAATTCTTTCTAATTTTTGTCCATGTTCGTCTGTTCCTGTCAAAAACATGACATCATAGCCACGTAATCTTTTATATCTTGCCATAGTGTCTGTTGCAACTGTGCAATAAGAATGACCTATGTGCAATTTGTCGCTAGGGTAATAAATTGGTGTGGTAATATAAAATTTTTGTTTGTCCAAAAAAATCCCTCCTAAATGCTTGCCTTTGCAAATTTCATGTAATGTGCATGATATGCTAGTATTATATCCGTTTTGGGAAAAAAATGCAAATTCTACATATATTTTTTAACAAAAAACTACATTAAAAAAATATTCCGCTTTCATTCCGTTCATAATAAGGAAAACGAAGTTTTATATGAAAAGTTTTGTCTAACTTTTTCAAAATTGGTGGGAAGATGAGGCAATGCCCCACAGTCGTTATACTTTCAAGCGTGTTTTTGAAGGGGTGAGGGAAAACTTTTCACAAGTGAAAAAAGTTTCCCCCCAATTTATATCAATCATTATCATCTGATGATAAATAATCTAATATAGAATAAACGTCTATTGTCATTAAAGTACCTAATTGATAGCCGTATATAAATTCTGCTGTTCTGTTTATATCTTGTAATTCGATTATTATATCTTGGTATTTTTGAAATAATTCTTTGCCTTCATTACATAGTTTTTCTAGTATACTGTTTTCTAGTTTTTCCAGTTCTTTGTATTTGTCTAAATATTCCTTACTGTGATTGTAGTGTCTTGTGTTGACTTTAATTTCATCTTGTGCAAATAATTCTAGTATGCTTTTCATAATAATGCTCCTTTCAAAATTTATATTAATTTAGATTGTATAATTTATAGAAAAAACCTAAATTATATTATAATAGCTATACATAATTTTGACAATTCACTTTTTTTCGTATACGATTTATGATATATTGATATAAATATATTGAATAAATATAAAATAAAAAATTTCGCTGATAAAAATAAGGACTTTTATCAGCGAAATTATATTGTGGGTTTCACCCACACCCACAAACTTTTTTGAAAAAAAGTTTGACAAAAAACTTTTGATTTAGCGAACGCAGTTTTAGTAGGTGAGTTGTATTATTTTGTTGAAATATGGAATTGATTATGATATACTAGCAGAAGCAGTCATGACGGGTGGTCATCC
>JBCLQL010000001.1:251915-489952 GCA_041223565.1 Lachnospiraceae bacterium 46-61
TTTATTTAATGCTTTCTTTTGGTACTTTCATAGTGGCATTGCTTTCTTTAATTGTTATTCTAATAAAAAGAAAGTAACAAAAAACTACCCATCATAGCTCTGGAAAGCTAGGGTAGTTTTTACTCTAAACCTGAGGGCGACCACCACAATGTGGTGACTGCTTCCCTTTTATGTATAAAGTATAACAAGTAATTTATATTTTGTAAAGCATTTTTCAGTGCTTATTTTTTTGTAATTTTTACCCGCACTCAGTAACTTTAAAAAAAGTTTGACAAAAAACTTTTCATTTTGCGAATACAGTTTTAGTAGGTGAGTTGTATTATTTTGTTGAAATATGGAATTGATTATGATATACTAGCAGAAGCAGTCATGACGGGTGGTCATCCTCTCAGTTATACATAAAAGGGAAGAGGGGGTGGTGCATATGACAAATTATGAAGCCATAATGGTTATGTTAACATTTGGTTTATTTATCGTTGCATTGCTTTCTTTAATTGTTATATTAATAAAAAGAAAGTAAATAAAAAACTACCCATCATAGCTCTTGCAAAGCTAGGGTAGTTTTACCCAATTTCGAGGGCGACCACCACAACGTGGTGACTGCCTCCCTTTTATGTATAAAGTATAACAAGTAATTTGCATTTTGTAAAGCATTTTTCAGTGCTTATTTTTTTGTGGATTTCATTCACAAACTTTTCATTTAGCAAATGCAGTTTTTTCAAAAAATTTATATTTCTGTTTTTCTAATAGGAGGTAATGGGCGATTTGTGAGTAATGCTCTTTCCACGCTCCAATAAAAATTTTCTTCTCCTAACATATCATACAAACCACTTCTATGCATCATTTCCATAGCACGGGAAGGTAATCCACAAACAGCAACATCAATACCCCTTTTTTGAAAATCTTCCAACAATTCTATCATAATTTGCGCACAAGAAATGTCTATATTAGATACGCCTCTCATAGAAAATAATATAGTATCACAATTTTGCATATGGTTTGGAATGTCAGCAACCGTTTGTGTATTTGCAAATATCATAGGACCAGTAATATAGGCTACTCTTGCATTGTTATATCTTTCGCAAAGTACAGGGTCATCTACTTTCATTCTCGCCATATCTACATTTTCATAATTGATTTCAATATGGGAAAGCTGCACAACAAGGAATATCAAACCAATCAATACACCAATAATAATTGCTGTTGTTAAATCGAACAATATTGTTGCAAGCATTGTTGCAAAGTATTCCAACATTGCACCCTTAAATTTATGTGTTAATATGTAATTAATAGCAATCCATTCATTCATACGAAAAGCTGTTACCATCAATACGCCAGCTAATGCTGCTAAGGGAATTTGTGACATAACATCTCCTAATAAAAACATCGAAATCAAAAGCCCTATAGCATGAAAAACACCTGTTAATCTTGTTTTTGCACCAGATTTAATTGCTACACTTGTACGTGCAATTGCTGCCGTTGCAGGAATACCACCAAAAAATGGTAGTATTAAATTTCCGACACCTTGTGCAATCAATTCTTGGTCACTATTTAACTGCTTTCCTGTCATTCTTCCCGCACTTGCACCACAAAGCAAACTCTCGATCATACCTAATATTGCAATACTGAATGCTGGAGCAATCAAACCTGTTATTTTATCTAAATTTATTGCTGAAAAAAGCAATCTTTTTTCTGGAAGCAATGTTTTTGGTATTTCTCCTACTACTGTTACATCTAATTTCATAATAATAGAAACTGCTGTTGCTAATATAATACTAATTAATGATGCTGGTACAATAGCATTCCATTTTTTAGGAAATACAAACATAAATATCATGACAAATACACCAATTGCAACTGCTGTTATATTGGGAGAAAATCCTAAACTACTATAACTTAATATTTTTTCTAGTGTTGTACTTCCTTTTGATGTCACACCAAAAAAATTGTCAACTTGTCCTAATGCAATGATAACTGCAATACCAGATGTAAAACCTGTAATAACTGGTGCAGGTATAAATGATGTCATTTTTCCTAAATGGAATATACCTGCAAGCAGTAAAAAAGCACCAGCAAGCATTGTTGCAATAAATACACCATCTAAACCATAAGAGGCAATAATAGACATTAATATCGCTGCCATTGCTCCTGTTGGTCCTGATATTTGATAGTATGCTCCTGAAAGTACACTCATTACAATACCTGCAATGATTGCTGTTACCAATCCAGCACCTGCATCAGCACCACTACTGACACCAAATGCTAAAGCCAAAGGCAATGCTACCGCTGCTACTGTTAAACCAGCCATAGCATCTTTTGCAAGCATTGCTCCATTATACCCTTTAAACTCCTGTTTTAATTCCTTTCGGAATGCAGAAAACACAATAAATCCCCCTTTTTCTGTCATAAAATATTATTTTTTATACAAAATATATGACTTTTATTTTAACAAATATTTTATAATATTACAATATAACTTGCTATTTTAACAAAATAAATAAATAAAAGTTTTATAATATTACATTTTATTTTTTTCACTTTTATTATGCAAATATTACTAAATATATATAAATAAATGTTGAAATATTATAAATATTATAATATAATATTTGATAATAATTATTAAATGATTTTTATTATTATAAAGGAGAGAAATACTATGGAGCTAAAAGGAACACAATCTGAAAAAAATGTAAAAGCAGCACTTATGGGAGAGTCTTTAGCACGTAATAAATATACTTTTTTTGCAGCAGCAGCAAAAAAAGAGGGTCATGAAGAAATTGCAGAATTATTTGAAAAAATGGCATTAAATGAATCTACTCATGCAAAATTATTATATACAACATTATATGGAGAGCTTCCAGACAGTTTATCTAATTTGAAAGATGCTGCTTCTGGTGAAAATGAAGAATGGATAAATATGTATCCTTCTTTTGCAGAAACAGCAAAACAAGAAGGATTGACAGAATTAGCTGAGCTTTTTCAAAATATAGCAAAAATTGAAAAAGACCATGAAAGAAGATTTTTGGAGGCAATGCTGCATTTAATGCAAAAAAATAAAAAAACAGAAATATCTGTTAAAACTGAAGAAAAACAAAAAGTAACAGGTTATCGTTGTATGTTTTGTGGTGCTACTTACGAACAACGTCCTGATGTTTGTTCTGTTTGTCATGCCATTGGTTCTTTTGAGCCTTGTGAAATATTAAAATAATATGTTTTAATAAATTTTATAAAAATATATCTCCCACATTTTTGTATTAGTATATAGTGTGGGAGTATATTTTATATAAATTCTACTGTTTCAAAGCTACATTTTGCTTGGGTAGTGATAATATACCTATTGTAGCAATAATAAAAGCAAATCCTATTAAATCAATATAGCTGAAGTCTTGCTTTAACCAAACAATAGAAACAATTGTAGCAGATAAAGGCTCTAGACAAGCAATCAAACTGCCTTTTGTTGCACCTACAATAGCAACACCAGCAAGATAACAGCAAAAAGCGAATATTGTACCAAATGTTAATATAAATATCATTGCTATTATTGCTTGTGTATCCATTATACCACTAAAACGAGTAATTGGATGAATAGGAAAAATGGCAATACCTGCAATCAGCATACCCCAACCAATTACATAAGAAGAGTCCCATTTTTCTAGCATTTTTTTAGGCTGAATGGTATAAAATGCTAATGCAAATGCGGATAATATTCCCCAAGCCAGTGCTTTTGGTGATAAAGCAAGACTATGTATATTTCCATTTGTAGCAAGCAAAAATGTACCAAATAAAGCACAAATTACCGCAATACATTCTGGTACAGAAGGTAATTTTTTTTGTTGCAATGCTATATAAAGCACAATTAAAACAGGTCCTGTATATTGTAATACTGTTGCAGTTGCGGCATTAGAGTATTTGATTGCTACAAAATAAGTATATTGTGCAGGTAACATACCAAATATAGCAAAAATAGGTAATGATATTCTATTTTCTTTACATTGCCATATCATAAATACTTTTTTATTGTGCTTGATAAACAAATAACATAGAAGCAAAAAGCCTCCTATAAGTAAGCGACAAGATACAAGCCATTCTAATGAAAATCCTTTTGTTGTTTTTAAAAATTGTCCAATATTGCCAGAGATTCCCCAGCAGCAAGCGCCAAACGCAACTAATAAAAATCCTTTCCATATATTTTTTGTTTGCTGTTCCATATAATAACACCTTTCTCTATTTTAAACTTTATTTCTATATTATCATAACATTATATTGATAAAAATAAAAGTTTTTCAGATGTCAAATATATTTTATTATAGATTGAAAATTATAGTATATATTACAATAAAAAATAACTGTATCAATTTTGTATGAAATTAATAGAATTCAAATAAATAAAAAAGGAGTGTTATGATGAAAAAGTATATACTATTTATAATATTATTGCTTATGGCTTGTAATAAAAGCAATGATAATGAAGTAAATACTGGTACATATATCATGGAATTGGAAAAAGAGAAATATGATAGTGATAAAAAAATATTACCAACTATTTCTGTAGATACAAATAAAAAAGAGTTTACATTTTCTTATGATATGCTTTCTTCTTATTTTACAATAGGAACATATGAAATCAATGACAATATTTTAACTGCAACAACAAATGATGATAAATATCATTATACATTTGAAATCATTGATAAAAATACATTGTGTTTTATGGAAGAAGAATCTTCTAAAATTACTGTAATTGATAAAAATTTCTGTGTTGTACCTCAAAATGCAGCAATATTTAAAATAAAAGAGAAATAGACAAAGCGTGCTATTTTAGCACGCTTTATTTATCAAAAATAATAAAATTCATTTTTAATAAAGTGCTTTGTCATGTAATTTTTCTAGCCAAATTTGAAGTAGTTCTTTTAGATCTTCTCCAAATGCTTTTCTTGTTTGTTCTTTACCTTTTTCTAATTCTTCCAATATCTCAAAGTGAAAACAATCACCACCATATTGTAACCAATCTTGTTTTAATTTTTGCTCTGGGCAGTCATTTATTTTTAAAGAAAAATCAAAAAGATTTTTAGATGCAGCAATGTTATAGCTTTCTTTTACAAACCATTTGTTTGTTTTTGTATTTTGTATAGCATAGATACCTCCTATTGTCTTTTTTTGTTGATAATCTTTTTTGATTTCTTTTTTTTGTGCTGTTTCCATTTTTGATACCTCCTATATGATAAAATGATTTTATATAATATCTAAAAAGTAATTGTATGCCTTTTGTGTATATTTGGTAATGTATTTAATATCCCATTTGTTTCAATAATGCAGAAAGTACTTTAAAACGTTCTCCTAATAATTCATCATCTTTGCTTAATGTTTCTATAAAAAGTTTGATATCATCATCAAGCATATCATTTTCAGTACAAAATTTGATTGTCATAGCATCTCCTTGTAAGCCTACTCTATCTATTATAGGGTTTTGCTTGTTATAAAAATTTTCATATTGATAAGACTCACTAAGATATAGTTTACTACGACAAGTTAATATTGCTAAATCTATTACTCTATGTATAGGAAGTTCTTCTGATTGGCGTGACCATTTTCCACCTGTATGTCGCCAAACTTTTGCAGAAATATCTACTTTTCCTCTATCATTCCATTGTGCAAGCCCTAGTGATAATCCTTTTGCATCAGAATTATGTTCATATCTACCATCAATGTTTTCATAATCTTCTGAAACAATAACAGGTTTATGTTTTAAATAAGTTGGTATTTTCATAATAGATTCCTCTTTTCTATTTAGTAATTTAGTAAATAAGTAATTTTATAAAATATAACATGATTTTTTCATATTGTCAATTATCTTAACGCTTTATTAATTGCATTTTTTATTTTTTTGTGGCAAAATAATGCTGTCTGAAATCTTCGGATAAAGACATTACCCAACACAAAACCCTACAATTTTAAAAAAACACAGCAGAAATAGTATTCTGCTGTGTTTTTTTATATCAATATTATTTTTATATATAATATTTATGGTATAGATGTAATAGACAAATTTTTCATTTCTGCAAAATCAAATTGTGTTTGAAATGTGGTTTCTGCCAATGATGACAAAGCATCTATTAATGGCTTAATACGAAGCAAACGTCCAAAAAGATTATCTGATAAAAAGGGATTTAAAATTTTGATAGAACTAGAAATAACTTGAAAATTTATTTGAATATAATATTCTGATGTATATTGTTCCAATGATACAATGATAGAATTTATTTTTATTGTAAATCCTTTTTTTAAAAATGCTTTTTCTATAGCATCACTTAATTGATAATGATATTTATTTATAATATAAATAATAGCACATTGTATATCTTTTTCAGCAATAGTGTTTGTAATAGCATGAGTAATATCTCCAGAACATTGAACAATACTTTCTAAAAAAGGACGTAGTTCAGGAGAGACAGAAGGCATTACTTTTTTTAATAAATATAAAACAGCTTTTTCATAATTTATATGATGGATATTACATTGTAATTGTAATGTCATAATATCATTCCCTTATTATATTTTAAAATAAGCATAACATGATTTTATAAAAATATAAATATATTTCTGTTATATTATATTGTAAATCCAACTATGTGATAGCAAACTTAATAAAATAACATTTGCTTTACTCTAGTTCTAAAGTGAATTAAGTAAATTTAGCAAAAATGGTCTCTTAAGGTATATTATACAATAAAATTACAGGTTTTGCATAAAAAAACGTAAAAAAATTAACTAATGTCTCAAAGGGATAAAGGGATAAGTTTAATACAATATGATTCAGTTATAGAAAAAATTTATTTTATAAACGAAGTAAGAAAATTGATATATAAAAAGTAGCTAAAAAATTATATTATTTAGAGATAAAGCAAAAGTTGTAAAAATTATATATATACCTTATAAAGACAAGATATTTGGAAATTATTCTCACTAAATGAAAGGAGAAGGATAATGATTAAAAAATTTAAAAAAATTTCTGTTATAGGAAGAATAGCATATGGAATAATGTGTGCAGAAGAATATTTAATTGTAAAATATCCTAAAAAAAGTTGGAATATAGTATTTGAAAAATATTGGGAAGTAACAAATCTTTGTTATTGGGATGAATGGATGGATGAAGTCATAGAGTATATTCCTGAGTATTTGTTTGAGTTTGGTAATTATGAAACTTCTGCTTTTGAATATTTAAAAGAAGAAAAATATAATGAATTAAAAAATTTATATGAAAATATTTCTTCTGATGTTAATGCTATTTTAAAAATGGTATGGAATTTAGCTAATAGCCATGCATATACTTCAATCAGTTGGTATGGAAAAGAAAGTTTAGATAATTTAAATGCTATTATATTATTTTTAAAAGAGAGTAATATAAAGTTACCAGATTTCACACAAATTAATAATTTATTATTTTCAGAAAATAAAGGATGGGGAGTTAGATTTGATGGGAAATATCTATCTAAAACATTAAAATAATAAAATATATTTATAATTAAATTATACTACTATATAATTATTAATTTCATTATAAATAAAACTAACATAAAGATACACATTTTTGGTTTTGGTGTTTTAGGTTCTAAAATTTAAGTTTTATATCCTCTTTTGTTTTTTCATTTTACTTTTTATAATGTTACAACTATAATTTACATAACTTTTTAAACAATATTAAAATATTTGCTTTACATTGCAATAAGTAGTAAAATTTTATATGATATATAAAACGTTTTGTTAAATAGTGAATGAACATTGTAAAGCAGATAATAATGAGTATAAATTTTATAAACATTATATTGTTTTAATATATTTTATACATTCTATAACTTTCTTTTACTAAAAAAATTATAAGTAATAAAGGGTGGTATTAATATGAAAGCAGCATTATTACAAATGTCTATTTCTAATGACAAACAAAAAAATATTGAAAAGGCAATTTCTTTTTTAGAACAAGCAAAACAACAATGTGCAGATATAGCAATATTGCCAGAAATGTTTTGTTGTCCATATGCCACAAAAAATTTCCCTTTGTATGCAGAAATGCAAGGCGATACAGTATGGCAATCGCTTTCTAATGCAGCAAAACAATATCATATGTATGTTGTAGGAGGGTCTATGCCTGAAAAAGGGCAATATGGGGCAATTTACAATACTTGTTATGTTTTTGATAGAGAGGGAAAACAAATTGCAAAACATAGGAAAATGCATTTATTTGATATTAATGTTTCAGGAGGACAATATTTTAAAGAGTCTGATACATTAACAGCAGGAAATAATATTACCGTTTTTGATACAGAATTTGGAAAAATAGGCGTTTGCATTTGCTATGACATTCGTTTTGTAGAATTGTCACGTATTATGGTATTAGAAGGTGCAAATATGATTATTGTACCTGCTGCATTTAATATGACAACAGGACCAGTACATTGGGAATTATCTTTTCGTGCAAGAGCATTAGATAACCAAGTATATACTATAGGTGTTGCTCCAGCAAGAAATCAGCATGCTGATTATATTTCTTATGGCAATTCCATTGTGGTTTCTCCTTGGGGAGAAGTCATTAGTAGACTGTCAGAAAAAGAAGATATTGCTTTTTGCGACATTGATTTGAATGTGGTGAATAAAATAAGGCAGGAATTGCCTATATTAGCTCATAGAAGAGAAGACATTTATACTTTAAAAAGAAAAGAGTGATAATGATATGAATATACAAAAAATATATTTGGCAGGAGGCTGTTTTTGGGGAACACAAAAATATATGCAGCTATTAGAGGGGGTTTTAGATACTGCTGTAGGTTATGCCAATGGTGATACAGAACAAACTTGCTATGAAGCAGTATGTCATGGTAGTGGTCATGCAGAAGTTGTAGAGGTTACTTTTGATAGTGATAAAATATCACTTTTGGAATTATTAAAAGAATTTTATAGAACAATAGAGCCTACTTCCCACTATAGACAGGGTATGGACGTAGGTATACAATACAGAACGGGTATTTATTATTTAGAGCAGTATCAAAAAGATATTATAGCACAATCATTAAAAGAACTGCAAAAACAATATCAAAAGCCAGTTGTAGTAGAAAATTTGCCATTGCAACATTTTTGTTTAGCAGAAGAGTATCATCAAAATTATTTAAATAAAAATCCAAATGGATATTGCCATATTAATATCGAAAAAATAATGAAGGAAAAAAGTCGCATTGTAGATGAAACAAAATATCATAAACCTAGTAATGAAACATTAAAAGAAATGTTAACACCTTTACAGTATGCTGTTACACAGCAAAATGAAACAGAGCCACCTTTTCAAAATTTATATTGTGATATGGAAAAAGAAGGCATTTATGTAGATATTACAACAGGAGAACCTCTTTTTCGTTCTACAGACAAATTTCAATCTGGTTGTGGCTGGCCAAGTTTTACAAAAGCAATAGACCCCAATACCATACAAGAGTATGATGATTTGAGTCATAATATGATTCGGACAGAGGTAAGGAGTAGATGTGGTAATGCGCATTTAGGGCATGTTTTTAAAGATGGTCCAAAACAAAAGGGTGGTTTAAGATATTGTATAAATAGTGCAGCATTGAGGTTTATAGCAAAAGAAGATATGGAAAAACAAGGATATGGAGAGTTTTTAAAGTTTTTATAATTAGAAATTAGAAAGAGGTAATAATATTGCATTTTATACAAATAAAAGATATTTATAAAAATCAAAAAGAATATGCACAAAAAGAAATAGAAATAGCAGGCTGGATACGTACAATAAGGAGTTCAAAATCATTTGGATTTTTAGAATTAAATGATGGTACTTTTTTTAAAAATATACAAATTGTACTGGAACAGCAACAGCTTTCTAATTATAATGATATTGTAAAGTTAAATATAGGTACAGCAGTAATAGTAAAGGGGATATTGGAACAAACACCTCAGGCAAAACAGCCATTTGAATTAAAAGCAAATAAAGTGATTGTAGAGGGAATTTGTGATAATTCTTATCCTTTACAGAAAAAAAGACATTCTTTTGAATATTTAAGAAAAATTGCTTATCTGCGTCCTAGAACAAATACATTTTCTGCTGTGTTTAGAGTGAGAAGTTTAATTGCTTATGCTATACACACATTTTTTCAACAAAAAGGTTTTGTATATGTTCATACACCTATTATTACAGGAAGTGACTGTGAAGGAGCAGGAGAGATGTTTTCTGTTACAACAATACCTTTAAAAGATATTAAAAATATGCCTATTACGAAAAATGGAGATGTTGATTTTACAAAAGATTTTTTTGGAAAACAAACTAATTTAACTGTAAGTGGTCAGCTTTCAGGCGAAACGTTTGCTATGGCTTTTCGCAATATTTATACATTTGGACCTACATTTCGAGCAGAAAATTCTAATACTGCACGTCATGCAGCAGAATTTTGGATGATAGAGCCAGAAATGGCGTTTGCAGATTTAGAGGATAATATGCAAATAGCAGAAGAAATGCTGAAATACATTATATCATTTGTATTGGAAAATGCACCCGAGGAAATGATATTTTTTAATGAATATATAGACAAAGGACTTTTGAAGAGATTAGAAAATATTATTTCATGTGACTTTGGAAGAATCACATATACAGAGGCGATTTCTATATTAGAAAAAGTAAGCGATAGATTTGTGTATCCTATAAAATGGGGCATGGATTTACAAACAGAGCATGAAAGATATTTAACAGAGGAAGTATTTCAAAAACCTGTTTTTGTAACAGATTATCCTAAAGATATTAAAGCATTTTATATGAGAATGAATGATGATAATAAAACGGTTGCAGCTATGGATTTACTTGTGCCAAATATTGGAGAAATTATAGGGGGAAGTCAAAGAGAAGAAAGACTGGATAAATTAGAAAAAAGAATGAAAGAATTGTCTATGAAAAAAGAAGATTATTGGTGGTATATGGATTTAAGAAGATATGGCGGTACACGTCATGCAGGTTTTGGATTGGGCTTTGAGAGAGCTGTAATGTATTTAACAGGTATGAGTAATATTAGAGATGTCATACCTTATCCAAGAACAGTACACAATGCAGAATATTAAAAGGAGGAATAAAATGATGATTGATAGATATGTAATTAGCGGAATTAATGAAATATGGTACCATTTGAAAAAATATAAAGATAGAACAGATGAGTGGAGAGCAGATTTTTATGATGCAGAGGAACAATTAATTTGTAGTTTTGAAAGTGATGAGGAAACAATGGAAAGACTGAAATCAGATGAAGAAACATATGCTATGGTAACAGAAATGGTAGATGTTGCAATTATGATGGGTGTAGATTTTGTATTGTAACATAAATGTAATATAATTGATGGAACAAATTGAAACAACCTACCGTCTTATGATATAGAAACAAATAAATGATAAAATTTTAGGAGGAAAATAATATGAAAAAAATATATGCAGTACTTGCAACAATGCTTGCATTTTCTACAGTAGGTAGTATGACAATATTTGCAGATGATGCACAACAAAAATTACCAGAGGTGAAGGAATTAGAACAAAATGATATGAAAATAGAAAGCCAATATATGACAATGAATGCAAAAATAACATCTATTGAGAAAAGTGAAAAAGGTTATTATTTAATTTCTGCAACAAGACCAGATGACGAAATTGGTATTGTATTCACAATAGACGAAAACACTTTTATATTAAATAACAAAGATGGCAGTTTTATGAAAGCAGATGAATTAAAAAATGATATGAGTATTACTGCTATTTTAGGAAAAAAGACACCTATGACAATGAGCTTGCCTCCTATGACAAACCCAATGGGTATTGTAGTAGGAGAAGAAAATTCTGTATCAACAGCTTATTTTGATGAGCAATTAACAAGCGAAGAAATTATGTTGCAGTTAAATATTTCAGACGAAACAAAAATTGTAGATATGGCAGGTACAAAAAAGGTATTTACACAAGATGATATTAAAAATCAAAATTGCCTTGTATTATATGGCATCACAACAAGAAGTATACCAGCACAAACAAATCCTGTATTTGTTATGATATTACCTAATGATGAAGTAGAAGATATTGAGGAAGAGTTTGTTGGAGTAGAAGAAGCTGAAAAATTATTAGGAGAACAACAAATAGAACAAGTAACGGAGCCAGCAGTTGTTGAACCTGAAACAACAGTAGCAACACCAACAGCACTAGTATCAGAAGTGAATGTTGTTCCTCTGCGTGAAATGGCAGAAAAAGAAGGATTTACTGTAACATGGACAGCAAATGATAAACCAGTAATATTACAAAAAGATGGCATTGAAATAGAAATTACAGTAGGACAACAAGAATACAAAAAGAATGGAGAAGCATTGCAATCTGCAAAAGCACCAGAATTAAAAAATTCTAAAATTTATGTTAGTGAAAATATATTACAATAATGATAAAAAAACAACCCTTACAATATTGTGAGGGTTGTTTTTTACAAATATAATTTATTGATATTCTATTTTGATACTTTGAATGTCATCTAAATCAATATTATCTGTATTCTCTAAATAAAATTGATATTCATTGTTACCACTTTGAGTATTTTTTCTAACAAATAGAATAGTGTGCTTTTCACCATTGATATATGCTTGTATATGTTCATTTGTAATATCGTTTTCTTTTTCTATAATATTGCCAGCATAATCTACATTAATCATATCATTTAATATTTTTTGAAATGCCTTTATGATATCTGTTTCATATGATGGTATAGAAAATTTAAAATAAATTCCAATTGTTTTATTTTTTCCGAATGAAATATCAGATAAATAGCAATTATTATTTTCTGATATAGTAAATGCTCCTATATCATCTCTTACTAGTTCTATCATAAAAGGATAAATGTTATACTTGTTACGATTGTTATAATAATCATTGAGAGAAGCAATATATTCAAAACAAGTTTTTCTTTGTTCTGGATACCATGTAACTTTACCACAGTAATTTAAAGAATCCATTAATATAATTATTTTTCCGTCTACATCATAAGCAGGTATGATATTGCCATTTAATTGTATTAATTTATTTGGTGTACTTGCGTATGTTAAAAATGTGCCCGCAGGTACTGTATTTTGTTTTGCAACATATTCTGATAGGGGAATATCATATTTAGAATAATATAATTGGTATAAAGGGTAATCAAGAAATATAGACAAATCAAAATGATGATAACGTGTTAAATCATCTATATCAATTCCAATTTTTCCGTCTATATTATATGATGGAATAGTTAGACCATCTATGTAAGCAGTGATATCTGTAGCAAATACCTTTGCTGTAGTATCGCTTGCATATGCAGTAACATGAAATGAAACAAATAGAAAACAAAAAATAAATAAAAATGATTTTAATTTTTTCATAATAATTTCACGCTCCTACTATATATAATGAATAAATTAGTAATATTAAAATAGAAAAAATACTATTATAATAAATAGTTTATCATATATAATGCAGTAATACAAGTGTTTCATATTATACAGAATATTTAATCTTTTTTGCTTTTCTTATTTTTTATAATATAACAAATACAAAGAGAAATACCAATTATAAAAGATAATATTACTGGTATAGAAAATGATAAATAATTTATAGGCATATAAATGTATTCTCCTATTGTAATATAACGATAAAATAAATATTCTAGTCTTAGCATGATAGAATGTAGTACCATAATAAATATAGCAGATAGTATACTTGCCATTATAAAAAGTAAACCACTTATTAAAAGCAATGTCATTTTTCTATTTCTAATATGAATCTGTATTAAATCTTGTAATGTAATTTGGTCAGTATAGTTTGTGTTTTTTTCATCTAGTAGTAAATCATTCAATGTTACTTGAAAGATATTGCAAAATTTAACTATGCTTTGTATATCTGGTAATGTTGCTCCCGTTTCCCATTTAGATATAGTTTGTCTTGAAACATTTAATTTTTCTGCTAATTGCTCTTGTGAGATTCCAGAAAGTTTTCTAAATTGATGTATTTTTTTGCCAATTTCCATATTTTGTGCCTCCTTATATTTTTTGCATGAATTGATGGTATCAATATTTTATATAAAATATGGTACATATACTATCAATTTGTCTTTACATATCTGCTATTTATATTGACATAGTGTAATTTTCACAAAAAAAGCCCTCAAATTAGTTACAATTTGAAGACTTTTTATTAGTATGATATAACAGTAAAAGTATAAATTTTTATAAAATTTAAATATCAATAAAATACAAAAACATAATATTATTTTAAAAATCCATTTATAATTTGCTGTTCTGCTTCTTTTTCTGTTAATCCTAATGTCATTAATTTTGTTAATTGGTCACCTGCAATTTTACCTATAGCTGCTTCATGAATTAATGTAGCATCTAAATGATTTGCTGTAATTTCTGGAATTGCTGCAACAACACCACCATCCATAATAATTGCATCACATTCCGAATGACCATAACATTCCGAATTACCATTAATAACAGAACGAAAAACTTGTTTTGAGTTATCTTTTGCAACAGAACGAGAAATCAGATTTGCGCTAGAGTTTTTACCATCTAATTCTACTGTAAATGCAGTTTCTGCTGTTTGTTTTCCATGTGTCATAATTTTTTCTTTTATAATCAGTGTTGCTCCTTCTGCAAGTTTTGCAGAAGATACTCTATTTGTAGAATCAACACCTTTTAATTGTACAGTATCCATTTCCATATAACTATTTTGTTCTGCAAAAATATGTGTTTGAGGATTGATAATACGTTCTCCTGTACCTTCTCCTTCTCCTATATGTTTTTCAATATAAGTCACTTTTGAATTTTTACCTAAAAAGAATCTGTGTATGCCTTCATGCATGGAAGCCTCTGTTCCGCTATTATGCACACCACAGCCAGCAACAATTACTACTTCTGCATTTTCTCCAATATAAAAATCATTATATACTAAATCATTAATACCTGTTTCTGTGATGATTGCTGGAATATGAACACTTTCATTTTTGGTATTTTCCTTTACAATAATGTCAATACCTGATTTACCATCTGTTTTGGAAACAATTTGTATAGTATCTGTAGAATTTCTGCTTTCACTTTGTCCATTATTACGAATATTATAAGCTCCTACAGGTATATCATGCAAATCAGAAACTTGCTCTAAAAGTGATTTTAATATTGCATCCATTATTCTTCCTCCTTCATAAAGCGACAACCTTCTGTTTGGTTTAAAAGACTTGGTAAAATTTGTTCTTTTGTACCTTGCTTTGTAATTTCGCCATTAGCAATCACAATGATTTTATCAGCAATATTTAAAATTCTTTCTTGATGAGAAATAATCACAATAGTGCCTTGTATTTCTTCATGCATTTTTTCAAAAACATTTATCAAGTTTTTGAAACTCCATAAATCAATGCCTGCTTCTGGTTCATCAAAAAGAGAAACCTTTGTTTTTCTTGCTAATACTGTAGCAATTTCAATTCTTTTTAATTCTCCTCCAGAAAGACTAGCATTTACTTCTCTATCAATATAATCTCTGGCACAAAGTCCCACTTCTGAAAGATATTGACAAGCGGCAGCAGTGCTTAAATCTTTTCCAGAAGCCAATGATATTAAATCATGAACAGTAACACCTTTAAAGCGCACTGGCTGTTGAAAAGCAAAACTAATGCCTGCTTTTGCTCTTTCTGTGATAGAAAGTTTTGTAATATCTTGTCCATCTAATAATATTTGACCACTTTGAGGCATTATAATACCTGCAATGATTTTAGCAAGTGTAGATTTTCCTCCACCATTTGGTCCAGTAATCACAACAAATTGATTATCTTCAATGGTTAAACTGATATTTTTTAATATACCCTCTTTTCCTTCTGCGGAATAGGATACGTTTTTTAATTCTAACATTGTTGTAGTCCTCCTAAAAAGGTGTTTATTTTATATACAATATTCTTCATAACTTCTAAAATTATAACAATTTCGCTATAGAAATGCAATATTTTTTGACAATATGAATAGAATTGCTTTGATAAAATACAATATTATATTTCTATAATAAAATAAGGCTAACCTTATTTTGGTATATTTATACAATAAAAGCCATATTGAAAATATTATATAAAATAAAAAATTTGATACTTTTTGATACTTTTTATTATTTATTATAAAGCTATCTTGGTCAAGAGAATAATAGAAAAGAAAGGAGATTTATATATGGAAATGCAATATGGCTGTTATACAGAAAACTATCAGCTATTAAAGCCTGATGATAAAGATTTTTATGATGTTAATCATATTAACAGCAATATGGATATAATAGATGGAGAATTAAATAAATTAAATCAAAAAACAATACAATTAGACGAGACAGTAGTGGACATTAGCGATTTGATAGGAGAAACAGCAAATACAGGTGGTACAGTAACAGAGGGTACTGTTATGGCAAAATTGAATGCACTGCTTGATAAATTTACATCAGGTGGTGTAGGCATCAAAAAAGTACAGAGGGGTACTTTTCAAGAGAAACCTGTGGCAAATACTACAGCAAATGATGTAACAATTACTATTTCAGAGGTAAATCCATTAAAAACATTTGTAATATTCCGAGGTGGTGGTACTTCTGGTTATGCTTCAAGTCCTTCTGTTGTTATGGGATATTTAAAAAGTTTAACAGCAACTAATTTTACATATGCAGGAGCAAGAGGGTCAGTAACAGTTAGCCCTGCTATGATAAGCTATGAAATAGTAGAGTTTTATTAATTAAGAAGGATAAGGAGGAAGTAATATGAGATATGCTCAGATTGATGAAAACGGTATTTGTTTTGCAGATTCCTATTTGTATGGCGAAATAAATGCAGATGATATGATATTACTAAAAGAAAATGATATTTCTCCATTAGGTAAAAAATATAATAATGGTAAATGGCAAGAAATGGAACAGCCACAACAGATACAACAACAAAGTGATGCAGAAATGATTATGCAGGCTATAACGGATTTGGAATTAGCAAATATTGAGGCACAACAGCAAAGACAAATACTAGCACAACAAATGACGGATTTAGAATTGATGATATTACAAGGAGGTAATAGCAATGTATGAAATATTAAAAGAAAGATATCAAAGAAATTTTGTGACAAAAGAACAACTTTTAAAATATGTAGCATTAGAAAAAATTACACAACAACAGTATGAACAAATTATAAAAAATAGAAAATAACAGATTGACAATATATAATTACAAAATAATAGCCCTTTCTAAATTTAGAAAGGGCTATTATTGTTATTCTACAGTAATAATAAATTCTTGATAATAAGATTCAGAAGAACCATTTACACCTCTAGGTATTGTTGCAGAAAGTATAATATTTCCTTTTGATTTTGTGTGAAGATTAGTATGATTTTGTATATACGCACCTGTACCACCTGTATTTACAATTTGCCATTGTATTTCTTTTAAATCAGCATTAGTAGGCTCTACTGTAGCGGAAAGTTGTAATGTATCACCTGCATTACAAGTAGTTGGTGTATTTAATATAATATTATCTACTTTTATAAATTTTTTTTCAATAGGCATAACATTAATTTTAAATTCTTTTGTAAAATCAGATATACCATCAGCACCTTTTTCAATAGTAGCAAGCACTGTAATTGTTCCTGCTAATTTGGAATTTAATTCATTATTTATTATTTTTGCTTTTGTGTTTCCATCATCTTTTATACTCCATGTTATTAATGTATGTGTAGCATTTTCAGGAGTAATATCTGCTGTCAATACAAGTGATTCATCAATATCCCATAAATTTGGAGAAGTCATTGTAATATCTTCTACTGCTACAAAATCTGCAAATTCATCTTCTACAGATATAGTAAAATATTGTTTAAAATTTTCTTTATTGTTAATACCATTTCTAATTTCAGCTTTTAGCACAACATTGCCTTCATGATATGCTGTTAATACATTACCATCAGATAATATGGCACCTGTATCACCATCATCTTCTATACTCCAGCGAATTGCCTTTTTATTTGCATCAAGAGGCTTTATAATAGCTGATAATGTAATACTATTTCCTTTATACATTTTTGTTGGTATACCATCAATACTTGTAACAGATATAAAGCCATCGGATATTTCATCTACTGTTATAGTATTGTCTGACCATATTTTTTTATTGGTAATAATTTTATGTATTGTACCTGTACCAGTAATTTCTACATCAGTATCCGCATAAAGTGTATCAATTACAGAACCTTCCATCATATAAATTCTGAATGTGTTTGGTGCAGTATTTATGCGTAGAGTTTGTATATTTTTGTTTTGATTCAACTGTGTTTCAACAGCTGTTGTATCAAAGGTGATATTTTTAATATTGGTATCGATTTCTAAATTTCTACCAGAATATTGTTCTACAAGTACATTTTTTAATATTGTGTTTTTATTGCCTTTTAATATGGTATTGCCTCGTATGATAATATTACCTGATACATCTGTTTTATCATCAAATGATAATGTGACAGGTGTTTTATCACTTCTATGAGATATGATATCATTTTGTATAATGCAATTTTCAATATTTATAGCATCTCTACCTCCATAGATATAAACATTTCCTTTTACTGTAACATCTTTTAATTTTGTACCAGTGTTTTTTACTCTTTGTTGTATTGTAATATCTTCATTAATTATTGTATTGGAAAGAGAAGCATTTTTTGCAGTTATTGTAGCACTTTTGTATGTTTTTCCAATACCATTAAATCCTTGGTCATCTGCATCTAATGTCAAGCGTTGCTTTGCTGTGGTATTATTGCTATCAGAAGTTTTTTTATTTGTGGTTTCTTTTGTAGTATATGTGATTTTATCAGCGTTTTCTTTAAAAATAAGTTCATCTGGCTTGATATCTGTTTCAATGCCATTTGCATATACTGTTAATGTACCTATTTTTCCAGCTGTACCTGTAATTTTTGCTTTTCTATATAATGTACAATTATCAATTTGAGCATTTTCTTTTAAATCAATCGTGCAGCCTTCTTCTAAAATTTGCAATGTATTGACATCAGCATTTGAAAATAGTTTTAAATTAACACCAGCATTTACTTCTACTGTCTGTATGTCAGCATCAATTATAACAGAGGGATAAATTTCATTTGTAATTAGTAATTTTTGATAACCATCACCATTGATACGTGAAGCAGAGAAAACAGAAACCGTATCAATATTGCTTGCAACATCAGCATCAATTACAACATCTTTATTATGTAATGCGATATTGCTTATGGTGCAAGATTTGATATCTATATTACTTCCCCCTAATATCGAAAGTGTACCATTAATTACAACATGGTCTAATATAATTTGTTTACTATTCATAGAGGTAGGTATGATTACATCACCATTAATTACTTTATTTTGCAGTGTATTTTTTTCTAATGTAATAGTATTTTGCTGTTCTATATTTTGCTCTGTATTTTCTTCTTTTTGAATAATATCATTGTTTTGCAGTGCTATAGAAAGTGCTGTCACAGCCTCTGCTCTTGTCATGCTATTTTGGGCTTTAAAAGAACCATCTGGAAAACCTTTCATAATATGTTGCTTTGAAAGTACAGCGACAGCACTTTTTGCCCATTCAGGTATATTACTACTATCTATATAATTATCTGTACTACCTTTAGAATCTATATTTTTTTGTAATCTTGCTATCATAGAAGCTGCTTCAGCACGAGTAACTTTATCATCTGGACGAAAAGTATTGTTTGTATCTCCTTTTATATAATCAGCACAAACACCTATCTGTATTTCATTGTATGCCCAATGGCTTTGGGAAACATCTTGAAATGATATAGATGTTTTTTCTTTTAGTGAATATGCTTTATTTGCCAATGATACAAATTCTGCTCTTGTAATAGAATCGTTTGGACGAAATGTGCCATCTGGATAGCCTGAAATATAATTTTTAGAAATCCATGTATTTATGGTATGTTCTGCCCAATGATTTTGAATATCATTAGGTGTTGAGCCAAATACTGTCATAATAGAGGCAGCAGTAAGTAGTGTAGAAAAACAAAAACAAAATAATTGTTTTTTAGCATTATGCATAATAATACCCCCTTAATATTATATAAAATTTGTACTAATAAAATTTGATTTTTTATTTCAATTTTTATAAAAATGATATACTTATAAGAAATATATAAATAAAAAAATAGATATTGTATTTTTATTATATGATGAAAAAAGTATGTATTCAATATTAATGTTATATTTGAAAGAAAAATGTAATGTGTTTTTTAAAATAGCAAAGTAAATTGATAAATATGAACATTTATACTATAATAAATTTAATAAGTTTGTTGTTATATTATGTTGAATAAGATATAGAAAGGAGTAATTTTATTGCAAGATATAATATGTTTCCATAATGCTGATGAAATGAATGGTTATTTAAGCAATTGGTTTCTTTCTGATTTTGTAAAGGATGAAATTATATTTTCATCTATGGAACAATATATGATGTATCAAAAGGCGAAACTTTTTGGTGATTTGGAAATAGCAGAACAAATATTAAAGACATCAAATGCAGCCAAAATAAAAGCATTTGGACGTTCTGTTAAAAATTATAATGATACAATTTGGAATGGCACAAGGCAAATTATTGTTTATGAAGGATTGCTTGAAAAATTTCGTCAAAATAATGAATTGTGTAAAAAATTGATTGAAACAAAGCAATGTATATTGGCTGAATGTGCAGTACAAGATAAAATTTGGGGTATTGGTTTATCTATGAAAGATGAAAGACGCTTTGATATTAATGAGTGGAAAGGACAAAATTTATTAGGTTTTACAATTATGAGTGTAAGAGAAAAGTTATTATGATATAAATATTGTATATTTATATGATTTTATATCATAAAATTCCCTTGTCTAAAAAACAAGGGAATTTTGTATTATTGGTTGATAAAATTTTTACCCATAAGCTGGTCATATGTAATCATCCAAATGGCATCTGTTAATGTTTTTGTTTTTTCAATATTGGTATTAGGTTTATACAAATTATATTTACTATTTATAACAGGGCAAGTTTGATATAAATCCAGTAATACATTACTTTGTACTGTTTCTGGAGCATTAATATAATCTAAAAGCAAAGGCATAAGTAAATAAGAAGAAACAGCTTTTTTATCTGCAATATAATTTTGCTCTGTGTTATAGTTAGAGAATATTATATAAGGTGTAGAAAACATATATTCAATTTCCTGTTCTGTCCAATTTTCTGTATTGCTAGAATGTATTGCTCCTGTTGTAGTATAAGGTGAAAAGTTATTTCCTAATGTAGGAAGATGGTCGCCAAACCAAAGTACTACTGTTTCTTTTTCTCTAGACATTACATAATCATAAAGCTGTTTTAATGCTTTGTCAGAATCACTAAGTCCTTTTGAAAAATTTTCAAGTGCATTAATTTCCTCAGAAGAACAATTATTATTTTTTACATCAATAGTTAAATCATCTTTTTTGAATTTATTTTTGTAAAGGCTATGATTTTCCATAGTAATACCAAATATAAAGGCACCTTCAGTGTGAGGCTGTTCCAATTCGTATTGTATTTCATCTATAAGTGTTTTGTCTGTTAAATAAGGACCACTATTCCACCAAAGCTGTGTTTTTAATTGATTTTCTCCTCTAAATTCATCAAAACCCATATAAGGATATGCTTTATTTCTCTCATAGAATGTATTATCATATGTATGCAATCCTATTGTATCATACCCCATATTTTTAAAATAACGTGCAAATGAAAATGTATCATTATGCATATACTGCTGGTAAGGAAAAGAACCAGCAGGCATAGGTGCTGTTGTCATGCCAGTAAGTACTTCAAATTCAGGACGTGCTGTTCCACCGCCAAATGTAGGTGAAATCATAGTCCCACTAGGGTAATTTTGTGATAATTCATTATAATTGGCAAGCGGATTTTCTGAAAATGTAGTATTAGGCAGCGTAGTTACGTCCCAAAAAGATTCTGATAATATAACAATAACATCTGGTTTTTTCCAATTTTGAGCAACAGCAGCAGGGGCATAATCATTTTTTAATTGTTGTATAGCATTTTGATTATATTGTGTTGGTGTTTCAATATTTAGATAACCAATATTTAATGCAAATGCAGTTACAAATCCATTTTTATAATAATTACTTTGCTGTGTAGAGGTATCATTTACAGAAATATCAAACCATTTTGTATAACTCATACGTATAGTGTTATTGGTCAAAAATAGTATACTTCCAATGAAAAGAAAAATACCTATTATAATTCCTATTATGTTAATATATTTTTTACGCCATTTTGGTTTACGAGGTAAAAGCAATATACTATATAATACAGGAGAAATCAGTAAAAAAAACATAGCTGGAGTAATATGTAATGTTTTTAAAAAGGGCTCAAATTCTCCAAAATTTTTAGAAAGTAATAAATCCCAAGGCATAATATGTTCTTGTAGTATTGAAAATTTAATATAATCTGCTAAGGACAATGCAGAATAGCAAATACCTAAAACACTGCCAGCAAGCCATGGTATGGAGCAAACAAAAGAAAGTGCTATAAAAAATAAATAGGTAATAAAAAGCCCAAAATAAAAAGCACCTGTTCTATTTTCCATTAAAAAAGATATTGTGTTGATGTCATTGGAAGAAAGACAGTTTGCTAATATTGTTAAAAGATAAGGATAAATGAAAAAACTTATCCAACGAACAATGGTCAGTGTCTTTTTTACAGCAGTATTTTGAAATATACTAGAAATTTCTGATGGTATCGTTAGTTTTTTAGCAGAATGTAAAACAGACGAAACATCAGGAGAAAAATATGACATAGTGACAAACTCCTTTTTTAAAAAATATATTGTTACAAATAACTATTTTTTTAAATAAACGTTATATACATTATTTCATATAACGTTCCCCCATTTTTATTAAAAAGCTGAAATACAAAATATTTACAGATTTTTAATACTGAAAATAGTATAACGTGAAATTGTCAAATATTCAATAAAAAAAGGAGATATTGATAAATTTTGTAAAGATTATAAAAATTCACAAAATACTGTATTACTTAAATCTATACCACGATGTGTTAAAAAATATCTATGCTGTTTTTTCTGTATTAAATTTTGTTCCATGAGAAAATGAATCTGTTTACCATAAACACTATTTAATGAAACTGAAAAACGCTTTTGAAAATCAATGGCAGAAATACCTTTTGTCATGCGAAGTCCCATAAACATAAATTCACTTTGCAGTTGAGAAAGTGTTAAATTTTCAATATCCTCTGTCAATAAATCAATATTTCCATTTGACTGTATATATTTTTTCATATCATATGTGTTATGAAAACGTGTATTTTGCCAAAAGGAATGTGCTCCTAATCCAAAGCCTAAATATTGCCTAGTTTGCCAATATACTTTATTGTGACGGCTTTGATAACCTTTTTTTGAAAAATTGGATATTTCATATTGCTCATAACCATATTGTGAAAGTATATTTTGTGCAGTATGATACATTGCTCTGTCTAGTATTTCATCTGAAAGAGAGATTTTATTTTGCTCAAACAGTGTAAAAAGGGGTGTATTTGGTTCTAATATAAGACTATAAGCAGAAATATGTTCTGGTTGTAAATGTACTATGCTGTAAAGGGTTTCCTGCCATTGACTGTATGTTTGATTAGGCAAACAAAACATGATATCTACATTAATATTTTCAAAACCAGCTTTTCTTGCATGATAAAAATTTTGCAGAAATGTAGTACGATTGTGTATTCTTCCTATACTTTGAAGTAATTCATTTTGCCATGATTGCAATCCAATGCTTATACGTTGAAATCCCATAGAATGCAAAGAATGTAAAATAGAAAAAGATAATGTACCTGGATTTGCTTCTATTGTAATTTCTGCATTAGGAGAGACGATATAATATTGAAATATAGTATTTAATATTTTTTCTAAAAATGTAAGGGGTAATATAGTAGGTGTACCTCCACCAAAAAATATGGTTTGTATAACATCATTATGACAAATATTAGATTTTTTTATAATTTCTGATAGTAATGCCTCTGTATAATCTGAATATAAATATTGTTTTCCAGAAAAAGAAATAAAATCACAATAAAGACATTTTTGAATACAAAATGGAATATGAATATAAAGACTGCTCATAATAAAACTCCTTTACGAAATAATACTGTAAAATAAAATGGTTAATGATAAGTGTATTATAGTTTGTTCAAAAAGAAAAGATATAATTTATTGTGATAATATTCATATGTAAATATTAAAATATATAAAAAACTAAAATAAAAGAAAAAAAACACTTGACAGATATGCTGTCAAGTGTTATTTTAAGAATAGAAATTAGCACTCGACATTGATGAGTGCTAACAAATTAAAGGAAGGAGTTGACAATATGGCATTGAATGATAGAAAAATACAAATTTTACAAGCAATCATCAATGACTATATTGCAACAGCGGAACCAGTTGGCTCACGAACCATTGCAAAAAAATATAATTTAGGCATTAGCTCTGCTACCATACGCAATGAAATGAGTGATTTAGAAGAAATGGGTTTTATTATACAACCACATGCTTCTGCTGGTAGAATACCATCAGATTTAGGCTATAGACTTTATGTAGATAGACTGATGCAAAAAAGAGAGTTAAAACAAGAAGAACAGCAGCTTTTACAAAGTGTTGTGATGAGAAATATCAGTCAAATTGACTATCTTATGGAAGAAACTGCGAAAGCAATTTCTATGCTGACAAACTATACAACATTGATTTCAGAGCCTGTTTCAAAAGGAGCGAAATTAAAACAAATCAGACTACTTCCTTTAGATAGTGAGTCAGTTGTTTTGGTGATTGCAACAGATGGAAATTATATTAAAAATCATGTTTTAAAATTATCTGTTGTACCAGAAGAACAAAAGTTATTTGATATGGGAAGATGTATAAACAATATATTAAAAGGCTGCACATGGGAAGAAATTGACAAACGTGTTGTTGCAATATTAAAAAAAGAACTTCAAGAATATGCTTATATATTGCCTATGTTGCTGTCAGCAATAGAAAAAACAACAAAAGGCGCTGAAAATATACAGGTGCATTTAAGTGGTACAAAAAATATATTAGCTTTTCCAGAATTTAGTGATATACAAAGAGCAAAATCTTTGTTTCAAATATTAGAACAAAAAGATGTTTTAATTACATTATTGGAAGAACAGAAAAATGATGATATGCAGATATTGATAGGTAGTGAAAATACTTTGCAAAGTATTAAAGACTGTAGTGTGATTACAACAACATATAAAATGGGAGATGGTACAAGAGGCACAATAGGAATATTGGGTCCTACTAGAATGGACTATTCTCAAGTGGTATCTGTATTGAATAGTATGGTAAAAAATATAGAAAATGTTTTACAAATATTAACAGATAAAAAAAATGATACTTAGTATAATGTAATAGTAAAGCAGTGAAGAAAAGAGGGTTATCATTGGAAGAAAAAAAACAAAAGCAAGAAGAAGTGTCAGAAGAAACAATAAATAAAAATGAAACACAGGAAAAAAATGAAACACCAGAAGAAGCTGTTGAAAAAGAAACAGAGCAAACAGAAACAGTAGAAGAACAAAAAACAGAGGAACAAATACAACAAGAAAAAGTAACAAAGCTGGAAGAACAATGTGCAGATTATATTGACAAATATCAAAGATGTCTTGCGGAATTTGATAATTTTAGAAAAAGAACAATAAAAGAAAAAGCAAGCATGTATGATGATGGTGTAAGAAGTACAATAGAAAAATTACTTCCTGTTGTAGACAATTTGGAAAGAGCAGTAGCAGTACAAAATCAAAATAATGCAGAAGATAGTTTTTATAAAGGTGTTGCTATGACTCTCAAACAATTTCAGGAAATATTAACATCTATGGGTGTAGAAGAAATTAAAGCATTGGGAGAAACATTTAATCCAAATAAACATGCAGCAGTAGCACATGAGGATAATGAAGAATATGGTGAAAATATAGTTATATTGGAAATGCAAAAAGGCTATCAATATAAAGACAAAGTGATACGTCATAGTATGGTAAAAGTAGCAAATTAAAATAACACTGCAAATTATAAAGCAGTTTTGTATAAATGTTAAATGATAAATTAAAGAATGGTTTTTATATAGGAGGAAATATATTATGGGTAAAATTATTGGTATTGATTTAGGAACAACAAACTCTTGTGTGGCAGTAATGGAAGGTGGTCAGCCTGTTGTTATTGTAAATTCTGATGGTGCTAGAACAACACCTTCTGTTGTAGGTTTTGCAAAAAATGGTGAAAGATTGGTAGGAGAAACTGCAAAACGTCAAGCAATTACAAATCCTGATAATACAATCAGTTCTATTAAAAGAGAAATGGGAAACAGCTATAAAGTATCTATAGAAGGAAAACAATATTCTCCACAAGAAATTTCTGCTATGGTACTGCAAAAATTGAAAGCAGATGCAGAAAGCTATTTAGGTGAAACTGTTTCTGAAGCAGTTATTACTGTACCTGCTTATTTTAATGACGCACAAAGACAAGCAACAAAAGATGCTGGAAAAATTGCCGGATTAGATGTAAAAAGAATTATAAACGAGCCAACAGCAGCAGCACTTGCTTATGGACTTGATAATGAACAAGAACAAAAAATAATGGTATATGACTTAGGTGGTGGTACATTCGACGTTTCCATTATTGAAATTGGTGATGGCGTTATTGAGGTATTGGCTACAAATGGTGATACTCGTTTAGGTGGAGATGATTTTGATAATAAAGTAATCAATTATTTGATTGATGAATTTAAAAGAGTAGAAAATATGGATTTAAGCAAAGATAAAATGGCTATGCAAAGATTGAAAGAAGCGGCAGAAAAAGCAAAAAAAGAACTTTCAACAACAACAACAACAAACATTAATTTGCCATTTATTACAATGAATCAAGATGGTCCAAAACATTTAGATGTTACATTAACAAGAGCAAAATTTGATGAATTAACAAGTGATTTAGTAGACAGAACAATGACTCCTGTACGTCAAGCATTGTCTGATGCAGATTTAACAGCAAGTGATATTGACAAAGTATTGTTAGTAGGTGGTTCTACAAGAATACCAGCAGTACAAGATGCAGTAAAGAAATTTACAGGAAAAGACCCATTCAAAGGTATCAATCCAGATGAATGTGTTGCAGTAGGTGCATCTATACAAGGCGGTAAATTGTCTGGAGAACAGGGCGCAGGAAGTGTGTTGTTGTTAGATGTTACACCTCTTTCACTTGGTATTGAAACATTAGGTGGTGTTGCTACAAAATTGATTGACAGAAACACAACAATACCAACAAGCAAAAAACAAGTATTCTCTACAGCAGAAGATAATCAAACAGCCGTAGATATTCATGTTGTACAAGGTGAAAGACAATTAGCAAGAGATAATAAAACATTAGGACAATTCAAATTAGATGGTATTGCACCTGCAAGACGTGGTGTACCTCAAATTGAAGTTGCATTTGATATTGACGCAAATGGTATTGTAAATGTTTCTGCAAAAGATTTAGGAACAGGAAAAGAACAAAAAATCACAATTACTGCTGGCTCTAATTTGAGTGATGAAGAAATCGAAAGAGCAGTAAAAGAAGCAGAGCAATTTGCAGAAGAAGACAAAAAGAGAAAAGAAGCAATTGATGCAAAAAATGAAGCAGATTCTTTGATATTCCAAACAGAAAAAACATTAGGAGAATTAGAAGATAAAATCAGTGCAGAAGAAAAAAGTGCAGTAGAAGGTGCATTAAATCACTTAAAAGATACAATAAAAGATATGGAACCTTCTAACATGACAGAAAGTGATGTTGCAAATGTGAAATCTGCAACAGAGGCTTTAACACAAGAATTTTATAAAATTTCTGAAAAATTATATCAATCTGCTGGTGCAGCAAATGCAGAAGGAGCAGCATCAAGTGATGATAATGTAGTTGACGGAGAAGGAAAAGAATTGTAATATAAAAGACTGTAGGGATTGCCCCAAATAATGTATATTTTTTTGTATGAAAAGCTGAACAAATAACTTTTGCTTTACACCCCCAAGTAAAAAGGCTTGGGGGTGCATTAAAGTTTTGAGTAAGTTTTTTAACTTGCAGTATGATAGGGACAGTGCCTCATAGCATAAAATAGATGTGAATGAGTATGTCCCCAATGTCTTTTATTTGTTTTGCAGAAAGGTTTTAGGTGGTGGAATAAGTGGCTGATAAACGTGATTATTATGAAGTGCTTGGCATAAATAAAAATGCAAGTGATGACGAAATTAAAAAAGCATATCGTAAATTAGCAAAAAAGTATCATCCTGATGCCAATCCAGGTAATAAAGAAGCTGAAACAAAATTTAAAGAACTTGGAGAGGCTTATGAAATATTAAGTGACCCACAAAAAAAGGCACAATATGACCAATTTGGTCATGCTGCATTTGACCCAAGCAGTGGCATGGGCGGCGGATTTTATGGTGGCGGCTTTGATATGGGTGATATTGGTGATATTTTTAGTATGTTTGGATTTGGTGGCGGCAGTGGCACCAGAAGAAGCGGTCCGAGACGAGGAAATGACATTCATATTAATATACAAATATCATTTTCAGAGTCTATATTTGGTGGTACAAAAGAAATATCTGTGCCAGTAACAGATGAATGTGAAAATTGCCATGGTACAGGTGCAAAACCAGGTACACATGCAGAAACTTGTAAAAGATGTAATGGCACAGGACAAGAAAGAGTTACACAACAATCTCTTTTTGGTGCTATGACATCAGTAAGAACGTGTTCTGCATGTGGTGGTACAGGAAAACAAATTAAAGAGCCTTGCACAAATTGTCGTGGTGCTGGAAAAGTAAGAAAAACGAAGAATTTTGAAATTAAAATACCTGCTGGTATTGACAGTGGTCAAACAATACGTTTAAGTGGTAAAGGAGATATTGGAGAAAAAGGCGGCGGATATGGCGACCTACTTGTAACAGTATATGTAGAGTCAGATAAAGTATTTAAAAGAAAAGGACTAAATTTGTATTGTGATGTGCCTATTACATTTATACAGGCAATTCTAGGAGATGAAATTGTAGTAAAAACAATGTATGGCGAACAAAAGTATCATGTAAAAGCAGGAACGCAGCCTGATACTGTTGTGACATTAAAAGGAGTAGGTGCACCAAAATTAAGAAATGAAAAAGCAAAAGGTGATTTGATTGTTACACTTAAAGTACAAATACCAACCTCTTTGACAGAAAGACAAAAAGAATTGTTAAAAGATTTTTATGGTGATGGAGAAATTAAAAAAGAGGAAACAAAGAAAAAAGAAGGTTTTTTTGATAAATTTAAAAATAAATAATATTTACCAGAGATAGTAAAAACATCTTTTGAAAATAAATATTTTTTCAAAAGATGTTTTTGTATTGTAAAAGTGGTTTTTTTTGTTTTGTTATGATAAAATGAATATCGAAAAAAAACAAAAGCTCTATTTTGGAGGGGTACTTTATGGAAAACATACAAAAAAGAATTGGTATTATAGGTGGTGGGCAATTAGGAAAAATGATGATACAGGAAGCGAAAAAAATGGGTTTTTATGTTATGATGTTAGACCCAGCAGAAAAATGTCCTGCACATACATTAGTAGATGAGCATATCATTGCTGCTTTTGATGATAAGAAGGCAATTCGCTTTTTGGCAGAAAATACAGATGTTGTGACATATGAATTTGAACATATTGATGCAGATATATTGCAAAAATTGGAACAAGAAGGTAAAAAAATATATCCTACTGCAAAGAGTTTAAAAGTAATACAAAATAAATATACACAAAAAAAGTTACTTTTAGAACATAATTTACCTATACCAGAATTTTGTGCCATTTTTTCACAGGAAGATATTAAAAAAGCAGGAGAAAAATATGGTTTTCCTTTTATGCTTAAAAGTTGCACAGGAGGCTATGATGGAAAAGGTAATTTTTTAATAGAAAAAGAACAAGATATATCAAAAGCATATGAAGCACTAGGAAATGATAAATTAGATATTATGGCAGAAAAATTTTTCCCTTTTATAATGGAAATTTCTGTACTTGCCTGCCGAAGCATTAGTGGTGATATACGAGTATATCCTGTGGCAGAAAATGTCCATAAATATAGTATATTAGATGAAACAAAAGTACCTGCAAATATTTCAAAGCAAACAACACAAAAAGCAATGGATTTAGCAAAAAGAGTAATGGAAGTATTTGAAGGTGTTGGTATGTTTTGTGTAGAAATGTTTGTAGATAAACAAGGCAATGTATTAGTAAATGAAGTTGCTCCAAGACCTCACAATTCTGGGCATTATACTATTGAAGCATGTGTAACAAGTCAATTTGAACAGCATATTAGAGCAATTACAGCTTTACCATTAGGCTCACCAGAATTATTAAAGCCTGTTGTTATGAGAAATTTGTTAGGAGAGCAAAATAGTGCTGGAAAAAGCTGTGTTTTAGGGGCAGATGAAGCACTTGCTATATCAGGTGTATTTTTACATATCTATGGTAAAGAGGAATCTAGACCAAAGCGTAAAATGGGACATATTACAGTAATTGCAGATAGTGTTGAACAAGCAGCAGAGAAGGCAGAAAAAGCAAAAAATGCTTTGAAAATTTATGGGGAAAATAAAAATTTTTTAGACTAAGTAAAAATAATTGTAATAGTTTATGTAAAAAACAAGCCAAGAGTATTTTTTTCTTGGCTTGTTTTTTGGAAAAAAATTGTGCAAAGTTATAATATTTATGATATAATATAAAACTGGAGAAATGGGGATTTTTAATTATATAAAGAATACCTCCTTTTTTTATTTTGCAAATAATAAAATATATCATTCAATGAAATACATTAGCAATATTGATTTAGTAAACATTCAATAGTATATATGAAAATATTATGAATATTTAATAAATGTTATTTTGTATAAAAGAGGTGTGAAAGGCATATGGCAACACAAAAAAATGCAAAATCAAAAGGGAAAACGGAACGACGTCAGCAAGTAGAACAACGTTTTGGCGACAGTATGATGGACGAAGTAATATTAATTATAATTGTAGTTATATGCATTGTTATACTAATTAGTTTATTGACAAGAAAAATGGGCATATTAGGAAGTGCATTAGGTGATGCATTAAAAGGAATATTTGGTATAAGTAGTATACTGCTGCCATTATCAGCTATAGCATATTGTTGTTGGTTACTTGGAAGTGAACAAAAAAATAATAGAGAATTGCGTATGGCAGGTGTAGGAGTACTATTATTGGCTGTTTGTGCTATGGCACATGTTATCAACCCTATTGAAGTATCTATTATGGCAGGTATGGGAGAAGTATTACAATCTTATTATCAAGAAGGGGCGTTCTCTAATGGTGGCTTGCTAGGAGGAATATTAGGCGGCGGGATTATGAAAGCATTTGGTAAAATTGGTGCAGGTATTATTTGGGGAGCAGTTTTATTGATTTCATTGCTTATGATAACAGTGAAATCTCTTTTTAAAGAGTTTAGTAATGTTAATACCTATCAAAAAAATAAAAAACAACAGTACCATGAAAAAAGACAACAAATAGAGGTAATACAAAAAAAAGAAGTTACTCCAAAAAAAGAAACATATATACAAGAGGTGCCAAAAAGGCAGCCAAAACCGCAACCGAAAGTACCTAAAGAACAGCCAAATATACGCACAAAATTGCAGCCAAAACAAAGCATGAAAAAGAAAAAACAACAAAAAAGTAATTTTAATATATTGCTTCATGCAGATGAGGGATATCAACAAAATAAAGAAGAAATGCCTATTGTAGAAGCAACAATATTTAAACCAAAAACAGAAGAATCAATTCCTTTAGAATCCGCTCCTAAAGTACCGGTTATATTTGATTATGGGAGAACAGAAAATGAAGTTTTACAAGAACAGCAAATACATTCTCCAATAGTAGAGCAGATAAAAGAAGAAACATATCAACAAACACATTCTTCTGAAAAGAGAAGAACAAAAAGAAGTGATAAATATACATATTCACAAACAGAACAAATGCATCAGAATCAAACAGAAAAAGAAAAAATACAACAATATCATAATACTACTAAAAATGATACAGAAGATACATCAAAAAGTGATAAAAAACAAAAAATACAACAAAATGATATTGAAAGTAGGAATGACATATCAAATACACAAAATACAACAAATGGTATACGCTATATGATTTTTAAGGAAGATGAAGAAATACCATCAGAAGAACAAAATGAAGAACAGCAAACGGAACAAGAACAATATAAACAACAAAGTGATACAGAAGACATTGCAGATGTATTAGCACTTTTAAACAGTATTGATTTGGAATATGAAAATATAAAAAGCTCATATGATGAAAATGCAGAACAGAAACAAAGTGATGACATTATGGAAATTATAGCAGATTGGGCAGAAGATGAAGAAGATGAAACACCAATTAATGGATTAACATTGTTTTTAGCAGAAGATGAGCAAGAAACAAATACTGTAGAACAACAAAATGATATAAAAAATTTATCTGAAATGATGTCAGTACAAGAGAAAGAAGAAATAAATAATAACCAAGAAAACGACCAAAAAGAATCTTTTAGTGAAAATGTGACAAAAGAAATATTTTCTGAAAAAGGTATGACAGAAAATACAGAATATATACCTTTTAAAGAAAGTACAACAGAAGATATAGAAGAAATAGCTATTGATGAAGACATAACAGAAGATATAAGAGAGATAGCTATTGATAAAGACATAACAGAAGATATAAGAGAGATATCTATTGATGAAGATATAACAGAAGATACAAGAGAAATAGCTCTTGATGAAGATATAACAGAGCGTACAGAAGAAATATATTTAAATGATGAACAAGTATTACAAAATACACAACATAATAAAGTTATACCACAAGCTCCTCATTATGTATTTCCTCCATTAGATTTATTGAGTATAAATCAAGCAATACAAAGTAGCGAATCAAAATCAGAAATGCTTAATAATGCTAAAAAATTGGAAATCACATTAAAAAGTTTTGGTGTAGATGCAAAGGTAATACAAATCAATAAAGGGCCTACTGTAACAAGGTATGAACTTTCTCCAAGTCAAGGTGTAAAAGTAAGTAAAATAGTGAATTTAGCAGATGACATTGCGCTAAATTTAGCGGCATCTGGTATTCGTATAGAAGCACCTATACCTGGTAAAGCAGCAGTAGGCATTGAAGTACCTAACAAAGAATCACAGTCAGTATCATTAAGAAGTGTTTTGGAAAGTGAAACATTTAAAAAGTTTCATTCAAAACTTGCTTTTGCTTTAGGTGAAGACATTACAGGACAACCTGTTGTAACAGATATTGCAAAAATGCCTCATCTTTTAATTGCAGGTGCAACAGGTTCAGGAAAAAGTGTATGTATCAATACATTGATTACAAGTATATTATATAAATCAACTCCAGAAGAAGTGAAATTGCTTTTAGTAGACCCTAAAGTGGTGGAATTAAGTATATATAATGGTATTCCTCATTTACTGATACCAGTTGTAACAGAGCCTAAAAAGGCATCGGCAGCATTAAATTGGGCAGTACGTGAAATGCTGGAAAGGTACAAAGACTTTGCAGAAAATGGTGTACGTGATATTAAGGGTTACAATGCTATGCAAAAAGAAAAGGGAGAAGGCAATTTCATGCCTCAAATTGTTATTATTATTGATGAATTAGCAGATTTGATGCTTGCCGCACCTGGAGAAGTAGAAGAGGCTATATGTAGACTCGCTCAAATGGCACGTGCCGCAGGTATGCATTTGATTATTGCGACACAAAGACCTTCTGTTGATGTCATTACAGGTGTTATTAAAGCAAATATACCTTCTCGTCTAGCTTTTGCAGTATCTTCTGGCATTGACTCTCGTACAATATTAGATATGACAGGTGCAGAAAAATTGCTTGGAAAAGGAGATATGTTATTTTATCCTCAAGGCGTGAGCAAACCAGTAAGAATACAAGGCGCATTTTTATCAGATAAAGAAGTAGAAAATATTGTGAACTTTATTAAAAAACAGTCATTGGCAGATTATGATAAAGAAATAATTGATAAAATTACAACTGATGTATTACAATCTGGAGCAGAATCAGAAGAAACAGATGCATTTTTTGACAAAGCAGTTGATTTGGTGATACAAAAACAAAAAGCGTCTACTTCTATGCTTCAAAGACAATTTCGTATTGGCTATAATAGAGCGGCAAGACTTATGGAATCACTTGAATCACAGGGTATTGTTGGTCCAGAAGAAGGTAGTAAACCAAGAAAAGTGCTTTTAACAAAACAACAATGGGAGGAAATGAAAGGTTAAGTTTTACTAATGCAGTATTTATAATAATATTATATGTATCTGTTTAATGAAATATATAGACAATAAGGAATTTGTTTTCGTGCATTTGCAGCATTTGCACTTGTTTCCATTTTGCCACAAGTAAGTTTTATAGTTTGTACAAGCAATATAATATTACCCCCTTTTTCATAATTGTATAATAAAAAACATTTTATATAATCGTTAGAGATATTTGTTGACAAAATTATTTGATTATAGTAACATGATTTTAATGTCATATGACTGACGGAAGTGGAACAAAACCACATGGAGTATGACTTATAAATTATGCCGACCGTCTGGGCAAACTGCTCAGTGTGTCGGCTTTTTTTAGTAGAAGTAATATTTTTTGAAAAAAGAAAAGGAGAGATGTCCCCATGAAAACAGATTTACAAATTGCACAGGAATGTACTATGGAACATATTGAAAAAATTGCAAAAAAGGCAGGGATACCAGAAGAATATATTGAATGTTATGGAAAATATAAAGCAAAGATTAGCAGTGAATACTATGAAAAAATAAAAGAAAATAAAGATGGTAAATTGATATTGGTAACAGCAGTAAATCCTACACCAGCAGGAGAAGGTAAAACAACTGTTACTATTGGTTTAACACAAGCATTGCAAAAATTAAATAAAAATGCGATTGCTGCATTAAGAGAGCCTTCTCTTGGTCCTTGTATGGGTATTAAAGGAGGTGCGGCTGGAGGTGGTTATGCGCAGGTTGTACCTATGGAAGACATCAATTTACATTTTACAGGAGATTTACACGCTATTACAACAGCAAATAATTTGCTTTCTGCTATGATTGATAATCATATTCAACAAGGCAATGCCTGTAATATTGATGTAAGAAGAGTTGTTTGGAAACGTGTATTAGATATGAATGATAGAGCGTTGCGTCAAATAGTAGTTGGTTTAGGAGGAAAGGTACATGGTGTACCTCGTGAAGATGGTTTCCAAATTACAGTAGCATCTGAAATTATGGCAATATTCTGTTTGGCAAAAGATTTGAAAGACTTAAAAGAAATGCTAGGTAAAATTATTGTTGGCTATACTTATGATGATAAACCAGTAACCGCTCATGACATTGGTGCAGATGGTGCTATGACAGCATTATTGAAAGATGCTTTACAACCTAATTTGGTACAAACACTGGAAAATACACCAGCATTAATACATGGTGGTCCATTTGCTAATATTGCGCATGGCTGCAATAGTGTAAGGGCAACAAAAACAGCATTGAAATTAGCAGATTATGTAATTACAGAAGCAGGATTTGGCGCTGATTTGGGTGCTGAAAAATTCTTTGATATTAAATGTCGTAAAACAGGTTTAAAACCAGATGCAGTGGTATTAGTAGCAACAGTGAGAGCATTAAAATACAATGGTGGCGTTGCAAAGGTTGATTTAAGTAATGAAAATTTAGAAGCACTCAAAAAAGGCTTTGTTAATTTAGAAAAACATATTGAAAATATACAAAAATTTCATGTGCCTGTTATAGTAACATTAAATCACTTTGTAGCAGACACAGATGCAGAAGTTGCTTATGTAAAACAACGCTGTGAAGAAATGGGAGCAGATTTTGAAGTGGCACATGTTTGGGCAGATGGTGGTGCTGGCGGTGAAGCACTTGCTAAAAAAGTATTATATACATTAGAAAATAAAAAAAGTGATTTTAAGTTATTGTATGAAGATGATTTGACAATAGAACAGAAAATCAATACTGTTTGTAAAGAAATTTATGGTGCAGGTAATGTAAACTTTACAGCAGCAGCAAAAAAAACATTAGAACAAATTAAGAAATTAGGATTTGAACATTTTCCGGTATGTATGGCAAAAACACAATACTCTCTTTCAGATGACCCTAATGTTTTAGGAAGACCAGAAGGCTTTACAGTGACAGTAAAAGAAATTAGAATTTCTGCTGGTGCAGGATTTATTGTAGCACTTTTAGGCGATATTATGACAATGCCAGGATTGCCAAAAGCACCCGCAGCATTAAATATTGATATTGATGAAAAAGGAAATATTGTAGGATTATTTTAATAGTGTTGTTTTAAACAATATATTATGATAATATAAGTGATAGAATAAACTCCCCTGTCTATAAAGGCAGGGGCGTTTGATATTGCTTTATAATTAAAAAGTAATCCATAAAAGGAATATCAAAAAACAATATTTTTATAAATATTTAGGAGAGGTTTTATATGAGTACAAAAATAATAGATGGAAAAGCGATTTCTTTAGATATCAAACAGGAAGTAAAAAAGCAAACAGAACAATTAAAGCAAAAAGGTATTACGCCTTGTCTTGCTGTTGTGCTTGTAGGAGAAGACAGTGCGTCAAAAGTTTATGTAAATAATAAAAAAAAGGCTTGCGAGTTTTGCGGTATTACATCTGTAAGTTATGAGTTGCCTGAAAATGTAAAAGAAAATGAATTGCTAGAATTGATAAAAAAATTAAATGAAGATAAAAGCATTAATGGAATATTGGTACAATTACCATTACCTAAACATATCAATGAAAATCATATCATATTAGCAATATCTCCTCAAAAAGATGTAGATTGTTTTCACCCTCAAAATGTAGGGACACTGTATACAGGAGGAAAATGTTTTTTACCATGTACACCAGCAGGAATATTGGAATTGATACAAAGAAGTGGCTATGATATTACAGGAAAAGAATGTGTTGTAATTGGTAGGAGTAATATTGTAGGAAAACCAGTTGCTATGCTTTTACTTCGTGAAAATGGTACTGTCACAATATGTCATTCTAAAACAAAAAATTTACATGACATTTGCAAACGTGCAGATATTATTGTTGTAGCAACAGGAAAAAGAAACACATTAACAAAAGATATGGTAAAACAAGGTGCTGTTATAATTGATGTAGGTATGAATCGTAATGAACAAGGTAAACTTTGTGGCGATGTAGATTTTGAAAATGTAAAAGAAGTAGCAGGAGCAATTACACCTGTACCTGGAGGAGTTGGTCCTATGACGATTGCTATGCTTATGAAAAACTGTTTAACAGCAGCAGAATTTCAATCATATTGTTGATTGTAAACTTTACTGTAAAAGTATTAACGAAAACAATGATTCTCAAGGAGGAGCGAATATATGAATGCAACAGTTGCATTTACTTCTTTAGGGTGTGACAAAAATAGAGTAGATAGTGAGGTAATGCTTGGCATATTATGCAAAAATGGTTATCGTATTGTTACAGATGAAAAAGAAGCAGATATTATTGTAATTAATACTTGCTGTTTTATAAAAGATGCTTTGGAAGAAAGTATTGAAACCATATTGGAAATGGCAGAATATAAAAAAGTGGGGTGCTGTAAAGGGATAATTGTAGCTGGTTGTTTGGGACAAAGATATGAAAAAGAAATATTTCAAGAAATGCCTGAAGTAGATGCTGTAATTGGTACAGCTTCCTATGAATCTATATCAAAAATAATAGAGCGTATATTAAATGGAGAAAAAAATATAAAAGAAATAGCAGATATCAATACTGCTATGACAGAAAGTAATGCAAAAAATCGTATCATTTCCACAGCAAATTATTATGCATATTTAAAAATTTCAGAGGGTTGTGATAATCATTGTACTTATTGCGTAATACCAAAAATAAGAGGAAGGCATAGAAGTCGTACAATAGAAAGTCTTGTAGAAGAAACAGAAATACTTGCAAAACAAGGTGTAAAAGAAATTGTGATTGTGGCACAGGACAGTTCTATATATGGCAAGGATTTGTATGGAGAGTGTAAACTTCATGTACTTTTAGAAAAACTGTGTGAAGTAGAGGGCATTGAATGGATACGTCTTTTGTATTGTTATCCAGAGACATTAACAGAGCAAACCATTCAAGTGATGGCAAAGCAATCTAAAATATGTCATTATATTGATTTACCTATACAACATGGTAGTGATACTGTTTTAAAAAGAATGGGCAGAAAAAGCACACAAAGTATTTTAAAACAAAAAATAACAAAATTAAGACAAGCAATGCCTGATATTGCAATTCGTACAACATTTATTGTAGGATTTCCAAATGAAACAGAACAGGAATTTCAGGAATTAATAGACTTTATAGAAGAAATTCATTTTGATAAATTGGGTGTGTTTACTTATTCTCAAGAAGAAGGTACACCAGCGGCAAATATGGAAAATCAAATAGAAGAAGATATTAAACAAAAAAGAAAAGATATTGCTATGGAAGTACAAAAGGCAATTTCTGCGCAATACTGTGAAAAACAAATAGGTAGTATAAAACAAGTCATTGTGGAAGGGAAATTGCCAGAGCAAGATATTTATTGTGGCAGAACAATGAAAGATGCACCTGATATTGATGGACTTGTGTTTTTTTCATCAAAACAAGAATTGATTTCAGGGGATTTTGTAAAGGTACTGATTAAACAAGCAAGTGATTATGATTTGATTGGAGAGTTGTTTTATGCAGATGAATCTGGCGAATAAACTAACAATGATGCGTGTTGTGTTAATACCTGTTTTTTTGATAGTTTTGTTATCTCCACTTGTAGCAGAACCATTTAGCCGTTATATTGCAGTAGCTATATTTGTTATAGCATCTATAACGGATTTTTTAGATGGATATATTGCAAGGAGCAGAAACATGGTAAGTAATTTCGGTAAATTTATGGACCCATTGGCGGATAAATTACTGGTATGCTCTGCATTGGTTGCTATGGTAGAATTAAATGATTTACCTGCTTGGGTAGTAATTATTATATTAAGCAGGGAATTTGCTATTACAGGATTTAGAACACTTGCTATGGAAGCAAATATTGTTATGGCTGCAAGCTGGTGGGGCAAAATTAAAACAACAACACAAATGATTATGATTATTGTGGTATTGCTGAATATAAATAGTATGCAAATGATAGAATGGATATTGATAGCATTAGCGACATTTTTTACTATTGTTTCTGGTGTAGATTATATCGTGAAAAATAAAAATGTTTTAAAGGGATAAAAGAGTAAAATGATGTTACCAGTTTGTTAATAAAGTCCTCATTTATATATTTTAACGATACCTCAAAATGATATAAATATGAAACCAAGTCTAAAAATGATTTTTTAAGGAGGGTTTTTAATGAAAGCAGAAATTATTGCAGTAGGTACAGAAATATTATTAGGAGATATATTAAATATAAATGCACAGTATTTAGCTTTACAGCTTGCTGAATTAGGCATTGATGTTTATTATCAATCTGTTGTAGGGGATAATCCTCAAAGATTAAAAGACACCATATTTCATGCTTTTTCAAGAGCAAGTTTAATTATTACAACGGGAGGGCTTGGACCTACAGAAGATGATTTAACAAAAGAAACAGGTGCAGAATATTTTGATGAGGAATTAGTACTAGATGAAAGAGCATTAAAAAGAATAGAAAATTATTTTAACAAAGTTGGAAGAAAAATGACAGAGAACAACAGAAAGCAAGCTTTTGTTCCTAAAAATAGTACTGTACTTTATAATGATAATGGTACAGCACCAGGAATTATTATAGAAAAAAATAATAAAATACTTGTTATGCTCCCTGGACCACCAAAGGAAACAGTACCTATGTTTGAACAGCAAGTAAAACCATATTTAGCAAAAAAACAGGAATATACTTTTGTATCCCGTGTACTGCGTATAGCAGGAGTAGGGGAAAGCAGTATGGAAACAATAGTAAAAGATTTAATTGATAGTCAAACAAATCCAAGTATTGCCCCCTATGCCAAAGATGCAGAATCTATATTGCGTATTACAGCAAAGGCAAAAGATAAACAGCAAGCAGAACAAATGATTGAGCCAGTAGCACAAGAGATATATCGTCGTTTTGGTAATGATATTTATGCAGAAGGCGAAACTAATATGCAAACAACTGTTGCAAAACTTTTAATTGATAAACAAAAGACGATTGCTACAGCAGAATCCTGTACAGGGGGAGCAATCGCATCTGCATTAGTAGAATATGCGGGTATTTCTTCTGCTTTTATAGATGGCTGTGTAACATATTCTAATGCGTCAAAACAAAATAGATTAGGTGTAAAATCAGAAACATTACAAAAATATGGTGCAGTAAGTCCTCAAACAGCTATAGAAATGGCAGAAGGTGCAGCAAAAACAGCAAATGCGAATATTGGGCTTTCTACAACAGGTGTTGCAGGTCCAGATGGTGGAACAGAACAAAAACCAGTTGGATTGGTTTATATTGGATTAACAATAGATGGTGTGACAACTGTAAAAGAATGTCATTTTGTGGGAAATAGAGAAAAAATACGTGTTAGAGCTGTTTATACTGCATTGGATTATTTAAGAAGGGAATTATTGAAATGAGTCAATATAAGGGTGATTTCTTTTTATTGATTGCAGCTATGATAGGCGGTTTAGGATTTGTATTTATAAAATATCTTTTGGAATGGCATTTTACACCTTTTCAGATTATTGCAGGACGATTTTTGATAGCAACATTGTTTTTATATGTGATTTATCACAAAGAATTACGTCAAATTACAATGCAAGAATGGAAATATGGCAGTATATTGGGTATACTTTTGTTTTTACTTTTTGTATTGATGACATTAGGACTGCAATATACAACACCTTCTGTAAATGCCTTTTTAACCTGTCTACCAGCAGTTATCGTTCCTTTTATACTTTGGGGTGTATTTCATACCATGCCAGATGTGATTAATTTTATTACAGCAGCTATGACAATGATAGGTGTTGCATTGCTTTCTGGTGCAAATGGTATAGAGGGGGGGATTGGTATCGTATTATCATTGGGTGCTTCTATAGCATTTGCATTTCAAATGGCTTTTATGGATAGATTTTTAAAAAAGGGAAATGCATTACATTTAGCATTAGTAGAACATACTGTTGTATTAATATTATCGTCAATATTGGCAGTGGGGCAAAATGCAGATATTCCTAATATTACATTTTCTATTTTAAAATATTTTTTGCTTTTGGGTATATTTTGCACAGGAACATATTTTGTATTACAAAGTTTGGGACAGCAATATACAAAACCTTCTAAAGCTGCAATTATATTGACATTGGAATCCGTTTTTGCTTGTTTTGCTTCTGCTGTATTATATGGAGAAAGATTAAATATAAGAGGATATTTAGGCTGTATCGTAATATTTTGTGCATTGATTTTAACAGAATTAAAGCCAAAGCAAAAAATGATGGAAAACAATAGTTGACGAAAATATGATTTTGATTTATAATTAGAACATAAGTTCGTATTTTGATAATGGAAAGGTGGCTTTATATTATGGCAGATAAAAAGGGTGCAAAAAAATTTGAGGAAATTAGACCAGAAGATAAAGGAAAAGCATTAGAAGCAGCGATTGCTTATATTGAAAAACAATTTGGAAAAGGTGCTGTTATGAAATTAGGTGATAGTTCTGCAAAAATGAGTGTGGAAGTGATACCTACTGGTTCATTAAGTCTGGATATTGCATTAGGAGTGGGAGGTATTCCAAAAGGCAGGATTATAGAAGTATATGGTCCAGAATCCTCAGGTAAAACAACAATTGCATTGCATATGGTTGCAGAAGTGCAAAAACAAGGCGGTATTGCTGGATATATTGATGCAGAACATGCTATGGACCCTGTGTATGCAAAAGCATTAGGTGTGGATATTGATAATTTATATATTTCACAGCCAGACGATGGAGAACAAGCACTTGAAATAGCAGAAACAATGGTAAGAAGTGGTGCAATGGATATTGTTATTGTGGACTCTGTTGCTGCTCTTGTACCTCGTGCAGAGATACAGGGGGAAATGGGTGACTCTCATATGGGATTACAAGCAAGGCTGATGTCACAGGCATTAAGAAAATTGACAGGTATTACAAATAAATCCAAATGCTCTGTCATATTTATTAATCAGCTTCGTGAAAAAATTGGTTTGACATTTGGAAACCCTGAAACTACAACAGGTGGTAGAGCATTAAAATTTTATGCTTCTGTTCGTATTGATATTAGAAAAGCAGACGCATTAAAGCAAGGTGATGCTGTTGTTGGAAATCGTACAAAAGTAAAAATTGCCAAAAATAAAGTTGCGCCTCCTTTTAAAACGGCAGAATTTGATATTATGTATGGACAAGGTGTTTCAAAAGAGGGAGATATATTGGATTTAGCTGTAGAAATTGATGTTGTAAATAAGAGCGGAGCATGGTATTCTTATAAAGAAACACGTATTGGACAAGGTAGAGAAAATGCTAAAATTTATTTAAAAGAACACCCAGAAGAATGTAAGGAGATTGAAAAAGAAGTTAGAAAATATTATAATTTACCTGTAGATGGAGAAGAAATTATAGTAGAGTCAGAAGAACAAGAAAATATGCCTCCTGAATTAGAATTAGATGAAGAAGATGATATGACAGAATAATAATCATACAATTTTTTGTAATATCATATTGTTATATACAAAAAATATTTACTTTAATATAGAAAATTTTATTTTTTACTATATTTAAATTTATAAAATAATTTTACAAATATTTTATAATATATTATCTGCACCCTCCTTAATTGTAAGGCGGGTGTTAGATTGTAAAAAGGTTCTTTATTTATAAACAATGTCAGCGTTTTCTTTTATCTGTTTTTTATATGTGATAGTATTAATTTATATAAGAAAGCGGTGGGGAAAATTGAAAAAAATAAGTATTATATTATTGACTATATTTTTATGTGTTTTTGGTGCAGGCTGTGGTGTGAAACAAAAAATAAAAGATTTTGCTACAGAATGGAAAGCAGATGGCAGAGAATATGGCAAAGAAAAAACATTTTCTAAAGATGATATAATAGAAACAGCGTTTTTTAAAGTAAAAGTAAATAGTATTACAACAGAAGATGAAATTGAAGGCTATGTGCCAGAAGATAAAGCACATCAATTTATTGTTGCAAATGTGACAGTAGAAAATACATATGAGGATTTTGAAAGTATTACAATGTTTTGTGATGATTTTGAATTAACATGGGAAGCATTAAATGGTGAAACAACATTTCCGGAATATCAATTTTATGATGAGCAACTACCAGATAGTTATGAGTTAAAATATGGAGAAAGCAAAACAGGAAATCTAATATTTATTACACCTAGAGATATTACAGATTATCGTATGAAATATTATGAGGTGTGGGATGATAATTTTATAGGAAATACATATTATATTAATTTTTCAACAAAATAAATAAAAAACAAATAAAAGTAGTATATTCGTATTGGTAAAGTTGTAAACCGTAAGCAGGTGAATACCTGCTTTTATTTGTATCTGTTTATGATAGATATAACAAATAAATTTTATTACAAATCATTTTATATAGTATAAGTGAGGGAGTGAAAATGATTTGATAATTACCGCAATTACACAACAAAAAAATAATAAAGACAGATATTCTGTATTTATAGATGATAATTTCGCTTTTGGTTTAATTATGCAAGATATTGTTTATTTTAAGTTGAAACAGGGAGAAGAAATTTCACAGGAGAAATATGATTTTATACAAAATGAATTGATTTATATACAAGCACAATATATAGCATTACATTATATTGCTTATAAAATGAGAACAGAGCAAGAAGTACGCAAAAAATTATTTGAAAAAGAATATACAGAATATATAATAGAACGTGTTATCCATTTTTTAATAGAGTATCATTATATAGATGATATGAAATACTGTGAAAGTTATATAAAACAACGATTACAGTGTCATCCTAAAGGAATATATGTGTTAAAAATGGAATTAAAACAAAGAGGAATAAAACAAACTATAATTGATAAAGTGATTGAAAATATAGATATAGATGAATTAGGTGATGCTGTAAAATTACTTCAAAAAAAATGTTTTTATTTAAATGATATTAACGAAAAAAATAAAAGAAGACTGTTTGCATTTTTACAGCGTAGAGGATATTCCTATGATATAATAAAAGAAGCCTTTGCATATGCTACAAAGAATGAAGGAATAGAATAAATGTGAGAGGTGGAAAGGATTTGATAAGCTATGGCTTTTTATATTGGAGAAATTATAAAATTAAGACGGGAATTTCAAGAAGCACATCAAAATAAAGAACATATGGAAGCGATTGCGCTAGGTAAAAAAATATATGATTTATATAACGAAAATAATGATTGTAATACAATGGAATATGCAAATGATGTCAATAATTTGGCAATTGCTTTTGACGATGTTTGTATGTATGAAAAAGCACAAAAGTATTATAAAGAGGCGGCAGAATTAAAAAGAGAAATTGGAGGAGAATGTAGTTCATATGGTGATACATTAAACAATTTAGCAATCACATACAGCAATACGGCAAAATATGAAGAAGCAGTTGCACTACAAAAAAGAGTGTTAGAAATTAGAGATAGACTGCTTGGAAGAGGGCATGAAGATTATGTAGCAAGTCTATATAATTTAGGCAATGCCTATGAAGATATGAAACAATATGATAAAGCAATAGAAATGCATAATAAAGCACTTTTAAAAGGACAAAGATTAAATACTGTTTCAAAAATGGATTTAGTAGATATTTTAACTAGTTTAGGACGTTCTTATGAAAAACAAGGAAATTATAAAAAAGCAGAAAAAGTATTAACAAGATCTTTAGATATATTAAAAGTGGAAAAGGGAGAAGAAAATCATTATTATATGATGAATCTTTTACGCATAGCAACAGTATATGAAAAAGCAGGCTTAATTGAAAGGGCAGCTTATAGTTATGAAAAGTCAATGAAAATTAGAAAAAAAATTACAACAGAAAGTCATTTGGAGAATGTCACAAATTTGAATAATCTTGCAACATTGTATACAAGAAAAAATGATTATATACATTCTCTTGAAATACATCAAAAAGTGATGTCTATTGTAAAAAATCTGTTGGGAGAGCACCATACATTTTATGCAGAATGTTTAAATAATATGGCTATGGATTATTGTGGCTTAAAAGATTATAAAAAGGCACTGCAATTAAATGATATGTCATTAGAGCTTAAAAAACAGCTTATGGGTGAAAAGCATGGACAGTATGTTATAGGATTATTGACAAAAGGTACAATATTAGACCAAAAAGGTGATTATGATGAAGCATTAAAATGTTATCAAAAGGCACTTGATATGAGAAATGAATTATGTCAAGAAAAAAGTATTGCTTGTGCAGATACTATGCTTGCTATGGCAAGAGTGTATTCTCATAAAGGAGATACCAAAAGTGCAGAAAACTATTTGCTAGAAAGTAGGAAATTAAGAAAGGAATTAAATGAAGTAAAAGATAGTGCTTATATATTAAATTTAGAAATGCTTACAGAATTATATTATACACAAAAGGAGATAAAAAAGGGAATACTTGTATGTAAAGAAGCACTAGAAATACAAAAAAATATATATGGAGAAAATCATCCTTATTATGCTAGAATGCTGGTATATTTAGGGAAATTATATGTAGAAACAGAACAAAAACAGTTTGCCCTAGAAATACTTCAAAAGGTAGTTGCCATAGAAGAAGAAACATTAGGAGAAGAAAATGAAAGATATAAGAAAAATTTAAAAATATTAGCAAAAGTGTCCTATACAGTAGGAAACTATGAATTATCTATGCAATGTTGGGAAAAACTGTATAACATGAATTTTGAAGAAACATCAGAAAAAAGATTTGAATCTGCAAAAATGGAAATTTGGTTAGCAAGCTGCTACCTGCAAATGGATAATATTATAAAAGCAAAGGCATATTATGAAAAGGCAATGGAAAAAAAAGAAAGTTGTGGTGTACCTTCTGACAAAGAATGGGGACTTATGATAAAAACATTTTTGCTTGCTTTAACCAAAAAAAATGAACAAAAAATCCATATGGAAAAAATGAAACAAGCAGAACAATTAGAACAATTAGAACAAGTAGAGCAAAAAAGTAAAAAGAAAACACAAAAAAGAGAATTAAGTTTTGAAGAACAAGAAAAGGATTTGCTATATTGTTATGAAAAAAATATTTCAAAATTTGGTGAAAGTCATGTATCTACTTTAGAATATTGTATAAAATTAGGAGATTTTTATGGAGAGGCAGGAATGTATGATAAAGCATTTGTTTGGCTGGATAGAGCAGAAAAACAAGGTGAGGGCGAAATATACACACAAGCACTGAGAAAAATAGCGATATTGTATCTTTTAACAAAAAATTATGAAAAGTCATTTGAAAAACTGACACATGCTATACAATATCAAGAAACATATGGCTCTGAAAAAGGAGAAGAATATTGCATATTAATGGGACTGATGGGAGATTTTTATTTTGCTATTAAAAATATGGAACAGTCATTTCATTATTATGAAATATGGTATAAACTTTTTGAAGGAAAAATACTAAAAAATCAGCTTTATCTAGAAAGAATACAAAGAATGGGTTCTGTTCTAGAAAAAATGAAAAAGAGAGAAATTGCAAGCACTTATTATAAAGAAGTTGTACAATATATTAAAAAAGAACAAGGAGAAAATTTAGCATTAGCAAGAGCATTGTTGAAATTGGGCGAAAATATTCTCAAATTGGATAAAAAAAGTGAAGAAGGACAGAAATATATAGAACAAGCAATTGGTATATTTGAATCAGAAAAAGGTAAACAAAGTAAGTCATATGGCAAGTTAATGAGTAAATTAGGTAATTTATATATTTCATTAGGAAAAATAGAACAAGGTGTATCATTTTTAGAACAATGTTATCAAATACAATGTATTTATGAACAGTCAAAAATATTAAGCAAAAAGGGATATGAAATATTGCTGAAATATTTAAAAGAAAATAAATATACTGAAAAGTATCAGCTTGTGAAAAAAGGAAAACCTCTTTATTGATGTATATAAAATAGATTTTGACTAAAAATTTTTATATAGAAAGTATTGACAGAAATGTTTGCTTATGATACTATAACGAGGTATGTTCAGCCGCACAAAGAGGTTATAAATTCTATAAAGAATACCATATTTGGCGAGTTTAGTGATGAGGAGGTGTACGAGAAATGTACGCAATTATTGAAACAGGTGGAAAACAATATAAAGTAACAGAAGGCGATGTGATTACAGTAGAAAAACTCGCTGTAGAACAAGGACAACAATACGATTTTGATAAAGTAATTATGGTTGCAAAAGAAAATGATGTTACAGTAGGCATGCCTTATGTTGCTGGAGCAAAAGTGTCTGCTTCTGTTTTAGGTGAAGGCAAACATAAAAAAGTTGTGGTTTATAAATATAAATCTAAAAAAGGATTCCACAAGAAAAAAGGACACAGACAACCTTTTACAAAATTACAAATTCAATCTATATCATTATAATAAATATGATAAATATAGTGTTATATCATAACAGTGAAAAACAGCTTTGCGGATACTGTATTTCTGGACATGCAGGATTTGCACAAAAAGGAGAGGATATTGTGTGTTCTGCTGTATCTGTATTGAGCATCAATACAATTAATGCAATAGAACAGTTGACAGATACTACTTTTTTATGTGATGCTGATGAACAGAAGGGCGGTTATTTAAAAGTAATGCTTTCTGATATGAAAAAAGGAATTTACTGCCATGATGCAGAAATTTTGTTAAAAGCAATGGCTATAGGATTAAAAGATTTATCAAAACAATATAAAAAATATATCCGATTACAATATGAGGAGGTGTAACAATATGTTGAAATGTAACCTTCAATTTTTCGCTCATAAAAAAGGTGTTGGTTCTACAAGAAATGGACGTGACTCTAAAGCAAAAAGACTTGGTGCAAAGCGTGCTGATGGTCAAGTTGTAAGAGCTGGAAACATTTTATATACACAAAGAGGAACAAAGATACATCCTGGTGTAAATGTAGGTAAAGGCGGAAACGATACACTTTTTGCATTAGTAGATGGTCGTGTAAGCTATGAAAGAAAAGGAAAAGATAAAAAACAAGTTTCTGTATATCCAGTGGATTTAGCAGCAGCTGAATAATAGAGAAAATAGAGGGGCTTCAAATGATGAACATTTGAAGCCCTATTTTTCATATAAAGGTATAAAAGCAAAATGGCATTTATTTGAATTTGCGCTTGTAATGAATAATAAAAGTATTATAATGATATTGTTTATTGCTCATTATAAAAGGGGAAAATAAATATAAAATAAAAGAGGTGATAAAATGTTTGTAGATAGAGTCAAAATTCATATTAAAGGTGGCAATGGTGGCAATGGTATGGTTTCGTTTTATAGAGCAAAATATATTACACATGGTGGTCCAGACGGAGGCGATGGTGGTCGTGGAGGCGATGTGATATTTATAGGCGATAGTAGTATGAACACCCTTATGGATTTTAGATATAAACGCTCTTTTAAGGCAGAAAATGGACAAGATGGAGGAAAATTAAATTGCTTTGGTAAAAGTGGTAATGATATTGTGATTAAAGTTCCTGTAGGTACTGTAATAAGAGAGGCAAATAGTAATCAAATTATGGCTGATATTACAAAGCATGGAGAACAAAAAACGATTATAAAAGGTGGTAAAGGTGGTAAAGGAAATCAACATTTTGCTACAGCAACAAGACAAGCACCTCGTTATGCAGAACGTGGACAAACAGCAAAAGAATATGATGTGATATTGGAATTAAAATTGATTGCAGATGTAGGATTGATTGGCTTTCCTAATGTGGGAAAATCAACTATATTATCTATGGTAACAAATGCGAATCCTAAAATTGCCAATTATCATTTTACAACATTAGCGCCTAATTTGGGTGTTGTGCAAAGCAGAATAGGTGAAGATTTTGTTTTAGCAGATATTCCAGGGCTTGTAGAAGGAGCAAGTGAAGGTGTAGGGCTAGGACATGAATTTTTACGTCATGTAGAAAGAACTAAAGTATTTATTCATGTGGTAGATGCAGCGGCATTAGAAGGCGATGACCCTGTTGAAAATTTTAAAAAGATTAATCAAGAACTTATGGAATATAATCCAGAGCTTATGAAACGTCCTCAAGTAATTGCAGCAAATAAAACAGATATTCCAGATGCAGAAAAAAATGTCATTCGATTGAAACAGGAATATGAAAAAGAGGGTTATCAAGTATTTGCTATTTCAGCTGCAACAAATAAAGGACTTGATGAAATGCTTGAAGCAATAGCAAAAATATTAAAAGAATATCCAGAAGATATTATATTTGAACAGGAATATGAAGAATATCAAGAAGTGGAAGTAGATAAAGAGCCTTTTACAATAGAGGTATATGATGATAATTATTATGTCGTAACAGGCACAGGTGTTGAAAAAATGATAGGATATACCAATATTGATACAGAAAAAGGATTTGCTTTTTTCCAAAGATATTTAAGAGAAAAAGGTATTATAGAGTCATTAGAACAAAAGGGTATAAAAGAAGGAGATACTGTGAAAATATATGGTTTGGAATTTGATTATTATAAATAATGCTATATAATATGAAAATTATTTGATATAATCATTTTATAAGCTATTTCAGCCATATTGATAATTACAACGAATACAAAATGCTTTTTGCTAAAGTAAATTTGTAAAATAAAACAGTAACATGGAGGAAGTAATATGTTAACAAGTAAACAAAGAGCCTATTTAAGAAGTATGGCAAATAGTTTGGATACTATATTTCAGATAGGTAAATCTGGTGTTACACCAGAAATAAGAGATGCTGTAGATAAAGCATTAGAAGCAAGAGAATTGATAAAAATGAATGTGTTGGATAATACTATGATAGGAGCAAAAGAGGCTGCTGGTATATTAGCAGATAGAACAGGAGCAGATATTGTACAGGTAATAGGCAATCGTTTTGTTTTATTTCGTGTATCCAAAAAAAAGCCTACAATAGAATTGCCGAAATAATGAAAAGAGTGTAATTTTTATGAGAAGTGATATAGAAAATTTTAAAAATTGTAAAAGTATTGCTATTATGGGAGGAACGTTTGACCCAATACATTATGGACATTTGGCAACAGCAGAAGCTGTTCGTCATAGATTTAAAGTAGATAAAGTAATATTTATGCCTACAGGTAATCCAGCACATAAATCAGATAGAAAAGTGACACATCATGAGCATAGATATTTAATGACAGTATTAGCAACAATGAGAAATGAAAATTTTGATGTATCACGTATTGAAATTGAGCGTCCTGGAAAAACATATACTGTAGATACTATTGCAGAATTAAAAAAGATGTGTCCACCAGATGCAAGATTATATTTTATTACAGGTGCAGATGCTATACATCAAATTTTTACATGGAAGAATGCAGAACTCTTATTAAAAATGTGTGACTTTGTTGCAGTAACTCGTTCGGGATATGGAAAAAATAGATTATTTGATGAAATAACCGAAATTAGAGATAAATTTGCCAGCAGAATACACTATATGGAAGTACCAGGATTAGAAATTTCATCTTCTGATATTAGAAAGCGTGTACAGAATGGTGTGCCAATAAAATATCTTGTACCTCAAGAGGTAGAAGATTATATTTACAAATTTGGGCTATATGAAAATGGAACAGAAAAAGAGGTAAAATTTATGCTGACAACAGATGTTATGAAAGAAAAATTACAATCTGCTTTGTCTGTAAAAAGATATATTCATACTATGGGTGTAGCAGAAGAAGCAAAAAAATTAGCAGAAATTTATGGAACAGCTCAGGACAGAAGAAGGGCAGAAGTAGCAGGACTTTTGCATGATTGTGCTAAAAATTATCCTAATGATTTAAAGATAAGATTATGTAAGGAGTATCATGTAGTATTAGATGACGTTTTAAAAGAGCAAAAGGATTTAATACACCCTTTTTTGGGAGCAGAAATTGCAAAAAGAGAATATTTAATAGATGATGAAGATATTTTAAATGCAATTCGATACCATACAACAGGTAGAAAAGAAATGAGTTTACTTGAAAAAATTATATTTTTAGCAGATTATATTGAGCCAAATAGAACAACTTTTGACGGACTAGAAGAGGCAAGAAGACTCTCTTATTTAGATTTAGATATGGCAATGCGATATACATTGGAACATACTATAAATTATGTAAAACAAAGGGATATGAAACTGCACCCTCTTTCACTAGAGGCATTAGAATATTTTAGAAATAAATAAAGGAGGAAACACTATGGAAGTAGTAGAAATTGCAAAAATTGCACAAGCAGCATTGGAAGACAAAATGGGAGAAGATATTAAAGTATTAGATTTAAGAGGGATTTCTAATATTGCAGATTATTTTGTGATTGCTAGCGGAAATAATGTCAATCATTTAAGAGCGATGGCAGATGAAGTGGAGCAAAAACTGTTTAAAGCAGGTGTAAAACTACATCATTCAGAGGGATATACTGTAGCGACATGGATACTTTTAGATTTTGGAAATGTGTTAATACATTTGTTTAATAAAGAACAAAGAGAATTTTATAGTTTAGACCATCTTTGGGGAGATGCAAAAGACGTATAATATATTTTTAATTACCCTTTGAAAATAGTATAGTTTTTGTGAAAATTTAGTTTCAGTATTATAAAGTATTTTTATAATAAATGAAAAGCAGGGAATACATTCCCTGCTTTATCATTGATTATGAACGTTTATTTGCTCTTTTATTTAAACCAGCCTGTCTTTCATTGGATTGTTTTAACCAGTCTTTCATTTTATCTTCAAAATCGGAAGGTGCAGGCTGTGGTTTAAAATAGTCATCAGCTGGACGAATAGTCCTGTTTTCATAATTTGATTTTTGCTCTTTTGAGCGAAATTTTTTTTCAAAATGTGCTGGTTTTGTTGTTTTAGGTGAAGAAGGAAGTGCCTCACGTATAGAAAGAGAAATTTTATTTGAGGCTTCATCTATAGAGAGAACTTTAACTTTTACAATATCACCAACAGAAACGTGCTCATTTATATCTTGTACAAAACTATTTGCTACTTGTGAAATGTGAACTAATCCCTGCATTTTATCCCCTAATGAAACAATAGCACCAAAGGGCTTAATACGTAATACTTTACCCTCAACAATAGTACCAACCTGAACTTTTTCTGACATTAAATTTTACACTCCCATTCGATTAATCATAGTTTTGATATTGAAATTATTGCACAATGTTGATTAAAAAAATAGAAATATTAGGTTTTTTGAAAAAATTTTTGACTGCTAAAATAATGTTGCTTACAGACAATATCAAAAATTCCTTTATTTTCTATTCATTTACCGTAACAAGTATAACACAATTTATATCAAAATTCAAATTATTTTGTACACTTTTTGGAGGAAAACAGATGAAAAAAAATGATAAAATAATAGTAGACATAGAAGAAGTATTATTTCCTAATAAGGGAATTGGATATGTAGAAGGAAAAAAAATAATTATAAAAAATGTTTTGCCAAAGCAAAAAGTAGTGGCACGTATTACGAAAAAAAGAAGTAGTAGTTTAGAGGGAGCTGTAGAGGAAGTGTTAGAAAAATCTCCTTTTGAGCAGCATTCAGAGTGTACTCATTTTTCGGTGTGCGGAGGATGTACTTATCAAAATATGAAAATAGAATATGAAAATGATATGAAACAAAAACAGGTTATGAATTTGTTAGAGCAAGCTGGCATATTTGTAGAAAGCTGGGAGGGAATCGTTTCTTCTCCAAAACAAAAAGGCTATCGTAATAAATGTGAATTTTCTTTTGGAGATGAACAAAAAGATGGTGCTTTAGCATTGGGTATGAGAAAAAGACAAAGTTATTATGAAGTGGTAACATTAACAGATTGTAATATTGTAGATAAGGATTATATTGATATAATAGGTGCAACAGTATCCTTTTTTCAAAAGAGAAATATCCCTTTTTATCATAAATCGCGTCATGATGGTGTTTTAAGGCATTTGGTTGTAAGAAAGGCAGAGGCAACAGGAGAAATATTAGTCAATTTAGTTACTACATCAGAAATTTGTTTTTCATTAGAAGAATATAAGCAAATACTTTTAGAGCTAAAGTTACAAGGGAATATTTGTGGTATACTGCATACTCAAAATGATGGCTTAGCAGATGTTGTAAAGAGTGAACAAACAATAACATTATATGGTAGAGATTATTTTATAGAAAAATTGTTTGATTTAGAATTTAAAGTATCTGCATTTTCATTTTTTCAAACAAATACAAAATGTGCAGAAAAATTATATGATATTGTCAAAGAGTTTGCAGGAGATTTAAAAAATAAAATTGTGTTTGATTTGTATTGTGGTACAGGTACGATTGCTCAAATTATTGCAAGATATGCTCAAAAGGTAATTGGTATTGAATTAGTAGAAGAAGCAGTTGACGCTGCAAATGAAAATGCAAAAAGAAATGGACTGTTAAATTGTGAATTCATTGCAGGAGATGTACTGAAAAAAATAGAAGAATTAAAACAAAAACCAGATGTTATTATATTAGACCCACCAAGAGATGGTATACATACCAAGGCGATTGATAAAATTATACATTTTGGTGCACCTGAAATTGTTTATGTTTCTTGTAAACCAACTTCTTTGGCAAGGGATTTACAAATATTTCAACAAAATGGTTATGTTATAAAAAGAGCAAAATTAATTAATCAATTTCCTAGAACAGTTCATGTAGAAACTGTTGTAAAGCTTTGTTTAAAAAATGATATTTTAGACTATTAAAAAATATAAAAAACTGCTGAATATTAATTTTATATTCAGCAGTTTTTATAATGATAATAAAATATAAAGGGATTTTTTATAAAAGTAATTGACATGAAGTTTACTTTAAGTTGTATAATAATATTATTGTAATATCAAACAAAAGATAGAGAGGAGGAATAGACATGATTTATAAAAATTTTAAAGATTTAAAGCTTTCAGCATTAGGTATGGGTTGTATGCGTCTACCAGTAATTAACAATAATAACAATAATATTGATGAACAAAAAACAACAGAAATGGTTGCCTATGCTATGGAAAATGGTATTAATTATTATGATACTGCTTGGGGTTATCATAATGGCAATTCAGAGATTATTATGGGAAATGTTTTAAATAAATATCCTCGTGAAAGTTATTATTTAGCAACAAAATTTCCAGGCTATGATATTTCTAATATGGATAAAGTAGAGCAAATATTTGAAAAACAACTTGAAAAGTGTCAAGTGAAATATTTTGATTTCTATTTGTTTCATAATGTATGTGAAATGAATATTGATGCTTATTTAGATGAAAGGTATAGAATATTTGAATATTTGATGAAACAAAAGCAAAATGGACGTATTCGACATTTAGGTTTTTCTGCTCATGGAAGTTATGATGTTATGAAATGTTTTTTAGAAAAGTATGGAGAAAATATGGAATTTTGTCAAATACAGTTAAATTATATTGACTGGACACTCCAAAATGCAAAATCAAAAATAGAACTTTTAAATCAATATCATATTCCGGTGTGGGTAATGGAGCCTTTGCGTGGCGGAAAAATTGCGAATTTGACAAAGAAGGATATTCAAAAATTAAATACATATAGAGAAAATACTAGTGCAGCAGAATGGGCATTCCGATTTTTGCAAACACTTCCAGAAGTAACAATGATACTTTCTGGTATGTCAAATTTAGAACAGTTAAAACAAAATATAGAAATATTCCAAATAGAAAAGGCACTTCAAAAAAGAGAAATGGAAGCGTTGCTTGCTGTTGCAGATGGTATGCTAAATAGTAAATTACACTGCACATCTTGTCGTTACTGCACAAGCTATTGCCCTCAAAAGTTAGATATTCCAAAACTTTTGGAACTTTATAATGAGCATACTTTTACAGGAGGAGGATTTATTGCACCTATGGTAATGACAACAATAGCAAAAGAAAAACAGCCTAGTGCTTGTATTGGGTGTAAAAGTTGTGAAGCAGTATGTCCTCAAGGTATTAAAATATCAAAAGCAATGTCGGATTTTGCGTCAAAATTAAATGGGTAATTATTTTAATTCTTTTTTATACAAAATAATATATTAAGGAGATAAAGTATATGAAAGTCTTATTAATAAATGGAAGTCCTCACAATAATGGTAGTGGTTTTACGGCATTAATAGAAATGCAAAAAGTATTTCAAAAAAATGATATAGAAACAGAAATCATACACATTGGAAATCAAGTTATAAGAGGCTGTATGGCTTGTAGCTATTGTGTGGAAAATGGTAAATGTACTATTGATGATATAGTAAATGAAACTGCACCAAAATTTGAAACTGCAGATGGTATTGTAATATCCAGCCCTGTATATTATGCTTCTGCAAATGCAACATTAATTGCATATTTAGACAGACTTTTTTATAGCACACATTTTGATAAAACGATGAAAGTAGGAGCAAGTGTTGTAACAGCAAGAAGAGGTGGATTGTCTTCTACATTTGATGAATTAAATAAATATTTTACAATATCTGGTATGCCTATAGCATCTGGACAATATTGGAATAGCTTACATGGCAATAATACACAAGAAGCACAGCAAGACAAAGAAGGACTGCAAAGTATGCGTGTGTTAGCTGAAAATATGAGCTTTTTAATAAAAAGTATTACTTTAGGGAAACAAAAATATGGATTGCCTCAAAAAGAAGAAAGAATTACAACAAGTTTTATAAGATGATATAAAATGACAGAGCAGGAAAGAAGTTCCTGCTTTATTTATTAAAGTATATTTTACAGATATAAATTATAATGAGGAGATATTTTATGCGTTATAGAAAAATTGGAAAAACAGAATTAGAAGTCAGTGAAATAGGTTTAGGCTGTGAAGGATTTTTAGATAAAGATAATGATTTTACAAATAAAATGTTTGCACTTGCTTTGGAACATGGTATAAATTGTATGGATTTATATAGTCCCAATCCAGAATTACATAAACGTATACGAAATATCATTTATAAGCAAAGAAAAAAATTTATTATACAAGGACATTTATGCACAATATGGCAAGATGAACAATATAAAGCAACACGAAATATCAATGAAGTGAGAACAGCTTTTGAGGCATTGCTCCAAAATTTGAATACAGATTATATTGATATTGGTATGATTCATTATGTAGATTCTCAAAAAACTTGGAGTCAAATTGCAGACGGAGAAATTATGCAGTATGCTTTAAAATTGAAAAAGCAAGGAAAAATTCGTCATATTGGTATGAGCAGTCATAATCCTATTGTTGCATTAGAGGCTGTAAAAAGTGGATTAATAGAAGTACTTATGTTTAGTGTGAATGCTTGCTATGATTTACTTCCAGGAGATGAAGACTGTGAAAATTTATGGGCAGAAGAAAGCTATAAAAAGCCACTTTTTAATATTGACCCTCAAAGGCAAGAACTTTATGAAACTTGTCAGCGTTTGGGAGTGGGCATTACTGTTATGAAAGCATTTGGGGGCGGAGACTTACTTTCAGAATATTCTCCAGTAGAGAAAGCAATGACACCAGCACAATGTATTCATTATGCATTGACACGCCCAGCAGTATCAACTGTGTTTTCTGGTGTACGTTCTATAGAAGATTTAAAAAAATCTTTACATTATGAATATGCTTCTGATGCTGAAAAGGATTATGCTTCTATTTTTACTGAATTTAATAATATGACATGGCAGGGACATTGTATGTATTGTGGACATTGTGCTCCTTGCCCAAAGCATATAGATGTAGCTTCTGTTATGAAATTTTTAAATTTAGCAAAAGCGCAAAATAGTATACCTGAAACAGTTTATGAGCATTATATGGCTTTAGAATCAAAAGCAGAGGATTGTATTAGCTGTGGAAATTGTGAAAAGCGTTGTCCTTTTGGAGTATCTATTATAGAAAATATGAAAGAGGCAAAAAAATTATTTAGAATGTAAAAATTATTTAGAAATAATAATATTGTAATAATATAAAATATGTCATATTTATTTAATAAATAATATTTTATTTGTGTATACTTTACTATTTTTGGTAATATTTATTTACAATATATAACAATTTTGATATAATAATATAAAATGATATTATTATAAAAGTATAAGAAAAGGAGGGATATTATGCATATTAAAAAAATGTTAGTGATGGGAGCAGTTGGTATATTATCATCTGCTTGCTTAGCATTCCCAGCTTTTGCACACGGACATGGACATCATAGACAGACACAAGTTAACACAAATTATACAGCTGTTTGTACAATAGATGGTTGCACTGAAACAGGACATCACATTCATAATGGAGTAAATTATTGTGGTTATAATCATAGTAATGGATATTGTGATGGCTCTTGTGCTACAACATATTCAGGCGGTGGACATCATGGCTGTCATTAAGTAGACATGACAGTACAACAATATAAATAGTTATTTAAATGTCTGTAATATGCTATGATTGTTTAACACAGTGTGGAGAAGTATAATAGTTCGTTGGACTTATAATCTGAAGAGTATTGGTTCAAATCTGGTCCTCCACAATTTAAAAAAAGCCTTAGAATTTAGCCATTCTAGGGCTTTTTTTATTATATTAACATTTTATTCGTAATAGTATATGTTATAGTACAGATGAAATATTTTATTGTTCTATATTTTTCATTGTTAATGATATTCTTTTTTTTGTAATATCCACATTAATTACTTTTACTTGGACAACATCTCCTACACTTACCACTTCTAATGGATGTTTTACATATTTATCAGACAATTCAGAAATATGTACTAGTCCATCTTGATGTACTCCAATATCCACAAAAGCACCAAAATCAATCACATTTCTTATTGTTCCTTTTAATATCATATCTGGTTTTAAATCTTCCATGGATAATATGTCGCTGCGTAGTACAGGTAAAGGCATTTCTTCACGAGGGTCACGTCCAGGTTTTTCTAGTTCTTTTATAATATCTTCTAATGTTGGTATACCAATACCCAATTCTTCGGCAGTTTTTTCCTTTGACAGAATTTTTTGAGAAATATTTTTTACATTCTTTTTTTGAACATCTTCTAATGTGTAGCCTATTGTTTTTAAAAGTGATTCTGCAGCTTTATAACTTTCAGGGTGTACTCCCGTATTATCTAAAATAGTTTCACTTTCTGATATTCTCAAAAATCCGGCACATTGTTCAAATGCCTTTGGTCCTAATTTGGGCACTTTCAAGAGTTCTTTTCTTGTTTTAAATTTACCATTTTCTTCTCTATATTTTAATATATTTTTTGCAACAGCATTGCTTACACCAGCAACATAACAAAGTAAAGAAGGAGATGCTGTATTTAAGTCTACACCAACAGCATTTACGCAGCTTTCTACCACTCCTCCTAATGCCTCTCCCAAGCGTTTTTGATTCATATCATGTTGATATTGTCCTACACCTATTGATTTAGGGTCTATTTTTACAAGTTCTGCAAGAGGGTCTTGCAAACGGCGACCAATAGAAACAGCACTTCTTAATGCAACATCAAAATCAGGAAATTCTTCTGCACCTAATTTTGATGCAGAATAAACAGATGCTCCTGCTTCATTTACAATAATATAATAGACTGGTCTATCGATTGCTTTCAATAGTGTTTCTGCAACAAATATTTCTGATTCACGTGACGCTGTACCATTGCCTATTGCAATTACATCAACATGGTATTGCTCTATCATTTTTTTCAATTTTTCTTTTGCTTCTTCTGTTTTCTTTTGAGGTGCTGTAGGGTAAACAACAGCAGTATCTAATGTTTTGCCTGTTTGGTCAATGACAGCAATTTTACAGCCTGTACGAAAAGCAGGGTCTAATGCAAGCACCACTTTATCTTTAATAGGAGGTTGCAACAAAAGTTGTTTTAAATTTTCTCTAAATATTTTAATAGCATTTTCTTCTGCCTGTTCAGTCATATCATTTCGTATTTCTCTTTCTAAAGAAGGAGCAATCAGTCTTTTATAGCTATCTGCAATAACTTCTTGTAATATTTCTTTTGTATTGCTATTTTTGATAATGATATTTCTTTCTAATTTTTGAAGTAAAGCATTTTCATCATCTAATGTAATTTTTACAGTTAAAAAGTCCTCCTTTTCTCCTCTGTTGATTGCTAGTACTCTATGCCCTGCCACTTTTTTAATGGGTTCTTTAAAATCATAATACATTTCATATACAGATTCTGTATTTTCATCTGCTGCTTTTGCCATTAAATAACCATTTTTTATAGTTTCTGTTCTTAACATTTTTCTCAAATCTGCATCATCAGAAATGCGTTCAGCAATAATGTCTTTTGCACCATTAATTGCATGTTCTATTGTTTCAACGTCTTTTTCTACATCAATGAAATCTTTTGCCATGTTTTCAATGCTATCTGGAACAATTTGAAGCCATATCAAATCAGCGAAAGGCTCTAATCCTTTTTCTTTTGCAATCGTTGCTCTTGTACGACGTTTTGGACGAAATGGGCGATAAATATCTTCTATTTCTGTCATTGTTTCTGCTAAAGAAAGTTTTTGCTCCAATTCCTCTGTCATATTGCCTTGTTCTGTAATTATATTTTTGACTTGTGCTCTTTTATCTTCCAAATTGCGTAAATAAACAAGTCTTTCTGATAATGTACGCAATAATTGGTCATCTAATGAACCTGTCATTTCTTTTCTGTATCGAGCGATAAAAGGAATGGTATTACCTTCGTCTATCAGTTTAATAACATTTTCTACTTGTGTTTGTTTTAATGAAAATTCTTTTTGTAATTTTAATTGTATGTCCATTGTTGCCTCCTATTTCTTTTCTGATAAATCAATACTATTTTTACATTTTTCTGCACCATAAAGCAAACGATATTGATTGATATTTCCCTCCAGTTTTTCAACCAAATGTATTGCAATTAAATAATCTAAATGTGCCATGGTTTCCCCCACCGCAAACCATCTTTGTGTAATAGGAAATTCTTCCCAACATTTTCCTCTCATAGACCACTTCATAAAAGATGCTGTTTCATAAGCTGTTAATGGTTGTTTTTGTGATAATATATCAATAGTATCATATAAACGCATTTTATGGTGTATTAATATCTGCTCTATTCTATCATAAATATTGATGTTATTTTTTCTATGAGCAGGTAGTGCTAATTGTACTGGTATTTTTTTGATTTTATAAAGACTTTGTATATAGTTCCCTAATGAGTTTTTAACACCCAGCCAAGATGTAATATTTGGTGTAATATCAAATAAAATATGATCTGCTGTAAATAATATTTTTTCATGTTGTATATAAAGACACATTTGTCCAGGTGTATGTCCAGGAACAAGTATTGCCTGTAATGTACAGTTTCCAATGGTAATGGTATCACCATCTTGTAATGTAATGGCATCAAATACACCACTTGGTGCAAAACTTCTTGCAGGATTTGTGTTACGTAATGCTGTAGTATATTCTTTTGGAAAACCTTCTTGCTCAAATTTTTGTTCTGTTTTTATCCATATATCACCTATTGTTGTTTCTACAAAATAGTCATAATCTATTTTTCCCATATAAATAGTGCATTTTTTATTTTTTGTCAATTCATAAACTAATCCTGTATGGTCAGAATGTAAATGTGTTAAAAAAAGAGAAGTATTTTCGATATTAATACCTAATTCTTGCATTCCGCATTCTAATGCAGCTTTACATTCTGGGCGGTTAAATCCTGTATCAATAATCAGCCACTCATTTTGCGATTGCAATACATAACAGTTCAAATTTTTTAGTGGATTATCTGGTAAAGGAACATATATTTGAAATATAGCAGGCACATCATTTATTTTTATTACCAAAAAACTCATCTCCTTTTTTACAATATGTTACATTTTATTATATGTTTTTTTATACCAATTCTCAACTATTAAAATATATTCTTTCATAATTATATATCTAATAAGTATTGTTTCGCAACAATATAGCCATAGTATAATAAAGTATGGTATAATAAAATACAATTTATCAAAACAGGAGGATGCTACATGAAATTAATAGTTGCTATTATACAAGATGATGATGCCAGTAATGTGATTGGGCATTTAAATGAAAATGGTTTTCAAGTGACACGTCTTTCTACAAAGGGAGGATTTTTGCGTTCTGGAAATACTACAATATTAACAGGTGTAGAAGAAAATAAAATTAAAGATGTTCTTCATATATTAGAAACAAACTGCAAAAGTAGAAATCAATTTACAACATTACCAGCGCCTTATGGTAGTGTGCATGGATTTATGCCAAAACCTATAGAGGTTAGAGTAGGGGGTGCTACTGTATTTGTAATTGATGTAGAGCAGTTTTATAAATTTTAATGATTGGGGGGAAAACCATGTATACATTTGAAGAAATCATAGGTAATGAACAAATAATAAAACAAATACAATATGCTATACAAAAAAAACAGATTTCTCATGCTTATATTATACATGGAACAGAAGGCAGCGGTAAAACATTATTAGCAAATACCATGTCAAAAACACTACAATGTGAAAAGCAAGGTATTACTCCATGTAATGAATGTATTAGCTGCCATACATTTGATAGTCGAAATCATACTGATATATTTTATATATCCCCTCAAAAAGATAAGAATAGTATTAGTGTAGAAGATATTAGGCAACAGCTTATTAAAAATATGGAAATTAAACAATATCATTATGCTTTTAAAATATTTATTATAGAAAAAGCAGATACTATGACAATACAAGCACAAAATGCATTGCTAAAAACATTAGAAGAACCACCTCACTATGGCATAATATTTTTGTTAGCAAACAATATTGATAAATTTTTGCCTACTATAGTATCAAGGTGCTTTGTCATAAAACTACGCCCCATTTCTTCAAATGATATAGAACAATATATCATTCAACACAATTTAGCGCAAAAAGAAAATGCAAATATTATTGCAGAATATGCACAGGGTAGTATAGGAAAAGCAATAGAAATGGCAAATTCGGAAACATTTTATAATATGAGAGAAGATATTATATCTAAATTGCTTTCTATAAAAAATAAAAATTTATCAGAAGTGCTTACTATGGCAAAAGAATTAGAAATATATAAACAAAATCAACAATTTTTAGATTTTATTTATTTATGGTATAGAGATTTACTTGTTTATATCAAATGTAATGATATAAAATATATTATACAAAAAGACCAACAAAAAAATATTATTGCACAATGTAAAGATGAAAAAGAAGATGATATAATACAAAAAATACAGGCTGTATGGCAGGCAAAACAGCAGTTATATAGTAACGGTAATTTTCAGCTTACTATGGAAGTTATGCTGATGAAATTAAAGGAGAGTTAAAAAATGGTAGAAATTGTAGGAATCCGTTTTAAAAAAGCAGGTAAAATGTATTATTTTGACCCAGACGGATTACAGTTGAAACAAGGCAATCAAGTAATTGTGGAAACAGCGAGAGGGGTAGAATGTGGCACAATAATAAAAGAAAATACATTTGTACCAGAAGAAAATATTATACCACCTCTTAAAAAAGTACAAAGACAAGCAACAGAACAGGATTTAGAAATAGAAGAAAAAAATAAAATAAGAGAAAAAGAAGCATTTGATATTTGTTTAGAAAAAATTGCACAACATGGCTTAGATATGAAATTGATAGATGCTGAAATTACATTTGACCAGATTAAATTAATATTTTATTTTACATCTGATGGTAGAGTAGATTTTAGAGAATTAGTAAAAGAACTTGCTTCTATATTTAGAATGCGTATTGAACTACGTCAAATTGGTGTCCGAGATGAGGCAAAAATGAGAAATGGTATAGGTATTTGTGGTAGACCTCTTTGCTGTGCCACATTTTTAGGAGATTTTCAGCCTGTTTCTATTAAAATGGCAAAAGAGCAAAGTCTATCATTAAATCCTACCAAAATATCGGGTATTTGTGGCAGACTGATGTGTTGTTTAAAATATGAAGAAGATGTTTATGAGGAATTAAATAAAAATTTGCCTAATGTAGGGGATATTATTACTACAACAGATGGTACTGGTGAAATTTTATCTACAAATGTATTAATGCAAACAGTAAAAGCTGCTGTTAGAAAAAAAGAAAATGACCCTCCCACAATAAATTTTTATAATATAAATGAAATTACAGTTATTAAACAAAAAAGACCTAAAAAATTAAAATCTTCCGCGGAGGATTTATATGAAGAATAATGTAGAAATTAAAAAAGATGAAAGAATAGATGACCTTCATAGAAATGGCTATCTGCTAATACAAAATACAAAAATGTTTTGTTTTGGTATTGATGCAGTACTACTTTCTGATTTTGTACAAGTCAAAAAAGGAGAAAATGTTATTGATTTAGGTACAGGAACAGGTGTGATACCTATATTGTTAGAAGCAAAAACAAATGGAAATCATTTTACAGGACTTGAAATACAAAAAGAAAGTGTGGAAATGGCAAAGAGGAGTGTATTATTAAATGGATTGCAAAATAAAATCAGTATTGACCAAGGAGACATTAAGCAGGCATTTTCTATTTATGGAAAATCTGTATTTGATGTAGTAACTTCGAATCCTCCTTATATGAATCATGGAGGAGGTTTAAAAAATGATTTTACACCCAAAGCAATCGCACGACATGAAATATTATGTAATTTAGAAGATGTTATTTATAATGCTTCTAAATTACTTAAATCAGGTGGAAGATTTTATATGGTGCATAAACCCCATAGATTAGCAGATATTATTGTTACAATGAGATATCATCAATTAGAACCCAAAAGAATCCGTTTTGTACATTCTTACGAAAATAAAGAACCTTCGTTGCTTTTAATAGAGGGTGCAAGAAATGGAAAGCCTATGATAAAAATAGAATCTCCTCTTATTATTTATCAAAAAGATGGTAGCTATACAAAAGAAATACATAAAATATATTATGAGTGATATATATAGAATGTTTTAGAATATTTTATTAAAAAATATGGAATGAAAATATAGATAAAGAAGTTTTATTGACAGTTTGAGAATTTATATTTTTAAGGAGAAAAAAATGTCAGGAACATTATACCTATGTGGTACACCAATAGGAAATTTAGAGGACATCAGTTTCAGAGTGATAAATATATTAAAAACAGTAGATTTAATTGCAGCAGAAGATACTCGACATACACTGCATTTGTTAAACCATTTTCAAATCAATACTCCTATGACAAGTTATCATGAGCATAATAAGCAGTCAAAAGGAGAATATATTATACAAAAATTGCATCAAGGTCATAACATTGCATTAGTAAGTGATGCAGGTATGCCTGCTATATCAGATCCAGGAGCAGATTTGGTAAAAATTTGTTATGAAAATAATATTGCTGTTACTGCTGTACCAGGCGCATCTGCTTGTATTATTGCTGTTGTACTTTCAGGATTGGACACACGCCGATTTGTATTTGAAGGATTTTTGCCTTCTGATAAAAAAGAGCGTCGTATGGTATTACAAACATTATCAAAAGAACATAGAACAATGATATTATATGAAGCACCTCATAGATTACTTCATACATTAGAGGAGCTTTCAGATACATTAGGAGAATATCGAACGCTTGTTACAATGAAAGAGCTTACTAAAAAGTATGAACAAATACGCAAGGATAGTATAAAAGGACATATTGATTATTATAAGGAGTATCTTCCAAAAGGAGAATTTGTACTTGCTATAGAAGGGATTTCACTTTTACAACAAAAAAAAGAATCACAGCAAATGTATCAATCATTTTCTATTGAGGAACATATGGAACAATATTTATCACAGGGTCTTTCACAAAAAGACGCAATGAAACAAGTTGCAAAAGATAGGGGTGTTTCTAAAAGAGAAATATATGCCCATTATCACAATAACGGAGGAATATAATGGAAAATATAGAACAAAAAGTATATGAGATACTTCAACATATAGGCGTTGACTACATAAAATATGAGCATAAGCCTTTATATACTATAGAAGCTGCAAAGGAAATTGATAAAAAAATGGGTTTTTCTATATGTAAAAATCTTTTTTTATCAACTAAACATCATACAGAGTATTATTTGCTCTTTATGGAAGGCAGTAAAAAATTTCATACTGGCAAAGTGTCTAAACAGGTTGGTGTCCCTCGTATGACATTTGCAGATGAAAAAGCAATGTGGGAATATTTAAAGATTCATCCTGGTGCTGTCAGTCCTTTGGGATTACTTTTTGATACAGAAAGAAAAGTACATTTTTTAATTGATGCTGATGTACTAAACATGGAAAAAATAGCTATGCACCCTTGTGTAAATACTGCTACATTAGCTATGAATACAAAAGATTTTATTGAAAAAATATTACCTGCTTCCAAACATGACTATAAAGTGGTGACATTAGAATGACGACACTTTATAAAGCATTACAAGACCATACAGAACAGTGTTATTATCCTTTTCATATGCCAGGACATAAAGGTGGAAGATTGGGTATATTTACTGAAATATTGCAACAGGATATTACAGAAATAAAAGGGTTTGACAATTTGCACCAACCAGAAGGCATACTATTAGAATCACAAAAAAAATGCGCAAATATATTTGGCGCAGAGGAAAGTTTTTTTCTAGTAAATGGCTCTACAAGTGGCATATTATCTGCTGTACTTTCTGCTTGTAGTGAAGGAGAAGAAATTATTGTTGCAAGAAACTGTCATAAAAGTGTTTATAGTGCATTGGTGCTTTCAGGTGCAAAACCTGTCTATATATTGCCTGAAAGTATACCACAATCTGATTTTTTAGGAAGTGTTTCACTAAAACAAGTACAAAATGCTATTACAAAAAATACAAAAGCAGTTATTATAACAAGTCCCACATATGAGGGAATAACATCAGATATTCAAGCAATTAGTAATTTTGTTCATAAAAAAGGAATATTATTAATTGTAGATGAGGCACATGGCAGTCATATGAAATTTCATGATTTTTTCCCTAGAACAGCACTAGAACAACATGCCGATATTGTTATACAAAGTTTGCATAAAACATTGCCTTGTCCAACACAAACAGCAGTATTACACATACAAGGTAATATAGTAAATAGAGAAAGACTTAGACAAGCACTTGCTATGGTACAAACATCTAGTCCTTCTTATATTTTTTTATCTGCTATAGATGCCTGTTGTGATTGGTTGCAGAAAGAAGGAAAAGCTGCTTTTGAGGATTATATAAAAAAACTAGAATGGATTTATAAACAGTCTGAATATTGGAAAAATATTGTATTATTCAAACAATGTAACTATTACAGAGATAAAGGAAAACTGATACTACAATTACCCAAAATGCAGATGACAGGAATAGAGTTAAATGATATACTGATAAAAAAATATCATTTAATATTAGAAATGGGCTATTTGTCCTACAGCATTGCTATGACAAGTCCTGCTGATACGCAAAAGGGTTTTCATATGCTTGCCTATGCCCTTGCACAAATTGACAATAACATTTGTAATATGAAATCAAAAGTAATACTACCTAAAACAAAAAATATATTGCCTATAATAAAATGTTTGCCTAGAAAGGCGTTTTTTGCACAAAAAAAAGAAATTTCTTTTTCAGAAAGTGTAGGAAATGTTTCAGGAGAATTTGTAATACCTTATCCTCCTGGCATTCCTATCATTGCTCCTGGAGAACTTATTACAGAAGAACAAATAAAACAAATTAATATATTAAAAAAAGCAAATATTTCATTTGTTGGTTGTTATGATAATACTTTGAATAATATACAAGTATTAACATCAAAAGGAAGTGAAACAATATGAGCTATTTATTTGATACGTTAACTATATATGATTGGATTTTTACAGCAATCGTTGCTTATTTTGTTACTAGTATGATACTGAATATTACCAATTTTATAAAAGGAATAAAAAGAATGAAACATCGTCAAATGATTTCTATGGATTATAGAATAGTAGATTTTGAAAAACTTTTATCAAAATGTCGTGAATTATTTCCTATAGATACAGTATATTTTCATGGAAGAATATTCCGTAGTGGTATGCGTGTCAAAATTACAACAATGCAAAAAACAATCATTATAGGAGAGATTATAGGAAAAAATAAAATGGATTTGTTGTGTATTAAAACACAGAATCAAATTATTGCTCATGCTTTGGATAAAATTGAGGAAATGGAACAATATTAAATTGGTTGAAAGTGGTAACATTTCATTAACATTAATAAATACCCCTTTTACTAAAAAAAGCAGGGGTATTTACTATTGCTGTATAAAAAGATATTGCAGTTTATATTAATCTGATATATTTTCAAACATTTTTTCTAATAATTCGCTTGAATTTTCTGCTGCAATTTTAACAAACTGTTCATAAGCAATATGTGCTTTATCTTCTGCATCATCTGATATAGAACGTATAATTACAAATGGTATATGATTAACATAGCATGCATGAGCGATTGCAGCCCCCTCCATTTCTGCACAATATCCTTGCACAGTTTGCCATATTTTTTGTTTTCCTTGTTGTGTGCTTATAAACTGGTCGCCACTGGCAATTCTTCCTATAAAAACTCTTGCTTTTGATGTTAATGTTGTACTACATTTTTTTGCTAAATCTATTAATGTTTTATCTGCTTTGAAATAGCTTTCTTCCATACGAGGAATGATGCCAATAGGGTCACCGAAAACAGATGTATCCATATCATGTTGCACAGCATCTTCTGAAATCACAATATCTCCTATAGATAGTTGTTTGTAAACAGCACCTGCTACACCTACATTGATAACACAATCTACATTAAAATGGTCTATCAATATTTGTGTGCAAAGAGCAGCGTTTACTTTCCCAATACCGCTTTTTACTAAAACCATATTTTTGTTGTGTAGTGTTCCTTTATAAAATGTTAAACCAATCATTTCTTCTTCAGAAATAATATTTGCTTTTTGTTGCAATAATGTAATTTCTTCTTCCATTGCTCCAATAATACCAATATTATGCAATATAAATTCTCCTTTCTTTATTCATGTTTCATATGTTATAAAGTCTCTTTATTCTAACATACTTTTATGCTGCCATACAATATATAATTGTCAATGTCAATGTTATGATTGCTGTCAATATATCTTGTCATAATAGCATATACTATGATATAATGACCACTGTATATCAATATACTAAATAATTAAAGGAGTATAATAATGTATATCAGAAAATATATTTGTTCTGATTGTAAAGAAATGGCAGAATTATTTTATAATACTGTTCATACAATTAATGCAAAAGATTACACAAAAGAACAATGTAATGTATGGGCAGATGGCAATATAAATTTAACAATATGGAATCAATCATTTTGTGAACATTTTACTATTGTTGCTGTAGAAAATAATCATATTATAGGTTTTGGAGATATGGATAATACAGGTTATATTGACCGACTATATGTTCATAAAAATTTTCAAAACAAAGGTATTGCTTCTGCGATTTGCAATGAATTAGAAAAAAGTGCATCTGTTTATAAAATAACTACGCATGCATCTATTACAGCAAAGTCATTTTTTGAACATAGAGGATATGAAATGATAAAAAAACAGCAAGTGATAAAGTGTGGAATTGCTTTAATAAATTATGTTATGGAAAAGGCATTATATTATAATATTATCGAATAAGAAAAGAGTGATAGAATATGAAACCAATTATTGCAATTACGCCAGATTATACATATAAATCACAAAAATACATTTTGTCCGAATATTATGTAAATGCTGTTAAAAAAGCTGGAGGTTATCCTATTGTTATATTTGATAATATTGATATGCCATATATAGATGGCATTATTTTAACAGGAGGAGGAGATGTTAACCCTTTATTATTCGGAGAAGAACCAATATTACAAAATGGTGAAATTTCTCCTGATAGAGATAATTTTGAATGGCAATTATGTGACTATGCCTTAAAACAAAAAATACCTGTATTAGGAATTTGTAGAGGTATGCAAATACTGGCATTATGTTCTGGAGGAAGTATTTACCAGGATATTTATACACAAACAAAAAGTAATATCAAACATATACAAAAAGCACCTCGTTTTCAAGGTACACATACTATTGATATTACAGAAAATACTATATTATATAATATTGTAAAGCAACATAGTTGCATTGTCAATTCTTTTCATCATCAGTCTATAAAGCAAGTAGGAGAACAATTTATTGTTTCAGCAAAAAGCAAAGATGGATTGATTGAAGCAATAGAGCATAAAATGTTGCCTTTTGCTGTAGGAGTACAATGGCATCCTGAAACAATGACAAAAGATAGTGTGCAACAACATTTATTTCAAACATTTATAGAAAAAGCAAAATTAAAAAGGTGTGAATAAATTTGAAAGAAATTTTATTATTATTTTCAGAAAAAAATATTGAAAAAATATTAGCATTAGGATATAAATTATTTTATTGCTTTATTGTATTTATAGTTTGTCTTTTTTTGGTGCAATTAAGCAGAAAATCTGTAAAACGCTTTTTGATGAAGCAAGCAGCAAACAGTAAAGTACCTGTTGATGAAAGAAAAGCAAATACAGTTTATTCTATTGTATCTAGTATTATAAAATATTTACTGTATTTTATTGCACTTTGCACAATATTAACAGAATTAGGTGTAGAGAAAAGTTCTTTAATTGCTGTTGCAGGTGCAGCATCTGTTGCAGTTGGACTAGGTGCTCAAAATATCATACAAGATATGCTAGATGGCTTTTTTATACTTTTTGAGGACCACTTTGGGGTAGGAGATGTTATAGAAATACAAGGAAAAACAGGTACTGTAGAAGCTATTACAATGCGTACTACAAAAATTAGAGATGCTAATGGTGCAGTGCATATTTTTCCTAATGGTTCTATAGGTACAATTACAAATTACTGTAAAGAATATATTAATGCTATTGTAGATGTAGGTATTGCTTATGAAGAAAATGTAGAAAAGGTAATTACACTATTAAAAAATGAAATGGAAAAAATACAGGATATTGATTATATTTTGGAAACACCACAGGTATTAGGTGTAGTTGCTTTGGAGGAATCTTCAGTTATAATACGAATTGTAGCAAAATGTCAAATAAAACAAAATTGGGTTGTGGAAAGAGAATTACGTCAACGCATTAAATCTATATTAGATGAATATAATATTAGCATACCATTTCCACATAGAACAGTACACATTGTAAAGAAATACTAGTAAAAATTTTAAATTTTGCTTATGAAATTATATCATACTATGAAAGAAGGGATAATTATGAATTTTTCAATAGGTGACAAGGTACAAATGAAAAAACCACATCCTTGTGGCGGAAATGAATGGGAAATATTAAGAATAGGTATTGACTTCAAAATAAAATGCTGTAAATGTGGTCATCTTGTTATGTTATCTAGACAAAAATTTGAAAAAGGTGTAAAAAAAATATTATCAGACGAATCATAAAGTCTGATAATATTTTTTTATTTTAGTGCAATAATTGCTGCCATATTTCCTCTGTCATTTCCCATTATTCTATGAGAATAAAACAAATCTGTATGACACATTGTACAAATTTCAGATAATTCAATGTTTTGTTCTTTTACGCCACAATCCATTAATATGCGTTTATTTGTTTCCCATAAATCAATTTTATATTTTCCTGCTATAGTATCACTTTTAATAACATCATTGGCAAAATACAATTTTTGGCAAAATTCCTCCATAACAGGTATATCTACTTGAAAACAACATTGCCCTATTGATGGTCCAATGCCTGCTATAATATCACTAGGATTTGTACCATAATATTCTGTCATTTTTTCAATAGCTTTTTTAGCAATACTGTTTACACTGCCTCGCCAGCCTGCATGAACAGCTCCGATTGCTTTTTTGTTTACATCTAAAAGTAATATTGGTGTGCAATCTGCTGAAAATGTGGTCAACTGTATTCCTGGAATATTGGTAATCAATCCATCTGTATTTTTAATAGTACTTTCTTTGCTCACACCCATACCTCTATGTTGTTCTGTTATAGCAAGTATATTTGTTGTATGTGTTTGATGACAAAGTACAAAACTATTTTTATCAAAACCAATTGTATTACAAACAATATCGTAGTTTTGTAATACTTTTTCTCTTTGTTCTCCTCTTGTAAAGCTCATATTTAATTCTGCATAAACTCCTTCGCTTACACCACCTAATCGTGTGGTAATGCAATGCTTTACCATATTTGTTTTTTCTAAATTCTGAAATGTAATATACTTCAAATTATTTTTTTGTTGTATCATATTATAATTCTCCTATTTTTCATCAAAAGCATTTTGTATATAACGAAAAAAATATTTTCCTTGTTTCACTATAATCTCTGCTACATCAAAGCAAATATTTAATGAAGTAATATTATTTTCAAATATATAATATTTTGCTGTTTCAATAATTCTTTTTTGTTTTGATAGCGTTACTGCTTCGCATGGCTGACCATAAGATTCTGTTTGACGCAATTTCACTTCTGTAAATACTAAACAATCATCTTTTTGTGCGATAATGTCAATTTCACCAGAACTACGACGAAAATTCCTTTCTAGTATGGTATATCCCATTTTTTGCATTTCTCGTACAGCTAATGCTTCTCCTTTATTACCCTTTTGCTTATTTTTTGATTTTACAGTTTCTTTTTTTTCTGAAAGTATATTTGTTATAAATGTTTTTCTATGTGTAGGACAAATACCATATTTTTTAATAGCATTAATATGTTCTTCTGAGCCATATCCTTTATTTTTTTCAAAAGAATACTGAGGGTACAATTTTGAAAATTCTTTCATCATATTATCCCTTGTCACTTTTGCTACAATGCTAGCAGCTGCAATGGAAATACTCTTTCCATCTCCTCCTATAATTCCTCTTTGATTTGTAGTAATATTAGGTATATGAAGAGCATCTACTAATATAAATTCTGGAGAAACGGAAAGCTGATAAATCGCTTGTTTCATTGCCTCATATGTTGCTTGTAATATATTAATATTGTCAATTCTTTCTGCTGATACCACACCTATACTATAACTGATTGCTTTTTCACATATTTTATGATATAATTCTGCTCTTTTTTTTTCTGAAAGTTTTTTTGAATCATTTACATATTCTATTTTACAATTTTTAGGCAATATTACAGCAGCTGTTACAACAGGACCAGCAAGAGGACCCCTACCTACTTCATCTATTCCTGCTATAATATTATAACCTTTTTGATAACATTCTCTTTCAAACGATAACATGGATTCTAAACGAGATTGTTCTTTTTGATATGCTTCTGCTTTTTTTTGATAACAATGAACGATATTTTGTACACCTTTTCTATCATCAGAAGTATATAGCTGTATCAAATCATTTAATTGCTGAAAAGAAGCATATGAAAATTTTAATTTAATATCGTTTATTGTTTCCATATTAATTTCTCCTTTATTTATATAGTAAAAATTAACTATTATTTTAGTATTTATCTATATAATATAAATACATTACATATTTTTGTCAATTGTTTTATGATAACATTATTTAATATATTTTTATTTTATTTATCTTATTATAATAGAAATATTTTTAAATTCAATATATTTTATTTATTTCATTTATTTAAGGAATTAGTAGAATAAAATACTTATATATAATGATATTTTTGTTTATTTCTATAAATAAAAATTAACGCTATAATCATTGTAATAAATTCTGCTATAGGAACTGCGAGCCATATGCCAGTTATTCCTAATATATTAGGTAATATAAGTAGTAATATTGTAATTAATACAAATGTTCGTAAAAATGATAATATTGCTGATAATTTTCCATTCGATAATGCTGTAAATACAGCAGAGGTAAAAATATTCCATCCACAAAATAAAAAACTAAATGAAAAAATTAAAAATCCATTTATTGTAATTTTATAAACAGATGTTCCTTTTTCTAAAAAAATACAAATAAAATAAGAACCAAAAATAAATGCCATACTAAAAATAAATATAGAAATGAAAACAATAAATTTTATACAAATAAAAAATACCTTTTTTAACTGATAGCTGTCCTGCTTTCCATAATTATAACTAATAATAGGTGCTACTCCCATAGAAAATCCTATGTAAATGGTATTTAATAAAAATTGTGTATAAATGATTATTGTAATTGCAGCAACACCATTTTCACCCATTATATTCATCATAATATGATTAAAAAGAAATGTGGTTACTGCTGTTGCAGTTTGACTTACCATTTCTGAAAAACCATTTGCACAACTTTCTATTAATACAGAAATATCCATTATAGGTAATATAAAATGTAGTCTATTTTTTTTTGAAAAAAATAATAATATGCCTATTATTGAGGGTATTATGTATCCAATACCTGTGCCAAATGCTGCTCCTTGCATTCCCATTTGTAAAAATACCATAAAAATATAGTCTAATAAAATATTAACAGCTCCTGCACCAATACCAAGTATCATACCAATTAGGGGATATCCTGCTGTTATAATCAAATTTTGAAAAATAACTTGTAATATGTTTGCAGGTGTAAATAAAAGTAATATAGAAAGATACTCTTTACAATATGAAAATAGAATATTGTTTGCACCAAGTGTCCAAATTATATTATCTATAAAAATACTACCAAGTATTGTTATTAATATTCCTGATAGCACTCCAGTGCAAATAATTAGAGTAAAATCTTGTGATGCTCTTATATATTCTTTTGTACCTATTTTACGAGCAATTACTGCACTTCCTCCAGCAGCAATCATTGTTCCAAACCCTACAATTAAATTGATAATAGGACAAACAATATTTAATGCTGATAATGCATTTGTGCCTATAAAACGAGATACAAAGGCAGTATCAATCATTGTATATAAACCCATAAATATCATTGTTAAAATGGTAGGAAATGCAAATTTTAGCAATGACTTTATATTAAAGTTTTGTGCTAAGGGATTTTCTTTTGTGTATATCTGATTCATTTGTAGTATCCTCCAAAATTTTTTTATGTAATATCAAACGTTGTGTTGGATAACCAAACTCATATAATAATTCTGCTTCAACAAAACCTATGTTTTTAAGCATTTTACGATAACCAGTATCTGCCTTATCACCTTTTCTAAATGTTGTAATAGTGATAGTATCAAAATGTGCAAATTCATATACTTTTTTAAAAAATGCTTTTTCAATACCCTTTTTTCGATATTGTGGATGTATGCCTAAAAAATCAATATTTCTTGTTATGGCATGAAATGCTATAATTCCAATTATTATATTAACATCTTTTAGTATGAATACTTGTCCATTTTTAATATATTTCTGTAACTGTTCAATAAATTGTGTTTCATTTAAATGAGGAAAGCCATCAATTACAGTATGAAGTAATTTTATACAGTCCAAGATGTCTTCATTTGTAGCGAAAATAATTTTTTTATTCCAATTGGTTTCTTTTTCTAAATATGCAATATGTTCATTTAGTATATATTTTAACTGCAATGGATAAAATTTTTTTTCCTCTCTGTATTGTTTAGGAGATTTTTTATACATAGCTTTAAAAGCATCAGTAAAGGACTGCTGACTTTCATATCCAAAAGTTAATGCTATCTTTAATATAGGGATATCAGAAAAAACAAGTAGTTTTGCAGCTTCAGTTAAGCGACGTCGTTGTATATAGTTATGTACTGTTAAATTTACTGTATTTGTAAATATACGATGCAAATGATATTTTGAATAATGTACCGCGTATGCAACTATGTCTAAACATAATTTTTCATGCAAATGATTTTCAATATAGTTAATTACCTCTATAATACTTTTGATATTTTTTGACATGCGATTTTTCTCCTTTCTTAAGTACATTATATCAAAAAAAATTATTTTACTTTTCATATATATTGCTATTAATTATAGTGAAAACTATTCCATAACTATTAAAAAATAATCATTCATAAAAAAATAACTTCTGTTATGATGGTATAATAGAAATATAATTTAAGAACACAATAAAATAAGAAAATATATACAATTTTTATATTGTAATTTATAAAAAATGATGATATGTTAATACAAGAAATAATATAGTTTAATACTTTTATAATAATATAAATATTTATCAATATCATAAAATTAGTAATCAATTTTCAAAATACTATATAAGAGCCAATTATTCTATATAAATAATTGGCTTTTATGCATTATATTTATATTTTGTTTATCAATGTTATGATAAGTTATTTTTTATACTTGCTTATCACTATAAAAATATTGTTTTTTAGAGAATTTCAAATATAAATCATATGAAATGGAGAGATGTTATGAAATTGATACATTTATCAGATTTACATATAGGAAAAAAAGTAAATGAATTTTCTATGTTAGAAGATCAAAAATATATTTTTGAAAAAATAATACAAATAATAGATAAACAAAAAGTAGAATGTGTTTTAATTGCAGGAGATATTTATGATAAATCTATTCCTTCAAAATATGCTATACAACTTTTTGATGACTTTTTGACAAAAATGGCAATAAGAAATATACCAATATTTATTATTAGTGGTAATCATGATTCTGCAGAAAGAATTGCATTTGGTTCTAAACTGATGTGCCAAAGTAAAGTATATTTTTCTCCTGCTTTTGAAGGAGATATTAAACCTATAGTATTATATGACGAATATGGAGAAATTGCTGTGTATATGCTTCCATTTATTAAACCAGCTATTGTAAAAAATATTTATGAAGATGCTAATATTGAAAGCTATAATGATGCTGTAAAGACAGCAATAGAGCATATGGTTATTGATAAAAACAGAAGAAATATTTTAATTGCCCATCAATTTGTTACAGGAGCAGAAACAAGTGAATCAGAAGATATTTCAGTAGGTGGTATAGATAATGTAGATGCTTGTGTTTTTGATGATTTTGATTATGTTGCATTAGGGCATATTCATAAACCTCAGCATATTTATAGAGATACAATACGTTATTGCGGCACACCTTTAAAATATTCCTTTTCAGAAGCAAAACATAAAAAATCTGTTACTCTTATAACATTAAAACAAAAACAAGATATTATGATAAACACAATAGAATTAATACCTAAAAGAGATATGTGTGAAATAAAAGGATATTATCAAGAATTGACAGCATTAAATTATTATCAAAATATGAATACACAAAATTATATGCATATTATATTAAAAGATGAACAAGATGTAGTTGATGCTATGGCAAAACTTCGTTCTATATATCCTAATATTATGCGTTTGGATTATGATAACAAAAGGACACAAAATAATCAAATTATTCAGACTACACAAAATATGGAAAGTAAAACACCATTACAATTATTACAGCAGTTTTATAAAATACAGAATAATGATGTAATGAATGAACAACAAGTAATGTTTTGTTCTAAAATTATGGAAGAAATATGGGAGGAAAAAACGTGAAGCCTATAAAATTAACAGTATGTGCATTTGGTCCTTATGCCGAAAAAGTAGATATTGATTTTGAAAAATTAGGAAAAAAAGGATTATATTTAATTACAGGAGATACCGGAGCAGGAAAAACAACTATATTTGATGCTATTACATTTGCACTTTATGGAGAGGCAAGCGGAAATGTGAGAGAAGCAAATATGTTTCGTAGTAAATATGCTAAAGAGGATACTCCAACATTTGTAGAGCTTACTTTTTTATATCAAAATAATCGATATCATATTCGCAGAAATCCGGAATATATGAGAAAAAGAGAAAAAAGAGAAGGCTTTACAACACAAAAAGCAGATGCAGTATTGACTTTTTTTGATGACCGTGCGCCTATTACAAAATCGAAAGAAGTAACAAAGGCAGTAACAGAGTTAATAGGCATTGACAGAAATCAATTTATACAAATTGCTATGATTGCACAAGGAGATTTTTTGAAATTATTACTTTGTAAAACAGAAGAACGTAGTAAGATATTTAGAGAAATATTTGATACAAAGCCATATTTTTTATTTCAGGATAGGGTGAAAACAGAATCAAGTAATTTAAAAGTACAGTATGATGATATTAATAAAAGTATTATGCAATGTGTAAAAAATATATATTGTGATAAACAGTATGACTGTTATGATTCTTTAGAGCATATAAAATCACTTTATACAATAGATAATATAGAAGATATAACAAATTTAGTAAAACAAATTATTGAAAAAAGTGAAAATGAATTAAATATTTTAAAAAATGATTTTTTTATAATAGAGCAAAATCTGGAAAAAATAAATAAACTGCTAGGAAAAGCAGAAACGATTTCAAAAGCAAAAAGCGATATACAAAAAGCCAAGTTAATATTACAACAAAAAGAACCAATATTGCATGAGCTACAGTTAAAAGCAGACTATGCGCAAAGTCAGTTACCAAAAAGAGATGAACTAGCGATTGCTATAGAGACAATAAATAAAAAATTAGTCGATTATGATGAATTAGAACAAAAAAATAATATTAAAAATAAAAACATAAAAAATATGGAAATATTACAAAAAACATTACAAAATGATAATGTTATATTAAAACAATTAGAACAAACAATATTTAATGAAAAAATGTTGTTTAATGATTTAAAAGAGATTGAAAAAGTACAATCAAAATTAGAATTACAAAAAACAGAATTAGAAAATAAAAGAGAAATTTATAGAGAAATTTATGTATCTATTAAAAATTATTATACTATTGTAAAAGAATATGAAATAGCAAAACAAAAATATAAAAACGCAGCAAACTTTTGCACAAATAAAAAACAACAATTTATGAAAATGGAAAGAGCCTTTTTTGATGAACAAGCAGGTATATTAGCTACAACATTAAAGCAAGGTGAAAAATGTCCTGTATGTGGTTCTTTAGAGCATCCTCAAATTGCAGCATTGACAACAAAAGCACCAACCAAACAAGAACTAGATAAATGGAAAAATGATATTTCTGAATATGAAAATGATATGTTTCAATTAAGTGATATTGCAGCAGAAAAAAGAGGAAAAGCAAAAACATTACAACATAACATTATAGAACAGTCTAAAAAAATGATTGGAGAATGTGATTTTAAATGTATTTCTGATACAATATTGCAAAAAGGAAAACAAACAACAAATGAATTAAAAATGTTAGAATGCCAATTAAATGAAGTATATCAAAAGGTACAAAAAAAGATAAATTTAGAAAAAAGTATATTGGAAAATGAAAGCAAACAATTACAAATAAATGAAAAAATACAATATTCAGAAAAAAATATACTTGTTCTAAAAAATGAAATAGAAAATAATGATGTGCAAATTTCAAAATTAAAAAATAATTTGGAATATGAAAATAAACAAATAGCAGTTTCTAGTATACTTCATATGAAAGAGCAAAAAAATAGTATAGAACAACAAATACAACAAACCAGAAAAACATTTGAAGATTGCCTTGCTATAATAGAACAGCAAAAAGCAACTATAAATGCATTAACAGCACAAATATCATATGATGATATACTAGAAGATATACAACAGCTATTAACAAAACAAAAACAGTTTATTATCAAAAAAAATGATATACAAGAAAATATGGATATCATCAATATGCATAATAAATCAAATAGGAATATATTACAGGAAATACAAAATTATAGTAGTAAAATGGAAAAAATCAGACAAAAATATAGTTTAGTGAAAAGTATATCAGATACTGTAAATGGTAAAATTTCAGGTAAAGATAAAGTAACACTAGAAACATATATTCAAATGACATATTTTGAAAGAATTATTGCAAGAGCGAATGTAAGGCTGATGTTTATGAGTAATGGACAATATGAATTAAAAAGAAAAGAAGAGGGATTGAATCGTCAGAGTCAAAGTGGATTGGAATTAGATGTCATTGACCATTATAATGGTACAGAACGTAGTGTAAAAACATTATCTGGAGGAGAGTCTTTTAAAGCAGCGCTTTCGCTTGCATTAGGACTTTCAGATGAAATACAATGTTCTGCTGGAGGAATACAAATAGATGCTATGTTTGTAGATGAAGGCTTTGGTTCTTTAGATGAGGAGTCATTAAATCAAGCGATTAGTGTATTAAATCGATTGACAGAAGGCAATAGAGTGATAGGTATCATTTCTCATGTTAGTGAAATTAAGGAACGCATAGAAAAACAAATTGTTGTGAAAAAGCAAAAAATAGGAGGTAGTCATGTTGTAATAGAAATTTAAAAAATAGTAATTAACAATAGTAGAAATTATATAGCCATATAAATGAACAGTACTATTTTTTTGTGTAACTATACAAATATTTTATAAAAGGAAGGATTTTTATAAAAAATGTCGAAATAAACTATATAGCCATATTCAGCCCCTTTTATCATCAGTACATATGTGAATAATGAGGTGATTTCTATGTTGTATCCCCAGGAAATCATAGAGGAAGTACGATTGCAAAATGATATTGTAGATGTCATATCAGAATATTTACCATTAAAACAAAAAGGAACATCATATTTTGGTCTTTGTCCATTTCATAATGAAAAAACTCCTTCTTTTTCTGTAAATAGCGAAAGACAATTTTATTATTGTTTTGGCTGTGGAGCAGGAGGAAATGTATATACATTTATTATGCAAATGGAAAATGATACATTTCCAGAAGCAGTAAGAAGGCTTGCTGATAGAGTGCATATTGTATTGCCTGAACCACAATATACACAACAGGCAAAAGAGCAAGAAATGAAAAAACAAAGACTTTTTCAATTACATAAGCAAGCTGGACGCTTTTTTTATGAAAAATTGCATGAACCTATAGGAGAGGAAGCAAGGGCATATTTGCAAAAACGTCAAATGAATATCAGTATGCAAAAAAAGTTTGGTATAGGCTATGCACCAAAAGGACAACAACAATTATACCAATATTTGCAACAACAAGGATTTTCACAACAAGAATTACAACAAAGTGGTTTAGTGATACAAAGAAAAGACGGAAAAGGATACTTTGACCGTTTTCATAATAGATTAATGTTTCCCATATTGGATATACAAGGTAGAGTAATTGGGTTTGGAGGAAGAATATTACAAAGTGGTGAACCAAAATATTTGAATTCTCCCGAAACACTTATATTTAATAAAAGTAAAAATTTATATGGGCTTAATTTTGCAAAAAATACAAGAAAAAGAGAAATCATATTAGTAGAAGGTTATATGGATATGATTTCTCTTTATCAGGCAGGATTTAGAAATGTGGCAGCGTCTTTGGGAACGGCTTTTAATCAAGAACACGCTAAGACATTGAAAAAGTATGCAGATAGCGTCATACTTCTTTATGATAGTGATGATGCAGGTACTATGGCAGTACAAAGAGCAATTCCGATATTAACACAAAGTGGTTTTCATGTAAAAGTAATGCAAGTACCAAATGGCAAAGACCCCGATGAATTTATAAAACAAAATGGGGCAGAGGCTTTCTCTCATTTGCTTGCTAATGCTATGCATTATATTACATTTCAAATACAATGTTTAAGAAAAGAGTATGATTTCACACAAACACAACAAAAAGTGGAATTTACAACAAAGACAGCGAATATTTTAGCAAAATTAGACAACGATATTGAAAGAAACGTTTATACAAATGAAATTTCTAATATGACAGGTATTTTACAGCAAGCAATAGAAAATGAAATTAACAAAATCATTAATAAGGAAAATGATGCATTTGCACAAAATGCATATCAAAAAAGGAATATACAATATTATCAAAAAAATGAAGAAGTAAAAACAAAATCATATGGACTATTTGCAGCACAAAAAGACATTTTATATTTATGTGCATCGAATATACAAGTTTATAACAAAATAAAAACAATATTGTCACCAGAAGATTTTACAGAAACTGTTTATCAAAAAGTTTATGAATATATAGCATTGCTTTATCAAAAAGATGGTACAATATTTCCAGCAGAATTGGTCAATTATTTTGAACAACAGCAACAGCAAAAGTTAGTAACACAAATATTTGCTGTTTCTTCAGAATATAAAACAACAAGAGATTTAGAAAAGGCATTAACAGAAGAAGTAAAAACAATTAAAAGAGTCAGTTTAGACCGATTAGCATCACAAGCAGAAGATATTGAACAAATTAAAACGCTGGTGACAGAAAAAGGAAAGTTGGACAGCTTGTATATTACATTAGCAGATGGTTAAAATAGTAGAGAACAGAAAGGAAGGATCATATTGAAATCTGTCGATGAAAACACATTGATTACCCGATTGCGGGAACTAATTCAAATCGGCAAGAAGAAAAAGGGGGTACTAGAATACAAGGAAATTATGGATTACCTTGGAGACGTCGACCTAGATTCAGACCGTATTGACAAAATATATGAATTTTTTGAGGCAAAGGGCATTGATGTGTTGAATACCATTGAGGCAGAGGAAGAAATTGAGAAAGATTTAGATTTGACACTTCCAGAAGGTATCAACATTGATGACCCTGTTAGAATGTATTTAAAAGAAATCGGTAAAGTACCTCTTTTGAGTGCAGATGAAGAAATTGAATTAGCAAGAAGAATGGAAAACGGCGACGAATATGCCAAAAAGAAATTAGCAGAAGCAAATTTACGTCTTGTAGTAAGTATTGCAAAAAGGTATGTTGGAAGGGGTATGCTTTTTTTAGATTTAATACAAGAGGGTAATTTAGGATTGATTAAAGCAGTAGAAAAGTTTGACTATGAAAAAGGATTTAAATTTAGTACCTATGCAACATGGTGGATAAGACAAGCAATTACAAGAGCGATTGCAGACCAAGCACGAACAATCAGAATACCAGTTCATATGGTAGAAACAATAAATAAATTGATTCGTATTTCAAGACAGTTGTTGCAGGAATATGGTAGAGAACCAACAGCAGAAGAACTTGCTGTTGAAATGCAGATGCCTGAGGAAAAAGTACGTGAGATTATGAAAATAGCACAAGAACCTGTTTCTTTAGAGACTCCTATAGGAGAAGAGGAAGATAGTCATTTAGGTGATTTTATACCAGATGATGATATTCCAGCTCCAGCAGAAGCAGCAGCATTTACATTGCTAAAAGAACAACTTATTGAGGTATTGGATACATTAACAGATAGAGAAGAAAAGGTATTGCGTTTGCGTTTTGGCTTAGATGATGGACGTGCCAGAACATTAGAAGAAGTAGGAAAAGAATTTAATGTAACAAGAGAAAGAATCAGACAAATTGAAGCAAAAGCATTGCGTAAATTAAGACATCCAAGTAGAAGCAAAAAATTAAAAGATTATTTGGAATAAAAATAATATAGGGTTTTGAGGGCGTATACCCATTTGCATACACATTAGTAGTATCTTTATTGATACTGATATAAGATACTTATTAATGTTATTTTATGAAAAATCTTTCATGAATATATTTAACTTAATAATATGGGACGCTGTTCCATATGCTACAAGCATTTTTATTTTTATATTGAAATATTGTAGCATTTAATATATTAGGTTTTTTTTAAATGAATGCATATGGATAGCTATACTCAAACCCTTTTTTATTGAAGGGAAGAAATAAATTATGAAACATAAAAAAGTTTTTGTTTTCATTATTATTTTGATTGCTATATCTTCTATAATTGCTTCTTTTGTAATCAATCATTATGCAAAATATTTAGGGGAACAAGCAACAGAAGTAACATCTGATTTATTGTTAAAAATGTTACAATATTATGTGATATCAGATGTACTTTGTAGTTTTGCGGTGATATTGTTTTGTCTATTAGTATCTGTATTTGCTTATCAAAAAATAAAAAGTTACTATAAAAAGGGGTGAAATATATTGGAAATATCACAAAGACTGCGCATAGTAGGGGATTTTGTGACACAAAAAACAGTTGCAGATATTGGAACAGACCATGCATATGTACCAATTTATTTACATAAAAAGGGAAATGTTGAAAAAGTGATTGCGTGTGATATCAATGAAAAACCTTTACAAAAGGCACAACAAAATATTAAATTACATCATGCAGAAAGTAAAATTATAACACGATTAGGAAATGGATTACAGCCTTTGCAACCCTATGAAGTAAATAGTATTGTGATTTCAGGTATGGGTGGTATGCTTATGATAGAATTGATGGAGCAATCTCAAAATATCATAAAAACGGTAAAGGAATTGATACTTTGTCCTCATTTAGATGTATCTTCTGTTAGAAAATATTTGCATAATATTGGATATGCTATTGCAGATGAAAAAATGATACAGGAATGTGGTAATTTTTATACCATATTGAGAGCAATACAAGAAAAACAAAAATATGATAAAGAAATAGAGTATATTTTTGGTAAAGTATTACTTGAAAAAAAAGATGCTGTTTTAAAAAAATATATTGTAAATGAAAAGATACGACTTAAGAAAATAGAACAACATTTATATGATAAACAAACAGAACAGTCCCAAAAAAGATTACAACAAATAGAGGAATATAAAAAAGCAATAGAGGAGGCTGAAAAATGGCTGTATTGTGTGGAGAAATAATAAAAGAATTAGAAAAGCTTGCTCCTAAACATTTAGCAGAAAAATGGGATAATGTAGGATTGACAATAGGAAATCCACATAAACAAATAAAAAAGGTTTTAGTTGCATTAGATGTGATACCTGCTGTAATAGAGGAAGCAATTCATATAGGAGCAGACTTGATTGTAACACATCATCCTATGATATTGTTTCAAAATATTAAAAATATACAATCAGATACTTATTTAGGTAAAAAAATATATGATTTAATACAAAATGATATTTCTGCTTATTGTGCACACACCAATTTAGATATTGCTTTTGGAGGAACAAATGATACATTAGCAAAATTAGCAGGAATTGAAAATGTTAAGATATTACAGCAAACAGGCAGTGAAGAATTGAAAAAAATTGTAGTGTATGTTCCAAAAGGACATGAAGAAATTGTGCGTCAAGCAATGTGCGATGCAGGTGCAGGATTTATAGGAAATTATTCTCATTGTACATTTTATACAGAAGGTATAGGTACATTTTTACCATTGGAGGGTACAACTCCATTTGTAGGTAAACAGGGAATATTGGAAAAAGTACAGGAAGTTAGAGTGGAAACTATTGTACCAGAATCTCTTTTGTATACTGTTTTAGAGGCAATGAAAAAAGCACACGTTTATGAAGAACCAGCATATGATATTTATACTGTAGAGCAAAAAGGAAAATGCTATGGCATAGGAAGAATTGGAACATTAAAACAAAATATGACATTTGAAGAGTATAGTACTTTTTTAAAAAAACAATTAGCATTAGATACTATACGACTGGTGGGAGATAAAAATAAGATTATCAAAACAGTTGCACTTTGCACAGGAAGTGGTGTGGAGTTTATGGAGCAAGCGAAAACTATGGGAGCAGATGTTTACTTAACAGGGGATATTAAATTTCATGAAGCACAAAGGGCGTTAGAAATGGAAATTTGTGTTGCAGATGTAACACACTATGCAAGTGAAGTAATTATAGTGCCAATACTAAAACAGTTTTTAGAACAAAAAACAAAACAGCATCATTGGGAGTTAGAAATTGTACAATCTAATGTAAATGGACAGGTATTTTGGCATATATAAAAATGGTGAATGAAAGTTTTTAAATAATATACTTATTTATATAAAAATACAGCTTTTATAATAATGAAAAATAAAAAATGAAGGAGGCTATATTATGCAGAAAATGTTAAGTGTACAAGTTTTAAATGATAAATTGGAAGTACAAAAGGGAACAAAATTTGAAACACTTGCAAAAAGATATCAAAAATACTTTAAGTCCCCTATATTATTAGCAAAACAAAATAATAGACTAATAGAGCTTTCAAACACTATACAGAAAGAAGGAGAGGTTATATTTTATGATATTTCCCATATGGAAGGTATGAGAGTATATCATAGAAGCGTTTCTTTTTTAATGATAAAGGCAATAAAAGAAATGTTGGGTAAAAAAGCCTCTGTTGTAATTGAGCATTCTCTTCATAAAAGTTTATATTGTGAAGTAAGAGAGGATAATATCACAGTAAATCAAAAATTTTTAGATGAACTTACAGAAAAAATGAATAAATTAGTAGAAAGAGACATTCCTATTAAAAAATATGCTTTTTATAGAGAAGAAGCAATGCAAAAAGTAAGAGAGTTTGGAATGGAAAATAAAGCAAGATTGTTCCGTTTTAGACGTGCATCTAATATCAATCTCTACGAGATGGACGGCGTTTATGATTATTTTTATGGATATATGGTGCCATCTACAGGATATCTAAAAAAATTTCAGCTTATGTTGTATGAAAATGGCTTTTTAATTCGTTTTCCAGATAGAAAAAATCCTGATAAAATATTAGAATTTACAGACCCAGAAAAAATTTCAGGTGTATTTATGGAGCAAATGAAATGGTGTACACTTATGGGAGTAAATAATGTTGCTGATTTAAATGAAGTAATTACAGATGGTAAATTTGGTGATTTGGTTCGTATTAATGAAGCATTACACGAAAAGAAAGTAGCAGAAATTGCAGACAAAATTTATAAAAAAAGAGATAAAGTAAAAATTGTATTAATTGCAGGACCTTCTTCCTCTGGAAAAACAACATTTGCAAATAGACTTTGTGTACAGCTTAAAGTATTGGGTATTGTACCTCATGCTATTTCATTAGATGATTATTTTATTAATAGAGAAGATGTTCCATTAGATGAATTTGGAAACAAAGATTTTGAAGATATCAATACATTGGATTTAAAATTGTTTAATGATCATATTACAAGAATGATTGCAGGAGAAACTGTAGAAATGCCTCATTATAATTTTGTGACAGGAAAGAGAGAATATAATGGAGAATATGGTACATTAGAAAAAGGTGGTATATTTGTAGTAGAGGGTATTCATGGATTAAATGATTTGTTAACAGCATCTATTGCATCAGAAAATAAATTTAAAATATTTATCAGTGCTATGACACAACTTAATATTGATGACCATAATAGAATATCTACATCAGATAGTCGTTTAATTCGACGTATTGTAAGAGATAATCAATTTAGAGGAAGAAATGCTACAACAACTATTGCTGGCTGGGATTATGTTACAAGAGGAGAAGAAAAAAATATATTCCCTTATCAAGAAAATGCAGACGCTATATTTAACTCTGCAACAATATATGAATTGAGTGTATTAAAACAATATGCAGAACCATTACTTTTCAAAATAGACCAATCACAAAGCGAATTTGTAGATGCTAAAAGATTGATTAAATTTTTAGATTATTTTTTAGGTGCAAATGATGACGCAATACCTAACAATTCTATTATAAAGGAATTTTTGGGAGGAAGTTGTTTTAAAGTATAATAAAATAATAAAGAGTAGTAACAATTATAATACTGCTCTTTTTGTATTTATAGATAAATGATATCTTGTTTTTGGGCACTACGTATAAAATAATTATTTATTTTTACAATATATCCAGTGAAAATCATATTATTTTTATCATCTTCCCAACCATCTGCATTTTGAATCATTTCTATTATAATAGTTTATAATAATAAACATGTTAGCAGAAATAGAATATAATAATTGACAATTACATGATGTTTAACATATAATAGACAGGAGTAGGTTGAGTGGTCGCACTTTGATTAAAAAAGTGAGGAAAGTCCGGGCTTCATAGAGCAGAGTGCCAGTTAACGGCTGGTGGAGGCGACTCTAAGGAAAGTGCAACAGAGATAAACCGCCTATATATTATATAGGTAAGGGTGGAAAGGTGGGGTAAAAGCCCACCGCTTGGCTGGTAACAGCTGAGGCTATGTAAACCCCACTTGAAGCAAGGCGAAAGGAACAATAAAGAATGGCTCGTTCTGTTCCGCAAAAAAAGCCGCATGATGATACTGGTGACAGTATACCAAGATAGATGACCATTCACGACAGAACCCGGCTTATAGACTTGCTCAATAATAAAGTCCAGTATATATACTGGACTTTTATATTATTAAAAAAATTGACAAAATTTATAATAAAATAAAGGGAACAGATATTAATTATCAGTTCCCTTTTTGAAATTATTAAGAAAGTTTAAATTTACTAATTTCTTTTTCCATTACTTTTGCTTGCCCAGAAAGTATATTAACAGCAGCAGATGTTTCTTCAGCAGATGCAGAGTTTGTAGACACTACAGAAGATATCTGTTCAATACCAATTGTGATTTGTCCAATAGCATGAGACTGCTCTGCTGACATTTTTGAAATTTCATTTAATTCTTCTATAATAGAATCAGCACCGATTACTACTTTGTTCATAGCTTCAGCAGCTGTATGAGCAATTTTTGTACTTTCTGCGACAGCTTCTATTGTTTGCACGATTAATTGTGTTGTATTTTTAGCCGCTTCTGCACTTTTTCCTGCAAGATTTCTAACTTCGTCAGCAACGACAGCAAAACCTTTTCCAGCTGTGCCTGCTCTTGCAGCTTCTACTGCAGCGTTTAATGCAAGTATATTTGTTTGGAAAGCAATGTCTTCAATAGTTTTAATAATTGCTTCAATTTGTGAAGAAAATTCATTAATATGTTGTATAGAATATAATACTTCTTTCATTTTTTTATCACTAATATCAATATGCTCCCCTACAGAAATTGCTTGTTGATTTGCATTTTCTGCTCTTTGTGCACTGACTTCAACGTGATGAGAAACATCATTAAGAGAAGCAGCGAGCTGTTCTACTGCACTAGCTTGTTCTGTAGCACCTTCTGCTAAAGCAAGTGCATTATCAGCCATGTGCATAGAATTTTCTAATACTTTATTAGATGATGTGGAAACATGACCTAATGTTTGTGTTAAATTGGTTCTAATTTCTAAAAGAGAATCCTTAATTTTAGAAAAATCTCCTGTATAATCATTTTCTAATGAAAAAACGAGATTTCCCAATGAAATTTGATTCAATACACTAGCAATTTCATCAATATAAAGTATGTATTTTTTAAGTTGTTCTACTGTTTTAGAAAAAGCAACAGAAACTTGACCAATTTCATCAGAAGAATGTATATCCATTGTAATGTCTAAATTACCATCTGCAATAGACTGTGCTGTATTTCTAAGTGATAACAAAGGTTTTATGAACATTTTAGAAAGTATAAATACACAAATAGCTAATATCAATAAACTCATAAAAAATGCACCATCAATTTGTTTAGTTATGCTGTGATATGCATGCATTGCCTCATCTTCTGGCATACAAGTTAATACCATAAAACCAGTATCTCCAATTTCTGTTAATGAACCATAATATTTTTGATTTTCAATATCAAATGTGTAATTTGCATAAGCAGAAGAAGCAACAGCATTTTTCATATCATCTGAAAAATTTGTTTCTGAGAAATTTAAATTTACATATGAACTATTTGGATGATATAAAATAGTTCCTGCTGGTCCTGTGCAAACAAGGAATCCTTCTTCACCTATTTTGTAAGCACTCATGATTTCAACAATACGATCAAGGCGAATATCAATAGCAGAAACACCAACTACATTATTTGTACCCTCTTCAAAAATAGGAGTGGCAACAGTCACGACCATCATACCTGTGTTGATATCTGTATAAGGTAATGTAACAATTGTTTCACGCAATGTTGCAGCACTATACCAAGGTCTAGAAGCAATATCGTAGTTAGGACCAGTAATATAACCATCAGACATCATAAATTGAGCAGAATCTACATCAGCAACAAAAACAGATAATACAGTATCTGAATCAATAGATTGTTGTTTTATTAATGTATTTTGAACATCATTAAATAAAGGTGAATCAGCAAGTGCAGCATTTGGTAGAGTTTGAAGTAAAATTTGCTCTATCATAGAATCAGCAGCAATTGTTTCTACTTTTGAAATGTTTTGAGAGAAAAACTCATTTGCTTGATTGGCGACGGCGACAGCATCAGAAGATAATCGCTGTACAATAAGGTCTTGAGTAGATTTTCCAACAGAATTTGTAATAAACATACCTGTTAAGATGAATACGATAAGACTAGGAACTAATATCCATCCTAGCATTTTAAATCGCAAACTGATGAATTTTTTTTTCATAATAACAACCCCTTTATATACTTTGGTAAAGAACTAATATAATAACAACAAAATTATATCAAATATTAAAGCATTTTTCAATATAATATAACAAAATTCCCAAATATATATTATAGGGGTTATCAATATTGAATAAACAATTATTGTTATGTATGAAATAAAATACATAAAATAGTATAATTATGAATCAATAAAATAATATTTATAGTGAATATATTACAAAATCAAAAAATAAATATAATGTAACAATGCTATGGGATGTCTAACTATACTATAAATAGAAAATAATATAATAAAAAATTGAACATTTGTAATAAAAATTGTAAATATTTTTTAAGAATTAATTTATAAAGTTGTGATATAATTTTTGTATGAAATAAATAATATATCGTACAAAAAAGGAGAGTGTGATTATGAAAAAGAAATTTTTTGTATCAATGTTGTTATGCTTGGGTATATTGGGTAATTATCATGCAGCATTTGCTATGGAAAAGGCAGATGTAGAGCTATATTATTTGGGAAGAAACACCATGTTAGACAACCCTATTTATGTAGAAAATGATACTTATTTTGTACCATTAAGGGAATGTGCAGAACAAATAGGCTATGAAGTAAGCTATACTCCTTCTTTGATTACTGTGTCAAATGGTTATAGAAAAATAGAATATCATGTGGATAGCAATACAGTTATTTTAAATGACATTACATTAAAAGAATGTGATATCAGTGATATGAAAAATATAAATGGTGCTTGTTACATAAATATCAACAATTTTTATTATCCTCTTGGACATTATATTATTACCATGAATGAAAATGGCAAAGAAGTACTTCAAATTACAGATAATAAAAAACCATATTTAAAAAGTGACTTTCAAAATAGCCTTTCATTATTTCATATCATAGAAAAAAATAAAAATGGTGCAGTTTCTCCTATTAGTATGAAGTTGTCACTTGCTATGGTGGCAAATGGTACAACAGGACAAACACAAAAAGAAATATTGAATGTGTTGGGATATGATACTATAGAACAATGTAATGATTTTGTTTCAAATGAGATATTAAAGTGGAGTGTAGAAGAAAAAAGAGGCGAAAATACTACAAATGATGGTAGTATTTATTTTGCAAATGGCTTGTGGTACAACAGCGGTAACGAAAAAACAGAAAAAAATATTTTTAATAAAAATTTTATCAATCATATGCAATCTGTTTTTAAAGGAGTTGTAAACATTGTAACAAATGATACAGCAGTGCAAACAATTAACCAATGGGTGGAAGAACAGACAAATGGTATGCTGAAAAATATGATTCCAGATGCTGATTTTCAAACGGCTTTAATCAATACTACATATTTTAAATGTTGTTGGGCAGATGAATTTCAGAATGATAAAACAGAAAAGGGTATTTTTTATAATATAGATAATACACAGTCAGAAACGGATTTTATGCATGATGTGAAAAAACATACAGCATATTATTGTGAATCAGGTGGTTGGCAGATGTTGGGATTGCCATATAGTGATAAAAAATATACTATGTATGTATTTTTGCCTGAAAAAGGAAAAGAATTGAAAATTGATGATAATACAATCAATATGTTATTGCGTTTTAAAGAAAATACACCAGTTGAAGTAACTATGCCTAAATTTAATATAGAAAGTGGTTACGATTTTACAAATACACTAAAAGCAATGGGTATAAAAGGGATGTTTTCAAATGCTTCAGATTTTAGTGATATGTATATTGATGGTAGTCAAAAATATATAACAGATGTATTGCAAAAAACAAAAATAATTGTAAATGAGCAGGGAACAGAGGCAGCAAGTGGCACAATGTTTTTTGGAATGGGAATGGATATGACAAAACCAGCAGTATTTCAAGCCGACAGACCATTTATATATATGATTACAGCAAGCGTAGAAGAAAAGAGTGACAAAATACTTTTTTCAGCACTAGGAGAAGAAAATGATAAAAAGGAGGAAGTACTTTTTATAGGACAATATGTAACAGCAAAACAATAATTTTGTGTAAAGGAAGTGTGTCATTATGAAAAAGAAATTTTTTGCAGTAATGTTACTAAGTTTGGGCATGTTAGGTGGTTATCATACAGTATTTGCTATGGAAAAAGCAGATGTGGATTTGTATTATTTGGGAAGAAATACCATGCTGGACAACCCTATTTATGTAGAAAATGATACTTATTTTGTACCACTTAGAGAATGTGCAGAACAAATAGGTTATGAAGTAAGATATGTACCCTCTGTTATCACATTAAAATATTTATATGATATTGGACAAGAAACAAAATATGATATAGATAATCATAAAATTTTTAGATATGATAGAGAGATAGGAGAATGCAATATCAAAAATATAAATGGATTGAGTTACATAAGTATCAATGATTTTTATGGTACATCATTTGGTCGAAATATTTATAATATGGAGTATGATGGCAGAAAAATCATTCAAATTAAATCATCTGGTAAGCCATATCAAAAAAGTGATTTTGAAAGTAATCTTGAGCTTCTGAATGTAATAGAAAAAAATCAAAATGGAGTAATTTCTCCTATTAGTATGAAATTATCACTAGCTATGGTAGCAAATGGTACAACAGGACAAACACAAAAAGAAATATTGAATGTATTGGGATATGATACCATAGAACAATGTAATGATTTTGTTTCAAATGAAGTATTAAAATGGAAAGTAGAAGAAAGAAGGTCAGATTATAAATATTTGAATGAAAATGAGGGCGGTATTCATTTTGCAAATAGTTTATGGTACAACAGTGGTGATAAAAAGACAGAGAAAAATATTTTTAATGAAAATTTTGTAAATCGTATGTATAGTGTCTTTGGTGCTATATCAGGTATTGTAACAAATGATACAGCAGTATCAACAATTAATGAATGGATAGAGCAACAAACAAATGGTATGATAAAAAATATGATTTCAGATGCTAATTTTCAAACAGCTTTAGTAAATACTATATATTTTAAATGCTGTTGGAAAGATGAATTTAAAAATGAAAATACCAAAAAGGGTATTTTTTATAATATAGATAATACACAATCTGAAACGGATTTTATGAATGCAATAAGAGATAATCAAATCTATTATTGTGAATCATTTGGTTGGCAAATGTTAGGTTTGACATACAGTGACGAAAAATATACTATGTATTTGTTTTTGCCCGAAAAGGGAAAAGCATTACAGATTGATGATAAAACAATTAATGGACTTATGAAATTTCAAGAAAGTGTAAAAGTAGATATAACAATGCCTAAATTTAGTACAGAAGATATGTATGATTTTACAGATACATTAAAAGAAATGGGTATCAGAGGTATGTTTGAAAATAATGAAGATTTTAGTAATATGTATATAGACAACAATGCAATGCATATCACAGATGTATTACAAAAAACAAAAATCATTGTAAATGAGCAGGGAACAGAGGCATCTAGTGGTGCAATGATGTCAACAAGAGGAGCAGACATGACAAAACCTGTAAAATTTCAAGCCGACAGACCATTTTTATATATGATTACTAAAAATACAAATGGTAAGCAAGAAGTGCTTTTTGCAGGAAAATACGTAACAGCAAAACAATAAAAATATAGTGAAAATAGATAAAAGGAGTTATATAAAAAATATAACTCTTTTTAGTTTGTCAAAAAAGCTTGTAGGTATGGGCAATGCCCACAAATATAATAATTATGTTTATTAGAACCATGGGGACGACGTCCCCATTGCCCCTACCAACTTTTTCAAAAGTTGGACAAAACTTTTATGGAAAACTTTGTTTTCCTAATCGTAAACGGATTTTTATAGAAAATATAACTCTTTTTACTCTTTTTGATTATTTTGATGAAGTAATTTTTCAATGTCTACATTTTCTCCAGCTTGATAAACTGCTTTAAGCAATACAGCTAATATAGGTCCTATAATCATACCTAAAAATCCTATACATTTTAAACCAATATACATAGAAATCAATATCAATAAGGGGTGTAATCCTATTTGTGTACCAAGTATTTTAGGTTGCATAATTTGTCTCATAAAATTGACACAAAGATATATAATGATATATCCTACGGCAATAGAAGGACTTCCCATAATCATATATATGACAGCACCTGGCCATAATATAAAACCACTTCCAAAAAAAGGTAGAGCATCAATTAAACTAATGATAACGCTTAAAAGCAGAGCATAAGGAGAACGTAATATTAGCAACCCTATTACACAGATAGCAAATGTATAAAGCATAAGTATACATTGTGTTTTGATATAGCCTACCACAGAATATTTTAAATGTTCCTTTGCTTCTTTTAACTGTCCTTCAAATAATGTGTGAAAATGTTTTTGTGAAAATTCTGATATTAATGCCTTATCTTTTGTAAAGAAGTAAGCTGATATCAATGCTACAATAATAATCATAAATAAATTAGGAATTGCTTTTAAAATACTAAAAGATTGACTACCTCCGCTTTGTATCAAAGAGGGAAGTATACCCAAAATACCATTGAATGATGTATTGATATAAGGGCGAATATCAACAGGTAAATGTTGTATGACATTATCAATATTATCAGATATTTTTTTAATAGAATTTTGAAGTTCTCTAATATAAAAAGGGAGATTTTCATAAAAAAGTTGTGCTTCTGTATATAATTTTTTCCACAATCCAAATACAATAACAGCAAAAAATGCAATCAAAAGTAATATAGAAATCAAACTTCCTATCCAACGAGAAATATTTACTTTGTTTTCTAAAAAATTAACAAATGGTGTAAATAATAAACTAAATAACCAGCCTATAAAAAAAGGTGCTATAAATGTAAATAAATATTGAAAAAAAATATAAGCAGAAAGTATACTTATGAATAATATACTGATATGTTGTATCAGTAATTTGTTTTGTTGTAAAAAATTTTTCATATTCAACATTCCTTTCTGCAATATATTATTATTTATGATTTTTAGATGAAAATTGGAACATAGATTGTGGTAATGATAATATCAATATAGAGCCAATAGCAATAGCAGATGCAAGTTTTAAAGCTGCAACACCTTGTTCAAAACAGTATAAAAGGTCATTACTTAATATACCCGACATAGCATTATAAATATTCATACCAGGAACAAGAGGTAGTATACCTGCAATATGATACATTGTAGAAGGTGCAAAACGTACAGATGAAAGATAACGACATAGTATAGTTACAGCAAGTGTTGCTAGAAATGTAGCAAATACTTGTTGTGAAAGCATTTGATTGACAAAAAAGTAAACTCCCCAGCTAACACTGCCACTTATGCCACAAAAAGGCAGTTCTTTTCTAGGAGCATTAAATATAATAGAAAATGCAATACAAGCAAAAAAAGACATTACAACTTGAAAAACAAGCTCTAAAAACATTTACATTCCTCCTAATAAAGATAATATACCATGATAGCAACTTAAAACTACACCAACACCTCCAGCAATGGAAGTTGCTATTAAAAATGCCTCCATAATTTTAGATGTACCACTTAAAAAATTGGATTCCATAACATCACGTATGGCATTTGTTAGTGTAACACCTGGAAGTAATGTCATAATACTACCTACAATAATTAAGCTATATTGGTTACCCAATCCGGATAAATAAAAAAGTACGGCAAAAAAAGCAGTATATGCTCCTCCAAAAAGAGAACGCAAAAAATAGGGAACTTGTTTTGTAGATAAAAATGTCATAAAAAGCCCTAAAAGTATACCTGTTATAAGAGCACTAATACTGTCGCCTAATGTACCTTTTAACATCAATGTAAAAGTACCTGAAGCAATACCATAAGAAAGTATATTCCAAAAGCCAGAAAAAAGAGGTTCATTATATATGGTATATAATTCTTGATAAGCTTGCTCAATAGGAATTTCTCCTGATGTAAAGCGTCTTGACAAATCATTAACACGACATATTTTAGCGAAGTCTGTACTGCGAGAAGGTGCTTTTCTGGACATAGTAAGACAGCCCGAAAGAGGGCTATGGATACTGACTATAAGTACATTTGAAAATGTAATTGCCTCTGGAAGATTTTCTCCTCCCATAGCAAGAATACGCTCCATAGTATCTTCTACTCTGTGTGTTTCTGCACCTGCCGCTAACATAATTTCTCCAGCATCTAATGCTAAATTTAAAAGCATATTATCATCCATATAACAGCCCCTTTTCTATGTAATTATTTATAAGTAATTTAACTCTTTTTTAATATATTGGTAATAGTAAAAATATTATACTGCAATCTACTTTAATCGGCAACAAAAATAATCATAGCATATTGTGAAAATCGTTTTTTGTTACAAATCAATAAATAAAATATATAAAATGAATTATAAAAAGTAAATGTTGACAAAATATATTTATGATACTATACTTTGTATTATAATATTATACAGTAACTGCTAGGGGGGCCTTTTGTTGGCTGAGAAAGCATATTGCTTGACCCTTTGAACTTGACGTGGTTAGTACCAACGAAAGGAAGCAATATTGTCTAAAATATAGGCAAAAGCTAAATTTCTTTTGGGAAATGTGCTTTTGCTTTTTTATTTACAAAAAATTATAAAAGAAAGGATAATATTTTATGAAATTATCAAAAATATTGTATGAAAGTGTAGAAGAGATATGGAAAAGTTATTTACAACACCCATTTGTAAAACAATTAGGAGAGGGAATATTGTCTCCTGATATATTTCGATATTATATGATACAGGATTATTTATATCTTTTAGAATATTCAAAAGTGTTTGCATTAGGTGTAGTAAAAAGTAAGCAAGAAAAATTAATGCGTAAATTTGCATCTATGGTTCATAATACATTAAACGAAGAAATGAATATACATAAAATATATATGGAAAGACTGGGTATTTCAGAACAGGAAGTGACTACATCAAGACAATCATTAGCAAATCGTTCTTATACAAGCTATATGTTAGAAGTAGCATATAATGGGGATGCATTAGATGTTTTGGTTGCTATATTATGTTGTGCATGGAGTTATCAAGTAATAGGGGAACATCATAGTAATATACCTAATGCATTGCAACACGCTTTATATGGAGAATGGATAAGAGGATATTCTTCAGAAAAATATAGAAAAGATATAGAAGAATTGATTGCTCTGACAGACGAGTGGGGAAAGGATATTTCACAAAATAGAATAGAGGAATTAAAAACAGTGTTTATTCATTGCAGTCGTTATGAATATGCCTTTTGGGATATGTCCTATAAAAAGGAGATGTAAAATGTGTTAGAATTTCGAAATGTATGTTTTCAATATGCACAAGATAAACAAGCAATGATAAAAAATTTGAGTTTTTGTATAGAAAATGGGGAATTTGTTTCTATTATTGGAGCAAGCGGCTGCGGAAAAAGTACTATATTTCGTTTAATTAATGGATTAGAAAAACCACAAAAGGGAGAAATACTGATTGATGGTAAGCCAATACAACAAATGAAACAATATAGCGCATTTATGCCACAAAAGGATTTACTTTTTCCATGGAAAAATATTGAAAAAAATATTTGCTTACCTATGGAATTACAAAAAGTACCCAAAAAGGAACAAAATCAAAAATGTTATGAAGTATTGAAAGAAGTGGGACTTTTAGAATATGCTAAAAAATATCCTAGAGAATTATCAGGAGGAATGAAACAAAGAATTTCTTTTGCAAGAACACTTTTAGCAGGGGCAGAAATGCTTTTATTGGACGAGCCTTTTAGTGCATTAGATTTTTTAACACGTGTAGATATGCAGGAATGGCTTTTAAAGCAATGGCTTCATTTTCATAAAACAATATTGTTTATAACGCATGATGTAGAGGAAGCAATATTTTTATCGAAATATATATTTGTAATACAAGAAAGACCTTTTTCTCATATGACAAAAATAGAAGTGCCATTACCCCAAAATAGAAAACGAGAAGATTTAAAAAAACAAAATATTGTAGAACTAAGAGAACAGCTTATTGAAAAATTAAGACAATAAAGGAGCAAAAAATAATGAAAAAAAATATACCATCTTTGGTTTTAGGATTTTTGATACTTCTATTTTGGCAGTGTATTGCTATAGGAATTGGTGCAGCATATATATTGCCTTCTCCTTTACAGATTATAATAAAATTGTGGGAACTGAGAGAAATATTACTTTTGGTACATTTGCCTGCAACGATGAGTGTTACTTTTTTAGGATTATTTATTTCTGTTATATTAGGAATATTTCTAGCTGTTATTATGGATATGAATATAAATATTGAAAATGCGCTTTATCCTTTGATTGTTGCCTCTCAAACTATACCAACAACAGCGATTGCACCACTTTTTGTACTTTGGTTTGGTTATAGTATATGGAGTAAGGTACTTGTTACAATATTGATTACATTTTTTCCAATAGTTATAACAGTATATGATGGTTTGAAATCTACAAAAAGAGAAATGGAAGAATTGCTTATAACATATGGCGCAGACAAAAAAGACATTTTTATAAAATTAAAACTTCCTACAGCATTACCTGCATTTTTTTCAGCAATTAAAATGGCAATACCTATTAGTATTATTGGCGCAGCAATTGCAGAATGGCTAGGGGCACAGAGTGGACTAGGTTATTTTAGCAAAAGAATGATGACACAATTAGACGGTGCAGGTGTATTTGCACCAGTGGTATTACTTTCATTTGTGGCAATGGTAAGCGTTGCTATTGTAAGTATGATAGAAAAAAAATTAATTACATGGAGAAAGGAAATTTAAAAAATGAAAAAAAGGATATTAGCAATATTTTTAATTTGCCTTATGATATTTATGGTAGCTTGTAATACACAGAAACAACAACAAACAACAGTACAATCTAATGAAGATTTAGAAGAATTTGATATTGTATTAGACTGGTATCCTAATGCCATACATTCTTTTATATATGTTGCTATGGAAAAAGGATATTATGCAGAAGAGGGACTTCATGTTAATATAAGATTTCCAGCAAATACAAATGATGCACTTTCTTTGACAGCAGCAGGTAGGGCTGATATGGGTATATATTATTTACATGATACCATTATGACAGTGGCAAATGAAAATATACCTGTAAAATCTGTAGGTGCATTAGTACAATCTCCTTTGAATATTATATTATCATTAAAGGAAAAAAATATTTCATCACCCAATGATTTGATAGGTAAAAAAGTAGGACAAAGCGGCTCAATAATATCAGAAGGTATAATAAAATCAAATATGGAGTATGTGGGTATGACAGAAAATGCAAATGTAGAATTGGTTGATGTTGGTTTTGATTTAATGTCATCTATGACAACAGGAAAGGTAGATGCAACAATAGGCTGTATGGTGAATCATGAAGTACCTCAAATGGAAGCAGAAGGTTTTGAAGTACAGTACTATTATCCTAATGAATATGGTGTACCAGATTATTATGAATTAGTGTTATTGACTGGAAATGATACACTACAAAATAATAGACAAAAAATACAAAAATTTTTAAAAGCATCTGCAAAAGGTTTTGAATATACAAAAGAACATACAGAAGAGGCACTGAAAATATTACTAGATAATCAAAATGAAGAAAATTTTCCACTAAAAAAAGAAGTAGAACAAAAAAGTATGGATATACTTTTACCAGTTATGGAAACAGAAGACACACCATTTTTATCACAAAATGTTGATGTATGGCAAAATAATATAGATTGGCTAAAAAAAGAGGGACTTATTAAAAATAGTATTACACCAGAAGATATATTTGAAAATATAAATTAAAATATTGGTAATATTATATTAAAAACTAAAATATCAAAAAATAAAACCATTTATTAATAAAATGGTTTTATTTTTTTGTCCCAGTTTAATATTATTTCAACAACATCCTGGGGTGTTTTTGCTATAGCGTCTGCACCATATTGCTGTAATTCCTGTATTTCTCCATAACCATATAATACACCAATTACATTTACACCTGCTGTTTTTCCTCCAACTATATCATACATTCTGTCACCCACAAGTATAGCAGATTCGGGGTTAGATTGTAATTGTTCTAAAGCATAACAGACAACTTTTGCTTTAGTGTCTCTTGTATTTAAATAATTTCCAGCAATACAATCAAAATATTCTGACAAACCAAAATACTCTATAATTTCTTTTGCAAAGTCTTCTGATTTTGATGTAGCAACAGCAAGTTTTTTGCCATACTTTTTTAATTCAGCAAGCATTTCTTTTACTCCTTCAAAAACACTATTTTGATACATTCCCTTTTCGGCATATCTTTTATAGTAGTATTGATATGCCTCTTTTGAGGATTCCTGAGACATATGAAAAGTATTTATAAAAGTATCCATGAGCGGAGGACCTAATATAAAACGTAAATCATTAGGAGGAACAATACCCTTTTTATTTAATGCATATTGCATTGTTTCAATAATGCCAGGAGCAGAGTCTGTTAATGTACCATCTAAATCGAATAATATTGTTGTTTTCATATAAATTCCTTTCTACCAATAAAAAAGTAAAAGAAAGAGATGTAAATATACATCTCTTTCTTTTTGATATTATAAAAGACGTTTTTCCAATTCTTCTTTTCTATCTTCAAATCCTGGTTTGCCAAGAAGTGCAAACATATTCTTTTTATATGCTTCAACACCAGGTTGGTCAAATGGATTGATGCCAATAAGATAGCCACTAATACCTACTGCTTTTTCAAAGAAGTATACAAGATAACCAAAGTTATATGCATCCATTTTATCTATTTCAACAATCATGTTTGGTACACCACCATCCATGTGAGCAAGTAATGTACCATTAAATGCTTTATTATTTACAAAATGCATATCTTTGCCTGCAACAAAGTTTAATCCATCTACATTTTCAGGGTCTTCCTGTATTGTTATATTTGATTTTGGTTCTTTACTCCATATAACAGTTTCAAACAAGAAGTTATTACCATCTTGTATAAATTGACCAATAGAATGCAAATCTGTAGAGAAATTTGCACTAACTGGGAAAATACCTTTACTGTCTTTTCCTTCACTTTCTGCAAAAAGCTGTTTGTACCATTCTCCAAAAGATACCATATGTGGTTCATAATTTGCAAGAATTTCTACTGTTTTACCTTTGTTGAAGAACATATTTCTATAAGCTGCATACTGATAGCTTTCATTTTTTGTAATGTCATCTACACTATAAGCCTCACGAGCATCTGCTGCACCTTTCATAACAGCATCAATATCAATGCCTGCAACAGCCATAGCAAAAAGACCAACTGGAGTTAATACAGTAAATCTGCCACCTACATCATCAGGAATTACAAATGTTTCATATCCCTTTTCATTACAAAGGTTTTTCAAAGCACCTCTTGCTTTATCTGTTGTAGCAAAAATTCTTTCTTTTGCACCTTCAGCACCATATTTTTCTTCCAATTTTTGTTTAAAAATTCTAAAAGCAATTGCTGGTTCTGTTGTTGTACCAGATTTAGAAATGACATTTACAGAGAAGTCTCTGTCGCCCATAATATTTAATATATCATTAATATACGTGGAGCTGATGTTATTTCCTACAAAATAAATATCAGGTGTTTTTTTAGATTTATCTTCATTGTAGAATGGAGATTTAATAAAGTCTAAAGCTGTTCTTGTACCCAAATAAGAACCACCAATACCAATAACAATTAAAACTTCACTATTTTTTTGTACTTTTTCAGCTGCTTTTTTAATTCTAGCAAATTCTTCTTTGTCATAATTTACAGGAAGGTCTATCCAACCTAAAAAATCATTACCTGCTCCTGTTCTAGCATGTAGTTGTTCATGGCATGCTTTTACCAATGGTGCCATGTATCCCAATTCATGTTCCCTTACAAAAGGTTTAATTCCTTGTAATTTTAATTTTACTGCCATTTGAAATTCTCCTCTCTTTATTACTGTGCTTGATACAGTAGTTTATCATGTTTATTATACCATATTTTATCATAATTGGTACAACAATTTTTATGATATATTGCTTTTTTATAAAATATTAGTAATATGATTATGATACAACAATATATTGACTAATATTATTTATGTATTATATGAAAAAGTGTTATATACATTTTTTCTGTGCTAGTATATATTATTTTGTACCTTGTACAATAATTTCATCAATAGGTTCTACAGTTGTTTTTTCGTCGACAACTTCTTCTGAAACAATTTCGTTGTTAATACGAGTAATTTTTTTTGTAATTTCTTTTTGTCCATCTTTGCCTGCTTCTGTCACTTTTTGATAACCTTTGTTTTTAGTACTATCTTGCTGATATACAGTTTTTCTTTCCTGTACTTCTGTCAATACAACTGTTTCTTCTGTTTTAACAGAAACCATAGGTTCTTCAGCCATAACATTTAATACCCAGCCTACTTGTAGATTGCCGTTTGATGGTATAGTATCAGAGTTCATTGCTTTTAATTCTTCTTGTGTCATTTCAAATAGCGCAGCAATTTTATAAAGAGCATCTCCTGCTTGTACAGTATATGTTTTTTGCACTTTTGTACCACTTTTCAGTGTTTGTATTGCGTTTTCTTTTGCTATAATAACAGAAGGGTCTACGTATTTTAATACAACTTGTACATTTTCTTTAAATCCAGCTACAACATTTCTACTTGAATCTTCAGGAATATACTCAGACTGCAATGATTCAAATACAGCATTTGCTTCTTCTTGATTTTCAACAATTACAACTTCTTTGCCATCTACTGTAATAGCAGCAGCTTCTACAAGGTATGTAACTTTTTGACGCATGGAAGGTATTAAATACTCCATTTTACAAACATCTTTTTCACGTGATTTTGATATATGAACAGGTTTTACATCAATTGTTTCATTGATTTGTATATTTGCACCTACTTCTTGACGAAGTTGTGCAAGTAATGTTTCTGTTAAAGCATCTGGTGTAATGGATTTATCTTTTACAATACCCATACTGGTTTCTCCAATAAATACTTCTTTACCATTCTGACGGAATAATACTAAAAGAAGTAATACAACTGCTAAAATACCAATAATAAGTGTCAACAAACGACGATTTTTTGCAGGCATACCTTTTCTAGGTATTTTTTTGCGTTTTATTGGTTTAATATTGTGTTGAGCATTATATTTTTGTTTGTAAGGGGACAATTTCTTTTTACTTTTATTATTATTTTTTTTGGGAATTTCATTCGGTATGGCTCGTCCATAAGGTATACGTTCCTCCCTTTTTGGAAAATTTCCCTTAGAGTCCATATGAAGCCTCCTTTCTATATAACAATACAATCATTTATAGTATAGTAGTATCAAAAATAAAATAGTTCATATTTTTGACGAATATATTGTTTTTTCACTATATTTCATTTTATGCTATCTATTGTAGGAATGCAAGAAAAAAAGGACGAAAAAAACAACATATTCTGCGTTAATATGACAGAATGAGAATGATTTTGTTATTTTCCCCTTTTTTTCTTAAAGATTAATAAAGTATATTTTTTATATTTAATATTGAAAACAATTTATTATTTTTTTTGTAATGCATCTAATATAAATTTTGCATGATATTGTATATGTTTTTTTGCTAAATCTTCTCCCTCAGAGGCATTTTTATTTTCTATAGCTGCTAAAAGTGCTTTATGCTGCATAATGATATTTTCCATACCACTGTCTAGTTTTACATGTGCCATACGATAACGATAAAGTTGTATTTTTAAATTATTGAAAATTTGTATTAACTTTTCATTTTCTGTAGAAAGGAATATAACATCATGAAAACGTTCATCTGCATTTACCATTTTTTCAATATTTTCTTGTTGTACATATTGTTCCATTTCCTGTTCTGCTTGTTTAAGTTCTTGAAAGAGTTCATTAGTCATTTTTTTGCAGGCAAGTTGTGTTGCTAAACCTTCTAATACTTCTCTAATTTCTAATATATTTACAATATCTTTTTCGCTCATATCTAATACTTGTGCGCCTTTTCTAGGTGTAAGTTCGACAAGATTTTCAAGTTCCAGCATACGGAGTGCTTCTCTGATTGGCGTACGACTGACTCCTAGTTTTTCTGCAAGCTGATTTTCCATCAGCCTTTCACCAGGTTCCAATTTTCCTGTTAATATAGCATCTCTTAATGTATTAAATACAACATCTCTTAAAGGCAAATATTCATTTGAATTAATATTAAATTTATAGTCTATCATAATAATATCCTCTCCTTAAATTTATGATTTGATAAAATGTAAATTTTATGAAAAAGAAAGCATTTATACTTATTGATGAAAGTGTTTTTGTTTTCTTTTATTCCAAATTTCCGTAACAAAAACATCTCTCAAACCAAATTCTTTTTTGATAATATATTCTGCTTCTTTTGCCTTTTGTTTTTCTTTAAACAATCCAAATACTGTAGCACCACTCCCGCTCATAAGAGAACCCTCTGCACCTAATGCAATCATTTTTTGTTTTAAAAGTGCAATTTCGTTATGTCTAGGAATGGTAGCAGTTTCTAATACATTACAAAGTAATTTTCCCATTTCAGTAATATTTTTTTGCTGCATTTGAAAAAGCATTTCTTTTGTATTAGGATGCTTTTGTATTTTTTCTAATTCGAGCGATTGATAAACAGAGGCTGTAGAAATACTAATATTTGGTTTTGCTAATAAAACATAACAAAAAGGACATCCATTTACAATAGGTGTTAATTTTTCTCCGAGTCCTTCTGCTAATGCTGTTCCTTGCAATATGCAATAAGGAATGTCAGTACCTAATTGCAAACTTAACTCCATAAGTCTTTTTTTAGAAAGTCCTAATTTAAAAAGTTTATTTATGCCAACCATAACAGCAGCACAATCTGTACTTCCACCTGCTAATCCAGCAGCTACAGGTATTTTTTTATCAAGATATATAAAAACACCTTCTTGTATATGGAATATATCTCTTAATAATTCTGCGCCTCTATAGGCTAAGTTTTTTTCATCTGTAGGCAGCCAGTCCAAATTACTTTTTATACGAATAACAGGCTTGTCTATACGTTTTATGTATATGCCATCATAGAGGGACAGTGTTTGCATAATCATACATACTGTGTGGTAACCATTTGGCTGCTTTCCAATAACATCTAATGTTAAGTTAATTTTGGCTCTTGCCCTCAATTTTATCTCTTGCAATGTTTTTCCTCCTGTTTTTATACTGTATACCAGCTTACTACATATAATATTGTATATTAAAATATACAATCAGACAAGAAAAATATATAAAAAATATTTGAAGTATTCAAAAATTTACAAATTGAAATATAAATAAAACCCCCTATCGTTAGGACAGGGGGCTTGGTATCAATTAAATATCAGCCAATTTTTTATCTACTGCTTCATCTAATGCTTTGATTTTTGCATCTGCATCTGCAACACTTGTACCTTTTACACCATAATAAAATTTTAATTTTGGTTCTGTGCCAGAAGGACGAATGCAAATCCATGTGCCATCTTCTAATGTATAGTGCAGTACATCTGATACAGGCAATGTATCTTGTTCTGTTTCACCAGTTTTTATATTTTTAAATACTTTTGTTTTATAATCTCTTGCCCATGTTACAGCAATACCTGCAAATTCTTCTGGAGCATTTTCTCTGAATGTAGCCATGATTTTTTGTATTTTTTCAAGCCCTTCAATACCTTTTAATGTTAAGGACTTAATACCTTCTTTGCAGAAACCATATTTTTTATAAAGTGATACAAGTCCCTCATATAATGTCATACCTTTAGATTTGTAATATGCTGCCATTTCGCATATTAATAATGTTGCAACAACAGCATCTTTATCTCTTGCATAAGTGCCTGGTAAAGAACCATAGCTTTCTTCAAAGCCAAATACATACTGATATTCTCCACTTTGTTCAAATTCTTTTATTTTTTCGCCTATATATTTGAATCCTGTCAATACATCAAACAGTTTTACACCATATTCTTCACAAATAGAGCGAACCATTTCTGTTGTAACAATTGTTTTGATAACAGCACCATTTGCTGGTAATATACCTTTTGCTTTTCTTTGGGAAAGAATATATTCTGTTAATAATGCACCTGTCATATTTCCTGTTAATACAATATAGTCACCTTTATCATCTTTTACAACAGCACCAACTCTATCGGCATCTGGGTCAGTACCAACAATAATATCTGCATTTTTTTCTTTTGCTAATTGAATAGCAAGTGTAAATACATCAGGATTTTCTGGATTTGGATAATCTACTGTTGGGAAATTGCCATCTGGCTGTTCCTGCTCTTTTACGACATATACATTTTTGAATCCAGATTCTTCTAAAGCACGACGTACAGGAATATTACCAGAACCATGTATTGGTGTATATACTACTTTGAAATCATCGCCTAATTGTTTTACTAAATCATTATTAAATGTTTGTGCTTTTATATTTTTGATAAATGCATCATCTACAGAGCTATCAATCACATTGTAAAGTTTTTTGGATTTTGCTTCTTCTAAGCTAATTTTTTTGATGTCTTTATAATCTTCTACTTTATTTACTTCTGCTGTAATTTCACCATCACGAGGAGCTGGCACTTGCCCTCCATCTGCCCAGTATACTTTATATCCATTATATTCTGGAGGGTTATGGCTTGCTGTAATTACAACACCAGCAGTACAACCTAAATGACGTACTGCAAAAGAAAGCATTGGTACTGGACGTAATGAAGGATAAATGTGAGCTGGTATACCATTTGCAGCCATAATTAAAGCAGTTGTTTCTGCAAATTCTGGTGACATATTTCTGGAGTCATAAGCAATAGCAATGCCTTTTTTTACTGTTTCTTCTCCTTGAGATAATATGTAATTTGCTAAACCTTGTGTTGCTTTTCCTACAGTGTAAATATTCATACGGTTTGTACCCGCACCTATGATGCCTCTTAATCCAGCAGTACCAAATTCTAAATCTTTGTAAAAACGTTCTTTTATTTCTTTGTCGTCATTTGAAATTGCTTTTAATTCTTCTTTTGTTTCGGCATCAAAATAATCATCCTCTAACCATTGAGCATATTTTTGTTTGTAATCCATTTTTGTTTCCTCCTCTTTTATAATTGTTCTATTGTAATTGGTCTGTTTCTGCTGTATTTTCATTAGGTGTTAAATAAGATGTGACGTCTACAGCAGATTTATCCACAACAATCGTTTCTCTATGTGGTTGATATCCTTCTAATATGACATCTACAGTATAAACTCCATAACGAACTTTTTGGTCAAAAGGCGTTATACCTACTTCTTTGTTATCCCACATAATCATGGCACCTTCTGGAACACTATGAAATGATATAATACCTTCTTGAATATCTTCTTCCATATTAACGTCTACTGTAACAGAAGGTTCTACCACTGTAATTTTTTGATTCCACTTTTTATAACCATTTTTTGATACAACAATGTCATATTCTCCCAATGGTAATACAATAGGCTTTGTACCATCTGCTTCTGCACCATTGATATATAATTTAAAATCATATACATTAGCATGAATAATTACAACACCAGTTTTAGATTGTGCTTTTGATAAATCATATTCAAAATCCTCATTTGGTACAACAAATATAGTATCTGAAAAAGATTCTATATTATCTCCTGAAACGGAAATATTATGAACGCCTTCTGTAATTGCTAATTCTGTAAAATCTTTTAAAGCAATAATTTGGTCATCATCAATAGTTAAAATTCCATTCACAATATCGTCTTGATGTGTTATTGTCATATTTCCATGAGATTCTATTACTTTAATAGACCATACTCTGTCGCTTCGTCCTTGCATTGTAACAACATCACAAGGGTCAATATTTTCAGGAGCAATTTCTCCATCTTTATATAAAAATAAATTGTCATTTCCGTAATGATATGTTTTTGTTTCTGTTCCATTAACAAATGTGATGGAAACTGTTTTCTGTTCTGTATCAACAATAAGACCACTAACTTCTTTTGCCATCCATGTGCTTGCAGAATATTGTATCTGTTTTGCTGTCTGTCCATCTTCGTTCATTACTACAGAAACTAAATCACCTCTCTGTATTTTGGTAACAGAAGACTGTTGTCCAGAACGATTGATAAATTTTGTATCACTATTTGTTTTAATAATATATTCTTCGTCTGTATTGATATCATGTACAGATAATTCTCTGTTGGTAGCAACTGTGCGAACCATAACAATTCTTCTATCTATTATAGCTGATGCTTGTTCTGCTTGTAATCGTTTTTGTGCTTCTCTGATTTCTTTTTGATGCATACCCATAATAATGTAACCTACTAAAAAAACAACAATTCCTATTATAATAGAACAGAGTAATATTATTTTTAAACGTTTTTTTTCAGCTTGATATAAAGCAAATGATGTTTCTTCATCATAATAAATGTCATCTTCTTCATTTAGTGCTTCATCATCAAAATTTTCTTCTTCTTCAAAGTTTTCAGATTCAAATGTATCTAAATAAGCATTTTTATCTCCTAAATCGTCTGTATAATCTTTACTTTCCACTTTTTGGAGTATTTCTGAAAAAGCACTCTTTTTAGTTTGTTCATGTATATTATCTAAACGCTGTGTTTCTTCTGATGAATACGACTGTATTGGAACAATTATTTTTGTTTGTTCCAATTCTTCGTTTGCAATAGTGTTTGTATCTGTAGTATGTTCTGGTTCAGTATTTATAGTGTTTGTATCTATAGTATGTTCTGATTCAGCATTTACAATATTTGTATCTGTAGTATGTTCTGGTTCAGCATTTACAGTGTTTTTATCTGTAATATGTTCTAATTCAATATTTGTAGTATTTGTACTATGTTCTGGTTTAGTATTTATATCTGTTGTATGCTCTACAGCATTAGATATATTATCATTTTGTTTAGTCATAGCAGCATCAATTGCATCAATATCTATTTGTATCGTTTTATCTAATTCTATAATATTATCGTCATAACTTTCCTCTTTGTTTGTAGAAAGTACAATACTACTAATTTCTAATGTTTTTTCTATATCTTCGTTATTTTGCTGTATATTTTTATTTTCAGAAAAAATAACAGTATCCATTTTTTCTGTATTTTGTGCTATATCTGTTTTTGATGATTGTATATTTTCCAATTCAGTTTTTGTATCCAAGTTATCAAAATTTTCCCAAAACATAGATGAAATGGTATTTTGATTTTGCCCTGTATTTGTACCATTTTCTGTGTGATTTTGATTTTGCTTGTTTTCCAAGTTTCATGACCTCCCACTGATTGGGAATTTACTTGCCCCCTTAATTATACAATGATGTCATTGTACCAATTTTATTTTAGCTGTTTCAGTAAAAAAGAGCAAGAGAAAATTAGAGAAAATACATTTTTTATAAAATATAGTGATAAAAAAGCAAATATTTTAGTTAAAATTACATTATAAACTATCAAAATTTTTTAAATATTGCTCTTTTATTGCTGGAACATAATATGTTATATAACAATGTAATCCATTTTGTTCTGTACCTGGAATCTGTACAAAAAATTTATAATATGGCATAAAAATACTATCATATGATGTTGCTTTATATACAAGTTCCGTTTTTACAATAGGCATATTTTCTGAAAAGTCATATTCCGATGTAGATATGTATTTTTTTTGATATAATAATTTCTGTGCTTGTTCTTCTGTGATAATAGGATAATTTTCTATTTTGTCACTCATATCTGTTTTTGTAATAACAAATGAAGCTATTTCATTTTGTGAGTTAAGTATTATGGATACTGTATTAAAATAATAATTTAAAAATTGCTTTTCTAATGTATCTCCATTTTCATATGCCATTAATTCAAAATATCCTATACCATCTGTATTATATTGAAAAGAAAGTGCCTCTTTTCCTTCCTGCCAATGTAAAGCATATTTATATGTATCAATAAAATAATATATTATTTTTTCTAATTGTTCTTTATTTTGCTGTTCTATCATAAAGGGTAATGATATTGCATTTTTGAATACAACAGTAATAACATCATTATGAGTATTTACAGAAAGCAACAACTCCTCATTTTCTATACTACCCTGTTCTGCACCATATATGATTTTATATAATTTTGCTGTACTAAAATTTTGAGCTATTTTTTGGGCAGACATTATTTTTTGTTTCATAATATTTATTTTTTGTTTATAAGTATCAGCAGCATTATAATTTTTATAGCATGTGTTGTAAAAAACAGGCAGCTCAGAAATATTCCATTCTGATTTCCAAGGGTTACTATTATAGATTTCGGAAATATCATAAGCAAAATAAATTTCCTGCTCAAAATCTTCGTGAAAATCTTCTATTGTTAACATTGGCAAAGAAATCGTTTTTATAGTGTGATTTCTCAAATAATTAATATAATAAATAATCATACAACAAATTAATAATATGCTTGTATAAACAATAAAATTTCTTTTTTGAAATATTTGTTCTAATTTTGACATATTGATACCCCCCTTATTTTATATTAGACGATGAAAAACAGTAATTTTATTCAAAAAAATGAAAAATTTTTTATAGAATTTTTTGTATTTTTCATTGTTTTTTTTGTGAATTCTGTCTATATTTGTAAATTTTTTGAACACATTTGTGAATATCAATACAATATATTATTTTGGTTCTTTATTGATATTAATATGCATATGCTGTAAATAAGGGCTATTAGCAGATATTGAAAGGGGGCGATATATGGAATGGATTTTAAACAACAGTCCCAATTTAAAAAAATTATTATGCAGAGTATAATAGGATTTTTAGCCTGTTTTATAATATCGGCTTTTTTTGTGACAAAAAAAATATCATCTCCTTTTATTAATGAAGTTGTTCCTACTACAGCAGAGGTAAAAAACAATATACCTATGAATAAAATTTTTAGCCAAGATGATACAAAAGATGATAAAAATCCAGAACTAGTACAAGAAATTTCAAGAGATATTATAGGATTTGATGATATTACATATCAAGCTCCTGAAAACACTACATCAAAAACAACAACAAAAATAACATCGGAGCTTTTGAAAAAAATGGAAAATTTGGATTTTTTAAAACAAAATTATTATTTAGTAGATTCTCGTACTGCTTTGTTGAATGGAGATATTAAAGCAAAAGAATTTTTAGAAAAAGATTTTCGTATTGATAATACAGGAGAACAGCCCAAAGTTTTAATATTTCATACACACTCCACAGAAGGATTTATTGACAGCGATATGTCAAAAGATATGAGTGAAGGTATATGGGGAGTAGGAGAGGAGTTAAAAAATATATTAGAAAAAAAGTATGGCATCAAAGTACTTCATGATACAGGACGCTATGATATTGTGGATGGAAAGGGGCAAATATTAGGGGCTTATGAAAGAATGGAAACTCCTATTTCAAAAATATTAAAAGAAAATCCTAGTATACAAGTTGTAATTGATATGCATAGAGATGGTTTACCTGAAAATGTCCATTTAGTAACAGAAATCAATGGAAAACAATGTGCAAAAATAATGTTTTTTAATGGTATGTGTCGTTTAAATAAAGATGGTGTTCCCCAGCCTACAGAAGGACTTTCTAATGAGAATTTACAAGATAATTTAGCATTTAGTTTACAAATGCAGACAACAGCGCAATCACTTTTTCCAGATTTTACAAGAAGAATATACATTCATGCCTATCGGTATAGTTTACATATGAAACCACGTTCGTTATTGATAGAGGTAGGCAGTCAGATGAATACAAAAGAGGAGGCACACAATGCTATGACTCCTTTGGCAGAAATATTGGCAAATGTTATACAATAACGATATATGTATTTTAAAAATATTATGTTGATAAATATATAAAACTTTTTTATTCAATTTTTGTGTAAGTAAAAAAACATAAATGAAATGTTATTTTTGGTATAAGTATACTTTTTTAGAAGGTTTATACTATTACTTAAATAAAGACAATTTTAATAAGCTTTTATTCATTTACTATATCATAATTTATTAAAATTGTCTAATAATATTTAAAAAATTATGAAAAAAATACTTTCTTAAAAGGTATACTTTTTTAGAAAGTATTTTTTTTACATATTTGGTTTATTTTTTTAGATTTTTTTCAAAAATAATGTGGCGAAAAAATGAAAATCTGTCATTCTATGGGGAGTAGATGTTTATGATAATTCAACATAATATTGTTGCACTAAACTCATATAATCAATTGAAAAAAAATGGCAATACATTAAAAAAAAATTTAGAAAAATTATCATCAGGATATAAAATAAATAAAGCTGGAGATGATGCTGCTGGGCTTGCTGTATCTGAAAAAATGAGGGCACAGATTGCAGCACTAACAACTGCTCAAGAGAATGCTTTAAATGGTATTTCTTTAGTACAAACAGCAGAGGGCGCATTAACAGAAGTACATACTATGTTAAATCGTATGATAGAGATTACAGAACAATCTGCAAACGGTATATATGACGACAATAACAGAGCAAGTTTACAACAGGAAATAAATCAGATATTAGAAGAAATTGACAGAATATCAGAAGCAACAAATTTTAATGGCATAAAATTACTGAATGGTAATGAGGGAAGTGAAGAAGCTACATTTATAGATACAAAAGACATTACAATACCAGAAGTGGGAAATACAGAAGTCATTCATACTATTGTTCATAAAACAACATCAACATCAGGACAAAAACAAAAGGCAGAATTTAGTATTGATTTGGGTAATTATAGTATTTTAAATGTTCAAAATGGAGATGTATTGAAAATCAAAATAGGAAGTAATGAAATTATATTGAAACATGGGCATAATGGTGCAGATTTGTCCAACACAAAAGGTATAAGAGATGCATTAAAAGCAGCAATATCAAGTCCTAATGGAGAATATGCAAATGACAAAATAGGTAATAGCACTGTAACATTTGCAGATTTTATTATAACTGATGTAGGGACAAATGGTTTAAAATTTATACAAAAAAATGTTCCACAAAATATAGGAGAAATTGTAAATGCTAATATGGATATACAATTAAAATATGAACAGGTATCAAGGGATTTAGGTAAAACAGAGGAAGTAACTTTAAACTTTATAGAACAAACGATTGGAAATACAAAAGGAGAAAAAGGAAAGTTAGTATTTGATATTTCGGATTTGGAATATAAAGCTCCTACAGATAAGCACAGTGAAAAGGCAAAATTGTTAATAGGTATGATTGGATGCGACAAGTATATAGAGCTTGATGGTAGCAAAGATATGACAGCATTAGAAATAGCACAAGCTATTGAAGGCAAAGAATTATCAATAAAAACACCAAATAGCCCTAAAGCAGTAGACTTTAAAATTTCAACAAATGGCACTATTGTTACATTTACAATTCAAAATGGTGAATTTCTTTGGGACCTTCCAGTGTTAACAATAAAACCTAAAACGATTGATACTACAATGGAAAAAGGATATTTTGTAGGAGAACAAGGGGAAAATAATATATCAAATGTAGGCGACATTATATATGAAGGGTTTAGTCCATTGTATGTATCTCGTTATGATGTTCTTAGTCCAGATAACCACATAATACAAATGGAAATGGCTGTTCCAAAGAAATTAGGATTTATTGCTTCTACTGATAGTGACAAAAAAGGCATTCCAACACTAAAGATAGAAATGAATTTTTTTGGTAGATTTTTTAATATATTTATTGATGCTACAAAAGATTTGACTAGTGAAGAAATTTTAAAAGCTATAAGTGAAACACAATTTACAATACAAGACGATACTGGAAGAGATGTGACATTTACAGCTTCTATTGCTCCTACAATATATGACCATTTTATTTATCAGATTCCTAATCCAAATCTTTTAGATAATATGATTGTATTTACACCAGATATAAAAGATGCTGTTTTTTCAGCTTCTTATTATTATGACTATATTACTATAAATCAATGTAGCCTTTTTACAAAAGAAAACAAAAATGGTATTGAATTAGGCAATTATAACAATAAAACAGATATAGCAGATACAGCAAAAACACAATATGCAAGTACATCATTTCAACTATATGATTTGATATCAGACAACAGCAAAATAAAAATAGGTAACGAAATATATGTATTTCGTGTAGGAAAAAAAAGTAAAGCAACAGTTAGTAATGGCGAAAAATTGATTGATTTGAGCGATATGGAACAAAATACCATTGATATTATAAAAGCGTGTGACAGATTGGCTGATGCTGCTCAACATAACAAATTGTTTGATGTACGTCGTCATAATGATGAAGGCATTATTGCAGTACGTGAAACAGAACAAAATGCAAAGGCTTTTGACTATGGTATGGGAGGAATTGATTTAACAACAAAACAAAATATACAACAGCAGCTTCAATCCATTCGTATTACAACAGAAAGTGCAGAGGGCAAAAAAATAATATTGCAAATAGGAGATACTGCTGATGATTATAATCGTGTTGCTGTAATAATAAAAAATTGTTCTACACAAGCATTAGGTATTGATGAATTGGATATCAGTACACAATATGGTGCTGATGAGGCACTTTATAAAATTAATATTGCTATTGATTATATTTCTGGAGTACGAGGTGATTTGGGCGCAATGCAAAACAGACTGGAACATACTATAAATAATTTAGAAATAACAACAACAAATTTAACAGAGGCAGAAAGTCGTATTAGAGATACAGACATGGCAAAAGAAATGATGTTGTATATAAAAAATAATATATTAATACAATCCTCTCAGGCTATGTTAACACAAGCAAACCAAGTACCTCAAAAAATACTTCAAATTCTGCAATGATATATAAAAAAGGGAAAAGCCATATATTGACTTTTCCCTTATATTATCTATTTTTGTTTGATGTGATTTTTTTTAAAAGGAATTGGTATAGAAATATGTATAGTGTTTTCAGAAATATTAACAAAATTCTGTTTAAAATAATCATATTTTATAATGTTTTCTGTTACCATATCTCCAGTACGGAAAACAGAAAGTAATATTCCCATTAACATAAAAAACATGATGCTTGATGAGCCACTATTTGGAAAAAATGGCATTTCCAGTTGATTGACGTAAATAAAAAATCCACTGTTACAAGCAATATTCCAAATGCTTATTAAAGAAATAGTAATTAGTATAGCATTTGCAGTCATAAACCCTAATTGGCTTTTTTGTTTGTAGGCAAGTAAAAAGCCTCGACAAATAAAAAAGAAATAAATTGCAAAAAATAGTAAAAATATTGCCCAACCACAAAAATGTAAAGCATACACAAGCAAATAGTCTAAATTTAAAAAGAAAATATTATCAAAATTACCCAAATTACCTTTACCAAATAGTACTGCTCCTTTTACATTTGCTTGTAATATTGTCCTTACATAATCTCCTCCCATAGGTTCTGTAATGGCAAAGTGAAGTTCGCTGAGTTTATAAGCAAACTGTGGCAAATGACAAATTATTATTAAAAATAATATTGTTGGTATGATTACCAAAAGTAGGGCATACATTTTATTAACGGAAAACCAAGCTTTACATATACTCATTAATAGTAATATCAAGCTAATTATAGCAACTAATAATATTGCAATGTCATGCCCTTTGTTAAATTCAATTAAGGCAGGTATCAAAAAAGAACATCCACATAATATCATTGTGCCATAAGATTTTCCTCTGCAATCATATAATAAACCTACTAATATGACAGGAAAAATATAAATAAAGGGTGGTATAATAATGCCATAGTTCAGAAAAAAGATTCCATGATTAGAGCCATTAAAAGTATAACCAAAAAGCATAGAATAACCATGTAGCAACAGCATAACAGCAACGTAAATGCCATAAATCATTTTGGAATGATTTGCTAGTATAGTAAAGTCAATATAATAAAATATTGCCATAACAGCTACACTCATTAATAATATTATAATGTTATCCATAGTAAAAAAATGAATATAAGAAGAATTTTTTTGCATTATGAATCGTACAGCAATATTAGCAAATAAAAATAGAAATACAAATAATATAAATTCCCATTTTAATTTAGGACGATATACTCTATCTAGTTCCGTTCCCACTAAAATGGGGTCACCCATTTCTGTAATTGCTTTTTTAATAGCTGTTTCTTGCTCCATACCTTTTGCAATAAAAGCATCTGTTTGGTCAGTAATATGTTCCTCTAATTCCTTTTTGATTATAGTATGTGCTTTTTTATAACGAATTTGTTCACAAACAGTATCTAAATATGACTTGATATCAGTATACAAATGCCATACCCCCTTTTAATATTTTATTTACTGTACAACTGTATTGTTGCCATTCTTCTTTTTTTTGTTTGAGATGTCCTTTTCCTTTTTTTGTAATGCTATAATATTTTCTTTGTCTGCCATTATTACTGTTGCTGTAATAAGAAGTCACAAGCTCTTTTTCTTCCATAGTGTGAAGTAAAGGATATAATGTTCCAGCTTTTAAAGAAAATGTATTATCTGATTTTTTTGATAATTCTTCTATCATCATATAACCATACATATCTTTTTCTTCCAGCAATTTTAATAAAAGCATAATGGTAGAACTTGTTAATAAACTTTTGTCAATTCCCATAATCATTCCCCTTTTATATATCGATAATCTATATATATTATATATAGATTATCGATATATGTCAATACAATATTTAACAACAGTATATAGGTATAAAAAACAGTATAGTTATCATACTATATTTATGATAACAGGATTTTTATTATATGGTATGTTAGGTTGGATAATGGAAATTTTATGGACAGGACTGCATTCTCTGTTGAAAAGGGATTATTCTCTTATGGGACAAACTTCTCTTTGGATGTTTCCTATATATGGTACAGCAGTATTTTTAGAGCCATTATTTCTTTTTTTGGCAGATGTTCCGCCAGTGGTAAGAGGAGGGATATATATGATATGCATTTATATGGCAGAATATGCCTCTGGTTGGGGATTACAAAGATTTGCAGGTGTGTGTCCTTGGGATTACAGCGAAAGTAAATATCATGTAAATGGTTTGATACGGCTGGATTATGCGCCAGTATGGTTTACTGTAGGATTATTTTTTGAAAGTGTTTTTTATCATTTCTTATATTAAGACATTGGAAATTACTCCAATGTCTTAATATTTTCAGACAAATATTAAAATTGTGCGTATGGTATTACATAGTGTGTTTTATACAGCAAAACTGTAAATTATGTAAGGAGGGTCATTATGCCATCAGGAAATCAACAAAAAAATAATAATCAAAGTGATATAAAAATGCTTATTAGTTTTATTATTATGGCAGTAATATTTACATCTGTATTTAATATTTTTGTATCATCTATAACAATGAGAAAAGCAACAGAAATTACTTATACACAATTTTTAACTATGCTTGAAAATAAGCAGGTAGATACTGTAGAAATACAGTCAGACCGTTTGGTTATTACAGAAAAGCCAGAACAAAATAATGAAGTAGGGTTCTATTCTAATATAGGAAAGCAATACTATACAGGTATAATAAATGACCCCATGTTAACAGATAGAATTATAGAAGCAGGAGCTACACAATATCGTGAGGTGCAAAATAATTCTCCTTTTATTACATTTTTGGCTTCATGGGCATTACCATTTTTATTGATTTATATGATTTCTGGATTAATTATTCGCTCTGTAAGTAAAAAAATGGGTGGTGTAGGTGGTCCTATGAGTTTTGGTAAAAATACAGCAAAAATTTATGCACAAAAAGAAACAGGCGTCACATTTGCAGATGTAGCGGGACAAGAAGAAGCAAAGGAATCACTAAGAGAAATTGTTGACTTTTTGCATCAACCTGAAAAATATACAGAAATTGGTGCAAAATTGCCTAAAGGTGCATTGCTTGTAGGTCCTCCAGGAACAGGAAAAACATTGCTTGCAAAAGCAGTTGCAGGAGAGGCAAATGTTCCTTTTTATTCTCTTTCAGGTTCTGATTTTGTAGAAATGTTTGTGGGTGTAGGTGCTTCTCGTGTAAGGGACTTATTTAAACAAGCATTAGAAAATGCACCTTGTATTGTGTTTATAGATGAAATTGATGCAATAGGGAAAAGCCGTGATAATCAAATGGGAAGTAATGACGAAAGAGAACAAACATTAAATCAATTACTTTCGGAAATGGACGGTTTCGACGCTTCTAAAGGTGTTGTAATATTGGGAGCAACAAATAGACCAGAGGTATTGGATAAGGCACTTTTACGTCCTGGACGTTTTGACAGAAGGGTAATAGTAGACAAACCAGATTTAAAAGGTAGAGAAGATATATTGAAAGTACACAGTAAAGATGTTAAATTGAGTAATGATGTTGATTTACATCAAATTGCATTAGGTACAAGCGGTGCAGCTGGTGCAGATTTGGCTAATATTGTAAATGAGGCAGCATTACGTGCTGTACGTTTTGGAAAAGATAAAGTGGAACAAAATGATATAATGGAAGCGGTAGAAATTATTATAGCAGGACAAGAGAAAAAAGATCGTATTATGACAGAAAGCGAAAGAAAAATTGTAGCGTATCATGAGGTAGGACACGCTTTAGCAACTGCGCTACAAAAAAATACACAACCAGTACAAAAAATTACAATTGTACCTAGAACAATGGGAGCATTGGGATATACTATGCAAATGCCTGAAGAAGAAAAATATTTAATGAGCAAAGAGGAAATATTAGACCAAATTACAACATATTTAGCTGGACGTGCGGCAGAAGAAGTTATATTTCATACTGCTACAACAGGTGCATCTAATGATATTGAAAAAGCAACAGAATTAGCAAGAAATATGGTTGCACAATATGGCATGAGCGAAAAGTTTGATATGGTAGGACTAGAAAGCATACAAAATAAATATTTAGATGGCAGAAATGTAAAAAATTGTGCTGAAACAACTTCTGCTGCTGTAGATGAAGAAGTACTATGTATTATTAAACAGTGCCATAAAAAGGCAATAGAACTTTTGGAACAAAATCAGAATGCACTTCATAATATTGCAAAATTTTTATTAGAAAAAGAAACTATAACAGGAAAAGAATTTATGAATTTACTAGAGCAAAGTCGTGAAAAAGAATTAATTTAATATGTTTATTATAGAGGAGATTATTATGCTTGATATAATACCAAATACAGAACAAATGACAACTTTAGTTGGAAAATCTTTATATGAAGTATGGAATAAATTATGTGCTTTAATTGATGAAAAATATGATATGGATTGTTTGTGGGATAAAGGTGGTAAAGTATGGACATATGAATATAAATATCGTCGAGGTGGTAAAACTTTATGTGCATTATATGCAAAAGAAAACTGTATAGGATTTATGATTATATTAGGAAAAGATGAACGTTTAAAATTTGAAAAAGATAAAGAGAATTACTCAAAAGAAGTTCAAAGGATTTATGATGAAACTCAAACTTATCATGATGGAAAATGGATAATGTTTGAGCCAACAGACACTTCTTTGTTTGATGATTTTATCAAATTATTGAGAATTAAAAGAAAGCCAAATAGAAAATAGAGAAAAAGTGAAATTCTAATTAATTTTTATTTTGATTATAATAGTTTATATTAAAAAATGCACCCAATGTGGTATTGGGTGCATTAATTTATTAATAAGTCCTTTTTTGCAAATTTTATACATACTTAAAAACTTTTATAAAAAGATATTACTAATACTTTTATGATTCTTTATAAAAATTGATTAAACAGCCAGAAAGTATAATTTTTCTTTCATCATCTGTTAAATCTCCTAATTTTAATGTAAATTGATTCATATTTTTACCTACAACATAAGCAGTAACTTGAGATTGTTTTTGCATAATAATATTGCGTATGTTTGGTATAAATATATAATCTCCATTTTCAAAAGGTAAATCTTTTTGCTCCAGCAATAATGGCAACATACCCCAGTTAATCAGATTAGAGCGATAACGCTTTGTAGCATATTCACTTGCAATATTTGCCCAACCTCCCAATACTTTTTGGCAACTTGCAGCTTGTTCCCTTGCAGAACCATCACCTGGTTTTACAGCATAAATTGTGGAACCAATACCAGTATCTTTTTCATTAATATCAAATTGCTTTTGTATAGCAGAAAATACTTCTTTTAATTCTGTATATACTTCTGTAGGGGCATTTCCAGCTATACGAGCTTTTTCAGCTTTTTGTACTTCTTTTGCACGTCCAACGTAAGCAGGGTCTTTTCTAGATAATGTAAATTCTGCCAGCCCAAGAGGATTGGAGCGATAAGAAGATGTTTCTCCAGAAGGAATTAATTCATCTGTTGTTGTAACAGGGTCTGTAATAACGGATACTACTTTTAATAAGATATTTTCTGTTAAATTGCTCATAGCAGGCCAGTCTGTAATATTAGGACCAAATTTTAATTCTGTGGCACTATCAGGAGCATTGAAACCAAAATAACAACGGTTTTTGTAAATATCACAATTAAAATGATATTCTGGGTGAGTATATTTTACATCAATATCTGTTGCAGGTGTCAATTTTCCTTTATTTACAGCAGTAGCAGCAATAGAACGAGCATCCATTAAAGCAACAGATGCGATTTGCCCGTTTGTAATTTTAGAACCTTCTCTATTAGGGAAGTTTCTTGTAGAATGACGAATACTCAAACAATTATTTGCAGGCACATCTCCAGCACCAAAACATGGACCACAAAAAGCAGAGCGTACTGTTGCGCCAGAAATCATAATATCTGCAATCGCTCCATTTTCAGCAAGACTGACAAATACAGGTTGACTGGAAGGATATACACTTAGCGCAAATTCATCTGTACCAATAGAATGAGATTTTAATATGTCTCTTGCATCACATATATTTTCATAGGTACCGCCTGCACACCCAGCAATAACACCTTGTTCTACATACAATGCACCATTTTTTACTTTGTCTTTTAATGTAAATGTAATTTTGTCACTGTCAAGCTGTTTTATACCTGTTTTTTCTACTTCGTGTAATATATCCATTAAATTTGCGTTTAACTCTTCAATGGTGTATACATTACTTGGGTGAAAAGGCATAGCAATCATAGGACGAATTTTAGATAAATCTACTTCTATCATACCATCATAATATGCTATTTCTCCAGGTTGCTGCAATGCATATTCTTCTTCGTGTCCATGAATTTCATACCATTGTTTTACTTTATCATCTGTTTTCCATACAGAAGAAAGACAAGTTGTTTCTGTTGTCATAACATCAATACCATTGCGATAATCTACACTGATATTTTCTATACCATCACCAAAAAATTCCATAATTTTGTTTTTTACATAACCTTTTTCAAATACTGCACCAATAATAGCAAGTGCAACATCTTGTGGACCTACTCCTGGAATTGGTTTTCCTGTTAAATAAACACCTACTACTTCAGGACGGTCAATATCATATGTTTTACATAAAAGTTGTTTTACTAATTCTGGACCACCTTCGCCTATTGCCATAGTACCCAATGCGCCATAACGTGTATGACTGTCTGAGCCTAATATCATTTTGCCTACGCCGCTCATCATTTCCCTCATATATTGATGAATGACTGCTTGATGTGCAGGAACATAGATACCACCATATTTTTTAGCACAGGATAGACCAAATAAATGGTCATCTTCATTAATAGTGCCACCTACAGCGCAAAGAGAATTATGACAGTTTGTTAATACATAGGGCATAGGGAATTTTTCCAAACCACTTGCACGAGCAGTTTGCACAATACCAACATATGTAATATCATGAGAAGCCATTCTATCAAAACGGATTTTTAAATGTTTCATATTTCCAGATGTATTGTGATTTTTTAATATATTATAAGCCATTGTGTTTTGTAAAGCTTGTTGTTTAGAAATTACATTTCCTATTTTTTGTTTTAATATAGCAGCAGTATTTTCGTCATCTGCTATAATTTCATTGCCATTTAATAAATATGCACCACTGTTATAAAGTTTTATCATTTTTGTTTTTCCTCCTTTGTCTGAAAATGATATGTTTTATTATAGAGAAATTGCTCTCATTTGTAAATAGAAAACCATTTTAGGACTCTTTACATTTTACAATAATAAATATAAGTTTTTTATATATTGATTTTGTTGCATGACTTTGATAATATAAAAATGTTAAATGAATGCATTAATAAGGATATGATAAAATGACACATTTTGTATCAGAAATTTTTTCTGAGCCAAAGTATTGGGGACTTCGTGGTGACCCATTTTTATGGAAGTATTTAAAAAACTATTATGCTACTATTGAGATTCCATATTCTGTTGAAAGATTAAAAAAAGATATTATGCAAATATTTAAAAACTTTACAGGAGAGTTTCCAGTTCAAGAAAAGATATATTTCGTTGAAAAATTTTCTAAAACTCATGTTGGCATATCTACAAGAAAGTTAAGCGGGAATTTTTGGATAAATGTAGCAATACCTATGTTGTCTGAACGACTAGAAAAAATAAATACACTTTAAAAAGCGTGTTCTGAAAGCTATGGCGTAACTTTTAGAACACACTTTTTATATAGGGAGTGTTTTTATGCTGTCGATATCAATTTATTTTATAAGTGATGACTATTACATTTTTTATTCTACTACAGTGTTTTTAGGGTCTACTGTAACACCATCTTTTGCAATAGAAAAATCTACATGTTCGCCCAATGCTACACTATATTTTGTGGGTTCTGCTACCAAACCAATTTCCTGACCTTTTTTTACTTTGTCTCCTTCTTTGACTACTACATCCTCTTGTAACTGGCTGTATGTAGTCTGCCAGCCATTACCATGATTTAGTACTACTGTAATACCTCTTTCATCATCTGTTTTTACACTTTCTACTGTACCATCTTCTGATGCTTTTACAGATTCCCCTTTTTTAGCACCAATAGAAATATGATCATTTGTACGATATTGGTCTAATGTTGCATCATATATTGCGTGGTCTATACTATAGTCCATAACAATATTACCTGCTAAAGGCATAACAAAAAGAGGTTCGCTTTCAAAAATACTTGCTTGTTGTGTATTTTGTTGTTGCTCTTCTGTCTGTTGTTCTTCCGTTGGTTGTTTTATTTCCTCTTTTACAACAGCAGCACTTTCTAAAGGTTGTTGTTGTTGCGCTGAAACAACTTCTGTTTGTTGTTCTTGTTGTTCAGAACTATCATATTGATATTCCCTTTCTTCAACAGCTTCTTGCAATGCCGGTGTTTGATTTACAATTACTTGATGTGCGGCTTGTTCTGTTTGTTGGGGTGTTGTAGTAGATGGCACTGGTGTTTTATCTCTACCGGCAAAATAATAAATTCCTCCAGCAATTACCACAACGGCAAGACAGCCCCACAGTATACGATAATAATTTTTATTCATGTGTGTAACACCTCCAGCAATAGTATTGCCCGAAGGAATCCTTTTTTATTCAGAAAAAGCATTTTTTGCTGTATATGTAGAAAAAGAAATATCAGTATAATAATGTTCTAATATTTGCCGATATGTTTTACCTTGTTTTGCCATAAATTCTGCACCATATTGACTCATACCAGCACCATGTCCATAGCCTTTTGTTGTAAAAGTGATATTATTATTTTCTATATTAATTGTAAAATTAGCACTACGTAAATTTAGTATTTCTCGTACTTCTCTACCTGTTAATATTTTGTTTCCTATTTGTATTTTTTGAACATATCCCGCAGGAGAATAGCTTTGTATATAAATTTGTTGAGAAAGTGTTTGCTCATTTAGTATAAAATCATTATATTTGTTGCAAAAGCGTTTTAGTACTTCATCATAAGTAAAACAAATGCTTGTTTCAAAATTAGGTGCATTGATATCTAAACTGCTGTCTACACTTTTTAGATAGGGGATTTCCTTTTGCCATATATTTTCTGCGGATTCTGTTTTTCCTCCACTTTCTGCATGAAATACTGCTAATATTGGCTCATTATCATATACCATAATTTCGCCTTTGGTATCTTCAACAGCTTCATTTATGTTATTATAATATTCTTCAAAATGGTTTTTCCATTTTTGTTTCATTTCATCAACTGTAATATATGCTTGTCCAATATCATACGGTACATTATTAGTATTCATTTCTTTCATTTTATGTACAACATAAGTTCGAGCAGAAACAGCTTGTGCTTTCAGTGCCTCTTTTTCAAAAAGAGCAGGCATTTCTGCAGCAACAACACCTTTTACATATTCTTCTAATTCATTTGTATTATGTCGTATGATTTCAGGAGAAGCAAGTTCTCCTTCTGTTTCTGTTGTTTGTGTTTTATTTGTATTTTCGGAGTGATAAGAACAATATGTAATGATTGCAGGCAATATTATAATTGCAATTATAATATAAATAAAAATCATAAAAATCATTTTTTTAGCCAAAAAAACACACCCTTTCCATATATTATATGATACTAGAGTGTATTCCATACGAAAAAAAGTGTCGGACATGCCGACACAATAGTAATGTTAAGAATAAAAAATTTATTTCTTTTTTAATATGATTGCGACAGCACCTAAAAAGGAAAGTAACACTAATCCAGCTGTTACAATAAAATATTTTTGTTGTTCTTCTTTTGTTACATAAACACCTTCATATGGGTCTTCATAGATATCTCTTTGTGCTACTCTATAATGTCTTCTTGTATTTTCGTACATAGTTAATCCATCCTTTCAAATTACAATTTTTTCATATTGATTAATATAGCAAAAAATTTACTATACTGCAATCAGTATATGTAGTATAACACAATTTTATAAAAAACTAAAGTATACATAATGTAAAAATAATAAAAATTATAATCAATAAAAACCATAAATAATATATAAAAATATTCATTTCATAAATACATTAGAGTAACCAAAATTTTATGATTATAAAATAGAAAACTTCATAGCATACTAAAAAAAAGAATATAGAAAGGAACGAAAGTAATATGAAAAAAATTATTTTTAGTGTTTTTTGCTGTAGTATGATGTTAACAGCTTGTCGCTCTAATACATTAGAAAATAATCTTTCTCAAATTCGTATTGCAAGAGCAGCCGAATTAGAACAAGGAAAAACAAAATCAGAAAGAGCAAAAGAAATTAAACAAAATATATTACAATTAGAAGAAATACAGCAAGCAGCTGTTATTATAGAAGGAAAAACAGCATTGATAGGGTTACGATTGAAAGAAGACTCACAAAAAGATGTTGTTCGTTTGAAATCAGAGGCAGATATATTAGCAAAAGAGGCAGATGAAAATATTGATGGTACAGCAATCACAGCGAATGAAAATATTACTGCTATGATTGAAAAAATGGAAAAAGAGAGAGAAATATCATAATATCATTTTGTAAGCGGGAGAATTTTTAGATAGAATACAGTAAAAACTCCCGCTGTAGTACATTGTATTACAATATACCATAAACATAAAATCTATTTAAAATATGATATTATCCGTAAAAAGCATAAAAAAGTTGTTATTTTGTAATAAAATTGAAAACTTTTTTTCTATCTTTATGAATGACAAAGATAAAAAACCCTGCTATAATAAAAGCAGTATTGAATCTATATTTATTTAGGGGGTTGTATGATGAAAAAATATATTAGTTTTTTACTTGCAGGTGCTATGAGTGTATCTGCAACAATGGTTAGCTTTGGTGCAAATTTTTCTGATATCAATAATGTACCTTGGCCAGGTGCAGAAACTTATATCAATCAAGCAGCAGATGCCAATTTAATGGTAGGAGAAAATATTGATGGCAAAATGGTATTTCGTGCAAAAGACCCTGTAACATTAGTGGAAACAGCACAGCTTGTTTATAATTTATTAAAAGCTACAAACCATTTGGAAAATAAAACAGATTTACCAACAAAATGGAATACTACATTAAAAGAAGCAAGTATTCCAGAATGGGCATATACTAGTGTGTCTTATTGTCTGGAAACAGGGGTAATTACAGCCGCAGAAGCAAAAACATTTGTATCTGGTACGACAAATGTGCAAGCAACAAGAGAACAAGTAGCTGGCATGATAGGAAAAGCAATTGCTGGAGTAGATACTTCTATATCAGCAAATAGTACAACAACAAAATTTGGTGATAATAGTGCTATTGCGTCAGATAAAATTGCTTATGTTGCATTACTTTCTGATAAAAGTATTCTTTCGGGAGACGATTTAGGTAATTTTAATCCTAAAAATAAAATTAATAGAACAGAAATGGCAGTTATGATGACCAAAAGTAATGATGTGCTGAAAAATATTACAAAAGTACCAGAAAAGCCAGCAGAACCAGAATTGCCAACAACAGGTACATTTACCGCACAAATAGAACAAATGCAATCAAGCGGAAGCAATGTTATGCTAGCGCTTTATAATGGTACAAGTGTAATGGGATATATGGGAGATAGCACTGTACCTACAACATATAAAGATGGTACGACAGGAAATTTTAATGACGTAACTGTTGGTATGAGTGTAACAATTACATATAATGGCTCTAGAATCACAAAAATGGTAATTAATGCAGATGCACCTAAAAAAGAAGAACAAGTTTTAAAAGGTAATATTGCTAATATTTCAAAAGATGAAATACGTATTATAAAAGGACAACCTTATTATTTTGCAAGTGGTGTTGTTGTAACAATTGATGGAAAAGATAAAAGTGTAAAAGATTTAATGGAAAAATTTGAAGATAAAGATGTAACAGAAATTTATGTAGAATTGACATTAGATTCCAGAGAAGATGTTTCAAAAGTAGTGGCAAAAACAAAAGCAAAAAGCTATGAAGATTCTGGTACAATTAAAAAACTGACTACATCAAAAATTACATTTGAAGATGGTACAAATTATAAAATTGATAAAGATGATATTACTGTAAAATTTGATGGTTCTAGTATATCATTAGATAAAGCCATTGATAAAATTAATGATGCAGATGATGATGACGATTTTACTGCTGAAGTAGAGATTAATGAAGATGATGATAATTATATTGACAGATTAGAAATTAAATCAAAAAGTTCTTCTAACAGCACAAGCGGAAGTGGTACAATAAAAAGTGTAAGTGGCAAAAAAATTACTGTAGGAAGCAAAACATATACTACAACAAGCAGTACTGATTTTGATATTGATGATGGTGACAACAGCGATATTGATAGTTTAAGCGATTTAGAAACTGCTGTAGAAGATGATGATAAAACAATAGAAGTAAAAGTGACTGTAAAAGATGATGAAGTGACAAAAATTACAGGATATGTAGCAGGATTAAAAGGAGAACTTTTTGAAGTAAGAGATGATGAAATTATAGTAGATTTGGATTCTGGTAAATATACATATCAATGTAAGAGCAGTGTAGATATTGACGCTGGTAACTGCGATGACTTGGACGACTTGTATGATTATAATAAAGATGAGGGAAGAATACAAGTGGAAATTACAATTAACAGCAGCAATCAAGTAACAAAAATTAAAGAAAGATAATACAAACAAAAGCGTCGGAAAACCGACGCTTTTACTATATTATTTTAAATTTTCTGGATTTAATACTTCTAGTTCTGGTAAAACAAATTTTCCATCTTTTCTAATTAAAACATCATCAAAATAAATCTCTCCACCACCATATTCAGGTGTCATAATTAGCACTAAATCCCAATGTATAGCAGATTTGTTTCCGTTAGGAGCATCATCATAACAGTTTCCTGGAGTAAAGTGTATACTTCCCATAATTTTCTCATCAAAGAGTATATTTGTCATAGGTTTTGTGATATATGGATTAACACCTATAGCAAATTCGCCTATATATTTTGCACCATCATCTGTATTAAATATTTTTTCAAGACGCTGTTTATCATTACCATCAAAATCTACAATTTTACCATTTTCAAATGTAAGTTTCACATTTTGAAATATAAAGCTATTGTATTCTGAAGGAGTGTTATAGGTAATTGTACCATTCACAGAATTTTTAACAGGTGCTGTATACACCTCACCATCTGGAATATTACAACGTCCAGCACATTTTACAGCAGGGATATCTTTTATAGAAAATGTTAAATCAGTATCTTTTGCCACAATTCTAACATTATCTGTTTGATTCATTAATTTTACTAAATTATCCATAGCATTAGACATTTTATCATAATTCAAATTGCAGACATCAAAATAAAAATCTTCAAATGCTTCTAAACTAGTACGTGCAGATTGTGCCATAGAATTTGCAGGATAGCGAAGTACAACCCATTTTGTATGAGGTACACGAATATCATGATGCACAGGGCTTGTATATAATCTTGTGTGGAGTGATAATTTATCATTTGGTACATCAGATTGCTCTGCTAAATTATCTTCTCCTCGTATACCAATATAAGCGTCCATTTGTTTCATTCTTATACTATCTACTTCAGCCATCAATTTTTGCTGTTCTGCTGTTGCACCAAGTAGCAATTCTCTTTCTATACTATTTGTATTTAATTCTACAAATGGAATTGCTTCTACAGCATAAATTTCTTTTATCAATGCTTTTACAAGAGGAATAGGGTGTATACCATTACAACTAATCAGTACTTTTTCTCCCTTTTGTAATTGACAAGAATGATGTACTAATTGTTTTGCTAATGTTTTAATTCTTTCGTCCATGTTTTATAACTCCTTTTCTTTGTTTATAATAGAAAGTATTACAAATCTTTGTTTTTTACAAAACATCGCTTTTGTTACTTTATTAGTTAGTATTTTACAATTATATCAAAAAATACAGAAAAGTAAATTTTTTAAAACAATAAATAAAACAGAAAATAATTTATTGCATTATACAAAACACTTCTATATAATAGAATAGATGTATAATGATATAGTAAATATTTAAAAATGTATGCAATGTGTAATAACGAGGAGGAACAAAAAAATGAGAGTTGCAATTCCAACAGAAAATGGTGTAGTTTATCAACATTTTGGTCATGCTCCAGAATTTACTATTTATGAAGTAGAAGCAGAATTGATAAAGAATAAAGAATTTGTTTCAACAGAGGGTTCTGGACATGAAGCATTAGCAGATTTCTTAACAGTACATTCTGTGAATGTTGTGATATGTGGTAATATTGGTAGTGGTGCAAAAAATGCACTGCGTGAAAAAAGAATGGAATTGATTCCTGGTGTCGTAGGAACAGCAGATGATATGATTGTAAAATATTTAAGTGGTGAACAAATGGGTAATCCAGATACAGAATGTACTCATCATCATGATGATGGTCACGAGTGTGGTGATGGTGACCATCAATGTGGAAGTTGTGGACAACATTAATAAATAGGAATAGAGGATAGTGATATGGGGCATATTTTAAATAGTATATTTCCAGATTTATATATAAAATCTGTTTACGAATTGCCTTTAGAAGCACTGAAAAAAAGGGGAATACGAGGATTGATATTTGACATTGATAATACTATTGCACCTTATGATGTTGCAGAACCAGATGCGGCATTAGTAGAATTATTTACAATGTTAAAAAAACAAGGGTTTCGTATTTGTATATTGTCAAATAATAATAAAAAAAGAGTAAAATTATTTAATCAAAAATTAAATGTTTTAGCCATACACAAAGCAGGAAAGCCTGGTATTAAAAAATTAAGAAAAGCCATTTCTGCTATGAAATTGACAGAACTAGAAACTGCAATGGTAGGCGACCAAGTATTTACAGATATGTGGTGTGGTCATAATGCAGGTTTATATTGTATTATGACAGCACCTATTTGTAATCGTGACCAGTTTGTAACAAAAATAAAAAGAGGATTAGAAAAACAAGTCATGAAAATTTATTTTAAACAGCTAAAACAATAAAAAAGTAACGAAATCATAATTTTTTATTGAAAAAAGCTAAATTTTCCAGTAAAATAATAAGAGATTTGTTTGAATAGGTTTTGTTAATGTTATAACAGAATCTTTATAATTATGAGGAGGAAAATACATGATTTCAGCAGGTGAATTTAGAAACGGCGTAACAATAGAATATGAAGGCGATATATTTATTATTTTAGAATTTCAGCATGTAAAGCCTGGTAAAGGCGCCGCTTTTGTTCGTACTAAAATCAAAAATCTCAAAACAGGAAGTGTGGTAGAAAAAACATTCCGCCCAACAGAAAAAATGCCTAGAGCACATATTGATAGACAAGATATGCAATATCTTTACAGTGATGGCGATTTATTCCACTTTATGAATGCAGAAACATTTGACCAAATTGCGGTAAATGCACAAGATGTTGGTGATACATTAAAATTTGTAAAAGAAAATGAAATGGTAAAAATACTTTCTTATGAAGGACAAGTGTTTGGTATTGAACCACCATTATTTGTAGAATTAGAAATTACAGATACAGAACCAGGATTTGCAGGGAATACTGCACAGGGTGCAACAAAACCTGCTGTTGTAGAAACAGGTGCAACAGTACAAGTACCTTTATTTATCAATCAAAATGAAGTGATTAAAATTGATACTCGTACAGGTGAATATTTAGGTAGAGCAAAAGAATAATTATAGTATAATTTTATATATACAAATTAAAAGATGTTATTTATTTTTATAAAAGTAATAAAAATAAGGGAGGCTGTAACATGGAATATTTTGAAAAGAAAATTACCTATTTGCGAGGACTTTGTGACGGCAGCGGCTATCCCCAAGACAGCAAAGAAGGCAAAATTTTTCATGGTATATTAGATGTATTAGATGATATTGCCTTTATGCTGGAAAGCTATATGGAAGATGATGATGATTTTGATGATATGCTGTATGATGATAGCGAAGAACCAAGTTATCTGTATTCTTTTATTTGTCCAAACTGTGGTAATGAAATTGAAGTGGATGAGCAAACAATGGAAAATGAACAAGAAATTGTTTGCCCAGAATGCAGCAATACCATACCCGTTGGGACAGCAGATGTAGATGAATTAAAATTTTAATTTATAGTAATGAATTCTCACTTACATATTATGTAGGTGAGAATTTGCATTTTAACAATAAAAAAAGAAATTCAATTTAGAATTTCTTTTTTTTATTGTTTATGCTATGTAAAGTATATAAAAAAATATTATATTTTGTCGTTTTTGTAAAATTGCTATTTATTATTATTTTCAGTATAATATTTGTTAAAGCTATAAAATGAATAGAATAATTATTAAATGATATAAGGGGCGTAATAAATATGAAAGCATTGATTACAGGTGCAAGCTCTGGTATTGGTAGAGATATGGCATTTTTATTAAGCAAAAAAGGTTATGATTTAATTATTGCATCTAGAAATACAAAAAAAATGGAACAGGTACAAAAAAAGTTATCTACTCATGTAGAAATAATAACAGTGGATTTGTCTAATATAGAAGACTGTTATAAATTATATGACATTGTAAAAGAACAAGATATTGACGTAGTAATCAATAATGCAGGATTTGGAGCGTTTGGAAAATTTTGGGATATTCCTTTGCAAAAAGAATTAAATATGATTGATTTGAATATTAAGGCAGTTCATATATTGACAAAACTATTTGTAAATGATTTTAGACAAAAAAATAAAGGTTATATTATGAATGTTGCATCTTCAGCAGCATTTTTACCTGGACCTCTTATGTCAACATATTATGCTACAAAAGCATATGTATTACGTATGACAGAAGCGATTTATAAAGAGTTGCAAAAAGAAAATAGTAATGTCAAAATATCTGTACTTTGCCCTGGACCTGTAGATACGGAATTTAACAAAAGAGCAAATGTTTCATTTAGTTTAAGAGGAATGAAAAGTAAAGATGTTTCAAAATATGCACTGAAAAAAATGTTTGAAGGGAAAATGATAATTATACCTGGAGTAATAATGAAAATTGCTTATATAGGAGAAAGATTTTTACCAGAAAAGGCATTATTGAGTTGTGCGTACCATTTTCAAAATAAGAAAGGATAATTGATATGTCTAAAATATTAGTGCTAGCGGAAAAGCCTTCAGTAGGAAAAGAATTAGCAAGAGTACTACAATGTAAAAAAGTTGCAGGAGGATATATAGAAGGAGATAAATATATTGTTACATGGGCATTGGGGCATTTGGTAACACTTGCTGAGCCTGAAGCATATGGAGAACAATATAAACAATGGAATATGGAAACATTGCCTATGATTCCACAAAAAATGAAATTAAAAGTAATACCAGAGACAGCAAAACAATTTGCAGTGGTAAAAAAATTACTGCAAAGTAATGAAATTTCTTCATTAATTATTGCAACAGATTCTGGAAGAGAGGGGGAACTTGTTGCAAGATGGATATTGGAAAAGGTATCATTTCAAAAGCCTATACAAAGACTTTGGATATCTTCCCAAACAGATAAGGCAATTAAAGAAGGTTTTTCAAAATTAAAAGAAGGAAAACAATATTTACATTTGTATCATTCTGCGCAAGCAAGAGCAGAAGCGGATTGGATTGTAGGGCTGAATGTGACAAGGGCATTAACTTGTAAATATAATGCACAACTTTCGGCAGGACGTGTGCAAACACCTACTCTTGCTATCATTGCACAGAGAGAACAAGAAATTAAAAATTTCATTCCAAAAGATTACTATATTGTACGTGCAGATTTAGGAAAATTTTTTGTTACTTATCAAAATGACAAAAAGCAAACAAATATTTTTGATAAACAAAAGGCACAAAATATATTAGAGAAAATAAAATATAATCGTTTTACGGTTCAAAAAATAAATAAAACAAAAAAAGTAATTGCTCCTCCTATGCTTTATGATTTGACAGAATTACAAAGAGATGCAAATAAATTGTATGATATGTCACCTAAAGAAACATTGAATGCTATGCAAAATTTATATGAAAAGCATAAGGCATTAACATATCCTCGAACAGATTCTCGCTATATAACAGATGATATTGTGCCAACATTAACAGACAGATTAAAAGCGGTAGCTAAAGGAGATTTTTCACAATTTGTATCTGAAATTATAAAAAATAAAAAGAACATTGCAAAAGTATGTGTAAATAATAGTAAAGTATCTGACCATCATGCTATTATTCCCACAGAGCAATCTGCTAATATGATTTCTATGACAACAGCAGAAAAAAGAATTTATATGCTTGTAGTGAAGAGATTTTTAACTTGCTTTTATAGTAATTATATTTTTGAAAATATAAAAGTAACATTGGAATGTATGGGAGAAACATTTATTGCATCTGGTAATTCTATTGTGGAAAAGGGTTGGAAAGTCATTACAACAAATATAACAGAACAAGAGGAAGAAGACCAACAAAATTTACCAGATTTAGAACAAGGAGAAAGTTATACTTGTAATGCAGTGCAGTTAAAACAAATGAAAACAACACCTCCACCAAGATATACAGAAGCGACACTTCTTTCTGCTATGGAGAATCCTTCTAAATTTTTAAAAGACAATGCTATGAAGGAATATATAGAGGGAGGACTAGGAACACCTGCAACAAGAGCGGATATTATTGAAAAATTATTTTCTTCATTTTATATTGAAAAAAAAGGAACATCTCTTTATATTACATCAAAGGGTATGCAACTTGTAAGTTTAGTACCTTCTGATTTAAAAGAACCTCTTTTGACAGCAAAATGGGAAAAAGAATTGGAGGCGATTAGCAAAGGAAAACAACAAAAAAATAAGTTTATAGAAGAAATTAAACAATATACTTATGAATTAATAAAAGATGTGAAAGAGAATACAGAGCGATATAAACATGATAATTTAACAAGAACAAAGTGTCCAGCATGTGGTAAACCTATGCTTGCTGTAAATGGCAAAAAGGGCAAAATGTTAATATGTCAAGACAGAGAATGTGGAGAACGTATTCATGTAAGCAGAGCAACAAATATGAGATGTCCTAATTGTCATAAACATATGGAATTGTTTGGAGATGGAGATAAAAAAACATATGTATGCGTTTGTGGATTTAGAGAAAAAGCAGATGCATTACATAAAAAAATATCAGAACAAAAAGGAGCTTCTAAAAGTACTATACAAAATTATATGAAAAAGCAAAAAAAGGAACAAAAAGAAGAACAGAAAGAATTGAGTGCTTTTGGAAAAGCGTTGTTGGAAGCATTGAAAGAATAGAATTTATTTTTATATGTAATGAATACTTTAGTATATTATGAAGATATTTATTCAAAATTGTGTGCTTAATGAAAATAAGTTTGTAAATAACAAGAAATTTTATAATCAAATATATCGAAATAAGGAGAATAATATGAATTATTTAGTTTATGTTGACCCAACTTTAATGAGTGATAATTTGCTAAAAAGAGCAGCTTTTATAAAGAAAATTAAAAGCTGGGTTTATACAAAGTGAAAATTGTAAAACGGGCAATATTGATGAATATAAGCAAATTGAGAAAGAGAAAGTATTAGAGATGTTTCCTGAATTAGATGAATTATTTGCTTTGAAACTAGATACAGATGCTTTTTTTATAAAAGGAAAAAATAGTGGAAAATGGTATGATTTTTCATAATATTGAATTAATTTTCTATAATATTGCTAATTTAATATAAATATTATATTTTTAAATATTTTAAAAGGGGGGAGTATATGCTATTAAAAGACAAATATAAAGGCAATCAAAAAACAATATTATTTTTAATAGAGTTAATAGAAAGATATCAGCATGACAAAGTAGGAAAGTCAGCGGCAGCATTAACATATTATTTGATATTTGCATTATTTCCTTTTTTACTTTTTATAAGTACATTATTAGGTTTTTTAAATATTCCTATGGTATCGTTATCTGGGCATTTATCACAATTTTTACCAGAAGATATGATAATGCTTTTAAATGTATGCATTGCACAGGTAACAGAAAATAGAAGTAGTACAGTATTAGCATTTTCATTAATTGTTTCGTTGTGGTCACCTATGAGAGCAGTTAATGCTTTAATGGATGCTATTAATATAGCATATAGAGGAAATCCCAGAAAATCGGCTATAAAATATAAAATATTTACATTAGCTTATATGTTATTAGTAATTGTATTTATATTAGTAGCACTTTTTATTGTGGTAATAGGAGAAAATGTATTACAATGGGTAGGAAATTATGTTCCTTTTATCATACCACAACAAATTATTTTATTATGGAGCAAACTGCGTTTTTTACCATTAACAATCATACTTTTTTGTGTATTATCGTCATTGTACTATGTTTCTCCTAGCGAAAGACCAAAAAGAAAATATGTTTTTCCAGGAGCATTTGTGTCACTGCTATCATGGCTTGCATTTTCAATAGGATTTGCTTATTATGTGGATAATATGGCGAATTATTCTGTAGTATATGGTTCTATTGGTGCAATTATTATATTATTGATGTGGTTTTATTTTAGTGCTATTACAATATTAATGGGTGCAGAATGTAACCATGCTTTATTGAGTGTTTATGGCAAAAAAGAAAAGGAATAGGAGGAAAATATCATTGAAAACGGTGTATTTAATAAAACAATTTATGCCTTATTTCAAAAAATATAAATGGGTATTATTGTTGGACTTATTTTGTGCAACACTGACTTGTATTTGTGAAATGGTATTACCTTTAATAGTACGATATATTACAAATGCGGCATTATCAGATATGGCAAAATTAAGTATTAATATTGTTTGTCAGCTAGGATTATTTTATATGATATTAAGAATAATAGATACAGCTGCAAACTATTTTATGCAGTATACAGGACATATTATGGGGGCAAAAATTGAAACAAATATGAGGAGTGATTTATTTGCTCATTTACAGAAATTATCTTTTTCTTATTATGATGAAACAAAAATTGGTCAGATTATGGCAAGAATGACAAGCGATTTATTTGATGTAACAGAATTTGCTCACCATTGCCCAGAAGAATATTATATTGCTTTTATTAAAATAGTGGTATCTTTTGTAATACTTTGTCATGCAAATGTTGTATTAACATTAATCATATTTGCTATCATTCCTGTTATGCTGTTTTTCTCCATGACATTTAATAAACGTATGAAAAAAGCATTTCAAAAATCAAGATTTCAAATTGGAGAAATTAATGCTAGAACAGAAGACAGCCTTTTGGGAATTAGAGTAGTAAAATCTTTTGCAAATGAAGAAATAGAAAAACAAAAGTTTGAAAAGGGAAATCAATATTTTTTAGAAGTAAAAAAAGAAATGTATAGGGCAATGGCTGGGTTTCAAAGTACTACAAGGCTTTTTGATGGTATTATGTATGTTGCTGTATTAGTGATAGGTACAATGTTTATGATACAACATAAAATATCATCAGGAGATTTAGTAGCTTATTTATTGTATATTACAACATTGCTAACAACAGTAAGAAGAATTGTTGAATTTACAGAACAATTTCAAAGAGGTATGACAGGTATTGAAAGATTTTTAGAAGTAATGAATGTACCTGTAGAAATAATAGATAATGATACTGCACAAGAACTACATACTGTAAAGGGTGATATACAATTTGATGATGTTACATTTCGATATGAAGAAGAAGAACATACTATACTTTCTCACGTAAATATTCATATCAAACAAGGGGAAACTGTAGCATTAGTAGGTCCTTCTGGAAGTGGAAAAAGTACTATGTGTAGTTTAATTCCTCGCTTTTATGATGTAACAGAGGGTAGTATTAAAATTGATGGAAAAAATATAAAAGATGTTTCTTTACTTTCTCTGCGCTCTCAAATTGGTATTGTGCAACAAGATGTTTATTTATTTTCGGGTACTGTAGGAGAAAATATTGCTTATGGCAGACCGAATGCTACACAACATGAAATTGAACAAGCAGCAAAAAAAGCAGGAGCACATGAATTTATACAATCATTAACGCAAGGATATGATACCTATGTAGGAGAAAGAGGTATTAAACTTTCTGGAGGACAAAAGCAAAGAATTAGTATTGCAAGAGTATTTTTAAAAAATCCTCCTATATTGATATTAGATGAAGCAACATCTGCTTTAGATAATGAGAGTGAAAAGATTGTACAAAAATCATTAGAAGAACTAGCAAAAGGAAGAACAACATTAACGATTGCACATAGATTGACTACAGTAAGAGATGCAAAAAAAATATTAGTATTAACAGAAAAAGGTATTGAAGAACAGGGTAGTCATAAAGAATTAATTCAAAAAGGTGGCATTTATGCAAAATATTATAAAATGTACCAATAATATATATTTTATAATTGCTTTTGAAAAGTTGGGAAGGAAGAAATAAAAATGAAAATATTACTGACAGCTTTAAATGCAAAATATATTCATTCATCATTAGCACTTTATTGTTTAAAAACATATGCAAAAGAATTTCAAGAGCATATTTTTTTATCAGAGTATACTATCAATCATAAAGAGGATTTTATATTACAGGAAATTTGTAGACAACAGCCAGATGTAATTTGTTTTTCTTGTTATATTTGGAATATCACTATAATTAGTAATATTGTAGATAATATTAAAAAAATACTTCCTCTTGTCACTATTATATTAGGAGGACCAGAAGTATCTTATTGTGCAGAGGAGGTTTTAACACAAATACCAGCAGATATTGTAATAAGAGGAGAAGGAGAAGCAACATTTTATGAAATTGTAAAAGGACTAATTACAAATACATTAGATTTACAAAACATACATGGTATTACATATAGAAAAGAAAATAATATTTTTTCAACACAGAATAGAACACCTATTGATTTAAATGATTTAGATTTTGTTTATGACAATATAGAGGAGTTTCAAAATAGAATATTATATTATGAAACGCAAAGAGGATGTCCTTATTGCTGTCAATATTGTTTATCTTCTATTGAAAAAGGCATTCGTTTTCTTTCGTTAGAAAGAGTAGAAAAAGATTTACAATTTTTTTTAGACAATAATGTGCCACAAGTAAAATTTGTAGATAGAACATTTAATGCTAATGAAAATCATGCCAATCATATTTGGAACTATTTAATAGAACATGATAATGGTGTTACCAATTTTCATATGGAAATTACAGCAGATATATTAAGTGAGAAAAGTCTGTTACTTTTGAAAAAAGCAAGAAAAGGATTATTTCAATTTGAAATCGGCGTACAATCTACAAATACTCATACTATAAAAGCAATACAAAGAAATACTAGTTTTGAAAAGTTAAAAACGGTAGTAAAACGTATCAAACAATATGGCAATATTCATCAACATTTAGATTTAATTGCAGGACTACCTTATGAAGATTATTATTCTTTCCGTAATTCTTTTAATGATGTATATAATTTACAGCCTGAACAGTTTCAGCTAGGTTTTTTAAAATTATTAAAAGGCTCTGGTTTAAGAGAACATGCAGAACAATATGGCATTGTTTATAGAAAAAATGCTGTTTATGAAGTACTTTATACAAAAGAATTGTGTTATGCTGAAATGTGCCGTTTGAAACAAGTAGAAAATATGGTAGAAATATATTATAACAGTGGAAAGGCATATCATACTATTGCTTGTGCCATTCGTTATTTTGAAACACCCTTTGATTTTTATGAAGCATTAGGAGATTATTTTTTGAAAAAGGATTATTATGCAATACAGCATAGTAAAATGGAATTGTATACTATACTTTATAATTTTATTGCTGAAACAGACTGTATAGCAGAACATAAAGAAATTTTAAAGGATTGTTTAAAATTTGATATTTTTATAAATGATTATGTCAAAACATTACCCCATTGGCTTGAAGAACTACCAGACGAAAAACGAAAACGCTGGGATTATTTTAATAATAATGTATTGATACAGCAAAAAATACCTCATTTAGCAGAACAAACACCAAAACAGCTTTCAAAACGTTGTTATATTGGATTTTTCCATTATGACATTTTTTCAGAAAACAAATGTAAAAAGGAAACTGTAATATTGTTTGATTATGGAAAAAGGGATGTTATTACAACAAAATATATGTGGTATCAATTGGTATAATGATATGTATGTATAATAGGAGGAAGTATGTATGAATGAGAAATTAAATGGAATATTAACACTTTTAGATGAACATTATGGGGGAACAAAATGCTATTTAGAACATACCACACCATGGCAATTACTAATTGCAACAATATTAAGCGCACAATGTACAGATGACAGAGTAAATATTGTAACAAAAGATTTATTTCAAAAATATCGTTCTGTAAAGGACTTTGCAGAAGCAAATTTAGCAGAACTAGAGCAAGATATTCGCTCTACAGGATTTTATCATAATAAAGCAAAAAATATTATTGCCTGCTGTCAAAAATTGTTAATGGACTATAATGGTGATGTACCAAATGATATTGATAAATTAACATCATTAGCTGGAGTGGGAAGAAAAACAGCAAATGTTATAAGAGGAAATATTTTTGGCATTCCTAGTATTGTAGTAGATACTCATGTAAAAAGGGTTTCTAATCTTTTAGGGTTAACAAAAAATCAAGACCCTGTAAAAATAGAATTTGATTTAATGAAAATACTGCCTCAAGACCATTGGATTCGCTTTAATACACAAGTGATAGCACATGGCAGAAAGGTATGCATTGCAAGACGTCCACAGTGTCAAAATTGTTTTCTATATTCCTATTGTGATGCTGGAAAAGAATTGTATCAACCAGAAAAAAATAAATGATATTTATGTATACAATATATTTGCTGAAAATCAGTTGATTTTTATACTGTTTTTCAGCAATTTTTTATATTGTTTTTTATTGCAAAAAGAAATAAATCGTACTATAATGAGTGGCACTGAAAAAAAGAAAAATGAAAGAGAGTGATAATATTATGATACAGCAAGATTCTACAAAAGCTGTTTTTAAAATGTCTGTTCCTATATTTATAGAATTGCTTTTACAGCTTTTGGTAGGTAATATAGACCAGATTATGATAAGCCGCTATTCTCAAGGTTCTGTTGCAGCAATAGGAAATGGCAATCAAATTATGAATATTATTATTATTGTATTAAATGTTACAACTATAGCAAGTACGATATTGATTTCTCAATATTTAGGCGCACAAAACAAACGTAAAATTACAGAAACGTGTAATGTATCACTTTTATTGATTACATTAACAGGTATTGTTGCTGCACTGTTGCTTTGCTTTGGTCATAACGCTATTTTTACATGGTTGAAAATACCAAATGATATATTAGAAGAAGCAGGAAATTACTTGAGCATTGTAGGCAGTTTTGCGGTAGTACAAGGTATTTATATTACATTTGCTGCTATATTAAGAAGCTTTGGTTTTATGAAACAAGTGATGTATGTTTCTGTTGTAATGAATCTCATTAATATTGTGGGTAATGCTGTTTTAATTAATGGTTTATTTGGATTGCCTCAACTTGGCATTATAGGTGCAGCAATTTCTACTAATATCAGTAAAACAATAGGATTGATTATTATATTTAGACTATTCCGTAAAAATATTGATATTAAAATTTCGCTTAAAATATTAAAACCATTCCCTATACAAACATTAAAGGATTTATTACATATTGCCGTACCTTCTGGAGGAGAAGAATTGTCTTATAATTTGTCTCAAGTATGTATATTGAAATTTATTAATATTTTTGGTACAGCAGTAATTGCTACAAAAGTATATTGTAGTATGCTGGCAAATGTTGCTTATGTTTATTCTATTGCATTATCACAGGCAACACAAATAATGGTGGGATATTTAATAGGAGCAGGAGATTTGGAAAAAGTAAAAAATCGTATTTGGAAAACGTTATTATATTCTATGATAATTGCGTTAAGTGTCACAGCAATACTATATTTTAATGCAGAAACAATATTCCATATATTTACGGATGACCCTCAAATTATTGCGCTAGGCAAAAAGATATTGTTTATAGAATTCTTTTTAGAAATGGGAAGGACAGTTAATATTTTAATGACAAAATGCCTTACAGCTGTGGGAGATGTGATATTTCCAGTTGTAATAGGAATTATATTTATGTGGTTTTTTGCCGTTTTAGGGGGTTATTATTTCGGTGTTCATTTAGGAATGGGATTAGTTGGTATTTGGATTGCTATGACAATAGATGAATGTACAAGAGGTATATTGTTTGTGATACGTTTCCGTTCTGAAAAATGGAGAAATAAAACACTTCAAGTATCGGAAAGACTTGCTATAGCAAAACCAGTTGAAAATATTTAATAGAAACGCCCCCTTATATTAAGGGGGCGTTTCTATATGCATTTAATTTACTTTTTATATGAGCTTGCTTGTCATAATTATAGTATATTCTCCACGACATTTATTTCTATAATAAATATTATCAATATTTTCTGTTACTTCATTGTAAACCACTTTCATATCTAGAAAATATAATAAAGTTATAACTATACAAATTAATGTTGTCATATTTATTATAATATACTTTCTTTATTCGAATTCATTCTGATAAAATTTTAATGTCCTTTTTTCTTTTGTTTCTTTTTTTGTTGTTTCATTTCAAATTGTTGTTGTTGCAATTTCTTTTTTTGCTGTTTCTTATTTTTCTTGTTTTCTGTTTTTAGCAATTCCCTTTGCTGTTGTAATATCTGCTGAGATTTTGTACCAATACCATTTTGATTTGTTTGTTTTTTGATATTTCTTTGTAATCTCTTATAATTTTTTATTACTTTTGGCTTTTGCTCTGTAATAAGTGTACTACTAAATAATAATGTTTTAAAATGTTCTGTTAAAAATTGTGCTACTTCAAAATCTTTAGGCTCTGCTCCAAAAACAACAAGTGCAACAGAAACTTTATTATATTCCTGTCTTTCATAAATACCTTTCCAAAAAGGTACTTCAAAAAAAACAGTAAATGTTGCTGTAATTTGTTTCATTTTTCTTCCTCCTTTAATTGCTAACAAAGGACGGACGACCTGTGTGCAAAAAGCACAGGTGAGGAAGGCTACTGACAGTTTTTATAAAAAAACTGCATAGGGACTACCAACCCTATTGTGTTTTTACCTTTGCAATGTATATATTATTTTTTATTTTTCTTTATTTCACAATGCAGATGATACGCATTCATGGAAATACAACCTTTATATTTTTTATATTGCAGTTTTGTACATTTCATTAATGTATTTTGTCTAAAAATGGGCTTGCCATGTCCCATATAGATAGCAGTAGCGTCACTTTGATAAATATTATAAAAACTGTGTTCCATTTCCATTTTATTTTGATAAATGCGAGGTTTTAAACTAGCACCAATGTTCATCATAGCATCTCCTACAAAAAATTCTTTGTTGGGTGTCCAAATGCCTATAGAACCTTCTGTATGTCCAGAAAGTGTAAAAATACGTGCTTTTATTCCATATTCTTTTAAAGATTGTCCATGCACCAAAAATACATCTGGCTGGAAATAAGGAACAGGTTTTTGATTTTTTGCTTTTTGGCATAATATCAATCCTAATGGTGTATGTGCAAGCATTTTTTGAGCAGAAGGTTGCTGTATCAATATTTCATCTTTTTGATGCATAGCAATGGGAATATGTAAATTGCTTGAAATATATTTTGCACAGCCAATATGGTCAGTATGTCCATGTGTTATAATAAGCAGTGTGATATTTTTATTTTTTACTGCTTCAAAAAGAGCATTACAATAACGCTCTGGACAAGTGTCAATAAGTATAGCATATTTTGTATCAGAAAGTATATAGCAGTTATTGATACCAAATGTAAAAGATTCTACCATATTGCATACCCCTTTATAGAATGATATTATTTTGTAAATATATATAAATAATTATGATTTTGTAGTACTGCCAAACCCTCCATTACGTATTGCTTCCACAGCATCATTTATTGTAATACCATATTCTACAAAAATGCCTTGCATAAATGCTGTTTGTTTTTCTACTGTAAGCGTTTTTTGTTCATTGCTATCATTTGTAATTTTAGCAAAAATATGTCCTTCATTATCAGAAAAATAATAATCACTGTCTATAATACCTACTGTATTGTTTAGTTGTAAACGATAGCGAAACCCCAAACCACTGCGAGGATAACATTTTAATACCCAACCCTCTTCTATTTTTACACGAATGCCTGTGGGAAATTTTAATGTTTCATGTGGAGCAAGTGTAAAAGAAATTGGTGCAAAAAAATCATACCCTGCTGAACCTTTTGTAGCACGAGAAGGCAATAATATAGCATTATAAATTTCTTGGCATTCTTTTGTAGTTGTTTGAGTAAAATCGTTTTGCCAATCCTGCAAAAACTGTGAAAAGCTTACTTTTTCAAATTTTGCAATTTTTTTCATAAATATTTCTCCTTAATTAATAACATAGATTTTATTGATTATAGTTATAAATAAAAGTCATGTTAATATGTAAAATATTCATATAATATAATAGTAGAGGTTTTTAAAGAATTCTGCACATCTATCACTTTTTGATTAGAACTACCTTTCCAATGCAGTTGAGGATCTGCAAATTCTTCTACAAAACGTCCATCTACAAGCACATCAATATATTTCATGACTTCTAGTTGTTTTACTTCTTCCCACAAATATCCTGTATAGCACCAAATTGTTTTTTGAGGAAAGTATTTTTTGATTTTTTTTGCTAACACAGTAATATCAGTACGATTGTCAGGAAAAAGAGGATCACCTCCACTAAATGTTACACCATTTGTATATTCATGATGCAATTCCTCAAATATTTCTTGTTCTGCATTTTGGTCAAAAAGTAGCCCACCGTTTGCATCCCATGTAATAGGATTGTGACAGTTTTTACAGCCATGATTACAGCCAGATACCCAAAGTACCACTCTTAAACCATCACCATTCAACATATCGTCTTTTGTAATATTATGATAGTTCATGTTACATACTTTTCCTTTCTGCAATTTCAGCCATTTTAGCGTCGTTTAATCGTGTATCACCCTTTACTCTGGAATAAGATAAATAACCATTCATTCTATCAATTTTGGTTAAATTTCTACTGCCACATTTTGGACAAACGTCCATTTCTAATTCTTGATGTCCACAGTCGTCACAATAGGCAAGAGAAAGATTAACGCCTTCATAAAATCCCATATCCATAGCACGACGTACTAATGAGCGAATGGCATCTATATTATAATCAATAGGATATTTTACATATTGTATTTTACCCCCGTTTGATAAATTCCAAAAACGATATTCTAAATTTTGTTTTTGTATAGGTGAAATATTTTCTGTAACATGACAATGAAATCCATTACTAACATATTCTCTATCAGAAACATTTTCTATAATACCATATTTTTTACGAAATTGCGTTACTTGTAAACCACAAAGATTTTCTGCTGGTGTAGCATAAATAGCATATAAATGACCATCTTCTTTTTTGTATTCTTCTACTTTTTTGTTGATATAGGTTAATACATCTAATGCAAATTGTCCATCTTGCACAAGAGATTTTCCATTGTGAAGTTGTTGCAATTCATTTAATGCAGTAATGCCAAATGAAGCAGTTGCTGTTTTCATAATAGGTTTGATTTTGTCATGTATACCCAAATGTCCCCCATAAAAACCACCTTCGCAGTAAGCAAGTGGATTAGTAGATGCTCTCATTTCTCCTAAATAAGCATATGTTCTAATATGTAATTGACGAATTAAATTCAAATAGTAATCTAACACCTCATAAAAGTCTTTACTTTCTTGTTTTGCTTTGGCGTAAATCATAGGTAAATGTAAACTAACAACACCTATGTTCCATCTACCTACAAATACAGGCTTGTCATTTTTGTCAGCAGGATTCATACCACCTCTTTCATACCAAGGAGAAAGAAATGCTCTACATCCCATAGGGCTTATAATTTCACCATATTTTTTATATATTCCTGCAACATAACCTTCTCCTGTTAAACTCAGCCAGTCGGGATACATTGTTTTGCTGGAACATTGTATTCCAGCCTCAAAAACATCTTCTAAAGGCTTACCTACACCATGTAAATTTTCATCATACAAAAATACAATTTTAGGAAAAAGAACTGGTTTTTTACAGTCTTTTTTACCTTGTCCATTTTTACGAACATTTAACATAGTGATAGACGCCATTTTTGCAAAACGTCCTGTACCAGTACCCATTGTCATGGTAATAAAAGGATAATCTCCTCTACTAGATGCTACAGTATTAAATTTATATTCCCAACCTTGAAATCCTTGTTCAAAATCTACAAGAACATCTTTTATAGATTCTTGTTCTGCTCTTTCTGGCGTTAATCCTAATTCAACATATCTATCATAAAATTTTTTATAGCTTTTTTCTGCAAAAGGTTCTAACAATAAATCAACAGAAGGTACTGTAAAACCACCATATTGCTGGCTTGCAGCACTCAGTACAATATCTCCTATTACATCGAAAGCAACATTTAATGTTTTTGGTTCATTGTACCAAAGATTACCCATTTCAAAACCACCTGTCAAAACGCTTTTGACATCAAATAGACAGCAATTCATAGTATCCCTTCTTGCAGACATATCATGTATATAAATATAACCATCTCTGCATGCTTGCAATTCTTCTGTTGTCATAAAGAATTTTTGATATAGTTCTTTATTTAATTGATTGAATATTAAACTTCTTTTTGTAGAAACAAGAGCACTATCTGTATTACTATTTTCCTTGTCTCCTATATACATAATGGACTGACTTTTTTTATAAACTTCATCAAGCATTTGAACAAAATCTTGTTTATAATTGCGATAGTCTCTATAACTTTTTGCTACAGCAGCATTTGTTGCTTCTAAAGCACCTTCTACAATATTATGCATTTCACTAATGTGAATACCTTCTTTAGCAAGAGAAATAGCTTTTTTTTCTACAAAATTACATATAAAATTTAAGTCATCCTCTGTAAATTTTACAAGTGCTCTATAAGCAGATTTATTAACAGCTACAATTACTTTTTGCACATTAAATTTTTCTTTTGTGTTATCTTTTTTTATGACATACATAGTATGACGACCCCCTTTATAACGAAATTGATTATTGTATTTATTTTTAAACAAAACACAATATCAAGTGTTCTTTGAGATATAACGATACCATATATTGTATAAATGTGCAATAGAGAACAAAAAGCAAAATTTTTTTAAAATTTCCAAAGAGCTTGTAAAATAAACAAAAATAACACAAAAATTTTTTCAAAATGTATTGTACTATATCATGTTATATTTTGTAGTAGTAATTAGTATGTTATATCATGATAATATATTATTTTGCAAAGCCAAGTGTAGCATGAACTGCTTTATGCCAACCTTTTAAATTTTTTTGACGAGTTTCTTCAGTCATAGCACTATAAAAAGATTTTTCTATATTGCAATTTTGACTAATATCTTTTTTATCTTTCCAATAGCCTACAAAAAGTCCAGCTAAGTACGCTGCACCTAATGCTGTTGTTTCAATACAAACAGGACGCTCAATTGGTACACCTATAATATTAGATTGAAACTGCATAATAAAATCATTAGCACAAGCACCACCATCAACTCTTAGACATTTTAATGCAATATTAGAATCTTCTTCCATGGCCTTTAAAACGTCATATGTTTGATATGCAAGAGATTCCAATGTTGCACGTACAATATGTTTATAATTAACTCCTGCTGTTAATCCAATTATTGCACCTCTTGCATAAGCGTCCCAATGAGGCGCACCCAATCCAGCAAAAGCTGGCACCATATATACACCATTGCTATCAGGTACTTGTTCTGCTATTTTTTGTGTTTCTGCTGCTGTTTGAATCATGTGCAATTCATCTCTTAACCATTGTATTGCTGCACCTGCTGTAAACACAGAGCCTTCTAAAGCATATATGATTTCGTTATCTATACCCCATGCAATAGTTGTTAAAAGTCCATGTGTAGAAAAAACAGGTTTATTTCCTGTATTCATTAAAAGAAAACAGCCTGTACCATATGTGTTTTTAGCACTGCCTGCAGTAAAGCAATTTTGTCCAAATAATGCAGATTGTTGGTCACCTGCAACACCTGTAATGGGTATTTCACCTCCAAATATAGATGTGTGTGTATTTCCAAAATGAAAACTGGAAGGATGAACATTTGGTAATATTACTTTAGGTATTTCCAATTCTTTTAATATATCATTATCCCACTGTAATGTATTGATATTAAAAAGCATAGTACGAGAAGCATTAGAATAATCTGTAGCATGTACAGCTCCCTTTGTTAATTTCCAAATTAGCCATGTATCTGTTGTACCAAATAATAAATCCCCTTTTTCTGCTTTTTGTTTTGCATTAGGTATATTTTGAAGTATCCAACGTATTTTTGTAGCAGAAAAATAAGAATCAATTAAAAGTCCTGTTTTTTTACGAAATGTATCGGCTAAGCCCTTTTTGATAAGACTGTCGCAATAATCAGCGGTGCGACGACATTGCCATACAATAGCAGGATAAATTGGCTCACCTGTATTTTTGTCCCATATTACCGTTGTTTCCCTTTGGTTTGTAATACCAATAGCAGAAATATTTTTATAATTTGCATCAATTTGATGAAGTGCTTTTTGAGCAGATTCTATTTGTGTTTGCCATATTTCATTAGGGTCATGTTCTACCCAACCAGCTTTAGGATAATACTGCTTATATTCTTTTTGTGCCATACTAACAATAGTACCTTGTTTATTAAATAATATACAACGACAGCTTGTTGTACCTTGGTCTAATGCCATAATAAATTTTTCCATATATAAATTTTCCTTTCTATGATATTTGATGAAAAGAAATGGTTTATAATAAAATATTACTGATAATTTAAAACGTCGTTATACAATAGGATAACGACGTTTTAACAGAGATAATATTACATAAAAGGATTTGTTTTTCTTTCGTATTCTAATGTAGTAGCAGGACCATGACCAGGATATACAACATAATCACCCTCTAAATTTTTTAATCTTTTTAGTGATTGCATCATTGCTGCAGTATCACCAGTAGGAAAATCCATTCTACCACAAGAACCTAAAAATAATGTATCTCCTGATAATATAGATTTTTCTATTAAAAAGCATATACTACCTTCTGTATGTCCAGGAGTTTCTATTACTTTGAACTGTAAATCACCTACTTGTATAGTATCACCTTCTTTTACTAAAACGTCTGCGGTGATGCTTAGAGGTTTATAGGACATATTAGAGGCATTTAATGCAGGGTCAGCTAATAAAGGAACTTCTTTTTCACAAGCACAAACAGTACAGCCATATTTCTCTTTAACATCTTCTACTGCACCAATATGGTCAAAATGTCCATGTGTAAGTAGTATATGACTAGGCTTTAATCCGTTTTTATCAATATATTGATAAAGGGGTTGTGTATTACCGTCGCAGTCTACAATGGCACAAATACCATTTTCATCAGATATAACATAACAGTTTGTACCAATATAACCCATTTCTAATGTTTTAATTGTCATTAATTTGTTCCTCCTTGTTTGAAATTAATGTATTATATTCTTTTTTCCTGTAATTTCGTTTACAGTCAATTTTAATAAAGTAGTTGTTTTCATTTTTTCAGGCTGAAAATCTAAATCTTTTTGTGTATATTGTTTCATAATGGAAGTAAATGCTTGTATTTTTTGTTCTTCTGAAATTTTTTCCAAAAATCCTGTACCACATACACTTTCATATGCCATAGTGTAGTCACATGCCATTTCTCGTTCTATTAATTTGTGTTTACAGTCCATTTCAAATGCAACTGCATTGTTTTTTTGAAAAAGTTCCATTTTTTTGCCAGCATTAGCTCCATGAAAATAAAGTGTAAATATATCATTTTCAAATACTACACCAAAATTTAAAGGTATAATATAGGGAAATTTTTCATCAAAAAAGGCAATACGACAGATATCACAATTCTTAATTATATCAAATATTTCTTCAAGTTGTGTTACTTCTCTGTCTTTTCTTCTCATTATTATTTTCCTTTCACTATTCTTTATTTATATATTTTAAAAAATACAATATTAAAATCTATTTATTTTATTGAGTAACTCTTTTAATACTGCCATTTGTGATTGTGTAATGATAATACCATTGCCATATTTTGTATGCTCTGCATTCCATGTTCTTATATCATATACAGGCTCTCTATTGTCCCATGAAATAAAATTCAGTTCTTTTATACAACCATTATTTGATTTTGATAAATTTCCTATATGCTTATAGATAATATATTTTTTCATAAAACATCACTTTTTTGATTATTTTTGTTTTAAATAGTTATCAATTGATTCAGCAGCTTTTTTGCCTGCACCCATGGCAAGAATGACTGTAGCAGCACCAGTAACAGCGTCACCACCTGCATAAATGCCTTGTCTTGTTGTTTGGTTAGTATCTTCATTGACAATCAAACAGCCCTTTTTATTTGTTTCTAATCCCTTTGTCGTACTTCTAATTAAAGGATTAGGGGAAGTACCGATTGACATAACAACCGTATCAACATCTAAAACGAAATTAGAACCTTCAACAGCGATTGGTCTTCTTCTGCCACTGGCATCGGGTTCTCCTAATTCCATTACTTGACATTCTATACCAGCAACTTTTCCACTACCATCATTTAATATTTTTACAGGATTTGTTAATATGCGAAATTCAATACCTTCTTCTTTAGCATGGTGTATTTCTTCTAAACGTGCAGGCATTTCTGTTTCAGAACGACGATATACAATATAAACTTGTTCTGCTCCTAATCTTTTAGCGCATCTTGCGGCGTCCATAGCGACATTACCTCCACCTACAACAGCAACTGCTTTGCTTTTCTTGATAGGTGTGTCATATTCTTCTATGTAAGATTTCATTAAATTGATACGTGTTAAATATTCATTTGCAGAATATACGCCTACAAGTGCCTCGCCCTCTATACCCATAAAAGAAGGCAATCCTGCACCAGAGCCAACAAAAACAGCATCAAAATCCATATCTTCCATCAATTCATCAATAGAAAGCACTTTACCGATTACCATATTTGTCATAATATTAACACCTAAAGCAGAAAGTTTATCAATTTCTTTTTGCACAATAGATTTTGGTAATCTGAATTCAGGTATACCATATACTAATACACCACCTGCTGTATGGAATGCTTCAAATATTGTTACATTATAGCCTAATTTTGCTAAATCTCCAGCACAAGCAAGACCAGAAGGTCCAGAACCAATTACAGCAACATTTTTACCATTAGAGGTAGGTTTTTGAGGCATATCATCACCATGATTCTGCATATACCAATCTGCTACAAATCTTTCTAGTCTACCTATTGCAACAGGTTCTCCCTTTATTCCTCTCACGCATTTTGATTCGCATTGGCTTTCTTGAGGGCAAACTCTACCACATATAGCAGGCAAAGCGTTCGTAGCTGTAATAACTTGATATGCTTCTAAAAAATTACCTTTTGCTACTTCTGCAATAAATTCAGGTATTCTGACATGAACAGGACAGCCAGAAATACAGGGTTTGTTTTTACAATTTAAACAACGCTGTGCTTCTTCCACTGCCATTTCTTCTGTATAGCCAAGTGCAACCTCTTTAAAATTTTTATTCCTAATGTCTGGAGCTTGTTCAGGCATTTTTAGTTTTTCTGTATTCATATTAGGCATATTAAACATCTCCTTATTGATTTTTAAATAATATCAAACAAAAAATATTTGAAATGAATTTTTAATGTTTTTTCTCGCCTGTTAAACGGCAAATATGTGTTTGTGCTTCTTCAGCTTCTCTTTCTTTGTATATAGAATTTCTATTCATCAATTCATCAAAATCTACTTTATGTCCATCAAAATCTGGACCATCTACACAAGCAAATTTAATTTTTCCGCCTACTGTTACACGACAGCCACCACACATACCTGTACCATCAATCATAATAGGATTTAAGCTAACAATGGTTTTGATGCCATAAGATTTTGTTGTCATACTGACAAATTTCATCATAGGAATAGGACCTATAGCAATAACAGCATCATATTGATTTCCGGCATCTATCAATGATTTTAATTTATCTGTGACAAATCCCTTTTCACCATAAGAACCATCATCTGTTGTTAAATAATAATTGCTTGAAACTGCTTTCATTTCCTCTTCTAATATTACAATATCTTTATTTCTAAAGCCTACAATGACATCTACTTCTACACCCAATTCATAAAGTGCTTTTGCTTGAGGATATGCAATTGCACAGCCTACACCGCCTCCTATTACGGCAACTCTTTTAAAGTTTTCATAATCTGTAGCAACACCAAGAGGACCTACAAAATCGGCAATAGTATCTCCTTCTTGTTTTGTACCCAATAATTTTGTAGATAATCCCACTTTTTGAAATATAACGCTAACAGTACCTTTTTCTCTGTTATAGTCTGCAATGGTTAAAGGTACTCTTTCACTGTATTCATCTACTCTAAATATAATAAATTGTCCTGCTTTTGCTTTTTTTGCAATAAAGGGTGCTTCTATTTCAAGCATTGTTACAGCATCGTTTAATTCTTTTTTTGAAACAATTTTAAACATAATACCCATCTCCTTTTTTATTAAAACATTGATTATATGTGTTGTTTTTTGAAAGAAATTTGTTACAATTATACCATAAACATTATATTTATCAACTGTCAAATCATAAAATTAGAAGTTGTAAAAGAAAGGATAAAAAAATGAACTCATTTGATGAAAATAATGATAAACAAAGTTTAGAAATAAATGAAATAGAAAATAAGGAATTAAAAGAAAGTATAATAGATATTGCTATGAATTATTGTTTCATATGGAATAAAGATTATGAACAGTTAAATAATACAATGTGTGAATTTGGATATTTATTTTCTATTAAAGGACATGGTTTAGAGGGATTATTCAAAATAATAACAGATGAAAAAACATATTATTTTGCAGTACAAAAAAATAAATTAATAGGGTTAGACTTTAATGAAGAATTATTTTGTATGACAAAAGATATGTTTTTGAGTTTACATTAAAATTAATTTTATAAATATTATCAATACATCAAAATTTAGGAGGAATTATAATTTGAAGTATACATTGGAGGATTTAAAAAATATTATAAAACATTTGCGAAGCGAAAATGGTTGTCCTTGGGACAAAATACAAACACATGAAACATTAAAGGAAGCTATGTTAGAGGAGGCTTATGAAGTTGTTGAAGCAATCAACAAAAATGACACAGAAAATTTAAAAGAAGAATTAGGAGATGTGCTTTTACAAGTTATTTTTCATTCTCAAATAGAGCAAGAAAAAGAAAATTTTGAATTATCAGATGTTATAAATGGCATTAGTCAAAAAATGATAGATAGACACCCTCACATATTTGGAGAAAAAAAAGCAGATACAGCAGATAAAGTTTTGCAGAATTGGGAGCAGCTAAAGAAAAAAGAAAAAAATTATAAAACTCAAACAGAAGTTATGAAAAATATACCAGACGCATTACCAGCATTAACAAAGGCAAAAAAAGTGCAGAAAAAAGCAAGAGATGTTGGCTTTGACTTTACAGATGTGAAACAAGCACTCCAAAAAGTACATGAAGAATTATATGAGTTAGAAGAAACATTAGAACAATCCCAACAAAAACAAGAAGAAGAATTAGGGGATTTATTATTTGCAGTAGTAAATGTTTCGAGATTTTTACAATTAAATCCAGAGTTTGCCTTGACAAAAGCTATTAAAAAGTTTATAAATAGATTTGAGTGTGTCGAGCAAATTGCTCTGATGGACAAAAAAAGTCTTTCTGACATGACTCTGGAGGAGTTGGAACTGTTCTGGGTGCAGGCGAAGCACAGCGAAAGTCCAACAGAAGAATAACTTTTTTTACAAGGAGGACAAAATATGAATAAATCCGATTTAGTTGCAGCAATGGCTGAAAAAGCAGAAATGAGTAAAAAAGATGCTGAAAAAGCATTAAAAGCATTTGAAGAAGTTGTTACAAACGAATTAGCAAGCAATGGTAAAGTACAATTAGTTGGTTTTGGTACATTTGATGTCGCAGAAAGAGCAGCAAGAGAAGGAAGAAACCCTCAAACAGGTGAAGCAATGCCTATTCCAGCATCAAAAGCACCAAGATTTAAAGCAGGCAAAGCATTGAAAGATGCGATTAACAAATAATAAAAATATAGTACATTTTAAAATCTACACAAATCTATATTTAAGATATGTGTAGATTTTTTTATCAGTATTGTGAGATAATAGCAAAGAGGTGGAATATATGCGTGTGGATAAATTTTTAAAAATATCTCGTATTATAAAAAGAAGAACAATAGCAAATGAAGCGTGTGACGCAGGACGTGTTAGTATAAATGGCAAGATAGTAAAAGCAGGCACTGATGTCAAAGTGGGCGATGTGATAGAGATTAAATTTGGCAATCATATAACAAAAATAGAAGTATTAAATATAAATGAATCTGCTAAAAAAGAAGATGCTGCGGCTATGTATAAAAGTTTATAATATTGTTCTGAAAATAAAATGCTGTCCATATATTATAATAAACAAAATTTTTGTTTTTGGACAGTATTTTTATTTTTGGGAGGGAATAAATTTGGCAGAAGAAAGAAAAAAAGATACACGCCATAGAATGATATTAGAAGATAGAGAAAGAATGAGTATAACAGGTGTAATAGATGTTCTTTCTTTTGATGAAGAAAGCATTATTGCAGAAACAGAAAAAGGAATGTTAATATTGCGAGGAAACAATATGCATGTGGGAAAATTAAATTTGGATGAAGGTGAAGTTTCTGTTGATGGTTTAATAGATACCATAGAGTATAGTGAAGGTGGTATTTCAAAGGGAAAAAATAGTTTTTTAAATCGTATATTCAAATAAGGGGGAAATGCTATGATTCTTTCTCTCAATGCACAAGCAATGCTTTTTTTATCTGTAACATTAGCAGGTGCTTTTATTGGTTCTGTATATGATGGCTTACGTATTTTTCGTAAAATGATACCTCATACCATGCTTTTTATACAATTAGAAGATGCTTTATATTGGATAGGAACAGCCTTTTTTCTTTTTTTTATGTTGCTACAGCAAAATCATGGTGAAATACGTTTTTTTGTAATTATAGGTGCTTTTTTAGGCATGTTATTATATTTTTTGACATTAAGCCCTATTATAAATAAAATTTCTGACAAAATTGTTGCATTAATTCATAAAATAATATTCACATTTTTTACAATAGTGTTAACACCTTTTCGTTTAATTTATATTTTATTGCGTAAACCTGTCAAAAAAACAAATACTTTTTTTCACAAAAAAATGAAAAAAGTGTTGCAATTTTGTAAAAGATATGTAAAAATAAAAAAAAGAAATGTAAAAATTTTATTTCATAAGAAATAGAATAAGGAAAAGGGAGTTGTCTTTGTAAAAAAAGGAGAGTCAATTATGAAAAAAGTTACGAAACCAACAAAAAAAAGACGACCTTTTGATAAAACAGTTGTATTATTTTTTATGATATTGTTTTTTATTGCTGTTTCGGTAGGCATTGGAAGCCAATTAAATTTATATGGTCAATACAAAAAAGAGGCAGAGGCCGTTTTGATACAAATACAAGAAGAACAAGAAAAAAATGCAGAGTATATTAGAGAAAAAGAATATTATAATAGTGATGCATATATTGAAAAAGTGGCAAGGCAACAGCTTGGGCTTGTTATGCCAAATGAGGTACTTTATGTGAATAATGCAAAAAATTAAAAAAATGTCAAAAAAAGTATTGACAAATGATAAATTGCCTTTTATAATAGTTCAAGTAGCAAACAAGCTATGATTTGGCGGAGTAGCTCAGTTGGCTAGAGCACGCGGTTCATACCCGCGGTGTCAGGGGTTCAAATCCCTTCTCCGCTATTTAAAATTTATGAGGCCCGTTGGTCAAGCGGTCAAGACGCGGCCCTCTCACGGCTGAAACAAGGGTTCGATTCCCTTACGGGTCAGCAAAAAGTATATATGGTATGTTTTTAAGGGAGTTTAGCTCAGCTGGGAGAGCATCTGCCTTACAAGCAGAGGGTCACAGGTTCGAGCCCTGTAACTCCCATGAAAAAGAATGTGTAAAAATACACATTCTTTTTTTCATCACTGCAAATAAGTTTACTGTTTTTAGCATAATGTATATAAAGAGATAGGAGTCATAAAGGAGAATATATTTATGGAATGGGTTACTATTTTTTTTATTGCACTTAGTTTAGCTATGGACGCATTTGCAGTATCTATTGCAAATGGTGTGTCTGTATCTGGCTTTACAAAAAAAGATGCTTTAAAACAAGGAATTTATTTTGGAGTATTTCAATTTTTAATGCCTTTGCTGGGCTGGTTTTTAGGTATTTATGTAAAAAATAGTATGGAAGCAATTGACCATTGGATTGCTTTTTTATTATTGGTATTGATAGGGGGAAATATGATAGCAGAAAGTTTTCAAAAAGAAAAACAACAAAATCATAATGTATTAACAAATCAAAATTTACTTTTACAGGCTGTTGCAACAAGTATTGATGCTTTCGCTGTAGGTATTAGTTTTGCAATATTGAATGTTAATATTGTGCTTGCTGCTGTTATGATTGGTGTAACAGCTTGTATTGTTTGTTACATAGGCGGTATATTAGGCAAGCATTTGGGGAAATTTTTAGAAAAGAAAGCCTCTATTGCAGGCGGAATAGTTTTAATTGTAGTAGGCATTAAAATATTGCTAGAACATATCACATAAGCATAATAGGAGGTTGCCTATGAATCAAATACAAAAGTGGGATGAAAGTATTGTGCTTTGGGTACGAGAATATATTTCTTGTCCCTTTTTAGATGTTATTATGAAATGGATTTCTTTTTTAGGTGATAATGGTATTGTATGGATAAGTATTACAATATTGTTTTTATTTTTTGCAAAAACGCAGCAGAAAAAGTGGAGAACATGGGGCAGCATATTAGGTATTAGTTTAATAGTAAGTTCATTGATTACAAATATTATATTAAAGCCTTTTTTTGCTCGTTTGCGTCCTTATGATGTGCTTTTGATTGATATTATATTACCCCCTCTTTCTGATTATTCTTTTCCATCTGGTCATACAACAGCGGCTTTTACAGGCGCAGTTGTTTTGTGGCACATAAATCATGTTTTTGGTGTGGGTGCTTTTTTGTTTGCAGTCATGATTGCCTTCTCAAGAATTTATTTAGCAGTACATTATACTACTGATGTTTTAGCAGGAGCAATTATAGGTAGTTTATGTGCGTTTGCTGTCATTGCAGTAACACGTAAAAAACATTTGTTGCCTCAATAAAATGCATTATTATGACAAAATTATTGATAAATAATGATATATATTATGATAATTTGTTGCATATAAAATTTTTTTGTGCTAGAATGACAAAATGTAGAAAATATTCCAATGAAATTTTTTACAATATTTATTATTATCAGACAGCATTTGTGCATATAGTAAAATTTTAACAAAAGATACGGAGGGAATGAAATGGGTGAAACAACAATAAAAAAACACAATGATATGAATAATCCATTAGGCATAGAACCAGTTGGAAAACTGTTAAAAAGTTTTGCATTGCCTTCTGTTGCAGCATTTTTGGTCAATAATTTATATAATATTGTAGACCAGATATTTATAGGACAAGGTGTAGGTTATCAAGGTGTAGGTTATCAAGGAAATGCAGCAACAACAGTAGCTTTTCCTATTGTAACAATTGTGCTGTCACTCTCTATGCTTGTAGGTGCAGGAGGTAGTGCTTATGCTTCTATACGCTTGGGAGAAGGAAAATTTTCAGTTGCAGAAAAGGTATTGGGCAATATGATGACAATACTGATTATTGTTGGTTTATTACTTTGTGGTATTGGATTTTTGTTTTTTGAGCCAATGCTTCGTTTATTTGGAGCAAAAGATACTATTATGGAATATGCAAAAGACTATTCTAGTATTATATTATTAGGCGTTCCTTTTATGATGGTAGGTGCAGGGCTTTCTAATATGGCACGTACAGACGGTAGTCCTAAAATAGCTATGTTGAGTATGCTAGTAGGTGCAGCTTTAAATACAATATTAGACCCTATTTATATTTTTGTTTTAAAATGGGGAGTAAAAGGTGCTGCTATTGCAACTATTACATCACAAATATTATCAGCAATTATATTGGTTTGGTATTTTAGACGAAAAGGAAAAATGCGTTTGAAAAAGCAATATTTAAAACCAGAATGGCAGCTAATTATTGCTTTTTGTTCATTAGGTGTATCTAGCTTTATTGTGCAAATTGCTAATACACTTTTACAGGTAATATTAAATAATTCACTTGTTTATTATGGTGATGCCTGTTCTGTAGGAGGCGATGTAGCATTAAGTGCTATGGGAATTGTGTTAAAAGTTAGTGCAATATTAATAGGTATTAATATTGGTATTGGTACAGGTGCACAGCCTATTGTAGGGTTTAATTATGGTGCGAAAAAACCACAAAGAATTAAAGATACATATTTGCTTTCTGTTAAAATTGCAAGTATATGTTCTATAATAGGCTGGATAGGCTGTGTATTTTTTCCAAAGTATCTTTTAATGATATTTGGTTCTGGTAATGCTACTTTTATGAATTTTGCTGTAAAAAGTATGCAAGTATTTATGTTTGGTATATTTATTTCGGGTGTGCAGATTGTATCAACAGGATATTTTCAAGCAACAGGACAAGCATTAAAAGCTTCTGTACTTTCTATGCTTCGCCAAGTAATATTGCTAATACCATTAATTATAATATTCCCTTTATTTTGGGGATTAGATGGCATTTTAATTGCAGGACCAGTTGCGGATATTGCATCAGGTTTAATTGTATCATTTTTTATATTAAAGGAGATGAAAAGACTCAATCATTGGATGAAAGAAATATGCTAAAAAAGGGAGATGGACAATGTGGCATTAGCGGTGGTTGGACAGCTTACAACAATGGTATTGTTGATGATAGTGGGCTTTTTGTTGAGTAAAAAGGGATATTTACAGGATACGAAGGGGCTTTCTATTGTATTGACAAAGGTAGCAGTACCAGCAAATATGATAGTATTACTGCAAAGAGAGTTTTCACATGAAATATTAATAGGATTTTTAAAAACAGGCTGTGGTACGCTTTTTCTTTGCATATTAGGAACAATTATATTTATGATAGTGGGAAAATGTTTAAAAATGGACTTTCCACAATTAGGACTTTTTGCAGGTGGTGGTGTTTACAGCAATGTTATATTTATGGGTCAGCCTCTTGTTACAGCAATGTTTGGTACAGAGGGGCTTATATTTTGTGTCGCTGTAATGTTTGCAAGTAATGTGTATTTATTTACAATTTGCTCTGTATTATTTTCTTATAAATGTGGAACAGCAAAACCTCCTATCAAAATGATAAAAGATGCATTTTTTAATTTGATTTGTTTTTCTGCTATTATAGGTATTGTTTTATTTGTCAATTCCATTTCGTTACCTTCACCACTTTATAATGCTTTAAATTATGCATCTGTTACAACAGTTTGTCTTTCTATGATTGTAATAGGTTCTCTTTTAGCTGCTGCAAAAGTAAATGAAGTATTGAAAGATAAGACAGTATATATATTTAGCTTTTTTACATTGATTGTTATGCCTATTATTACAAAATTGATAATGGGATTTGTAGTAGATGGTGTTGCATTGGGTGTTATGGTAATATTGATGGGTACACCAGCAGCTGCGGCATTACCTTCTTTTGCAGGAGGATATGGCAATGATGAAAAAAGAGCATCAGAATATGTGTTTGTATCCACAGTGCTTTCTGTAATTACATTGCCCCTTACAGCAAAATTTTTATGTTAGTATTATATCATGTTATGTTTTAAATCAATAAGCACAATTTGTAAGAATTGTGCTTATTTTGTTATAGAAGTATATTTTTTGTAATTTTCAATACAGTAATAAATTTTTTAAATTGTATAAAATGCATAAAAATATTATATATTTTTATATATATTTACCAATTATTATAAAAAGGTATATAATTTATAATGACAGAACACTGTTTATTGTTTATAATAAATTAAACACATATCATATTTTTTTTGTATCTGCAATAAATGTGTCAAATCATATTGCATACTATATTGATTATGACAAAGAGGAGCATTTTGATTGCATACAAATATGATAAGTAAAAAATAGAATGTATCTTTTGTTGTTTTATATGATTTTAGTAATAAATAAAATAGGAATGAGGAGTCTATTTTATTGTATCAATATAAACATACAAAAGGGTATAAGCAAAGGAGGCTTTTTATGGATTTTTCGTATAACATGATTTTTGCAGCACCAGTATTAGGTATTATAGCATTAATATTTGCATTTGTATTGGCTTCAAAAATTAGCAAAGAAGAAGAAGGCACAGACCGTATGAAAGAAATTGCATTAGCCATAAGAGAGGGAGCAAATGCTTTTTTAAAAGCGGAATATAAAATACTAGTAATATTTGTTTTGGTATTATTTGTATTGATTTGTTTTGGCATTAATATTACAACAGCAATTTGCTTTGCTGTAGGTGCTTTATTTTCTACATTAGCAGGTTATTTTGGTATGAATGTAGCAACAAAAGCAAATGTGCGTACAGCAAACGGTGCAAGAATAGGGGGCATGAATAAAGCACTTTCTACAGCATTTTCTGGTGGGGCAGTTATGGGGATGTCTGTTGTAGGATTGGGTTTATTTGGTGTTAGTGTGGTATACATGATTACAAAAAATGTAGGTGTTCTTTCAGGATTTAGTTTAGGAGCATCTTCTATAGCATTATTTGGACGTGTAGGTGGTGGTATTTATACAAAGGCTGCTGACGTAGGTGCTGACTTGGTTGGTAAAGTAGAGGCGGGTATTCCAGAAGATGACCCTCGTAATCCTGCTGTTATTGCAGATAATGTAGGTGATAATGTAGGTGATGTTGCTGGTATGGGTGCAGATTTGTTTGAGTCTTATGTAGGTTCTATAGTTTCTGCAATCACATTAGGTATTGTATATTTTAGTACAGAGGGTGCATTATTCCCATTAATACTTTCTGCTTGTGGTATATTAGCATCTATTATAGGAACATTTTTTGTTCATGGTGGAAACAATAATCCTCAAAAAGCATTAAGAACAGGTTCTTATGTTTCTGCTGCTATTGTGGTAGTGGGAGCATTGGTATTAAGTAATTTATTTTTTAAAGATATGAAAGCGGCAATTGCAGTAATTGCTGGATTGATAGTAGGTCTTTTAATAGGTATTATTACAGAAGTATATACCTCTGCTGATTATAGTTTTGTAAAAAAAATTGCAAACCAAGCAGAAACAGGACCAGCAACAGCAATTATAAGTGGTTTAGCAGTAGGTATGCAGTCTACAGCAGTACCAGTTATATTAATCTGTATTGGTATTTTTGCAGCATATAGTGTAAGTGGATTATATGGTATTGCACTTGCAGCAGTAGGTATGCTTTCTACAACAGGTATTACCGTTGCAGTAGATGCTTATGGTCCTATTGCAGATAATGCAGGTGGTATTGCTGAAATGAGCGGTTTAGACCATTCTGTAAGAGAAGTAACAGATAAATTAGATGCAGTAGGAAACACAACAGCTGCTATGGGAAAAGGTTTTGCCATTGGTTCTGCAGCATTAACAGCATTGGCTTTGTTTGTATCTTATGCAGAAGCAGTTTCATTAAGTGCCATTTCTATATTAGAGCCTAGAGTTATTATTGGTTTATTTATTGGTGGTATGCTTCCATTTTTATTTTCTGCTTTTACAATGGAATCTGTTGGAAAAGCTGCATTCCAAATGATTGAAGAAGTTAGAAGACAATTTCGTAGTATTCCTGGTATTATGGAAGGAACAGCGAAACCAGATTATAAAAAATGTGTTGAAATTTCAACAACAGCTGCATTAAAAGAAATGCTGATACCTGGTATTATGGCTGTAACAGTTCCTTTAATTGTGGGTATTCTTTTAGGTACTGGTGCATTGGGTGGTTTGCTTGCTGGCGCACTTGTAACAGGCGTTATGATGGCTATATTTATGTCTAATGCAGGCGGTAGTTGGGATAATGCTAAAAAATATATTGAAGAAGGTAACAATGGCGGAAAAGGTAGTGAAGCACATAAAGCAGCAGTAGTGGGAGATACTGTAGGTGACCCATTTAAAGATACTTCTGGACCTTCTATTAACATATTGATTAAGTTGATGACAATTGTAGCATTAGTATTTGCACCATTATTTTTAACTATTGGTAGTTTATTATAATCAGTAAATTTTGCAATAAAATCTATGAAAATGCTAAAAAAATAAGACTTGGAAATACTCCAAGTCTTGATTTTTAGTAAGCAAAGCATTTTGAAAGCAATGTAATTGCTTTGTTTTCAATAATTGTTTCACCATGTTCTATTAGATAATATTTTGAGAGCTGAACAGAAACATGTTTTTGTCCATATTCTCCTAATATTAATTCTAATTCTTCTGATTTGTTTTCATCTCCATCTTGTTTTATTTGTAGCACAATAAAATATCTGTCATACAATTTGTAAAGAGAACTAGCATCATGGTAAGTATCTGCAATGCGTAAACTGAAATCAATTACATCATCTAGTTTAGCAAAAGAATAAATTAAAATGTCACTATTTTTGTCTGATTCTCCCTCTTGAAATACAAGAGATTTTCTTTTAAAGCGACGTAAGTCTTTTTGTTGAGAAAGAATTTTTGCGCTTATAGATTCCTGACTTTTACTATCTATTTTTGTTACAATAATCATAATGCTATCTAATCCCACTGGAACAGCTTCTACCATAAGAGGGGTATTTTCTGAAATAAAGTCATATTCTTCCAGTGCGGTTTCCATGATGTCGTGAAAAAGTTCTTGTGTTTTTTCAGAAGGTATTGTTAAATCTTCCAGTTTAATATTGCGCTCTGATAAATCAGCTTGCGTCAATATAAGTTTAATTTGACTCTCGTTTATTTTTTCTATTTTCAATTCAATCACATCCTTATTGAAATACATTCTCTAAAACAAAAATAATGATACAATTACATCATAGCATATTTTTTTATATTATACAAATGGTATGCGCTAATTGTTACAAAAATGTGAGATAAAAACTGTTATGTATATTCCACTAAACAGTATAAACAATATTTGCTATTAAGTAAAGAGGATAATTCATACAGAAAAATAAATTTTTTTTGTGAAAAATGTATGTTATTTATAATGATATTTATAATTGTGAATAGAAAATAATATCATTTTATAGTATAAAAATTTAAAAAATATGTTGATATAATAGTATTTATAATGCTTTTCTATGTAAATGTATTATACTTTACATTACTTAGATATATAAAAAAATACAACATAAAATAAATTACAAAAACTTTAAAAAGTGCGTATTCTGTTGACACTCACGCCATGAATGGTTAAAATGATAAATACAATGTGTACTTTATTCATCAAAAAATGTTTATAAAAGCTATATTTTTATGTTAAAATAAATAAGGTACTTTTTTGCTGCACGCTGTGTATATGAAAAAAGCGGAGGAGAACTATGGAAAAAGAAAATTATAATGGATACAACAATGAAAATGGAGAACCGAAATTATATGATGAATTACCCAAGGAAGTTGTGGATATACTTATGGAGACACATCCTCTTATGGGAAAAAATGAACAGTCAGATAGTACAACTATGTATCGAAGAAGAAATAAACAAAATACTACACAAACAGAGCCAAGTCAAGATACAACTTCTTATGTAGACTGGAGTGGAGGAGGGGCAGCAGGAGAAGAAACTATTGTAGGTAGGAGAACCCGCCGATATGCCCAAGAAGATAGCGACCAGCAGTATACTATGAGGTTTCAAACAATACAGTCTGAAAGTGGTATACAAGATGATATGTATCAAACACAAAAAATAGATTTTACACCTCAATATTCACCACATCAGCAGGAATATAATGATATGGATTATGATAATAATCAATATGATAATTCATATGAACAACAGCCAGAATATATGGAAGAGGTATCTCAAAATACAAGTTATGATTATCGAAATTCTTATCAAGGCGGATATCAGCAAGATGATTATGAAAACAGCGAACAGAATGGATATACAGAGCAAAACGCTTATAATGTATCTGAAAGGAGAGATAGAAAAGGACCTTTAATGCAGGAAATTGAAATTACACTTCCTGGTCCCGGAGGTGCAAGAGAAGAACCGCAACAAGGTAGAAGAAACCGTCATAATCATTATGAAGATTTTGATTTGGCAAGAGGCGCAAAACAAATGGATTTAGACGAATTATATAGTGATGATTATGATGATGAAGAAACCATTTCATTTCGCCCTGGCAAAAAATTAAGTATTGTATTTTCTATTATTGTCATTATTTTAATAGGCTTTTTAGGTTTTAAATGTGTTTCTTTGGGGGGAAAATTAAAAGAAGCAGAAAAAACTATTGCAGAAAATAATGATTTGAATGAAAAATATCAATCATTGGAAATGGAAAATTTAAAATTAGAAGAAGAATTAAGAACATTAAAATCAGGAGAAACGCCAACAGCACCAGAGGGAGAAAATAACGAAATACAAGGTACTGAAACGAACAGCGATGACCCTGGCAATTTTGATTGGTATACTGTAACAGAAAGTGACAACTCTTGGTGGGCATTGGCACAAAAATTTTATAATGATGGTACACAGTATCAGAAAATATTAGATGCTAATGGAAAAAAAGAAAGTGATTATGTAAGAGTAGGAGATAAATTGAAAATACCAAAATAATTAATATTTACATATGAAAAATAAACAGCTATGATTCAATTTTAATAGAGATATCAATTATCTCAAAATAACAATATAGAATGGAGAAATGGTATGGGGCAAGAGGAATTAACAAAAAAAACCTTAGCAGAATTGCAGCAAATGGGGAAAGAGATTGGATTAAAGTCTGTCAGTAAATTACGAAAAAACGAATTAATTGAAAAAATACAATCCGAAGAAGAAAGTGATAAAACAGAAGAAAACACATCAATTAGAAATATCACTACATATGGTTTTGAACTGGAAAATAATAAACAATGTAATGAATTGCCCTCAGAACAAAATGATATGGAACAAGAATTAAAAACAACAATACAAAAAGAAACAGAACAAACAACAAATACAACAGAACAAAAGGAAATAGAACAAGAAACAAAAACAGTAGAACAAAAAGAAAAGACATTGCAATCTTTAGACAGTGGCTTAATTGGGGAAGGCATACTGGAAGTGATGGCAGACGGATATGGTTTTTTGAGGGCAGAAAATTTTTTAAGAGGTAGTGGAGATATTTATATTTCTCAATCTCAAATCAAACGATTTAATTTAAAAACAGGAGATTGTGTACAAGGAAATATTCGTGTTGCAAGAGAAAATGAAAAATATAATGCATTGCTTTATGTAAAAAGTGTAAACGGAGATTCACCTCAAAAGGCAATTAACAGACCTTCTTTTGAAGATTTAACACCTATTTATCCAGAGGAAAAATTGAAACTAGAAACAGGAAGGACAGCACTATCAGGACGTTTGATTGATTTGGTTGCGCCTATTGGAAAAGGACAAAGAGGTATTATTGTTGCACCACCAAAAGTAGGAAAAACAATGCTTTTAACACAATTAGCAAATGCAATTACGAAAAACCATAAAGAAGTCTATTTAATATTTTTATTAATTGATGAAAGACCAGAAGAAGTAACAGATATACAACGTTCTATTACTGGCAAAAATGTAGATATTGTATATTCTACATTTGATGAAGAACCTGAACACCATAAAAGAGTGGCGGAAATGGTTTTGGAGAGAGCAAAAAGAATGGTAGAACAAGGAAAGGACTTAATTATATTGCTTGACAGTATTACAAGACTAGCAAGAGCATATAATTTAACCATTCCACCTAGTGGAAGAACACTTTCAGGGGGGCTTGACCCTTCTGCACTATACATGCCAAAACGTTTTTTTGGCGCAGCAAGAAATATTGAAGATGGTGGAAGTTTAACAATATTAGCTACTGCTTTAGTGGATACAGGTAGCAAAATGGATGATGTTATATTTGAAGAATTTAAAGGAACAGGTAATATGGAATTAGTTTTGGATAAAAGGCTATCAGAAAGAAGGATTTTTCCAGCGATAGATATCAATCGTTCTGGTACAAGACGAGAAGAAAAACTTTTAACAAAACAAGAAATGGACTGTATTTTTATGTTAAGGAAAGTAACAAGTAATATGGCTGCTGTAGATGTTACAGAAAGTGTTTTAGAATGGATGAAAAAAACAGGGAATAATAGAGAATTTATAGGAAGACTGCCAGGATTTGAAAAAACTTTAAGTAATAAAATGGAAAAATAATATTATAGAAAATATGGAACAATAAATATTGTTCAAAAAATAAAAAAGGCTATTGCTTTTATGCATAGCCTTTTATTGTTGTATGTAAAAAAGTATTTGATTAACAGATAACATATTGTAAAATGTTCTATTTTTATATATAGAAATGTATTTGATTTCATATAATAAATATATTGCCAAACTGAAAAAAAAATGATATACTGTTAGCGTTGTCTTTAAATAATGTAAAATTATTGATCAACAGAAAGAGGTGAATGATGTGAGAGAAGGAATCCATCCAAAATATAATCAAGTAAAAGTAAAATGTAACTGTGGAAATGAATTTGTTACAGGTTCTACAAAGGAAGAAATCAGAGTAGAAGTTTGCTCTAAATGCCATCCATTTTATACAGGTAGCCAGAAATTATTGCTTGAAGCAGGCGGTAGAGTTGAGAAATTTAATAAAAAATATGGCAGAAAATAATATAAACGGTCAAAAGGGTGGGGTGTATAGAATATCCCGCCTTTTTTATATTATGAAATGTATTTATAAAATTTTTGTAAAGTATAAAATATCATTATAATAGTGATTATAAAAAATATATTGGAAGGAAGCTGAGAGATTGAAAAGAACAAGTATAGGTGGTCAAGCGGTTATTGAAGGCGTTATGATGCGTGGAAAAACAATATATGCTATGGCAGTGCGTAATCCAGAAGGAGGTATTACACTAGAAGAACAAAGCTGTACAGGACTTTCTAAAAAATATAAAATTTTTACATTACCTATATTTAGAGGTATGGCGGCGTTTGTAGATTCTCTTGTGACAGGTACAAAAATTATGATGCGTTCAGCAGAAATTGCAGGAGAAGGCATTATGGAGGAGGAAGAAGGAGAACCCTCTAAATTTGAAAAATGGATAATGGATAAATTTGGTGATAAAGTAAATGATATCATTATTTATATTAGCGTTTTTTTGTCTGTTATTATGAGTGTAGCACTTTTTTTTATGCTTCCAGTATGGCTAGGAGGGTTTTTTAAAAATATTGTACCTACATGGGGATTAGGTATTGTGGAAGGTATTATTAGAATTAGCATTTTTTTGGTATATATTTTTGCTATTTCTAAAATGAAAGAAATACAAAGAGTATTCCAATATCATGGTGCAGAGCATAAAACAATTAACTGCTTTGAAAAAGAATTGCCTTTAACAGTAGAAAATGTAAAAACCTGTACAAGATTGCATAAAAGATGTGGTACTAGTTTTTTACTCCTCGTTATGATTATTAGTATGGTTGTATTGTTTTTTGTTCAAACAGATAATATTGCACTACGTTTACTAAGTCGTATTATATTAGTCCCTTTTATTGCAGGACTTTCTTATGAAGTGATAAAGTGGGCAGGTAGTTCTGATAATAAATTAGTAGCAGCAATTAGCTATCCGGGACTTTGTCTTCAAAAAATTACAACGAGTGAACCAGACAGCGGACAAATAGAAACAGCAATCGCAGCAATGCAAAAAGTACTTGAAGTAGAAGGCGATGACAGTAAAAAAATTGAGGAATAAATATGAATGTAGAACAAGCATTATTATTTGGTAAAAGGAAATTAAAGCAATATGATATAGAAAGTTATGCCATTGATGCAACATTGCTTTTAATGAAAGCAATGTCATTTACAAAAGTACAGATTTATACAAACAATCATGTTATATTAACACAAAAACAGCAAAAAGAATATTTATATGATTTGGAGCAAAGAATACAAGGAAAACCCATACAATATATTACAGGTGTTTGCGAATTTATGGGATTATCGTTTACAGTACAAGAGGGCGTTTTAATTCCTAGAGCAGATACAGAAATATTAGTAGAAACTGTTTTGCAATATCATGAAAAGGAACATTTTCAAAATGCTATTGATATTTGCACAGGTACAGGCTGTATTGCAGTTAGCTTGGCAAAATATACTAATATTTCGTTATATGGGGTTGATATTAGCGAAAAAGCATTACAAATAGCAAAAAAAAATGCACAAAATAATGCTGTTTCTGTTACATGGTTTCAAAGTGATTTATTTCAAAATGTGCCAATATCATTGGCACATTTTGACTGCATTGTTTCCAATCCTCCTTATATTGCAACAAAAGAAATACAAACACTTATGAATTCTGTGAAATATTTTGAGCCACATTTAGCATTAGATGGAGGAGAAGATGGTATTGATTTTTATAGAGAAATTGTGAAGCAATCAAAACAGTATTTAAAAAAGGACGCTTTTTTATTTTTTGAAATTGGATATCAACAAGCGGAAGCTGTTTGTAGTATATTAAATCAAAACGGTTTTGATAATATTGTAGTGCGTAAAGATTTAGCGGGATTAGATAGAGTTGTATTAGGACAGTATATGAAATAATATGACATAAAATAATTTTATAAAAATAGTTTTATATATGTAAGTATAAAATGGTAAATACAATAGGGAGGATATTATGTTAGAGCGTTTGGCAGAAATTGAGATAAAATATACAGATTTGTCTGAACAAGTGAATGACCCAGATATCATTGCGAATCAATCAGAATGGCGCAGACTAATGAAAGAATACAGTGACTTAACACCTATTATAGAAAAATATAGACAATATAAAAAAATAGAACAGGAAATTGCGGATAATTTAGAGCTTTTAAATGAAAAACTAGATGAAGATATGAAAGAATTAGTAAAAGAAGAGTTATCACAAAATAAGCAAGTTATGGAAGAATTAAAAAAGGAATTAACAATATTGCTTTTACCCAAAGACCCTAATGATGATAAAAATGTTATTGTAGAAATCAGAGGAGGTGCTGGAGGTGATGAGGCAGCATTATTTGCAGGAGATTTATTTCGTATGTATTCTCGCTATGCAGAAAGACGTCGCTGGAAAACAGAAATTATGAATAGCAATGAAAGTGATTTAGGTGGTTTTAAAGAAATTTCATTTATGATACAAGGACAAGGTGCTTATTCTCGTTTAAAATATGAAAGCGGTGTGCATAGAGTACAAAGAATACCATCTACAGAAAGCGGTGGTAGAATACATACTTCTACTGTTACAGTTGCAGTATTGCCAGAAGCGGAGGAAGTAGATGTCAATTTGAATATGAACGATGTGCGTATTGATGTATTTCGTTCTTCGGGAAATGGTGGACAATGTGTTAATACAACGGATTCTGCTGTAAGAGTAACACATATTCCTACTGGTATTGTGGTTTCTTGCCAGAATGAAAAATCTCAAATTAAAAATAAAGCACAGGCATTAAAAGTGCTTTATGCTCGTTTGTATGAAATGGAACAAGCAAAACATGATGCAGAAATTTCAGCAGATAGACGCTCTCAGGTGGGTACAGGGGATAGAAGTGAAAGAATTAGAACATATAATTTCCCTCAAGGACGTGTAACAGACCATAGAGTTAGTTTGACACTTCATAGATTAGATGGCATATTAGATGGGGATTTAGATGAAATTATGAATACACTGATTACAACAGACCAAGCAAAAAAATTGCAAATGAACTAATATAAAATGAAGTCATAAAATAGGAAAGGCGATAAAATATGAAGGAATTAATAGATTTATTTTTATCATTTTGTCGTATTGGCGGTTTTACATTTGGAGGCGGATATGCCATGTTGCCTATGATACAAAAAGAAATTGTAGAACAAAGAAAATGGGCAACAGAAGATGAAGTGATGGATTATTTTGCAATAGGACAATGTACACCTGGAGTGATTGCCGTGAATACTGCAACATTTATAGGATATAAAAGAAAAGGCGTTTTAGGAGGTATTGCAGCAACAGCTGGCGTTATATTTCCTTCTATTGTCATTGTAACATTGATAGCTGCATTTTTAAATAATTTTGCAGAATTAGAAATGGTACAAAATGCATTGGGAGCAATTCGTACTGTGGTAGGTGTATTGATACTCAATGCTGTAATTCGTATGTGGAAAAAAACATCAGTAGATAAAATTTGTATTGCTATTACAGTCATTGCATTTTTAGCTTCTTTTGTATTTGATATTTCACCTATTATTGTTGTAGTAATAGGTGGAGGAATAGGACTTTTTTTAAAAGGAGGTAAAAAGGCATGACAGAAATCATTATACTTTTTGCAGAATTTTTTAAAACAGGTCTTTTTGCAATAGGAGGAGGACTTGCTACACTTCCTTTTTTATATGATATGGCAGATAAATATGATTGGTTTACAAAAGACATGATTTCTGATATGATTGCCATTTCAGAGTCTACTCCTGGACCTATGGGCATCAATATGGCAACATATACTGGTTTTCAAAATATGGGCGTGTTAGGAAGCATAATAGCAACAGTGGGACTTGTTATGCCTTCTGTTATCATTATTATATGGGTTTCTAAGTTTTTGAAAAAATTTAGAGAAAATCAGTATGTAGATAAAGTGTTTGCTACATTACGTCCTACTGTAACAGGGCTGATAGCATCAGCAGGGTTTGCAGTACTTGTGCAAGCATTATTTCGATTAGAAGCAATACAAAACGGTGTTTTTGATTGGGCAAATTTTATAAAACCGAAAGAATGTATATTGTTTGTGGTTTTTTTTGTGCTTATGAACAAATTTGATAAGCATCCCATATTTTATATTGCATTAGCTGCTGTAATTGGTATTGTATTTCATTTTTAATATATATTATAAAAATATAATATTTTGAGCGTGTTGGTAGTATTATCAGCACGCTTTTTTATTATTTGACATATTGTTATTGCAATAGTATACTAAAATGGTATAGTTTTATTTATAGTGAATGTAAAAGTGTAAAATGGAGGGAATGGATATGAAAATAAAAGTATTATTTGCGCTATTATGCAGTATTGTTATGATGTGGAATATACCAGTATTGGCATATGACATGACAGAAGAAGAAATGTATGAATATAGACGACCACATTATGCACCAGAAAAGGATGTTGCAATTAGAGATGGAGAAATTACATTTTACATACAAAGAAATTTTTATATGATGAATTATAGCATTGTGCCAGAACTAAGTATTATGTTGAAAGAAAGTGAAAAGGGAATATTAAAAGATGGAGATATAATTTATTTTGAAACAAGTAGAGAAGACGACAAGTATTTTACAAATAGTGATTTACGTATAGAATCAAAAGGGGTTTCTGTAGAGGAGGTATTAAGTGAAAGAGAACAAAATCATTTTGCTATACGAATTTTAAGAAATGATGAAGAAGAAAATGCTTTTATTAGAATCAATTTTGATGCAAATTTGAAGGGTTTTTCAAATGATGATGTAGAAAATTTACCTGTGTTTTCATTGTATCTGAATACGGATAGTACAAAAGCAAATAATTTATTTGCTAATGAGTATGAACAAAATATATTATTGTCATATAATTTTTTAAAAGTGCTTAATGAAGAAATGTCATTAAAACTGATAAAAGAAACCAGACAAAGAGAATTAGAAGTACAATTCCCTGATATGATATTTTTTGTAGATAATAAAAATATGAAATGGAATGAAGAAACAAAACAACTCAAACAAGCTGTTTATATCAACGAAAAGGGTACAGCAATGATATGTTTTGATGATTTTATTGATATTGCAAGGCAATTACAAAGTATTGGTGTAAAAGTTTGGCAGGAAAATGATATATATTATATTATGGCAGGGGAAAACGATATAACAATCAATATGAAAAATGATGATATCAATATACAAGAAAAGCTATTAAAAAATATATTGGAGCAAAAAGATGGTGTGTATTATATTAGTTTAAGAGAACTTGCAAATTTATTTGGTATGGGAGAGCGGATTTATTGGCATAGATGGGACAATACAATACATATTAAATAGGGAAAAACAAAAAGAATGTTAGCAATATTATGTAGCAGTATAATGATATGAAGTGTACCTGTATTACAGCAAGAAGGAATGATTATACTCTATATTGTAATGATAATAGCAAAATACTAGATATAGAAAATCATATTGTTTGAAATACTGATACAAAAACAATAAAAATATCAGTACAATAAGTAATGAGAGGGGTGTGTAATTATTTATGAATATAAGTCGATTTTTTGCAGTAGTATGCGCTGGTATGATAATGTGGAGTGTAGCTACATTTGCCAATGAACGAAACACAGAACAACAAAAATATGTAGAAAAGCAATTTGACATTAGAAATGGTACAATTACTTTTATTACAAAAAGTGAGGAACATACATCAAATTGCAGATGTCAACCTGAATTAGAAATTATAATAAAAGAAAATAAACCAGGTGTATTAAAAGATGGCGATGTTATTTATTTTGAAACAAGCAGATATGGTGATACATACATAGTAAATGAACACTTGAATATTGAATCAAAGGGAATATATGCTGAAGAACAGCAACAAATCAATGAGCAAAAAGATAATCATATTGCTATATGTATTTCTAGAAATCAAACAAAAGAATTGGCAGAAATTAAAATAAACTACAATGTTTATTTCAAAGGAAACTATGATACAGACAAAATATTTTCATTAAAATTAGATACAGATAGAACAAAAAAACAAAATTTGTTTTCAGGAAAGCAAGAAATGCTATTAAATGAAAATTATTTAAAAATATTGTGTGATGATAAAGAAAAACAGCAATTTCCAGTACTTGTATTTTATACAGAAAAAAATCTAATGTTATGGAATAATGAAAAGAAAACATTAAAATATAATATTTATATCAATGAAAAAAATGCTTCTATGATTTCTATATATGATTTTATAGATATTGTAAAAAATTTAAATAAAATGGTAATACGTCAATTTGATGATGGAGATATTGTCATTAGTAGTATGCAGAATATATATGTAATATCTCCTAAAAATCAATCTTTTATAAAAAATGGAGCATTAAAAGAATATGATACAATAGAAAAAATAGAAAATAATATATATTATATTAGTTTAAAAACGGCTGCTGATATATTAGGTAAACAAAACAATGTTGTTTGGAATGAAAGTGCAAAAACAATAACAATAGGGAATTAAAAATAAATAATAAGGAGTAATGATATGTATGAACGCAAAAAGATTTTGTATACTATTATATGGTATTGTATTATTTTGGAGTACACCCATATTTGCAGACTGTAGCAGTGCAAAAAGACAATATATAGAAAAACAAGTTGATATTAGAAATGAAATACTTACTTTTAATACAATAGTGCAAAAACATGAAATAGGGTATAGATGTTATCCAGGATTATCTATTAGTATAAAAGAAAGTCGTGCAGGATTATTGCGAGATGGTGATGTGATTTATTTTAAAACAGGCACAGGAAAAAATGATGATAAATATTTAGAAGTAATGGGGATTGATATTACAACAAAGGGTGTTACAGCAAAAGAAGTAAAATTGCCTGAGGGAAATGAAGATTGTTTTGCAGTTCGTATTTCTAGGGGAAATAAAAATAGTTTGGCGCAAATTGATATGAGTTTTTTAGGTGGTTTTCATGGAGTAACTTATAAGGATGAGTATACTCCCACATTTTCACTTTATTTAGATGCTGATAATACAAAAGAAAATAATTTATTTTCTGGGGAACAGGATATACTGTTGAATGAACAATTTTTAATTGTAACAGGTGGTATTGCAGAAAAGAGAAAACAAGAAGAAGAAAAAGAAAAACGGGATAATGAAATACATCAAAAACTAAAAGAAAGTTTACCTACTATGATATTTTCGCCAGACTCCCATACAGTAATACTAGGTGCAAAAGAAATACCATTAAAACATAATGTTTATATCAATGAAAAGGGTACAGCAATGCTTTCATTAAAGGATTTTGAATATATTATGAATCAGTTAAATGATATTGGTGTAAGCGTCAGACATCATATTTTTAGTGATGATGGAGAAAATATTTATTATGTTACAGCAGGAAGAAATGATTATACGATATGGCAGAAACAAAATGTTATAGACCCTTATGATAGCAATAAAAACACTGAAGAAATAAAAGATGTATTGGAAGAAAAAAATGGTGTATGCTATATTCCTTTAAGAGTAATAGCGAAGATATTAGATATAGAAAATCATATTAGTTGGGATAATACTACAAGAACAATAACAATATCAAAATGACATATTTTCATAAAGTAATTAGTGGGAGGTTATGAAATATGGATAAAATAAAATATAATAGTATAAAAAAATTTTTTGTATTATTATGCAGTGTTTTAGTGATATGGAATGTACCTGTATTTGCAGGCTGTGGGATTATGGAAGAACAAGGATACATAGAAAAACAGATAAATGTAAGAGATGGTAGCATCACTTTTTGGACAAAAGGAGAACCTTATTTGCTAGATTACAGATGTTTACCAGAGTTGTATATTACAATAAAAGAAAGCAAACCAGGCATATTAAAAGATGGTGATATCATTTATTTTGAAACAAGTAAACATAACGAAAAGTATTTTTCTGTAAATGGTTTGAATATAGAGTCAGAAGGAGTATATGCAAAAGAAGTAAAAACAACTGAAAAAGAATCAAATAATTGTATTGCTATTGCTATTTCAAGAAGTAATAACAAAAAACAAGCAGTGATTAAAATACAAACTACACCTTATTTATATGGTATAGATAGTAATGAAACAGAAAATTTACCTACATTTTCATTATGGATAGATTCAGACAAAATAAAAGAAAATAATCTATTTTCTGAAGAACAAAATATATTATTGAATGAATGTTTTATGGATGTACTTAGTTCAGAGGAAGCAGCAATGTTGTTGCAAACACAAGAACAGGAGAAATTGGAAAAAGAATTTCCAAAATTAACCTTTACTGTTGGAAAGGATAACATGATGTGGGGAAATACAAAAAGAAAATTAGAACACCCTATTTATATCAATCAAAATGGTTCTGCTATGATTTCTCTGGAATATTTGGTATATATTGCTCAAAATTTAGAAGATATTGGTGTAAGAATTTATGATTATCATGATAATGATAATGGCGATTCCTATGTAATATATGCAGGAAAAAGTTTGCATAAAATATTTGTTGAAAAATGTTCTATAAAAAATGATGAAGAAACATTTGAAAATGTATTAGAGCAAAAAGATGGTATATATTACATTAGTTTGAGATGGGCAGCTAAAATATTAAGCATAAAAGACCGTATTGTATGGAACGATGAACAAAAAATAATTACATTAGGCTAAATATTAGTCATAATTTATTATATTTTGAATATACTATAACACCATTTTGTGGGGGAGTGTTATAGTATATGCAGTATTATTTACTATTTTTGACAACATTTTTAGTATTTATATTATTTTTTAAAAAAATTTTTATAGCATTATTGAGTTTTTTTGATGGACTGTTTTTAGCATTCATGTGTTTTTGCTTTTTGCCTATGGTATTGGAAGGAGAATTTTTTTGGATAAATTCTATGCTTTTGGTACTAGGAGTATTAATAAGTTCTTATATGGAGCAAAAAACGTACAGTTTTTATTATGGTACAAAAAAATATGGTATGTTTCATTGTATTGTGTTTTTGACAGCATATTTATGTTTTCAATATATAAATATGGAAAAAAGTGTAATATCATTGCTGTTTTCTTTTTTGAGTGGATTATTTTTATTAATGGCTTGTGGAGGAATATTACCAGAAGAATGTAATGGTAAGCAAAAAATGAAATTAGCAATGCTAGGTATGGTAGGTTTTTTATTAGGCATATTGCTGATTTTTCCTATTTAATAGTGCTTTAATACTAACAAATTAAACAAATAAAAAGGGAAAATATAGAAAGCATAAATAAAATTTATGTCTATAATGTAAATATTTGCTATTTCTTATTTGCAATGTGATACAACCTCTGTTATAGTAATGATAGTAGCATAATTAACTGTGAAGGTGTTTATGATATGGGAGGTCAGATATGAATTACACAAATTTAAGCAAAGAAGAAATGAAACAAGAAATTATTAGTAATGTAAAAAGTATTTACAGGAAAAAAATTGAAGACGCTACTCCAGGAGAAATTTATCAAGCTGCTGTTTTTGCTGTAAAAGATATTATTACAGACAAATGGATAAAAACACATGATGAATATAAAAAGAAAGATGTAAAAGTAGTGTATTATCTTTCTATGGAATTTTTAATGGGACGTTTTTTAGGAAACGCTGTTATGAATTTAATGATGTATGATGAAATCAAAGAAGCATTTGCTGATTTGGGAATTGATTATAATATGATTGAAGATATGGAACCAGACCCAGGATTGGGTAATGGTGGTTTAGGACGTTTAGCAGCTTGCTTTTTAGATTCTCTTTCTACACTGCATTTGCCTGCTTATGGCTGTGGCATCCGTTATCATTATGGTATATTTGAACAGAAAATTGAAAATGGCTATCAAGTAGAAGTACCTGATAATTGGCTAGAGAGTGGTGACCCTTGGTCTATTAGAAGAAATGAATATGCTGTAGAAGTAAAGTTTGGCGGTTATGTTAGAGCGATAGAAAAACCAGATGGCACTTATCGATTTGTTCAAGAAGGTTATCAGTCTGTTATTGCTGTTCCTTATGATTATCCTGTATTAGGATATAACAATAATACAGTAAATACATTGCGCTTATGGGACGCAAAACCAAAAAATGAATTAGATTTACGTTCTTTTAATCAAGGTGATTATCAAAAGGCATTAGCAGAAAAAAATCTTGCAAGTACATTAACAGAAGTATTATATCCAGCAGATGAACATTATTCTGGAAAAGAGTTACGTTTAAAACAACAATATTTCTTTATCTCTGCAACAGTACAAAGAGTAATCAATAAATTTAAAGAAGAACATGAGGACTTTAGTTTATTACCTGATAGAATTGCATTCCAGTTGAATGATACACATCCTGCTGTTGCAGTGGCAGAACTTATGCGTGTACTTGTAGACGAAAATGATATTCCATGGGATAGTGCATGGGCTATGACAAGAAAAATATGTGCTTATACAAACCATACAATTATGTCAGAAGCATTGGAAAAATGGCCAATAGAATTGTTTAGCCGTTTACTACCTCGTATTTATCAGATTGTAGAAGAAATTAATAAAAGATATTGTGCAGCATTAATAGAGCGCTTTGGTAATGACCCTCAAAAAATTAGAGATATGGCAATTATTGCAGACGGACAAATTAGAATGGCATATCTTGCTATTGTAGGTAGTCATTCTGTAAATGGTGTTGCAGCATTGCATACAGAAATATTGAAAAAACAAGAATTGAAAAATTTCTATGAAATTTATCCAGAAAAATTTAATAATAAAACAAATGGTATTACACAAAGAAGATGGCTTCGTCATGCAAATAAAAAATTAGCAGACTTAATTACATCTAAAATAGGTGATGGTTGGGTTACTGATTTATCAGAATTAGAAAAATTATTACCTTATGCGGAAGATAAAAAATTCCAAAAAGAATTTATGGAAATCAAAAGAGAAAATAAAGTGGCTTTAGCAGAATATATTAAAAAATATAAAGGCATTGATATTGACCCAGATTCTATATTTGATATTCAAGTAAAACGTTTGCATGAGTATAAAAGACAACTTTTAAATATATTCCATATTATTGGATTATATAATCAATTAAAAGTAAATCCAGGTTTGAATATTACACCAAGAACATTTATATTTGGTGCAAAATCTGCAGCAGGTTATCATAGAGCAAAATTAATTATTAAATTGATAAATAGTGTTGCAGATGTGATTAATAACGATAAATCTATAAGAAATAAAATTAAAGTTGTATTTATGGAAAACTATAGAGTATCTCTTGCTGAAAAATTGATTCCAGCAGCGGATGTTAGTGAACAAATTTCAACAGCAAGCAAAGAAGCATCTGGTACAGGTAATATGAAATTTATGCTAAATGGTGCGTTAACAATAGGAACAATGGATGGCGCGAATGTTGAAATTTATGAGGAAGTAGGAGAAGACAATATATTTGTATTTGGTATGTCTGCAAATGAAGTCATTGCAAAATATCAAGATAATTCTTATGACCCTTGGGCAATATGCAATATCAATCAAGATGTACGTATGATATTAACAAAGTTGATTGATGGTACATTTGACCAAAATCCTGATTTGTTCCGTGAATTATATGATTCATTGTTAAATGGTTATGGTGGTAGACCAGACGAATATTTTATATTAGAAGATTATGCTGATTATGCAAGAGCACAGTCAGAAGTAGATAAGGCATATAAAAATAAAGAAGAATGGGCAAAGAAAGCTATTATTAATGTAGCAAAAAGTGGAAAATTCTCTAGTGACAGAACAATACAACAATATGCAGATGAAATTTGGAATTTGAAACCATTAAAAATTGAACTGTAATATAATTTAATAAAAAAAGAGCTGTTAATTTTATAGCAGCTCTTTTTTATCGAGTTATTTTAATCAAATTATATAATTATTTACATTGCAAAATATATGATTTTAAATAATATATTATAAATAAATATGATGATATATTTTATAAAAATATTTTTGGAAAAAGTATACTTTTTAAGAAGATTTATACTATTACTAAAATTAGTGCAATTTTTATAAAATTTTATGTATGTATTATAACATAATTTGTTTGAATTATCTAATGAAAATGAATGAAATTTGATAAATATGCAAAAAAAATATTTTCTCAAAAGGTATACGTTTTGCATTAAATTTAAAAATATTACTAACAAATTTGTATGAAATGTGTTATAATATACAAAAATATTTTATTATTTAAAAATAGGTAGTTGGGAGGAATTGGTAATGAAATTTTACAAGAAAGTGATTGGGGTTGTAGTAGCAATGTTGATGCTCTTTTCTATGGCTGCTTGTGGTGGCAGTAAAGGAGAAGGAGCACCAACAGAAAGCGGAAAGACAACACCAGAAGAAGCAGTAAAAGCTGCACAAACAAAAATGCAAGAAGTAAAAAGTCTGGAATCTGAAATGATTATGGACATGGCAATGAGTAGTGGCGGTCAAAGTTTAAAAATGAAGACAAACGCAAATATGGTTACATTTGAAGACCCTATGAAATTAAAAATTTCTATGACAATGGATATGGGTGAAGAATTTGGTGGAGCACAGGAAATGGAAATGTATGCAGATGAAGTAGATGGTAGCACTACACTGTATATGAATATGATGGACACTTGGTATAAACAAACTGTTCCAGCAGAGCAATTAGCAGAATATGATACACAAGAGAATATGAATACATATTTAGATGGTTCTTCATCATTAAAAGAAGCTGGAACAGAACAAGTAAATGGTGCAGATGCAACAAGATATGATGGTATTATTTCTGGAGATGCTTTAAAAGAAACAATGGAAACATCTGGAGCACTAGAAAATTTAAGACCAATGTTGGAAGGTACAAATATACAAGCAGAAGAAATTTATAAAGATTTAAAAGACATTTCAGTGAGTATTTGGATAGACACAGAAGGATATCCTGTAAAATGTGAAATGGATATGACAGATATGATGCAAAGCTTGATGACAAAAATTATGGAAGCAGGTGGAGCAACGGAAGAACAGAATGTTAATGTTGATGTTATGAAGGTTTCTATTATAAGCAAAAACTTTAATAATGCAACAGATTTTGAAATACCAGAAGAAGCAAAAAATGCTGTAGAAATGTAATAAATGCATTATAAGCATTATAAAAATACGACAAAGAGAAAAAGTATATCATGATAAATTAAAACAGCATAATTTTGCAAAATAATTTATTATTACTACTAGAATATCTAGTACTTTAACGTGTCAAAAAAATTAAGAATATTACTTTATAAGCGATGTATAATAATGTATTTCTTGGCACGTTTTCATTTTAAATAGCATATGATATATAAAAAATACATAATAGAAAAGAGGTATCATTTTGAATCGGTCAATTAAACGCTCTATATTATTTCGTGTGCTTATTATTTTGATTGCTGTATTGATTAGTGGGGCTGTTACAATAGGCAGTTTTGAACGAGTAAAGAGAGCAAGTCAACAAGAGAAAGCAATGATTTCTTTAAATAATGAAGTTTTATCAGCAAAAACGGCGCATTTTCAATGGTTAGAGGGGCTGAATTCTTCTTTAAACTTCGGTGATGAATTTACTGGCAGTTTAGATTGTAAAACTTGCGGACTTGGCAAACTGCTTTATGATACAAATAGTGTATATTGGTCAGATGAAATTGTAGCGAAACTGGAAAGTATGAAAAGTATTCATGAAAAAATACATGAATCTGCATCAGAAATTTTGAAAATAAAAGATACAGATTATAATAAAGCAAAAGAAATTTATATTACACAAACAAAGCAGTATGTTGTATCACTTTCTGGGCAATTAGACAGTTTAGCTACTACAACAAGCAATTTATTGGGACAAAGTGAAATAGAAATTGAAAGATTAGCAAATTCTTCTATTATATGTGCTACTATTGTAATATTAGTTGTATTTATATCTGTGCTAATATTATTTAGATACAATATAAAAAGTATTGTAAATCCTATATTAACAATTACAAAAGCAAGTAAAAATTTGTCAGAAGGAAGATTAGATTTTGAAATACCTTATACTTCTGATAATGAACTTGGAGTATTATCAGATACATTAAATTTTTCTGTAAAAGAATTAGAAAAATATGTGAATGAAATTAAAAATACTATGGAAATGATGGCAGCAGGTCAGTTGAATGTTTCAGCAGAATACGAATTTAGAGGAGAATTCCAAGAAATTCAACACGCTATACTAGCATTCCAGAATGTTATGTCTAATACTGTAAAAGGCATACAAAAAGCAGGTATATTAGTCGCAACTGAGTCAGAACGTGTATCAACAGGCGCACAAACATTATCTCAGGGTGCAACAGAACAAGCTAGTTCTGTAGAAGAATTGGTTGCTACCACAGAAGATATTCGTAATCATGTGGAAGCAAATGAACAGAGTACAAAAATGGCAAATGCACAGGTAACAGATGTTACAACGGTAATACTGAATAGTAATGAACAAATGCAAAATATGATTCATGCTATGGAGAATATTAATGCTAGTTCCAATGAGATTGGAAAAATTATTAAAACAATAGAGGATATTGCATTCCAAACAAATATACTTGCATTGAATGCAGCAGTAGAAGCAGCAAGAGCAGGTACGGCAGGAAAAGGCTTTGCAGTTGTTGCTGATGAAGTGCGTAATCTTGCAAGTAAAAGTGCTGAGGCAGCAAAAAATACTACAACATTGATTGAAACATCTATTAAAGCAGTGCATAAGGGTACAGAAATTGCAGGACAAACAGCAGACTTACTTTCTTCTGTTGTAGAAGGTTCAAAAAGTATTGCAGAAGTGGTAAATAAAATTGCCGCTGATTTTTCATGGCAAGCTGAAGCAATTTCACAAGTAACAGAAGGAATTAATCAGGTTTCAAGTGTAGTACAAACTACAACTGCAACAGCAGAAGAAAATGCAGCTTCTAGCCAAGAACTTTCTGCACAAGCACAAACATTGAAAAATTTAGTATCAAAATTTAAATTAGATGAAGAAAAAAGTTTTACAAATTATCAAGACAATAGCAGTTATCAGTATGATAACAACAGCAGTTTTGATATGGGTTATGATGATGAGTTTACACAAAATTTTGATAAATATTAATTATGTATCAATAAATGGTACATTGGAGGAAATGCATGATTAAAAAGTATAAGCAGTTTATGCCTAATATAGGAAAAGACTGTTACATTTTTCCTCAAGCTGTTTTACTAGGTAATGTAGAAATAGGTAATCAATGTATTATTTATCCTAGTGCAGTAATAAGAGGCGAGGGAAATAAGGCAACTATAGGCAATGGTACAAATATACAAGAAAATAGTTGTATACATACCGAAATAGGCATTGATGTTACAATAGGAAATCATGTAACAGTGGGACATAATGCTATTGTGCATGCTTGTAAAGTGGAAGATAATTGTATTATTGGTATGGGAGCAATTATACAAAATAATGCTGTAATAGAGCAAAATTGTATTATAGGAGCAGGTTCTGTTGTGCCTCAAAATATGATTGTTCCAGAAGGGCATATTGCTTATGGTGTACCTGCAAAAATCATTAGAAAAGTAACATCAGAAGACTATAAAGAAATAGTAGATTCTGCAAAAGAATATCAACAATATAGAGAAGAACTTTTAAAAGAATAAAATAAAAAAAATTACAAGTTAGGTAGTTATCTATAAAATAGTATCAATTAACAAACTAAAAATAAAATAACTGCCAAATGTGGTGTAGAAAAAGACGAGTAAAATATGATTGCTTTTTGCTCGTCTTTTTTTTATTTAGAAGCTCATTTTTGAGTATAGACGTAAAATGCCTTAACCAGTCATTTTAATAACACAAATTCACATATTATTCATTATAATTATATATGGACTTACAAATAATTACAATGATAGCAGAAAACTTCAAAATTATATAATGAAAAACGACATAGCTTGTAAGCTATGCCGTTTCTGAAAATAATTTTTTATATTATCTTAATAAGTATTACCTTTTTAATAGAATTCTTTTTACATCATACTTTTTCAACACCAAGTGTTACTTTTTCACCATTGATGTTCCATTCTTTTATATAGCTTCCGCCTTTACCAGAAATAAATTCCTCTGCAAGAACATCTGTTTTGATATTGTTATTTGCAATGATTTCAGCGATTTTTGCACTACCATCATAATATACTTTGATTTTATCCATTACTTCAAAGTTTGCTTCTTTTCTCATTGTCTGGATTTTGCTTATAATTTCTCTAACAAAGCCTTCTTCAATTAATTCTGGTGTCAAGTTTGTGTCAATAACTACAGTAACATTATTATTTTTAGAAGTTACAAAACCGTCTTTTTCTGCTGTATCTACTAATACATCATCTTGTTCTAATATAACTTCTTCACCATCAATAGTAAGAGTTGCTTTGCCTTTTGTTTTTAATATATCCATAAATGCATTACCATCTACAGCTTTCAATGCTTCGCCAATTTTTGGTACAAGTTTGCCATATTTTTTTCCTAATGTTCTTAATTGTGGCTTAAATGTATATGTTGTGAAACCTTCTACATCTTTTGTAAATGTAATATTTTTGATATTTAATTCTTCTTTAATAATTGCTTGGTAATCTTCAGACAATTCTTGTTCTGCTTTGACATACATTACAGACATAGGCTGACGGTTTTTAATATTAGCAGCATTTCTTGCAGCACGACCTTCTACAACTACTTTTAATACTAAATCCATATTGTTTTCTAAATCTTTGTCAACCCATTCAGAATGATATTCTGGCCAATCACAAAGGTGAACACTTTCTTTTGCTGTTTCATCTACATTTTTTACAATATTGTTATAAATTTCTTCTGCAATAAAAGGTGTAAAAGGTGCTGTTAATTTTGCCATAGTCACTAAAACAGTGTGAAGTGTCATATAAGCGTTAATTTTATCTTGAGGCATATCTTTACCCCAGAAACGTTCTCTGCTTCTTCTGACATACCAATTACTTAAATCATCTACAAATTCTGCCATTGCTCTTGCAGGTTCTGTAATTTTGTAATTTTCCAAGCTTTCGTCTACAAATTTATTTAATGTTTGCAGTTTAGAAAGTATCCATTTATCCATAGCAGGTAATTTATCATATTCCAATTTATATTTTGTTGGATTAAACTGGTCAATTTCTGCATAAAGTACATAGAAAGCATATGTGTTCCACAATGTACCCATATATTTTCTTTGCATTTCGTTAACTGCTTCTTCATAATAACGGCTAGGCAACCAAGGAGCACTGTTTGCATAGAAATACCAACGAACAGCGTCAGCACCTTGTTTATTTAATGCGTCCCAAGGGTCAACAACATTACCTTTATGTTTACTCATTTTTTGACCATCTTTATCCTGTACGTGTCCTAATACAATACAGTTTTTAAATGAAGATTTGTCAAAAAGCAATGTGCTTACTGCAAGTAATGTATAGAACCAACCTCTTGTTTGGTCAACTGCCTCACTAATAAAGTCAGCAGGGAAATTTGTATCAAACAATTCTTTATTTTCAAATGGATAATGGAATTGTGCAAAAGGCATACTTCCGCTGTCAAACCAACAGTCAATTACTTCTGGTACTCTTTTCATGAGCTTACCACATTCTGGGCAAGTAATATGCACAGCATCAATAAAAGGTTTATGCAGTTCAATATCTTCTGGACAATCTGGTGACATTTCTTTTAATTCTGCAATACTACCTATAGTATGTCTGTGACCACATTCACATTCCCAAATTGGAAGTGGTGTACCCCAATATCTCTCACGGCTTAATCCCCAGTCAATAACATTTTCCAAGAAGTTTCCGAAACGTCCTTCTTTAATGTTGTCTGGATACCAGTTGATTGTTCTATTATTTGCTACTAAATTATCTCTTAATGCTGTCATTTTGATAAACCATGTACTTCTAGCATAGTAGATAAGTGGTGTATCACATCTCCAGCAGAAAGGATAATTGTGTTCAAATGGTATTGCTGCAAAAAGAGCGCCGCTTTGCTTCAAATAATCTAATACAAGAGGGTCAGCGTCTTTTACAAATTTGCCTGCAAAAGGACCTGTTTCTTCTGTCATGAAACCTTGATTATCTACATATTGACGAAATACGATATCATATTTTTGGCATACACGAGCATCGTCTTCACCAAATGCACCAGCAGAGTGAACGATACCAGTACCATCTGTTAATGTAACATAGTCATCACAAGTTACATAAAATCCTTTTGGGTCAGAAGGAATAAATTCAAATAAAGATTCATATCTCATATATTCCAATTCTTTACCTGTTTTTGTTTCTACTATTTCATAATTGCCTTCTCCCAGTATATCATCTAAAAGAGCAGTAGCAAGTATAAAATATTCGTCTTTATATTTTACTTTTGCATATTCATCTTTTGCATTTACTGTCAATGCAACATTAGATGGTAATGTCCATGGTGTTGTTGTCCAAGCAAGGAAATATTCATTTTCTGTGCCTTCTACTTTAAATTTTGCAATACAAGATGTTTCTTTGACATCTTTGTAGCCTTGTGCTACTTCATGGCTAGAAAGTGCTGTACCACAACGAGGGCAGTAAGGTACAACTTTATGTCCTTTATAAAGCAGTCCTTTGTCCCAAATTTGTTTTAATGCCCACCATTCAGATTCAATATAATCATTATGGTAAGTAACATAAGGAGTATCCATGTCAGCCCAGAAACCAACACGATCACTCATTTCTCTCCATTCGCCTTCATATTTCCAAACACTTTCTTTACATTTAGAAATAAAAGGCTCAATGCCATATTCTTCAATCTGTGGTTTACCACTGATATTAAGGGATTTTTCAACCTCTAATTCTACAGGAAGTCCGTGTGTATCCCAACCAGCTTTTCTTAATACTTTGTATCCCTTCATTGTTTTATAACGAGGAATTAAATCTTTTACAGCACGTGTAATAATATGTCCAATGTGTGGTTTACCATTTGCTGTTGGAGGGCCATCATAAAATGTAAAAACAGGACAACCTTCTCTTGATGCATTACTTTTTTCAAAAATATTATTTTCTTTCCAAAATTTTTGTACTTCTACCTCACGCTCAACAAAATTGAGATTGGTAGACACTTTGTCATACATAAAAAATCCTCCTTTATTTTGATTACTGTTAGTATACCATGATGCAAGACAATTAAAAAAGCCTTTTCCCCAAAACAGGACGAAAAGACTCCGTTGTACCACCTGATTTATATTCTTTATATAAAGAATATTGTAATGTGCATAACAAACATTATGCTTTCCGTAACGGGGAAAACCGTCGAAACTTACTGAGCAAAAAAGCTGTTCGGTCTGCCACTCCAGGGGGATATTCAAAACTTTTTTACTTGTATTGTCTTTCAGCATATGACAATTCTCTGTATACATTTCAAAAAGCCTACTGTCCCTTTCACAGTGTTTCCATTGTTTTACTTACGCAAGTATTATACAATGGCTTTTATTTTTTGTAAAGGATTTTTTAAAAATATAGCAAAATGATATATGATATTGTGATATGCAAAATTATGTTTATTTCCTTTTTTTAAAACATACTGATTATGTAAAAAGTATAAAATGCTATATGGTAATACTATTTTTTGACAGTCTGAAATAGATATTGTTTAGAAAGTTTGTGAATTTTGTTTGATTTTCACAAAAAAGGGTGTATAATAGTCATTGTAAACTATTATAGTATTATTTTTTATATGCTCCATAGCATATGTAAAAAAAGGAGAGTAGATTCTCATGGAAAAGAATGATTTAACACTTTTAACAGACTTGTATCAGCTTACTATGATGCAAGGCTATCAAGAAAAAGGATTGCAACAAAAAATAGTTGTATTTGATTTGTTTTATAGAAAAAACCCAAGTGGCAACGGCTATGCTATTGCCGCAGGATTGGAGCAGGCAATAGACTATATTAATCAACTTCATTTTTCTGAACAAGATATTACATATTTAAAAAATTTAAATATTTTTTCAGATAACTTTATTGATTATTTAAAAGAATTCCATTTTACAGGGGAAATTTATGCTATACCAGAAGGAACAGTAGTATTTCCTCATGAACCTTTAATGCGTATCAAGGCACCTATTATGGAAGCACAGTTGATTGAAACAGCCCTTTTAAATATTATTAATCATCAAAGTTTGATTGCAACGAAGGCATCTCGTGTTGTTTGGGCAGCACAAGGCGACCCAGTTATGGAATTTGGATTAAGAAGAGCGCAGGGACCTGATGCAGGCACTTATGGCGCAAGGGCGGCAGTAATAGGGGGTTGCTGTGGTACAAGCAATGTTTTAACAGGAAAATTATTTGATGTACCTGTAAAAGGAACACATGCCCATAGCTGGGTAATGAGTTTTCCAGACGAATTGACAGCATTTCGTAAATATGCAGAATTATTCCCTAATGCTTGTACACTTCTTGTAGATACATATAATACATTAGAATCTGGTGTACCAAATGCGATTAAAGTATTTCAAGAAATGAAAGACAAGGGAATTACATTAAAAAATTATGGTATTCGTTTGGATAGTGGGGACTTAGCATATTTATCTAAAAAAGCAAAACAAATGCTGGAAGATGCAGGATTTGAAGATGCTGTTATTAGTGCATCAAGTGATTTAGATGAATATTTAATTGCTAGTTTAAAATTACAAGGAGCAAAAATTGGACTTTGGGGTGTAGGTACAAAATTGATTACAAGTGATGATTGTCCAGCATTTGGTGGTGTATATAAATTAGCAGCAGAAAGTAATGAAAATGGAGATTTTGTACCAAAAATAAAATTATCTAATAATGTGGAAAAAGTAACCAATCCAGGAATTAAGAAAATATTTCGTATATATGATAAACAGACAGGAAAAATGAAAGCAGATGTGATTGCTTTGGAAGAAGAAACGATTGATGAAACAGAAATATTAACATTGTTTGATGATAGTGCAAAATGGAAACGCATGACATTACAGCCAGGTACTTATACAACAAGAGAACTTTTGGTACCAATATTTGAAAATGGAAAATGTATTTATCAATCTCCGAAAGTAATGGATATACAAGCATATTGTAATAAAGAAAAAGATACACTTTGGGAAGAACATAAAAGAAATAAAAATCCTCATATTGTGCCTGTAGATTTGTCTGAAAAATTAAGTGCTTTGAAATCAAAATTAATTGAAGAAATGACAGTAAAATAATAACAAAAACCTCTCCTAATATTTATGGAGAGGTTTTTGCTTTCGATAATAATGAATATTTATCAAATTTATAAATATGTTTTTATAATAATATAGCAGCTGATTCGTAATAATATCAATTATCAGTTATTGCACAAATATCACATTTGTAGTAGAATAACAATCAAATTAATGAGGTATAAAGAGGAGAAAATGATTATGAGGGAAAAATTAAAACAAAGCAAAAGAATTGTAGTAAAAGTAGGTACTTCTACATTAACATATGAAAATGGACGATTAAATTTAAAACGTATTGAACGTATGGCATGGGTATTATCTGATTTGATGAACCAAGGAAAAGAAGTAGTTCTTGTGACTTCTGGAGCGATAGGTGTAGGAGCAGCAAGACTATCATTTTCAGAAAGACCAAACGAAATGAAAACAAAACAGGCAGCGGCAGCAGTAGGACAAGCAGTTTTAATACAAATTTACCAAAATTTTTTTAAAGAATATAATCAAGCAATCGCACAAATATTGCTCACAAAAGAGGAAATCGAAAATGAACAAAGACATATCAACACATTAAATACACTTCACACATTGCTGGAGCTAGGTATTGTGCCTATTATTAATGCTAATGACACCATATCTACATATGAAATTGAATTTAGTGATAATGATAATTTATCAGCTATGGTAGCGAAAATGATAGAAGCAGATTTATTAATTATATTGACAGACATTGATGGGCTTTATCATAAAGACCCTAGAATAAATGAAGATGCAAAAAGAATATCTTATGTAGCAGAAGTTACAGAAGATATTTATAAAATGGCAGGACAAAAAGGCTCTAAATTTAGTGTAGGAGGCATGGCGACAAAAGTACAAGCTGCAGAAATTTGCCAAAGAGCAGGCGTTCACATGGTTGTTGCATTAGGAGATGACCCTGCTGCTGTACATAGAATTTTAGATGGAGAAGATATAGGTACTTTTTTTGAGGGAAAGAAGGTATAATGATGTATAAAAAAACAATCAGAAGGAATATACTGAAAGCTAGAAATACTTTTTCTGAACAAGAGATTACACAAAAAAGCGTTACAATGTGGGAAAATTTAATGCAAACAGATATTTATAAAGAGGCAGATATTATTTTTACATATGTTTCAGCACATAAAGAAGCAAAAACAACCCCTTTTTTTAATAAAATATGGAATGATGGCAAAAAAATAGCTGTTCCTATTATAGAAGAAAATAGAAATATGGATTTTGTATATTTGAGTAATATTGCAGAATTAACGGAATCAAAATGGGGTATAGCAGAGCCAAAAAAAGAAACCAGTACTATAGCATTGCCTACAGAGAAAAGTCTTTTTATTGTACCTGCTTTAGCCATAGATAAAAAAGGAAATCGTATTGGCTATGGTAGAGGGTATTATGATACTTATTTTTCAAAAGTAGATTGTGGTTTTAAAATAGGATTTTTATTTTCTGAACAACAAATAGAAGAAATAGAAATGCTGCAAAATACAGATGTTGCATTAGATGGTTTTGTAACAGAAAAAACTGTCACAATATTATTATAAATAATATAAAAATTTGAAAAGGAGGCTTTAAAATATGAGTGAATTATTAGAAATGGCAAAACTAGCAAAACAATCCTCTGTTTTATTAGCAACACTTCCTACACCTATTAAAAATAAAGTACTTTACAAAAGCGCAGAGGCACTTTTGGAGGGTATGGACAAAATATTACAAGCAAATCAAAAAGATGTAGAGGTAGCAAAAGTAGCAGGTATAAAAGGCGCTTTTATTGATAGATTGACATTGACAAAAGAAAGAATTGTTTCTATGGCAGAAGGACTAAAACAAGTAGCATCATTCAATGACCCTGTGGGAGAAGTAACATTTATGAAAACACTTGATAATGGTCTAATAATAGGACAAAAAAGAGTGCCTATGGGAGTAATTGGTATTATATTTGAAGCACGTCCTAATGTAACAGCAGATGCTTTTGGCTTGTGTTTAAAATCTGGTAATGCTGTTATATTAAGAGGAGGCAAAGAGGCAATTACATCTAATAAAATGATTGTAGAACTGTTTCAACAAACACTTGAAAAAGAAGGAATGCCTAAAGAATGTGTTCAGATTGTAAAAGATACCAATAGAGAAACAGCAAATGAAATGATGCGTTTAAATGGATATTTAGATGTATTAATACCAAGAGGTGGAGCAGGGCTTATTAAAAATGTTGTAGAAAATAGTACTGTGCCAGTAATACAGACGGGTATTGGTAATTGTCATGTTTATGTAGATGAGAGTGCAGATTTGCAAAAGGCAGCACGTATTGTAATCAATGCGAAAACACAAAGACCAGGGGTATGTAATGCTTGTGAAAGTCTTTTAGTACATAAAAATATTGCAGAAAAATTTATGCCTGAAATTGGAAAAGCATTACAGTCTAAAAATGTGGAAATTAGAGGGGATAAAGTAACAATGGATTTAGTAGAAGGTGCTGTTGCAGCAACAGAACAGGATTGGGCGACAGAATATGAGGACTATATTATTTCTGCAAAGGTAGTAGAAAATATTGATGAGGCAATCGATCATATTAGAAGATATACTACAGGTCATTCAGAAGCCATTGTAACAGAAAATTATACTAATGCACAAAGATTTTTAAATGAAATTGATGCAGCAGCAGTTTATGTAAATGCCTCAACAAGATTTACAGATGGTGGACAGTTTGGTTTTGGTGCTGAAATTGGCATCAGTACACAAAAACTTCATGCAAGAGGTCCTATGGGATTAAAAGAATTGACTACTACAAAATATATTATATATGGTGATGGGCAAATAAGAGAATAATACCTTGTTTATAAGCATTTGAAAATAAAGTTTTTTCAATGGTTTTTAATATCAAAATGTTTGTGATACCATAAATATATAAAAATAATGAGGCATATATATGAAAAAAATAACGTTTTTAATAAGCATATTATTTGTAATGCTTACATTTTTAGGTGCAATATATGTGCTATATCATAATGGCAAAGTTAGCGCAGGATATGCTGCTGTACCAATGGTGTTTGCATTGGTTAGTATATCATTTTTCCGCCATTTTCGTTAGATATAGGAGTAATGTTTTGTGAAAAAATATGAATTTGTGTCAGTATATATAGAAAAACTTTTTGGAGCAAAATCAGAAAATCATAGGCAAATCATTAATGAATATGCAGAAAAGGGATATCGTTTTATAGCTTGTATTCAATAAAAATTAATGGTAATGGAGTTATAATTAACATGGATATGGTATTTGAAAAAGACATTGAATAAACAATATAAACATAATAAATATTTGATAAATAATATGCTTTTAAAATATAAGTAAGTATATTAAAATATATAAAAAATATACTTACTTATATTTATTTTGATTGTTTAATCAATATGAATTACTTGATATTTTCCACAACTTTTTATTGTACTTTCAATTAAATTATTAGAAATGTCTTTATCAATAAAAACTTCTATGTATCCATTATTGTTATTATCTTTTTTAAATGCAATATCTGTTACTTCGCTGATATTTTTTAGTGTTTCGCTTATGTTATTGCGACATGTGTCACAATGAATACCATTTACATATACTGCTTTGTAATCTATACGCTCAATTTTAAATATAACAGGTCTTGTTCCGTCAGAACAACAAGCAATCATAATCCTCTCATCATTCATCCAGCCTCGCATAATAGAACCACCTTGTAAACCAGTATAAATATATCTGCTTATGGCATCCCATGCCTCAGAACAATGAGGAAAAGTATTTCCGTCTTGCTGTATTTGTGCTTTGTTTTAATGTGTTTAATTTCGTATGCCAAAAATCATCTGCATTATCATATCTTTCAAATAGAAATTCATCGCCTATATTATAACATAGACATATACCAGAATTAGGGTCTGCACAATATTTTGATTGCAGTTCGGTATATAATTTTTTATCAATTACAGTTACTTTTACTTTATGTTACATAATATTATTCCTCCTAATTTATAAAGTATTATATTGTAACAGGAAACTATTCTAAAAGCGTTTTTTTAAAATAAATGACGTCATTCATAGGATTGTTGTAATAAGGCTCACATTGTTGAAATCCTAATTTTTGATATAAATAAATTGCTGATTGTAAAGGTAATAATGTATCAAGAACCATTTCTGTATAGCCAGATTGTATTGCAAGCTCTATCAATTTTTGAATTAATTGCTCTCCTAATTTCATTCCTCTATATTTTGGTTTTACATAAAGACGTTTCATTTCACAACGAGTTGCAGAATGTTTATGATAAGCAATCATTCCAACTACTTCGTCATTTTCAATTGCAACAAGCAATTCTCCTGCTGGTGCGCTATATTTTTTGGAAGGGTCTTTTAATTCATCATCAATATTTTGGAATGATAAATCTCTATTCAGCATTTGAGTATATTCTATTATTAAATTACGTACTTGATTGATATGATGTTTTCCATCTATAATGTTCATATTATAACTCCTTTTAGAATAAATTATTTTCATTATATTGTATGTAGTAAATAATAGCAAGTTTTATAATGATATAATAAAATAGATATTGACAAAAAAATATTATTTTGTTAAAATGAATGCAGTATTTTTATAGAGAGGAGTTGACAGTGTGATAGTTACATTTTCTTGCAAATAATAATTGTATAGTAAAAAGAAGGACTATTAATAATAGTACCTTGCTTTTGTTATGCGCAGCAGGAAAATGACACGTTGACTCAATCAAACAGCATATCATAGAATTGTTGTATTCTATATTTGTTTTTGTTATCCCTTGAGCATTTTCTCAAGGGATTTTTTTATAGTTTTTTTCTGCTGCAAAAATATCATATTTGATACAAGGAGGAAATGATATGTCTTTAATACAAATTTCTCATTTAACATTTGGATATGACGGTAGCTACGATTTGATATTTGATGATATTTCATTGCAGTTAGATACGAATTGGAAATTAGGCTTTACAGGAAGAAATGGTAGAGGGAAAACAACATTTTTAAAATTACTATTAGGACAATATGAATATAGAGGAAATATTAGTGCCTCTGTGCAATTTGATTATTTCCCTTTTGATGTAACACAGAAACAAAGAAATACTATAGAAGTGATACAAGAAATTGCACCAGAATGCGAATATTGGCAAATAAAAAAAGAGCTATCACTGTTGGATATAGAAGAAGATATTTTGTGGCAACCATATTATCAATTAAGTAATGGAGAGCAAACAAAAGTACTGTTATCTGTACTATTTTTAAAAGAAAACAATTTTTTGTTGATTGATGAACCTACAAATCATTTGGATAGTTTGGGAAGAAAAACAGTAGCAAATTATTTAAAAAATAAAAAAGGATTTATATTAGTTAGTCATGACAGGAAATTTTTAGATGATGTGGTAGACCATATACTTTCTATAAACAAGCAAAATATTGATTTACAAAAGGGTAATTTTAGTACTTGGCAGCAAAATAAAAATAGACAAGATAGTTTTGAAATGACAGAAAATGAAAAACTAAAAAAAGAAATACACGTATTGTCAGAGGCAGCAAGAAAAACAGCAAATTGGTCTGATAAAGTAGAAAAAACAAAAAAGGCAGGTAAAAATAGTGCTGGTATTAAGCCAGACAAGGGATATATAGGACATAAAGCAGCAAAAATGATGAAACGTTCTCGATGTATGATAAACAGAAAAAATGAATCAATAGAACAAAAATCTAAATTGCTTAAAAATATAGAAAAAGAGGAAATTTTAAAATTATCTCATTTACAATACCATAAACAAATATTACTAGAATGTAAAAATATATCATTATATTATGGAGAAAAACAACTATTTCAGCCTGTTACATTTTCTGTGGAAAGAGGTGATAGAATAGCATTACAAGGAGGAAATGGTACAGGAAAAACAAGCATATTAAAATGGATATTGGGAGAACAAATTGCTTTTGAAGGACAAATACAGAAAGGTAGTGGTTTAGAAATTTCTTATGTTTGTCAAGACACAAGTGATTTAAAAGGAACATTGCAAGAATATGCTCAAAAAGAAAATATAGTATATAGTTTATTTTTAGGCATATTGAGAAAATTAGGCTTTACAAGAGAACAGTTTGACAAAAATATAGAGGATTTTAGTGCAGGACAAAAAAAGAAAGTGCTATTATCAAAGAGTCTTTGCCAAAAGGCACATTTATATATTTGGGACGAACCATTGAATTATATAGATGTACTTTCTCGTATACAAATTGAAACATTGCTTTTAGAATATCAGCCAACTATGATATTTGTAGAACATGATGCAGCTTTTACACAGAAAATAGCAACAAAATTTGTTACAATTAATGCTGTAAAAAATGAAATGTGTTAGTATACTATACAAAATATAGTCTGCATAATTTATTATGCAGACTATATTTTAGAGCTATGAGAATATATATTTTTTGCTGTTTGTATTAATTGCTGTTTTTCATTTTGTATATGATTTTGATTAATGTGATATACAAGTAGTGTTAATATTCTGCCTATTTCTTTGCTTTGTGGAATACCTAACTGTATTAAATCGTATCCTGTGATAGCTAAATCTTTTTTACTAAAAGAGTGACTTTTTTGTATTACTTCTATTAATTTTTGTTCTAGTTTTTTTATTTGTTCTAGTTTTTGATATTGAATAGAGGGGGATTGTGCTTTTATATCAGCTTTTTTAACTGCAATGAGCATTTTAAAATGTTCTTCTCCTAATTTATTCAACCATCGCTTTACAGAAACTGTTTTTGATGGTATTTGAACATCATGATAAAATATAAGTTTGTATACAATATCCAATATAGTAGTATCAAATTCTAATCTTTTTAAAACTTGTATAGCAATGTCACTGCTGTATTTTGGATGTCCGTAAAAATGCCCAATACCGTTTTCATCTTGTGTATAACAATATGGTTTTGCAATATCATGAAAAAGCATAGTTAATCTTAATATAATATTATCTGTAATAGAAACAATACTATATACAGTATGTTCCCATACAGTATAGCAATGATTAGGATTATTTTGTTGCATACCAATCATAGGTTTGATTTCAGGAATGATACTAACAATATATTGTTGCTGTTTAAAAATGTCTTCTGCTATGATATTGCCAGATAATATTTGTATAAGTTTTTGTTTATCCACATTCACCAGTTATCACCTTTTCGTTAATATTCATTACAAGTTCTTCTACTTTTTTATAATTGGGTGTTTTAGGTAGTGCAGTATGTTTGGATGCTTGTTCCATATTGTGCTGATATTCATCTACCATTTCAAAAAATTCATTTTGGAATGTACCATCTTCATTTTGATATTTTCCATTTCTAATGCTCATAAGTAAATTATGTTCTTTTTCTCTGTAGGTATTAATTTCTTGTTTTTCTAAAATATCAATACACATTAAATACAATCTAATTAAGTGCATGGCATGTTTATTTAAGTGTTCGCTATCTTTTTTATGATTTCTGCCATTTAATTTACCATAATCTTTCACAATATTATGCATTTCAGCCCACAAACCTTTATAATCTCTTAAAGGATAATGATTGAGTGCAATATTCATATATATTTCGTTATCTAAGTTTTCCTTTTGCGATTTATCTATGTAAATGTTGATAGAGCCATGTTCAAAATGTTGATATCTTTGGTCAAAACTATACATTGCTGATTTTACAGAATTTAAAATATGTTTTTCTTTTTCAAATTGTGTATAAGAATCTCTTGCCAATGCATTTTGTAATCTTCTAAGCTGTGCGTCTGCATAACCTCCAAAGGAATGAACTGCTTTTTGAGATAAAAAAAGTTTATAATTTTGAAGAAGTTGTTTTCCTTCTGGTGAAATATAAATATAATGGTCTTTTTTGCAACCTAGTAATTCTATGCAGTTAGGATTGCAGTTTAAAAGTAATGGAATTAATTTGTTAAAGGCATATATAACAGTATCTGTAGGAGTATCAATTACTTGCTCAAATCGACTCATACCAATTAAGTCAGATTTGCTGTTTAATGCACAGCCTCTAATATCAATGTCAGAGCTTTCTACATTTGTTCCATAAGCATAACTACCACCTAATGTAATAAACATTATTTTATTTTTTAAATGTTCATTTGTTTTTAAAAAATCATAATTTGGTTGTTGAAGTACTTTTTTGATTTGCTGTATCATTTTTTCACTTCCCTGTTATAGCATATTTTTTAAACAAAAGAAAAAAACCTTGACAATTCAAGGTTTTTTATGTGCGTGACATGATTCGAACACGCGACCTTCTGGTCCGTAGCCAGACGCTCTATCCAGCTGAGCTACACGCACAAAATTATGAAAATAAAGACAAGAGTTATAATACAATAAATTATATTACTTGTCAATACTTTTTTCTAAAAAATATGAAATAATAAATTAAATCTTTACATTTTTTGAAAAATAACTTACCATAATAAAAAGTAAAGTGATAGATTGTGCAATAGCATTTTAATATTATTAGGAGAGAGAGCATGAAACCATTTTTAGAAAAAGCAAAAAATATATTAGATAAAAGAATTGCTATAGGGCATATACTTTCATTGCTCTTAATTTGTTTTTGTTCATTGAAACTAACAAATATCATATTTTCATTAAATGTGGCTGCAACAGAGGAAGAAATATTATTTTTTCAAAAAAGTATGGAAACAGACCCATTTTTGTTTTGGTTGAATTGTCTGCCTATATTTTTATTAATATTATTATTTTATTTTTTGACAAATCATACGCTTTTTAGCATTTGTTTTTGGGGGGGTATTTTTTATAGTCTTGCTTTTGCAAATAGTATGAAAATACAAATGCGCCAAGACCCTGTATTGCCTTCTGATGTGAAATTAATTAAAGAAGTGATAGGCATTGTAAGAGGTTTTGATGTAACTACATTAAAAGATATTGAAACAAAAATTGTATTATTTTTATTATTGCTTTTATTATCATTAGTTTTGTTTCAAAATAAAAAAATGAATGGAAAAATAAGAATAAGTGGTATTGTGGGTGTTATTGTGGGAGGATTGATTGTTAATCAAATGTGGTATAACAATGAGAAAGTATATCAACAATATCCTGTACTGGGAAATATTTATTTTTCTGTTAATCAATATCATTCAAAAGGATTTATGTATTGCTTTTTTCATAATATCAACACTATGAAAGTGAAAAAGCCTAATCATTATAATGAAATACAATATGCTCAAGCAGAAAAACCACCTACTTTAAATGAAGAACAAACAGAAAATTTACCTCATATTATTATGATTATGGGAGAAGCATATTCGGATTTAAGTATTAATGAGCATATTGATTTTACTCATTATGATGACCCTATGGAAGAATATAAAAAGATAATTTCTCAAGAAGATACCATAGCAGGTCATATTGTAGTACCTAATTTTGGTGGTGGCACTTCTGATACAGAATATGATGTACTGACAGCATGTCCTACAAGATATTTAGATAATGCTTCCCCTTCTTATGATTTTGTAAGAAAAAAATTTGACGCTTTACCAAGAAGACTGGCGGAAATTGGATATAATACATTAGCAATTCATCCTGGATATTATTGGTTTTATAATCGATATAATGTGTATCCATATTTTGGATTTCAGAATTTTATACATCTTTCTTCATTTGACCCTCATGGACAAAGTAAAGGCGGATATATTACAGATGAGGCAGCAGTGGAAACGATATTGAATACATTACAGGAACATATACAGCAAAGTGATAAACCACTTTTTTCTTTTACTGTAACAATACAAAATCATGGTCCTTATGAAGATAAGTATAATGCAGCAAAACAAAATTTTGATACAGATATTGTTTTAACAGAACAAGAAAAAAATTTACTTTATAATTATTTTCATGGTATGAAAGATGCGGATAAAGCAATTGGAACATTAGTAAAAGAATTAGATACAATAGAAGAACCAGTTATAGTAGTATATTTTGGTGACCATTTGCCAGGTTTTTCAAATGGTATGGATTTTTTTGATATATTGGATTATGACATTGATATAGAAGGAACAATAGAACAAAGGCTTGCTATTTATGAAACACCTTATTTTATTTGGCAAAATGAAAATGCAAAAAATACTACAAAAATATTAGAAAATAAACAAAAAATGCTTTTGCCTGAAGGAAATATAATCAGCTCTCATTATTTGGGTGCTATGACTATGGAGCTTATAGGTTTGGAAGGACTCTCTCCTTTGTATGATTATGTAAATGAAATGAGAAAAGAATTGCCTGTTACTGCAAACGGCGCATTTTTGGAGGGAAATGGAAATTATAAAGAAGAAGTGACAGAACAACAACAGAAAAAAATAGATTATTTAGCAGGCTGGCAGTATTATAAATTGTTTGATGAAAAATAAAAAATATAATTGATAAGCTATTTTTTGATAAAAATATGTTTTTCATTGAAATAATAAAATAGTGTATATTATTACTTTAGAAATGTAATATACGCCCATTTTTGCTATAAAATTTTTGTACAAGCATATTGTGTTTTTTGTAAAAAATATTGTATTGTATTTTGAAGTTTGCTATAATAAAAGACAGTAAATTTTAAAAAAATGTCATAAAGTTTTATTTTTTACTTTATAAAGTAGATGTGTGATTTGTTATAGTATATTGTGTAATAGGAGAATTATTGTGGACGGACCAAGAATGCAAAGATACCAAAGGAAGAGAAGAAAAAGAAGAAAAAACATACTTTTTACATTTTTAATGCTTTTTATAGCAATATCCGTTGGGGTGGTAGGATTCCGTATGGCATTCAGAAAAGATAGTGTTGCAAAAGACCATACTAAAAAGGCAATTAATCCAGAACCTATGAGAGTAGAACAACTAGAAAAAGAAGAAGCACCAGAGCCTATAAAACCAGTTAATGTTGCTGTGTTTGGTGTAGATAATGATGGTTTTAGGACAGATGTGAATATTATCGTTTCGTTTCGTGAAGATACTAAAGAGATTCATTTGGTTTCTGTACCAAGAGATACTCGTGTAGTTATGACAGATGAAATGTTATCTTCTTTAGAACAAAGAGGAAAATTTATTCCTTATAGAAATGGTGTAAAAGGACAATGCAAATTAACAGAAGTACATGCTTATGCAGGAGAAGAACATAGAGATGAGTTTTCAGTATCTATGCTAGAAGATTTATTAGGAATTGATATAGATTATTTTGTAAAAGTAGATTTGAATGCTTTTCATGATATTGTAGATGCTGTGGGTGGTGTAGATATGGAAGTAGAACAACGTTTATATTATAACGACCCTTATCAAGATTTATACATTGATTTGCAGCCTGGTTATCAACATTTAGATGGTGACAAAGCAGAACAGCTTGTTCGTTTTAGAGAAGGTTATGCTCAAAAAGATTTAAAAAGGATACAGGTACAGCAGGATTTTATAAGAGCATTATTGGAAAAAGTAAGTAATACATCGACAATATTAGATAATTTGCCAAGTATTGCAAAAGTTATTTGGAATTCTGTTGAAACAGACGCTACATTGAAAGATGTTTTGAAATATATTAAGTATATTAAAGATATTGATATCAACAATATGACTATGGAAACCATACCAGGAACAGGTGGAGCTTATTTTGACCATGACGAACAAGGTACAAAGGAATTAGTAGACAGAGTATTTTATGGCATTGAAAAACAACAAACAGAGCAGGAAAATATGGAAAAGGAAGATATAGAAGAATTAACTTTATAATTCAGTAATTGTATGATAAATTAAAGGTGGAGAAAAATGGGTAAAAGAATGGAAAGGTATGAAAACAAAAGAGGTGGAAGAAAAATGTCCCCTCCTCAAAGAAACATACCAAGAGAAAAACAGAAAAAAAAATCTGGCTTACTTGCTACATTTTTTAAAATCGTATTTAGTATTATACTTGTTTTTTGTATTGGGGCAGGGGGTGCAGCATTTGCTTATTACAAAATAACAGGTGGATTTTCTTCAGAAAAAACGGATAAACCTGTTTCGAGTAATGCAAAAAATACAAGCTTTTTAGATGCTTTGAAAAAAAAGAATTTGAAAATAAATGTTGCTGTGTTTGGTGTAGATGGTGATGGCACTCGTACAGATGTTATGTTTGTAGTGCATTTTGATAGCGAAGAACAGAGGACAAGCTTGGTATCTATGCCAAGAGATACCAGAGTGAAAATTGCTTCTGATATCATAAGTTATATGGAAAAAGAATCAAGATATTATCAATCTCCTACAAAATTAAATGCAGTTCATGCTTATGCAGGAAAAGAAAAAGGTCCTGAAATGACTGTAAAACAGCTAGAGGATATATTGGGTATAGAAATTGACCATTATGTAAAAGTAGATTTGAATGCTTTTAGAAAAATTGTAGATGCTATAGGCGGTGTAGAGGTAGATGTACCTCAAAATATGTTTTATGAAGACCCTTATCAAGATTTATATATTAATCTAAAAAAAGGTCCTCAACTGTTGGATGGTGATAAAGCAGAACAACTTGTCCGTTTTAGAAGTTATCCTATGGGAGATATTGCTCGTGTGGAAGTACAGCAAAGATTTTTAAAAGCATTTGCAGAAAAAGTAACAAGCAGTGATACCATTATTAAAAATATACCAGATTATATATCAATGCTTTATAATGATGTACAGACAGATGTTACATTAGCAGATGCTTTAAAATATGTAAATTATATTAGTATGGTAGACCCTGCTAAAATAAAAATGGAAACACTTCCAGGTGTACCAGAAGAAATTGCAGGAGTTTCTTACTATATTTATAATGAAGAAGAAACAAAGGAAATGGTAAACAGAATATTTTATGGCATTGGTTTGAAAGATGATACAGAAGAACAGACAAATGATAGCAAAGAATATAATATTGAAGTAGCAAACGGAGGATATACAGAAGGACTTGCAGGTAGAGTTAGTAACTGTTTAAAATCAGATGGCTATACTGTTTCAGGTGTTTCTACTTATACTGGAACAAAACAGGAATATACTCGTATTATTGTAAAAGAGCAAGGTGTTGGAGAAGATTTGAAAGATTATTTTTCAGATGCTCGTATAGAAGTAGATGATAGTTTATTGTCAGCAGATACAGATATTAAAATTATTATTGGTACAAAGCAATCTGATATAGATAGTTAATTTATCAAAAATAAAAAAGACTGTTTCACAATTTATAGTATTGTGGTCAGTCTTTTTTATAGTTTTTGTAGAAACACTTGACCACTATGACTGCTTTTGCTACAATTTTTTTTATATTTATGTTTAAAATAAAGAAAGGAAGTCTTTATGTGAAAGAAAGAAAAATTGTAATACCTAAAATTGGTATGAGAATGATAAAATCAGCTATTGCTGTTTTTATCTGTTTTTTAATTCATATGCTGAGAGGAGCAGAAGGCGACCCCTTTTATTCTATTATTGCGACAATACTCTGTATGCAGCCACAAGTAGAAAACAGCAGAAAAGTAGCATATAATCGTGTGGTGGGTACGCTTGTAGGTGCAGCAGTAGGAACGGTAATACTTGCTATAGAACAAAATATAATACCCTATCAATGGCTGATAGTAAGGTATATTGTGATTGCTTTTTCTATTATTCCTACAATATATATTACACTACTTTTGAAAAAGCCAACTGCATCTTATATTTCTTGCGTAGTGCTTATGAGTATCACTATTGTACATAGTACTGATGCGAGTTTACTGGATTTTGTTTATAATAGAGTTTTGGAAACGATAATAGGTATATTAGTATCATTGTGTGTGAATGTGATACAGCTTCCTAGAAAACGTGAAAATGATATATTGCTTGTAACAGGATTGGACGGCTCTCTTGTGGGAGAAAATGGACAAATGGGAGCATATACCAATGTAGAATTAAATTATTTAATTTCGGATGGCGCAAATATTACTATTGCTACAGAAAGAACACCAGCATCACTACTTTCGGTAATAGGAAATATCAATTTAAAATTGCCTGTGATTGCTATGGACGGTGCAGTATTATTTGACACAAATGAAAAAAGATATTTATGTTGTCAAGCGATTCCTATGGAAATTGTAAAAAAAATGTGCTCTATATTTGAAGAATTAAACAGACACTATTTTGTAAATATGGTGTTAGAAGATGCCCTTTTAATATTTTATGGAACATTTCGTAATGATGTAGAGAAAAAACTGTATATGGATATGAGAAGTTCCCCCTATAGAAATTATGTTTATGGGGAATTTCCAGAAGATGGAGATGTTGTTTATTTTCTTTTAGTGGATACCATAGAAAATATTGATAAAATAGAAAAAGAAATAAAAAAACAATATTATGCAGAGGAACTTCTTTTCTTAAGGGATAGTTCTGAAACACCAGAAGGGTATTGTCATTTTAAAATATATCATAAAAATGCTACAAAACAATTTATGGTGGAACAATTAAGACAAAGATTAGGTATTACAAAGACAGTTGCATTTGGAAGTAATAAAAATGATGTGCAAATGTTAAAATCAGCAGATTTAAGTATTGCTATGAAAGAATCTATTGAGGAAGCTAAACAGGTTTCAGATTATGTTTTAAAAAGACAGGATTTGGACAGTGTAGCAAAAACAATGCAAAGAATTTATGAACCTGTTATATGGGCAAAAGGATTGCAAAAGCCTAAAAATAAAAGTACATTACTTTAAAAGAAAGGAATCATATATGAATGAATATTTTCAAAGAACAGAACGACTATTAGGTAAAGAAGGCATGGAAAAATTATATACAGCAAATGTTGCTATATTTGGTATAGGGGGAGTAGGTTCTTTTGCAGTAGAGGCATTAGCAAGAAGTGGTATAAGACATTTTACACTAATAGATGGTGATGTTGTAAGCAAAAGTAATATAAATAGACAACTGATAGCTACTACAAAAACAATAGGACAATATAAAACAGATGTTATGAAAAAAAGGATACAAGAAATCAATACTAATGCATTAGTAGAGGAATATAGATGTTTTTATACTGCGCAAAATATAGATTTAATAGATTTTAGTGCTTATTGCTATGTAATAGATGCCATTGATATGATTTCTTCTAAATTATTATTGATAGAACAATGTAAAAAAGCAAGTGTTCCAGTGATTAGCTGTATGGGTGCAGGCAATAAATTAAATCCAACACAATTTTTTGTGGCAGATATTTCTCAAACAACAGTATGCCCTTTGGCAAAAGTTATGAGAAAAGAATTAAAAAACAGAGGAATTGAAGATGTAAAGGTAGTATATTCTAAAGAGCCTGCCATTAAACCATTAAGTAATAATGAGAAATTACAAAAAGGAAAAAGAGAAATACCAGGAAGTATTTCTTTTGTGCCTTCTGTTGCAGGTCTGATATTGGCTGGGGAAGTAATAAAAGATATTTCTGGTGTGAATGAATAGCCTTATCAGACATTAATAATTATGTATTGATAATAATGTAGATAATATCGTTTATTTTAATATATATCATATTTTATAATAGACGTACTGACTAAATTTATAAATATTTTTTGTAATATTTGTCTAGGCAAAATCTTATATTTTTTTTAAATATACAAAAATAGCTTGAATTGTGGCAATGTTTACTATAAAATGTGAATAGCACAACAGATAACAGTTAAGGAGGAAAACTATGAATTTTTGTAAAAAGATAATGATGTTTGTTTTATTTGGAATCATGAGTGTTGCTTTTTCTGCTTGTGGTGATGAAGCAATTTCACCAAAAGAAACAGCAGCGCCCGAAGAAACCATTACAAAAGTTTTATCCAATTTAGAGCAAGTAAAAAGTATGCAAAGTATTGTAAAAACGCAATCTGACATGACGACATCAGGTTCTGATTCCAATGTTTCAACAGAAACAACGGTCACGACAGTATATAGCCCTTTAAATATGAAAATTGAAAGTAAAAGTAGCTTATCTTCCAGTAATGTACTTGTAACATATGTTGATGAAGTAGATGGCATGGCTACAACATATATGGAATATGCAGGGCAATGGATGAAACAGTCATTAGAACCCAATATTGTATTGGATTCTTTGAGAATGTACGATACAAAACAAAATGCAATATCATTTTTAAAAAATGCTTCAAATTGGCAAATGGTAAGTGAACAAGAAAATGTGATAGAGTTACAAGGAATACTTCCAGCAGATGTATTATTTACAGTGGTAGAGGATACAAAATCATTACAGGTAATGGGTATGGCAGGATTAACAGAAGAATATTATAAAGGTGTAAATGATACCAATATAACAGTAAGTGTTGATAAACAGACATTATTGCCTATCAGCTATTGTATTGATTTGTCCAATACATTAGAAACATTAATGAATAATGTCATAAATACATTTGGCACTGGAACAGAAGGAAATGAGCCTATTAAAACAACAGTGAATGAATATACATTAACAGTAGATTGTAAGGATATTAATCAAACGAAAAAAGTAGAAATTCCAAAGGAAACAATAGAAAGTGCGATTGATTTTGAAAAACAAATAGAAAGTGCTGGACTTTCTGAAATACCAAAAGGAGAAAACGGCGAGGAATTGGCTGTGGAATAAAACAATGAAAAGTCAAAAAGTTTGATTTTTTTTATAAGTCAAACTTTTTGTTATAATATGGAAAATGGTGAAAAGCTGTTCGTATTAAAATATAAGAAGTTTTAAAATAAAAGTTATAATTTAAGGAGAAAAATATGATTAGTACACAGGAAGTTACATTACAATATGGTGGTAGAGTACTTTTTAAAGATGTAAATGTTAATTTTACAAAAGGTAACTGCTATGGTTTAATTGGTGCAAATGGTACAGGAAAATCTACATTTTTAAAAGTATTGTCTGGAGATATTGAGCCAAATAGTGGTAGTGTATTTATTACACCAGGAGAAAGAATGGCTGTTTTAAAACAAGACCATTTTATGTTTGATGAATTTGAAGTAGTTAAAACAGTATTGTATGGACATAAAAGATTATATGAAATTATGGAAGAAAAAGAAAAATTATATGCCAAAGAAGATTTTAGCGATGAAGATGGCATTAGAGTTTCTGAATTAGAGGGAGAATTTGGAGAATTAGACGGCTGGACAGCGGAATCTGATGCAGAAATATTATTAAATGGCTTAGGTATTACAAATGAATTTCATTATGCAAAAATGAAGGAATTGACAGGAAATCAAAAGGTAAAAGTGCTTTTAGCACAGGCTTTATTTGGTAATCCTGATATATTGCTTTTGGACGAGCCTACAAACCATTTAGACATTGCTTCTATAAAATGGCTGGAAGATTTTTTAATGAATTTTGAAAATACGGTTATTGTTGTATCACATGACAGACATTTTTTAAATAAAGTTTGTACACATATTGCTGATATTGATTATGGTAAAATTACTATGTATGTAGGAAATTATGATTTCTGGTATGGCTATACACAAATGACGCAAAAACAACTCAAAGACCAAAACAAAAGAACAGAACAAAAAATGAAAGAATTACAGGAATTCATACAAAGATTTAGTGCAAATGCATCTAAATCAAAACAGGCAACCTCTCGTAAAAAATTACTTGACAATTTGCAAATGGATACAATTAAGCCTTCTTCCAGAAGGTACCCATTTGCTAATTTTAAACAGGATAGAGAAGTTGGAAATGATTTGTTAGAGGTAAATGGAATTTCTAAAACTATTGACGGCAGAAAAGTATTAAATAATATTAGTTTTTTAATTTCGCCAAATGATAAAGTTGCATTTGTAGGAACTGATGAAATTGCCAGAACAACATTATTTCAAATATTAATGGGAGAATTAGAGCCAGATGAAGGTAGTTTTAAATGGGGTGTAACTACATCAACAGCATATTTTCCAAAAGACAATTCTAAATATTTTGATGAGTGTGAAGATACATTAATTGACTGGCTTCGTCCTTATGCCAAAGAAGGCGAACAATATGACGCTGATATAAGGGGTTGGTTAGGTAGAATGTTATTTTCGGGAGAAGAAGCACTTAAAAAAGCAAAGGTGCTTTCTGGAGGCGAAAAAGTACGCTGTATGCTTTGTAAAATGATGATTTCTGGTGCAAATGTATTAGTATTGGATGAGCCTACAAACCATCTGGATTTGGAGGCAATTACAGCATTAAATGAAGGCTTAATGGATTATAAAGGAACATTACTTTTTGACTCTCATGACCACCAGTTTGTGGATACTATAGCAAACAGAATTATTGAGATATTACCAGGAGGTATTATTGATAGAAGAGAAACATACGATGAATATTTAGAAAATGAAGATGTCATTGCTATGAGAGAAAGATTATCAAAATAATAATGTGTGTTTTGTGGTGCAAAATTGAAATATGACCTATTTTGTACTGCTAGTATATATTAAAATAAAGGAGCGTTGTATATGGAAACAAAAGATGCAATTTATGGCAGAAGAAGTGTGAGAAAATATACAGATGAACCTGTGTCCGATGAAGATTTAATGGAAGTTATCAATGCAGGGCTTATGGCACCATCAGGAATTAATTTACAACCATGGTATTTTGTGGTAGTAAAAAGTGACGAAAAATTAAAAGAACTAGCACAAATTACAGGGCAAGTATTTGGTAAATTTAAACCAGTATTGGATAATCGATTTGCTAAAAATCCAGAGGCGATTGAAGAAACAAAAGAATTTTTGAACAGTATGGGCGGAGCAAAGGTTTGTATACTTGTATTTCTTTTAAAAGATAATTATGAAGATTTTACAACAGTAGTAGAAGGTACTTCTGCTGCAATACAAAATATGTGTCTTATGGCGTATGATAAAGGATTGGCAACTTGTTGGCTAACAGCAGCATTAAGGGTAGGCATAGGAGAGGAACTGCGCCAAAAATTTGCTCCAGATAAAGGACAATATTTAGCTATGTTAACATTGGGACATGCTGCGATTTCTCCTAAAATGCCTCCAAGACGTGAAGGAAGATATGTTATTATATAAGTAATTGTAATAAAAATTACTTGATAGTGTGTAGCTTTCTTGTCAAATAGTATTGATAAATACCTACTGTCAAAAGGGCAGTGGGTATTATTAATATTAAAATAAAAATTGTGTGAAAATAATATATATCATTATTTAGAATGTTTTTGATGTATAGGGGGGAATAGTATGCTTCAAAGAGGACAAAATATAAAGCTGAATGATATTGTAAAGAAAAATAATTTTGAAATTGAAGTTTCAACAAGTATGTTAGGAGGTATAGCTGATGTAGCCTGTTTTGGAGTGGACACAAATAATCAGCTTTCAGATGATAGATATTTTATATTTTATAATCAGCCTCAATCTCCTGAAAATGCTTTAAATATGAGTGTAAAAGGAAACAATACAATATTTTGTATTGATTTGAATCGATTACCTAAAAATATCAATAAACTTGTTTTTACAATAACAGCAGAAGAAAAAACGCTTCATGATTTACAGCAAGGAAATATGAATATTATTGTAGATAATCAAATTGCAGAAAGTTTTTTATTTTATGGTAAAGATTTTGAAAAACAAAGAGCAATTATATTATGTGAAATTTATAGAAAAAATGATTTTTGGCGATTATCCATGGTTGTAAACGGTTTTAATGGAGGATTGAGTGTACTGCTTGCAAATTTTGGAGGAGAAGAAATTAAACCAAATCAACAAATACAAAATCAGCAAAAACAACATCAGAAAATACAACAGCAAAAAGATATACAACCACAGCAAACAGTTAAAAAAATAAGTTTGAAAAAAAGTGGAGATTCTCATAAAATTGACCTTTCAAAAAATGTTAAAACAATACATACTAATTTAAACTGGAGTAGTCAAACAAAAAAAGGACTTTTTGGCATTGCTGCTCCTGCGATTGATTTGGATTTAGCGTGTATGTATCGCTTGAAAGATGGTACAAAGGGAGTGATACAGGCTTTAGGAAATTCTTTTGGTAGCGAAAAGTATACCCCTTATATTAAACTTGATATGGACGACAGAACAGGAAGCAGCACTACAGGAGAAAATATGTATTTTTATAAACCAGAGATGATAGAATTTGCTGTAATATTTGCTTATATATATGATGGTGTTGCTGACTGGAATAAAACAGATGCAACAATTACATTAAAACAGCCAGGCTCTCCAGATATAGAATTAAATATTAATAATCCAAATACAAATAAACGTTTTGTTGTTTTTGCTAGTATGACTGCAAGTGCAAATGGATTAAATATTGTACGTGAGGAAAGATTTTTTAAAGGACATAAAGAAATTGATAAGCATTATGGTTTTGGATTTATATGGGTACCAGGTTCAAAATGATTTGTAACAAGTGGAATGTAGTTATATAATTGTATTTTGATATTTAATTATTTTAAATGAAATTACCCTTCTACAAAAAAATAGAAGGGTATATAGTTTTAATGATTTAGATAGAAATATTCTACTAAGTGATTAAAACTATATGTTGCATAAATTATTTTTGGTTTCTGAGAATACTGAGCAATTAGTTGTAATAACATGATAATAAATTGTAATAACATTATAATTAATACCAATAAGTTATAATACATATATATACCGCCTTTCTTCTATTAGGAATCCTACAGTTAATAAGTGATTTGATATTACTATACTATGATTGTAATACTATATTAATAATTTGTGTCTTAACTGAGGTAAACCTAACTTTTGATCAGAAAGCTCAAAAATAATTGTTTACAACATTTATTACACATTATATCACAAATTGAAACATACTTCAACACAATATATAAATTTTTTACATATTTTTATAATACATGTATTTTTTGTATTTTGTGGAACCCTCTTTTATCTTTTGTAGCACAAAGTACAAAATCAAATTGATTAGGTGTGGTAGCAAGTATGAAATCTCTTTCTGGACATTGTTCTTGATTATTGGGATTGAAGAAGCGCTTCCCTTCTAATTGTCGTAAACTTTCTAATTTTTGTTGCAAAGGATAATGTTGCTCTAATAAAAGACTTTTAATATACTCTGCACAATAGGTGTCTTCTTCTGTGGGAGTAAGTGCTGCTTTTCCCATACAAACAAGAGAAACAACAGAATAATTTTTTTGTTTAATATATTTTGCTATAGCAAAGGCATTTACAAAACTGCCTGTTATAATTTCCTGTGCACAATGAGCATTTGCAATGCCTTGTGTGCCTGCACTTGTAGTATGAACGATTGTTTTATTTGTAAAATCTATATGCTCAATTTTTGCGGGAGAATTGCCATAATCAAATCCAGCAAGCATAATTTCATTTCTTTCTCCAGCTAAAATGTAATCAGGGTGTTCTTTTTTAAGTGCGTAAGCAATAGATTCTTCTCCCACAGCAAATATTTGTTTAGCACCATTTGACATGAAAAAACATTCTGTTGTAAATGCTCTAAAAACATCAATAATTACTGCGAGTCCCTCTGCTTGTTTTGCTCCTTGTAATTGCTGTAATATTCTAATTTCCAATGTTATCAGCCTTTCTTAATGTCATTCCAAAAACTAACAGCATCAAAATTTGCATTTAATTCTAAATAATCAGAAACAGTTTGCCCTAAATCTGCAAATGTGCTACGTATGCCTAAATTGATATTTTGTTTGATATTTTTACCATATACAATAACAGGAACATATTCTCTACTATGGTCTGTGCTTGGTGTAGTAGGGTCACAACCATGGTCTGCTGTAATAAAAAGTATATCGTCTGGTTTGAGTGACTGCAATATTTCGGGTAATTTTTGGTCAAAATAAACAAGCGCATTTTTATAGCCTTCTACATCGTTTCTATGCCCATAAATCATATCATAATCTACTAAATTTGTAAAAAGTATTCCTTCAAAATCCTTTTTGATATATTGTATTGTTTTTTCAATACCATCTTCATTGTTTGTAGTATGGTCTGATTCTGTAATACCTCTATGCTCAAAAATATCTTCTATTTTGCCTATAGCAATGACATTTTGCCCTTTTTGTTTTGCTAAATCTAATATCGTTGTATTTGTGGGAGGAAGTGAAAAATCTTTTCTATTTTTTGTTCTTGTAAAATTTCCGTCTGTTCCTATAAATGGACGAGCAATTACACGTGCTACTCCCCAGTCACCTGTTAATAATTCTCTTGCTTTTTGACAAATTTCATATAATTTATTTACAGTAATGACATCTTCATGGGCTGCAATTTGAAATACACTATCAGCAGAAGTATATACAATAGGATAGCCTGTTTTGATATGTTCCTCTCCTAATACTTTTATGATTTCTGTACCAGAAGCAGCATAATTACCTAATATTTTTGTACCTATGGCTTTTTCAAAAGCATCTATCAATTTTTTAGGAAAACCGGTTTTTGTAAATGTGGGAAAAGGCTTTTCTGTAATGACGCCAGCCATTTCCCAATGTCCTGTTGTGGTATCTTTTCCTATTGATTTTTCTGCCATTTTACCAAAACAAGCATGAGGAGTGTCTACTTTTCCTAATATAGAAATATTTTCTCCGTCTATATTACCAAGTCCTAATGAACATAAATTTTTTAAATTCATTTCTGGTTTTGCTTTTTTTATATTGATAAGTGTATTACTACCTATATCACCATATTTTTCAGCATCAGGTAATTCTCCAATACCGACACTATCCAATACAATAATAATCGCTCTTTTCATAAATATTTTCCTCCTTTAATTGATTGTTATACAATTTCAGCACCCAAAATTTGTGCAATGATAATACTTTGCTCTGCATTGATTTTTATACCTTGTAATTCCTGATATGTGTCAGATACAGTAATGGCATTTATATCACAGTTTGAAAAGTCAATGCTTTTTAGCAATGTTTGAAAAAAATCAGCTTTTTGAAAATTAACATATTGTATATTGATTTTTTTAAATATTACTTTATGAAAAAAAGCATATTTCATATTACAATGCTGTATATTGCAGTTTTCCCATATTGTATTTGAAAAATTAGCATATGGAAAAGAACTTTGTTCAAAATGACTTTTTTTGAAATGGCTTTCTATCCATATACTGTTTTTAGAACAAATACAATGTATCATATTTGTTTGTTTGAAGTAAATACTATAAAAATTGCAGTCATAAAAATGACAGTTTGAAAAATCACAGTTGAAAAATGTACAATTATCAAATGAAATATTTTGAAATTCAAAATCACTGCAATCTATGTCATTTATAGTATCGTTTTCGTAACATAATGTATTGATGTATTTTTCGCATTGCTCTAAAGCATATTTTATATCTTGTTTTAACATAATTTCTCCTTAAATTATAATAATTACATAGATATAATATCTAATATAAGAGGAGAAGCATCTGGAGCAATATTAGATATATGAATGGCATTTTGGAGAAGTGAAATAGCACTTTGACATTTTTGTTCACTACTGCTATAAACTTCTGCTAATATTTCTCCTTTTTCTACAACATCTCCAATACGTTTTTTTAATATGATGCCTGCACCAAAATCAATAGCATCTATTTTTTGTTTTCTGCCTGCTCCTGTTTGCTGTGATGCCATACCTATACAATCTGTATCCATGGCATAAATATAACCACTAGCATTTGCTTTTAACAATAATTTATAAGGGGAAAGAGAAAGCAAATTATAATTATGTATGATATTTGTATCGGCAGATTGTTGCTGTAAAAGCTGTTTGAATTTTTCAAGTCCTTTACCATTTTGAATATTTTGTAAAAGTAATTCTTTTCCCTCTTGTTCTGTGGAAACCTTTCCAGAAAGTAAAAGCATATTCGCCCCTAACGTAAGAGAAACAGTAAGTAAATCCCCTGAAACATTTCCTTTTAATGTTTCTATTGCTTCTATTACTTCTAAGCGATTTCCTATATAATTTCCTAAAGGCTGTGACATACTACTTATTACAACAGTTACTTTTTTTCCTACATGACGTCCCATAGATGCCATACATTTCCCTAGTTTTTGCGCATCTTCTAATGTTTTCATAAAAGCGCCATTTCCACATTTGACATCTAATACAATACCATCTGCACCAGCAGCAATTTTTTTAGACATAATACTAGATGCAATAAGGGGAATACTTTCTACTGTGGCTGTGACATCTCTAAGAGCATATAATATTTTGTCAGCAGGTGTTAAATTTTTACTTTGTCCCATAATCACAATATTAGATTGTTTTGCCCACTGTAATGCTTGCTGTTGTGAAACTTCTACATTAAAATGAGGTATGGATTCTAATTTATCTATTGTACCACCAGAAAAACCTAAACCTCTACCACTCATTTTGATAACAGGAATGCCTACAGAAGCGACAAGGGGTGCTAATATCAATGTAGTAGTATCTGCTACGCCACCTGTACTATGCTTATCTACTTTAAAACCAGAAATACTGCATAAATTTAATGTTTCACCAGAATTTGCCATAGCTAATGTCATATATGCAGTTTCTTCTTCATCAAGTGACTGAAAATAAACAGCCATTAAAAAAGCAGAAATTTGATAATCGGGTATTGTTCCATTTGTGACTCCAGTAATGAAAAAATCAATTTCTTGTTTTGTTAGTTTTATGCCATTTCTTTTTTTAGTTAATATATCTAAAAAGTTCATGTATTCCCTCCTTCAAAATAATACTATATATATTCTTTTTTATTATAACATAAAAAATAAAAAAGAAAATTGCGGAACACTATATAAAGTATCCCGCATATGTTTTCTTTTTATATGTTTTATAAACAGATAATTATTTTTTATTTTGATATAATTGACTGTAAAGCAAAGGTTTTCTATCTGCTTTCAAAGGAAATTCTTGTCTATATTTTGTTACAATATTATCATCAATATCTGCTGTAATGACTTGAGAACATTCTTTTGCCATTGCTACAATTTTACCATAAGGGTCTATTATCATACTATCACCACTATAATCTAGACCATCGCCACTTCCACATCGATTGACACCTAATATATAACATTGATTTTCTATTGCTCTTGCTTTTAAAAGTGATATCCAATGACATCTTCTAGGAGTAGGCCAGTTGGCTATGATTGTGATAACATGGCTTTTTATGGAACAGACTTGGAAAATTTCAGGAAAACGCAAGTCATAGCAAATAAGGGGAGAAAAGGGAATTCCTTTTATATTAAAAAAAGAAACGTTTTCACCACTACTGTAAAATTTAGATTCCGAACCATATGAAAAAGGATGTATTTTTGCATAGTCTGAAATAATATTACCTGTTTCATCTATTGTAACACAATGATTTTCTGATTTTTCACCATTTTTAATAATGATACCAAAAGTAATTGCTATTTGGTATTCTATTGCTTTTTGCTGAAAAAAAGCAATAGAAGAAGAATTCTCCATTGTTTCTCCATATGTATCTGTATTCATTGAAAAACCTGTTAATGTCATTTCTGGAAAAATGATTAATTCTGCACACTGCTTTTTTGCTTGTTCCAGCATGGCACAACAACGTTTTTGGTTTTCTTGTTTATTTTCCCACGCAATATCTAATTGCGCTAAAGCAACTTTCATGTTTGATTACTCCTTTCTTTATTATAATAATGGTAAATTTTATTTTACATGAAAATGTGAAAAGAAACAATATTAATACATTGTTATTTTATGGTAGGCAGAATAAATGCACTATGATATAATCTATAAACAGATTGAAATTTGAAAATATTACAGTTTTTTTACTAGAATAATATTATATAATATAAGTGATTATAAGGAGGAATGAAAATTGAAATTGGTTTCGTGGAATGTAAATGGTATTCGTGCTATAGTAGGAAAGGGATTTTTAGACTATTTTAAAAATGTAGATGCTGATTTATTTTCGATACAAGAAACAAAATTACAGGAAGGACAAATTACATTAGACTTACCTAATTATTATCAATATTGGAATTATGCAGAAAAAAAAGGGTATTCTGGTGTAGCAGTATTTAGCAAGAAAGAGCCAGTCTCTGTTTCATATGGTATAGGCATAGAAAAGCATGACAAAGAAGGACGTGTAATTACATTAGAATTTAAATCGTTTTATTATGTAACATCATATACTCCAAATTCTCAACCAAAACAGGCAAGATTAGAATATCGTATGGAGTGGGAAGAAGCAATGCTTGATTATTTAAAAAAATTAGACAGTAAAAAACCTGTTATTTATTGTGGTGATTTGAATGTAGCACATAAAGAAATTGATTTAAAAAATCCTAAGGCAAATCGATATAATCCTGGATTTACTGACCAAGAAAGAGAAAAAATGACAATACTTCTTCAAAATGGTTTTATAGATACTTTTCGATATTTTTATCCAGATTTGGAAGGTGCTTATACATGGTGGAGTTATAGAGCGAATGCAAGAAAAAATAATTCTGGTTGGAGAATAGATTACTATATTGTTTCTGAATCATTGACACAATATTTAAAACAATCTAGTATTCATAGTAATATAATGGGTTCTGACCATTGTCCTGTTATGCTGGATATTACATTATCATTTTAATACAATTTTAAATAAAAAATATATTGACCCATAGATATATTGCACATATAATAAAATATGTTGCTGTTTTATATAGCAATTTTATTGTTGAATATGTAGCATAAAATATATTAATAAGAAGTATGTATTATGATTTTGTGCTGTGTTATAGAAAAAAGGAGTGACATATTATGCAGATATTTGATTCAGAATTAAGAGTGTTAGAGGTATTATGGGAAGAAGGAGAGATTAGAGCAAGCCAAGTTTGCAAAATATTAGAAAAAAGAGTGGGGTGGAACAGAAATACAACATATACAGTTATTAAAAAATGCATTGAAAAGGGATATATAGAAAGAAAAGAATTTCATTTTGTTTGTAAGGTGCTGATTTCAAAAAAAGAAGTACAAAAACAAGCAATATCTAACTTGTTAGACAAGCTATTTTGCAATTCTAATATGGATTTTTTAAAAGTGTTTTTAGAAGAACATACATTTTCAGAGCAAGATAAAAATGATTTGAAAGAAATGATTGATAATATAAAATAAATAAAGTAATAAAATACAATTTTTTTGACAATAATGCAGTCATTTAGTTTTAATGGCTGCATTATTGTTATTTTATGATAATAATTATTTTTCTATTTCTGTCAGTTTTTTGATTGCTTGCTGTTTTGTTTCTACAAAAAAGAAATCTTTGCCATGATTTGATTCATATATAAAATCTTTTAAAGGTTTACTGGTATATTGAGAGTATTCCCCAAAAACTGCAGCCTTTATATGATAATTAATAAATTTTTGAAGAATTTCGCCTGCTATACCTGTACTAAGTTTAAAAAAATCTTCTGAAATAATTGTTTTGTCTATTACAATATTTGTTGCACCAGTATCATATTTTATTGTCATCGCTAAATCCAATGCCGATAAAGCATCAGTAATAATACATTCCTTACCAGAAACAATTGCAATGTCTATTCCATTAATATTTGTATGTTCGATGTTCATAAATTCCTCCTAAATTGATTTTTAATAATTATACCATAAATCATTGTAATATTGTAATAATAGTATAAAATTGATTGAAAAAATTTTTTAATCAGTTTTTTATAAATATCAATATTACTATTGACAAATAAAATAACAAATATATAATAAATATATGAACATAATTACATGATGTGTTATATGTGCAAAAGAGGTGAATACTGTGGCAAAAAGTGATGAAAGATTTTTGATGAGGGTTGTTGATATGTACTATCAACAAGAAATGCTGCAAGATGAAATTGCTAAAAAATTGAGTGTATCACGTACTACAGTATCCAGAGCATTATCAAAGGCAAAAAAAGAAGGATATATTAAAATTATAATAGATTTTCCAGCTGAAAATATGATAGAGCTAGAAAAAGAAATAGAAAAAAAATTTCATTTGAAAGAAGTAATTGCTGTAAAAATAGATGATGTTAATAATAGAGATATTCTTGTTGCAAGAGAAGCGGCATATTATATTGCAAGAATGATAAAAAATGATATGACAATAGGTATAGCTTGGGGCTATACTATGAAAAAAATCATTGATGCTTTTGATATGTATAAAGTAGGTAGTCAAATAAAGGCAAAAAATATAGAGATTGTACCTCTTTTAGGAACAATGACACCAGAAACGGTTGATAATCATGATTTGAGATTGAGTTATGCAAGCTTATTATCTTCTAAATTGGCAGAAATGGTAAATGGTATCAGTTATCATTTTGCTGCTCCTATGTATGTAAAAGATATAGATACGAAAAAAATGCTTTTAGAAGAACCTCAAATTAAAAATGTTATGAAAAAAGCAAAAAATTGTCATGTTGGAATATTTGGCATAGGTGCTTTAGTACAAAATTCTTCTATTGCTATATTAGAAAAAGATATGATATTAAAATTATCTGAAAAAAATGGTGTAGGAGAAATATTAGGTAGAGTATTTGATGCATATGGAAATATTGTAGAAAGTGAATGGAATGACAGAATGATAGGATTGACATTGGAACAAGCAAAAAATATACCAATTAGAGTAGGTGTCGCTTTTGGAGAAGAAAAAGTGAAGGCAATTAAAACAGCAATTTCTACAAATATTATAAATGTATTGATTACAGATAGTGTTACAGCAGAATGTATATTGTATGAAAAGTGATGTATTATCTATAAATAAAATTAGGGGGTTATCAATATGGATTTTTATTTGGACAGTGCAGATTATGAAAAAATAACAGAATATGTAGAGGCATACAATATAAAAGGAGTAACAAGTAATCCTACCATTATTGTAAAAGATAAAGCGGATATTATGAAGTTGATAGAAGTTGTACCAAAAAATAAAGAGCTTTTTGTACAAGTTATATCAGATGAGTTAGTAGGCATTATAGAGGAAACAAAAAAATTGATGTCTTTAAGTGAAAATATTATTGTAAAAATTCCTGCTACACCAAATGGATTGAAAGCAATTAAAATATTGAAAGAACAGAATATAAAAACATTAGCAACGGGTATTTATTCTGTGGAGCAAGCAATAATGGCAGCAAATTGTGGTGCGGCATATGTTGCACCTTATGTAAATAGAATTTGTGATTTAGAAATAGATGGTGTAAAAGCGGCTTTGGAAATACAAAAAACATTTAAACAACAAAATATAGATTGTAAAGTACTTGCGGCAAGTTTTAAAAATATGATGCAGGTAAAAGAACTTATGATAAATGGTATTGATGCTGTTACAATTAGTGCAGATTTGATGGAGAAATTGATATATAATAAAAATACAGAATATGCTGTAAAAGATTTTGTGTCTGCATGGAAAGATTATACAGGTAATGATACACTAGGTTTATAATGTATGAAAACGAAATAAAACCTTGAGAATTTTTCTCAAGGTTTTGCTTTTTTAATAGTAACATATTTTTAAATTATGTTATTACACACGAGGATTGTGATAACGACCATGTTTTTCTGTTTGTTTGGTATATTGTATTGCCTCCTTTGGGCAGTGATTTAAACAAGATAAACACATATAACAATGTCCAGCATCCCAATGAGGTTTTTCTGATTTCATGTGTATCATATTTGCAGGGCAAAGTGATTCACATTTTCCGCAGCCTATACAATCACCAGTAGTATAGAAGCGTTTTGTATCTGTATAATATTGACGAAATAAAAAATTGATTAGCGTGCTTTTTAAAAAAGGAAATTTTCCCATTTCCACACGGAAAAAGTTGTTTTTTTGTAATGTAATTACTTTGGCAATTTTATAAATTTGTTTGTCAGCATGGTTTAATTTTTCGTTTTCTTTTTCTTTATTCATCACGTCAAATAGAACGACATAATTATCAGGCATAGCAATAGAAAAACCGCTATTTAGATATATATTTTTCTTTTTTAATATTTTTTTGAGTGTATTCATTGTAGTACCTATGTTTTCTCCGCAAGTGACAACAGCGAATGTGTAATAAGGAGTAAAAGAAGAAATTTGTATATTTTGTAAAAAAGTAATAACAGGTTTTGGCAACCCCCAAGCATATACAGGAAAGACTAATCCAAATCTCTCACCTTGTTTTAATATGTAATTAAAATTGTTTTGATTTATAAAATCTATTATATTACATATAGGTTCTTGCAAAGATAGTGCAAGCTTTTGAGCAGTATATAAAGAGTTTCCTGTTGCTGAAAAATAAAATATCATATCAATGCCCTCTTTCGTATTGTATAATTTTAATTTTTATATAAAGTGAAATTTACTGTAAATAACTAATGTTTTAAAATATTAGTTATAATATTTCGCTTAATAAACATAAATAAGTTAGTAATGTGTGATGAACAAAAAAACTATCTTTTTTTATTATACACTTTTTTTTGTAAAATAGTGTATTATTTAAAAAAGTGTATCACAATAAGGAGGAGAAATATGTTAGAAAAAGCAATTATATTGGCAGCAGAAGCACACAAAGGACAAAAAGATAAAGGAGGAGAGTGCTATATACTCCATGCTTTGAGAGTAATGTTGTGCTTTAATAAGGAAGAACAGCAAATTGTGGCTGTATTACATGATGTTTTGGAGGATACCAAAATCAGTGAGGAGTATTTACAAAATATTGGATTTAGCAAAAATATTATAGAGGCAGTGGTTTGTTTAACAAAAAGGCAATATGAAAATTATTTTGATTATATTGAGAGAATAAAACAAAATGATATTGCTCGTGCAGTAAAATTGGCGGATTTGCAAGATAATATGAATTTAAAGAGAATAAAGAATATTACACAAAAGGATATGGAAAGAGTAGAAAAATATAAAAAAGCAAAAAAAATATTGGAAATGTAAAATGTATTCAGCGTATTGATAAAAATAGTGCGCTGAATACATTTTTTATAATATTATGAAGAATATATGTAATTATTTATATCAATGTGTGATATACTGTAATTTTTAAATCTTCTGAAAGTAATTTATTTAATTGTGGACATATTGTTGTAAAATGTGTGCTGATATTATGACTATCAATAGCAGATTGGTCAGCCCAGCATTCTATAAAAGCAATTTTTTCTGTATCATCAGCGCATTGGTGTAAATGATAAAATATATTTCCTGATTCGTTTTGAGATGCCTCAACAAGTGGTTTTGCTAATTCTAAAAAAGTATTTTTGTTTTTTTGAGGAAGTGTACCCTCTGCAATAATGTGAATCATAAAAAATCCTCCGTATTATAAATTAATTCTGAAATTGACTTTCTAGTTTGACTGTGTCTTTCTGGAGAAAGTGTAGTATTTTGTTCTGCATAGCCTATGGCAAGTATGGAAACTACATCTAAATCTTGAGGAATTAAAAATTCTTTTTTGATGTCTTCAGGAGAAAAGTTTCCTATCCATACACTGCCTAAATCAAGTGAAGTTGCTTCTAGCATCATATGGTCTGTTGCAATAGCACAATCAATTTCAGCAAAATATTTTTTGTCATAATGTCTTTTCCAAGAGCAAGCAGTATCTGCTAAAACAACTATAACGACAGGTGCATTGTAGAAATTAACATAAGGAGCAAGTTTTGATAGTTGTTCTGGAAAATCTAATATTAAGAGTTTTTGAGGTTGTAAGTTTGCAGCAGTAGGTGCTACATGAGCAGCATTTATTATAGCTTCTAGTTTTTGTTTTTCTACTTTTTTGTGTTGAAATTGTCTAGTACTATATCTTTTTTTGGCAAGTTCTAAAAAATCCATTTAAAAATCCCCTTTCTATGAAACATAGTGGTTTTGTTAACAAAACTGTATATTGCAAAAAATTTTTTGTTTATGATATAATTGTATCAGTTATAATAAAAAAGGCAAGTACGCACTTTTTAGTATAATAGTATAGAAAAAGATACTATTATTTTTAATGAAAAGCAGTATTATATAAGGTAGTAAGGAGAAAAAATATGAAACAATATCATTGTCCTATGGAAGTAACATTAGAATTAATTGGAGGAAAATGGAAAGCATTACTTTTATGGCATTTGATGGAAAGAACATTACGTTTTCATGAATTGAAAACGCTTATACCTCAAATAACGCCTAAAATGTTAACACAACAATTAAGAGATTTAGAAAAGGATGGATTAATTGACAGAAAAGTTTATGCTGTTGTTCCTCCAAAAGTAGAATATTCTCTTTCAGAATTTGGAAGAAGTTTAATACCAATATTAGATATTATGTGTAATTGGGGTAGCGATTATTTAGAAAAAAATCATGTCGTATCAGAATGTCAAAAAACAATATAGATAAAAAAAAGAATACAATAATAATAAAAATGGGTAGAGTTTGCTTGTGTATGTTGTATAAATTTTGAAAAAAATGATATAAAAAATTTCAAATATTGTCATAGAAATGTGTATATAATATAAGTTTTGTCAGAAAAATGGCAGTTTTTGGGGAATTATTTTAAATTAGATATATTCTTATTATTTTTTATGATACAATGTTACAGAAATACAAATCAAAATGTGTAAAGGTCAGGTGAGTATATGGAACAAAAACAACAGCAAACAAATACAAGACCTTTTACCCATTTACATGTTCATACAGAATATAGTCTTTTAGATGGTTCAGCAAAAATAAAAGAACTTGTAGAGAGAGCAAAAGAATTAGGTATGAACAGCATTGCTATTACAGACCATGGCGCAATGTATGGAGCAATTGATTTTTATAAAGCAGCAAAAGAAGCAGGTATTAAACCAATTATTGGTTGTGAGGTTTATGTAGCAAATGGTTCTAGATTGGTAAAAGATAATAAGAATGCTTATCAATATACTCATTTGGTACTTTTAGCAGAAAATAACGAAGGATATCAAAATTTAATTAAATTAGTATCATATGGTTTTATTGATGGTTTTTATTATAAGCCAAGAATAGATAAAGAATTATTAAAAAAATATCATAAGGGTATTATTGCCTCTAGTGCCTGTATTGCGGGTGCAGTCGCAAGAGATATATTAACTGTTTCTTATGAAAAAGCAAAACAAACTGCTTTGGAATATCAAGAGATATTTGGAGAAGGCAATTATTTTTTAGAATTGCAAGACCATGGTTTAAAAGAACAAAAAACAGTAAATGAAACACTAAGAAAAATACATATAGAAACAGGCATACCTATGATTTGTTCTAATGATAGTCATTATATTTATAAAGAGGATAATGTACCTCATGATATACTATTATGTATACAAACAGGTAAAACAATACATGATGAAAATAGAATGCGTTATGAAGGTGGTCAATATTATGTCAAAAGTATTGATGAAATGTATGATTTGTTTCCAGAAGATAAACAAGCACTACAAAATACACAAAGTATTGCAGACAGGTGCAATGTAGAATTTGTATTTCATGATTTAAAATTACCTCGTTTTGATGTGCCAGAAGGAAAAACAGCAAAACAGTACTTGAGAGAATTATGTTATGCAGGTTTTGCTGAAAAATATCCTAATGCATCAGAAGATTTAAAAAATAGATTAGATTATGAATTGAATACCATTGAAACAATGGGTTATGTAGATTATTTTTTAATTGTTTGGGATTTTATTAAATTTTCAAAAGATAATGGCATTATTGTTGGTCCAGGCAGAGGCTCGGCAGCAGGTAGTATTGTTTCATACTGTTTATCTATTACAACAATAGACCCTATAGCGTATGATTTAATATTTGAAAGATTTTTGAATCCTGAAAGAGTAAGTATGCCTGATATTGACGTGGATTTTTGTTATGAAAGACGACAAGAAGTCATTGACTATGTTATACAGAAATATGGAGAAGACCATGTTGCGCAAATTATTACATTTGGAACAATGGCAGCAAGAGCAGCAATAAAAGATGTAGGACGAGCTTTAGCAATGCCTTATGCAGATGTAGATAGGGTTTCTAAAATGATACCTACAGAATTGGGTATGACTATAGATAAAGCGTTAAAAATAAATTCGGAATTAAAAAAAGCATATGACAATGAAGAAAGTACAAAATATTTAATAGATATGTCAAAAAGACTGGAAGGACTGCCAAGACACGCTTCTACTCATGCTGCAGGCGTTGTGATATGTAGAGATGCTGTAATGGATTATGTACCTTTAAATTCTAATGATGGTGCGATTACAACACAATATACTATGAATACATTAGAAGAATTGGGTATACTAAAAATGGATTTTTTAGGTTTGAGAACATTAACAGTAATACAAAATGCTGTAAAAGAAATTGAAAGAATACATGACATTACTATTGATATTGATAATATTAACCAAAAAGAACCAGAAGTATACCAACTGATAGCACAAGGTAAAACAGAGGGTGTATTTCAGTTGGAAAGTCCTGGTATGAAACAGTTTTTAAGAGAATTACAACCAAGCAATTTAGAAGATTTGATTGCAGGTATATCATTGTATCGTCCTGGTCCTATGGACTTTATACCAAAATATATCAAGGGGAAAAAGGAACAATATAATATACAATATACACATATTTCGTTAGAGCCTATATTAAAAACAACATATGGTTGTATTGTATATCAAGAGCAAGTTATGCAAATTGTGCGTGATTTGGCTGGATACAGCTTAGGAAGAAGCGATTTAGTGCGCAGAGCAATGAGCAAGAAAAAAGCAGATGTTATGGCACAAGAAAGAAAAAATTTTATATATGGTATAGGGGAAGAAGTACCTGGCTGTATTAAGAATGGTATTCCAGAAGAAACAGCAGCAAAAATATTCGATGAAATGACAGATTTTGCTAAATATGCTTTTAATAAAAGCCATGCAGCATGTTATGCTGTGGTAGGATATCAGACTGCTTGGCTAAAAACATATTATCCTGTAGAATTTATGGCAGCACTTATGACAAGTGTTATGGATAGAACGGATAAAGTAGCAGTATACATTGATGAATGCAAAAAGATGAATATTGCATTATTACCTCCAGATATTAATGAAGGATTTTCTCATTTTTCTGTGTCGGAGGGTAAAATCAGATTTAGTTTGTCAGCAATAAAAAATGTAGGCAAAAATACTATAAAAGCATTAGTAGCAGAAAGAGAAAAAAATGGAGCATATAGTTCATTGACAGATTTTTGCAATCGTATGGAATCTGGAGAATTAAACAAAAGAAGTTTGGAAAGTCTTATTAAAGCAGGTGCATTAGATTCTTTGGGGGGACTCCGAGCGCAATATATGGCAGTATATCAAAATGTGTTGGATGGTATTACACAATCTAGAAAAAATAATCTAGAGGGACAGATGTCTTTGTTTGATATGACAGAGCAAGAACAAATTTATCAAAAAGAAGAACTTCCTAATATAGAAGAATATAGTATAAAAGAAAAACTTTCATTTGAAAAAGAAATGCTGGGTATTTATGTTAGTGGTCATCCTCTTGCAGAGTATGAAACAATATTAAAAAGAAAAACAAATTGCACAAGCAAAGATTTTATAATAGAAGAACAGCAAAATGCCAAGATATTTGATGGACAGAGAGTAAATGTAGGTGGTATGATTATTAGAAAAAGTGTAAAACATACCAGAGCGAATAGTACTATGGCTTTTTTAACATTAGAAGATTTATATGGGACGATAGAAATTGTTATTTTTTCAAATTTGTATCAAAAAGTTGCAGATAAAATAGAAGAAGATACTGTTGTTGTGGTAAAGGGTAGAGCAAGTATATCCGCTGATGGAGAAGTAAAATTGATTGCTTCAGATGTAGACTGTTTTAGCACAGAACAGAAAAAAACAGCTACATTAGGATTGATATTGACAGAACAAAGCGATATTTCATTGCAAGACATTATAAAAGTTCTATCAAAATATCGTGGAAGTATACCAGTATACATTTATGATAAAAAAAAGGGACAAAAATTTAAAGCAGATAGTCGTTATTGGATACAACAAAATGAACTGCTGTTTCAAGAACTAGAATTACTTTTAGGCAATGAAAATGTAATTGTAAAAAATAATTAAAAAATGATAAATATACCATATAAAATTTGTAAATACTATAGTTTTAAATGACAATTATGTAAAATAACATTCATAAAAATATCCAAAATAGTTGAAAAAAAAAGCATAAATTTATGATTTACAATAAACACTATAGCGTTTACAATAAATATAAAGTGTGATAAACAAACACGTTTGGCTTTAAAAAAGTATTGTTTCAATATTCACTTATGGATATCCATTTTTTTATAAAACAGATTTTCCATTTAAAATTTTTAGTTTTTTTACTTTATGAAGTAGTAATTTATGGATAAACTATTTAGTGTAATATTTTGGAAGGCTAAATGTTGTTGTTATATATTAAAGTAAATATACAGTGCAGAATTTTTTAAAAATAATATTTTAAAAAATAAGAAAATAGAGAGATTGCTCTAATAATATAGAAAAAATAAATGATTTATGATTTGTTTTTACTATAGCACTGTTTGTAGCTACAAAATAAAGAGAATATGAAGATTGGGAGGAATTGAAGTATGGAACATAATCTCAAAAAAATTGGTGTTTTAACAAGCGGTGGCGACGCTCCTGGTATGAATGCAGCAATCAGAGCGGTTGCAAGAACAGGCATCAATAATGGTATTGAAGTTGTAGGTATTCGTAAAGGATATGACGGTTTGTTAAATGCTGATATTAAAACATTAGAAGGCAAAAATGTTTCTGATATTATTAATAGAGGTGGTACAATACTGCATACAGCACGTTGCCTTGAAATGTTGACAGAAGAAGGACAGGAAAAAGCGGCAAAAATTTATAAAGTTCTTGGATTAGATGGTTTGATTGTTATTGGCGGTGATGGTTCTTTTAGAGGTTGTCAGGCATTGGCAAAACATGGTGTAAATTGTATTGGTATTCCTGCAACAATTGACTTGGATATGAATTGCACAGAGTATACTATAGGATTTGATACTGCTGTAAATACAGGAACAGAGGCAATTAATAAATTAAGAGATACTTCCAGTTCTCATGAAAGATGTTCTGTTGTAGAAGTTATGGGCAGAGATGCAGGATATATTGCATTGTGGTGTGCTATGGCTGGTGGTGCAGAAGAAGTATTGCTTCCAGAAGAAAAAGATATGATAAACAATGAAAGAGTAATACAGCAAATATTAGAAAATAGAAGTAAAGGAAAACGTCATAATTTAATTGTTGTTGCAGAAGGTGTTGGCGGTTCTCAAAAATTAGCGAAAGAAATTCAAGAAATCACAGGTATACAAACAAGAGCAACAATATTAGGACATTTGCAAAGAGGAGGTAATCCTACAGCACTTGACCGTATGCATGCATCTATTATGGGATATAAAGCTGTGCAGGCATTGATGAATGGAGAAAGAACAAGAGTTGTAGTATATAATCAAGGAAAATATGGTACAATGGATATTGAAGAGGCATTGACTATGCATAAGAGATATGATGCTGAATTGTATGATATTGTAAAAACATTAGCAATTTCTAAATAATAGTAAAATAATCAAAAAGTACCGTAAATAGTGTGTAAATGAAATAAAATATATTGTTTTCAATGTTAAAAAGCATAATATTTTATAATTGATTTTCTAATAAACCAGTTATTTAGCTATTACGCTATTACGGTTCTTTTTGTACTGCCATAAAGTGGAAAAAACTTTATTGTAAAAATTGTATTTATTATAATTTATATACTATAAGGAGGAGCTTTATTGTGAGAAGAACAAAAATTGTTTGTACGTTAGGACCTGCAACAGATGATGTAGAAATTATGAAGGATTTAATACGTAGTGGTTTAGATGGTGCACGTATCAATTTTTCACATGGTACATATGAATCACATACTGTTATTATAAATAAATTGAAACAAGCAAGAGAGGAATTAAACGCACCAATACCATTAATATTAGATACAAAAGGTCCTGAAATCAGAGTAAAAACATTTGATGCAGATAAATATTATTTAGAGAAAAATGCAAAATTTACATTAACAACAGAGGATATTATTGGTACTCAAGAAAGAGTTTCTGTTACATATCAAGATTTACCAAATGACTTAGAAGTTGGTTCAAGAGTGTTGATTGATGATGGTTTGATAGAACTTCATGTAGATAGCATAAAAGGAAATGATATTAATTGTACTGTTGTAAATGGTGGTTTTGTTAGCTCTAATAAAGGTATTAATGTTCCTGATGTTTATGTGCATTTGCCATCATTAACAGAAAGAGATATTGAAGATATTAAATTTGGTATAGAAATGGGCTTTGACTATGTTGCAGCATCATTTATACGTTCTGCAAAAGATGTTATTAATATTCGTAAAGTTTTGGAAGAAAACGGTGGAAATGATATTCATATTATTGCAAAAATTGAATCTCGAGAAGGCGTTATTAACATTGATGAGATATTAGAAGTATCTGATGGTATTATGGTTGCACGTGGTGACTTGGGTGTTGAAATTCCATCAGAAGAAGTGCCTCTTGTACAAAAATCATTGATTGAAAAAGCAAACGCAGCAAGTAAACCAGTTATTACAGCAACACAAATGTTGGAAAGTATGGTTTCTAATCCAAGACCAACAAGAGCAGAAGCAAATGACGTAGCAAATACAATATTTGATGGTTCTGATGCGATTATGCTTTCAGGAGAAACAGCAAAAGGAGACTATCCTGTTGAAGCAGTAGCAATGATGGCAAAAATAGCAGAAAAAACAGAACATAGTATCAATTATTCTCATAATTTGACAAGAACATTTGGAAGTGCTAAAAATATTACAAATGCTATCAGCTATGCAGCTTGTACAACAGCAGCAGAATTGAAAACATCTTGTATTTGTACTGTAACAACATCTGGATTTACAGCAAGAATGATTGCAAAACATAGACCAACTTGTCCTATTGTGGGCTGCACAATGAATGAAAGAGCTTGGCGTCAAATGAATTTGGTTTGGGGCTGTAAATCATTGTATCATGAAAGACCAAAAGATGATGAAATATTTGATGTAGCTATAGAGGCAGCAGTAAAAAGTGGTTTAGCAAAAAATGGAGATACTATTGTAATTGCTGTTGGTGTACCTCTTGGTGTAACTGGTTCTACAAATACATTAAGAGTAGATGTAATAGGAGATGTATTGGCAAAAGGTGTTGGATTTGGTAAAGAAAGAGTTTCTGGAACAGCAAGAGTGATTAAAGTTCTTAATGAAGCAGAAATTCATTTCAGAAAAGGTGATATATTAGTTACTACAACAACAGATAGTGATTGGTTGCCTTATATTAAAAAAGCATCTGCTGTTATTGTTGGTCCAGTAGACCCTGACCATATTTCTACTTGCCATGCTGAACACGTTTGTAGAGCGTTAAATATTCCTATGATTGCCTGCAACATGAAAGTAATTGATTTTATGCCAAATGATGGGTTGATTACAGTAGACCCACAAAGAGGCTATATTTATACTGGTATTCCAGAACAAGAATAATAAAAATTTATTTTCAATCATCAAAAAACTCCCTTAGCTAGGGAGTTTTTTAACTTTTTTATAATATTTATAATATAGCAAATATTTGCTGCGCTGTAAAAATAGCATTTAATACTCTTGGAAAACCTGTATATGGTATACATTGTAAAAAAATTTCTATTATTTTTTGTTGAGAAATGCCAACATGAATAGCAGATTGTATATGTACTTTTAATTGTGTTTCACAGCCGCCTAATGTAAGTAGGCTGGAAAGTGTTATCATTTCTCTTTCGATTAAGGATAATCCTTTACGTGTATAGATATCTCCAAAAGCAAATTCTATAATGTATTTTCCTAAATCTGGAGAAATATCGTTTAATTTTGTGATTACTTCTTCACCAGATTTACCATCAATATTTTGCAACTGTTGTAATCCTTTTTCATAACGTGTCATATGAAAAACCTCCTTAGTATAAAGTTTATGTTATGCTATAATGATAAGGTATCATTTAGAGTATACTGTAAGTCAATAGAAAATTAGTTAAAATAAAAAATATAAATGTTCATATAAAAAGGAGGCATATTATGACAATAGGAGAATTTTCAAAGAAAACAGGTATGAGTACATATACATTACGATATTATGAAAATAAAAAACTAATTGTTGTATTGAGAGATGATAAAGGAAGGAGGGTTTATACAGAAAAAGATATTGAATGGGTGCAGTTTATAAAAAGATTAAAAGAGACAGGTATGAAATTGAGTGAAATACAAAAGTATGCTTTACTTCGTTATGAAGGAGAAAAAACCATGTCAGAAAGATTGGAATTGTTAGAGAAGCATTATCATTTTGTTGTTGAACAACAAAAAAAGTGGGATATGTATTTACAAAACTTAAAACAAAAAATAATATGGTATGAAAAAGAGATACAGAAAAATAAAACTCCCTAAAATAAGGGAGTTTGTTTTTATATTTATAATTTATTTACTTCTTCCATCCATATATGATTAAATGCATCAGAAGGCATTCTCCAGTCACCACGAGGGGAAAGTGATATTGTACCTACTTTTGGACCATCAGGCATACAGGAACGTTTAAACTGTTGCATGAAAAATCTATGATAAAAATTCTTAAGCCATTTTAACAATGTTTCTCTTTCATATTCTCCTTTAAAAGCATACTCTGCTAAAAATAGTATTTTAGAAGGAGAAAAGCCAAAACGCACAACATAATACAGGAAAAAGTCATGTAATTCATAAGGACCAACAATTTCTTCTGTTTTTTGATTAATATTTCCTTTTTCATCAGGAGGTAGTAATTCAGGGCTAACAGGAGTATCTAATACATCAAGTAGTATTTCATTTGCTTTTTGAGTAAGAGAACCATATTCTGCTATCCAGCGTACTAATACTCTGATTAGTGTTTTTGGTACACCTGCATTTACACCATACATAGACATATGGTCACCATTATATGTTGCCCAACCAAGTGCTAATTCTGAAAGGTCACCTGTACCCACAACAAAGCCATTTTCTTTGTTGGCAATATCCATTAATATTTGTGTACGCTCTCTTGCCTGTGTATTTTCGTATGTGACATCATGTATAGATGCATCGTGTCCAATATCTTCAAAGTGCTGTAAAGCTGCCTTTTGTATAGAAATTTCACGAGTTTGTACGCCCAATGCTTCCATAAGTGAAAGCGCATTTTGATATGTTCTGTCTGTTGTACCAAATCCTGGCATAGTAATACCAATTACGTGTTTTGCTGAAATACCTAAATAATCACAGGCTTTTACAGATACTAATAAAGCAAGTGTAGAATCTAAGCCACCAGAAATACCTACAACAACAGATTTTGCTTTTGTATGCTCTATTCTTCTAGCAAGCCCAGCAACTTGTATATTGAATATATCTTGACAGCGTTTGTCCAAATATTCGTTATCTTCTGGTATAAAAGGATGCGGTTTTACAATGCGTTGTAATTCTTCTATATTTGTCTGTGGTTTCATAGAAAATGTGATTTCTCTAAAAGCAGTATGACAATATTGATTTTCTGAAAATGTAGTATTTTTCATTCTGTCATTTTGTAATAACTCTAAATCTACATCAGCATATATTAATTGCGTTTCTTTTATAAAGCGTTCAGATTCTTTTAAAAGTGTACCATTTTCATATATCAAACCATGACCGCTAAATACCATATCTTGTGTAGATTCTCCTACACCAGAAGAAGAATATACATATGCAGCAATACAACGTGAAGACTGCTGAGAAATTAATTGTTTTCTATAATCATATTTTGAAGCAAGCTCATTGCTTGCAGAAGGATTTAATATTATAGTAGCACCAGATAATGCTTGATAACTGCTAGGAGGAATGACACTCCATAAGTCTTCACAAATTTCAATACCAATTTTACAGTAAGGTATTTGCTCTGCTTTAAAAATTAAATCTGTACCAACAGGTACTTTTTGTCCACAAAGTATCATTTCGTTTGATAAAAGTTGTTTTGCAGAAGAAAACCAGCGTTTTTCTTGAAATTCACTGTAATTTGGTAAACAACTTTTTGGAACAACACCTAAAATATTACCTTTATAAATTGCAACTGCACAATTAAATAATTGATTATCTATAATAATAGGCATTCCCACTACTGCAAATACATTAATATTTTGAGATGCTTTTATGATATCGTTAAGTCCTTTTTCAGCATATTCTAAAAGAGAATGTTGAAAAAATAAATCTCCACAAGTATATGATGTAATAGATAATTCTGGAAAAACGAGTATTTGTATTTGTTTTTCATTTGCCTGTTGCAATATTTGTATCAATTCCTCTTTATTATGAATACAGTCTGCTAATTTACATTTTGGTAAGGCAGAACCGACTCTAATAAAACCATACATAATGATGTCACTCCTTTATACTAAAAATAAATAAAATTTAAAATGATGTCTTAATATTTTATTTGGTAATTAAAATTTACGGAACAAACCAATTACTTTACCTAATACTTTTACATCTTTTGTAATAATAGGAGACATAGTGGCATTTTCGGGCTGAAGACGAATATAGTCTTTTTCTTTATAGTATGTTTTGACAGTGGCAGAATCTTCTAATAATGCCACAATAATATCTCCGTTATCAGCAGAAGACTGCTGACGTACTAATATAAAATCCCTGTCAAATATACCTGCCTCTATCATACTTTCCCCTTTTACACGTAACATAAACACATCTGTGTCATAATTCAAAAAATTTACAGGCAAAGGAAATGTATCTTCTATATTTTGCACAGCAAGTATAGGAGTACCTGCTGTAATTGTTCCCACAATGGGTACTTCCACTACATCTTTTTTATCAGTTTGGTCTAATATTTCTATTGCTCTTGGTTTTGTTGGATTGCGACGAATGTACCCTTTTTTTTCTAATCTAGAAAGATGAGCATGCACAGTAGATGTGGATTTTAAACCAACTGCTTGACAAATTTCACGAACAGAAGGAGGATACCCTTTTTTTTGCACTTCTGATTTTAAATATGATAATATTTGCTGTTGTTTTGCTGACAACTCCTGCATAATAATCACCTCGTTTATTTATAATATCTATCTAGTATTGTTATTACTATAACATAAATTATACATAAAATCAAATATATGTTCGTTATATTGATATGATTTGCAATAGCAAAAAATAAATTTTATAATACCTTTATATTGATTATATTGTCATAAAAGTGTAAAAATAGTATACTAAAGCGATAATAATAATGAAAGGGGTATATAACATGAAAACGCTCCCTATATTTATTAATTTAGAAGGGAAAAAAATATTAGTGGTGGGCGGAGGAAATGCAGCTTTTATTAAAATAAAAACACTATTAAAAACGGGAGCAGATATTTATGTAATTGCAAAAGAATATGCTCAGAAAACAAAAAAAGTATTAGAAGAATACCATATTAATTATGAAAAAAGAGGAATAAAACAGCAAGATTTGGACAATGTTTTTATTGTATTTGCAGCGGCAGAAAAAGATATAAATAATGATATTGCAGTATGGGCACAAGAGCGAAAAATATTATGCTGTAAGGCAGATGGAACAGGAGATTTTACAGTACCATATCATGAGAGAGAAGGTAATTTGACGGTTGCTGTTAGTACAGATGGATTATTCCCACTAATGGGTAAAAAAATTTGCGAAAATATAGATTTTTCTGTGGGAAATGATTTAGCATATTTAGGACAACAAAGAAAAAAAATATTGCATGATATAAAAGATAAAAAAGAAAGTAAAAAAGCATTGGAACAGTTATTAAAGGAGTATAATATACATGAGAAAAACAATTAAAATTGGTACAAGAGCGAGTCAACTTGCTGTAAAACAAGCAGAATTAGCAAAACAAACAATACAAACAGTATTAAAAGATACAGAAATTGAAATTGTAACAATCAAAACAAAAGGCGATAAAATATTACATAAAACGCTTGATAAAATTGGAGGAAAAGGAATTTTTGTAAAGGAAATTGAAAATGCGCTTTTAAATGGTACAATCGATATTGCTGTGCATAGTATGAAAGATATGCCTGATGAGATGCCAAAAGGTTTGGAATTGGGTGCAGTGTTAAAAAGGGAAAACCCTATGGACGCATTGGTATGTGCAAAAAATATAACATGGGAAAATTTGCCTAAGGGAGCAAAAGTAGGTACAGGAAGTTTGAGAAGAAAAACACAACTTTTAGCTTTAAGAAATGATTTGAATATCATTCCCATTCGAGGCAATATTATGACACGACTTCAGAAATTAGAAAATGAATTAGATGCTGTTGTGTTAGCTGTTGCAGGATTAGTAAGAACAGAACAGCAACATAAAATTTCACATATATTCCAATTACATGAAATGGTACCAGCAGCTTGTCAGGGAATATTAGCATTACAAATTAGAAAAAGAAATGATTTTTTAAAACAGGTTATGAAAAATATAACAGATAATCATGCTGATATCTGTCAAAGAGCAGAAAGGGCTTTTTTAAATGAAATTGGAGCAGACTGTCATGCACCTGCGGGAGCTTTGGCAAATATTGAAAATGAAAAAATATATATGAAAGCAATGTTTTATACAGATGAATTACTTTTGGCAGAAGGATATGATAGTGTTCAGAATGCAGAAGAATTGGGAAGAAAATTAGCAATGCAGATACAAAAGCAAAGTTCTGTTCATTTTATGTAAATATATTATATTTATTGTAGATTTGATATAAAAATTTGAACAACAATGAAAGATATTTATAAAGAGGTGCATAACATGAAAAAAGGAAAAGTATATATTGCAGGTGCGGGACCAGGAGACGAAAATTTAATTAGTGTGCGTGCTATGGAATTAGTAAAGAAAGCAGATGTAATAGTATATGACAGACTAGCAGCAGAAAGATTTTTACAATATGCTGATAGAAAATGTGAAAAAATCAATGCAGGAAAACAGCCTCAAAATCATAGATTAAATCAACAGCAAATTAATCAAGTGTTAATTCAAAAGGCAAAAGAGGGAAAAAAAGTATTACGTTTGAAGGGAGGCGACCCTTTTTTATTTGGCAGAGGAGGCGAGGAATGTGAAGAACTCCAAAAAGCAGAAATTGATTTTGAAGTGATACCAGGTGTTTCCTCTTTTTATTCTGTTTGTGCCTATGCAGGTATACCTGTAACACATAGAAATTATGCATCTTCTTTTCATGTTTTTACAGGACATAGAGCAGAAAATGAAGAACTGGATTATAAAACAATAGCAAATTTGGAGGGTACACTTCTATTTTTAATGAGTATGAAAAATTTGTCGTTAATAAGCAAGAAATTGATAGAACAAGGAAAAGATGAATATACTCTTGCAGAAGCAATACAATGGGGCACAACAAGCAAACAGAAAAGTGTAACAGCATATTTAAAAGATATTGCTCAGGTAGCAGAACAACAGGGCATTGGACACCCTTCCGTTGTGATTATAGGAGATGTGGTAAAACAAAAAATAGATTGGCAAAAATACAGACCTCTTTTTGGGAAACATATTGTTCTTGCTGGAAGCGGGGAAAGTGCATTACAGTCAAAAAAAATATTGCAGGAGGAAGGTGCAGAAGTCACAATATTTTCTGCTATTGAAATTGTGGAACAAGAAGATAATTTAATACAGGAAATCAATAGATTGCATCAATATACATGGATATTTTTTACAAGTGTTCATAGCGTGGAGGTATTTTTTCATGCTATGAAAAGTCAGAAAAAAGATATCAGAACATTACAAGGAATAGGAATATATTGTATTGGAGAAAAAACAAAAGAAGAAGTGGAAAAAAGAGGTATTTTTGTGGACAGAATACCACAACACTATAATAGTAAATGTGCAACAGAGGAAATGGGAGAATTTTTAAATAAATCTGATAAAATATTATTTCCTGCATCAGAATTAGCAAGTACTATTTTAGAGCAAAAAGCAAAAGATATAGGTGTGGAAATGGTAAGAGTAACAGCATATTTGAATCGTATGCCCACAGATGAAACAGCAAAACAGTATATCAAAAGAGAATTTGAAAAAGGAAATGTGGATAGTGTAGCATTTTTCAGTTCTTCTCAAGCAAAAAATTTATTTTTGATAGCAGGAGAAAGTATTAAAAAATGTCAGCTTTTTGCAATAGGTGATAGTACAGAACAAACAATATTAGATATGGGAGCAACTATAACAGCAAAAGCAGATATTGCAACAGCAAAAGGATTAGCAGAAAAAATAAAACAAATATATCAATCATAAAATATGATGTATGTTTTAATATAGATTCTTACGTTTTATTTACGAATGAAAGTAATACATTGAATACAGAATATAAATATGATAAAATAGAATAAATAGATTTTTTATAATACTTATATAAATTTTATATTTTGATAATACAATAGATATTATCATACAAAATCATATTAATTTTATATAATAATATGAGGTGGATTATGGATTATAGAAGATTAAGAAAAAATAAAGCAATTAGAAATTATATAAAAGAAACAAGAGTCCATTTGGAGGATTTAATATACCCTTTGTTTATTGTAGAAGGGGAAAATATAAAACAAGAAATTAGTGCAATGCCTGGAAACTATCATTTTTCTATTGATAAATTGATAGAAGAAGCAAAGGAGTTATTAGAAATTGGTATACAAGGTGTGTTGCTTTTTGGTATTCCTGACCACAAAGATGATATGGGTACAACAGCATATTGTGAGGGTAATATCATTGAAAGAGCAATAAAAGCATTAAAAAAATTTGTACCAGAATTGTATATTATAGCAGATGTTTGTCTTTGCGAATATACTAGCCACGGGCATTGTGGCGTACTTTGTGGCAGTAGTGTGGATAATGAGAAAACACTACCTCTTTTAGCAAAAGCAGCAGTAAGTTATGCCAAAGCAGGTGCAGACTGTATTGCACCCTCTGATATGATGGATAATAGAATAGGATATATTAGAAAAGCATTGGATGAAAATGATTGTCAGGATATTGCTATTATGGCATATAGTGCAAAATATAGTTCTGCTTATTATGGTCCTTTTAGAGAAGCAGCTCATTCTGCACCACAATTTGGAGATAGAAAAAGCTATCAAATGGACCCAGCAAATAGAAAAGAAGCATTAAAAGAAGTTGAAAAAGATATTTCAGAAGGTGCAGACATTGTAATTATAAAGCCAGGATTGCCTTATTTAGACATATTGTGGCAGGTTTCTCAAAGTGTTCATGTTCCTGTATGTGCTTATCAAGTGAGTGGTGAGTATGCTATGATAAAAGCAGCAGAAAAAATGAACTGGATAGATGGTAAAAAAGCAGCAATGGAAAGCTTGATAGCATTAAAAAGAGCTGGTGCGGATATGATTATTACATATTTTGCAAAAGATTTTGCAAAGAATTTTACAGAATAAAAAAAGAAAAATTGATTTTTATTTATTATGAAACGATAATGTAACAGAGGTGTAACACCGATGTAACGCGAAAATGTTACAATAGTAATATTGATGTAACATCAATGTAACGCTAAAAATGTTACAATGGTAACATTGATGTAACAAAACATAGAATAAAATGTAACACAGAGAAAGAGATAGAGAAAGAAATAAAGAAAGAGATAGAAAAAGAAAAAAATAAAAAAGAAAAAAATTTCGCTACGCTCAATAGGGGGGTTTTTAAAAATAAAACATTGATACTTTTTGATACTTTTTATATTTTATAATCATTGAAAATCCTCTGTTGCTTATTTCTCAAAATATCTCTTACTTGTTTTTTAAAAAATCCTTTGACAATATGGAAATACAGAAAGGAGAATACTTATGTTAATATGGATTGTAATGTTAGGTATCATCGGTTTGGCACTTGTAATTGCTGAGGCATTTATACCAGGCTTTGGTATATTTGGCATTGCAGGAGGTATTGCATTGATAAGTTCTACTGTAATAGCGGGTATAAAATATGGTTTTGGTGTGTTTTTGATTATGATTGCTACTTTTATTATATTACTATTGTTGTTTGTACGCTTTGCCAAAACAAAAAAGGTATATGATAAATTTGTTTTAAATGATGTGTTAAATACAAAAGATTTTGATGAAAGTATATTACAAGATATGCAAGGTAAAAAAGGTATGAGTATTACAACAATACAACCTTATGGAAAAATGGAAGTAGAAGGAATACAAATAGATGTATGTTCTGAAGGAGGATATATTGAAAAAAATAAAATGATTGAAATTATTCAAGTAAAAGGAAAAACAGTTGTTGTAAAAGAAGTGAATTAAATTTTATTGTAACAGATAAGCTATATTTATAAAATAAAAAGGAGGTTTTATTATGCCGTTTATAGGAGCAGGCGTTGTTGTCACGATTATTGCAATTATTGTTATTATTAGTATATTTTTAAGTTTTGTACCATTAGGACTTTGGATATCAGCAGTTTCAGCAGGGGTAAAAGTAAGTATATTCTCATTGATTGGTATGAGAATGAGAAGAGTTAGCGCAGCAAGAATTATACGTCCTTTGATTAAGGCACAAAAAGCAGGTATGGACGTAAATGCGAATCAGTTAGAAAGCCATTTACTTTCTGGTGGTCATGTAGATAATGTTGTGGACGCTTTGATTGCAGCACATAGAGCAAATTTGGATTTGTCATTTGAAAGAGCAGCAGCGATTGACTTGGCAGGAAGAAATGTTTTTGAAGCAGTAAAAATGAGTGTTACACCTAAAATTATTGAAACGCCTTGGATTTCTGCTGTTGCTATTGATGGTATAGAAGTAAAGGTAATTGCTAAAGTAACAGTAAGAGCAAATTTAGCTAGATTAGTTGGCGGTGCAGGGGAAGAAACCATTATAGCCAGAGTAGGAGAGGGCATTGTTACAACAGTAGGTTCTTCACAGCATCACAGTAGTGTATTAGAAAATCCAGATTCTATTTCAAGAACAGTATTAGGAAAAGGACTTGATAATGGTACAGCATTTGAAATATTGTCTATTGATATTGCTGATGTGGATATTGGAAGAAATATAGGAGCAAATTTGCAGATACAACAAGCAGAGGCTGATAAACAAATTGCACAAGCAAAAGCAGAAGAAAGACGTGCAGCAGCTGTGGCAAAAGCAGAAGAAATGCGAGCAGAAGTAGAAAAAATGAAAGCAAAAGTAATTGAGGCAGAGGCACAAGTGCCTATGGCATTAGCAGAGGCATTAAGGAGTGGTAATTTAGGGGTCATGGATTATTATAAACTACAAAATGTCCAGGCAGATACCGCAATGAAAGATAATATTGGTAAAACAGATTTTACAAAAGTAATGCCTAAAAAGGAAATATAATATATAATAAAGATACCGATAAAAATCGGTATCTTTTTTGTATATAAAATAATAATGATAAATGTTGTAGTTATAAATAAAAAATTTTATTAATGAAATGAGAGGCATAGTCATGAGTGATATAATAAAAAAGCAATTAGAAAAAGTGGAAAAACAAGAACAAAAATATTTACTTCAAAAGGAAAATACATTACAAAAGAAAAAGAAAGCATTTTCTCATGCTTTAGAGCAAAAAATACCTTTGAAATTAAGAGAAGGTATACAAAATGCATTTTATAAAGGGTTTTTAGTAATATTTGAAAAAGGTACAGGTGTAATAGAAAAAACATATGATAAAGAAAAAATTTTATGGGAATATCAATTTCAAGATAAAAAATTTTGTGAATATAAGAAAAGAAAACAATTTAAAAAATTAGAGAAATGTGCAAATAAATGCAATAGAATAAATATTGCTGTAACAGCAGTAGAAGGCGCAGGACTAGGCTTTTTGGGCATTGGATTGCCTGATATTCCTATATTTTTGGCTGTGATATTAAAAGGAATTTATGAAACAGCATTACATTATGGTTATGATTATAATGATAAAAGAGAACAAATATACATATTAAGATTAATACGTGGGGCTATGGCACAGCAAGAACAAAAAAAGCAATGTGATGAATTGGTAGAGAAAACAGCAGAAGATATTGAAAAAGAAATTGCTGTACCATATGATTTTAAACAAGAAATAAAAAAAACATCAGAAACACTTTCTAATGCTATGTTGGTTGCAAAATTTATACAAGGTATACCTTTAGTAGGCATAACAGGCAGCGGATATAATGTAATGGTGTATACAAAAATATTAAAATATTGTCATAGAAAATATAAAAAAAGATATTTAATCAATAAACAATAATTAAAATAGTATTTTTAGAAAAAAATGGAATAAAAATGTTTCTTCTATAAAAGAATAAAATAAAAAATATGGGTCATATTAATAGTGCAATAACGATTTGCATGTTTTATAGCGCTTGTTTTATTTAATTATTTTAAGGAGGAATAACAAAATGGAAAAAAACACAAATAAAAATGCAGAAAAAAACACACAAAAAGGTATGAACAGAACAGAATTTGCGCAAGAATACAGCATTGACACAAGCAAAAAAACGAACAAAACAAATAAAACTGAAAAAAACTGCAATAAAAACAGCAATTACAGCAACTAATTGTTTAATTGTTGGATAAAATCATTTGTTTAAATGATTTTTACAGCATAATGAAAGTAACTTCTTTTTGGAGAACACTGAAAAGAAGTTACTTTTCTATTATTCATATGATGTAGTATAATGTGATTTTTTGTTGAAAAATCAATGTATTATAACAATTTTGAAAAAAAATTGAAAAAAATGAAAAAAAAGTATTGCAATTAATAAAGGAATGTGGTATAGTATAAAACGTTCTTGCCGAGAAGGACAAGCAAATAAAAAGTTTTAAAAAAGTAAAAAAAACACTTGACAATCGGTGAGAAAAGAGTATAATAAATTCTTGTGACTGCCCAAAAGGAAGTTACAGACAAGCACAAAAAAAGAAATAAAAAAATAAAAAAAGTGCTTGACAAATAAAAAGAGTGATGATAAAATATATCACGGTTGACTTTGAAAGAAGTCGAAAAAAGTAAAAAGAAATTGATCCTTGAAAACTGAACAGTTAAGAAATAAAACACAACCCAAGTCTATTCAAAAAAGTTTTGCAGAT
>JBCLQL010000002.1:0-328592 GCA_041223565.1 Lachnospiraceae bacterium 46-61
TTGGAAGGAAGGAACAATACAAGGGAAATCAGAAGCTGTCGGAAGGACAGCAAGTGTTGCTTTACCATTTTTGGGAGCAATATCAAAAATAACAAAGGCTGCAGGAACAGCAGGTAAGCTAACAGGAACGGCTGCACGAGAGGCAGCAGAAAGAGCTACTCAAGAAGCAGCAGAAAGAGCTGCTCAAGAAGCAGCAGAAAGAACTGCTCAAGAAACAACAGAAAGAGCTGGAAAAGAAGTTAGTCAAGAAGTAGCAGAGAGAGCTAGAAAAACAGATAATAGTATACCTGTAAAAAGAGGAGATAATAGTGGTGCAAATAGCTCTGGTGTGAAAATTAGTGGAGAAAAACCGAAAACTGATGTAGGTGAAGTAAAAGTTACAGGAGCAGGAAGTAATAATGTAGTGAAAGATAAAATGCCAACAAATAATGCTGTAAATAAAACAAATGTAAGTGAAGTAGAAATAAGTAGTAATATAAATGTTACAAAAGAAGTTCTGATTAGAGATGAAGGAATTCTTTATACTCCTATGAATCCAGGACCATTACCTAAAGAAATAGCAGAAACTTTTACTGGAGGCTCATATGTAAAAAAAGTTTTAAAAGAAGATACTGTATTTTATAGGGCTTATGGTGGGAATGGAAAAGAAGTAGGTAGATATGTGACTAGAATACCTCAAAATGGAGGAATACAAACACAAATAGATTTGGCTTTAAATCCTGATTGGGGAAATACAACAGAATATATAACAAAAGTTGTAGTTCCTAAAGGAACTATAATTTATGAAGGTACAGCAGCTCCTCAAATAATAAATGGTGGAGCAGGAATGTTATTAGGTGGCGGAAATTAGATTTATATTCCGGAGGTGGATGCTTCATGGTTTGGAAAGTAGAGTGTGATTGTTTTGAAAGAACAGAAACAAGTATTGATTCAATAAAAGTATTTCAAGAATTGAAAGATTTTTTTCAAGAGCAAGTAAATAAAGAAATATTTATAGAGAAAATACCACAACAACCATATTATGTATGGAATGATGAAGGTGAGACTATAAAATGGTTTGCAACAAAATGGTATAAATGCAGAAAATGTAATTGTCTGTGGGAATTTAATTATCCAGATTTTCCAATAAGAGGATTTGTGAGAAAATTTGATGACGGAATTTATAAAGGAAGAGGATTTTAATAGATATTATCTATTATACAATTATTTTACATAGAAAATAAAAACTAAAAAAGGAAAAAATGTTATGTTAATGAATTATAGTGAACACAAAGAAGATACACAAGAATCTTATGAAGAACTTTACCAAGAACTTGGTACTTTATTAAGAATGACAGGTTATTTAACTGAGAAAGAGTATGCAGACTATGAAGGATATGACTTTTTGGATAAGTGCTGTATATTTATTAGCCTTGCAAAAATTGCAATGGATAATAATGTTGATATTTCCGAAATTCAAGGAGAATTGAAGGAAATATTTGAAAGTAATGTGATTGATGGACTTAAAGAAAAACTAGGAGATGACTTTGAAGTGTTTTATAATGATTATTTAAAAGTTCAGCAGGAATATAACAAACTTTAAAAAATATTGTTGTAGAAAGAAAGTAGGGTAATTGTGAAACGCTTTGCTTTTAGGTGGGGAGTTTCGCAATTACTGCTCAGCAAAACAAAGAAGGTGATATTATTTCCCATTATATTGTAAAGCCTGACAAAAGAATTACAAATGCAATCCATATCAATATGACAAAGGAGCAACTAGAGCAGGCAAATGAAGAAGTGATTATGTGTGATTTAGGAGAAAAATATTTACAGGCGGATTATATTATGGTTCGCAAGTTGTTTTCTACATTTCATTTGTTTTCTGATGGGTTAAAAGAATTGTTGGAAATCTATGATGAAACACTGGAATTTTATCCCATATTTTTGTGTGATAATCAGCATATGCAGTCTGTCGTTTACTGGAAATGTGTTTGTCCAGCACTGGACTGTATTGCAGAAGGAAAATATAAGTGTATAGATGGTGTTGTGTTTCAAAGTGATAAAATTAGGAGAACGCTTTTTATTTCGTGTTGATTTTGAAAAACAAGAATATTTTGTGTTTGACAGGGTATTGACAGAAAATATATTGCGAAAAGAATATTTAGGTATTTCTTTTCAAAAAGTGGAGCATATGATATAGGGCGGTGAGAAAATGAGCATATTATTAAAAGATTTAGAAATAGAAATTCCTTTCAAAATACAAAAAATATTGTCTGTAAAAATAATACAAAAATGCAATGAACACGCTATCGCAACCATTGATGTAATGTTAGAAGATGGTCAAAAAATAGAAGATATTTACAGCCTAAATGAAAAAACAAATGTTGTATTACTTCAAAAAGGTAATGACAAAAAACCGATATTATTTTCGGGAGTGTTGATGGATTTACAAATTTCTATGATACAAGATGTTTGTATTGTCAGCCTGACAGCAAAAAGCAACAGTATTTTGTTAGATATCAAAAAGAAAAGAAGAAGTTTTCAACATACAGAAAATAAATATCAATCTCTATTTGAACAAATTATCAAAACAGATTATCAAGGAGATTTTATAGATACTGCTTCTAACGGCAAAATACAAGGCAAAGTGATAATACAGTATGATGAAACAGATTGGGCATTTTTATTGCGACTTGCTTCTCAGCTTCATACCATTATGATACCTGATATATTATCTGACAAGCCTAAAATGTATATCGGTCTGCCTAATGGTGAAACATACAAGGAGCAAGCTCAGCATTACAGAATTATCAGAAAAACAGACAAATATATGATACAAAATCAAAATTTTGATGAAAAAAGTTTATTGGATTTCACCTATTTTAAAATTGAAACAGAACATGATTATGAATTAGGCGATACCATATTATATAGAGATTTTTATTTTATTGTAATAGAAAAGGAAATGATATTACAGCATGGAAAAATGATTTGTTATTATCAATTATGTAAAAAAGAAGGCGTTTTTACAAATACATTTTATAATGCTGTTTTTATGGGTTTGTCCATTGATGGAAAAGTGCTTGATGTAAAAAAAGATTGTTTAAAATTACATTTGTGTATTGATGAAACACAAGATATAGCAAAATGTTACTGGTTTCCATACAATACTTTGTATACTACAGAGGGACAAACAGGATATTATAGTATGCCTCAAGTAGGAGATAGTGTGAAATTGTACAGCCCTAAAACAGATGAATCACAGATGTATGTAAGACTTGTGAATAGAACAGATGGGAAACAAAATACAAAAACGCAATATATTTCTACAAAAAGATTTGGTAACATACATAAAAAAGAAATGGTATTATCCCCTACTACTATTGATTTTGTTGCTTCAGAACAAAAATGTGCTGTCAATATGGATTACAGCAGCGGCATTACATTAACAGGAAGTGCTGGTATTCAAATAAACACAGCAAATTTAATGAGATTAGAAGCAAATAAAATTGTATTTCAGGCAACAGACAGAATTATTGCCACCACACCAAAAGCGAATGTAATTGTAGATGAAATTATGCACTTTAAAGCATAGGGAAGTGATTTACTTTGAAAAGTTATGCAGAAGATATGGTAAAAATAATTAATCAAGAGAAAAAAAAGAAAGAACAACAAAAAAATGATATTAATAGAGGATATGCAGAAATTTTTTATAATACAGTAAAGTTTGAAAGAAAAAAATTGTGTCATGGAGAATTTAGTATGATGTTTCCTATTTTTTTTGATGCCATGAAAAAACCAACTGTTGTATTAAAATATGGAGCAGAAGATTGTCCAGATTTTGTATACACAAATGAGGAAATGGATATTAATATCACTTTTTCTTTTTTAAGTTGTGAACAAATTGGAAAAGATATTCTGAAAGTGCAGCAGGATATAGAACAAGACATAAAAGAAATAGGCAACAATATTACAATAGAAAAAGATATTTTAAATACAAAGCAGGAATTGTCTATCATACAATTTTTATTTCCATTACAAATACAAAATGACACCATATTAGAAGTAATATTTTTATTTTTGATAAATTGTAACTGGGTAATGGGAACATTTCATTGCCCTTTTACACAAAAAAGAGATTGGATAAATATTATAAAACAAATGCTATTGTCTATACAATTAGAAAATTAGGAAGAGTATTATGAATAAAAAAGAAATGTTTCAGAAATGGGAAAAAGAAATATTATTTCCTATATTACAAGAGACTGTTTTTATCATGCAAAAAGAAATACAGCAGAATATAGAACAAATACAAAAAACAATTTGTGCAGAAATAGAAAAACTTTTTTACAAAGCACAACAATGCGAACAAAAAATAAATTATATTACATTCCACATTATGAGGCAGGATATATTAGAAGGAATTTATCAATATCATTTGTTTTTATATGATGAATATTGGTATTTAAAAAAAGGAAAAGAAATTGGTGTTTTAAATAGTAATGTTATTTATCACCACTATAATCAATTTTATAATGAAATTTTGTTGCAAAGTAATACTTATCGTTCTATTTTTTCTATACCAGAATTAGAAATGTTTGCAATGAAACAGCTTAACATATTTCATTATTTTTTTGTAGAAATATTGCGGTATGCTATGAATGAATTAATAGAGAATGAAGCTTATTATAAACTAAAAAAGGCGGAGCATTTAGAAATACAAAGCGGTGAGTATTTTGAGCCTTGTGACAAATTGTATCAACAAGATATAGAAATAGATTATGGAAAATGGAAAAGACAATTTTTAAAACAAGAGGATAAAAATTTTTGTTTTGCTAATTTGAAAGGAATTGATTTAAAGGGTATTTCTGCAAATGATGTGGATTTAAGATATGCAGATGTTAGACAAAGTGATTTGCAGAGTATTGTTTTAAAGGGTAGCAATTTACAGGGAGCAAGATTTCAAAAATCAAATTTAAAACAGTCAAATTTAGAACAAACGATATTAAATTATGCTTGCTTTGATGATGCAGATTTGCAGGGAACTTGTTTTAATAATGCAATAACGGAATTAGATAATATACTTTTTATGCTAAAAATTTATTCTGCTTATTACTATACTTCTTTTAAACGTTGTCGTTTAAAAAATGCCAGTTTTAAAAATGCCGTGTTGAAATATGCAGATTTTAGAGAGGCAGATATTGAAAATGTTGATTTTACAAATGCTGTATTAGAAAAATGTATTTTTTCTAGGCAGCAATTAAAACAAATTGTTTTAACAAAGCAACAGAAAAATCAAATTATTTTAAAATAAATGTAACATTAAATGTAACATTGAAAAAAAGCAAAAAGAACAAGTAAATTTTATATTTTACTTGTTCTTTTTTTATTCAAAAAATACTGTCGTTCTCTACCTGTACCATTTTGAGTTCAAAAAAATTCAAAATTTGGAGAAGAAAAAAATGAGAAAAGTTGAAATCAAATACAGTGATAGAAAAATGGTTTTTGTTGAAGTGTCAGAAGAAGTTTATGCAGTTTTGCAGGAAGAAAGCAAAGAGCAAGAACACCAAAGATACAAAAGAAGAAAATATATTGATAATAGAGAATTGAGTGATTACATATTTAATTTTATTTAACTCGTTCTAAATTTCTTTCATTCCTGAAGTAGTTTCGTTTTCAGAAATCACATTTTCCAAAGCTGAAAACGAAGTTCTGACTCGCAGAAGTTCTACATCAAAAAAGTAATCAGCCAATTTTTAAATACATCAAAATCAATTGCAACACCCGTGGTTGTACGAGTGTTATCATAGTAAGGGGTTAGCAAAAAAGTCTGCTTCAATATATACCTTCGCCATATTCCTGTTCCATAGATTCAACGTCTTCATCAGACAATTCGTATTCACAAGTAAGAACAACAGGATTCTTATTTTTTGCTTTTATGAGTTCACTTCGAGTATAGTCTAAATCAATATAAAGCACTCACTGTTATTCAGCAGCTTCATTTCGAGGGATGCTGTAACGGTTTCCTGCGTTGTTGCTAATTGTAATATTGTTTTCTGATGCGACAAGATGAATATTGGTAGGAATTTATCGACCACCTTTGCTTTTAGGCGATATAACAATGTAGATGGTGTCGAATCAAAAACTATAAGTACAGGAGTAAGCCCCACCATTTTTGCCTCGTAAGGGAAATTTATTTCCTCACTAAAACGTCCTTGACCGCTGGCTACAATTGTAATACGAAATTTTAGTTCATACGCTTCTCTAGACTCCTCAATATAACAATCTATCTGTCGCCCTTTGACTGTAGGATTCCCATTATATCAATTCACTTTATGGGCGAATATCTGTGAGATACCGACTCTCTATAAAACTTAAATCTTTTCCGCCAAAGTTCTGAGAGGTTTTTCAGGTAAAGATATATCACATTTTCAGTATTAGTAGCCCCAGAAAGTTGTAAGTAGTTTACAGCTTCTTCAACTGAAACACTCGGAAGCTACACAACTTTTTCTGGGGTAATTGTATAAAATTTCTCTTTAGTAAGCTCACAGAACGGTGCAGAAAACCATGCTGGTTCATTCTCAAAGATATCTAAAATATGCAATGTGTATAAGCAATACAACATATTTGGGTTTGATTTCCATCATAGCGATACCAGAACCATGTTAGGAAAATGTTTTGTAAAAAACTCTTTGTTAACGAGTTATTGGCATACTGTTATACCTCCATTTATTTTTTCACACATAGCAAAAATTTTTCATAAACAATTTTTAAAATATTTCATTTATCATTATCATTGGCATGATTTTTTAATATTCTCCACAGTGTGCTACGACTGATTCCTAAACGTTTAGAAGTTTTTTCTTTATTGCCATTTTCCTGTTTTAATACCGCAACAATAATTTGATAATTGATATTATCCAATGTTTGATTAAAATTAAAATGAGATGTCTGTTCAAAAGGACAGCTAGTTTGCTCCTGTTTTAATATTTGTTTTACACTTTGATAAGTGATATAAGGAGTATTTGTAATGACAACCAATTCATTTAATACATGTTGAAGTTGGTCAAGATTATGAGGCCATGAAAATGATTGCAACAATTCCATAGCCTCTGTTTCCAGTCCTATAATTTGCTTTTCACTTGAAATATTTAATTTATGTATATATAATGCAGTAATACTTGGTATATCATCAATACGTTCTCTTAAAGGGGGTAATTTTAATGTTAAACAGCATAAACTATTTTCAAAATAATTTCTTGCTGTTTCTGTTTCTTTATGCTCTTTATTATTCAATACCAATGAAAATAGCAAACGATTTTTTTTATGTAATTTTGTTTGCTCAATATAAGTAAATAATTTGTTTAACTGTAATTTAGATAATGCACCTACATTTTTTAAATAAATTGTATTATGAAGTGTATTAAGTGGAGAGTTTTCACTGCTTATTAAATTATTCCATTTTCTTTCACTCATAAAAGCACAATCTATAGTATAAAAAGGTGCATTATCAAAATCGCCATTCTCATATAAAAGTGATGCTGCTTTATCTTTTCCTGTTCCCACTTCTCCTATAATCAATACAGGTGTATTTGCTTTACTGTATTGTTCTATCATATTTGACAAGTCACCTACATTATTAGAGCTGCTATAATAATTTGTGAAATCACTTGGTATACCATCTGACTTATTATAAATAGTAATACCTAAGTCTTCCTCAGAAAATAATGCATCTTTTTGCTGTATTGTAATTGCAGTATATTTTTGTTCTGCATAATAAATATGACAGTTTTTCAACACATATACTTTATCTCTTATTTGTCTTGCAATGGTTTGGTCAGGAGTTTTAAAAAATGTTTTAATATAATTTTGAACGATATTCATAAGTGATGTATTTGTTTGCTCTATATCAAAACTGGAAAACCATAATTTTCCAGCAGGGTCATATATTAAAAATTCTCTGTCTTCTGCAGTCAACAATGCTTGAAACAAATCTTTCTGTTTATGTACATATTGTGAAGAATGCACCAATTCTACTGCTTCATTTAATGCATCTGTAATACTTTCTGCACCAGAAGGAATCAATATTGCATTTAGCCACAATTTTTTTGCAATACTAGAGCCAAGCATATCACAAAGCACCAATTTACAACCCTTTTTTTTAGCATTACGTAATGCTGGTAAAGCATCTTCTTCACTTGTAAATGTAATAATATCAATATCATATTGTAATAAATCACAAAGCTGTCTAGCATAATGTGTGATACCAGAAAAACCAGCTATAACAAATTTACCAGAATAATTTTCAGCTAATTTTATAGCGCGAAGCACATCATATACAGATATAGAAATTTCTACAACAGGAATTTCTACAGCAGAACGTATTAGTTCCGCAGTCCCTCCACGGGATATAATCACATCATAGTTATTGTGTGATAATTCTATAGCAATATTTTTCCCTGTACTCAAATCTCCTGTCTGCACAGTTAAATCAATATCATTTCTTTCTTTGGCTATTGTAGCGATTGCCTCAGCCATGCCTTCATAAGGAGCAACCGCAAGCATTTTTATTTTTTTCATAATGATATCACCCTTTCTATTTGAAATAATTGTAACATTCTAATACTATTATAACATGAAGTGTTTCAAAATAATACATATATTTTTGTATGTGTATCAAAATGATACAAAAAATGCTATATTAGCATATTGTATTTTAAAAAATAATGAAGTAATATATATATAAATAAAAAAACATATTAAAATGAAACGTTTTAAGGAGATGAGGCAATGAATTATCAAATTAAAATACCCTCTTGTATTTTTGGGGGAGAGGGCAGTATTCAAAATATTAAAACAGTAATAGAGCAAGAAAATGTAAAAAAAGCAGTTGTATTTACAGACAAAGGTATCAGAAGCACAGGGCTTTTAGATAAATTGCTTGCTGTATTATCAGAAAACAAAACAGAATATGAAGTATTTGATGATTTAACACCAGAACCAGCGTATCAAGATATTGAACGTGTTATGAAACAAGTAGAAGGATGCAAAGGCGATATTATTATTGCAATAGGTGGCGGAAGTGTTATGGACGCTGCAAAACTTTGCTCTGTATTAAAAGATGCCGACTATACAGTAAAAGACTTGTTGGAATCTCCACAATTAGCAAAAAAACAAATTAAAACAATTATGATACCAACTACTTGCGGTACAGGCTCTGAAGCTACTTGCAATGCTATTGTAGCAATTCCAGAAGAACAGTCTAAAAAAGGTATTGTAAATGATGCTATGATACCAGATTATGTGGTATTAGATGCACAAATGATTCAAAAATTACCAAAATCTATTATTGCTGCAACAGGAGTAGACGCTCTGGCACATTGTGTAGAATGTTTTACATCTAAAAAAGCAACACCATTATCTGATTTCTATGCTATGCAAGGCGCAAAGCTGATATTTAAAAATATTAGAGAAGCATACAACAACGCAGATAATATGGAAGCAAAAAGTAATATGCTTTTAGGTGCTTTTTATGGTGGTGTTGCTATTACAGGAAGCGGCACAACAGCAGTACACGCTTTGTCCTATCCATTAGGTGGAAAATATCATATTGCTCATGGTGTGTCTAATGCAATATTATTTGCTCATGTTATGGAATTTAATAAAGATGCTTGTAATCAAAGATTAGCTATGTTGTGTGATGTGGTAGAACCAACATTGATAACAAAAAGCGTTGATGAAAAAGCACAATATATTATAGAGCAGATTGCAGATATTGTAAAAGTAACAAATATTCCTACCGATTTAAAAGAATTTGGTGTAAAAATGGAAGATTTGGATTTCCTTGTAGATGCTGGCAGTAAACAAACAAGATTACTTGTAAATAATATGAAAGAATTAAGCTTAAATGATATTAGAGAAATTTATTTAAAAGTGTTAAAGCCTTGAAAAATAATAAAATAATAAAGAAATACCAAATGCATATAAAAGTTTTTTAACATATGCACAATTTTTTAGAAAGAGGGGGAAAATATGAGCGAAAGACCAATTATAGGCATTACAATGGGAGACCCAGCAGGCAATGGCGCAGAACTATCTATACAAGCATTATCTCATAAAAATGTTTATGAAAATTGTAAACCTATTATTATAGGCGATGCAAATTGTATGCAATGCGCGCTGGAATTATTGGGAAAACAAAATGATTTTCGTATTAATGCTGTAAAAAATGTCTCTGATGCACTTTTTGAATTTGGAACAATTGATGTATATGATATGGGATTAATAGACATTGATAAAAGAGTTTACGGTAAAATATCAGAAATGTGCGGAGAAGCTGGTTTTCAATATGTAAAGAAAGTAATAGAGCTTGCTATGTCAAATGAAATTGATGCAACAGTTACAAATGCCATAAGCAAAGAGGCAATTAACTTAGCAGGACATCATTATTCTGGACATACTGAAATTTATGCAGATTTTACAAACACTAAAAAATATACTATGATGCTTGCACATGAAGATTTAAGAGTTGTTCATGTATCTACTCATGTATCACTTCGTGAAGCGTGTGACAGAGTCAAAAAAGATAGAGTATATGAAGTAATTAAAATTGCAAATGATGCTTGTAAAGCAATCGGTATTTCAAAACCTAAAATTGGTGTAGCTGGATTAAATCCACATTGCGGTGAAAATGGTATGTTTGGCAAAGAAGAAATAGAAGAAATACAGCCTGCTATTGATAAGGCAATTTCAGAAGGTATTGACATTCCAGAGAAAAAACCAACACCTCCAGATACTATTTTTTCTAAAGCATTGGGCGGTTGGTATGACATTGTTGTAGCAATGTATCATGATCAAGGACATATACCATTAAAAGTAAAAGGATTTGTATATAATAAAGAATTGAAAAAATGGGACGCTGTAGCAGGTATCAATGTAACACTTGGTATTCCAGTAATAAGGGTATCTGTAGACCATGGTACAGGCTTTGATTTAGCTGGAAAAGGCGTTTCCAATGAAATCAGTCTTTCCAATTCTATAGAATATGCTATTCGACTTGCTAAAAATAAATAAGGCAGGTGTCATATATGTTAAAGCTGTTAATGATTACAGACGATTTTACAGGAGCATTAGATACAGGAATACAGTTTACAAAGCAAGGAGTAAAAATACAAATTGCAGTAGAACAAAATCCAGAAAATATATCTGTTTCTAAAAATACACAAGTATTGGTGATAGATTTAGAAACAAGACCTTTGACAGCACAGCAGGCATATGAAGCAGTAAAAAATATTATGTTATGGGCAAAAGAACAGAATATTGAATACATATACAAAAAAACAGACTCTGCGTTGCGAGGCAATGTAGGGATAGAATTAAAAGCAGTTGCAGATGTATATAAACAATGCGTCTATTTTATACCAGCATTTCCTAAAATTGGACGTGTAACAAAAAATGGCATACATTACATTGACAATGTGCCTTTAGCAGAAACTGCTTTTGCAAAAGACCCTTTTGAGCCTGTAAAACACTCCCATATAAAAGACATTATAACAAAAGAATGTGATATTGATGTGCATTGTATAGAAAATCAAATACAACAAGAGCAATATTTGAATGATATTGAAAAAGGTATTGTTGTGTTTGATGCAGTAACAGAACAGGACATGAAAAAAAGACTGCTTGAATTAAAACAACACAATCAGTTAAAACTTCTTGCGGGATGTGCAGGGTTAGCGGAGTTTTTACCTGATATACTTTCATTAAAAGGAAATATTGAAACAGTATATCAGAAAAAGAAAGGGGTTTATGTTGCTTGTGGTAGTTTAAATCCTATTACCAAAAACCAAATGGAATATGCTTGTAATAATGGTTTTAAAAGAATCAATTTATCTGCAAATCAAAAATTATCATTGGAATATTATGATACAAATGAGGGGAAAGAGTTTTTAAAACAACTGCAAAATGTATGTGAATGTCATAATTGTGTGATTGTGGACACATTTGACATAGAGCAGAATCAAACACAACATTTTGCAGAACAAAGGGGAATGTCTCGAGAAGATGTACGTTTTGCCATTGCAAAGTGTCATGGCAGCATAGTAAAATATTTAATTACAAAAGGTATGGATTATACAATATTTATGACCGGTGGGGATACGCTTATGGGATTGATGAAAGTATTGGATAATCCAGAATTAACACCAGTGTGTGAAATTAGTCAAGGTGTTGTGTTATCTATATTAAAATGGAATGAACAAAAATTGCAAATTATTTCAAAATCTGGTGGATTTGGAAATGCAGATGTTTTTGTGGAAACAGCAAAAAAATTGATTAATGTAGAATCGTTGGCTTAATTATAAAAATATTAAAATTCCGTTTGTAATTGAAAAAGTGGGGTGAAAGATTTGTTCAACTTTTAATAAAGTTGACGAGAATTTAATGCTAATACTATCAATGTTTTAAAAAAATAATATTGTTTTATACGTGGACACTATCCATACCTACAAACTTTTTATATTGCTAACGGAATTTTATTACAATACAATACAAAAGCAAGGGGGAATCAATATGAAATTTGTAATGACACAAGCTGTATGTGCGGAAGGAATTTCCAAAATAGAGGGAAAGGCAAGCTATTATATTGCAGACAATGGCGACCCTAATGAATATTTAGATGAAATGAAAGATGCAGATGCCTTAATTGTAAGAATTGCAAAATGTGACAAAAATGTGATAGAAAATTCTCCAAATTTAAAAGTAATAGGCAGAACAGGTGTAGGATATGACAGTGTAGATGTGGAAGCAGCAACAAAAGCAGGTATTCCTGTTGTTATCACACCAGGAGCAAATAATCGTTCTGTTGCAGAGCACGCAGTTGCTATGATGTTTTCTATATCAAAAAATTTTTCTGAAGCAGAAACAGAAATGAAAAAAGGTAACTGGAATATTAGAGATGCAAAAAAAGCATTTGAACTCTTAGATAAAAAAGTTGGCTTTATTGGTTTAGGTGCTATAGGTAGAGAAGCACAAAAAATTTGTAAAGGCATTGGTATGAAAACATTGGGATATGACCCATATTTGTCAAAAGAAAAAATGGAAGAAATTGGTTGTACCTATTTTGAGGATTATCATGATATGATAAAAGAGTGCGATATTGTTTCCATACATGTGCCACTTGTAGAAAGTACAAAAAATTTGATTTCAAAAAAAGAATTAGAAAGCATGAAAAAAACTGCTGTATTGATAAATTGTGCTAGAGGCGGCATTGTAAATGAAAAAGATTTAATTGACGCATTAAATAATGGTGTCATTGCAGCAGCAGGCACAGATGTTTTTGAACAAGAACCACCTACACAAGACAATCCACTTTTAAAAGCTAAAAATTTGCTTATCAGCCCACATAGTGCAGCACAGACACGAGAAGCGGTTATCAATATGCATTTAATGTGTATGGAAGGTTGCTTAGCGGTATTGAATGGGGAACAATGGCCTTATGTAGCGGATAAAAAAGTGTATGAACATGAAATATGGAAAAAATAAATGATTAGGGGGTGATAATATGGAATATAAAAAGAATTTAATTCCTGGTATTGTGTTGACAATATTTTCAATTATCTATTTAGTATTAACTTCTCAAATCAAAAAATTTAGTGGATTGGGTTCAGACCCTTTGGGTGCAAGAGCAATACCATATCTATGGGGTATTAGTTTATTGGTATTGAGTTTGATATTAGTGGTAAGAGGCATAAAACAAAGAAGTTTAGCAATCAAAAATAATACATTTGTAAAATCACAGTTAAATCTATCTGGCATGATAAAAGAAAACAGAGAAATTGTATTGACATTTGTTTCATTAGCAGTATATATTGCATTGCTTGAGCCAGTAGGATTTTTGATTATGACAGCAGTATATCTTTTTGCACAAACTTTAATATTAACACCAAAAGAAAAAAGAAATTATATTGTGACGTTAATTACCTCCATAGTGATAGCAGTAGCATTAGATTATGTTTTTGTATGTCTATTAAATGTATTGTTACCACTTGGCATATTTGGATTCTAAAGGAGGGATAAAAATGGTTATAGAAGGATTAATGAATGTATTTGGTGACCCGCTTGTTATACTATTTATAGCAATAGGCGTTATAGTAGGTATTATATTTGGTTCTATACCTGGATTAACAGCAACTATGGCGATTGTAATGTTTTTACCTGTTACATACACTATGACATCTACACAAGGAATATCTATGCTGATTGCGTTATACATAGGTGGTATATCGGGAGGATTGATTTCAGCGATATTACTGAACATACCTGGAACCCCTTCTTCTGTAGCAACCTGTTTTGATGGGCGACCTCTTGCAGAAAAAGGGCAAGCTGCAAAAGCATTAGGTGTAGGCGTTGTGTTCTCATTTATTGGTACAGTAGTAGGTGTGCTTTTACTCATTGTAATATCTCCATTGTTGGCAAGTCTTGCTATAAAATTTGGACCTTATGAATATTGTTCACTTGCTATATTTTCACTGTCACTTGTTATTACATTGTCTGGTAAAGACTTAGTAAAAGGATTGATAGGTGCTATTATAGGTGCATTACTTGCTACAGTAGGATTATCTCCTATAGATTCCAGACAACGTTTTACATTTGGAAGTGCAGATTTAACAGCAGGATTTAAATTGTTAGTATTGTTAATAGGATTATTTGCAGTAACAGAAGTTATAAAATATGCTGGACAAGTCAGAAAACCAGAAAAAATTGAAGTAGAATCTGGTGTCAAAATGAAAGGCATTGGCTTTACAGCAAAAGAATTTTTCAGCCAAATATTTAACTGTATTCGTTCTGCATTGGTTGGTGTTGGAATCGGTATACTTCCTGGTATTGGTGGCGGTGTTTCCTGTATGATTTCCTATACAGTAGCAAAAAATTCATCAAAACACCCTGAAAAATTTGGTACAGGTATTATAGACGGCGTTGTTGCATCAGAAAGTGCAAACAATGGTACAATAGGTGGAGCAATGATACCTCTTTTATCATTAGGTATACCAGGTGACCCTGCAACAGCAATGTTATTAGGTGGTTTAATGGTACATAATGTATCTCCTGGACCATTGATATTTGATAAAAACGGAGCAGTAGTATATGGCATATTCTTTGCTATGATAATATCTGCCGTTATGATGATGGTATTTATGCTTGTAGGTATGAGAGGTTTTATAAAAGTATTGAATATTCCTAAAAACTTCTTATTGCCAGCGATTGTTGTATTGTGCTGTATTGGTGCAATAGGTGATAGCAACAGAATATTTGACGTATGGGGCGTATTGATATTTGGATTACTTGGCTTTGGACTTGTAAAAGCAAGTATACCATCTTCACCAATGATATTAGGTTTCATACTTGGACCAATGTTTGAGGAAAACTTAAGAAAAGCATCACAGTTAGCAAGTAGTGATAGTGCTTTCAATCATCCAATATTTTTCTTCTTTATGATAGTAACTGTTATTGTTGTATTCATGTCTTTGCGTTCTAATAAAAAAGCAGCACAGGCAGAAAGCAGCGCAGTAAGTGAGTAAAAATAGATAATGCATAAATAAGTATAGTAAATAAAATGGATATTCCATATTATAAAAAACAATAAAATAATAAAATTTTTAGGAGGGGTATATTATGAGTATCAAAAAGAGATTATTATCAACTTTAATGGTGGGAGTATTAGGATTATCTGCATTAACAGGTTGTAGTGGTTCAAGTGCCCGCAACAATGCAGAATCAAATGCTGCTGATGCAGACTGGCCAACACAACCAATTAACATTATCTGTACTCATGCAGCAGGTGGAGATACAGACTACAATTCAAGATTGATGGCAAGAATGTTAGAGCAAGAATTAGGTGTATCTGTTGTAGTAAACAATGTAACAGGAAGTAACGGAGCAATCGCATTGGGACAATATAAAGATTCCAAAAATGCAGATAACTACACATTTATTATGACAAATACAGCAGCATTAACAGGAAATCTTGCTACAGGACTTTCTGACTTCGGTTATGAAGATTTCCAAACAGTAGGTATATTTGGTAAACAATCAGGTGAAAACATTGTTGTTCCAGCAGATGCACCATATAACACTGTTCAAGAATTAATTGATGCATCAAAAGAAAAACCAGGAGAAATTAAATTTGGTATTTCTACAGGTGGCGGTGTATATATTGCAGCAACAATTATGTCAAAAGAATATGGTGCACAATTTAACATTGTAGACGCAGGTGATGCTTCCAGCAGATTAACATCTATATTAGGTGGACATATTGATGCTTCTATCGTTCCATATTCTGGTATAAAAGAATATATTGAAAATGGCGACGTAAAAGTATTATCTACATTGTTGGAAGAAAAACCAGACTTAATTCAAGACATTCCTACAGCAAAAGAACAAGGTTTTGACAATTTAGTATTGAATACAATGTATGCTTGTCTTGCACCAGAAGGAACAGATGAAGCTGTTGTTACAAAATTAAATGAAGCAATGCAAAAAGTAGCACAAAGTAATACAGAATATGACGAAGAAGTAAAGAAATATAATTATCAAAATCCATATGTACTTGGCGTAGATGAAAGCAAAAATGAATTAAAAACACAAACAGACTTGTTTATGAAATATGCAGATGATTTACAGTAATATTTTGTATGATTTCTCCTCAATGTTTTGCCTCCCTGACAATATTTGAGGAGAAACCCCCTTGAGGGTTATATACACATACTCTGTTTTAAAAAATAATATTAAAAACTAGCATTTTTATTATATTACCAAAGTTATAAAAAACAATAAGGATTTGCTGTATTTACTAGCTTTCCCCTAAAAAAGTTTAAGTACATACAAAAAGAGTAGCTTATTTGCAAAATATTTTTCATGAAATATCATTTCTACATAATTATAAGAAATGGAAAAGCAAGTCCTTATTGTTTTTTTATACATTTAATCGAAACAAATTAATGATATAGCAACAAAGTGAAAAAGATAGGAGGAGTTTACATGACAGAAGTAAAAGGTATTATTGCAGCAATGCAAACAGCAATGAATGAAGATGGCAGTATCAATGAGAAAGAAATGAGAAAACAAATCAATAGACAAATTGATGCTGGTGTAGATGCAGTTTTTTGTTTGGGAACAAATGGCGAATTTTACATTATGAATGAACAAGAAAAATTGGATGTCATGAAAATATTTGTTGATGAAGTGGCTGGTAGAGTTCCTGTATATGCTGGTACAGGTTGCGTCAGCACAAAAGATACAATAGCACTTTCACAAAAAGCAAAAGATATTGGTGTAAATGTGCTTTCCGTTATTACTCCTTATTTTGCAGCTATCAATCAAAATGAATTATATGAACATTTTTATGCACTGTCAGAAGCAGTTGACTTGCCTATTGTAATGTATAATATGCCTGCAAGAACAGGCGCAAGCCTTGCTCCAGCAACAGTAGGCAAATTGGCAAAAAATTGTAAAAATATTGTTGGTGTAAAAGATTCTAGTGGTAATTTTAATAATATACTGCAATATATTGATGAAACAAAAGATAGTGATTTTTCAGTACTTTCTGGAAACGATGCATTGATACTTTGGACATTGCTTGCAGGAGGACAAGGTGGTATTACAGCAATTGCAAACATATTGCCAAGTATTATGGTAAGTATTTATCAGTATTACTTAAAAGGCGATTTGGAAGCAGCAAAAAAAGCGCAAGCTTCTATTGCTCCTATTAGGGACTGTTTTAAATATGGCAATCCAAACTCTATAGTAAAATGTGCTACCAATTTGATAGGACAATCTGTAGGTCCATGTAGAAAACCTTTTGGTATGGTTTCAGAAGAAGCTAAAAAAGCAATTATGGAAGTAATCAATACATATTATTCTGAATATATTGGTAAATAAACTAATTAAATGCGGAAAACTCTTATTTTTAAGTGTTTTCCGCATTCTTTGTTATGTATCATTTTATTCTGCTGCATACTTTTATTCAAATACTCTTTCTAATATATCCAATTTTTTCTGCTCTGTTCGTAATAGAGCTTTAAATTCTTCTTCTGTAAGTATTTCTTTGTTTGTATGTATATTAGTATTTTTTTGTTTAAGAAGTTCAATGAGATGCTCTCCTGCTTCCTGTTTTACTTCTGTATCAATTATATTATGCTTTGAAATCAACACAGCATGTATAGTATGGTAGGTTTTAGATACATAAGTAGTTTCAACACATTCAATACGCTCAAAAAGATATTGCTGCCGCAATATCTTTTCTTTTCATAAATTTTTCACCAAATGTAATATAATCATTTGTGAGCAAACCTGCACCAATACCCCAATTTATAGCTTTCGTTTTTCCAGCAAGACGCAATATTAATGTGTCAGGTGAAGCAACCTGTTCGTCACATTACTGTATATCGACAAGTGTTAAACTATTTTTTTTGGCATATTGTTCCATCCACTGCTGAATGCTTTTACAATATCGTTTGGCAACTATAAAAATAGTTGCTATAAAAATCACAAATATAGTTAAAGCAATCAAAAGCATAGGCAATCCACTTATAGCACTGTCTCCTGACTGCAACATTCCATATATACATAATGCTACAAATAGTCCTGCAAACACTGTTACAATACCCAAAACGATAAAAACAAATATTGCTGAACTTCTAAGCTTTTTTTGACCTGTTGCAAAATATCCATTTAAGTAATATTTGTGACGTAATTTTTCACTCATAGGTATAAAATATTCATCCATTTGTATTTATTTTTATAAAATTTGTTTAGCAATAAAAAAAGGCAGTGTTATCACTGCCAAATTTTTAAGTACAAAAGTATCATTTTTACAAATCTAATAAGTATTTTATTATTTTTTTATGTATTCTATTGCCAAGAGAAGTGCAAGCGCTTTCTGAAATTTGCAAACTATCAGCGACTTCTTTATATTTTTTATCTTTTATATATCTTTCTTCAATGAATTTCATTTCCCTCTCTGATAATACTTTTTTTAAATCATCAAATATAGAACCCTCATAAAATTCTACTTCTTCTATGGGCAGTTGTTCCGCAGGAAGTGTATCAATATTGACTTCTGTAAAAAAGTTATATTTTCCATCTTTACGAATAGATAAACGAAATTTTTCTCTTTTTACAATATTACTTTGTACACACAATAGCCATCGCAGTGGAGTTTCTGCTGGATATATTGTGTCTACTTTCATACAAGCTATGGCAAAAGTTTCTTGCACGACTTCATTCGCTTTATCTTTGTCATGGTTTAATTTACTATAGGCAATATTAAATATATCTGTAGAATATGATTTATATAGTTCTTCTAAAAATTGCCTTTTTCTGCTCTCCATAATATAACCCCTTCTCTAATGATAATTCTGTTTTTATTGGAATTCCCCCCTTAATTTATACAGATTTTTTTAGAATAATAACATATTGTAAAATGTTATTTTCTATTAATAATTAAATTTTTATAGTATGCTGTTATATATTGTAAATGTTATAATCTATTCTACCATACAATATATATCTTCTACAAGTACTAAAACGTTTAAATCTAAGGCAATATTTTATTATATAAATCATTTTTGATTTGCTTCTGTTCAAATTCCCTAACATTTTCTAAATAACAATATATCATTTTATATTGTTGTATTATGTAATGTAGCTATATTCACTCAAAAACTGTATTATACTATACAAATCACTTTTTTAGCACTCCTATCATTTTATGATATTCTTGTTGAACATTTAAATAATCATTATAAAATATATCAAAGTCAAATTCTGATTCCTCTTTCATTTTATCAATAGCATTACTTTGAAATATTTCACATAATTCTTGTTGAATTTCAAAAATGTCAATATTATCATCTATTGCAATTTTTGCCATACTAATAAATATACAACATCTGTCCAAAAATCCATATCCCTCATAATCTGCAAATTCTCCTTCTGTAATATAGCATAACATTCTAAATGGTGTATGTAATTCTTTATAAAGTTGGTTATAAAAATCTTCTGAACATTCTTTATAATCTTTGTAATTTTCTAACATAATGTATTTCCCTCCTAAAAAATAATGCTAAATCATATAGACATTTATATGATTCAGCAAAATTACATTTTTATATTGTTTTTTAAATTGATGGGGTACAATAGTTTAAAAATTTTTATATTATCATTTTTGTTATTAAGCAACTGATTTTATATAATTATCTGATTTTCTAAAATGATGTATTTCGCAATAAAAATATACTGCTAAAAACAAAAATACACTTTTTAAAGCACCAAAATCCAGCAATCTATCTAAATAAAATGTTGGAATCAAAGTATTTAAAAAATGAGATATACTTAATAATATACTTGCAACACTATATTCTAAAATACAAAACATGGGTAAAGGAACAAACATACTGAATAATTCTACTGCTAAAAATACTTTTACAAATAGAAAATACATTTGATAGTCATCTTTCCCACAATTCAAACATTTATATTGCACATTTTCTGATTTTAATATATAAGTGTCTGATTTTTTATTTTTCATAAACAGTATAAAAGCAGTAACTATGCCAATTATCTGTGGAAGCAGTAAACTGAAATAAGTATATAAAAATGTTCTTTCGATATTCAGTATATGGCTAGAACAATAGGCAAAGGCAACACCAAAACAATACAACAAAACAGTAATACTGATTATTTTACTTTTTTTCATATAACCCAACTCCTTACTATATTATCGTTTTTATATTACATTTTTTGTGTTTTATTTTGTTTGCAGACATAACAACTCTTTTTTTACCATTGCACCCAAATATAATAATATATCACTTTGCCGTAATACTATATTTAAAAGATTGACATGCAGTTCTGTATATTGACTAATATCATCTTGTCCATATTCGTCTCTTGGAAGTTGATTATTATAAAAATTAAATTTATCAAGCAAAAAATAAAATAAATCATGAGGATTGTTTTGCAATGCCTTTTTGATATCGTCTGTATCACCAAATGTCTGTAATATTTGGTTTTTAAAATCATCTGTATATATCATACCATTTTCCTCCAAATTATTGACAAAATTACCCTTAATATATATATCGTACTATAATACATATTATTAAGTTATTTTTTATATTTTTATACATTTTTTATGATATAGAAAATGATATTTTATTTAAAATATTTTATATTTGTACTAATAAAATCAATAAACTTTTGTTTGTTGTTTTCACTTAAGTCATTCATTTTTATGATACTAGTAGTCAGTTTATGCTCCGTATCATATTTCATATTTCCTTTTAAAAAATCAATGCTTACATCAAGTGCGCAAGCAATACTATCCATTGTTAATAAGTCAGGTATTTCCTCTCCTTTCTCAATTTTTGCTAAAAAATCATTTGTAATATTCGCCTTTTTTGCTAATTCTTCTATTGTAAACATTTGCCGTTTTCTCTCTTTTTTAATATTAACACCTATTATTTTCATATCAATCACATTAAATCACCTCAATAAATATATTTATGATTTAATTATAAGATGAAATGAAAAAAATTGCTATTCATTAAAAACACTTGCATTCATATTGTTTGTTATTATAAATATTGTGAAAAATTTATTTTTTCATATAAATTAAAAATATTTTATTTAAAATATTTCATATTTGTACTAATAAAATCAATAAATTTTTGTTTGTTATCTTCACTTAAATTATTGATTTCCATAATATTTTTAATAAATTTATATTCTGTATCATGTTTCATATTTCCCTTTAAAAAATCAATACTTACATCAAGTGTACAAGCAATACTATCTATTGTTGATAAGCTAGGCATTCCCTCACCTCTCTCAATTTTTCCCAGAAAATTAGCTGTAATGTTTACCTTTTCTGCTAATTTCTCTATTGTAAGCATTTGTCTTTTTCTTTCTTTTCTAATATTAGCACCTATTATTTTTATATCAATCATATTAAATCACCTTATTATTCATTTTATATAGATTAATAGTACTTTTCTAGTTCTTAAAAATACTTTTTATGTTGACATATATTCCCTTTAATACTATACTAATCATAAAAAAGTATTCTTTGTTATAGATGGGAGATAAATGATGTTACAGAAAATTTTTTCAATATTTTTTAATAAAAAAAAGAAAAAAATAGAAAAAGAAATAGAAATGCTTTTACTTTATAAATTAGAATCAAATTCAGAACTAAATGAATTGCAATTAGAATATTTATATCTTTTATTAAAGGAATTCGATGCACCTATATTTGACGCTTTGCATGGCTTTGCAAAATTTAAAAAAAACCATACTATATTGATAAAAAAACTAGCAGAACTAAATAAAGAAATAAAATAAGATAGTAAAAAATAAAAGTATTTATTTACTATCTTTCAATTTATCCATAATAAAAATAATATTTATTTGAAATATTTTATATTTGTGTTTATAAAATCAATAAATTTTTGTTTGTTATACTCACTTAAATCATTGATTTCTATAATACTAGTAATCAGTTTATACTCTGTATTATATTCTATATTTCCCTTTAAAAAATCAATACTCACATTAAGTGCGCAAGCAATACTATCTATTGTTGGCAAGCTAGGCATTCCCTCGCCCCTCTCAATTTTTCCTAAAAAATTATCTGTAATATTTGCCTTTTCTGCTAACTGCTCCATTGTAAGCATTTGTTGTTTTCTTTCTTTCCTAATATTTGCGCCTATTATTTTTATATCAATCATATTAAATCACCCTGCTATTCATTTTATATAGATTGTTAATACTTTTTAAGTTCTTAATATTCTTTTTTATATAGACAAATATTCCTTTTTTGTTTATAATTTTATTAAGACATTAAAAAAACTATAAAGAATGGAGAGGAATATAATTGGAATTTCCACAAAAACTAAAAGAATTAAGAAAAGAAAGAAATTTAACTCAATCGGAATTAGCTCATATGCTAAATTATGACAATACAATAATAGCAGACTATGAGACTGGAAAAAATGAACCTAATATAAAAAATATGATAAAAATTGCAAACATATTTAATGTATCTGTTGATTATCTAATTGGAAATTCTGACACATATTATCAATTAAAAAAATTATGGTATAAAAAAATAGAGTCAAAATTTCAACAGCATGGTATTATTTTAGAAAAATCAGATTATTTTTTTATAGAAATACTCTATGATTATGCAAATGAAATTATAAGCAAAAAAGATAATATTGAAAAATGTAATATAAATGATATTTTTCAAGAAATGATATTCCACTATCATGATGTTTTTTTCCATATTTTTTTTGAAATCATAAACAAAAATAATGATACATATCGTATGATTCTAAAAAATGCAATTTCAGAAGAATGGAATATGAAAAATGATTGTGATATGTTATAAATTTATTTTTTTACATAATTATGTAGAAATGTGATATATACTGTTGACGGATTCAAAAACATGTTGTATTATAAATACAGTATATTTATAGTACATTATTTTTAATGAAACCGATAAGGAGAAAATCAAATGGAACAGTTTAAAGCATTTCTAATCAAAAAGGATATTCAATTTTCTGTCAAACGCTACGGCATTGACGCACTTGGTGCTATGGCACAAGGTTTATTTTGTTCATTGCTTATAGGAACAATATTAAACACATTAGGTACACAATTACATATTTCTTGCCTTACTGCAACAATCGCAACAATAAATGGTATAGAATACACTGTCGGAGGGCTTGCCTCTGCTATGAGCGGTTCAGCTATGGCTGTTGCAATAGGATACGCATTACATTGTCCGCCTTTGGTGTTGTTTTCTCTTGTCACAGTAGGATTTGCTTCTAATGCACTAGGAGGAGCTGGTGGACCTTTAGCCGTTTATTTTATTACTATTATTGCATCTGAATTGGGAAAAGCAGTATCAAAAGAAACCAAAATTGATATACTTGCAACACCTATTGTTACAATCATATTTGGCATTGCAGCAGCAACATTATTTGCTCCTATATTAGGCAATACAGCATTGAAAATAGGTGAGCTGATTATGCTTGCTACAAATCTACAACCTTTTTTAATGGGAATTGTTGTTTCTGTATTGATGGGAATTGCTTTAACATTACCTATTTCTTCAGCAGCAATCTGTGCAGCATTTGGTTTAACAGGGCTTGCAGGTGGTGCGGCTGTAGCAGGGTGCTGCGCTCAGATGATAGGATTTGCTGTAATATCTTATAAAGAAAATAAATTTGCAGGTTTGATTTCTCAAGGCATAGGTACATCTATGTTACAAATGGGTAATATTATCAAAAATCCTAAAATATGGATTGCTCCTATACTCACATCTGCTATTACTGGTCCTATAGCAACCTGTTTATTTCATATGGAAATGAATGGAACAGCAATTTCATCTGGTATGGGAACTTGTGGATTTGTAGGACAAATTGGCATTTATACTGGTTGGATAAATGATATTGCACAAGGCTTTAAAACATCTATCACTTTTCAAGATTGGACTGCGTTATTTATGATTTCGTTTATATTGCCTGCTATATTATGTACTATTATCAATATGGTATTGAAAAAAATAGGCTGGGTAAAACAAGGTGATATGAAACTTTCATAATATCATATACTTTCATATTTTATTGCATAAAAATAATATTGGTAAGTATCTATAATTACTTACCAATATTACATTATAAAATCATGATTCCATACCAATTATAATCCATTCATCTACTACGTCCCAAAAATTGACATGATATTCTGGCTGGTCATCTGAAAACCACACTACCGCATTATCAATATCATTATTTGAAGTATCAATTGCTACATATCCTCCTGCACCATTGTCAAAAAAGCCAAATGTAGCATCAATATCAATTTGTAATGGTTCTTCCAAGTCCTCCAGTATACCCCATTCTAGATCATCATCACCAAAATACGTTACCCATGGTATCCAACATAATCCCATTGATTTTATGGTATAATCATCAAATCCATTGTGTACATTTTCATAAAATTGTTTTATGGATATTGGAAGGGTATCCCAAACTGCTTTTAATTCATCATTTTGCACACCTTCTAAAGTGTTGCCACCTTGATAATATTGTATTTCTCCATCACTCATTTTAATGCTATATAATACAATATATCTTTCATTGACTCTAATAAGTTCTAATGCTATGGTATTTTGTTCTAAACAGTTTATGGTAAGAGATAATTCTTTTGAACAATATTTTTTCCATATTTCTAGCATACTATGTATTCTTTTTTGCATATCCTCTATTTCAAATATGGTATACCACGCTTCAGGAATGGTGTTTTTTGGTATTTGTTTGATTTCATCTGCATTAAAAATTTTAACATCGGGATTTTTTACGAAACTATGACTTTCTAAAAATTTTATTTTTTGTTCCATTTTTTATTGTCCTCCACTATTTAGTTTCACTAAGTTGTCTATATATTGCTGTAATTCTGCTTCAAGCCTTTTTTCTTTTTTTATCAATTTTTTTCTAAGCACTTCATTTACTTTTATTTCTTTTGATGTACCTAACTTATAACCTCCATATTTATCAAAACGTTTCGCTCCTCTGGACTGGTTTGCTGGTGCACTTGATGCCATAAAATTTTTAAAATAGTTTAATACTGCTTTTTTTTGTGCATCAGTTAATTTGTCAAATCCTTCCATTCTTGCAATTTTTTCCATAGGTACAATATGGTCTGCATGAGCAGGTCTTGTAATTTTCAATCCTGGAAGAAGAGGGTCATCTGAGCCTATTGGTAATTCTTTTTTTGCCCATTCTTGTAGTTGCTGAGTAGGTGTATGATTTCTTAATTTTTTGTAAAGTTCATCTGGTATTCTTCTTGGACCATATCTTGCTTCTGTTGCAACAATATCATCAACAGCCACTTCTGCTACCTCTGATACATTTTTTATTTTTGTTGGGCTTACAGCATCACTTGTTTCTATACCAATACCTTTTTTACCACTGAGTTCTTTTTGAATTACTGTACTTGTTTGTTCCGCTACCTGTTTGCCTGTTTGTTCCGCTACTTGTTTACCTGTTTGTTCCGCTACCTGTTTGCCTGTTTGCTTAGCTACTTGTTTGCCTGTTTGTTCAGCTACATGCTTACTTGTTTGTTCCGCTACCTGTTTGCCTGTTTGTTCAGCTACATGCTTACTTGTTTGTTCAGCTACCTGTTTACCTGTTTGCTCCGCTACCTGTTTGCCTGCTTGTTCAGCTACCTGTTTACCTGTTTGCTCCGCTACCTGTTTGCCTGCTTGTTCAGCTACATGCTTACTTGTTTGTTCTGCTGTTTCTTTTGCGGCATATTTTACAGTTGCTACAACAGGTGCGCCTGCTGCTATGTCACTTACTACTTCATTAAATGCTTGACTTGTTGTTTGTTTTACAGTTCGTTCGGCTGTTTCTTCTACTGCTTTTTTTGCTGTTGCTGTTAATGCTCTCTTTGCTCCTTCTTCTAATACATCATCTGCATTAGACATCAGCATCCTTGCTGAATTCATTGGAAGTTTGTTTGATATTGCTATGCCACCTCTTAAAAATGTTCCTTCTGCTCCTGCTATTGCGGGAGCTAATGCTGGCATAGTTTCCCCTGCTATTATAGTACCAAATTTTCCTGCATCTGGCAAATGCTGAGGTAAATTTTTAGCTATTATTTTCACTTTACTTGCGGCAGATTTCACTCCTTGCGTAGCAGCTTTTGCGCCTCCGCCTGTTGCCGCTGATGCACCAATATCTAAAGCCAATTCTCCTACATCTTCAGCCATTTCTTGTGGTGTTGATCTCCATGTTGCATCTACAATATCATCCCATGTTTCGCTGACAAATTCTTTTGTACTTTGCCAAGGATGCTCCATAAAATTAGAAGTACCTTCACAAACTGCATCCCATACTTTCTCTGGTTCTGTTACAAGTACAACTGCACCATCCCACATACCTTTTAATCCGTTCCACATTCCTCTTAAAAGTGCACCATTTGTTACCATTTTCATTTTTCTATATTCTTCCATACCTTTTATAAATGATGTATTTTTGGGGGGAAGATTTCCATTCCACCAATTTTCTAATGTGTATTTTTCATCAATAACTTGTTCTCCTTTTAGTGCTTTCCAAAAACATTCCCATTCAGTCAAGTCGTTGATATCTATTTTTTGTTCTGTCTGTTGTTGAGGCTGCATATCTTCTGCTTCTATATTTAATACCATAAGATATTTAATTTCTGGTTGATTTTGCTGCAATGCCTGTTTTACTTTTCCATCTGGAGTGACTTCAAATTCGGTATAGCCAATATATCTTGCTTCAACTGTAACGTTTCCCTTCACTGAACGGAATTGATGTCTATGCAGTGGTTGTGTATATACATTATTTCTAGTATTTCCTTGTTGCAAATTTTGAGATATTTCTTGCTGAATATGTTCCATATCAAATTGTTGTGCATCATATTGTATTTGTACAGATTGCTGTTCCATATTTATGGGAGGTGATGTAGGAATCAGTTCTACATAATTAGGGGGTGTTTGCTGATTTATTAAATTATGCTGAGGTAGTCTAAAAGGACTATATGGTAATTCTGAAACCCCTGGTTTTATGCCTAAAATATATGGTGATTGTGGTAAATAGTTTGTTGGCATTTGTGCAATATTTTGTACTGTTTCAACTGCTTCTATTACTTGTTGTGCTACTTGAGTATATTGTGATATATTTCCTAATGCACCACAAGGTATTTGTAAGCAATTTTTTGCAACTTGTGTAAAGCTTGGTCTCATAGTTAAATTTGGCTTTTCCATTTCTAATATACTTGTATTTAGCTCAAAAGTATTTTGATTTACATCAATATAGCTTTGTTTAAAATCTGTAAAAGTTGTAGTGACTTTTACAGTATTTGGTGTTGCTGCTTCAAGCAACAAAACTAATTTTTTCATATTTCCCCACCTTATTTTATAGAGTATATAAAATCTATTTATTTGGCGTATACTATTTGTAACTGTGCATTTATTAATTCATTCTAACTTCTTTACCTGCAATATCTATCATTTCATTTATTGTAATTTGACTGGTTTTACATTTAAATACAATTTCCTCTTTTGCTGCAAAAAATATCTGTTCTTTTGACTGCAATGCAATATTATCATCACTTTTTAAAAATATAGGCTCTGTACTCATCATTTCAATACCATTATCATTATGCAGTCTAATATATGTGATATGTTTTTCTCCTGTTTTCTCATCTGTGCCATTACAGCAAGTTATCAATATTTCTTCTGGGCTAAATTTTAGTTCTTTTCCGTTTTTTGTTCTAAAGTATTTTACATCTGTATCAGCAATTTTGTCACTGCCCTTATTTTGTACTCTCAATGAATTCATACCAACAGCATATTTTTCTTGTTCTGTAGGGAAATATATCATAACAGTGTCATCTATTTCAGGCATACAATACCAGCCAGTACTGCCCTCTGCTGTATACATTGTGGTATAAGGGAAGGGGTATGCTTCTTCTTTTTTTGTTTGTTCTGTATCGATTTCAAGCTGTACTTTTACCATATCTTCTATTACTTCCAACACACACCCTTTTAATGATATGCCTGCAATATTTTCATTGCATATATTATCTTGTGTAAAACTATTTTTAGATGATAATATATAATCATAAATCATAACACCTTGCTGCATTTTCATTGTTTTTTGTTTTATGTAAAGTGAAATATTTTGAAATGTAGCACTATCTCCTATATTAAAACTTTGATTTGTCTGTATATGAAAAAGTACTGTATCCAATTCTTTTAAATTTTCATTATCATTTTCAGAAGATTTTAAATAACTTTCTATATCTTTCTCAATACTATAATGATATTGTTCTAAATTTCCTATATTTTCCCCTTTGGGCATGCCTATAGTAAATTTAGGTTTATCTGTTAAATGAAATGGTACAACTGCCGCATGAAAATGAGAAACCACTCTTTTTATAAATTGCCAATCTGTTTCCATATATTGCACAATTAAATTTTCTATTGTTTTACCATCAGATGCATTATCTATCACATCACTGCCTTGATAGGGTTGTAATACCTTTTTTATCATATCTATATATTTCATATTTACATTTTGAAAAGACTGTGATACTTTTTTAATATCAAGCAAATAAGTATTAGACAATGCCTCTACATTCAAAAAATAGATATCCTGTTTTTTTTCTATTGCAATTTTTGTTACAATACCTTGAAATAACAACTCATTTTGTTGTCCATTTTTTTGTTCTAATGCTATTTGTGTACCTGCTTTTGTATCATAAATATCATTATCTTTTTGCTCATCATAAAGCAATGCAGTAATATGCATACTGCTGTGTTCATTCAACATTTGTTTGATTTCCAATTCTCTTAATGACTTTACAGTATATTGCTGTAAACCTAAATTCAAATATGTTGTATTCATATATCAAACACCCCTTATTCACTTTTAATTTTAATCACGCCTCCTAACATACAAGGCACAATGCAAATATTTAAAAGAGCCAATTCTTTTTTTACTTTAAAGTCACTTTTTCCCATTACCCAAGGCATACAAATAACAGGTGTGCAGGGTATAGGAGGATTGCTTTTTTTGCAAAGCTGAAAAGGTAATATATTCATTCCTACTTTATTATCAAATATGGTTGCTTGTTTTTTCCCTTTTATCTCACTGCCATGTGACATAGGTATTTGTAATTTGCTTGTTGCGCTGCCTAATGTACATTCTAATGTTGCTCCTTCTGTTATCAAAGATATATCAGCCATAAATATACATTTCCTTTCTATCTGTATTAAAAATAGGAAATATGAATAGAATCCAGTTTACTTTGTTTTTGCTCTATTTCCATAGCAATCTCCATAAATTTAGAATTGTCTGTCAAAAATGTTTCATGAAATGATAATAACCTTGCATCTGGAAATATCACTTTTCTGTTAAAAAACTCTGCATAACTTTGTTCAACAGTTACTTTTCTGTAGCTGTCTTGCTTTTGATTGCATTGTTTTGCCCAAACTGTTAATTCTTTTAATGCAGATACTGATTTTGTACTTGACGCATCAATTTGTCCTACAATAATCATTTTGCATGCCATATCATTTGATTTTGCTAATGTATTTTCTTCTGTTTTCATAATCAATGTGGAACGCATGACACTTTTTACAGATAACTCTACTTTTTCTCCTCCACATTCTACCGAAAAATAAATACCCATGTATTCGCCTCCTATGCCTTGTGTGTTCCTTTACAATCCCTAATTACAATTTTGTAAACAGCTCTACCTTTTGTAGTATAAAAACTATCTTGATATTCTACAACAAAAGCATTTTCAAAATGTAAATGCTGTATATTATCTCCTATAGAATCATATACTTTCATGTCAAGCTGTCTATAACATTTTTCCGATTCACTAGGGCAAAAAGCAAATTCTGCTAATTTGGATATATTTACTGTTTCCATACCTCCACTATGTAAATCAATTTCTCCTGTCAATGTAAGTGTATCAACGCTCTCTTCCATATAAGGTATTTGTTCTCCTGATGAAATGCTATATTCGCTTTTTATAATACTACGGTCTGTTAATGTAATTGCACTGTCTCCGCCTTCTATGTTTACTATAATAGACATTGTCATCTCTCCTTTTTTGCATACTCTTCTTATATAAATATCGAAAATTTGACATATTTTGTCACGCTTTTATTTTTATAAAAAATAAAAAGCATAGTAATCTAGTTACTTGCTTTTTATCAATACGATTAATATTCTATTTGCAATTAGTAATATGAATTTTTCACATAAAAAACGAATTATAAGAATATATATTTGCATACAAACAATATAGCTAATATATACATTAATGGTGTAATTTTGTTTGCTTTTTTGCAGCATAAATTGATTACAACATAAGAAATGACACCTATAGAAATTCCCTCTGATATACTATAAGCAAGAGGCATAACAAGCATACATAAATAAGCTGAAATTGCTTCTGATGCATCATTAAAGTTGACATTTAATATTGCGGATACCATAAGAAATCCTACAAAAATCAATGCAGGAGCAGTTGCAAATGCAGGTATTGATGTAAAAACAGGTGCAAAAAATATTGCGGCAAGAAATAGTATTCCTGTTGTCATTGCAGCAAGTCCTGTTTTTGCGCCAGCACCTACACCCGCAGAGCTTTCTACAAATGTTGTTGTAGTGGAAGTGCCAAGCACTGCACCTGCTGATGTAGCAATAGCATCTGCTAATAATGCTTGTCTAATACGAGGCAGTTTTTCATGTTTATCAAGCATATTCGCTTTTGTTGCTACACCTACCAATGTACCAATCGTATCAAACATATCAACAAATAAAAATGCAAAAAGTACTACAATAAAATTAGCTATACTTACATTTGAAAAATCAGCTTTAAAACATTGTCCTAATGTTAATCCTAATGCAGAAAAATCAGTCAATGCAAATGATGGATATAATGAATAAAATCCATTTTCAATATCTACTACATAGACACCTGTTGCTTGACATATCATGCCCAATATCCATGTTACAACAATACCAATCAATATAGAACCATTTACATTTTTAATATGAAGTATTGCTGTAATCATAAGTCCTATTATTGCAAGAAGTGCGCAAATTCCCATTGTATGAAAATTTTCAGTAAAACTAACATATGTCAAAAGTGTGGAACTGCTATCTACAATAATGTGCGCTCCCTGTAATCCTACAAATGCTATAAATAATCCAATTCCTGCACTCACTCCTTTTTTTAGACTACTTGGAATGGCATTAAATATTGCCTCTCTAACATTAGTAAGTGATAAAACAATAAATATGATTCCTTCTATAAATACTGCAAGTAGTGCTACACGCCAATCATAGCCCATTTCACCACATACTGTATATGCAAAATAAGCATTCAATCCCATGCCAGGTGCAAGTGCAAAAGGATAATTTGCCATAATTGCCATTGCTGCTGTACCTATAAATGATGCGATACAAGTTGCCATTAGTACTGCTGTAGTATCCATTCCGGAGGCGGAAAGCATACTCGGATTTACTGCTAATATATATGCCATTGTCATAAATGTTGTAATACCAGCAAGTATTTCTGTTTTAATTGTTGTGTTGTTTTCGTTAAGTTTAAACAGCTTTTCAATCATTTTTTTCTCTCCATTTCTTGATTTATAATAATGCCATTATTTACAATGTGTATTATAACATATATTGCAAATCACTTCTATATATGTATGAACAGAAAAACAGCATCTTTATAAAATAAAAGATGCTGTTTTATGTAGAGAGTTTCTATTATTTTAAATTGCTATTTATAATATAACATTAATATTGAGTGCTTTTGCTAAATCATTAACATTGAAATAATTAATATTATTAATATTATAAGATGTTAATGTCACATTTTGTCCATCAACATTAATTGTAATTGCTGTACTTGTCACTTCTCTTTGTGCCATATTGTCATTGTTAGTGTAATCTGTATTTGCTAAAGCATATGGTTTTTGTGTTGTTAATGTTATAGTTTTTGTTGTTTTATCATATTGAATATCAAATTGTTTTTCAGTGCTATTTAACAAGCTTGCGATATCTCTTAATGAAAAATAATTTGTATTATCAATAGAATATGCTCTCATAGTAGCAGTAGTGTCAGCAATAGACATAGAAACAGTGTTTGGTGTTGCTGTTGCTTTATTTCCAACAGTTGTTTGAGAAGCAACTGGTGTAGCTACTTCAGTTTCTGTTGTTTCAGGAATAGCTACTTCAGTTTCTGCTGTTTCAGGAGTAGTTACTTCAGTTTCTGCTGTTTCAGGAGTAGTTACTTCAGTTTCTGCTGTTTCAGGAGTAGTTACTTCAGTTTCTGTTGTTTCAGGTGTAGCTACTTCAGTTTCTGTTGTTTCTACTTCAGCAGCAGAGGAATCTCCTTGAATTCTAATAATATATTCTGGTGCTACTTGATTTTCATCTTCATCATTCCAATCTGAAACAGTGAATACATATAAAAAATTTGTGCCAAGTGCATTTTCTTCTATATAGTCCCCATTATAGTTCCCAAAATAAGTATTAGTATCAAAATTACTTTTGCTAAAATCAATTTCTACTTCTGTATCTGCTGATAATGAAGTTTGGACAATTTCTCCTGCATCTGATACATGTGTAATGGTATTGCCGTCTAATTTACAAATTACACTATTTAATACAGGATTCGTATTTTCTTCATCAGCAGTAAGAGAAAATCTTACTTTTGTTCCTTCTTTTATACAATTTACTTTTCCAATGATAGTTGCATCGTCTATACCCCAGCCTTCATGCCAGTTATATGTTTCTTCTTCATAAGAAACAAAACCATCATCATCAATTTCAAGTAATATATTTTCCTCTTTAATAGCTGCATTAGCATTTACAGCAAATACTGTTGCCATAAGCATTGTTGCACATGTAATATGCAAATGTTTTAAAAACTTTTTCATTATTTTTCCCCCTCATTTGTTCATAACAATACAATATGATTAAGATACTCTCTACATACATATATTCCATATTGTACCATATAAAAATAATAATCACAACAAAAAAACAGATAAAGTCGAATTTTGTATCATATTTATTTTTATAGAAAAAAGTGTGTAAAAAATAATGATATGATATGAAATGATATTTGTAATAAATCAATTTAAATTGTGAAATTAATAAAAAGTTTTTATAAATTATATAGAGTTAATTTGTTAAAATATTGACATTTTATTGAAAATAGTGTAAAATTATGCAGTTATATTTAGTAAAAAAGTATATATAAAAATGAATGTTATCACATAGTTTTAGTATGATTTTATCTCAAGATGTATTGATAAAATATTGTCAGTATTTATGAAAAAATAAGTATACAGTATATATAAAACATTAATATTTATAGTGAGAGGGGCATTTTAAATGAAAACAACAAAAAATCATTATTATTTTGAGCAGTATTGTTTTGGCATTTTGATAGCGATTGAGCTATTAATGTCATTTACGTCTTTGGGGTATATTCATATTCCACCTATTTCTATTACAATAGCATATCTTCCTATACTTGTTGCAGGCTGTCTTTTTGGTCCTATACAATCTTTAATTATAGCTTGTATATTTGGTATGGCGAGTATGTATAAGGCATCTGCTTATTATTCTATGCCTACAGATGCGGTATTTTCTCCACTTTTAAGTGGTTCTCCTATTAGCAGTATTATTTTAAGTATTGGAGCAAGAATGTTATTTGGTTTTGTAATTGGATTAGCATTTCTATTTGTCAAAAAAAGAAAACACTATCGTATATGGATAGGAGTACTTTCTGCAATCGCACCAAAAGTACATTCATTGATTGTATATACAACAATGGGAATATTATTTCCACGGCTGGGGTATAATTATTATTCTGTATTTCGTTGGAGATTAAGAGATACAATATTTGCAATTATTTGTGTAATAACTGTTGAATTGTTATGGGCATTTTATCAAAGCGATACCATACAAAACATTAAATCATACATTAACCAATCTAGTCATAATCCTTATGCTTCACGCAAAATGAATTGGATTTTTGTTGGATTTGAATTTTTTTTATTGTGTATGGCTTTTTTTGCTGCAATTTATTTTTCCGATAGAGAATATTATATGTTGAAATGGCATGGTATAGCAGTATCACATAAAATCTCAGCGGATTTATTGCTTTTGCAGATACAGTTTTTAATGTCATTGTTTGCATTAAATATTATTTCTGTCATTTTTTTGATATCGCTTTATAAATATATGTCATATAAAGAGTACAAAGGAGAATTAGACGAGCTGACTGGTATAATGGGAAGAAGAATGTTTTTATACCATTGTGAAAAAGCACAAAAAGCAAAAAGTACAGAATCAAAACGAATGGGATGGTTTTTGTTTGTAGATGTAGATTATTTTAAAGCCATTAATGATACATTTGGTCACGCTGTTGGAGATAAAGTTTTAAAAGAGATTGCTACAAATTTACAGAATACATTAGGAAATGATGGAGAAGTAGGAAGAATTGGTGGAGACGAATTTGCAGCAATTATAGAAAAACCATTATCAGAACAAGAATTAAAACAGCATTTACAACAATTTCTTGATGTGATTTCTGGTATATTATCTGAAAAAAAAGTAAGCTGTAGTATAGGGGCATATCAATTTATTTTTCCTCAAGATGTGAAGTGTTTATTAACAGAAACAGATGAGGTATTATATAAAGCAAAAGAAAATGGCAGAGCTTGTTATGTGTTAAAAACATGTATTGATGAAAAACAAAATAATTGTGTAGAATGATAAAATATTTGTATAAAAAAGCAGAGCATATTATACTATAAATAAAAAATTTATGATATAATGATAGTAAGATTGTGGTTTTTCAATTTATTTTGTATATATGTTATGAAAAACCAATGGAAAATATATAAAAATATTTTACTGTCAAAAGGAGGTCATATGTATGGCATTTACATCATTTAGTCCAGTATTAGGCTCTGCATTTAACAGAACAAAAATGCGTGATACAGCTCATGTCTGCACATTTTCAGGAATGTGCTCTATGTGTACAGCAGATTGTATAGGAACATGTGAAATTGGTCTTTCTGCAATAAGGGGAGCAGATGCTGTTTATCCTACCACAACAGGAGAAAATCAAGTTGCATCTGAAAAGTGTTATCCTATTGATTATTCTCATTTTAATATCAATGGGCGTGTATTTGGTGCAGTGGGTGCAGAAGCAGATTCTGATAAAGCAACCATTCATGATGTTAATTTAGAAACAAAAATTGGTACATTAAATCCCATAAAATTAAAGCTCCCTATTGTATTGCCTGCACTAATAAAATTAAATTGGCAGGATTATTTTGGTGGCGCAGCAATGGCGGGTGTATTAACAGTAATAGGAGAAGGTGCTGTAACAAAAGATAGTACATTGCGACTGGAAAATGGTAAGGTAGTACATTGCCCGAAATTAAAAGAGTTTTTGGATGCATTCCGCAAATATTATTATGGATATGGACAAATTATACTTCAGGTGAATGTAGATGACGATAAAATTGGTGTGCCAGAATATGCTATAAAAGAATGTGGTGCAGAAGCAATAGAGTTTAAATTTGGACAGTCTGCAAAAGGTACACAGCCTGTAAACCGTTTGGCAACATTAGATGCTGCATTAAAAGCACAAGAGCAAGGACTTTTAGTAATTCCTGACCCATCTGATGCAAAAGTACAAGAACGATACAATGCTGGATTTGGTGAGAATTTCCGTTCTTATGGTAGACTGCCTATGTGGGACGAAAATTATTTAATACCAAGAATAAAACAATTACGTGAAATGGGATTAAAAAATGTATATTTTAAAATGGCAGGATATGACCCAGTAGATTTAGAACATGTACTTAGAATTGCTAGTGAAGCACAAGTGGATTTAGTGATGTTTGACGGTGCAGGAGGAGGCTCTGGATATAGCCCTTGCAAAATGATGAACGAATGGTGTTTACCTACAGTGGTAATGCAAAGCTATTTAACAGAAATTATGGCACGTTTAGAAAAAGAAGGTATTACATTACCTCATATTGCTGTGACAGGTGGTTTTACAATGGAAGACCAAATTTATAAAGCACTTGCATTAGGTGCGCCATATGTAAAAGCAGTTGGTGTTTGTCGTGCTTCTATGGCGGCTGCAATGAGTGCTAAAAAAGTAGGAGAGCTCATTGCATCAGGAAATGTTCCACTAGAATTGCAGCGTTTTGGTAATACAAAAGAAGAATTATTTACAGATTTGAGAGAATTAAGAGATATTTATGGTAATAAAGCAAATGATTTTTCAGCAGGCGCAATAGGTGTATATTCTTATTTAAACCGTATTGCATTTGGTTTGAAACATTTTGCAGCTTTAAATAGAAAATTTGATATCAAATACATACAAAAAAATGATATTTTTCCATTGACAAGAGATGCAAAAGATTTAATGGATGGAAAATGGATGAAATAGAAAAATTGATTACACAATAGTAAGCCCTCGACATATGTCGAGGGTATTTATTATCATTTTGACAATTCATCTGAAGCAATAAATAAATGATTTTTTGGTAAAGCATTTTTTATTGTTTTAATATGTTGTGGTTGTAAATGGTACAATTCCATAATTTCAATGTCTAATTGTTCATATAATTCTATAGCATTTTGATTTGTATTCATTATTTGGTCAACTTTATTTATAATTTGCTGTTGTTTTTTTTCACTTGCAAAAGGTATAGGCAATGATTCAATATGAGAACGAAGCAATTTAATAGAATGAAATTTTTTTATCATAAAATAAGCTGCTACACTAGAATTTAATATTGCTAATACATATTTGATATGCATACCTTCTATTTGAGGAATTAAAATATTACAACTGTTTAAAGAAAGCATTTGCTGATTATCATATGCAAAAATAGGTACTTTGCTTATAAAACGATAAAGAAGTTTTTCACTTGCACGATAAATTTCTGTGTGTGCAGACTGCTGAAAATATTGTGGTGTAAATTGAATATATTGATGAGGCTTTTTAATAGAGTATCTAAATATATCATTTCCTTTCAATATCACTTCAAAATCTTTTTGTTGTGTATTTTTAATGTATTTTTTGTTATTTCCTGTAACAATGCCTAAAGCAAATATTGCATGATTTGCCAAATATACTGCATTTTGAATAGAGCATATAGCATGAAAAGATATATATTCTTCATCATTCATATGAAATGAAAATGTTGATGTATCTATATTTCTATTTTGTTTTATTGTGAATTCGGTATTATGATAAAGTACTTTACAATTTTTGATTTCACATTTTCCATTATACTGTACACCTAATATTATCGCTGGACATTGTACTCCAGAAAAAGCATTTTCTAAATAGCAAACAAATTGAAATGAACAATTTTGAATGATATATTCTCTTGCCTTACTATGTGACTGCACATTTAACAATGCTTCAGGTACAACATAAGCCATATATCCATTTTTTTCAAGCAAAGAAATTCCTTTTTCTATAAAAATATCATAAGATTCTATACTTTTGTTTTTTGCTGTATAATAATTGTTTAATAGATATTTTGTTTCTGCTGCTGAAAAGTGATACCCCCAAGGTGGATTACCTAATACAATAGAAAATTTTTTATGAAATGTATTTTCTAATGTATTTCCACAAACAATTTGAGAATATAATTGTTCTTTTGTAAAATCTTTATGAAGCAAAAACAAAGTAATACGAGCAATTAATATACTTGTATTGTCAATATCTTGACCATATATATTTTTTGGCTCAATACCATTATTTAATAATCCAATTAAAAAATTGCCTGTACCACAACAGGGGTCACAAATGAGTTTGTTTTTGATATCTGTACAATGCAATAAATTTTGTATGAGTAATTCTACTGTTTTTTGAGGAGTATAATAAACACCTGTTTGTTTGCGCTGATTTAAATCACATAAAGAAATATAAATAAAACCTAATGTATCCTCATTAGTAATAAACTGTAATTCATAATCAAATACACTATTAATATGACATAAATTAGTATGTAATATATCAATATCACCAATAAAATCTAGTATCAATGAATAAAATACATCATTTATAGTATATTTCAAATTTTTATCAAATAAAGAAGTGCTTTTTGCAGGTAATCCATTGCTTTGATTGTATAGCTGTATAGCAAAATACGCAATTATGATTTTTAATTCATTTTCTGTAATATTTTTACATAATGCAATTATTTTTTCTACAACAGCAATATTATTTTTATTTTGAATATAATTTTTATATAATATTTTTCCTTTTATATTTTTTTTGTTTCTTCTGCTTTTTAGTCTGTTATCATTTCCGTTTTGCATTTCTTTTAATAATTTTTGAATGTAATTTTTATGAAATGTTTTTCCATCTTCTAATGTATTCAATTTTCCTAATCTAATCCAGTTTTTTGCTGTTGTATAGGAAATGGATAATATATTACATACTTCTTTTAATGATATTGTTTCGGTATGGTTATGTAAATTTTGTAATAAACAATTCGTTTTTGTGTCAATGGTGATATACCAAACACCTTTTATGTTTTTTGCACAATCAATTTGTCCAGATTCACATAATGTTTGTAATTCTTTTTTTGATATATGAAATTGATTTGCAACATCAGAAATGGAAAGTAACATTAAAATCACCTCGTAGTCAATTCATTAGTGTTTACATTATAATTTTTATTATAAATCACGTCAATAAACAATATATATTTTAAAATGTTGTTTTCATTTTGGTACAAAATATGGTAATATAAATGGAATGGTAATGATAATGTATTGTGGGGGAATACTATGGGTATATTTGATATCATTTGTTATATCAGTACTGCTGAAATGTTATATTTTATGTATCAAACAATGCAATGGAATTTTTATAATGGAAATGCTTTAAGAAATATGAAAAATATACCTGTTATAATAAGAATGTCAATATTTACTACTACTATGCTATTCGTTTCTATAAAAACAAAAATAATATCTGTTACTATAATATTTCTATTGCTGTATTGTTTATTGAAATATATAGAAAATAAAAACCAAAATATATATCAAAATCATGATAAATTATTTTATTTTTATGTATCTGAAATAAAAAAGTTTAAAAAGCAATATTATATTTCTTTATGCGTTTGTTATATATTACTTGTAATCAATTTTTTTGTTTTATAATCATTTGTTATACTATTTTTATATAAAAAATGCACAATAATATTAATTTAAAATTTATAATATGGCATATTGACAAATAGTATGATATCACATACAATAATAAAAAATGGATAGTGATTGTTTCAGTACAAGCTAGACCTGTTTATACAAAAATCAAGATAAATATATGTTTATCTTTCTGTTTTTGTGTAAATAGGTCTTTTTTTAGGGGAGGATTACATGAAAATTGGAAAAATACTCAATAATAATGTAGTTGTAATATACCAAGGAGAAACAGAAAAAATTGTAATGGGTTGTGGCATTGCTTTCAAAAAAAAGGTAGGCGACAGCATAGATGAAAATAGTATTGATAAAGTTTTTGCACTAGAAAATAAAGATACCAACACAAAATTACAACAATTATTAAAAGATATTCCTATGGAATATGTGGAAGTAAGCGAAAAAATAATAGAATATGCTAGAACAAAAGCAGAAAGAAATCTAAATGATTTTATATATATCACATTATTAGACCATATGCATATGGCAATTATCAGACAAAAAGAAGGCATTTGTGTCAAAAATATTATGTTATGGGATATTAAAAAATTTTATAAAGAAGAATTTCAAATTGGTTTAAAAGCATTAGACATAATAGAGGAAGCATTTCAAGTGAGACTACCTGAAGATGAAGCAGGATTTATAGCATTGCATATTGTAAATGCACAAATGGACGATAACTATAATGGTATACAAGAAATAGGAGAAGTTACAAAACTCATTCATCAAATTGTAAATATTGTAAAATATCATTTTCAAATGAAATTTGATGAGGATACTGTATATTATCATAGATTTGTAACACATTTAAAATTTTTTGCATTAAGATTATTTCAAAAAAATAATTACGAAGGACAACAAGATGAAGATTTATTAGCACTTGTCAAAACAAAATATCAATCTGCTTATGAATGTACATTAAAAATTACAAAATATATAGCAAGCAGTTATTCTTATGAAGTGAGTGAAGAAGAACAATTATATTTAACAATACATATTGAAAAAGCAATACGACAAAACCGTTAATACTAGGGTAGTGACATTCAGTTGGCTAAACCTTCATGATTATAAATAATATTTATCAAGAATGGAGGAAAACAGTATGGGTAAGTATGAAGCATTGGCAAAAGAAATTGTAAAACAAATAGGAGGAAAGGAGAATGTAAGCGGTTTAACACATTGTATTACACGTTTACGCTTTAAACTGAAAGATGAAAGCAAAGCAAATGATGATGTGTTAAAAAACATGGATGGTGTTGTTACGGTTATGAAAAGTGGCGGACAATATCAGGTAGTCATAGGCAATCACGTTGCAGATGTGTATGCAGATGTATGCCCTTTAATTGGCTTAGAAGGAAAAGCAGTATCTTCGGATGAAGAAGAACAAAAAAAGAGTAATTTAATTGATATTGTTTCTAATATTTTCCAGCCAATATTAGGTGTGATGTCAGCGTGTGGTATGCTTAAGGGATTAAATGCTTTATTTGTAGCGTTGGGATTATATACAGATACAGCAGGAATTTATACTATGTTAAATGGTATAGGTGATGCACTGTTTATGTTTTTACCTATGTTTTTGGGCTATACTTCTGCAAAAAAATTTGGTTTAAAACCTATGCTGGGCTTGGCAATCGGTGCAGCAATGTGTTATCCAGCATTGCAAGGAAGTACATTATCCGCAGCAGGAGAACCATTATATACATTATTTACAGGTACAGTATTTGAATCCGATATTCATATGACATTTTTAGGATTACCTATGATAGCAATGGATTATACGTCAACAGTCATACCAGTTATATTTATAGTATATTTTGCATCGAAATGTGAAAAGTTTTTCAACAAATTTATACCAGATTTAGTAAAATTCTTTTTTGTACCAATGTTAGTATTGTTAGTAGCGTTACCAGTAGGATTTTTGTTGATTGGTCCTGTAACAACATTCGGCTCTATGCTGATTTCTCAATTTGTATTTAAAATAAGAGAATTTAGCCCATTATTAGCAGGTGCAGTTGTAGGCGGTACATGGCAGATACTTGTTATATTCGGTATGCACTGGGGATTTATTCCTGTTTACATCAACAACATGGTAACATTGGGATACGATAATATTATGATGCCATTCTTTGGCTGTACATTTGCAACAGCAGGCGTTGTATTAGCAATATTCTGTAAATCAAAAGACAAAAAAATGAAACAATTAGCATTACCAAATGTAATATCCAGTATATTCGGTGTAACAGAGCCAGCAATATATGGTATTACATTACCTATGAAAAAGCCTTTTATTATTAGCTGTATAGTAGGTGCAATAGTAGGTGGCTATTATGGACATTTTAATTTTAGAAAATTCTTTGCAGGCGGTATGGGTATATTTGAATTCCCAGCAATGATAAATCCAGATGGTACAAATGGCAATATTATTATAGCAATAAGCGGTGCAGCAATCGCTATGGTATTAGCATTTGTAATGATGTTTGTGGTATATCGTGAAAAACAAACAACAACAGAAGTAACTGAAAATGATATACAAAAAACAGAAATACAACCAGAAACAACAGCACAACCAGCTTTACTCAAAAAAGAAGTCATAGCAAGTCCATTAAAAGGAAGTGTATTACCATTAGCAGAATGTAAAGATGAAGCATTTGCTATGGGGATATTGGGAAAAGGTGTTGTAATAGTACCAGAAGAAGGGAAAGTGGTTTCACCAGTAAATGGTGTGTTAACAACAATATTCCCCACACTCCACGCTATGGGTATTACATCCGACAATGGTACAGAGCTTTTAATACACATAGGCATGAATACAGTAGAATTGAATGGAAAACATTTTACAGCAAAAGTACAACAAGGAGATAAAATTTCTGTGGGAGATGTGCTTGTAGAATTTGATAAAGACGCTATTGTAGCAGAAGGTTATTCTATTGAAACACCTGTACTTGTTACAAATGCAGATGACTTTTTAGACATGATTGCAGCAGAACAACAAACAACTGCATATGGCGATACATTACTTACAATCATGCACTAATCAAAAGGGAGGAGTATAACATGGGATTTCCAAGTGATTTTTTATGGGGAGGTGCAACTGCTGCAAACCAATGCGAAGGCGGATTTGACCAATATGGCAGAGGTTTAGCAAATGTTGATGTATGTCCTAAGGGAAAAGACAGGGGAAAAGTAATTTCTGGTAAAATGAAAATGTATGATTTTTTGCCAGAATATGAATATCCTGCAAAATTAGGTATTGATATGTACCATCATTATAAACAAGATATTAAATTATTTGCAGAAATGGGATTTAAAGTATATCGTTTGAGTATTGCTTGGAGTAGAATATTCCCAAATGGTGACGAAACAGAACCAAATGAAAAAGGATTAGCTTTTTATGAATCTGTATTTCAAGAGTGTCATAAATATGGTATAGAGCCACTTGTTACAATTGTACATTTTGACTGTCCTATGCATTTAATTAAAAAGTATGGCGGTTGGAGAAACAGAAAAATGATAGGTTTTTATGAAAATTTATGTCGCACATTGTTTACACGATATAAAGGTATGGTGAAATATTGGCTAACATTTAATGAAATCAATATGATACTGCACGCACCTTTTATGGGAGCAGGTATATGCTTTGAAAAAGGAGAAAATGAAAAAGCAATAAAATATCAAGCTGCACATCATGAATTAATAGCAAGTGCATTAGCAACAAAAATAGCACATGAAATAGATAGTAATAATAAAATAGGCTGTATGTTTGCAGCAGGCAGTACATACCCCTATAATTGTAAACCCGAAAATGTTTGGGAGGCACTTTGTACAGATAGAAAAGAATATTTATTTGTAGATGTGCAGGTACAAGGAAAATATCCTAATTATGGGCTGAAATTTATGGAAAGAGAAAATTGTATGCCTGTTATGGAAAAAGAAGATTTAAAGCTTTTAGAGGAAAATACAGTTGATTTTGTTTCTTTTTCATACTACAATACAAGATGCGTTGATGTTGACCAAAAACAGCAAATTGGTGCAGGTAATTTATTTGCATCAGCAAAAAATCCTTATTTAAAATGTAGTGATTGGGGTTGGTCTATTGACCCACTAGGATTTCGTATTACATTGAATCAAGTGTATGATAGATATAGAAAACCATTGTTTGTAGTAGAGAATGGTCTGGGTGCTGTGGATATTCCAAAAGACGATGGCAGTATTGACGATGATTATCGTATCAATTACCATCGTGACCATATCAAAGCTATGAAAGATGCTGTTGAATTGGATGGCGTGGATTTAATGGGTTATACTGCTTGGGGCTGTATTGATTTGGTAAGCGCAAGCTCTGGAGAAATGAAAAAAAGATATGGTTTTATATATGTAGATTTAGATAATGAAGGGAAAGGAACATTGAAAAGAACAAAAAAGAAATCTTTTGAATGGTATCAAAAAGTGATTGCTACAAATGGAGAAATATTATAAGTAATGAAATAAGTATTGAAAAACAGATATTTTTGTATTCATTAAAATATCTGTTTTTTTATTGATAAAGTAAATTGATGTTGCTAAAATGAGTATAGTTTTGTATAGATGGAGATGTGGGTATGCAAATATTAGCAGAAAGCAAAAACTATATTGTTTTTCATGAGTATGAAATGGTAATATTAAAAATAAAAAAATTAGAAAAAGAAATTTTAATTGGTGATTTTTATGGAGAGCCTCAAATGGCTGTGATTTCACAACAAGAAACATACTGCGTAATATGTGGTTGTGGTATCATAATATATTATTTGCAACCTCCTTTTATAGAATATGAATATCATAAAAAAACAAGTCAATGGAAGGAATGGGGAAGAGAGAAACAAGAAATTTGGGTAGAAAGTATAAAATGTATTGATAATCATATTTTGCAAATAAAAACAGAATCAGGAGAATGCATCAATATAAATCCATATAATTTGATAGAAGAAATAAATAATCAATTTGCCGTGACGAGTTTCTCACCTATGTTATACGATAAAAATATATATCAAATTTATATGATATTAAAAGAAAGTAAATGTAGTATAGAAGAGATAAAAGCATTTTCTAAACTATGTAATATAAATTATATTCAGTCAAAAAATAGATTAAAAAATAAAAGAAATCTGATAGGAGAAGGAAATGCATATTGGGCAAGAAATATTTTAGAAAAATTAATGCAATACAATATAGATTATGAAATTGTTCCACCATATTGTCATAAGATATAAAGTATATTATCCAAAACAGAAAAGTAAGAATTTTATTATTTATTTTATTTGTTAAATTATTTCTAATTTATATCAAAAACTTGAAAATAGCATAGAATTTCGTTATACTATACAAAAAATCATATCAATAATTGAGTAATTATAAATATAATTTTAAACTGGAAAGGAGTTTTCATTATGGGACTTATCAAAGCAGGAATGGGGGCATTAAGAGGAACACTTGCAGACCAATGGAAAGAATTTTTTTATTGTGATGCAATGGATAAAGATGTTCTTGTTACAAAAGGCAAAAAACGCATGAATTCTCGTTCATCTAACAAAAAAGGAAATGATAATATTATTTCAAATGGTAGTGTCATTGCGGTAGCAGATGGACAATGTATGATAATTGTGGAACAGGGAAAAGTAGTAGAAGTCTGTGCAGAAGCTGGCGAATTTCAATATGATACATCTTCTGAGCCAAGTATTTTTACTGGAGGTCTTGGCAAAGGCATAAAAGAAACTTTTCAAACAATAGGAAAGCGTTTTACATATGGCGGTGATACAGGTAAAGACCAACGAGTATACTATTTTAACACAAAAGAATTGATTGATAATAAATTCGGAACGCCCAATCCAATTCCTTTCCGTGTAGTAGATTCCAAAATCAATTTAGATGTAGATGTTTCTGTTCGCTGTTCTGGAGTATATTCTTATAAAATTGTTGACCCACTGCTGTTTTATACAAATGTATGTGGTAATGTGGAACAAGATTTTACACGAGATGAAATAGAGGGACAACTAAAAACAGAATTTATCAGTGCACTGCAACCCGCATTTGGCAGACTGTCAGATTTAGAATTGCGTCCAAATCAGATTATTGCACATAATACAGAATTAGAAAATGCTATGAATACTGCACTTTCTGCAAAATGGGGACAACTGCGTGGATTAAAAGTAATTAGTGTGGCACTTGGGTCTGTTACTTTGTCAGAGGAAGATACAAAAATCATTCAGCAATTACAGCGTACAGCGGTATTACAAAATCCTAATTTTGCCGGAGCGACTTTAGTAAGCGCACAAGCAGATGCCATGAAAGCAGCGGCTTCTAATACAGCAGGTGCTATGAATGGTTTTGTAGGTATGGGTATGGCAATGAATGCAGGTGGAATCAATGCACAAAATTTATTTGCTATGGGACAACAACAGCAAACAAATCAGACAATGCAGCAACATACACAACATCAAACAAAAACAGATGGTTGGAAATGTTCTTGTGGTACAATAGCAACTGGGAAATTCTGTTCTAACTGTGGTACAGCAAAACCAAGCGATGGCTGGACTTGTTCTTGTGGTGCAGTAAACAAAGGGAAATTCTGCTCAGAATGTGGTGCAAAAAAACCAAATGGTGCATTGCTCTATAAATGTGATAAATGTGGGTGGGAACCAGAAGACCCTGCACATCCACCCAAATTTTGCCCAGAATGTGGAGATATTTTTAATGAAAACGATAGAATATAAAAAATGATACAATAATACAATGTCGCTTTATGTCAATATAAAGCGACATTTAAAATATATTGATAACGGAAAGGAGTATTTATATGACAGAAATACAAGAATATAAATGTCCCTGTTGTGGTGGTGCAATCGCTTTTGACAGCGCATCACAAAAAATGAAATGTCCTTACTGTGATACAGAATTTGATATAGAAACACTAGCAAGCTATGATGATGAATTAAAAAATGAGCAAACAGATGATATGAAATGGGAAACTTCTACAAAACAGCAGTGGCAGGAGAATGAAACAAGTGACTTACGTGCTTATGTCTGTAAATCCTGCGGTGGAGAGATTACATGCGATAAAAATACAGTAGCATCATCCTGTCCATTTTGTGGAAATGCTGTTGTTATGATGGAACAATTATCAAGTATAAGAAAACCAGATTATGTTATTCCATTTAAATTGGATAAAAAAGCTGCGGAAACTGCATTAAAAAAGCATTATGAAGGGAAACGTCTGTTGCCGAAAGTATTTAAAGACCAGAATCATATAGAAGAAGTGAAAGGAATTTATATTCCATTCTGGTTATTTCATGCTGATGCAGATGTTGCCATGCGATATAAAGCAACAAAAGTTAGAACATGGAGTGATAGCAAATATTATTATACAGAAACAAGTTTTTTTTCTGTATCCAGAAATGGAAGCATTGCATTTGAAAGAGTTCCTGTAGATGGTTCTACTAAAATGCCAGATGATTTAATGGAATCTCTTGAGCCTTTTGACTTTTCACAAGCAGTAGATTTTCAAACTGCATATCTAGCAGGATATTTAGCAGATAAATATGATGTAGATGATGAAAAGAGTATAAAACGTGCAAATGAAAGAATACAAAAAAGTGCTGAAAAGGCTTTTGATGCAACAGTACAGGGCTATACATCTGTATTGAAAGAAACAAGCAGTATACAGTTACATAATGGAGAAGTAAAATATGCTCTTTTTCCTGTATGGCTTTTAACTACAAAATGGAATGGACAGAATTATATATTTGCTATGAATGGACAAAATGGAAAAATGGTAGGAGATTTGCCTCTGGATAAATCTGCATATAAAAAATGGCTTTTCGGATTAACAATTTTGATAGGTGCTGTATTGTATGCGTTATCTTATATCATTTGGATGTTGTAGGAGGATATAAAATATGAAAAAAACATTACATACAATAGTAGAAGTACATTTTTTTTATGTTATATTGATTGCTTTTATTGCTGCTATAACTTCCATGCATATTGTATTTGCGGCAGAAAATATGCCAAGATTAGTAGATGAGGCAGAGCTACTTTACTACAATGAAGAAACGGAATTACTTTATAAACTAGATGAAATTAGTGAAAGACAACAGGTAGATATTGTAGTGCTTACTATTCCTTCATTAGAAGGGGTATCATCTATGAAGTATGCTGATGATTTTTATGATAACAATGGTTATGGTTTTGGTGATAACAATGATGGTATACTTTTTCTTATCAGTATGGAAGAAAGAGATTGGTATATATCAACAACGGGTTATGGTATTATAGCAATTACAGATGAAAATATTGAATATATGTCTGAAAGATTTTTAAATGATTTGAGTGAAGGAGAGTATTTAGAAGCGTTTACAACTTTTGCAGAATTATGTGACGATTTTATTACACAAGCAAAAATGAATCATTCATATAATGGTGATAGTATTTCAAAAAAACCATATGGGTTTGCTAGCAATTTTGCCATTACATTTGGTATTGCATTTATCATTTCGTTAATTATAACAGGAACTATGAAAAGAAAACTAAAAACAATACACCATCAGTCGGCAGCAGATATTTATATAAAAAAGGACAGTATGCGTATAACAAGAAAAAATGATTTATTTTTGTATAGACATATTGACCGTGTAAAGAAACCAGAAAATAATCAGCCAAATCAACATTCACGTGTTTCACATACACATACTTCTTCTTCAGGTAGAACACATGGTGGTAGAGGAGGAAAATTTTAAAAATATCATTGTTTTTATTTATGGAGGAACTTTTTGATTCGTAAAAAGTTCCTCCAGTGTATATTTTTGATAAATTCTACATACCAATAAAAGAGATATACTCCTCAATAGACATAAGTGGCATATCTAAAGCGATTTTTGTGTCATTTGTAATAGTTCCTTGTAAAACCATTTCTTTTCCTGCTTGTTCTACACTTTGTAACCAAGTATGAACTGATTTTTCTGCAATTGGAGATTTACTTTTAAGTAATTTACCACAATTTCTATAAATTTCAAGTGATGGATTACAACAAGAAAAAACAGCTTTCATAATGTCAAAATTATTTTCTCCTGGAAATCCACAATTAGATAAAACAACAAATTTTTGTACTTTATTATGTTCATTTTCAAGGTCAAAGTGTCCTTGTTTTTCTATAATGTGAGGACACTTTAACGGAGCAAGACGGTCTACAAAATTTTTTAATAAAGCAGTCATATTCCAAGTATATACTGGTGTAGCAAAACAAACAATGTCAGATTGCTGATAGAGTTTTAAAAGTTGTTCCATATCATCAGACAATTTACATTTTCCGGGTGTAGCAAACCAACAACCAAAACAGCCTTGACATTGTGTAATACAATATTCTTTTAAATAGATATTTTTTGTTTCTGCTCCCGCTTGTGATGCTCCTTTTAAAAAAGAATTTGCAATGACATTTGTAGCGCTATTTTCGCCAGTAGGGCTTCCATTAAATACTGTTACTTTCATAAATATTTTTCCTCCTAAATCTTTTTACAAAATAATCCATGACGATTACAATACCAGAAAAGAATACCTTGTCCTCGAATAAAAAATCTTGCTTCCAAATTTCCTTCTGGATATAATTTTATAATTTCAAAATGGTTATCAGTACAATATGCTATAAATGAAATATAATGTGTTTTGGTCATAGTATGTTTTGCCCATAAAAAGTATTCATTTTCTATTATTTCACAATTTAATTGATGTTCGTTGTCGGGAGATTCTGCTTCTAATGGTGGCAAAGTTATGCCACAACAAGAAATTAAAGCAGTTCCTGTAGAGTGAAAAATATTGCCACATATTGGACAAACATACAAATTTGATTTTAAAATATTTGCTGAACGATTATGATTAATCATTAATTCTCCAGATAATAATTCTGGTATAGATACTTGTAATACATTTGCTAAGGGCTCAATTAAAGAAATGTCAGGAAGTCCTCTACCTGTTTCCCATTTAGATATTGTTTTATCACTAACACATAATTTCATTGCTAATTGTGATTGTGTCATATGTTGTTTTTCTCTAAGTGTTTTAATTGTAGTACTTGTAATATAATGATTCATTTTATATCAACTCCTTACAATAACAGAATACCATTCAAAAATAAAAACGACAACCTACGAATCGTAGAGTGATGATTTATAAAATTAACGTTTTTAAGGAAATGTAGTTTCCGTTTAAAAATTTCGGTCAAGCCTTTACTGTTTTTTGACAAGCTGAACAAGCATATTATGATGGCAATGAAAAATATCAGAAAATAGAATTGACTTTTTAAAACATAATTAGTATACTAATTATTATAATACTAATAAATAAGGAGACAATATGGACTTTACATTTCATTATTTGCTTATGGCGAATCACATTATGTTACAAAAGCATTTTTTTAATAATATAAAGGAATTAAAATTAACATTAGGACAACCAAAAGTATTGGACTATTTGCAACAAAATAACGGAGCAATGCAAAAGGATATTGCTCAAGGATGTCATATTGAACCTGCATCTCTTTCTACAATATTAAACGGTATGGAAAAAAGCGGTCTTATTACAAGAAATATGGATAAACAAAACAGAAGAAATATCAATATTTTTATGACAGAAAAAGGAAAAGAAATTTGTAAACAGATTGATAAACAATTTATAAAAATTGAAAAAAAGGCATTTCAAAATTTTTCAGAAAAAGAAGTGGAACAACTAACAGAATATATGATAAAAATTTATAACAATTTGGAGGAACAATAATGAGCAAAAAAGAAAAAGCCAAACGATATATTTTATTTGTCATAAGTTTATTTTTTTCAGCATTAGGTGTTGCAGTAACAAAACATGGAGCATTAGGTGTATCTCCTACATCATCTGTTGCAAATGTTTTTAGTATAAAATTTGTTAGCATTTCATTAGGAACATGGCTAATATTGTGGAATTGTATATTGATAATTGGACAAATCATAATATTAAGAAAAGATTTTAAAATGATACAACTACTTCAAATACCATTATCATTTTTATTTGGATATTTTATAGATTTTGGTATGTGGTGTGTGTCTTCTATCACTATAAATAGTTATATTGTTCAAATGCTATTTGTAGTGACTGGTGTAATTATACTTGGTTTTGGAGTAGCATTATCAGTAATAGCAAATGTGATTATGAATTCTGGAGAGGCATTTATAAAAGCAATTTCTGACAAAAGCGGTAAAAACTTTGGCAATATTAAAATTGGCTTTGATATATGTAATGTAATTTTATCACTAATATTGTCTATAATACTGTTTAATGGTGCAATCATTGGTATAAGAGAAGGCACAGTGATTGCAGCAGTATTTACAGGAATAGTTGTCAAGTTTTTTATTAAAGTGTTAAATGCTCCTTTACAAAAAATGTTATCAGTAAAATCTGTTTGTGTATAAACCGTTATAGTAATGGTACAGCCCGAATTTATGCCTATAGAACTAACAAGTTACGAGGACTATAAATCAAGAAAAGTTAGCTAACTTTAAACAACGAATAGTTTACTAATGCCCATACATACGAAATAGCACATTAATACAGAAAATCAAAAAAAGATTTTCTGTTTTTTTATGCTCATTTTTCTCCAGTATATGCTGTGAAAATATATTTCCTCTCTTAATTGAGCAAATCTATAAAGGCTAACATATATAAAGTTACTATTTTTTTAGATTATGAAATTGTAATAAATATAGTATTTCAATTTTTATAAAACAACATAAATATAAAAAACAAGAAATAACAAATTTGATATTCCTTGTCCTCAAAATAAAATGAATTATGAAATAGAAAGTAAAGCAGAAGCTGTTTTTTCATCTGTAAAAAAAGCAGTAAATAGATTAAGAGAAAGCGCAACATCAATAATATTAACTTTATTGATTCCATCTGCAATACCAATAACAGTTCTAGCATTTTTACTTGCTTTTATAATATTTGCTTTAATCATTTTTTTTGTTTTTTCTGTTTCAACTATATTGCCATATTTATCAAAATAGCTTAATCCCACATCACCGATGGCTTTTTTTTGTTTTAATTCTTCTATTTCATTTTGTTCTAGTATGCCATATTGTGGAACGATAGAAGTTTCAAAAACACCTATACCTAATAATATAATATTTGCATTTTCTGCCATATTTAAAAATTTTTGTGTATGTTCGTTTGAAATTAAAGTTTGATATTCTTGTTGAGAACTACAAACCATAGGCGTATGAAAAACATTTGCAATACCATTTAATTTTTCTGATAATTGTATAGTATTATAATTTGGTAAAACACTTAATGTATTTCCAAAACTTCCAGAAAGAGGAACTAATTGTACTTCTGGAAAATAAACAGAAGGTGTTTTTGATATTAATCTTGAAACACTTTTTCCCCAACCTACACCAACAACATCTTTTTCATGCAATTCTGCTACAAAATAATTTGCTGCTGCAAAAGCAACATTATCTGTAGAAGAATGCTCATTTTGAATTACACCTACATATTTCATATGATATTTTTCCATTAGTGCATTTTCCATAGCAACATTATTAGCAAAAGGAGAAAACACTTCTATTTTTACAATACCTAATTCTTCTGCACGAGCAAGTAATTTTGATACCCATGGTCTGGAAATATTTAATTTTTTAGCAATTTCTTGTTGAGACATTTTATCTTTATAATATAGATTTGATATTAAAACCATTTTATAAAACATAGAATCTGAAGAAGCATTTTTTATTGTAGACATTTTCATACCTCCTTTATAATTTAAGGAACATTTGATACTATATTTTAGTTCGATTATAATATATTATTTATTGAAAATCAAGTAAAAATAGTATTTTTAAACAAAAATAAAGTGATATATTGACATACAAATGTTACACTGCTATAATTATATCAAAAGTAACTTATAAGCACAAATGTTACAATATGTAGAGGAGGAAAAGATATGCTTGTTACATCAAAAGAATTATTTCAAAAAGCACAACAACAACATTTTGCTATACCAGCACCTAATTTTATAGATTTAGAATCTTTACGTTGGCACATTGAAATAGCAGAAAAGTTAAATTTACCTTTGATATTAGCACTAGCTGAAGCACATATTGGAAATCACATTACATTAGAAGATGCTGCTTTATTAGGAAAAAAATATGCAAAGCAATCAAAAGTTCCTATTGTACTTCATTTAGACCATGGTACAACATTAGAACTGATAAAAAGAGCGATTGATTTAGGATTTTCTTCTGTTATGGTAGATGCATCACAATATCCTTTTCATGAAAATGTAAAAAGAACAAATGAAATTGTAGAATATGCTCACAGAAAAGGGATTGTTGTAGAAGCAGAAATTGGCTATATAGGAGCAAATGAAAATTTTGAAGGACATAACAGCAAAGATTCTCGCTATACTACTGTGGAAGAAGCAAAGAAATTTGTAGAACAAACAAATGTAGATTCTCTTGCCATATCAATCGGTACAGCACATGGCATTTATAGGAGAGTGCCTCATATCAATTTTGAAAGATTAAAAGAAATTAGAGCAGAAGTTGATACACCTTTAGTATTACATGGAGGTTCTTCTTCTGGAGATAAAAACTTAAATTGTTGTGCATTGAATGGCATTACAAAAATTAATATTTTTTCAGATTTGTTAGTAGCAGCAAAAACAGAAATAGACAATAATAAACCCAAAACATATTTAGAAATCAAAGAAGTAGCGAAAAAAGGGATGCAACGGTGTTTGGAACACTATTATAAAGTATTTAAAACAAAGCAGATATAAGGAGGAATATTTATTATGGTATACAAACAACAAATTACTGTACAGTCTCATGGCAATACACCAAGTTATATCAATATTACAGAAAAAGTCAAAAAGGCAATCAAACAAAGTAACGTACAAAATGGAATCTGTGCAGTGATTTCACCACACACAACTTGTTCTGTATTTTTTGAGGAATTTGTACATGATTTTAATGAATCTGGAGATGAGTTTTTACAACAGGATTTAAATGATGTGTTAACAAAAATAATACCTAACCAAGTAAATGCAGATATTTATACTTATCCTGGAGAAGAACATTATAAAGCAGTAGAAAGCTGGTCAAATGCAGCAGAGTATTTACCAGATGGTGACAGAAAAGCACTTTGGAATTGTGATGCACATTTAAAAGCAACATTAATTGGTTCTAGTCAAACATTTGATGTAGACAATGGTAAATTAGGTGTTGGCACAACAGGCTATGTTTATTTTGTAGATTTTGACCGTACACGTCCTCGTACTAGAAAATGTAAAATTATTGTGATAGGAGAATGATAATCATGAAAAAAAATATAAAAGCCCCTTTTTTAATTGTAAATACTAAAGCATATATATATGGAGAGGAAACACTGGAAATTGCAAAAATATGTGACGAACTTTCTAAACAATATGATATAGATATCATATTTACAGCACAACATATTGATATACAAAAAGTTGCAGAAAGCACAGAAAACATTATTGTAACAGCACAGCATATGGATGGTATTGTAGCGGGCAGAGGTATGGGGCATATATTACCCGAAGGTATAAAAGCAGCAGGTGCAAAAGCAGTGATATTAAATCATGCAGAACACCAACTTACAATTAGTCAATTAGCGAAAGCACTTAAAAGAGCAAGAGAATTAGAATTATTAAGTATTGTATGTTCTGATACTCCAGAAGAAACAAAAGCTATTGCAACATTTTCTCCAGATATTATGATTTGTGAACCAAGTAGCTTAATTGGTACAGGAAATATCAGCGATGATGAATATATCAAAGCAACAAATGAAGCAGTAAAATCAGTAGATAGCAATATATTGGTGATACAAGCAGCAGGTGTAAGCACTGGTGATGATGTTTATAAAGTGATTATGGAAGGTGCTGATGGTAGCGGTGGAACAAGTGGTATATTAAATGCACCAAATCGTAAAGAGAAAATTATTGAAATGCTTGATGCAATTCAAAAAGTGAAAAATGATAAAAAATGCGGAAAAGTAATACATGAAATAAAAAATGTACATAGAGTGATACTGTAAATGCTATATAAAATACAACAATTCAAATCAAAAATAATAACAAGCCACAAACTGATACAACTGATGTTTGTGGCTTATATTTTTTAAAATAAATTAACTGGATTGTCTAACAACTAATTGACATTCTGTCAATATTTTTATTGCATATTTTTGATTGTAATGTAATGGATTTTTTATTCTTTTTAATAGAAGTTGTACAGATGCTGTTACAAGGGCATTTTTTTGAACATCTACAGAAGTTAATGCTGGAGTAATTTCTTGGCACATAGGTCTATTGTTAAAACCGATAATTGCAATATCTTTAGGAATGTGATAGCCATGTGCTTGAAATGCTCTAATTGCACCAGAAGCAATTGTATCATCATCACATATAAAAGCTGTAGGAATTTCTTGTTTTTCATTTAAATAGGCATCAATATCTTTAAAACTTCCCTCTACAGTAAAAGAGGTAGGTATAATATCCTCTTGTTTTAAAATAATATTATAGTGTTCCAAAGCATTTTGATAACCATATGCTCTTTGTTTAAAACTGCTGATTTCATTTTTACATTTAAAATAGCCAATGTGTTTATGATTTTTTTCTACAATATGCTTTATGGCTTGAAATGTCCCCATTCTGTTATTGATGGCAACAGCGTCACAATTTAAAGTAATAAATTCGTTATCTAGTGCAACAATAGGAAATGGAAGAGTTAAAAATTGTTCCATATCTTTTTCAGCCATTTCTGTTGCGAAAACAATACCACCAGCTAAATCAGAATTTTGAAGTTGTTGTATTTGAATAGAAACATTATTTCGTTCATCTATGGTATGTAATACCATATGATAGCCATACTGAGAAATTTGCTGTGCAAATATTTCAAGTAGTAGAAGAAAAAAAGGATATTGGTCTAATATTGCGCCATCTTTTTTGTATATAATAAATCCTATATTGTGAGCAGTATCATTTAATGTATTTGCTTGTTTTATAATATGAGCATACCCTCTATTTTTTAATTCTGCAAAAATCTCTTGACGTTTTGCCTCTGATACACCTGGTTTATGATTAATGATTAGTGATAATGTTGCGGCTGAAATACCTAATTGTTGTGCAATTTCTTTATTTGTCATAAACTATATTCTCCCCTATTCTCAAATAAGTTATCGTTTTCATTATATATAACATTATAGTGTATGTCAAATATTTCGTTTTAAATTTAGGAATATTTAAAATAATTTTCTATTAAATTCACAAAATATTCACTAAATATTTATTAAAAATTTAGTATTGAAATTGAAACAAAACCAAAATATAATTCTAAACAGAAAAAGCAAAAAATATTTTTATTTTGTTAATTTCTATAAAAATTGTGTAATTTTGTTTTTTTATTTTTACAAATGTTCAGAAAAACAGAAAAAAACATAGTATAGATACAAATGTATTAATATTTTTGTATCTATCAAAAAGAATTGAATCAAATGAAGAGTGGAATAATCTAAAATAAATCACTTATACATTTGTTCAGTAATTTTGTATTTACTTTAATAAATAATTTGCTAAAATTAAGTTGTGAACAGGAGTTGTATCAATATGAAAAAAATAGTGGATGATTTAAGGTTAATTTATAAAGTTTGTTGTTTGTATTATGAAGATGACATGAAGCAGCAAGAAATCAGTGACTACTTAGGTATATCAAGAGCAACTGTTTCGAGAATGTTACAAATGGGAAAAGAACAAGGTTTAATTAAAATTGAAGTAATCAATCCAGTCAAATTTTCATATGGCAAACTAGAAAAAGCACTTGAAAAAAAGTATGGATTAAAAGATGTCATTATTGTAGAAGGCACAGCACTGGACACAAAAGAAGAATCTTCTAGCAGACTTTATGAAGAAGCAGCAATTTATTTAGCAGAGTCATTTCGTGAAGGAGAGCATATAGGAGTTTCAATGGGATATACATTACACAATGTGGCTATGTCTAAAGTAAAATTCAGTATTGATAAACAGTTAAAATTTGTCCCTTTAATAGGTGGTGTTTCTCATGGTACAGAAATAGGAGCAGATGTACAAAGCAATCAAATTGCAAAAGAATTTGCGGATAAATTTGGAGGAACATACACACAATTTTTAGCACCAGCAGTATTTTCAAAAAGAACAACATTAGATTATTTTTTACAAGAGGAATCTGTCAATTTTATATTTGATGAATTTAAAAAATTATCTACTATCATTATGGGAATTGGTATTCCAGAAAGAACAGAATCTACACTCATTCGTGCAAAATATACTAGCATTTCAGAAATGGATGAATTTGTAAAAATGGGAGCAGTAGGAGATGTATCTCTTCAGTTTTTTGATGAAAATGGCGATAGAGAAAAATTTAAGCATTTTAATGAAAGAGTTGCTGCAATGCCTTTTGAAATTGCAAATAATGTACCTAGAAGAATTGGCATTGTAGCAGGAGCGAAAAAAGCAAAAGCTGTAAAAAGTGCTATTGCGGGAAAATATATCAATATATTGATTACAAATATTGACTGTGCTAATGCACTACTTTAAAAAATATATAACTCTATAAACAATCACTATATTATTTGAAGGGTACCCCAAATAAAATAGTATTGTTTATACAAAATTATATAACGAAAAAATAAATTAATGAAATGGAGGAAAAATGTATGGATATGATTTCTAAACTTGCAGAAGGATTTATGAGCTTATTCCAAGCAGGCGGCGAGCAATTTATGGGATGGGTAACAGGTATTATACCAATGGTAATTTGTTTAATGACAGCGGTAAATTCTGTTATTAAAGTTATTGGTGAACAAAGAGTGGAAAGCTTTGCAAAAAAAATTACAAAATATACTATTCTTCGTTATACATTATTACCAATATTAGCAGTATTCTTTTTAGGAAATCCTATGTGTTATACTTTTGGACGCTTTGTTGATGAAAAATACAAACCTGCATATTATGACTCTTGTGTAAGTTTCTTACACCCTGTAACAGGATTGTTTCCTCATGCAAATCCAGCAGAACTATTTGTATATACAGGTATTGCAGCAGGATTAATTGAAGCAGGTTATGCGACGGGTGGACTTGCAGTAAGATATTTTATTGTTGGTATTATCGTAATATTGATTAGAGGCGTTTTGACAGAAAAAATTTACGCAAGAATGACAAGAAATGCTGCAAAATAATACAGTAAAGGAGAGGTAGTTATGTATAAAACAATCGTGATAAAAGCTGGAGATGGCGGATGGGGCGGTCCTTTGACAATTACACCTACAGAAAAATGTCATACTGTATTGTGTGTAACAGGCGGTGGCATAGAACCTGTTGCACAAAAAATAGCGGATATGACAGGTGGTGTTGCGGTAGATGGTTTTAAAACAACATTGCCAGATGATGAAGTTATGGTTGCTGTAGTAGACTGCGGTGGAACAGCTCGTTGTGGTGTTTATCCAAAGAAAAAAATATTTACAGTAAATCTTATGCCAGTTGGACAATCTGGTCCTTTGGCTCAATTTATAAAACCTGAAATATATGTTTCAGCAGTAAAAGAAAAAGATATTAGTTATGCAGATGAAAATCAAATTGCAGCAGTACAATCACAAACAAATGTAGCTGCTTCTACAATAGATAAAGCGCCTAAAACAAAAGAACAAGCAAAAGAAGAAATTAGAAAAGCAAATGAAGGTAAAAAAGAAGGTATGATTGTTAAAATTGGAAAAGGTGTTGGTGCAGTAGTAGGAAAGTTTTTCCAGGCTGGACGTGAAAGTATTGATATGGTTATTAAAAATGTACTGCCATTTATGGCATTTACAAGTACATTACTAGGTATTATAAGTGTGAGTGGTTTAGGAAATGTCATTGCAAATACTATTTCACCATTGTGTAGTACACTTCCAGGTATGGTTGGTATCTCTATAGTATGTGCATTACCGTTTCTTTCTCCCATACTTGGTCCAGGTGCAGTCATAGCACAGGTTGTTGGTACATTATTAGGTTCACAGTTTGCACTTGGAAATATCCCTGCACAATATGCATTACCTGCATTATTTGCCATTGATGCACAAGTTGGCGGTGACTTTGTACCAGTTGGATTGAGTTTAGGAGAAGCAGAACCAGAAACAATTGAAATGGGCGTACCAGCTGTGTTATTTTCCAGAATTATTACAGGACCAGTTGCTGTATTAATAGCATTTGTTTTCAGTATAGGTATGTTCTAATAAGAAAGGAGCAAATATATGAAATATCAAGTAAAAATTACAGCATTAGGTTCAGATGCTCTTGCATTTTTGGGGGACGAAACAAATTTCATTATTATATTTAATGAAGATGCACCTCCAGAATTAGCTGAAATTTCTGTATTACATACAAAAAGTGTATTAAATGGAGAAATTCAAACAGGGGATACATTAAAAATAGGTGCAAAGGAATTTAGAATTACAAAAGTTGGAGAAGAAGCAGCTTATACATTGAGAAATCTTGGACATTGTACATTAGATTTTAGTGGAGAAGAAGCAGCTTTTAGACCTGGTTGTATTATGCTTGAAAAAGGAAAAATCACATCAGAAGATTTACAAGTTGGTACAACAATAGAAATATTTTAATAAAACAGCTTAAAACAGCGTAGAGCAAACAGCCCTCACTGTAAATATAAATTATCACACAATTTAAGAGGAGGCTATTACAATGTTAAACATGAATCAAAAATTAATTAAAAGAGAACAACAAGGAAAAGTGATTAAAGTTGGTGTTGTTGGTGCAGGTCAAATGGGACGTGGTATGGTAACACAAATGGTTTTGATGAAAGGTATTACTCCTGCTATTGTTTCAGATATTAAAATAGAAAATGCAGTACACGCTTTTAAATATGCTGGTGTTGCTGATGAGCAAATTGTACAAGCAAAAACATTAGCTGAAGCAAATGCAGCAATGGAAGCTGGAAAATATGTTGCTTGTGATAATGCAGATTTCATTTCTCAAGCAAACCTTGTAGAATGTGCTATTGACGCAACAGGTGTACCTGATGTTGGTGCAAAAGTAGCAACAGATGCATTAAAAAATAAAAAACATGTTGTTATGTTAAATGTAGAAACAGATGTTGTAATTGGACCATATTTAAGAAAATTGGCAGAAAAAGAAGGCGTTATTTATACAGGTTCTGCTGGTGATGAACCAGGTGCTGTTATGGAATTATATTGCTTTGCTACGGCTATGGGACTTCATGTAGAAGTTATGGGAAAAGGTAAAAATAATAAACTTGACTATGCTTGTAATCCAGACACTGTATTAGAAGAAGCAACACGTAGAAAAATGAGTCCAAAAATGCTTTGTGCATTCAAGGATGGTACAAAAACAATGGTAGAAATGACTGCTATGTCAAACTACACAGGATTGATACCAGATGTGATTGGTGGACATGGTCCAGAAACAGCACATGGTACAGAGGGCGTAAAACAATTAAATGAGATATTTAAACTGAAAAAAGATGGTGGTATATTAGATAAACATGGTGTTGTAGAATATGTAAATGGTATTGCACCTGGAGTATTTGTAACTTGCTCTACACCAAATGAAGAAATTGCTTATCAATTATCTTACCACAGCATGGGTACTGGACCACTTTGGACATTGTATAGACCATATCACCTTTGCAATTTGGAAACACCTTTAACAGTTGCAAAAGCTGTTATTGATGGTGAAGTAACTTGTGTTGCAAAAGATGGTTTAGTATCTGAATGTATCACAAGAGCAAAAATTGATTTGAAAGCTGGACAGACAATAGATGGTATAGGCGGATTTACAACACATGGTTCTATTGCTACAGCAGCAGAGTCTAATGAAAAAGGATATGTACCATTTGGTTTGGTAACAAATAAAGCCGTTATGAAAAAAGATGTAAAAAAAGGCGAATTAATTACATACGATATGATTGACCTTGACAGAGAGACATTAATTTATAAATTAAGAAAAGAACAAGATGCTATGTATGGTAGAAATGTTTTATAAATCAGTATAGCAGAGTAATCTCTCTATAAATATAGTAGTCAAAAGTAAAATACGCAATATGGGATACAGATTTATTTTGTATCCCATATTTGCAAAATCATATATTTAGGAGGAAATTTATATGAAATTTTTTATAGATACAGCAAAAGTAGAAGATATTAAAAAAGCATATGATATGGGTATTATTTGCGGTGTGACAACAAATCCTTCTTTAATTGCAAAAGAAGGTAGAGTATTTGAAGAAGTGATTGCAGAAATTACTTCTATTGTAGATGGACCGATTAGCGGAGAAGTCAAAGCAACTACTGAATATGCAGAAGATATGATAAAAGAAGGTAGAGAAATTGCTAAAATACATAAAAATATGGTTGTAAAAATTCCTATGACAGGAGAAGGACTAAAAGCTTGTAAACAACTTACATCAGAAGGAATTAAAACAAATATGACATTAATATTTACAGCAAATCAAGCACTTTTAGCAGCAAGAGCAGGTGCAATATATGTTTCTCCATTTTTAGGAAGATTAGATGATATTTCAGTAAGAGGTGTTGATTTGATTTCTGAAATTTCTGAAATTTTTAAAGTATCAAAAGTAAATACACAAATTATTGCAGCAAGTGTAAGAAATCCTATTCACGTTACAGATTGTGCATTAGCGGGAGCAGATATAGCTACTGTTCCATTTTCTGTATTGGATACTATGATAAAACATCCATTAACAGATGTAGGTATTGAAAAGTTCAAAAAAGATTATATTGCTGTATTTGGTGAATAATATAAAAAAATATAGTTTAGCACTCTCATTATTTGCTGTAGATTTTTCCAATTTAGAGATAGACATTACAGCAGTAGAAAAAGCTGGCATAAATTGTTTGCATTTGTATGATAGAAAACCCAGATAATTATATAAAGTAATTTGTAAAAGCAGGTGCAAATATTTTTGTAATAGGTTTAGTAATATTTAGACAAAATACAAAACAAAAAGTAATAGCATTTTAAAAAAATACAATAAGGAAGGAAACAAAATATGCAGATTTTAGAATTACAAAAAATAGCAAATGAAATCCGCAAAGGCATTATTACAGCAGTATATCATGCAAAATCTGGGCATCCTGGCGGTTCTTTATCCGCAGCGGATATTTACACTTATTTATATTTTGAAGAAATGAACATTGATACAAAATATCCGCAAAAAGAGGATAGAGATAGATTTATATTATCAAAGGGACATACTGCACCAGGATACTACTCTACATTAGCGCATAGGGGGTTTTTTCCTGTAAAAGAATTGGAAACTTTAAGAAAAATAGGTTCTCATTTACAAGGACATCCTTGTATGCAACACACTGCTGGAGTAGATATGTCAAGTGGTTCACTTGGACAAGGAATATCCGCAGCAGTAGGTATGGCAATATCTGCAAAAATTTATCATAAAGATTATAGAGTTTATACATTACTTGGTGATGGAGAAATACAAGAAGGACAGGTTTGGGAAGCTGCTATGCTTGCAGGACATAGAAAATTAGACAATTTAGTAGTAATTGTGGATAATAACAATTTACAAATTGATGGTGAAATTGATAAAGTCAACTCACCTTATCCTATTGATGAAAAATTTAAAGCGTTCCATTTTCATGTTATCAATATAGATGGTCATAATTTTGATGAAATTGCAAAAGCATTTGCAGAAGCAAAACAAACAAAAGGGAAACCAACTGCTATTATTGCAAAAACAGTAAAAGGAAAAGGTATTTCTTTTATGGAAAATCAAGCATCATGGCATGGTACTGCACCAAATGAAGAACAATACAAAATTGCTATGAAAGATTTAGAAAAGGTAGGTGCTGCATTATGTCAGAAATAAAAAAAATTGCAACTCGTGAAAGTTATGGCAATGCTTTGGTAGAGTTAGGCAAAGAGCATGAAGATATTGTTGTACTTGATGCAGATTTAGCAGCAGCAACCAAAACAGGTGTATTTAAAAAGGCTTTTCCAGAAAGACATATTGATTGTGGTATTGCGGAATGTAATATGATGGGTGTTGCAGCAGGTATTGCAACCACAGGCATTACACCATTTGCAAGTAGCTTTGCTATGTTTGCAGTAGGCAGAGCATTTGAACAAATTAGGAATTCTATAGGCTATCCTCAATTAAATGTAAAAATTGGTGCAACACACGCAGGTATTTCTGTAGGAGAAGATGGTGCAACACATCAATGTAATGAAGATATTGCGCTTATGAGAACCATTCCAGGCATGGTAATATTAAATCCATCTGATGATATAGAAGCAAATGCAGCAGTAAAAGCAGCTTATGAATATAAAGGACCTGTTTATTTGAGATTTGGTAGGCTTGCTGTACCAGTTATCAATGATAATGCTGATTATAAATTTGAAATAGGAAAAGCAATTACATTGAAAAAAGGAAAAGATGTTGCAATCATTGCAAGTGGTTTGACAGTAAATGAAAGTTTGGAAGCAGCGAAATTACTTGAAAAAGATGGTATTTCTGCAGAAGTTATTAATATGCATACAATCAAACCTTTAGATGAACAAATAATCATTAATGTAGCACAAAAAATAGGAAAAATTGTTACAGTGGAAGAACATTCTATAATAGGCGGTTTAGGTAGTGCTGTTTGTGATGTTGTTGCAGAAAAAGCACCAGCAAAAGTATTAAAAATTGGTATTCATGATGTATTTGGAGAATCTGGAGTAGCAATAGAATTGATAAAAAAATATGGTTTGGATAGTGAAAGCATTTATCATAAAGTCAAAGAGTTTTTAAAATGAGGATGTGTTATAATGAAAATAGGCATTAGTAATGACCATTCTGGAGTGCAAATGAAAAATGAAATCAAAAAGTATTTAGAAGAAAAAGGATATCATGTTGTTGACTATGGAACACAAAGTACAGAAAGCTGTAATTATGCTGTTTATGGTAAAAAAGCTGCTGAAGCAGTTGTAAAAGGAGAAGTAGAAAAAGCTGTTCTGATTTGTGGTACAGGTATTGGCATTTCACTTGCTGCAAATAAAGTGAAAGGAATTCGTTGTGCAGTATGCAGTGAACCAGTCAGTGCAAAGCTTAGTAAAGAGCATAATAATGCAAATGTCATTGCTTTTGGTGCTAGAATTGTAGGTGTCGAGATGGCAAAAAATATTGTATCTGCATGGCTGTATGCTGAATTTGCTGGAGGTAGACATCAGCAGAGAATTGATACTATAGAATAACATAGGAGGATTAAAGTGGGACAGTTAAGTGGCGTTTCTACATTATTATTGATTGTATTTTGTTTATTTGTAATGCAGGCAGTTGGTGGATATTTTCAAATAAGAGATTATAGAAAATCTGTAAAAAGAGTGCATAAACTTGGTAATGTCGGCATTGGTCAAAAAAGAGGGAAATTACTTTCTGGTTATCTCATTTTAATCGCTTGTGACAATAATGGTATTATTACAGGAGCAGAAATTATGGAAGGATTCAGTTTTTTTGCCAAGTTTAAGCCAACCAACAAATTTTTAGATAAGCAACTAGTAGGAACTTCTATATATGATTTTCTTCAAATTACAAGGGCATTTGATAAAAAACAAAATAAAAAATATAGAGGCTATATCAATGCTTTGGAAGCTTTGAATTTAAGATTAAAAGAGAATAAAGAGCAAAAAGAAGTAGAAGAACAATGAATAATAAGGCAACACTCTAAAGAAATATTTGAGAGTATTGCCTTATTTTATTGTAGATTTTAAAGTATAAAATTGAGTATTGTATATTATACATTTTAATAAAACTGCTTATTTTTCCAAGCTACTACATTTTATACGCTCTAAAAATTTATTAATTAAAAATAAAAATATACACTTTTTATTGCATAAAATAAATTACTATAGTTCCTTTTAAGAAAAGTGTTGCTATAGCATAACATCAGCAGTTTCTACAAACATTGAAAAAAGGACATTGGGAAGTTCTATAAAGATAAAATGGGGAAAGAGAGAAAAATGAAAATAATTAATAATAAATATTATATTGGTTTTGAAGGAGAACCAGAAATTCAATTTGTTTATAAGAAAGATAATGTTATTGAATCTTTCATTATGTGGGAAGGATACTTTGATCAGATAATGAAATTGATAAAACCAGATAAAAATGAATGGAAAGGAGTAGCTTATTGTTATAATATGCATATAGGTTGGTATGAAGAAGATTATTGGCGTGTTGAAGATTTACTAATGACTTTAAAGCAATTTGAATCAATAGATAAGCAAATGCTAAATGAAGAAGCATCTGAAGTTTTAAAAGAAATATGCAATATAATTAAAAGGGCTGAAGGTAACAAAGCAGAAGTTTTTATAATTAGAGAATAATTTTATGAATTCACTTTTTTGATTTTGAATGTATTAAAAAATGAAATAACTTTCAAATGAATATGAATAAAATTAAATTTTTATTCAAAATTTTAAATAATAAAAATACCTACTGATATTTAAGAAGTTTTTAAAACAGAAATATATGGATAAATAAAATGAATTTTGGTATAATATGGATAATAAATTATCATATAAAATGCTACAAATTTAAAAATATCTATTGAATGTGAATATTCATCTATATTTATCCATAGCCAATGTCTGATATATATGACTGGGATTTGAAAAAAATTAATTTAGGTTTTTATTAAAAAAGAAAAGTGTCATGGTTAGATGATGTAACACGAAAAAAAATATAAAGCATCTGATTTGGGGGGGTTATATGAAAAAAATATTTCTCTATTTTGTATATTTATTGTTTTTAATTTCATTTTTCACTGTTATAGATTTATCAAATATAAAGCGTGAAAGCAATTTGATTTCATTGTCTGATAATAGTATTATTGTAATAGGTGATCATAATTATCACAAGTTCTATAACATGACAGAGCATTCTTCTGCCCCTGATCAAAGAAGTGGAGAAATTATCAAAAATTGGGGATTCATAGGAGGAATCAATGACATAGGTACTATCACAGCAGAGCAGAATAGTGTTATATCTTTCTATATAAAACCCAAAAAAGGAAAAGCTAAATGTTTAGTCCAGAATATAGAAACAGAAGAAATTGTTTTTTCTGATTATATTTTAGATGAACCGAAAGCACTTTCATTAGAAGAAGGTTTATATCGTATATTTGTAGTTACAGATGAATTTTCTGGTAAGTGTAATATTACATATAAAAATGCAATTTTTGAGACTAGCTAAGATATCCGTTATTTTGGTATGGCTTTTGTAAGATTCTTATATAGATTATATATATCAATTTTATGAATTCATTTTTTTGATTTTAAATAAAGGTAATTTTATTTTTTAATAATAATATTATTTTATAGTATAAATAGGGTTTTGGGGAATCTCAATAAGTATGGAAATGGATATCCATTTCCACTGGTACAATCAATGTAAGGAAGTAGTTCAAGATAATTATCTATAATTTATAAAAAAAGAATTGTCGAAATTCATATGATTTCTTAAAAGTAGGTTTTATTATAATAGAAAAATTATATATTATTATACAATTTTATAAGTTTATGAAGTAAATAATATTGTTGTTTTGTAGTACCGTTATTTGAGTATATCTAATTGTTTTTCATGTAAAGAAATATTAGTGCTTATAAGAGACTCTTTTTTTAGTATGCAATAAATAATGACAGATTCTCTTTTTATTTTGGGATATAAACTGCTAAAGCCTGCTTTTTTTAAAAGTAAATTTGTTTCTTCTAAATTAAGGTGTAATGCAAAGGCAAGTTTAATGACAGTATCTCTTGATGGTTTTTTCTTTTTATTTGTAAATAATTCATATAAATATTGTTTACTAATATTTGCATAAGAAATTAAATCACTTTTTTTTAGTGATTTTTCACTAAGTAGTTGATTTAGATAAATGATAAAAGGGTTATCAAGAAATACAGTTTGATTATGTTCTAAATATAAATCAATATCTTTTGTATCCTTTATTTCACTAAAAAGATTATCTGTTGACTTGTCCATATACCTTCTCCTTAAAACAATATTTCTTTAGTTATAATTATTTTAACATAAATGATACAGTAAAATAAAGTAGAAAATAATAAAATATTGTAGATTCTAGCAATACATTTGTGATAATATAAACAATAGAATGATTTTTGAGGGAGTTTTATTGATATGTTATCTGAATTTGAAAAAATACAAACATTAAAACAAGACAATAGCAAAGCAGTATATTTAGTCAGAGAAATAAAAACAGATGAAATTAAAATTATGAAGGAATTAGATATTAAAAATGAAAGTTATTTCAAACTTATTTCTGTAAAACATAAAAATTTACAAGAAGTTTATGATGTTTTTGAAGAAAATAATAAAACATATTTTATTTGTGAATATATAATGGGAGAAAAATTAAATTTTTTAATACAAAATGAAAAGTTAACAGATGAAATAATTTATTCTTTGATATTACAGCTTTGTGATGGTGTAGCATTTTTACATAAACAAACACCACCTATGATACATAGAGATATTAAACTTTCTAATATTATAATAGACAATGATTATCATTTAAAATTAATTGACTATGATACAATAAGAGAACTCAAAACAAATATAGAACATGATACTGCATTTGTAGGTACAAGAGGCTATGCCCCACCAGAGCAGTATGGATTTTCTCAAACAAATGAAAAAACAGATATTTATGCGATTGGTATTTTAATTTATCGTTTGTTTGGTGAATATAATGAACAAAACATTTCTCATTATAAAGGAAAATATAAAAAAATAATACAAAAAGCAACTTCTTTTTCTCCAGAAAAGAGATTTCGTACAGTTACTCAACTGAAAAGTTATATTCGCTTTGAAAAATATAAAAAATGGATTTTGATTAGCATTTTTATAATAATAATAGTACTTACTTGTTTGTATATTACAAAAAGCAATATTACAGTAAATCAAAATAATATCATAAAAGAATCAACATTAGGACAAGCAGAAGAAGCAGTTTTATGTGAATTTTATATAGGACAAGCGGATTATATTACAATGGGAGAAAATAAAAAGTTTAGTATTGCACCTGTATTTTATGATGAAGATGTACTTGTTCCGATTGAAGTATTAGACAATATACCAGATGTAGAATATACTTTTGATGACAAAAGAAATTATATGATAATAAAAAGAAAAAATCGTAAAATAGAAATAACCACAGCAAGTAATATAGCTTATGTAAATAATTTTAAGGTAATTACAGAATGTAGACCTGTTGTTGAAAAATCAATTTATAAAATACCGATTAGTTTTGTTTCTTCTAATTTAGGATATTATTTTCAATACAATGAACAAGAAGAATATGTAAAAGTTGTATCTAAAATGGAAGATAGAATTGCATTAAATACAAATGAATTGTCTTTTCAATTTGAAAAAATGTCTTTTCATCATGAAATGCCTATTTTAATTGGTATAAAAGATAAAGAATATGAAAAAACTCTAAATCAGTATTTTGATGAACAGCTAGAACAATGTTATGATACTTACAAACAACTTTATGATACTACTATAATAAATAATGCGGACAATACGCTTTTTACACATAATAATTATGTCATTAGAAAATATTTTACAAAAGACTTTTGTAGTATTTTAGTCATTGATAATGATGCAGAATCTTTGGAAGATACTGACTTAAATGCAATTTATAGAGTGCAGGATTTTGATATGACTTATTCTGCTTATAATATTGATTTAGAAAATAAAAAGTTTTTGAAATTAGAGGATATTATAAAAATACAAGATTTTAAAAAATTGATACAAGAACAACTGTTGTATTTGTCTGAAAGTATGGAAAAAGACTACGAATTTATTAATGAAGAAAATGTTGATACTATTGTTTCTAATATGAATGAATTTTTTATTGACACAAATAAAACATTAACTGTTTATGCAAATTTACCAGAATGGTATAATATGCCTATATTAGCAAAATTTAATTTTGAAGAATATCAGTCTTATTTAAAATAGTAATAAATATAAAATAATAAAAAAGAAGTTATCAGTATAGCTGGTAACTTCTTTTTTATAACTTTTTCTGCTAGTAGCAGACCAACTTATATTTTGAAATAATTATACTATAATTGCAAGGCAAAAAGCAATTATTTATTTTTATATACTTTAAAAACGTTAATCATATCGATTAATAATTCCTTATCGCTTTCGGAAAAATTTTGAAGCATATTGTCAATAAATAAATCGGTACTTGTTTTTTTGCCTTGCTCTAACATATTTGTATCATTTAAAAATAAATAATCAATACTGATTTCAAGTGCATTTGCAATATTAACTAATGTTTTTAAACTAATACTTGTATTGTTTCCTTCGATTTTGGCAATGAAATTTGGTGTTAATTCTGCTTTTTCTGCAAGTGCATTTTGAGATAATGATTTCATTTTGCGAACTTGCTTGATGCGTTTACCTAATTGCTCATAGTCTAATGAATATATCATTTTATCAACTCCTCTCGTTGGTTATTGATAAAATTTTAAATAGTATAAAAACATATAAATATATAATATTGAGGAATTATATTGACTGTTAATCAAAGTCATTCTATAATATTAATTATAGTTATTCATAAAGACTAGATTTGAGAGGGGTAATAAAAATGGTTTATTATTATATTTTATATTTTTTTATTAGAGCTTGTTTAAAATAAAAAATATAACAAATGTAATGTGGTGAAGTTATGACTTTGAAAAATAAAAAATATAAAAAAGGATTCAGCGATCAAGAAGCCACTATTTTGATTGATGCTTATATACAGGTACAAGAAAAGAAACTTTCTAAAGAGGAGGCAATACAGAAGGTTTCCAAAGAATTAAGACAAAGAGCAATCAATATTGGTATGAAAATGGAGGAGTCTTTTAGAAGTGTATCAGATATTAATGTTATGTGGCATGAGGTAGAAAATGTATTTGAACATGGATTTCGTTCCAAAGCACCATATATTTTTATAGATATGGTAGATTGTTATCAAAATAACAAAACATATTTCGATGAAGTGCTTCAAACAGCAAAACAACAAGTAAATCTTCATAAAATACAGCAGTCAGTAGAAACAAGTGTTGAAAAAGTACGAACACAACAACAAACAAATGTAGAGCAATTAATAGAAATACCGAAAGGAGAGCAATATTTTGATTGGCTATCAGGAAATTTAACAAGCATAATAGATATTGATGATATTGTTTTAGAGGAAGAACAACCACAAAAATATATTAAACAAGAATATGTAGAAATGATATTGACAGAAAAATTTCAAAGAGGATTTTCAAAGGGATACTTAGATATCAATAAATTTATAAAATATTATAATGAAAAATTTAATATGAATTTTAATATACAAAACCAAACAATTAGAAATGAAATAGAAAATAAAATTGCAAATGTTGGAATTCTATATAAAAGTAAAATTTTTCCTGTGGGTATTATTCCTGATGAAGTAAAACAACAGTTGATACAATACATATACAAGCATTTTGAACAAAACCATAAAGTCTTGTATTATGAAACAGTATATCAAAAATTTAAAGAACAATTAGATACCAAAATTTATGATGCAGATATGTTAAAAGTATATTTGCTACATATTCTTTCCAAAGAATATTATTTTGAACAGCATTATATGACAAAAGAACGTAATGCTACGATTGATATTTCTGAAGAAATAAAAAGAATTATGCTTTATTATGGTGCACCTGTATTATTGGAAAAAATATACAGTCAGCTTGATTATATTACAGAAAAAGAAATAAAAGATACCATAAAAGGAAGGGAATTTATTTCTAATAAAACAGGGGAGTATTTCCATATTGATATGTTTGATTTTAGTGAGAAAGAACTTGACGAAATGACATCTATAATAGAGGAAGTGCTTTCTATATATGATGATATGATAGAAATAAAAAAGCTGCTTTCTATATTAGATGAAAAATGTCCCCATATTATGGAGAGATTTTCACAATATTCTGAAATAGGTAAAAGAGATGCTTTGAAGTATTATTTAGAATATAAATTTTCTTTTCAGACATACTATGTTAGCAGTAAAGATAAAAATATGTCTATAGAAAAAGATTTTTATGACTTTTCTATAGCGCATGATTTTTTTACAATAGAGCAATTAAAATCATTAAAAAAGGACATCAACAGTAAATTACTCTCCATAGTGTATAACAATGCAGTTCGTATTAGTGAAACAAATTTTGTATCAAAAAAACAAATTACATTTGACGTAAAACAAATAGATATGGAATTAGAAAAACATTGTACAGGTGAGTATATTCCACTGCAAGAGATTGATATGAAATTTTTGCCAAATGTGGCATTTCCGTGGACGATTTATCTATTAGAGCAGTATGTAGCATTTTATAGTGAAACATTTAAACTTGTTCATAGAAATTTTGCAATTACTTCTTGTACTGGAGCGATTGTAAAACAAAAAAGTAATATTAATAAATTTGATGATTTACTCATTGACGAATTGATAAAAAGCAATATAGAACTTAATAATGATACGGCTATGAAATATTTACAGTCGAAGGGATATTTTAAAAATCAGAATTATAAAGTTGATAAAATAGTTGAAGAAGCAATAATGATAATACAACAAAGGGGGAGTTTTTAAAAAATGTATTCCTATGATTGGGATGAGGAAACAGGAGGGTTGTTATTGCGTACTACTCCATTGCTTTTTAGTAAAGAACCTCGTCCTGTATACTATAAAGAATTAGATATATTAGGGTTTGATAAATATTGGAATTATAAAAAAGAAGATACTTTCCCTTATATGTGGGCAGAAGCGAATAACTATTTTTATCGTGGAAGAAAAGTTGCTCAAACAAAGGGCGGTACAATGTATACTGCACCAGAAATAGTGATTTTGGAAGAACCAGAACCAAATCATGCACCACTTCGCTTTGTAGATGTGCCAATGATGGTAGAAAAAAATAGAGAGATTATGGAGGGGCTGGTACAAGACACAATCAAAAAAATATATTATACCTATAATGAGTATAAAAATAAAGTGGATATTTTTCATATATCTTATAGTGGAGGAAAAGATAGTGAAGTAATATTTGATATTGTGCAAAGAGCATTACCACATAATGCCTTTGTTGTGATATTTGGTGATACTGGTATGGAGTTTCCAGATACATATAAAGTAGTAGAGGTGACAAAACAATTTTGTGCAAATAAAAATATTCATTTTTATACAGCAAAATCAGATTTTGACCCATTGGATTCTTGGAAAATGTTTGGACCACCATCTTCTGCTATAAGATGGTGTTGTAGCATTCATAAAACTGCTCCACAACTTTTAAAATTAAGGGAAATTATGGGAAAATCTGATATTCAAGAAATGGCATTTGTTGGTGTGAGAAGCAGTGAAAGTATTAGACGTAATGGATATGATTATATATCTTTTGGTACAAAACATAGTGGACAATTTGCGTTTTATCCTATATTAGATTGGAATTCTGCAGAGGTATATATTTATATTTATATGCAAAATTTGCTTATAAATGAAGCTTATAAAAAAGGAAGTAGTCGTGTAGGTTGTTTGCTTTGTCCTATGACTACATCAAAAAGTAATTTTTTTAATTATAATTTATATAAAAAAAGTGTGCAACCATATTTAGATATTATTCAAGAGCTTTATATTGGAGCACATTCAAATAAAAAATGGATAAAATCCTATATTGAAAATAAAGGTTGGAATGCAAGAAAAAATGGTCGTGATATAATAAATGGAATAGGTGATTTTAATGAAAAATTTAGTAATGAGCAATATACTATTATTTTAAAAAATAAAAATGACATTTGGAAACAATGGATAAAAACTCTTGGTCGTCTTGATTATGATAAACATACATATTTATTAAATATTATAGATAATATTACAATTCATTTTAAAGTAGACGAATTAAAGGATAATTATTTGAAATTTGTATTTGATAAACAAGAGGCTAGAAAGTATACTACTATTTTAAAAAAAATAAAAAATATATTAAAAAAAAGTCATTCATGTATAGCTTGTAGATATTGTGAAGCAAATTGTCCATATGGAAATATACGTTTTGTCAATAAAAATGTTATTGTAAGTGACTCCTGTATAAAATGTGGTCTTTGTAATAATGTTGATAATTATTGTTTGTTATATAATTCATTAATTTTACCAAAAGGAGATGGAAAGATGAAACAAAGAAGTATTGACGAATATGGAACACATCCTCCAAAATTAAAGTGGATTAAAGAATTTATTAAATATAAAGAGGAATTTGATATAAAAAATACTCTTGGAAGTGCAATGTTGCCAATGTTTAAAAAATTTTTAAGGGATTCTAAAATTGTTAATAAAGATAATTCATGGAATACTATGACTAATTTTTTATTTGAAACTAGTATAGAATCAGAATATTTATGGGCTATTATTTTATGTAATCTAGCATATGCACCTCAAGTAGGTTGGTTGGTTAATCATATTGATTTTAATGTCAATTACTCTCAAAATGAACTAAAAGATAAATTGTCTAATTATATTATGTCTAAAACAGGTCCTAGTAATGTTGCAAATAGCTATAGAACAATTTCTAAACTTCCATTATGTAATATTGGATTTGGTAATGTAATAGGTGCAAATAAAGAAGGATTTATATTTACTCGCACACCTTGGGAAAACCCAGACCCTCGTGTCATACTCTATTCTTTATACAAGTTTGCAGAGGCATGTAATGGGTATTATCAATTTACATTAACCCGTTTATTGAATCACAGTATGGATAGTGATGGTGTCAGTCCAACTCAAATTTTTGGTTTAGAAAGGGAGGAAATGGAAAAAATACTTTCTGGTTTAAGCATTAACTATCCTAAATATATCAATGCGACATTTACACTTGACCTTGACAACATTAATTTATATAGCAACAAAACTTCACAAGATGTATTGACATTATTTTAAGGAGGGAAGAATTTATGCTAGAATATCATCATTATTTTGATATTGATGAGGACTATTTTCCACAAGTCAATGACGCAATTATAAAAAAGAAGCCAGAAATTTGGAAAAATTATTATCCACATGAGGCTTTTGTAAAACTAATTAAAGATACTGTAAGAGTGCTTAATGGACAGCAAAAACTTTCTATATGGGTACAAGGTGCTTATGGTACTGGTAAATCTCATGCAGTATTAACACTAAAAAAATTATTAGATTGCTCTATAGAAGATGCTCGTAAATACTTTGAAAAAAATCCAAATGAATTAAGTGAAAATTTATGCAACAAATTTCTAGAAATTAAAAATGATACGAAAAAAATTATTACTGTACATCGTTATGGTTCTTCTAGCATCATTGGTGATAATAGCCTTGTTTTTGCTTTACAAGACAGTATTGAAACTGCACTGGAAGCAAATGGCATTGAAAATGCAGGAAGAAGTTCATTAAAAAATTCTATATTAAATCGTATATCTGATGATATATATAAAAATACTTTTAACACATTGTTTACTACAAAATATAGAGATTTATTTGGTGGTGATGACGTTGATGCAATTATACAAAAATTGAATACTTTTTCTGGTGAACCGCTTTTAACATTGATAAGCAACATTATGAAAGTTGGGAAAAAAGAAGAATTTAGCGCACTTTCTTTAGATGTAAATGGTTTAGTAAATTGGATTAAAAATGTTATTGCAGAAAATGATTTAAAAGCGATTGTATTTATATGGGACGAATTTACGGAGTATTTCCAAAACAATTTACGTTCTCTTACTGGTTTTCAACAAATTGTAGAAATAAGTGCTACAGCCCCTTTTTATTTGATGATTGTAACACATAAGAGTGAGGGACTTTTTGAGGATACAGACAAAGACAAAAAGAAAATATTAGACAGATTTATAAACCCAGTTTGTACCATTACTTTGCCTGAAAATATGGCTTTTCGTCTTATGGATAAAGCTATGACAATAAAAGAAGATGTTGTAATAAAAAATGAATGGCAAGAAATAAGAAATGACCTTTATGACCGCACTACAGAATGTCGTGCTCTTGTGAAACAAAAAGCGGGTATCAACGATAATGAATTAAAAGGTGTATTGCCTATTCACCCATATGCAGCATTGCTTTTAAAACATATTTCTTCTGCTTTTGATTCTAATCAAAGAAGTATGTTTGACTTTATCAAAAATGACCAGGGTGATGATATAAAAGCATTTCAATGGTTTATTAATCACTGCAACCCAGAAGATGATAATCCATTTTTGACTATTGATATGTTATGGGACTTTTTTTATGAAAAGGGGAAAGAACATCTTTCTTCAAACATTAGAGCTATATTGGATTGTTATGCTCGTGCTGTTACAAGAAATTTATTTGAAGAAGAAAAAAGAGTATTGAAAACGGTATTGCTTTTACAATCTGTTTCACAAAGAGTGGGAAATCAAGTACCTTTATTTATTCCAAATGAAAAAAATATTAATAATGCTTTTGAAGGCTCGGATTTGGATATTGGTGCAGCAAGCCGTATTGCGGAAAAACTTTGTCGAGAAGAAATTCTTTACAAAAAGCCGCTTAATAACAATCAATTTGAATTTTCGGCATTGGTGAATGTTGGCGACGCAGAAGCAATAGAAAAAATAAAACAAGACATTTCTAAAAAAACAACAAATGATTTGATAAAAGAAGGAAATTTTGAAGAAATGATTGTATTAACAGGTGCATTAAAACTTCGTTATGAAATACATACAACAACACATACAAAATTTAATGATGATATTAAAAGAATAAGAAATAAATCTACAACTGGTATGGAAAAAATAAATGCTGTGATTGCATTTGCAAAAAATAATGAAGAAAGTGCGACCATTTCAAAATTGATTGATACAGCAATAGAAGATGGTAAATATAATATGATATTTATTGATGCTTCCACTACAACATTAAATAGAGATGTTTGGGAACAGTATGTAAATAATAAAACAAATGCACAATATCAAAATGGAAAAGATAATGCTCTTGCAAAACAATATCAAAATAATGCAGAAGATGCACTCAAAAAATGGGCAAAATCTATTTCAAATGGGAAGTTTTATATTTCCTATATTGATGAAAAAGGCTCTGCTGTAAAAGAAGATGTTGTAACAGTAGAAAAATTGTATGATGTTTTAACACAAATCAATAAACGAATTTATCCTTATGGATTGGAAACAGAACAATCTGTAATAGATAATATGTGGGCATCAACTTCCTTAAAACCTGGTGTAGAATGTGGTGTGGAACAAGTTTTAAAAGGAACTTTTAAATCTAATAATCCTAAAACAAAATTAGAAAATTATTTACAATATGGTTGGCAACAACAAGGAAAACAACCTTATTGGGAATCAAAACCGAACTGGAATATTTCTAAAGCCAAATTAGCAATTCAAAAAGTGATAGAACACGCTTTTGAAAAAGATGGACGGGTTTCTATTGCAGAAATATATGATGTTGTAAAAGAAAAACCGTTTGGATTTATGCCTTGTAATTTAACAGCATTTGTTATGGGATTTTTATTAAAAGAATATGCCAATAGTACTTATACTTATTCTGATGGTTTAAAAAGTGAAGCACTCACAACAGAAAAATTAAAAGATATGTTAGATGAGGTTATAAAATTACAAATCACACCAAATCTTAAATATAAAGATAAATATATTGTTTTTTTGACAAAAGAAGAAAAAGCATTCCATGAGGCATCTTCTAGTATATTTGGTATTCCTTTAGAACAATGCATTAGCGTAGAACAAACAAGAGAACGTATACGCAATATGATGAAAAATTTTTCTTTTCCAATTTGGTGCATCAAATATGCTACAAAAAATAATCATTTGTATACAGATGTCAATATAATACATGATTTAATAGATAAATATAGTGCTATTGCAAATAATAATGAAAAAATATCTTATCAATCTGATGCAGATATTGCATTAAGTATAGGAAAACTTTGCATGCAATATACTAATTTGATTTCTGATTTACAAACGATATGCAATGATAGCAAATGCATAGAAGGTATGGAAAATTATTTACACGAATTTGAAAATGGAGAATTGATTACACTTGCAAATGCAATAAACGACAATGGACAATATATTAATGCTTTAAAGCAAAAATTTAATGTGGATGCTGCAAAATGGTTATGGAATCAAGAAACAGCACAACAAAGTATAAAAGAATTGATATTGGAATATAAAATTATTATTGAAAGCAACAAATGGAATACTAGAACAATAGAGTTTAAAAATACATTAACAGAATGGTGTAATAAATGCAATATGATTCGTATTTCTTATGATTGTGTAAAAGAATATGCGAATGATATACTTCCTCTTTTAGATATACTGTATGATATTAAAAAATCAAATGGAACGATAGTAGAATCCCAAAAGCAACCATTTTTAGATGCTTTGAAAATGTATGCTGAGGAATTTATTAAATGTTTTTATGAAAATCAAATTGATGTGTTTAAAAAAGTGTGTGATTATTGTATTTCTGATTTTGATGATGATGAAGTCAAAGAGCTTTATAGAACATTACCTATGAACTGCTTTAGTTATGAAAAATCAAAATACATTGCTCTTGTAGAAGAAAGAGTATCTGAATTTCAATCACAATTAGAATCTGCAAAGTTAAAGCAAATATGGAAAGAGAATACAGATACCAATACACCAAAAGAATGGTCTAAAAAATACAGAATGCCTATACTTTGTATGATGAATGATGAAGAAGTACAAAATGCGAAATTTGTATTTGATATACTAAATAGACAAAAAGCAGATTCTACTGCTGTCAAAAAAGCAATTTCTTTTTTAGATTCTGCATCATTTTTTGATAGATTGAAAGACCCACTACAAAGAGATTTTTCATTTTGCAAAGTAATACTAGATAGATATTCTGTTATATTAACAGATATTGATGATATAAAAGAATATTTGGTCAATACAATACATTGTGAACCATATGATTGGTTTGGGCTTCCAGAAGTATCAAAAAAATTGGAACAGTTGGCAAAACAAGAATATGCCCAAAAGGGGTGTTATAAAGCACTTGACACAATAGACAATATGGATATTACTGATGTGAAAACATATTTAAAAGCATTGATAAAAGATAATATGAATGTAGGGATAGAAATTATTAAGAGAAATAGGTGATATTGTGACATTAGAGCAATGTTTTAAAAAAGTAGATAAATATTTAGCTTCTAGCAGTACCACTCCTAGATTTGTAAACATACAAAATATACAAGATATGAATACTTTTTTGAATTATTATCATGTAGGAAATAATCGTTTTTTTACTGTATCAGACTATTGTAAAGCAGATGAAACCATGAGAATAGACGAATTACAAAATGACTTACTTTCTCAACAAGACAATATTTTTATCACAAGATTTACATCTTATTTTAAATTACAAGGAAAAGCTGTACTGATAGAGCAATTACAAAATTTTTCTTCACAAAGTTTTAGCAATCATGTTGTAGTATTGTGCTATCAATGTGAAGAATATCTTCATTTTAAAGATAATATTCGTACATCACAATTTATTTATAAAGTAGATGGTAATATTTCTGACATTGCAAATGTTGTATTTATATCACCAGAAATTGCTATACCTTCAGATGCAAAAATAATACATGGAATTCACAATATTGCTGATGCATTAGAACAAACAGATGGCGGAAAAATTTATGTTATAACGAAAAAATCGAAAAATACTTTTGCAAGTGCTATGATTTCTATAAAAGAAGAAAAGAACGAATTTGATGCACTTTGTAATGTAGATGAAAATACAAAGAGTTTATATAGTCATTTTGGCACTACAGAACAATGGAATATTGCTTTGCAAAATGTTTCAAAATATGGTTGTTGGGAAAATTGGATTTCTAAGAAATTTGGAATTAGCATCAATTATGCTATATATCAATGGAATCATTTTACAGAACAAGAAAAGTGGTTGTGTTTTATTGCATTAAAAATGAAGCCTACAAATGATAACTGGTGCATAGAATATGCGATTTCTCAGTCAGATAATTATGAAGTGTTTATGCAAAATGTATATCGCAGTATATTGTCACTTGAACATACAAATAAAGATTATTGGGAAAAGTATGATATTAGAAGAAAATTGCTTATTTCTATAGGGGATTGCGAGAGTGAAGCAATCGATTACATTAAAATGGTGAAATCAAAACAACAATATGCCATTTATTATTTAAGTGATAACAGTAAATATGAAAAGGAAATGATATTAGAATTATTATATCAATACTCAGAACAATTTTCAAAAAAAGAAATAAAAAATATTTTACATCATATTTATCCAGATATGGCGAATTATATTTCTATTTATCATTTTGAGAATGAAGTACTTACAAAATATTTTAATGAATATTGTTATCAAAAAATGGTAAATAAAATTGATATAGAATTTTTGAAAACAGTAAATAATCAAGCAAAACTCCGTGAATTTAACCTATTACTTCCACCTCGTGTGGAAAAAGTAGAAAAGCTAAACAAAAATAAATGTAAACTTTATTTTGTAAACGCTATGGGAGCAGAATATTTAGGATTTATTACAGCAAAATGTAGAGAAAAAAATATAAATGTAGCAATTTCTATTTGCCGTTGCGAACTACCATCTATCACTTGCTTTAACAAAGAATTCTTAAAATCCTTTTCATTAGAACAAATTGCGCCTACTATAAAAAGCTTAGACTATATCAAACATCATGAAGAGGAAAACTATGAAAAAACAAAATTACCTTTTCATTTAATACGAGAATTAGAAATTATAGATGAGATTATTTCAAATATTAAAACAACTTTAGAAAAAGACGATATTGAAAGAGTGTATATGATTTCTGATTATGGTTCAAGTAGGCTTGCTGTGATTCATAAACCAGAATGTCAATGGGAAATAGCATCAAATGAACAATATTTTGGTAGATGCTGTTCTGTGAATGAAATAGATATACAATCAGAATATGTTATACAAAAAAATGATTTCTGGATATTGGCAAATTATGACCGATTTAAAAGTAATAAAGCAACAAGTATAGAAGTACATGGCGGCGCTTCGTTAGAAGAGATTACTGTACCAATTATAGAATTTACAAATAAAATATCAAATATTGAAATTATAATTGATACAAAATTACCTATTACTATTGGATTCCGTAAAAAGGCACAAATACAATTATTTTCTAAAACAATGTTAGAAAATGTATCTGTTTGTGTAAAAAGTGATAGTGTTCGTAGATTTGAAGAAAAACGATATCATGCAGAGTATTGCGATAATAATATTTATAAAATTGATATGCCAGATGTAAAAAAGGCAGGTAATTATCAATTGGATGTTTATTCTCATACAAATTTAGTAGCATCTGCACTAAATTTTTCGGTAAAAAAAGAAATTGGTTCAGAAAAGGATTTATTATAAAAGGGAGAATATCAATCATGATTGAAAAATTGAAAGAATGTTTTGATGAAATGGTAGTGTATAAAGACCTTAAAAAAAGTAATTTTTTTTCTTCTTTAAGTCTACCATCTTTTTTAAGGGATTGGCTGTTAAAGAAATTTGAAGATGAAAATGGAGATTTTGATGTAGAAGAAGTTTCTCATTTCATACATACCTATCTACCTAAAAAAGAAGAATGGCTTAGAATTAAAAATGAAATTATTTATGAAAATGAATATGTCAAAATACTGACTAAAATTGCAGTAGATATTGATATTAAAACAGGAGCAGTGATGTTTACATTACCAGATTTTGGATTGACGACTCGTGAAACTATTATAGAAAGTTCTGTATGGAGTAAGCATAAGCATGAACTAGTGAAGGGTAGAGATGTTTGGGGTATTGTAGAACTAGGCTATTTACCTCCAGAGGATTCTAGCGATAAAGAGGGAAAAATTAAATTAATTAGTTTTACAGATTTTTGTCCTTATGATGTGGATTTAGACTACTACAAAGAGGTACGTTCTGAATTTACTATTGATGAATGGATTGATGTACTATTAGGTGCGATTGATTATAATGCTTCTGGATATGAAAATACACAACAAAAAATTACTATGTTGTCTCGTCTTTTACCTTTTTTAGAAAAAAGATTAAATTTAATTGAGCTTGCTCCAAAGGGTACTGGAAAATCTTATATATTTGGCAATATTAGCCGTCAAGGCATATTAGTAGATGGTGGTAAAGTAACTCGTGCAAAAATGTTTTATGATGCTATGAAACAAAAACCAGGGTTTATTGAAGGACATGACTATGTTGCAATAGATGAAGTAAAGCTTGTATCATTTGGTGATGCAAATGAAATGCGTTCTATTATGCAAGGATATATGGAAAAAGGTACATTTAATTTTAGCGGATTTGAAGGAAAATCTGACGCAGGCGTTGTATTTTTAGGAAATATTGCACAAGACCATATGGACGAATATGAAAATATGTTTTTAGAATTACCTGAGATTTTTAAAGAAAGTGCATTGGTAGATAGAATACATGGCTTTATAAAGGGGTGGGACATTCCTCGTATGAATGATGATTTAAAAATATGTGGATGGGCATTAAATTCTGAATACTTTAGTTCGATACTACATTTGTTGAGGGATGACCTAAGCTATCGTATTATTGTAGATAAATTGACAGATGTACCAGAACGTGCAGATACTCGTGATACAGAAGCAATTAAAAGAATTGCAACTGCTTATTTAAAATTATTGTTTCCTAACGTTAAACAGATAGAAGATATTTCTACATCTACTTTTGAAAAATATTGTCTGCGCCCAGCTTGTAAAATGAGAAATATTATCAAAATGCAGTTAGGCATATTAGACAAGGAATTTAAGGGTAAAAATGTACCAAATATTACTGTAAAAACGTATGAGGAGTTTAGACAATGAAGTATGAATGTGTTGCTTGTGGCAAAAAAAAATTAAATAAAAACACAATAGGAATCAATAAGAAATTGCGGGGGAATAGTATTGCTAATTTTTATTGTATGGATTGCCTTGCCAATTATTTAGATGTAACAATAGAAGAATTGTTTGAAAAAATAGAGGAATTTAAACAAGAAGGCTGTAAATTGTTTGAGTAAAGGAAGTGAAATACCATGATTTATGCAGATAATGCTGCAACAACAATGCTTGATAAAGATGCTTTTGAAGCTATGAAACCTTATCTTTTAGAACATTATGCAAATGCATCACAGCCATATACTTTTTCTCGTCAATCAAAAAAAGCACTTGCTACGACACGAGAAACCATTGCGAAATGTATTGGAGCTTTGCCAGAAGAAATTTATATTACATCGGGTGGCACAGAAAGTGATAATTGGGCAATAAAAGGCGCTTTACAATGTAATGATAAAAGGAAAATAATTACATCTGCAATAGAGCATCATGCAATATTAAATTCTTGCGCTGCAATGCAAAGAGATGGTTATGCTGTAAATTATGTTCCTGTAAATTCTGATGGAATTTTAGAGTCTGATACACTTTGCTCTTATATTACAAATGATACGAAATTAGTATCAATTATGATGGCAAATAATGAAATTGGCACAATACAAGATATCAAAGAACTTTGTGCTATATCACATAAAAATGGAGCTTTGTTTCATACTGATGCAATACAAGCTGTAGGACATATCCCTATTAATGTACATGATTTAGATGTTGATATGCTTTCTGCTTCAGGGCATAAATTTTATGCCCCAAAAGGAATAGGATTTCTTTATATTAAAAAAGGAACACCAATTTATCCCTATGCTGACGGAGGTTCTCAAGAGTTTGGTATGCGTGCAGGTACAGAGAATATTGCATCTATTGTAGCGATGGCAACTTCTTTAAGAAAATGTTGTGATACTATGCAGTCTGATATACAAAAACTGAAAAATATGGAAAATATTTTACTAAATACATTAAAAAGTGCTCATATTGATTTTATTCGTAATGGTAAAAATAATATATCTGGTAATGTGAGTTTGTCTATTAAAAATGTTGAAGGAGAAATGTTGTTACATAGGTTAGATTTAAAGGGCATTTGTGTTTCTACTGGTTCAGCCTGTAACGCAAATAATACACAGATTAGTCATGTAATCAAAGCTATTGGTGTTCCTTTAGAATATGCCAAAGGAACAATTCGTATTTCTTTTGGAGTAAATAATAAAAAGTGTGATGCAGAAATTATTGCAAAGGCATTGATACAAATTTTAGAACGTGTAAAATAAATACTTTTTTAAGCTACATTTCATATATTGATTTTTTGAATCATTTTAATATATTAGAATCAAATGTACATATATTGGATTGTAATCAATAAAGTAGACAGAAAAAATAATGACAATAGGTTTGTTGAAATATAATTTTATTATAATGAATTTTAAAAATCAAAAATCACGAAATGTGTTGAAATAAGAAAATAACAATGATATTATATTGACATAATAGAAATTATAGAGAATTACTTTATAATTAAATTTATAAACACTAAGTAGCTATATAATATTTTAAGGAGCCACAATATGCCTTCACAAATAAAAATGATATTAAATTATGAAGAACAACAAAAAATTACATGGAATGTTGGTTCTGCTTTTCAAGGGATTATTATGGAAAGGATTCCTTTTTCTTATGGGGAAAAACTACATTTGTCAGAACTCAAACCATATAGTCAATTTATATTAAATAGAAATGGTGAAATTGTATGGACAGTGAATACGTTAGAACAACAATCAGATTATTATATTGCTGATATGCTTCTCTCAGATACATTTTCAAATTTTTATTTGAAAAATAAAAATATAGAATTTACTATTGTAAAAAAAGATTTTCAAAAAATATCATATGATATGTTAATTGATACTTATTTTTTTGAAAATCAAAATAGAATAATAGAATTTCAATTTATTTCTCCAACTGCTTTTAAAAGTAATGGAGAATATGTTTTTTATCCTACTATAAAAACAATATTTCAAAGTCTTATTAATAAATTTGACTTTTTTTGTTCTTGCGCAAATTTATACACACCAGAAATATTAGATGAAATTATGCGATACACTAAAGTGATTTATTATAATTTAAAAAGTACAAAATTTTATTTAGAAAAAATTAGTATACCAGCTTTTATTGGTAATTTTAAAATAAAAGTAACAGGACCACAACAAATGGTAAATTTATTATATTTGCTTGCTTATTTTGGAAGATTTAGTGGTGTTGGTATCAAAAGTGCTATGGGAATGGGAGGAATTGAAATAATAGAAAGGAAAGATAAAAATGAATGATACAGAATATCTAATTACAGTTGGTGGGCTACTACATGATGTTGGAAAACTTCTTTATAGATATAATGATAAAAGAAATCATAGTATTAGTGGTTTTGAATTTATACAAAAAGAAGCTAATATTAATGATACCAATATATTAGAACAAATACATTATCATCATGTAGCACTTTTAAAAAATGCAAAGTTAGCAGATAGTTCTTTAGCATACATTACTTGTATTGCAGACAACATTTCAGCAGCAGCAGACAGAAGAAAAAGTAATGAAGAAGGTTGGGGATTTGTTAGAGAAATTCCTTTAGAAAGCATATTTAACAGATTAAATGGAAATAATGAAAATAAAAAATATCCTCCAGCTATGCTTGATAAAGATATTAACTATCCAATAGATACAAAAAATAAAACAATAAAATATAGTGAAGAATTTTACGGAAAATGTATTAACAATATAAAAAAATGTATCAAAGCAATAGAATATAACGAAAATTATGTCAATTCCTTATTAGAAGTGTTGGAGGCAAATACTTCTTTTGTCCCTTCTTCTACTTCTATTAATGAAGTTGCGGATATTTCTCTTTTTGACCATTCCAAAACAACAGCAGCAATCGCTTGTTGCATTTATCAATATTTAGAACAAAGCAATATTACAAATTATAAATCAGAACTTTTTTTAAAATCAAATGATTTTTATAATAAAAAAGTTTTTTTATTATACAGCATGGATATATCTGGTATACAGGATTTCATTTATACTATCAGTACAAATAAAGCACTTAAAAATTTGAGAGCACGTTCCTTTTATATTGAACTTATTATGGAACATATTATAGATGAATTATTATGTACATTATCACTTTCTAGAGCAAACCTTTTGTATTGTGGTGGTGGTCATGCCTATATGATACTTTCTAATACAAAAAAAACAATAAAAATCATTTCTGATTATGAAAAAGAAATCAATGATTGGTTTTTGAAAAATTTTGGTACAGCACTTTATATTGCTGGAGGATTTGCTCCATGTAGTGCAAACGATTTAAAAAATGAACCTCAAGGAAGTTATGGTGATATTTTTAAAAATGTATCAAATAATATTTCACAAAAAAAATCTTCTAGGTATACTGCTTCTGATATTATAAAGTTAAATGATAATACAGCAGATGGAGAAAGAGAATGTTCTGTGTGTAGAAAAACGGCAAGATTAAATGATAATCAAAGATGTTTTATTTGTGAAGCACTAGAAAATTTTTCAAATGATATTATCAATAAAAGTTTTTTTAGTGTTGTAAAAAAATCCTACGGGCTTCCTATGCCTAGAAATATGTATATTTTAGCTGATGATGAACAAAGCCTTATTGAAAAAATGACAAAAGAAAATTATGTTAGAGCATATTGTAAAAATAAAATGCACACAGGATTTAATATTGCTTGTAAATTATGGGTTGGAGATTATAAAAATGGTGATACTTTTGAAGATTTGGCAAATGCAGCAAAAGGTATTACAAGATTAGGTGTTTTGCGTGCTGATATTGATAATTTAGGGCAAGCATTTGTATGTGGCTTTGAAAGTAATAAAAATAAAGATACTTATGTTACAATTTCAAGAACGGCAACATTTTCAAGAAAATTATCTATGTTTTTTAAATTACATATTAATGAAATTCTTACAAATGGACAATATTGTACGATTTCAGATAAAGAAGGAAAAAGAAATATTGCTATTGTATATTCAGGTGGAGATGATGTTTTTGTTGTTGGTGCATGGAACCATGTCATAGAGTTTGCAATAGATTTGAATGATGCATTAAGTGATTATGCTCAAGGAACACTTACAATATCAGCAGGGATAGGAATATATCCTCAAAAATATCCCATTTCTACAATGGCAATACAGACAGGAGAATTAGAAGAACTTTCAAAACAATATCCTAATAAAAATGCCATTACATTATTTGAAGAAGGAAATACTTATCACTGGGATACATTTGTAAATGATGTGTTAGAAGATAAGTATTTAACAATAAAAGACTTTTTTGAAAGCATTGAAAATAAAAATAGTAGTACTGCAAGAGGAAAAGCATTTTTATATCGTTTACTTGAATTGATGAAAAATAGAAAAGAAAAAATAAACCTTGCAAGGTTTGCTTATGTACTTTCCAGGTTACAGCCAAGTGATGAAGAAGACAAACAAGCAAGTAAAAATTATAATCAATTTGCTAAAAAAATGTATCATTGGATAAAAGATGAAGAACAATGTAGACAAGCTATTACAGCAATTTATATTTACATTTATAGCATTAGAGAAAGGGAGGAAAAATGAAATGACAATCAATACTGAAAACTATGTTGACGAAGCAGAAAAAGTGATAAATAGTTTAGAAAAAAAAATAATAAAAAATGGAGAAGAGCAATTGCTTCTTACAACATCAAAAATTAGAAATATATTATCAATGGTGAATGACATATACAATGATACTTTGCATTACAAAGAAGATAAAATTGATAGTGAGTTAAAAGGTCGTGTACAATATTTAAGAATGAGAATTGCATATGAAATGGGACGTGATGATGAAGTAAAAATAGCAAATAAAAAAGTGAAACCAGTAGAAGATTTTGCTAAAAAAGCTAAATTAATTGAAAATATTAAATCAATAGGTGACAGCAAACAGAATTTAATATTATTTTGTCGTTATATGGAAGCGCTTGTAGCATATCATAAATATTATGGTGGTAGAGATTAAGGAGTGATAAAAATGTTTTCAAAAATTGAAATAAATGGAATCATAGAAGTAAAGACAGGTATGCATATAGGAGGTTCTTCTGCTTTTGCAGCGATTGGTGCAGTAGATTCTCCAGTCATTAGAGATACTTTGACAGATATGCCTATAATACCTGGCAGTAGCTTAAAAGGAAAAATGAGAACATTACTAGCAAAAAAATATAGTAATGGAATGCCACCTCAATATGCTGATGAAGATGATGAAAAAATAAAAAGACTTTTTGGTGGCAGTAGTGGTGGAAAAAATGCAAGTGCTAGTAGAGTGTTATTTTCAGATATGATGTTGTCTAATATGGAAGAACTTAGAAAATATGGTTTGACTTCTGCAACAGAGATTAAATTTGAAAACACAATTAATAGACTAACAGCCGTTGCAAACCCTAGACAAATAGAAAGAGTAATAAGAGGTTCTCAATTTCAATTTTCTGTTATTTATAATGTTGTAAAAGAGGAAGAAATACTAGAAGATATGAAAATACTTTCCGATGGTTTTAAATTGATGGAATATGATTATATAGGTGGAAATGGCTCTAGAGGATATGGCAAAATAGAATTTCTAAATATCAATGTAAAAACAGTTGTAGGTGATATAAAAGATGATATATTAAATCAATGTGTGGAATTATTTAAGGAAGTGTGATAATGGACTATTTTGTTTATAAAATGTATTTTAAAACACCCATTCATGTAGGCAATGGAACACTTGCTAACAGTGAAAATATCATTATGGCAGATACCATATTTTCTGCACTTTGTTGTGAATCTGGAAATCAGAAAAGTATAGATAATATTATAGATATGGCAAAAAATAAAAAATTTGTTATTTCTGACGCTATGCCATTTGTAGAAAATGAGCTTTATATTCCAAAACCTATGGCAATGATAAAAACAGAAAATGAAGGAAATTCTATATTAAAAAAGGCATTTAAAAAATTAAAATATATTCCAGTTTCTAGTATCAATACATATATGAAGGGAAATATCAATCCATTAGAACAAAATCAAAAAATGAAATCATTAGGTAAAAGCGGAATACGTACAATGAGTTCTTCCGTTGATGAAGAAAAAATGAAAACAGGTGACATGCTTCCTTTTCAAGTTGGTATATACAATTTTACAAAAAATAGTGGATTATATTTTTTTGCTGGTTTTGAGAGTAATGAACAAAAACAATTTTTTGAAAAATTATTTTTATCTGTGTCTTATGCAGGAATAGGGGGAAAAAGAAGTTCTGGATTTGGGAAATTTGATTTTATTGTAGAGGATATTCCTCAAAACATAAAAGAGCGTATTGGGGTATGTAAAAAACAATTTATGACACTTTCTGTATCTATGGCACAACAAAATGAATTAGAAAAAGCACTTGAAAATGCAAGATACCTCCTTGTAAAAAGAAGTGGTTTTATATTTTCAGAAACATATGCTGAAACAATGAGAAAAAAGAAAGATTTTTATTGTTTTAAATCTGGCTCTTATTTTACAAATGCTTTTCAAGGTGATGTTTTTGATGTTTCTGGAAGTGGAACACATAAAGTATATCGTTATGCGATTCCTTTATTTATGGAGGTGGACTGATGAACGAATATATTAAAACATATAAAGTTGTATTGGAAACATTTTCACCAGTTTATATTGGTTCTGGAGAAGAAATTGGTAAAAAAGAATATATTTATGATAGTGCTGATAAAAAAGTTTATGTTCCAAATATGAAAAAAATGTGTACATTTTTTAGTAAAAAGGGACTTCTTGAAAAATATGAGCAATATCTTTTAGAAGATAGACGTGATTTTTTTATATGGCTGAAGTCAAACAATATTCATAAAAAAGATTATATCCCATGGATAGATTACAGTATGGATAGTGGTGACGCTGCTTTTGAACAAAAAGGCAAAAAAGGAATATTAACTTGTATGAAAGATAGTTATGGTTGCCCTTATGTACCAGGAAGTAGTTTAAAGGGTGTATTGCGTACGGTTTTACTTGCAACAGATATATTAGAAAATAAACAAAAATATGCGATTGTTTCTAATAGTGTTGAAAAAACACCATTACAAGGAAGACGTTCTTTAAAAAGAGAATCTGAAGAGGTAGAAGGAATTTTTTATAATATACTTAACAGAGATGAGAAAAATAAATTTAATGCTGTGAATGATATTATGACAGGGCTGAGGATAAGCGACAGTAAGCCATTAAGTTGTGATGATATTGTACTTTGCCAAAAAATTGATGTTACTCCAGATGGAAAAGAAAATAAACTTCCTATATTAAGAGAATGTATTAAACCTAAAACAATTATTGAATTTGATATGGAAATAGACCAAACACTTTTTAAAATAACACCACAACAAATACTTCATAGTGTAAATGTATTTCTGGATTGTTATAATACTTTATTTGCACACTCTTTTAAAAGAAATTATAAAAAAGATAGTTTGTTTATAGGTGGAGGTGTAGGATTTATGAGCAAAACGGTGTTGCATCAAATTTTGATAGATAACCCAAAAAGAGTAAAAAGGGTTAGCAATGTTATAGATGCTTCTCTAGGAACAAAAAAACATCAGAATGATGAAAAATTAGGAGTATCTCCTCATATGATAAAAATGACATATTGTAATGAGAAAAAATATAGTTATGGTGTTTGTAAAATAAGTATAAATTAGGAAGGTGTTTTCAATCAGTTTTTTATATGTAAATGAACCAGGAGCGACAATAGGAATCAGTGGTGGATATTTTGAAGTAAAACAGAAAAAGGGTCTGGTACGAAAAATACCGAAAGAAACATTAGAATCCATTACTATATTTGGACATTCTTACATGACAAGTCAATGTATTGTTGCATGTCTTGAAAATGGTATTCCTGTAAATTATTTTTCGGGAAAAGGAAGTTATTTTGGAAAACTTGTTTCAACATCTCATATCAATGCAGAAAGAATGAAAAAACAAGTTTATGTTTCAGATAATAAAGAATTTTGTATTGCATTTTCAAAAAAAATTATAAGGGCAAAAATTCATAATCAAATTGTTATTTTAAGACGATATTGTAGAAATAATAAAATTGATATAGTATATTATATCAATTCTATGAAAACAGCAGAAAAAAAGGTTCAATTTTGTGAAACGATTAATGAAATTATGGGATTTGAGGGAAATGCAGCAAAAAATTATTTTGCTGCATTATCATTACTTGTTAATGATGACTTTAAGTTTCAAGGAAGAAGTAAGCGACCACCGAAAGATGCTTTTAATTCTATGTTAAGTTTAGGATACACAATTCTTATGTATACGATATATGCTGAAATTGAAAATAGAGGATTAAATCCTTATATTAGTTTTCTTCATAGCATAAGAGAAAAGCACCCTTCTTTAGCAAGTGACCTTATGGAAGAATGGAGAGCTGTTATTGTTGACTCTGTTGTAATGAGCCTTGTCCAAGGAAATGAAATAGATATTGCTGATTTTAAAAAAGAAGAAAATGGCGTTTTTTTAAATGAAAATGCTATGAGAATATTTATATCTAAATTTTCAAAAAAGATAAATAGTGAAAATAGATATATAACATATGATGGAGAAAATAGTAGTTTCAAGAGATGTATCTATATTCAAACATTACGTTTGTTAGAAGCGATTGAAAAAGAAGATGCAGAAATATACAAGCCAGTTGTAATAAGGTGATAAACTTGGACAAACAATATATTGATATAAAATTACAAGAGGATGAAAATCTAAAAAATAGAAAATTTTTAACTGTTATTATATATGATATTACAGATAACAAAAGACGTTTAAAAATGTCTAAATTTCTTGAGTGTTTTGGCTTTAGAGTACAAAAGTCTGCTTTTGAGGCAGTCATTACTTCCACTAAAATAAAAAAACTCAGAGAAGGAATTGATGACATCATTGAAGAAGACGATTGTGTCAAAATATATGTATTAAAGGGAGTTAGTGAGGTGTATACATGGGGTGAAGCAAAAGAAGAAAATGATGATTGTATTATAATTTAACTTTATAAATATAATATGAAAATGGAGGACAAAAATGGAATATATTTTATTTAGCTGTGTGGGAGGACATGACCCCATAGCAAGCTGTGCAGATGGTGCAATACTACATATTTGTCGTATATATAAACCCAAAAAGGTGATATTATATCTTTCAAAAGAAATGATGGAAAGGCAAAATATGGACGACAGATATAGAAAGAGTCTTGTACTTTTGCAACAACATGAAAATTTTACCATAGAAGAAATAAAATGTATCGAAAAAGAAGAACTCGTTAATGTGCAGACATTTGATACTTTTTATGATGAGTTTGAGCAAATAATTGACAATATCCAGCAAGAAAACCCAAATAAAAAAATACTTTTAAATGTATCATCGGGTACACCAGCAATGAAAAGTGCATTAGAAATTATTGCGACATTAGGAAAACATAATGTTATACCAGTACAAGTAAAAAGTCCAAATGAAAAAGAAAATCCCAAACAAGATAAGCCAAGTGAGTATGATGTTGAACTATATTGGGAAACGAATAACGACAACAATACAGAGTACAAAAACAGAACAGTTGTTGTAAAAAGCAATAATCTTTTAGCACGTATTAAAAAAGAAATTGTGATTAAAATGATAGATGCTTATAATTACAAGGCAGCAAAAGAAATTGCAGAGGACATAAAAGAATATTTAGAGCAGGACACATTAAATTTAATACATGCAGCTTATTGTCGTAGTCAAATTGATTTGAGGGGATATGATAAAGCATTAAAAAATAAAAAATATGATTTTATGCCGGTTAAAACAGGTGATGAAAGAGAAATTTTTGAATATCTGATTTCATTACAAATAAAATTAAAACAAGGAAATTTAGCTGATTTTATAAGAGGCATTACACCAGTTGTAATGGATTTGTTTGAAAATTGTTTAAAAAATAAATGTAATATTGATTTAAAAAAGTATTGTGAAAAGGTAAATAAAAAAGGTGCTTTTGTATATGTTTTGAGAGGCAGCATATTGGAACAAACAGAAGAAGGAAAGAAAATAAAGCAAATATTAGATGGTGCATATGGTACGATGAAAGATGCTCCTTATACATCTGATAATGTAATAAAACTATTTGAAAATTTAAGTGGTGCAGAGGAATATGAACTTTTGAATAAAATGAAAAAGTTACATGATGTAGAACAAAATGTCAGAAATTTTGCAGCACATGAAATTGTGTCTGTAACAGAGGAATGGTTGAAAAAAAGGACAGAAATGGAAGCAAGAGAAATTATGGAATTACTCAAAAGCGTTACCATACAGTCAGGTATTCATGTAAAAAAAGAGTATTGGGATTCCTATAATGCTATGAATGAAGTAATAAAAAATAGTATGAAATAACATAAAAAATAATTTGACAATGTAATTTAATTTTTGTATAATGAAAAAATGGAAAAAAATGATGATATGAAATAAGCGGCATTTTCAGCCGCACCGCTAAAATACAAGGTTTTCAGCAAGTTTTGTGCAGATTTTTGTGCCTTGTGCTATAAAAAATGATTTTCAGCCGCAAAGCTGTTTGAAAGCCCTTGTGTGAAGCGGGGTACAAAAGGTAGTATTTGCAAATACAAATCCCCGTTAGGGGACGAAAACGGTGCTTCTTTATTTTTTAGGTCATTATCAATTAATGACCATTTGCAAATACGAATACAAATAAATGAAAGTAATAAAAATATTTTTATTTAAAATAATTTCAACTAATATTTAGCTAGCATTTAACTGACCTTTAATAGCTTTACAAAAATTTAATAGAAAATATAAAAAAGAGTGAAGAATATTTTATTTTTTATTCTTTTTTTTTCAAAAGAAATAGTCATTTTTTATGCCCCTTTACAGCAGATACCAGAATAATTCCTTTAAATGCTTGGGCAATAAAGTCAATTAGTTTACTAAGAGATGAAATATTTATTGAAAATGATACAGATTTTCTTTTTACTACAAAACAAGGGAAGATATATAAATATAGAATGTTAACAAGAAAAAGTAGTTGATATTGAACATAAATCACTGCATTGTCTTCGAGACACATTTTCAACGCAAATGCTTTACGAGAACGAAAATATGATTATATTATCAAATATACTAGGACGTACTACACTTACTACGACATATGATACTTATATTCATTTACTTGGAAAAGAGAATGCTATACAATTACTAGATGATTAAATAAATGAAAAGAGAAAGAAAGTAAAAAAGATATTTTCTCTCTCTTTTTTTAATTAAAATCATAAAATGTATACTGATTTATAAATATATATAAAAAATTAAATAGAATTATTTTTTAGAAATTTCCCACTAAAAAATGGTTTTAAACAATTTAAAATGATACAGAATGAAAACACTATGTTTATTTATGTACTACAAAATAAATGCTACTATAATACAAGACACACATTTTATACATAAAATTTTTTATTAAAAAAACGATTTTGTAAAATAATAATATAATGTGTTGAACAAATTTAGATAGTATGTTATAATAACTAAATTATGTAATGTTACAAAAAATGATAAAATTTTAAAAAGGTGGAAGTATGGTGATAGCAAGAGAAAACAGCAATATAGCCACATCTGAATTGGAAAAACAACAACAATATATGCAAAAAATGAAAGCATATCTTTTAGAATGGGAGCAGAAAACAGCACGAAAACAAAGCTATTTTGTATTAACAACAGGCTGTCAAATGAATGCTCATGACTCTGAAAAACTTGCAGGAATGCTTGAAAATATGGGATATATCGCAAGTCCTACAGAAGAGAATGCTGACTTTGTTATATATAATACTTGCTGTATTAGAGAAAATGCAGAAGAAAAAGTTTATGGCAGATTAGGTAGATTAAAATACTATAAAAACAAAAACAAAGATATGAAAATTGCATTATGTGGCTGTATGACACAACAAGATATTGTGATAGAAAAACTACAAAAATCTTACAAATTTGTTGATATTGTTTTTGGTACATTCAATTTATATAAATTACCAGAATTACTATATCACAGTATGAAAACAGAGGGAACACTTTTTGATATTTGGAAAGATGCTGGAGAGATTGTAGAAGACATTCCCACAGTGTATAAAAGTACATTTCAAGCGTCAGTAAATGTGACATACGGGTGCGAAAATTTTTGCGCATACTGTATTGTTCCTTATGTAAGAGGAAAAGAAAGAAGCAGAAAACCTGATGATATTATAAATGAAATACAAAAATTAGTAAATAATGGTGCAAAAGAAATCATGTTACTAGGACAAAATGTAAACTCCTATGGCAAAAATTTAGAAACACCTATTACATTTGCGCAGTTACTACAAAAAATAAATGAAATAGAAGGACTACAAAGAATACGTTTTATGACATCTCATCCAAAAGATTTATCTGATGAATTGATTGAAACAATAAAAAATTGTAAAAAGGTTTGTAATTATATTCATTTGCCTATACAATCTGGAAGTACTGAAATATTAAGGCATATGAATAGACGTTATACAAAAGAGCAATATTTGGAATTAGTAAAAAAATTAAAAACAGCAATACCAGATATTACAATTAGTACAGATATTATTGTGGGATTTCCAGGAGAAACAGAACAGGATTTCCAAGAAACACTGGACGTCATTAAACAGGTAAAGTATTGCACAGCATTTACATTTATCTATTCCAAACGTACTGGCACACCAGCAGCAAAAATGGAAAATCAAGTACCTGAAGAAGTAGTAAAAGATAGATTTCAAAGACTACTTGATGTATTAAATGGTGTTGTAGAAGAAGTGCATAAAAACGAAATAGGAAAAACAGTAGAAATATTGGTAGAAGAGGTAAGTAAACAAAATAGCAATATATTAACTGGAAGAACAGAAGGAAATATATTAGTGCATTTTGAAGGTACAAAAGATTTAATAGGCAGTATATTGCCTGTAAAAATTGTAGATAGTAAAACATTTTATGTAATTGGAGAAAGGATATGATTCAAAAATGGCATCTGTATATGAATTAGCAAGAGAATTAGGAAAAGAGTTAATGAATACACCAGAAGTAGCAGAACTTTTGAAAGCAAAAAAAATATATGAAGCAGATACAGAAATTGTAAAATTAATAAAAGAATATGGTGAATTACAACAGGATTTTGAAATCCGCTATGCAGCAGGAAAAACAACAGAAGAAGAACAAAAGGCTTTTTCAGAAGAAATGCAAAAAAGAGGAGAAGTGATTAAATCAAATGAAGCAGCAGCAAATTTATTTGCGGCAGAGACAAAATTTAATCAATTTATCAGTTCTGTATTTTCTATTGTAACAGCAACGTTGGCAGGAGATGACCCAAGCCAGACAGGTGGATGCAGTCCAGATTGTTGTGCGTCCTGTGGTGGTGGCTGCCATTAAGTAATTAAAATATATTGCTAAAATAAATATAGATAGTTTACTGTGAGCGTTTTTATAAAAATGATTCACTATATAATGAATGCCCGAATTGACATAAAAGCGATTCGGGTATTGCTTTTCATAAATAATTATATTTTATATATCAAATTTAAAATTTTATTGGTAATATAAAAATTGTTTGATACAATTTTTTATATGCAATCAATAGTATTGATTAATGTATAAAGGAGAATAGATATGACAAAAATCACCCCTATGATGGAACAATATTTTGAAATAAAGAAAAATTATAAACATTGTCTTTTATTTTTTCGTTTGGGTGACTTTTACGAAATGTTTTTTGATGATGCAGTAGTAGCATCAAGGGAATTAGAATTAACATTAACAGGTAAAGACTGGGGACAAAAAGAAAGAGCACCTATGTGTGGCGTTCCTTTCCATTCAGCAGAAAATTATATTTCAAAACTGGTATCAAAAGGATATAATGTTGCAATTTGCGAACAAGTAGAAGACCCTAAAAAAGCAAAAGGTATTGTAAAAAGAGATGTTATTCGTGTCATTACACCAGGAACAATATTAGACAAAACAGCACTAGATGAAACCAAAAATAATTATATTATGACAATATTTTCATCTAAAACAGGACATGGTATTGCTATTTGTGATGTTACAACAGGAGAATTTTTAACAACAGAATTTCCATTATTACAAGGTTATGAAAAGGTAATAGAAGAAATTGCAAAATATTATCCTGCGGAAATATTATGCAATAATGCATTTTATAGTTGTGCTAATATACAAGAAATGGAATATAAATTTCATACCAAATTAACAGCTTATGATGATTGGATATTTGCACATCAAACTGCCTTTAAAAAATTATGTGACCATTTTCATGTAAAAAATTTAGATGGATTTGGTATAAAAGGGCAAATAAATGTTATAAATGCAAGTGGTGCATTACTTTGTTATTTGTATGAAACACAAAAAAATGATTTAAATCATATTTCTACTATAAAATATTATGATTCTTCTGATTTTATGGTATTAGATATTTCTTCCAGAAGAAATTTGGAATTAACAGAAACTATGATTGAGAAAAGTAGAAAAGGCTCATTGTTGTGGGTATTAGATAAAACTAAAACAGCTATGGGTGCAAGAATGTTGCGAAAGTGGATAGAACAACCTTTAATACAAAAAACAGAAATACAAAAAAGATTAGATAGTGTAGAAGAATTAAAAAAAGATGTATTTTTAAGAGAAGAATTAAAAGAAATATTACACAATATGTATGACTTTGAAAGAACTATGAGCAGAGTCATTTATCAAACAGCAAATGGAAGAGATTTAATTGCATTAAAGCAGTCGGCGGCAAAATTACCTGTTATCAAAAAAGCAATTTCAAACTGTCAAAGTGTTTATTTAAAATATATAACAGAAAATTTAGATACATTAGATAATATATATGAATTGATAGAAAAGGCAATTACAGAAGAACCACCTATTAGCGTAAGAGAAGGTGGCATAATAAAAGCGGGATTCCATAAAGATTTAGATACGTATATGCGTTCACGAACAGAAGGGAAAAAATGGATACAAGAACTGGAAGAAAAAGAAAAAGAACAAACAGGTATTAAGACATTAAAAATACGTTATAATAAAATATTTGGCTATTATTTAGAAGTTACAAAATCCTATTTAGACCAAGTCCCTGATAGATATATAAGAAAGCAAACATTAGCAAATTGTGAAAGATATATTACACCAGAATTAAATGAATTAGCAGAGTTGTTATTAGGCTCTGAAGAAAAAGTAGTTGAGTTGGAATATCAAATATTCGTAGATATTAGAAATGCTATAGCGAATGAAGTAGAAAGAATTCAACGCTCTGCACAACATATTGCAATTATTGATGTTTTACAATCATTAGCCGAAGTAGCAGAAAAAATGAATTATGTCAAACCAATTGTGAATACAGATGGTATTATTGATATAAAAAATGGTAGACACCCTGTAGTGGAGAAAATGATTGGGGAACAATTTATACCAAATGATACCTATTTAGATATGGAAGAAAACAGACTTTCTATTATTACAGGACCAAATATGGCAGGAAAATCTACTTATATGCGTCAAACTGCATTAATTGTTTTTATGGCACAAATAGGTAGTTTTGTTCCAGCGGATAAGGCACAAATCAGTATAGTGGATAGAATATTTACAAGAGTAGGTGCAGCAGATGATCTATCTGCAGGACAAAGTACTTTTATGGTAGAAATGACAGAAGTTGCAAATATATTAAATAATGCCACAAAAAATAGTCTTTTGATATTGGACGAAATTGGCAGAGGGACAAGCACATTTGATGGTTTAAGCATTGCATGGGCTGTTTTGGAGTATATAGTTGATATACAGAAAATAGGTGCAAAAACATTGTTTGCAACGCATTATCATGAATTGACAGAATTAGAAGATATATTGCCTGGTGTGAAAAACTATAGAATTGCTATTGAAGAACAGGGAGAAGAAATTATATTTTTAAGAAAAATACAAAAAGGAAGTGCAAATAATAGTTATGGTATACAAGTGGCACAATTAGCAGGACTGCCAACAAAAGTAATACGTCGTTCAAAAGAAATACTACAACAGTTGAGTGATGCCGATATTAATAAAAAAGCAAAACAAATTGCAGTGGATTCAAAAGAGGAAATTACTGATATTATACAACCAATCAATTATATTGCAATGCAAGAAAGTGAAATTATAGATGAAATAAATGACATAGATGTTATGGGAATTACACCTATGCAAGCATTACAAATATTATTTGATTTACAGAAGAAAGTAAGAGAAATATAAATTATGCATATTATGTAAATGAAAATATTAATAAAAAGTAAAAAGGAATATATAGAAAGGAGTACTAATTTATGCAAAAAATACAGCTTCTTGACAATATTACAATAAATAAAATTGCTGCTGGAGAAGTTGTAGAATCTCCAAAATCTGTTGTAAAAGAATTAGTAGAAAATGCAATTGATGCTGGTGCAAGTGCTATTACAGTGGAAATTAAAGAGGGTGGTATTTCTTACATAAGAGTAACAGATAATGGCTGTGGTATTCCAAAAGAACAAGTTAAAACCGCATTTTTAAGACATGCGACAAATAAAATTGCAAATATTGATGATTTAGAAAATATAGTATCATTAGGTTTTAGAGGAGAAGCGCTTGCCAGTATTGCTGCTGTAGCACAAGTAGAGTTATTTACTAAAACGCTGTTAGAGGAAAATGGTACACACATTGAAATTAATGGAGGAGAAATTGTACAATTTCAAAATGCAGCATGTACAGAAGGCACTAGTTTAATTATCAGTAATCTTTTTTATAATGTACCTGCACGTAGAAAATTTTTGAAAAGACCTGCTACAGAAGCAGGCTATATTTCAGAGATTTTAAATCAATTTGCTTTGGGACATCCAGATATTGCATTTAAGTATATTAATAATCAAACAACAATATTGCATACTTCTGGGAATCATGACAAAAAGACGGCAGTACTTTATGTATATGGAAAAGATACAGCAAAAAAAATGCTTGAAATAGACTATAAAAGGGGCGTTTACAGTGTTACAGGATTATTAGGAAAACCAGAGCTTTCTCGTGTAAATCGTTCTTATGAAAATTTATATATTAATGGCAGATATATTAAAAACAGAATTATATATTCTGCAATAGAAGAAGCATATAAAACAAGGTTGTTAGTAGGAAAATTTCCTATATATGTTTTACATTTTACATTGCCTCCTTCATTGGTAGATATTAATGTGCATCCAGCAAAATTAGAAGTACGTTTTCAAAACGATGATGAAATTTATCAATTTTTTTATGCTGCAGTATGTAAATGTTTTGAAAATGAGGTGTTGATTAGTAAAGCAGATTGGAATAGTAAAAATTCTAAAGAATTTGAAAAGTATGCAAAAGAAAAAAATATTAGTATGGAAATCACACCAATACAGCAAAAAATATTGCAAAAAGAAATACAGCAAGATATAAAAAACGATTGTATTATTTCTAAAAAACAACATCAAAAAATAAAGCCAGAAAAAATAAATTCTTTTAAAAAAGTTGATGATTTGTTAAAAAAAGAGAAAAATATAACATTAGAAGCAAATGAAGATATAGCAACATATAATACAGAAAAACAATGTCAATCACAGCAAATACAGCCAAAAATGACAAGAGATACTTTTTTTAAAAATTATAAAATCATTGGACAAATATTTTATACTTATTGGATAGTAGAGCAAGGAAAAAGTATATTTATGATTGACCAACATGCAGCACACGAAAGAATATTGTATGAAGAACTAATGACACAGCTTAAAGCACAAAATGTTGCATCGCAAATGTTATTACAGCCTTTATTATTAAAATTGACAGAAAGAGAAAAAGAAATATTGCAAGAAAATAAAAATTTGCTGAATCAATTTGGATTTTCTGTAGAGCTGGTTGAGCCAGAAACATATGCACTTTTTAGCGTACCATTTATTATAAAAGAGCCTTCTAATACAAAGTTTTTTTTAGATATGCTAGATTTACTGGGAGAAATTTTTATTGAAAATGTGTATGATACAAAAGTATTGACTATAGCAACAATGGCATGTAAAGCCGCAGTAAAAGCAAATGATAGATTAAGCATACAGGAAGCTACAGCAATGATAGAAAAATTGTTACAGTTAGAAAATCCTTTTACTTGTCCTCATGGACGTCCTACAATTATAGAAATGACACAATATGAATTAGAAAAGCGTTTTAAAAGAATACAAAATTGATATGTTGTAAGTACAAATTATGAAAAAGTAGCGTATAACAAAAATAAAGTTTTTTGTTAAACTTTTTTCATTAGAATAATTATAGATGGTATTTCATATATAAAAAATTCCCAACATTTTATAGAAAGAAAAGAGGTTTTGATATTGGAAAAGCCTTTAATAGTAATAGGTGGCACTACAGCGTGTGGTAAAACGGACGTAGGGGTTTTACTTGCACAAAGTATTAATGGTGAAATTATATCAGCAGATTCTATGCAAATATATCGTGAAATGGATATTGGAACAGCAAAACCCACTAGTGAAGAAATGAAAAATATTAAACATTATTTAATAGATGAAATTAATCCAGATGAAGAATATAATGTCATGATTTTTCAAAAAAAAGCAAAACAATATATGAATGAAATATGGAAAAAGGGAAAAATACCTATATTAGTAGGGGGGACAGGTTTTTATATCAATGCTTTGGTGTATGATACATTTTTTGAGGAAACAGAACAAAATGACACATTTCGTAATGATATGTATGCTTTTTCAGAGCAATATGGTGTAGATGCATTATATCAAAAATTAAAAGAAATAGACCCTATATATGCTCAAACACTTCATGCTAATAATGTAAAGCGTGTTGTAAGGGCATTGGAATATCACCATTTTACAGGTAAACTTTTTTCAGAGTATAATGCAGAACAAAAACAAAAACAATCTCCTTATCATACGGCAATGATTATTTTGACAATGGAAAGACAAAAATTATATGAAAGAATTGAAAAAAGAATTGATAATATGATAGACAGAGGACTTTTGAAAGAAGTAGATACACTTTTGAAAAAGGGATATACACAACAATTAGTTTCTATGCAGGCAATAGGATACAAAGAAATGATACCCTATATTCATAATGAAATATCATTAGAAAAAGCTATATATGATTTGAAAAAAAACACAAGACATTTTGCAAAAAGACAGATTACATGGTTTAAAAGACAAACAAATGGCTTTTGGGTAGATATGACAGAGCAAAATTTACAAAAAGCGACAGATGAAATTATAAATTATTTAAAACAAATCAACATGATAGGAGTATAACTATGCAGGAATTGTATGATATGATGCAGTCAAAATTTGGCATTAGCGAAAAAGTATTACAATATTGTATACAAAAAGAATGTGAATTAAAAAAACAGTTTCAAAGTGTAGATGAAATTACAGAATATAATCAATTAAAAGTGCTTTCTGCTATGCAGAAAAACAAATTAAGTGATATTCATTTTGCAGCAACAACAGGATATGGCTATAATGATTTAGGACGAGATGTATTAGAAAATATATATGCTGATGTATTTCAAACAGAATCAGGATTAGTACGTCCTCAGTTGATTTCAGGCACACATGCATTAACTGTTGCTTTAGCAGGCAATTTAAGACCAGGAGATGAGTTGCTTTCACCAGTAGGGATACCTTATGATACATTGCAGGGAGTAATCGGTATTCGTAAAGAAAAAGGTTGCTTAAGTGAATATGGCATTACATACCGACAAGTAGATTTATTACCAGGTGATAAATTTGATTTTGATGGTATAGAAAAAGCAATAAACAATAAAACAAAGTTGGTAACGATACAACGTTCAAAGGGATACCAATGGAGAGTTTCTTTTTCTGTTTCACAAATAAAAGAACTGATTTCATTTATTAAATCTATCAATAAAAATATTATTTGTATGGTAGATAATTGTTATGGTGAATTTGTAGAAATACAAGAGCCATCAGAGGTAGGAGCAGATTTGGTTGTAGGGTCTTTAATTAAAAATCCAGGGGGAGGACTTGCACCCATTGGAGGATATATTGTAGGGAAAGAAGAGTTTGTTGAAAATGCAGCTTATAGATTAACAGCACCAGGATTAGGGAGAGAGGTAGGAGCAACATTAGGTGTGACACCTTCATTTGTGCAGGGGCTTTTTATGGCACCTCAAGTAGTAAATGGAAGTATCAAAACAGCAATGTTTGCTTCAAAATTGTTTGAAGATATTGGTTTTGCAGTATTGCCAAAATCAAACGAAAAAAGAGCAGATATTGTGCAGTTAATACAAATGAACACGGCTGAAAATGTCATTGCTTTTTGCCAAGGTATACAAAAGGGTGCTCCAGTAGATAGTTATGTTTCTCCAGAGCCTTGGGATATGCCAGGATATGACTGTCCTGTTATTATGGCAGCAGGAGCATTTGTGCAAGGTTCTTCTATAGAACTAAGTGCAGATGCACCGATTAAACCTCCTTATCATGTTTATATGCAAGGTGGATTATCTTGGCATCATGGCAAAATTGGTGTAATGATAGGATTACAAACAATGGTAGACAAAGGATTGATAAATATTTAATTTAATAAATATTTCAATTTTATATGATTATTTAATAGGAGGAATTCAATTTTCATGAAAAAATTAAATAAAATAATAGCTGTTTTGTTTATATTTTGTATAACATTTCAAAATATTGCTTTTGCAGAACCAACATCATCAGATGTATCTATAGAAATGGATATATTAACTGATGACAATGCGGAAGCTCCAAAATTAACAGCAGAAACAGCAATATTAGGAGAGGCATCTACAGGAAAAGTGATTTATCAAAAAGATATGGATAAAAAAATGTATCCTGCAAGCATGACAAAATTATTAACAGCGTTGGTAGCATTAGATTATTTCAGTCCTGAAGCATTGATAACAACAGGAAATGAAGTAAATGATATTCCTTGGGATTCTAGTAAAGCGGGACATACAAAAGGAGAAACGCTTACTGTTAAAAATTTAATAAGAGGTTTGTTACTTCCTTCTGGTAACGATTCTGCAAATGTATTAGCGGTTGCTGTAGCACAGAAAGTAGAAAATAATACAGAGCTTACTACTGAAGAATGTATTACAGTATTTACAGATTTAATGAATAAAAAAGCAAAAGAATTAGGTGCAACAAATTCCCATTTTGCCAATGCTCATGGTTATCATGACGAAAACCATTATACAACAGCATATGATATGTTTTTGATTTCTCAAGAAGCACTAAAAAATGAAACAATATCAGAAATTTCAAAAGAAAAAGACTATACAGGTAATGGCGCAGAAAATACATTAGAACAAAGCACAGTATTAAAAATAAAAAAATATAATTGGACAAGTCATAATTTATTGGTGACAGATAATGAATATCAATATGAAAATGCCATTGGATTAAAAACTGGTTTTACAGATGAAGCAGGAGATTGCCTTGCGGCAGCAGCACAAAAAGACAATATTACATTAATAGCAGTTGTATTTGATGCGGAAGACCCTGCACGTTGGGTAGATACAACAGCTTTATTTGAATATGGTTTTAATGAATTTGGCATGGTGGATTTACAGAAGTCAGGAGATGTTGTAGATACTGTATCATTATCAGGACACAACAGACTTTTAGGTGATGAATTAGATGTTGTTGTAAAAGAAGATATTAGTGAATATATGTTGAAAAAAGACGCTGAAAAAATAGAAAAAACAGTGGAATATGAAAGCGATTTGATAACAGAACAAAAAGACGAACAACAAAAAACACAGTTAAAAGCGCCTATATCAAAAGATGCTGAAATAGGAAAAGTGACATATAAATTGGATAATGATGTTATAAAAGAAGTCAATATCTACGCAGCAACAGAAGTAGAAAAAAGAACAATATTAAATAGTATCAAATATTTTTTTAAAAATTTAAAAGAAAATTTATTTACTGTGAAAGGGATTGCGAGTGTAGTGGGCATTATTGCCGCAGTTGCATTTATTATTGCTATGGTAGCAGCAATAAAAAGTCGTAGAAATAGAAGACGTTCAAAATATACATTTCAGTCTGGTAGAGGAAGAAGACGTTACCGCAGCAGAAAATATAAAAATCCGCACATGAGAAGAAGAAGATAATAAATAACAATATAAATTGCTTATGGTGCTGTTATAAGTGATTGATACAGCACCATAGTTTTTTTGCTAAAATATTATACAGATACAAATCCTTCTATCCAATGTTTTTTATCTATTTCATATTTATCAATATAAAAATCATTAGTATATTTACAAAATCCAGGCAATTTTTTATATTCTGAGATGGCTGTTTCCGCTTTTTCATAACTTGAAAATACTCCTAAAAATTTTGTTTCATCGTATCCATTTTCTAGTTCATAGCTGTGTTGCAATACATATACATATTGATTCATACATCATGCTCCTGTATTTTTATTAATTTATTTTTTTATTTTACTATTTTACATTTTCATTTGTTAATGTTTTTCCAATCAATTCTGTTTCAATATAATTTCCAGAATATAATTGAATATCACAGAAACAACGATAGCCATTACTTGGTTTTAATAAAGCAATTCCTTTTACAATATAATATTCATTAGTATTATCAATATTATATAAAACATCTCCATGCTGAAAATGTCCTTTTATTTCTCCCCCTACAATTACTATATTTAATGATGAATATAAAAATGCTGTTTGTATTTTTATAATTGACATCTTTTACTCCTTGTATTATTTTTATGAGTCAATTTTTAGCGGTTTAGCATTATATTTTTACATATTGTTTTGTAAAAGTTTCAATATCCATATCAAAAATTTTATATATAGAATTGGAAGCAATTATATTTACCATAATATTTGATATTATTCCAAAAAACATAGGGCTTGAGCCAACTTCACAATTTGCAGAATCTTCAATGATTATTTTACATTGAGCATAGTATTCTTTTTCTGAAATTGCTGAACAAATTTGATTCATAATATATTGTGTATATTCTTTGGGCAATCCCTTATAGACGTGGGTGTCGTTAAAAAGAGAAGAATATTCATATTTTATACTATTTTTATCTGTATAAGCAAGTTCTATTTTTACACAATTCTGTTTATGAAAAGGTTGTACATTTGCGCATAACATACCATAGCAAATTCTTCCGCCGGTATGTTTTTCCATTTCAATACCTAATGAAAATGACGATAAAAGTTCATAAGTTTTTATTGTGATACAATTTTGAAACCAATGATATTTATCATTTTTAATTAAAGGCTGTTCGTTCCACATTATTTTAATTTGTCTATTGGGATATTTAAAAATTTTCACCATATTTATCACATACCTTTTGATACAAATGATACAAATATTATAATATCATTACTATCATACTATAAAATTGTCAATATTTCAAATAGTAGTTTTAATAGTATTATTTACAAGAAATATATACAATACAAATAAAAACGACGAAAAATAACAAAAAAATAACAATGTATCATAGACTTTTTAGAGATTATCTATTATAATAAAAATAGTAAATATTTTTCGGCTATTTTTGTTGAAAAATAATAAAAATTATATTTAATTGTGAGAGGAGTCTTTTATAATGAAACTTAAGCTGAGAGGGAAATTAATTTTAAGCATGGGTATTCTTATATTTGTGGCTGTATTATTAATTTCATCTCTGTCATATTTGTCTTTACAAAAGGCATATGACAAAAATATTGAAGCCGAAAAAGAGAAGTTAGACCAAATTATTGAGAGTCAAGTGGAGTGTATGATTGGGGTACTTCAGGCAGAGTACGATAAGTATCAAGGCGGTGAAATTACAGAGCAAGAAGCAATAGAACATTCAAAGCAAATTGTTCGTGATACTCGATACAATAATGGAACTGGCTACTTTTGGGCAGACATGGCAGACGGAACAAATGCAGTACATATCAATCCAGCTGTAGAAGGTACAAACCGTTATAATACACAAGATGAAAAGGGGAATTATTTTGTAAGAGATACAATTGCTGCTGGCGATAAACCAAATGGAGATTTTATAGATTTTTATTTTGCAAAATCTGGAGAGTCTGAAGCAAAGGCAAAAAGAGGATTTGTTAAAAAATTTGAGCCTTATGGTTGGTATATTGGCACTGGCAATTATGAAGAAGATATGTTGCCTATTATACAAGAAGAACTTAACGAAGCAAACAGATCATGTTTTTTTGCCATATTGATTACATGTTTAGCTGGTTTAATTATTTTCACAATCGGTATTATAGTAACTTCTATCATTGCAAAAAAAATGTCAGACCCTATTAAAGCAGCATCAAAACGTTTAATTGAACTTAGCCAAGGAAATCTTAGTGACGAAGTAGAAGAATTTAAAGAGGAAGATGAAATTGGAGATTTAACACGTGCTTTAGCAAAAACAGTACAAACATGGCGTGACTATATTGGAGATATTTCTACCTCATTATCTGAACTTGATAAAGGCAATCTTAGATTTGATATAGAAATGGAATATGTAGGAGATTTTGCTCCTATTAAACAATCATTCCAGCATACTATTGATAAGCTGAACGATACTTTTAGAAAACTGAATGTAAGTGCTGAAGAAGTAGCAAGCGGTTCAGAACAAGTAGCAATTGGGGCACAAGCACTTGCCCAAGGAACAACAGAACAAGCATCCTCTGTAGAAGAATTAGCATCTACAATAAATGAAATACACAATCATGTAGCAAACAATGCAGAAAATGCTCAACAAACAAGTGACAAAGCAATGAATAGTGTAACAGAGTTGGAAATTGGTAAAAAGCAGATGGGACAAATGATTACCGCTATGAATCAAGTGAATGATTCTTCTTCTGAAATTAGTAAAATTATTAAAACAATTGAAGATATTGCTTTCCAGACGAATATACTTGCGTTGAATGCAGCAGTAGAGGCAGCACGTGCTGGTACAGCAGGCAAAGGATTTGCTGTTGTTGCTGATGAAGTACGTAATTTGGCAAGTAAATCCGCAGAGGCATCTAAAAATACAGCATCTCTCATTGAAGCAACTGTGCGGTCAGTACAAAAAGGTACAGATATTGCTAATCAAACTGCTGAATCTTTAGAGCGTATTGTACTTTCTTCTGAAGAAGCTGCAAAATTGGTTCAAGATATTTCAAATGCATCTCAAGAACAAGCAGCAGCGATTGCTCAGGTAACATTAGGAGTTGACCAAATTTCTAGTGTAGTACATACCAATTCTGCTACTTCTGAACAAAGTGCAGCAGCAAGTGAAGAGTTGTCAAGTCAAGCACAATTTTTAATGAATTTGGTAAAACAGTTTAAAATTAAAGAAATATAATAAAATTAAAAAATAAATAAAAAAGACACATTTATAAATAATATGTGTCTTTTTTTAAAGTAAAAACTATGTTTTAGATGTAAAAAAATTAAAGTTATCATAATGATAACTTTAATTATCATAATGCGATATTTTGTATGAAAATTGTAATAAAATCTATTAAAAAAGTTATTGACTTCTGTGTGATAAAGAGTTACTATTTATAAAATTTGGAAAAAACATTATAATATGCATCAAAAATACTGACATTCAAAAAGTATTTTTATTATTGTAGAACATATTTTTTATTTTATGATATCAATATAACAATCATATCATATTATAATCATAAAAAAATTATAATGAAATATAAAGGAGTCATATTGTTATGATAGATGATGTATTTTTAAATAAAGTAATAAATTTAAAATCGAAAATAGATAAAGAAAAAAGTTTCCATGATGGTGTAAAAACTGGTGCAAAAAAACAAAAAATAGAAATACTAATAGCAATGTATAATAAAGGCTATGATATAAGAGAAATATCAAGTATCATTGATTTACCTATAAGTGATACAGATAGAATTATAGCAGAATATGAATTGCGAAAAAAATCAGGCGTAAATGTTATGCCAGTAAGTTTATAGCATCAATAATAGACATACCATAATGTAAAAGGAACTTTATAAAAAGTTCCTTTTTTCATTATAAACTGAATATGATTAAGGAGGAAAGCATGAATATTATTAGTCTTTTTAGTGGCTGTGGAGGATTAGATTTAGGATTTGAAAAAGCAGGATTTTATATAACAACAGCAAATGAAATAGATAAAACAATATGGGATACTTATGAGAAAAACCATACTAAAACAACACTGATAAAAGGAGATATTAGAAATATAAATAAAAATCAATTTCCAGATGATATAGACGGCATAATTGGAGGACCACCTTGTCAATCTTGGTCAGAAGCAGGAAATTTAAGAGGTATTGATGACGAAAGAGGAAAATTATTTTATGAATATATTAGAATATTAAAACAAAAACAGCCTAAATTTTTTCTTGCAGAAAATGTAAGTGGTATGCTTTCAAATAGACATGCAGAAGCAGTAAAAAATATTATTTTACTTTTTGAAAAAAGTGGTTATAATGTATCTGTTACAATAGTAAATGCAAAAGATTATGGTGTAGCGCAAGAAAGAAAAAGAGTATTTTATATAGGATTCCGAAAGGATTTAAATATTTTATTTCATTTTCCAAAAGGTAGCACAGTAGATAATAATAAAAAAATAACGTTAAAAAATGTAATATGGGATTTGCAATATTCAGCAGTACCAGCATTAAATAAAAATAAACACAATATCAATGCTATAAATAATAATGAATATTTTACAGGAGATTATTCTCCTATATTTATGAGTAGAAACCGTGTAAAAAATTGGGAAGAACAAGCATATACTGTGCAAGCATCGGGAAGGCAATGTCAGCTTCACCCCCAAGCACCTAAAATGGTGAAAATAGAAAAAGATAAATATGAATTTGTAAAAGGAAAAGAACAATTATATAGAAGAATGACAGTAAGGGAAATTGCAAGAATACAAGGATTTCCAGATACATTTGAATTTATTTATACAAATATCAATGATGCATATAAAATGATTGGTAATGCTGTACCTGTGTCATTGTCTTATGAAATTGCAGAGGCAATTAAAGACACACTAAATCATTTAAAACAAGGAAAACAGTAATTTCCTTGTTTTAAAATATAATTTAATATTACTGATATATTTTAACATATTCTGAAATATTATTAGCATTAAAATCATTTGTATTTTTAATATGTAATGTATCAAGAGCGTGTTTTAAATTATAATATGCTTTATCTCCTCCCACCATAAGAGGATTATCGAAGCAAATATTATATGCTATTTTTCCATTTTGAACATACCAATGTACAAAAACAGCAAGAGGTCTATTACCATCATATTTTGGAATAAAACTTCTGTAATTCAATGCCTTGCACGCAAAATAAATGTGGGGGTGTTGTGCAACGTAATATTTTATACTTACTAATGCATTGATAGCACATTGTGCAGAGGAAATAGACTGTTTTTCAAAAAGCATAAAATTTGCAATACCACTATTTTGAATAATTTTTCCATGAACATAGGCATTACGTTTTTTATCGCTAATGTTTGTACCGGCATAAACATCTATTACCTGCTCTGTAGAAAGCATCATATTACCACTTAACTGTCCACTTAATTTGTTTAATAGTTCAAATTTCCAGCCTAGTGTAATTGCTCCAGCATCTGTTTTACCACATTTTGTTTTATAAATGATATGTCTGTTTAAAAACTCATTTTTTAATGAATATGTTGCATTGGAAATAATATATTGCCAATTTTCTCCCAAAATTTGTTTTGCTCTTTTTGCATTGATTTTATTTTCTAAAAAATCTGCATTTTGTTTTTTAAATGATATTTTAAACTCCTTTGTTAAACCATAATTTGATATGGCGAGTATATAAATATCTGTTTTGGGTTCACCTTTATCACAATATGGTTTACCAGACATTACTACAGTATAATCCATATTTTGATATGTGAAATGTGTACCTCTTTGAAAAAGATTTAATATGTCATATTCTGATTGTATAAAAGATTTTGCCATAATATCCCCCTATTATTATTGTATCATTGTATTAATAATAGCACAATTTTCAATGTTACTCAATAAAAAGTACTAAAACATAAAAATTTTATGTATTAATATATTCTATATTGCAAAAATAGGGGATAAAGTATACAATAATATTATGATAACATATCAATTAAAAAAGGCAGAAAGAAGGGCTATATTTGGAAAAATTAACACCGACTGTTACAGAGCGCAGGCGTCAAACGAGGGGCGATATATACAGACATATATTTCATTCACCAGAACCAGTCAGCAAGCAACAAATTGCAAATATTCTGAATATCAGTCTTCCCACTGTTTATAAAAATCTTGCAGAATTAGAGGAAGCGGGATTAGTAAAAGTAGGAGAAATCAAAAGCTCTACAGGTGGCAGACCACCAGTAGCATATGTTGCAGCGGGAAATATTAAATTTGCTTTGGGTATTGCTGTTTCTGCAAATCATATTAGAATGCTTGCATCTGATTTAAAACAAAATGTACTTGCTTATCATAAATTACGTTTAGAATCTCCTATTACAAGTGATATGATACTGCATATTGATGATAGAATTACAACTTTTTTATCAGAGAATCATTTAGATAAAAATAGAATGCTAGGTGTAGGCATTACAATACCAGGTGTTTTTGACAGAAATACAGGAGAGCTTGTATTATCCCCTACAATGAAATTAGAAAATTTTCATATCAATGAAATGAAAAAAAATATTTCATATCCTTTATATTTTGAAAATGATAGTACAAGCGGAGGCAATGCCGAATGGGCATCACGTACATTAGAAGAACAAAAAAAAGATTTTGTGTATCTTTTTTTAGAATATGGTGTAGGTGGTGCGATATTTGTAAATGGCAAACAATACTATGGCGATAATCATAGAAGTGCAGAATTTGGACATATGTGTGTGGAAGCAAATGGGAAAGAGTGTAATTGTGGCAAACATGGTTGTTTAGAAGCATATTGTAGTGCATTTCGTTTCAGTAGAGATTTAGGCATTACAATAGAAGAATTTTTTGAAGGTTTGAAATATGGTAATAAAGAATATCAAATGATATGGAATGATGCATTAAATCATATTGCTATTGCAATAAATAATTTAAGAATGGCTTTTGATTGTGATGTTGTTTTGGGAGGATTTCTTTCTGAATATTTAGAGCCTTATCAATGGAAATTAAAAAAGATATTAAGCGAATTGAATACATTTGAAAACCATGCAGAATATGTTAAAATTGGAAAATATCCACGTAGAGCTGGTATGTTAGGTGTAGCATGGCATTTTACAAATCAGTTTGTTATGGAAATTTAGAAATTGATATACTCATATATAAATCAAAAAAACATAATATTATTTTTAATATTGCAGAAATTATCTGCAATATTTTTTTATGTCTTTTTTCGTGTATTTTTACAAAAACACATATATTATTTTAATCATATTTTACAAAAAAAATGAAATAATTCATTTTATATTGACAGAATAGTATAAAAGTATTATAACTTATATTATAAAAGTATTTTATAAAAGTTATTTTAAAAAATTAAAGGGGGAATATTTATGAAATTGAAAAAATTAATGGCAGTTTTAATGGCAGGTGCTGTTGCTTTTTCTATGGCAGCATGTGGTAGTGGAGAAAGTGCAGATACACCAACAGAAGAACAAGGCACAGAACAAAGCAGTACAACAGACAGCAAAACAGTAGGTATCGCAATGCCTACACAATCATTAGAGCGTTGGAACAGAGATGGTTCTTATTTAAAACAACAGTTTGAAAGTAAAGGCTACAATGTAGAATTGACTTATTCAGACAACAAAATCGACCAACAAGTAAAAGATATTGAGGGATTGATTGCAGGAGAAGTAGATTTGCTTGTTATAGCAGCAATTGATGGTCAAGCACTTTCACAAGTATTAAAAGATGCCAAAGATTTAGAAATACCAGTAATTTCTTATGACCGTTTAATTAACAACACAGATGCGATTAGTTATTATGTATCATTTGATAACTACAAAGTAGGACAATTACAAGGACAATTTGTAGTAGATACATTAGGTTTAAATTTAGAAGATATATCTAAAACATATAATATTGAATTTACAGCAGGCGACCCTGCAGATAATAATGCTCCATTCTTCTTTAATGGTGCATTTGATGTGTTAAAACCTTATATTGACGCAGGAATATTAAATGTTCCATCTGGACAAACAGCGTTCCAGCAAGTTGCAACAAAAGCATGGGACACAGCAACAGCATTAACAAGATTCCAAAATATATTAGGCTCTAACTATTCAGGCGGAACACAATTAGACATAGCTCTTTGCTCAAATGACTCTACAGCACTTGGTGTTACACAGGCGATTGACTCTGACTATGCAGGTGACAATGCTGTATTGATAACAGGACAAGATGGTGATGAAGCAAATTTAGCAAATATTGTTGATGGCAAACAAACTATGACAGTATATAAAGCAGTAGCAAATGAAGCAATCGCAACATTAGATTTAGGTATTGCATTATTAAATGGTGAAAAACCAGATGAAAGTTTAATTTCAAATTCTGGCTGGAATTTTGAATGTACATATGATACAGAATCCTATGACAATGGTACAGGTATCATACCATCTTATCTTTTAACACCAACTGTTATCACAAAAGATAATATTCAAGCTGAATTGATTGATACAGGATACTATACATTAGATGGAAATGGTTATCCTAAAGGCATACAATAATTAAATTTTACATTTTACTTCCTTAAATACTATTAAAATTACAAATATTATTTTTATTGTATTTGTATAAAAATTTTTTGCTCTGCTTTTAAACAAAGTAGATAAATAATATAACAGGGGGAATGTTTCCCCCTGTTGATTTTTGATGATATATTGAGGGATAGTAGTGTAAACTTTCCTATAAAATTGATATAAAATTTTGTTTGTAAAATAAAAACAATATTTGTTTTAAGTGACTTTATATAAAAGAAAACGACTAATCATTCAACAGTTTGACAATTATAAATACAGTGATAGGGAGGTAATTTATTTGGAAGATTATATTCTGGAAATGAAAAATATTACAAAACTCTATCCAGGTGTAAAAGCATTGGATAATGTGAATTTAAAAGTACAAAGAGGAGAAATTCACGCATTAGTAGGAGAAAATGGCGCAGGAAAATCCACATTGATGAATGTACTTTCGGGTACAATACCATATGGAGAATATACAGGCGATATTATATATAATGGAAATGTTTGTCAGTTTCACAATATTCATGACAGTGAAAAACTAGGTATTGTTATTATACATCAAGAGCTTGCATTAATACCAGAAATGACAATAGCAGAAAATATGTTTTTAGGCAATGAAAGAAAAAACAAATTTGGTAAAATCAACTGGAATGAAACATATCAACAAGCATCTGAAAATATGAAAAGGGTTGGACTAAAAGAGCAATCCAGTGTGTTAATAAAAGACATCGGAACAGGAAAGCAGCAACTTGTTGAAATTGCAAAAGCACTTTCTAAAAATGTAAAATTATTGATATTAGATGAACCAACTTCATCATTAAATGAAGAGGATTCTCAAATGCTTTTAGATATGCTAATTGGTTTTAAAAATGAAGGTATGACAGCAATCATTATAACACATAAATTAAATGAAGTGGCATATGTAGCAGACAAAATTACTGTAGTACGTGATGGCTCTACAATAGAAACAATGGACAATGCAGACCATAATATTGATGAAGAAAGAATTATAAAGGGTATGGTAGGGCGTGAACTTTCAAATAGATATCCAGAAAGAGAGCATAACGTACAAAATGAAGTGCTTTTTGAAGCAAAAAATTGGACAGTATACCACCCTGTATATACAGAAAAAAGAATGGTAAACAATGTAAATTTTAAAGTACATAAAGGCGAAATTGTAGGATTTTCTGGGCTACAGGGAGCAGGCAGAACGGAAATGGCTATGGCACTTTTTGGAAAAAGTTATGGCAGTCGCATATCTGGACAAGAATTTATAAAAGGGAAAGAAGTACATTTAAAAAATGTACGAGAGGCAATAGAAAACGGACTTGCCTATGCCACAGAAGACAGAAAAACAAACGGATTAATATTATCAGACACCATTGCAAAAAATACCACAATGGCACGTATGGAAAAAATTGCAAATAAACAAGGTATGATTGATACTGCAAAAGAAAACCAAATTGCAGAGGATTATGCAAAGGCAATGAAAACAAAAACGCCAAGCGTACAGCAAAAAGTAGGTAATCTTTCAGGAGGAAATCAACAAAAAGTATTGCTTTCTAAATGGATGTTTGCAGAACCAGATGTATTATTTTTAGATGAGCCAAGTCGTGGTATTGATGTTGGTGCAAAATATGAAATTTACTGCATTATGAATGATATGGTAAATGAAGGAAAGGCGGTTGTAATGATATCATCTGAACTTCCAGAACTACTAGGAATGTGCGACCGTATATATATTATGAATGAAGGCAGTATAGTAGGAGAAATGGATGCAAAAGAAGCAACACAAGAGAAAATTATGGCAGCAATACTTTCATCTAAAGATATGGATACAGATATAAATATCAATAAAAATATAGATAAGGAGGTTTCAGCATGAGAGAAGTAATTAAAAAATATACAATGGTGCTGGCACTTGTTGTTGTATTTATATTTTTTACAGCTTTAACAGGTGGAAAATTACTTTTAGCACAAAATATTTCTAATTTACTTTTACAAAATGCCTATGTTTTAATTATGGCATGTGGTATGCTTTTATGTATACTGACAGGTGGAAATGTTGACCTTTCTGTAGGTGCAACATTATGTTTATCTGCAGCATTGGCAGCAAAATCATTAGAGGCAGGTATGAATCCTATACTTGCGGTTATCATTGCCATAGGAGCAGCATTAGTAATCGGTGTAATACAAGGTTATTTAGTAGGTTATGTTCATATTCCTCCATTTATATGCACATTAGCAGGTATGTTTTTATATCGTGGTTTAGCACGTGTTGTATTAGATTCCAAAACAGTAAGTATATCAAATGAAAAGTTTTTAAATCTTTTTACATCATATATTATGTTTCCAGGTGAAAAAATGAAGCATTGCACATCAGCATTGATAATTGGTATAATAATTGCAGCACTGATTACAGTGTTTATGATTTACAAAAGAGCAAAAAAAGTAAAACAAGGTTATCAAGCAGAATCATTTATATTTTTAGTTACAAAACTTACCATTATAGATGCACTGATAGTAATATATAGCTGGAAACTTTCACAATATAAAGGAATTCCTGTAATGTTATTGTGGATACTTGTTATTGTATTGATATTTGCATTTATTACATCTTCTACAGTATTTGGAAGATATTTTTATGCAGTAGGTGGTAATGAAAAAGCAACAAAACTTTCAGGTATTGACCCAAGAAAAGTATATTTCTTTGCTTATTTTTTAATGAGTATATTGGCAGGGCTTTCTGGTTTGCTTGTTGCGGCACGTATAGGCTCTGTAGATGGTAATATGGGTAATACATATGAAATGGACGCTATAGCCTCTTGTTTTATAGGTGGTGCATCTGCATATGGTGGTTCTGGCACAGTGCCAGGTATTATGGTTGGTGCGATACTTTTGGGTGTAATTAACCAAGGTATGTCTATATATGGCTTACCAGACCAATGGCAATATGTTGTAAAGGGGCTTGTATTAATTATTGCAGTTGTATTTGATGTTGTTTCAAACAAAAAAGCAGGAAAATCATAATAAAAATAATATATTGTTTGAAATGAATAAAATATCATTTAAAAAATTTTGATAAACACCATTAATTTGTATAGGAACAGGGGAATACTCCCCCCTTTTAAAAGCGAAAATATAATAACACAATGCCATATAAAGTAACTTTAAATAAGATATTTTCCCCTGTTTCCTATTCAAAATAGATTTTATAAATATAATTTTTATGATATATTAAAAGTGGAGGGGAAAACATATGTATTATATTGGCATAGACTTAGGAACATCTGCTGTAAAGCTGCTTTTAATGGACGAAAAAGGCAGTATTAAAAATATTGTTTCAAAAGAATACCCTATATTTTTTCCACAATCAGGCTGGTCGGAGCAAAATCCAGAAGATTGGTTTGAACAAGTAATAAACGGTATTATAGAATTAACACAAAATATAGACAAAAATCTAGTAGCGGGCATTGGTGCAGGGGGACAAATGCATGGCTTAGTAATATTGGATAAACAAGATAATGTAATTCGTCCAGCAATACTTTGGAATGATGGTAGAACAGATAAAGAAACAGAATATTTAAATAATATAATAGGAAAACAAAAATTGACAGAATATACGGGAAATATTGCATTTGCAGGATTTACAGCACCAAAATTATTATGGTTGAAAAAACATGAGCCACAAGCATTTAAAAATATAGATAAAATTATGTTACCTAAAGATTATATTAACTATATGCTTTGTGGAATACACTGTACAGATTATTCTGATGCTTCTGGTACACTTTTACTTGATGTTAAAAATAAATGCTGGAGTAGTGATATGCTTGCTATATGTGATGTAAAGCTCTCACAAATGCCTAAATTGTTTGAAAGTTATGAAGTGGTTGGTACAATTAAAAAAGATATTGCTCAAAAAATAGGTATTCCAGATAGTGTAAAAATTGCAGCAGGTGCAGGAGATAATGCCGCTGCTGCAATAGGTACAGCAACAGTAGGAGAGGGTAGTTGTAATATTTCTTTAGGTACTTCTGGAACAATATTTATATCAAACAATATATTTTGTGTAGATAACGCAAATTCTCTACATGCTTTTGCACATGCTGATGGTCATTTTCATTTAATGGGCTGTATGCTTTCCGCAGCATCATGCAATAAATGGTGGTTAGAGGATATACTCAAAACAGAAGAATACAGCAAAGAACAGCAAAATATTGTTATAGATAAATTAGGAAATAATAGTGTTTATTATTTACCATATTTAATGGGAGAAAGGGCACCTCATAATGATACTTATGCAAGAAGCTGTTTTATAGGGCTTTCTATGGATACCACTAGAGAAGACATGACACAAGCGGTATTGGAAGGTGTTGCTTTTGGCATTAGAGATAGCTTAGAAGCAGTAAAAAAATTAGGAATACAAATAAAAAGTAGTATGATTTGCGGAGGCGGTGCAAAAAGTCCGTTATGGAAAAGCATATTCGCCAATGTATTAAATATAGAACTGGTAACTCCTGAAACAGAGCAAGGACCAGGATATGGCGGAGCAATACTTGCGGCTGTTGCCTGTAAAGAATATGATACTGTTAATGATGCCGTAAAACAGCTTATACATACGACAGATAGAATTGTACCAGATAAAAACATTGCTGAGCGTTATGAAAAGCGTTATCAGACATTCCGCAAATTATACCCTACATTAAAAGACACATTTACGATATTATAATATAAGAAGGGAAGTATGATATATGAATTTTAATAATATTCCAGAAATAAAAATAGGTATTGTGGCAGTCAGCCGTGATTGTTTTCCTGCCTCTCTTGCAGAAAATAGAAGAAAAGCATTGGTAGAGGCATATCAAAAAAAATATGATAGCAATGATATATATGAATGTCCTGTTACAATTATAGAAAGTGAAATTGATATGGTGAATGCATTAGAAGACATTAAAAAAGCTGATTGTAATGCATTATGTGTTTATTTAGGAAATTTTGGTCCAGAAATTTCAGAAACGTTATTAGCAAAACATTTTGATGGACCAAAGATGTTTTGTGCAGCAGCAGAAGAAAGTCAAAATGACCTTATGGATGGTAGAGGAGATGCATATTGTGGTATGTTAAATGCAAGTTACAATTTAGCATTGCGCAATGTGAAGGCATATATACCAGAATATCCTGTTGGTGATGCAGAAGACTGTGCAGATATGATAAATGAATTTTTACCTATTGCAAGAGCAGTGTATGCACTTCAAAATTTAAAAATCATTAGTTTTGGTCCTCGCCCTATGAATTTCCTTGCTTGTAATGCTCCTATTAAACAGTTGTATAATTTAGGTGTAGAAATTGAAGAAAATTCAGAATTAGATTTGTATGAATCATTTTTAAAACATGCTGATGATAAAAGAATACCAGAAGTAGTAAAAGAAATGGAAAAAGACCTTGCAGAAGGCAACAAAAAACCAGAAATACTACCTAAATTGGCACAATATGAATTAACATTACAAGATTGGATAACAGAACATAAGGGTTATAGAAAATATGTTGCTATTACAACAAAATGCTGGCCAGCATTTCAGACAATGTTTGGATTTGTACCATGTTATGTAAATAGTATATTAACAGGACGAGGTGTGCCAGTTTCTTGTGAAGTAGATATCTATGGTACATTAAGTGAATTTATAGGAACAGTAGTAAGTAAAGATGTTGTAACATTGCTTGATATCAATAATTCTGTTCCAAAAGATATGTATAAACAAAGTATTGCTGGAAAATTCCCTTATAGTCATACTGATACATTTATGGGATTCCACTGTGGAAATACCTGTACAGCAAAATTATCATTTCATGAAATGAAATATCAAAAAATTATGGCAAGAGCATTACCTGTAGAAGTAACAAATGGCACATTAGAAGGAGATATTATACCAGGTAATATTACATTATATAGACTGCAAAGCACAGCAGATAATAAATTAAGAGCATACATAGCACAAGGTGAAGTGTTGCCTGTAGCAACAAAATCTTTTGGTGCAATTGGCGTATTTGCAGTAAATGAAATGGGAAGATTTTACAGACACGTATTAATAGAAAAGAATTATCCTCATCATGCTGCTGTAGCATTTGGAAAATGGGGAAAAGCACTTTTTGAAGTGTTTAAATATATTGGTGTACCTGTAGAAGAAATTAATTATAATCAACCAGAAAACGTTCGTTATGTCACAGAAAATCCTTGGAGATAGGAGCATATAGATATGGATATATTACAAATTACAGATAAAGCATTTGGAGAATTTGGTAGAATAGTGAAATATCAATATGCATATCAAATTGTGGAGGCATTGGAAAAATATACGCCATTGCCTGAAACAGTAGAATATGTACCAGAAGAAACTGCATTACAAAATTTAGATGCTGCAAAAAAATTAGCAAATAGTTTATATGGTGGTATGGAAGTGCAATTTGGTTGGTGTAATGGTCACAATACAAAGCTGAATTGTTTGGAATATCATAAAGATAGTGAATACAATATTGGCACAGAGGATTTTATATTACTTTTAGCAAAACAAAGCGACATCAAACAAAATAATATAGATAGCTCTGCTGTAAAAGCATTTGTTGTTCCCAAAGGTGTGCTTGTAGAAGTGTATGCTACAAGTATGCATTATGCTCCTTGCCAAGCACATATAGAAAAGGGTTTTCGTGTTATGGTAGCATTACCAAAGGGTACAAACTATAAAAAGCCAGAATTTTCTGCACAAATAGAAGAAGATAAATTGCTTTGGGCAAAAAATAAATGGTTGTTGGCGCATTCGCAGAGCAATGAAGCAAAACAAGGTGCCTATATTGGTATTACTGGTGAAAATATTGATATAGCTAAATATATCAAATAATGATAAAAAGCGTGAAATAGTAATTGTAAAAAATGATTACTGTTTTACGCTTTTCATATTATAAATATATAGCATTATCTGTATAAAAGTCATCTCTTAAAATATATTAAAATATAATCATTATTTTGATTTTATCATAACTATTTGTATAATATAGTAAATCAATAAAATTACTATTGACATAAAAGTAATATTTGTATATAATGGTAAAAAATAAATATATAACAAGGGAGCTTATGTGCTAGGCTGAGAAGAAGTAGAGAACTTCGACCTTTATAACCTGATTTGGGTAATGCCAACGTAGGGAACGTTTATTATGCTGTATATTAACGGGAGATGCTTTGGTATCTCTCTTTTTTATATTATAAATTATTTCATATTGTATTATTGAGATTGAACAAGAGTTCATGAAGGGGTGCACCACCACGGGTGTATTACTTTGTGAACTTTTTTTATAGCTTAATAATGTAATAAAAAATGATAAAGGGGTTTCATTGTTGTTTAATAAAACAAAGTTTTTACAATTTCAAATGAAACGATTTATTAGAAAGGAGCATATTTATGACAATAAACGGCAAAAACATCGTACTAGAACATTGTTACACATTAGAGCAATATCTAAATGAAAAGCAATATCAACAAAATCGTATTGCAGTAGAAATCAATGGTAATATCATACCGAAATCAAAATATCATACTACAATATTAAAACAAAATGACATAATAGAAATAGTAAGTTTTGTAGGAGGAGGTTAATATATGGATATTATATATACAAAGGAACAAATAGAATGTGCTTTAATACAAAGACATACAAAACAAAAACAGAGAATTTTGTATCGTGGTAATGTTGCTGTAGCAGGATTAGGTGGTTTAGGTTCTTATGTTGCTATTGCTTTAGCACGTATGGGAGTAGGAAATATACATATTATTGATTATGATATTGTTGATATCACAAATTTAAACAGACAACAATATTTTTTAAATCATATTGGTATGTATAAAACAGATGCACTAAAACAACAAATTTTAAATATCAATCCTTACATTAATGTTTCTGTAGATTGTATAAAGGTAACAGAACAAAATATAAAACAGCTGTTTTGTAATAACGACATTATATGTGAGGCATTTGATAATGCTGAATCAAAGGCAATGCTTGTAAATGGTATACTAGAATATTTTCCAGAAAAGAAATTAATAGCATCGTCAGGGCTTGCAGGATATCACAGTAGTAATATCATACATACCCGCAGAGTTTCAAAAAATTTTTATTTATGTGGTGATGAAATGACAGAAATTTCAGAACAAAATGTATTAACAGCACCAAGAGCAGGGCTTTGTGCGTGTCATCAATCCAATATGATAATAAGATTACTTTTAGGAGAAGAACAAGCATAATAAAATAGAAAGAAGGGAAAGCAATATGGATAAATTTATATTAGGTGGTAAAGAATTTTATTCTCGTTTTATATTAGGTTCTGGTAAATTTTCGCTAGAATTAATAAAAGCATGTATTGAAAAAGCAGGTGCTCAAATTATTACATTAGCATTACGTCGTACAAATGAAGGAGGAATTGCCAATATATTGGATTACATACCAAAAAATATAACATTATTGCCAAATACTTCAGGTGCAAGAAATGCAGAAGAAGCGGTTCGTATAGCAATATTGTCTCGTGAAATTACAGGAAGTGACTTTGTAAAATTAGAAGTCATACGAGATAGTAAATATTTATTGCCAGATAATTACCAAACAATAAAAGCAACAGAAATATTAGCAAAAAAAGGTTTTATAGTAATGCCTTATATGTATCCTGATTTAAATGTTGCAAGAGATTTAGTAGATGCAGGTGCAGCTTGTATTATGCCTTTAGCTGCGCCTATTGGTTCTAATAAAGGACTATGCACAAAGGATTTTATACAAATATTAATAGATGAAATTGATTTACCTATTATTGTAGATGCAGGAATTGGGAGACCTTCACAAGCATGTGAGGCAATGGAAATGGGAGTAGCAGCAGTTATGGCAAATACTGCTATTGCAACAGCAGGAGATGTTTCTGCCATGGCAGAGGCATTTAAAAAAGCCATTGAATCAGGTAGAACAGCATATTTATCAGGTATGGGTATGACGATTTCAAAGGGAGCAAGTGCATCTTCTCCATTGACAGGTTTTTTGTATAATGATGATGCAGATAAATAATAAAAAATAAGGAGCATTATTATGATAAATAAAAGTATATTAAATGAAGAAGCACTAAAATATTATAATAAAAATAAAACAGACCATATGAAATATTTGTCAGGTATGGAAGTAATAGAATCTGACATTATGGATAAAGTAATGTATGCTATGCAAAATTACAATTATAATAATTATACAGAATATCATGTATATTGTGCATTAGAAAAAGAGTATTGCACACCAGAAGATTTCGGTGCATTATTATCACCAGCAGCATTACCTTTATTGGAACAAATTGCACAAAAGGCACAAATTATTACAAGAAAACATTTTGGAAATAGCATTTATATGTTTACACCAATTTATATTGCTAATTATTGTGAAAACTATTGTATATACTGTGGTTTTAACTGTCATAATCATATCAATAGGGCAAAATTAAATATGAATGAAATAGAAAAAGAGATGAAAGCAATTTCAGATACAGGATTGCAAGAAATATTGATATTAACAGGAGAAAGCCGAAAAATGTCAGATGTTAATTATATAGGAGAGGCTTGCAAAATTGCCAAAAAATATTTTAAAGTAATTGGATTAGAAATATATCCTTTAAATACAGAAGAATATGCTTATTTGCATAAATGCGGTGCAGATTATGTTACAGTATTTCAGGAAACATATCATGCTGATAAATATGAAACATTACATTTATCAGGACATAAAAGAGTATTTCCATATCGTTTTTATGCACAAGAAAGAGCAATTAAAGGTGGTATGAGAGGAGTAGGATTTGGAGCATTATTGGGTTTAGATGATTTTAGAAAAGATGCTTTTGCAACAGGATATCATGCATATATATTACAAAAAAAATATCCTCATACTGAAATTGCATTTTCATGCCCAAGACTTCGCCCTATTATAAACAATGATAAAATCAATGCTATGGATGTTTATGAAGCACAGCTTTTGCAAGTAGTTTGTGCATATCGTTTATTTATGCCTTTTTCAAATATTACGATTTCTACAAGAGAGTGTGCCAGAGTACGTGATAATATGGTAAATATTGCTGCAACTAAAATATCAGCAGGAGTCAGCACTGGAATAGGGGAACATACAGAAGAGATTGCATCAAAAGGGGACGAGCAGTTTGAAATTTCTGATGAACGTTCTGTAAATGAGGTATATCAATCTCTATTAAAAAATCATTTACAGCCAGTTATGAGTGATTATATTTATGTATGATATCAATTTATTTCGCAATATTATAGCATTTACAAATAGAAATTTGAGCCAACGTCCTTATTTAGAACAAATTGAAAGAATTTGCTGCTGTCGTCCCAAAGCTATTGTATTGCGTGAAAAGGACTTACCAGAAAAAGAATATTGTATATTAGCTGAAAGTGTAATGAAAATTTGCAAACAATATAAAGTGAATTGTATTATACATAATTATATTGATACAGCATTGAAAATGAATTGCAATAGTATTCATTTACCATTACATATGCTTGAAAAATATCATATGTATTTGAAAGAATTTAAAACAATAGGGACTTCTATACATAGTATACAAGAAGCACAAAAAGCTGAAAAAATGGGAGCAAATTATATTGTTGCAGGACATATTTACGCTACAGATTGTAAAAAAGGAATTCCTCCAAGAGGATTATTATATTTAGAACAAATTTGTAAAAATACAGTATTGCCTGTTTATGGTATTGGAGGTATTCAATTAGATAAAATACAAATAGAGAAAGTACTGCGTAGTGGTGCAAAAGGTGTTTGTATTATGTCTGATATTATGAAAATGTGATATAAAAATATATGAGTAAGTATGCTGTAAAAGGGTATTGCTTACTCATTTTTATATTATAATATACTGCAATGATATATATAATTTTTAATTGTAGATTCAAGTGTATACCACATTCAAAAAATACTACAAAGATACAATATAATATGTTATAATAATAATGATATTTTATAATATAAAAGAAGAATATCATATATATAGACAAAAAAGCAAACGATATAGAACAATTTATATGAATTTCGAGGAATAATTACAATGAATGGAAAAGCATTTTTAAAATTTTCAATATTTGGTATCAAAACAATACTATTTCATAAAAAAAATCCCATATTAGGTACTATTATACTAACAGATATGTGCAATTTACATTGCAAACATTGTAGTGTAAATAATAAACAAGGCAATATGTATACTTATCAAAATATTAAAAAAGAAATGAATATATTATATAATATGGGTATTAGAATATTATTTTTCTGTGGTGGAGAAACATTTTTATGGCAATGTAATGGAAAAACAGTAAGGGATTTGGTAAAAGAAGCAAAAAAAATCGGTTTCTTGATTGTTAATGTTGTGACAAATGGTACATTTCCAATAGATTTACCAGAAGCAGATTTGATATTACTTAGTTTAGATGGTGACAGAAAAACACATAATATCATACGTGGCAATACATATGATACCATATTAAAAAATATAAAATATGCTACAAAAAATAATATTTGTTTATATATGGCAATTAATCAAATAAACAAGTATAAAATTAAAATTGTTGCAGACATTGCAAAAAGAGAAAAAAATATAAAAGCAATTTCATTTAATTTCCATACACCTTATGAAGATACCAAGCATTTGCAATTATGTAAAAAAGATAAAAAAATCTGTTGTCATATTATTACAAAATTAAAAAAACAAAACTATCCTATATTTAATTTAGTCAATGCATTTCACTATTTAATAAACAATACATTTCCGACACCTTGTTATCAATGTGTTGTAATGGAGCAGGGGAATATTTCAATATGTGGAAGATGTATTAATGAAAAGGGATTATGTAAAAAATGTGGCTATTTTTTTGTAGCAGAGTATACATTGCTTTTTAAAGGAAATTTAAAAATAATATTAGAAATGCTTTTTACCTATTTAAAATACATATAGGAGGGAAATAAAATGCTAACATCTCTTTTAACAATGTGGCTAACGAGAAGTACAAAACCATTTTTATTTACAAATCAAAATGTATTTGAAAGTTATGATAATATAGATAATTTGGGTATTTATATACATATTCCTTTTTGCAGAAGTTTATGTAATTTTTGTCCATATTGTAAAGAAATATATAAAAAACAAACAGCATTAAAGTATAAAAATGCTTTGCTAAAAGAAATTACATTGCGCTGTGATAATACAAAGGTAAAAAAAGTAACAAGTCTATATTTTGGAGGGGGGACACCAGCATTATTTATAGAATATTTACCTGAAATCATTACAACACTTCAAAAGTATTTTGATATTACAGAAGGGATAGGAATAGAGTTACACCCAGAGGATATAACAGAACAAAATTTACTTTTTTTAAAAAATATAGGCATTACTATGATTAGTATAGGTATACAATCCTTTCAAAAACAATGCTTGAAAAGTTTAAATAGAAAAAAATATAACTATACCAATATAGCGAATATGATAAAAAAGGCAAATTTTGAAACAGTAGATATAGATTTAATATTTGCTATGCCAAATCAAACACCTTATACATTAAAAAAAGATATTGAAATGGCATTTCAGTGTCATGCCACACAGATTTCGACATATCCTTTTATTGATTTTACATTTAGCAATAATCAATATAAACCACTTTCAGAACATAAAAAAAAAATACTTTTAGATACTATAGTTTGTTACTGCAACAAAACAAATAAAAAAAGGACATCAGTATGGACATTTGCATTGCCTCATACAAAAAAATATTCTTCTGTTACGAGAAACCATTTTATAGGATTTGGTGCTTCTGCTGTATCATTGTTTTGTGATACAATGCATATCAATACATTTTCTGTAAAACAATATATCAATACACTTTATAATAATAAACAAGCTAATGCATTAACATTATGCTTTACGATACGTCAAAAAGCAGTATATTATTTATTTTGGCATACTTATACATTACATATTAACAATAAAGATTTTAAAAAAGAAATAGGATATGATATAGAATATTTGTTTGGATTTGAATTTTGGATTGCTGAAAAATTAGGTTTCATTAAAAAATGTCCATATGGTTATGTTGTTACAAAAAAGGGGGCTTATTACTATCATTATATAGAACAAAAATATACTAGAAGTTATATTGATACTGTGTGGAAAATTTGTAAAAAGCAAGCATTTCCTAAAAAAATTGCATTAAAATAATTTATTAAAATAAGAATTTTAACTCATCTATACATAACAATTTAAGCAGATTTTTATTATAAAAAATGATAAGAAATTAAAACAATCACAAAAAAATATAGGGAAAACCTTTTAAAAAATAGAAAAAGTTTTCCCAAATACAAATAAAATTCTATTATTTACTGTAATGTTTTTTGCTGCAATGCATCAAATTCTGACATACATTCCTCTACACTTGCACCATTTAACAATTTCCTAACAATTAAGCAAGTATTTCCCCATTGTTCTACTTTCATACCCGCATTAGAACCAAGTACATATATATTTTGTTCTATTTTATCATTTAAAGGTTTTAATGCTGGTATACAATCTACTTCAATATTTTTAGAAGGAGAAATTACTTTATTTGTTTCTGTATAAATTTGAAGTGCTTCATCAGAAAGTATGATATCTAAAACATTCATAGCATCATATAAATGTTCTGCGCCTGCATTGATACCATAACCTGTCATAGAAATAACAGGCATTTGTCCTCTATTGCTTGGAAATCCAATTACCTGCAATTCAAAATCTGTATTTCCATAAGCGGTATCTGTATTTGCTGCACTCCAATAAGCCATAACAATAGGTGTTTTTTGTGCCAAGAAATCCGCACCTTCTCCATCTATTGCTTCAGAAACATACGCTTTTTCAGCATCAATATAATCATTATCAATTAATTTTTTCAAAAATTCAAAGCCAACTCTCATGTAATCGCTATATTTACGCTCACCACTATTTAATTGCTGTATTTCCTGTTGTGTATTATTACCATTATATAAATCAGCATATGCTTGTGCAAATACAAAGTTTTCTAACCACCAACGATTTGCGCCTATAGGTGTTTCTATACCATTTTGCTGAAATACTTCACAACAGTGCAAAAATTCTTCTGGTGTATTAGGTAATGGCAAATTGTATTTATCAAACATATCTTTATTTACAAATAAACCATGTGCAACAACTTCTTGTGGTATTGCTACTAATTTTCCATCAATAGTATTTGCTGTTTTGATTACTTCTCTTAAATTTTTAGCACTATCCAATACAGATAAATCAATAAGCTTTCCTTCTGTACCCAATATCTGTATGGTATCAGGATTTAACAAATACCAATCATCCATATTGTTGTGTATACGGTCAAGTAACACATCATCATATGTTTTTTCTTTATAATTTTCTGCAGTATATGTTCTGTATTCTACTATTAAATTTAATTTTTGTTCTGCAAATGCTACTGTCATATCAAAAGCAGTTCTAGCTACATTGTCTGCATTAGGATTTGTTTTTTCCATAGGACCAAATAAATTCACCACATTTTTGTGTTGTTGTTCTGATGTAATTAAATTACTACCTTGCTGTTTGTTTTCGCAAGCAGTAAAAGAAAATATTGTTATTATAACAGTAAATAGTAAAAGTATTTTTTTCATATTTTTACTCCTTTCTTTTTACGCATTGCTTTATTGTTTTATAAAGCACATCTATATCAATAGGCTTTGCCATGTGTATATTCATACCTGCCTTTAATGCTTCTTTTTCATCTTCTACAAAAGCATTTGCTGTCATAGCAATAATTGGTATAGTTTGTGCATCATTTCTTTGTAATGCTCTAATTGCTTTTGTTGCTTCGTAACCATTCATAACAGGCATTTGCACATCCATAAGTATAGCATCAAATTCATATTCTGAAGAATTTTGAAAGTGTTCTAATGCAATTTTACCATTTTCAACAATTTCACAACTTGCTCCTTCCATTGTCAATATTTCTTCCAATATTTCAGCATTGATTTCATTATCTTCAGCAGCAAGAAAATGCAATCCTTCAAGAGTTGGCACATCTATATCAGAAAATATATTTTTACTATTTGATAAATCATGCATTTCTGATATTTTTTCTTTTAATGCAGATACAAAAAATGGCTTTATAAGTATTGCAGTATTTTCCATATCAATGATTTGTTCAATATCTTCACTGTCATTTTCTATTAGAAACAATATACAAACATTAGGTAACACTTCACGTATTTTTTTTGCAGTATCTATCTTTTTAGTAATAGGGGCATTACAGCCAAGTAATATCATATCGTAATATTGTTTATTATCATAAATAGTTTGTAATGCCTTTGGAATATCAACAAATGTTTCTACTGAGACATCTGTATCATACATAAGTGTTTCGATACTTTGACAAACATCTAAAGCATTATCAACTGCCAGAATATGTGATATACCATTATTTTTCCAGAACTGTTTATCAACTTGTTCTTCTGGTATGCGAAATTCCAATTCTACCCTAAATAAGCTACCTTTATCCACTTCACTGTATACTTCTATTGTTCCACCCATAAGCTCTACAATATTTTTGGTAATTGCCATACCAAGCCCTGTACCTTGTACTTTATTTGTCGTACTGTTTTCTGCTCTTGTAAATGCATCAAATATTGTTTCAAGATATTCTGGTGTCATGCCATATCCATCATCTTCTACTTCTATTCGTATATGTTCATATTGATGAGAACGTTGTTTTAATCCTATAATACGAAACCATATATTGCCTTTAGGCTGCGTATATTTTACAGCATTGGATAGTAGATTTATTAATATTTGATTGATTCTTGTTTCATCACCCATGAAATACTCATGTTTTATACCTGTAACTTCTACATGAAAAAATTGATTTTTAGATTTAGCCATAGGGCGTATAATAGCGTCTATAGAAGACACCAAATCATTTAATGTAAATCTATCAATATTTAACACTACTTTACCACTTTCAATTTTAGAAACATCTAATATATCATTTATTAAGCTCAATAAATGTTGTCCAGATGACATTATTTTTTTAGTGTATTCTTTTACTTTTGCAGGATTTTCTGCGTCCATAGCAAGCAATGTCGTAAATCCTAATACAGCATTCATAGGCGTACGAATATCATGAGACATATTAGACAGAAATGTTGTTTTAGAATTGCTTGCTATTTGTGCAGCTTGTAATGCCTCTGCAAGTTGTTTATTATGTATTTCTCTTTCCATTTCTCTTTCTTTTCTAATTTTATTTTGCTGTCTTTGGTTGAAATAATATAACATACAACATAAAAAAAATGCGCTTAACATAACAATAACAACAACAAATATATTTTGATTAACTGTTTTTCCTTCCTGTTGTATTGCCTCAATAGGTACATAGCCTATTAAATAAATTGCACCATCATTTACTGACCACATATAATTAAGTGCATTTTTTTGTCTTATATCGTGATAAAACAATACATTTTTACCATTTTTTACAGAATCTCGTAATTCGTCACGGAGATTTTGTTCAAGAATATTGTTGGCACGAAAAAAATCTTCTAAATTTAAATGTCCTGCACTGCGTTCCCCCATACCTTTAGGCTTTAGTACTAGCCTTTCTGTTTTAGTGTCCATAATATAAAGCATTGCCTTACCATTATAAAAGCCATTAGGAAGTGATTTATCAAAAGAATCATAAACATATTCGGCATAGAGTGTTGCAATTTGTTTTCTATTTTTCATAACAGGACATTTTATGGTATATGCCCATGTTCCCATATAATTCAAATAAGATTCAGATATAGGTAAATCATATACTTTTTTTCCAAAAGAAAAATTTAATTCGTCTTCCGTAAATATTTCTCCTGTATTTGAAATACCTTCTGTTTCTCCTGATAATATAATAGATAGTTTTACCATTGTTTGATTTTTATGATAAGAGCGAATAAATTCCTCTGGATTTTCTATATTTGCAATTTCTTGTGAAATGAGCTTTTGAAATTCTGCTTCTTTTTGAAGTATTGCTTCTATTGTACCCTTCATTAAATCTAAACTTTCGCTTAAATTTTGAATTGCTGAGTCAGACATTTCTGTTGATATTTTATGTGATACAGAAAATACAACTGTTCCCAATATACAAAAAACAAGTATAATAGGAAGAAACAATGTCATACTTTTATCCTTTCTATTTTTTTGCTTTTCTTCCATGTTTCATCTCCGTTCTGTTACTTCTATTTATTATGAATTACTTATTATATGTTATGATAATATAAACTACTTGTTGCATAAATATGTATTATAAAATAAACAGTATAATTATAACCTGTACGTTATTTTTATGTCAATATTTATTGTATGATTTTATAATATAGGTATTATGTAAATTTTTTTAATAATAAAATTACATTTTATAGGCTGTTACATATTAATGAAGAAATATTAACTCTTAGACTTATTATTTTATTTATACTCTATGAGAGCATTTATCATAAAATATATACATTTAAAATCAAATTTAATAATTGTAGAAAACATTATTTACAACAAAAACCAAAAAAATAAAAACCCAGATCAATAAAACAACAAAAAATACCACAGCCAAATTATATACACAATGTAAAAATAAAAATTTATCAAAAAAAGATTTTGTTATTGTTATGATAATAGATATTAATTCTAATAGTATCATTTTATACAAAATAAGAATGTAGTCTAATACCATATGAAAAATATTACATTATGAAAGAATAGATATCAAATAATTTACTAGAAACCATTAGCAATATTGACTTTTCGCCAAAATATCAGATATATATAACAAAAAGATAATATTCAAAACGAAGAAGTAGAGAAATAAATTTTCAAAAAAGCTGTGCTTAAATAACGAAGAAAGGTAATAGCAGATGATGTAGAAAATGGAATGGTAGTTATATCAGATATAACAGAAAATAATATTAATATACCATATCAACAGAAATAAAAAACAATAGATTTATAATCTCTATAAAAAACAGTGATTGGAATACTAAAACATTGCAAAAAAAATATTGTATTTATTGTTTATAACATATAAAATAAATCAGTACAGCAGTAATATTAATTACTGCTGCGTTTTTATCATTATTCTTTTTTATCTTTTTGAGAAAGTTCTTTAAAAGTAATAAAATTTTTAATTAAATGATTATAAAACAATAATTGATTGTCATTAAATGTCAATAAAAGTTCTTTTAATTTTATTTCATAATGAGAAAATGGAATATTTTCATTTTGTTTTTTTAATGAATCAATACTATCATAAAGCAGGTCATCTAATGTTACATCAAGTGCATCTGCTAAAATACTTAATTTTTTTATATTAAATAGACCAATCACACCCCTTTCTAAACGTGATATTGTACTTTGAGGCATATCAACCAAATCTGCTAATTGTTTTTGAGATAAATTTTTTTTATTTCGATAATATTTCATTCTTTTACCAAGTGCCATATTATCAAACATATTATCATACCGCCTTTTATTGTAACTCATTAGACATAATATAATCAATCAATGTCTCATACAAAAATTTATATTCAATATTTGTAAAATGCAGTGTATTCTGCTGACTTGATTTGATATCAAAATGATAAAAATTTTCTGCGCTTAAACCAAAATAATTAATAATTGAAATAAACATAGCAATAGAAGGTATATTTTTACCATTTTGAATTTTATATAAATAATCCTCACTAACATTTAGTTTTTGTGCAAGTTGATATGCAGTTAAATGATTGATTTTGCAAAGTTTTTTAATGGTATTTCCAAATTGTATTTTATCAAACATATTTTTTCTCCTATTATTTCATTGCTTTGAAACAAGTTATAAAATAACTTATTATTAGATTATATTTAATATAATACTAATATTTTGACAATTTGTTCGGTTGTAAAATAATTTTATATTAGATTATTATGATTTGACAAATTATATTATTTTATACTATAATAAAAATTATATAAAATTGTGTTATGTTTTTTATCAAAATGATAGTATTACTGAAAAAAATAATTGAAATTTTTTCAGTATGTGAATATTATATTGTTTTTATTGCAAAGTAAATAGTGTTATAATATAGTTAAAATAGAATTTTACTGTGTAAAGGAGAAAGCAATGTATACAATAGCAGTATGTGACGATGAGCAAAAAGAAATTGATAAAATAGTTACACTATTAAAAAAATATATAAAAAATAACGAATTAAAATGTAATATTAAAACCTTTTTATCTGCAAAGGAATTATATCGTTGTATCAATACAGGATACATACCAGACATACTGTTTCTAGATATCTATATGGAATATGAAAATGGTGTAGAAGTTGCTAAAAAAATCCGCCAATTTGGATTTGAAAATAGTATTGTTTTTATTACAACATCAAAAGACCATGCATTAGAGGCATATGGTGTAAATGCTATGCAATATTTAGTGAAACCATTAGAAGAACAACAATTATTTTCTATCATAAAAAAATTGACAGAAAAATACCAAAAGGATACAGAACAGTATATTGTATTTCGTGTGGAGGGTATGCTAGAACGTATAACAGTATGTGATATTATATATTGTGAATCACAAAAAAATTATCAATGTATTCATATGATTGATGGAAGCAATAAAAAAGTTAGAATTACTATGACAGCTTTATATGAATGTATGCAAAAATGGACAGAATTTATAAAACTAGGTTCTTCTTATATTGTAAATTTATATCATATCAAAAATTTTAATTCTAAAAAATTAATATTTACAAATGGAAAAGATTTTTATTTACCTCGAGGAACGTATGCTAAATTAAAAGAATCATATTTTGAATATTATTGTAATTAAGAAGGTGATAATGTGGTATTAGGAATTACTACACAACTTAGTATTTGTCGTAATTTGCTTGAAATTATTCAGTTATGTTCTCTATTTCTTGTTTTAGACAATCCAAAATATTCCTATAAAAAAACAATTTTTTATTATATATTTTTTATATTGTTTCATGTATTGGTAGGTACAATATGGGTATCTGTTGATAGTGAAAGCTTTGCAAAATATTGTACAATATCTATTGTGATATGGTCGATATTATTTTTTTATTCATTAAGTAAAGATACATTATTTCAAGTGATATATAATGTATGTCTACAAACATTTGTATTACTATTTGGTATTTATATTAGCATTTCACTTACCAATATTTTTTGTAATGGTAACCCTTGGATAGATATATTATTTAGGATACTATATTTTGTATTCGTTCTTTGTGCATATTATTATGCTTTAAGAAAAACGTATAGAGAATTAGCAAACACATTTAAAATTAACTGGAGAATACTTGCATTGATAGCATTTTTAGGAGATATATTAGTAATTTATTGTGGTATGCATCCAACTCATGTTATGATAAGGTCATTACGAGAACAAATTTTATTTGTTGGTATTTGTACTATATTGTTTGCTACACATATTGTTATGTTACAAATGATGTTTACAATGTTAAAAGAAAATCTAATAAAAGAAGAATTAAAATATACTGCTATGAATAATGCTTTTTTAGAAAAGGAATTTTCAGAAATACAAAAAAGTATATGGACATCAAAACGCATTAGACATGATTCTAGACACCACAATTTGATCATTGCAGAGTATGCTAAAAAAGGTGATATAGATGGATTACTACAATATTTAAGTGAGCAAGAACAAGAAATTGAAAGTAATGCTTTTAAATTATATTGTGAAAATAGAACAATAAATAGTATTTTCACAGTTTATGCAGAAAAAGCTGAAATGGCAGGCATTACAATATCTGTTGATGCAAAAGTAGGAAATGACATCAATATTAGAGATATTGATTTAACAGCAATATTAGGAAACATGTTGGATAATGCTATACATGGTTGTCAGCAATCTGGAAAAACTCCTACTAAAATTGATGCTGTGTTACATATTAAATGTAGAAAATTAGCAATTATAGTAAAAAACACTTGTAGCGATGATATATATTTTGAGCAAGGAATACCAAAATCAAAACAAAAAGAAGGTATAGGTATTCAAAGTATTATTAGGAGTGTCAATATTTATAATGGTAATATTGATTTTAAATGTGAAAATAATTTGTTTTTGTGTAGAGTGTTGATTGAAGTGTAAAACAAAATAAATAAGGAAAAATACAAAATGTCCCAAATGAATGAATTTTTATATAATTTTTAATATAATTATATAAAATATTGATAAGTAAGTATTAACAGTTTTATGAGCAAATCAAATATTTGAATCGCTTATTACGACCCCATAAACAGCATTTGAATGTTTCCCATTGATATGCTCAAATAGTACTGTAAAATATTTATTTTATAAAAAGCGCCTATATACACAGACACTAGCATAGGCGCTTTTATTTTTTTGTCAATTATTTAATATAGTATCAAAAATTTTATATGAACAGTGTGCAATTTATTGAAATAAAACAAATGTTATGGTATACTTAATTAATATGTTCAAAATATAAAACATATTTATTATAAAATGAGGTAAGAAAGGCGTGAAAAATGATGAATGAACAGCAAAGCCTATTAGAATGTATATTGCAAGAAAACAACAATGTGCAGCACAATAAATTATCTCATAATGAAATCAATAATTTATTTACTGGAATGCCAGAACAAGAAAATGATTTTGAAGAATATCAAGAAATGACATTACAGCAATTTTTTTATTCAGCCATTCAAAAAACAGAACAAAGTTATAAACAAGAAGCAGAAGAAATTTTAGTTTTAGGAAAATATAATAAAAGAAATTATGACACAGGGCGTAATATGGTATTTGGCGCACCTCCTGATTCTACTGTAAAAGTTTATTTTGAAAAAGATGATATTAGAATGCGAATATTTATTACACCACCTAAAACAAGAGGAAAAAAAATATCAAATAAAATGCTTACAGAAATATTAGAGCAATGTGGTGTAATACATGGTATTAAACAACAATATGTAAATCGTTTATCCAGAACACCAATATACAATACAGGTTTTTTAATAGCAGAAGGAACACCCCCAGTTGCTGGAGAAGGCGGAGAAACAGATTTTCAATTTGACCCAGAAGGAAAATTACTTCCAAAAGTTGACCCTAAAAGTGGCATGATTGATTATAAAGAACTTGCTTATGTAAAAGAGGTAAGAGAAGGGGATATATTATGCAAAATTAAAAAACCTAAACCTGGTAAAGATGGTATGAGTATTTTAGGAAAAGTAATAAAAGCAGAAGAAGGAGAAAAGCTTAGAGTAGAAGCAGGAAAAAATACAAAATCAGTAATAGAAGGAGAAGAAACACATATTATAGCAACTTGTGATGGTGAAGTACATTATGTCAATAATACTATTTATATAGACAAAATATTAACAGTACAAGATGTTGATGCTAGTACAGGAAATTTAAGTTTTATTGGTACAATATATATAAAAGGAAATGTTCAATCTGGATTTAAAGTAAAAGCAAGTGGTAATATTATTGTAGATGGTGTAGTAGAAGATGCAAAATTATCTTCTAGTGGTGACATTGTTGTACGAGGAGGCATAAAGGGTAGTGGTTTATCTGAAATCAAGGCAAAAGGAGATATTAGTGCCTTGTTTATTGAACATGCTACAGTATTTTCTCAAAAAAATATTTATGCAGACTATGTATTAAATTCTAACATAGAGTCAGAACAAAAAATAAAACTTTCTGGAAAACGTGGTTTTATAATTGGAGGAAAAGCAAAAGCAGTAGAAATTATAGCAGCAGAGGTAGGAAATGATGCATATAGTTTGACAAAGTTAGAAATTAATTATCCTAAAGAACTACTTAAAAAAATCGCCGATATAAAAAAAGAACAACAAGAATATAAAAAAGTATTAGAACAACAAGAAAGAAAAATCAGGTTATCTAATTCGGAAGAGGCTCAATTAGTGTTATTTCGCACAAAAATGGCTGAAAAACGTTTAAAAGTAAAATTAGGTGAGCTAGAGGCACGGCTAGAAGAAATTAAAAGCAAAACAACAATAGGTGTTTATGTAGAAGAACAATTATACCCTAATGTAACAATTTTAATGGAAAATAGAAATTATCATAATAAAGAATTAAAACAAAAGTGTTCTATTAGAAAAACAGATGGAAAATGGAAAATCAGATATTAATAATTATAGGGGATAAACTCATATGAATAAAATGAATTTTTTCAATAAAATATTCCGTAAGCAAAACAGATTTTATATTTATACTATGATTATGGTAGCAATATTTATTATTGTTACTACAACATTTTCAGTGTATTATATGAAATCTGCTTTAGAAAATAACAATACTGCATTATTGAATGAAATTTCAGAGGAAAGTAGCAATTTAGTATCAGAAAAAATATTACGTACAATAGGCTCTTTGCAAACAGCAGCTGGAATTATGGCACAAGAAGATGATATTTTTTCACAAAAAAATATAGATAATATGAATATACTTGTTCAAGAATATGGTTATGATTATATGTTTTTAACAGACAGACAACAAGAAAATACAGTTTTTTCTGATGATATAAAAAGAGAACAAATCAATGTCATTTCCATGCTGAAAAAACAAGATATTATTATTTCTGATATAAAAAAATCGAAAGATGGAGAAAACATATTATTTTTATCTGTACCTATATTAAAAAATTCCAGAAGGATTGGTTCATTAACAGGAGTATACCGTGCGGAAGAATTTGCACGTATTATGGAAACAACATTATTTGATGGAAAAGGTGTTCATTATATTGTTAAAAAAACAGGAGAGGCGATTGTACTACCTGAAAATGAAACAGTACATTTTTCATTTGATTTTGAAAAGGGATTCATACAAAGTGATGTATTTGACAATATACCAGAACTTGCTAAGTTACCAGGAAGTATGAGAAAACTGGAAAGCGATATTATAAAATTTATAAATGATGAAAATGAAACAAATTATTTATCTTATCGTCCTTTAGGCGTAAGTGATTGGTATTTAATTTCTGTAATACCTTCAGGACAATATTCTATTCAAAATGTTACAAATATTATGCTCCACATTGCATTGCTTATTGATATAATTATGATATTACTTGCTGGTATGGCAATATGGTTTTATAAACATGATAAAAAAGATGTTGTTGATGTAGATAGCATTACACAATTAGCAAATAAGCAAAAAATGGAACTTTTTTATAAAAAATTCTCTCAAAAAAAGAGTTATGCATTCGCTATGATAGGAGTGGATACATTTGATACATTAACTAGTACATTTGGTTATACTATGGGTGGTCAAATATTAAAAAATATTGCGAATGTTATGCAGTCTTTTATAAAAGAAGATGAATTAGCAGCAAGATTAAAAGAGGATTGTTTTGGATTACTAATAAAAGCAAAAACGAAACAAGATGCTACAAGGAGATTAGAAGAAATATTAGCAGAGTTAAATCAATTAAAAGTATCTGAAAACGATTATATCTATTGTGATAATATACGCTGTTCTGCTGGTATCAATATATTAAGTGAAAAATATGAATTTGAGACACTTTTAGAATACACTACAACAGCATTAGAATTGGCAAAACAGTCTAATGATAAAAAAATAATTACTTTTGAAAAAGAATTACAACAACAATTAGCACTTCGTGATACATTATTACCTGATATGTATAAAGCACTTCAAAATAAAGAATTTATTCCTTACTTTTTGTTACAATTTGATATAGAAAATAAGGAATTTGTAGGAGCAAAAGCAGTTGCTACATGGAAGCATACTGAAAAGGGTGTAATTATGCCTGAGAATTTTGTATTAGTATTAAAAGAAACAGGAATATTATTAGAAATGGATATGTTGCTTTTAGAAGAGGTTTGTAAAAAACAAAAAGATTGGATTGATAGAGGACTAGTACCACTTCCATTAACAGTTAGTATTGCAAGACTAAATATTCATAGAGAAGACTTTTTTAATAGAGTAAAAGCGATTGTAGAGAGATACGATATTACACCTTCTCTTGTGATATTGGAAATAGAAGAAGCAGCAATATATGATGATATAGACAGAAGTATAACACTCATTGAAAAATTAAAAGAATATGGTTTTATGATTTCTGTATGTCATTTTAGTTCACAGTATGCATTTTTAAATATTATGAAAATACTTACTATAGATAGTATCAAATTAGAAAAGGGATTTTTACCTAAAGGTAACATAACAGACAAAGAACGTATGATTATCAGAAGTATAATGAATATGGCGAAGGAACTACAAATACAAATTATTGCAGAAGGTATTCAAACAGATAAAGAAGCAAAATTATTAAAAACAATAGGCTGTTCTGTGGTAGAAGGATATTCTTATCCAGAACCAGTATCAGAGGAAGCATTTGAAGAAATGATATTCTATGAAGAAATATAATTGTGTAGGGGCTGTTTTTCTAATTAAAAGAAAAGCAGCTTCTTGCGTCACAACAAAAATAAATGATAATAAAGGAGATTTTATATGTTTTTCAATCAAAATATCATATGGCAAATAGTATTTAGTATATTATGTTTTTTTGTAGTAGTATCTTGCCACGAATTTACAAGGGCAGCAGTATCTATAGCATTAGGAGATAATACACCTAAAAATGAGAAAAATTTAACACTAAATCCCTTAAAACATACAGAACCTGTGGGAGCAATATTATTTATTATTACATCATTGTTTGGGTATGGTGCATTTGGATGGAGTAGAACAGTGCATACTAGCTCACTATATTATAAAAATAGAAAAAGAGATACATTACTTGTAACAATATTACCAAGTGTAGCAAATATATTACTTGCTTTTATTGCATTAATTATATGGAAAATACTACCTTTTAATAATAGTATGATAGCAACGTTTTTAAATTTACTTATTGTTTATAATGTGTCATTTACTGTTTGTAATTGTTTGCCTGTACCTCCTATGGATTGTGTAAAAGTACTGTCTGTAATTTTGCCAGCAAAACAATATTTCACATATATGCAATATGAAAAAATCATACAAGTGCTATTTATATTTCTGTTGTTATTTGGCTTATTTGGTTCTTTGTTAAATACCATAACATTTACTATTATACATGGTATGGAATTACTTTTATTTTTTTTATAAGGAGTTATGATTGTGGAAAGTATTAATGTGCGTTTAGATGCATTTGAAGGACCTTTTGATTTATTATTCCATTTAATAGAAAAAAACGAAATTGATATTTATGATATACCCATTGCACAACTAACAGAACAATATATTGCTTTTTTAGAGAAAGCGGACTATAAAAATATGGATGGTATGAGTGAATTTGTTATTATGGCAGCAACGCTTTTAGAAATTAAATCAAATATGCTTTTACCAAAACAAAAGGAAACAGAAAAACAAACTGACCCTAGAGAGGAATTAGTGAATAAATTATTAGAATATAAAAAATTTAAAGAAATAACACAAGACTTCAAAAAAAGAGAAGAAACTGCAGCATTTGTACTTTATAAACAAGCAGATAAAGCGATTGAAGAATTAAAGCAAACACAAAAAGATGATATTACATTAGATGATTTCTTATGTGGTATTACATTAGACAATTTATATGAAGCATTTACAGAAGTGATGAAAAGACGAGAGACGAAAATTGATAAGGTACGCAGTTCATTCAAATCAGTAGAAAGAGATTTATATACTATTGATGATAAAATTGATTATATTAGAGACTTACTAATACTTCGCCCTCATGTTTCATTTCATACTATTTTTCGCAAAAAGGCAGCAAAAATGGAAATTGTTGTTACATTTTTAGCATTATTAGAGTTAATTAAAATGAAAGAGGTTTTAGTACAACAACAAAGAACATTTTCAGAAATATTAATTACAAAAGTCAATATCAAAAATAATGAAATTGCATAATGACTATAAAAAGTACAAAAGCAGCAGAAAGAAGTGATATATATGAAATTAAAAGAAATTGAAGCAGTGGTAGAGGCATTGCTTTTTATATCAGGAGAAGCATTGCCTCTTTCTGTCATTGCACAAACAGTAGAATTAGACAAAGCTACAACGAAAGCAATTATAATGACATTAGCAGAGAAATATGAAAGTGATAAAAGAGGAATACGTATTATAGAAATTGATGACGGTTATCAAATGTGTACAGCAGCAGAATGCTTTGAATTTATAAGAAATATGTATAAAAGCCCCAAAAGACAAGGCATGACGCAGGCATTATTAGAAACACTTGCCATTATAGCTTACAAACAACCTATAACAAAAGCACAAATAGAAGAAATTAGAGGTGTCAGTGCAGACCATGCTGTCAATAAATTAATAGAAAAAAATTTAATTTGTGAAACAGGTAGACTAAATGCTGCAGGAAAACCTATATTGTTTGGTACAACAAATGAATTTTTAAGATATTTTGGCTTTAAATCCACAAAAGAATTACCACCATTAAAAGAAGAAGAAACAGAAAATATAGATGTATAAAATTTCCAGTTAAATTTTATTTTTGATTTGACATACTAATCCAAAAGATAAAAAAAGAGGGATTGTATGAAAAAATTATTGATTTGTATGACAACAGCAATATTGATTTTTTGCCAAACAGCATATGCTGAACAAATACCACCTTCTGTATATGCAAAAGGAGCAGTATTGATAGATGGAGATAGTGGACGTGTGCTTTGGGGTAAAAATGAATCAGAACCTTTAACAATGGCAAGTACTACAAAAATTATGACGGCAATCATTGTTTTAGAAGAAGGTAATATTGATGATATGGTAACAGTTAGTTCAAGGGCAGCAAAATCGCCTCAAGTTCGTATGAATTTGACGGCTGGAGAGCAAATAAGAGAAGAAGACCTTTTATATGCTATGATGATAAAATCGTACAATGATGCAGCAGTAGCTTTGGCAGAACATGTGGGAGGAAGTGTAGAAGAATTTTGTGACAAAATGACACAAAAAGCAAAGGAAATTGGTGCAGAGGATACTGTTTTTGGCTCTCCGAATGGTTTAGATAGCCATTTAACATTTGAACAGCATCATTCTACAGCAAAAGACATGGCTTTAATTGCACGTTATGCATTACAAAATGATAAATTTGTAGAAATAATAAATACACATTCTGTTACACTGCCTCTAAAAGGTGGTGAAGGGAAACAATATTCTATAACAAATCCAAACCGTTTTTTACAGGAATATAATGGAGCAATAGGTGTCAAAACAGGTTACACAAATAAAGCAGGGCAGTGTTTTGTAGGCGCAGCAAAAAGAGATGATATTACATTAATTACAACAGTATTAGCAAGCGGTTGGGGACAAGAAGGAAGAGAACAAAAATGGAAAGATACTAAAGCACTTATGGATTATGGTTTTACAAATTATAAAAAAGAAGTAGTTGCAGAAAAAGGACAGTATGTGCAACCAACTGTTGTATTATATTCTCAAAAACAAAGTATACCCGCAGTACTTGCAGATGGTTTTGAAGGCGTATTTTCTAATGAGGAATTAGATAGAATGAAATTATATGCTACACAAATTAAAACAATAGAAGCACCTGTTGTAAAAGGTCAAAAATTAGGAACAGCAGAGGTTATGCTGGGTAGTAATTGCATCGCAAAAATTGATATTATAGCAGAGCAGGGAGCAGAACGATATACATTAACAGAAATGTTACAATATTTAGCAACAAAATGGAGTAATTTTGATTTAGATGGAAAATTAAAATAAAGAATTAGTAACTAAGTGATTTAATATAATGTTTTTAACATGGGAGGAAGTAATAAATATATGGAATTAAGATTACAAAAATTTTTGGCTGAAGCAGGTATTGCTTCCCGTCGAAAAGCAGAACAATTAATTGTTATGGGAAAAGTAGAAGTAAATGGAAAAATAGTAACAGAATTAGGTACAAAAATAGATATAGAAAAAGACACTGTATTATATGAGCATAAAAAAGTAGTACTCAAACAAAAATTGATTTATATTATGCTTCATAAACCAGAAGGGTATGTGACAACAGTAAAAGACCAATTTCAAAGAGCAACTGTAATAGATTTGTTAAAGGGAGTAACAGAAAGAGTATATCCTGTAGGACGTTTGGATTATGACACATCAGGATTATTACTTCTTACAAATGATGGCGATTTGACATATCGTTTAACACATCCCAAACATAATATTGAAAAAATATATGAAGCAAAATTATTTGGTACACCTTCCGAACAAAATATAATACAATTTCGCAGAGGTGTTTTAGTAGATGGCAAAAAAACAGAGCCAGCAAAATTAGAGATACTTCAAAAGGGAGAAAAATATTCTATTGTTCGTATTGTGATACAGGAAGGCAGAAACAGACAAGTTAGAAAAATGTGTGATGCAATAAAACACCCAGTAGCACAATTAAAGAGAGTTGGAACTGGTAAATTATTTTTAAATGATTTAGAAAAAGGCAAATATCGTTATTTAACAGAAAAAGAAATACAATATTTAAAAAATTTATAATAAAATTGTATTTGATAATCATTTACAATAGTAAATTATGGTTGACAGAATGATAAATGTATGATAAAATTCTTTTCAAACGTAATGATAGAGAAAGTAGTACTGTGAAATCTTTCAGAGAGTCTTGTATGGTGTGAAGAGGCAGAGGAAACAGTAGCGAAAATGGCTCTTGAATGGTGTACCAAAGCCTTTCCAGGTCTAGGCTACAACAGGGTTCGCCTGTTACAGCGAAACAGTATAACCCATTTATGATATATGGACGTACTGGAAAAAAGGTTTTCTGTTTTTACAGAAAATGAAGTGAAGTGGTACAGCGTTTAATACGCCTTCATGGGATAAAATCCTGTGAAGGCTTTTTTGTTTTATAAAATAAATTTTAGGAGGAAAAATAATATGCCTATCAGAATACCAGATAATTTACCAGCAAAGGAAATATTAGAAAAGGAGCATATATTTGTTATGGGAGAAGAAAGGGCTTTTCATCAAGATATTCGTCCACTTGAGATTGCAATATTGAATTTAATGCCTTTAAAAGAAACAACAGAAACACAATTATTACGTCTTTTGGGTAACACCCCATTACAAATTAATATTACATTATTGTTCCCTAAAAACCATCAAACAAAGAACACAGCACCAGAACATTTACAAAGTTTTTATCATAGTTTTGATGAAATAAAACATAAAAATTTAGATGGTATGATTATTACAGGAGCACCAGTAGAGGATTTACCTTTTGAACAAGTGAATTATTGGGAAGAATTAAAAGAAATTATGGAATGGACAAGAACACATGTAACATCTACACTACACATTTGTTGGGGAGCACAGGCAGGACTTTATTATCATTATGGTATACAAAAACATAAGCTTAATGAAAAAATGTTTGGTGTTTTTGCACATACTGTACGTGTAAAAAGTGCAGATTTAATGAGAGGATTTGATGATGTATTTTATGCGCCACATTCTCGCCATACAGAAGTAAAATTAGAAGATATTTATAATGAGCCTAAATTAGAAGTACTTTCTGCATCAGAAGAATCTGGATTATATATAGCGTCTTCTCGTCATGGTAGTCGTATATTTGTTATGGGACATTCAGAATATGACCCTCTTACATTAAAAGAAGAATATGAGAGAGATTTAGGAAAAAGAAAGGATGTTCCTTTTCCAAAACATTATTTTAAAAATGATAACCCCAATGAAGCACCCGTTGTAACATGGAAAAGTCATAGTAATTTACTATTTTCAAACTGGCTAAACTATTATGTATATCAAGTGACCCCTTTTGAAATTGAAAGAGTAGATGGCAAACCAGAGTATAAATAATTAAAATATTGCACAAAATATATAATAAAATACAATACAATTTTAACAATATTTTGATATTTATATCATATTATTGTTAAAATTTACATTTATATTGTAATAAAATATACTATTTTGTGTATCTATTCAGCATCGAATGTGTGTTATAATACATTCGATGTTTTAGTATATTAAAATTGTGGGTATAAAAAATTGTGAAGGGTATTTGTATTTTTTTAACAATAAAAGCAAGTGAAATAGACAAAATAACATTATAAAAATGTATTTTCACATATTTCACAAAAAAGTGTAATTTCTATTGATATAAAGTATACTATCAATCATTTTAAAAAAATGAACCATTATAATAAGTAAAATCATATTAATAGAAAAAATACAAAAACAATAAGGGAGGAAAAAAATACATGGAATCCTATGATTTTTTATTTGTATCAGCAATTATTTTATTATCAACAAAAGTATTTGGCATATTATCTGAAAGGGTACATATGCCACAGGTAGTAGGTGCTTTAACAGTAGGTATTATATTAGGACCAAGCTGCTTCAATGTTTTGCATGAAACAGACTTTTTATTAAAGTCAGCAGAAATTGGTGTAATATTACTTATGTTTCAAGCTGGGTTGGATACGGAATTTGAAGAATTGAAAAAGAATGGCAAAGCATCATTTATAATTGCTCTAATTGGTGTTATTGTACCATTTATAGGTGGTACAATTGTTTATTTATTATTTTTTAGAGATTCCCAAATGACAAATATAGATTTATTAAAAGGCTGTTTTGTAGGTGTAATATTAACAGCGACATCTGTTAGTATTTCTGTAGAAACATTAAAAGAAATGGGAAAACTAAAAGGAAAAGTAGGCACATCTATATTAGGCGCTGCAATTATTGATGATATATTAGGTATTATAGTATTGACAATTATTACAGGTGTAACATCTCCAAGTCAAGGCGGTGTAATATGGGTATTACTAAAAATAGTGTTCTTTTTTGTATTTATTGCTATTTGCACATTGATAATACAACAAACATTAAAACGTTTTCCTAGTATATATCCAACTGGAAAAAGACGTACAGCAATTTATTCTATTGCATTCTGTTTAATTATGGCATATTGTTCAGAAGTATTTTTTGGTGTTGCAGATATCACAGGAGCATATTTTGCAGGGCTGATACTTTGTAATACTGGAGAAATCCGAAATTATGTTGCAAGAAAAATCAGTATTACATCATATATGTTTTTTACACCGATTTTTTTTGCAAGTATAGGTATGAAAACAGTTTTGAGTGGTATGACACAATCATTGCTTTTATTTTCTATTGTTTTACTTGTTGTAGCAATATTATCAAAAGTTGTTGGTTGTGGATTAGGTGCAAAGATGTGTGGATATACTAATTGTGAGGCACTTTCTGTAGGTATTGGCATGGTATCTCGTGGGGAAGTAGCATTGATTGTAGCACAAAAAGGCTCTCAAGCAGGTTTGATTTCTCAGGATATGTTTCCAGCAATCATATTTGTAGTAATTATTACAGTGCTTTTAACACCAATATTATTAAAAGTACAAATGAAATAATTGTAATTGAACTTGAGTATTGGGGATAATTCCCCAATACTTTATTTTTTTATAAATTCCATAATTTCTAAACGTCCTGAATTATCATCGCTTAAAAGCAATGTAGCTGTCCCTTTTTCTCCTGTTTGAGGCAATGTAATTGCAACAGATTTTATTTTTCTTTCTATTAATAGTTTTTTTATCATACTTTCTTTTAGTATAATATCATAATTTGATACACTGTTCTTCCATATTGTAAATTTACAACCATTTTTCCATTCACTGCAATAGTATCCCTTACTGTGTTCTAATATACTACCTTTTTGACAAAGAGGGCAAATTCCTAATTTTCTAATTCTTTTTTTGATACTTCTCTGTTCTTTTTCAAAAACAATATTCTGATTCACATGAGAGGACTGTTCTATTAAAAAATGAACATATCTTTGAATACTTGCCATAAATTTTTCATCAGTCATATTACCTTTTGCAATAGAAGAAAGTCCTTTTTCCCATTTACCTGTTGTTTGGGGAGATTTTAATTCTTCTGGTACAATTTCAATTAATTTCATACCTTTTTCAGTAGGTACAAGAGTTTGTCCTTTTCTTTCAATATAGCCTACTGTGAGCAATCTTTCAATAATTGCTGCTCTTGTTGCTGGTGTACCAAGTCCACTATCTTTCATTTGTTCTTTTAATGTTTCATCTTCTATAAAACGTCCTGCATTTTCCATAGCAGAAAGTAATGTATTTTCTGTATAAAGTGCTGGAGGTTGTGTTTTCTTTTTATACCATTTTGACTGTTTTACATTTACTTGTTGTCCTGACGTTAAGTCTGGTAATATTATTTCCTCTTTTTTATTTCGTTTTACTGCCATATCTAATGTTTGGTATATCTCTGTCCAGCCTTTTTGTATAATTGTTGTTCCTTTAGATAAAAAGTTCTCTTTTTCTACTTCTGTAGTAATTTTAGTAATCATATAGATGTATTGCTCATAAAATACAGATAAAAAACGAATAACGATAGTATTATATACTTTTTTTTCATCATCAGTTAGTATATCCATATTTATTTTTTTTGTTGTAGGTATAATTGCATGATGGTCTGTAACTTTGCTATTGTCAATAATACGTTTTCCCAAAGACAGTACTGGTAATGATAATATTTTTTCAGCATATTCTTGATATCGTTCAACAATATGTAACTTTTCAAGTATTTGTAAAATCTGTTTCTTCATATCTTCACTTAAATATCTACTGTCAGTACGAGGATAGGTAATCATTTTTCTTTTTTCGTATAATTCTTGTGCAATAGTAAGTGTTTTTTGTGCAGAAAATCCAAATTTTTTATTGCAGTCTCTTTGCAATTCTGTTAAATCATAAAGTAATGGAGGAGAAACTTTTTTCTGTTCTTTTGTTATATTAGTAATCATACCTGTTTGATTCATTACTTTATCTGTAATACTTTTTGCCTGTTCCAATGTTTTTATTTTAGTTTGATTTTCTTTTTTATCAAACCATATTCCTTTAAAATTTTCTTTATATTCTGCTTCTACTTCATAATAATCTTCAGGAACAAAATCATTAATTTCTTTTTGTCTTTGTGTCATAATAGCAAGTGTAGGAGTTTGCACTCTGCCTATACTTAATAGAGCATGATATTGTATTGTGTATGCTCTTGTAGCATTCATACCAACTAGCCAATCTGCTTCAGAACGACATTTTGCAGAAAGATACAAATTATTATATTCTTTACCATCTTTTAATTTTGAAAATCCTTCTTTAATTGCTGTATCTGTCATACTGGAAATCCATAATCTTTGAAAAGGTTTTTTACATTTTACTATATCATATATATATCGAAATATGAGCTCACCTTCTCGACCACTGTCTGTAGCACATATCAAGCTGTCTATTTCATTGCTATTCATAAGCTTTTTTAACACTTTTAACTGTGGTGCAGTTTTTTTGATAACTTTCAATTTCATTTGTTCAGGTAGTATGGGCAATGTTTCTATATTCCATTTTTTATATTTATTGTCATAATCTTCTGGCTCGGCAAGTGTAACCAAATGCCCTATTGCCCAAGAAACGATGTAATGATCTCCTTGTAAAAAGCCTTGTTTTTGGTTTTCTTTTTTGCAGCCTAATACACGAGCAATATCCCTTGCTACAGATGGTTTTTCTGCAATGACTAATATTTTACCCATTTGTAAATTCTCTCCTTAATATTTTGTCATTTTCATAATATCATGATTGTAATTATTATGCAAATAATAGTTATAGCATTGACAGTTTTCATCATTACTTATAAAATAAATAGCATAAATAATGAATGTAATTACTGTAATATACAGCAAAAATCTATAATAGTTTAGGAGATATTTTATGCACAATTATAAATTATTTTCAGATAGTTCTTGTGACCTACCTGCTTTTTATGTAGAAAAATATGATATTGGTATCGTGCCCTATACAGTTTCATTTGGTGATGAAACATATTACAAAGAAATATCAGAGTTACAACCCCATGATTTTTATGAGAAAATAGTATCTCAAAATATCTTTCCAAAAACATCATTACCATCTATACAAGACTATATAGACGCTTTTACTCCAACATTACAAAGTGGTAAAGATATTATATGTATTTGTTTAAGTTCAAAATTCAGTGGTTCTTTTCAAAGTGCGAACAATGCCAAAAACATACTATTAGAATCCTATCCGAATAGTAACATTGCAATTATAGATTCGCGTCAGGCAACAGGGGGGCAAGGACTTTTACTTTATGAGATGGCACAAATGCAATGTGCAGGGTATGAATTTGAAAAAGTTGTTTCAAAAGCAGAACGCTTGCGAGATACTGCAAAAATCAATTTTACAGTAGAATCTTTGGATTATCTTCAAAAAGGCGGACGTATTGGTAAAGCGAGTGCTCTTGCAGGTACAATATTAAATATTAAGCCAATTATAATTATGGCAAATGGAGAATTAAGCCCTGTTGGAAAAGTGAGAGGATTTAAAAAATCTGTAAAAACAATAATTGATATGACACAAAATGAAATTGGAGAGGAATTAGAAAATTATCAAATTTGTGTACTTTCAGCACAAAATATGGATAGAGCAGAAGAATTAAAAAACTTGTTAAAACAAAATGATTGTTATGATATATTGGAAATTCCTTTTCAAGTGGGAGTAACAATAGGTGCACATGCTGGACCTACTGCATTGGGTATTTGCTATATTAAAAAATATAATTGTATATAGTAATTTATTTTATATAGCATTTGTGATAATACCAATGATAGCATTTAGTTTTACAACAAGTTTTAATTTCCAAAACAATTTGACACAAACTTTGTAATGAATTGAAATATTATCAAAAGTTATTGAATAATAATACTGTTTTATCTAATTCTGATAAATTTAATATAAAATTTTCATTTTGATTTTGATGATGTTTTAAAATTAAAAGATAGCTCATAAAGTTTAGGTAGTAGTTATTGTAAATATAACTACTACTATTTTTATAAGGAAGTGATTTAATGAATACAAGTATTAAAAATAGATTATTATATTGCAAATAATACTAGTCTATATTTAGATACCTAGTTTTAGCAATTTAGATTATAAGCCTGTAGGAGTTGGCGGTCAAAATCAGCACCTATAATGGTTTATGAAATATTAAGGGTTAGTTTTGTAATAGTACTACAAGAGTAAATACATATCCATTATTTATTTGACACAACAACTGGATGAAATTAAAAATAATTTAAAAGATTAAATATGTAGTTAGTAAGTATTAGTTATTATTTCTAATACTCACTATTTTTATTTTCAAAGATGTGATTTAATGAAAACAGGTTTAAAAAAGCGACTATTATCTATTGTATCAATAATCACATTAACTATTATAAATAATTATCCTACTGTAAAACAAGGTGCAAAAGAACTTGATAGAATTACATTTGTTGATAGTGTAACAGGTGAAAGTGCCTTTCCATCATTTTTTGTATCATCACAAAGAATAAAGAAAACTTATAATTTAAATACAATAGAATAAAATGGTCAACAAGCGATAATAGTATAAAATAAACTACCCGCTTAAAAAAGCGGGCAGAAAAATTAAAATGATAGATATGTTGTTCCTTCCAATGGAATTAATACTTGTAATCCCATTCTGCTACGCATATCTCCTATAATGTATACAGAATATGATTTTCCTCCACGTAATGGCATATTGGGATTTTCTAGTATAATTTGATTTGTTGCAGCAACTTTTAATTTTAAATTATGTCTTCCAGGAGAAAGAGAAATATAACGGCTTACCTCTTGAAAATCTAAATCACTTAAAACAAGTCTATTATCAATATAAACATCCATAAGAGGTGCATTATAAGAAAGTTGTATTAACCTCAAAAATGCTCTATTTGGATTTAACACTCTTTTATTATCTGTAATCATTTGCCATTCGCCGTTAATACCATTTTCTATAAAAGCAGCTGTATAAATTCTATTTGCAATAATATTAATTCGTGAAACACTAATAGGATTTCTTGTTGTACCAGCTTTAAATACAACAATACGATAATATCCTGGAAAGACCTTCATATATTCTGTAAATGCTCTATAATTCAAGTAAGATGCAACTTTTCTACCATTTATATAAATATCAATTGCTCCTTCTGTAGGATTTGCATTTAAATAACGTATATAAGAAAATTTTGTCACACCAGGTATTATTGGTATAATTGTAATATTATTATTCAAATTAGGTAAAAAAGGATTACCTGGAAAAATGGCTCTTCTTTCTGCGTTATTGTTGCTATTATTTAGTTCTGGCAATTCAAAATTAATATCTGTTACTTCTGTTGTATAGTTTTCATCTGTTAAATTGTCAATTTGTTCTTCTGTTAAAGGTAATGGCATTATCATATCTGCACTTGTTTCCATACCAGACATATCATCATATTCATCCATATAATCACCTGCTTTTTATTGATACTGTTAATATATGCCTTGTTTATAGATTGGTGCATATTTGACAAGTCTTTATATATATAATAAAATCAATGAAAATGACAAATTACTAACAGTATAAAAAATAATAAGGAGATGAAAACAATGGAGCAGAAAAATATTTTAGCAACAGGAAGTGTAGGGAAATTATTATTTCAGCTTGCACTACCTTCTATCACTGCTCAAATCATAAATGTATTATACAATATGATAGACCGTATGTTTATTGGACATATACCTATTATTGGCTCTACTGCATTAACGGGTGTGGGTATTACATTTCCCATTATCACATTAATTTCTGCGTTTAGTTCTCTCATTGGTATGGGTGGTGCGCCTCTTGCAGCAATAGAAATGGGAAAAAATAATCAACAAAAAGCTGAAAATATATTAGGGAATTGCTTTAGTGCATTACTTGTAACAGCGGCATTATTAACAGCATTTATTCTTTATTTCAAAGATATACTTCTAATATTTTTTGGTGCAAGTGATAGCACATTACAGTATGCTTCTGAATATTTAACAATATATGTTTGTGGTACATTATTCGTGCAGCTTTCGCTAGGATTGAATCCATTTATCACATCACAAGGATTTGCAAAATTTAGCATGGCAACAGTTATGATTGGTGCAATACTTAATATGATATTAGACCCTATATTAATATTTATTTTTGATATGGGGGTAAGGGGAGCAGCACTTGCTACAGTATTATCACAGTGTGTTTCTGCTATTTGGGTAATGTACTTTTTAACAGGTTCTCGCACAAAATTGCGTATTAAAAAACAATATTTAAAAATACAACAGAAATTATTATTTTCTGTATTAGCACTAGGAATCTCTCCTTTTATTATGCAATCTACAGAAAGTCTATTAACCATTTGTTTTAATACATCACTCAAAAAATATGGTGGCGATTTGGCTGTAGGTTCTATGACAATATTAACAAGTATAATGCAATTTTCTATGCTTCCTATATTAGGATTAACACAAGGCGCACAGCCAATTATTAGTTTTAATTATGGCGCAAAACAAAAGCAACGTGTCAAAAAAACAATATGGATATTATTACGTTGCTGTTTTTGTTATAGTTTTATTTTGTGGCTGCTTATCATGTTATTTCCTCATATATTTGTCAAAATATTTACAAATTCTCAAGAATTGATTGACTTTTCTTGCTATGCTTTACGTATATTTCTTGCTGTTTCTTGCCTTATGGGTATACAAATTGGTTGTCAACAATCTTTTATTGCATTAGGACAAGCAAAAATATCTATGTTTCTTGCTTTACTTCGTAAGATGATATTGTTAATACCTTTTATTTATATATTACCTTTATTTTTAGAAAATGATGTATTTGCTGTATTTCTTGCGGAACCAGTAGCAGATAGTATATCAATTAGTACAACAGTCATATTATTTTATATGCAATTTAAAAAAATACTTTCCCAATTATCTAACAATTAGAATGTTAAATAAAAATGGTAAAACAGGATATACTTTAACCAAAAGGAGATATTTATGTTTTATATATTTTCAGAGGGACTAGTACAAAAACAACAAAATATAGTATATCCTTCTAAAAAGGAAATAGGTATTATTGCTATGTTTCATGAGGAACAATGGGAAGAAATCGCACAAAAATATCATATACAATATATACCATTACGTGAAGTTTCAAAATATGCTTATTACGAATGTTTAGATGGATTTGATTTTATCTGTATTAATACAATTGATTATCAAAATTTACACGGTGGGCAAAGACGAATATTATTTTATTTAATAAAAAATTGTTTTTTCATATTTTCTGATGAGCCTACAAAATGGATAAAAATAATAGAGAATATCATACAGATACTAGGAGAGAAAAATACTATTCATAGAGTACTTGCTGAATTTATGACAAAACTGATAGCAAATGATATGACCGTGTTTGACGATTTAGAAAAAGAAATTATTGAATTAGAGCAAGCACTTATTACAACACAAAAAAGAGATTGCGTAAAAGAAATCATATCACTACGCAAAAAACTGATGATATTAAAAAAGTATCATGAGCAAATATTGAACGTATTAGAATGTTTATCAGAAAATGAAAATAATATTTTTGATGAAAACACTATAAAATATTTTGATAGAATGCAAAAAAAAACAGAACGCTATTATCAAAATATATTAAATTTAAGAGAATCTGTAACACAAGTAAGAGAATCTTATCAAGCTCAAGTAGACATCAATTTAAACTATACTATGAAAATATTTACAGTAATTACAACAATATTTTTACCTTTGACTCTAATTGTAGGGTGGTATGGTATGAATTTTGATATGCCAGAATATAACTGGCATCATAGTTATGCTATGGTAATTGGCTTATCATTGGGAGTGGTGGTTGCTGGTGTAGTATTTTTCAAAAAAAAGGGATGGTTTTAATAGGAATGAAGGTATTTTAATTTGTAAAGTGTAATATAGCATCATACTATATAAACCTTTGTCATATATTGCGACAAAAAAATTGTACTTTTTATATTGTTTTTAGTACACTATTTATGGTAACTAATATGATAATTTTGTTATAGTATTCTGTAAAAAATTTACATTAACAAATATAACAAAATAGATCCATTTATTAAGGAGGATAAATTGTGATTCACTATATAACAACATTTTATCAAAAGAAACAGAAAAAACAAAATATTATAAAAGAAAATATTGAAGAACAAAAATATTTTTTTTTAGACAGAGCAGAGAAGTTAGAAAATTCTTTTTATGAAGCATTTTTTGAACATTCTATTGAAAACGCTGTTGCAGATGCTTATGAAATTTTTTTAGAAACAAAAACAGAATATAATTATTTTGAACAACAATTAAATGAATTAAATAAAGAAAAGGGTGTACGTTTTTTAAAATTGGTAGCGATTTATCATAGTATAAGGTTATCACGTATTAAAAGAAGAAAATTACGATGGAGAGAAATGAAAAGAAACTTATATTTTGTATTTCAGTTAAATGATACAGAAAAAAAATTAGCAGATGCTTTATATTGCTGTGCAAAAAGTGGAGAAAGTTGTTTTTCAGATTTATTTGCAAAAACAACAGCAAGATATGTTTTTGGTTCTTATAGTCTTTCACCATTTTCATTGGCATTTATAGAAAATTTTTGTTATAATTCATTTAACAGTTTTATGGCGTCTTTTACAAAATATCTTTCTGTAAATATGAGATTAAAACGTGCCACAAACTGATTATTTAAATGAGGTGAAAGCAGCAATGTGGACAAAAGAACAAAAAAAAGCGATTGATACAAGAAATTGTAATCTTTTAATTTCGGCAGCTGCAGGCTCTGGTAAAACAGCTGTATTAGTAGAACGTATTATTTCTATGATAACTGATAGCGAAAATCCTATTAATGTAGATAAATTGCTTGTTGTAACATTTACGAATGCTGCAGCAGCAGAAATGAAACAAAGGATAGGAGATGCAATTGTAAAAAAAATGGAATATGATACCAAAAATGAGCATTTACAAAATCAACTAACTTATTTAAGTAGAGCAGATATTAAAACAATACATTCTTTTTGTTTGCAAGTAGTAAAGGAAAATTATTACACTCTAGGAATTGACCCTGTTATGAGAACAGCAGATGAAACAGAAATCAAACTTTTAAAACAAGAAGTGTTGACAGAATTATTTGAAGAATTATATACTGTAGAATCTAACACAGAATTTTATACATTAGTGGAGATATTTGGAAACGATACAAAAGATGATAAATTAAAAGAATTGATATTAGACATATATGATTTTTTGCTTGGATGTCCTAAGCCTTTAGAATGGTTAAATAAAATGACAGAAGCATTTTATTTGTGTGGACAAAATGGTATAGAAAATACTACTTGGGCGAATATATTACGTGAAAAAATAACACAAGAATTAAATATGATGTGTTATCATTTAAAATCTGCTTTAGAGTTGGCTGAAAGTTCACATGATTTTGAAAAATATATACAATATTTACAAATAGAATTGGAAATGGCGGAGAATTGCGCAAAGCGATGTTCTCTGCCTTTTCGTCGTATACAGCAAGCAATGAAACAAATCCGTTTTGAAAAACTTCCTTCTTATAGAGGAGAGGAAAAGGACATCAAAGAGCAAATTATTCATTTTAGAAATAAAGCAAAAAAAATATTTGAAGATTTACAGCAAACAATATTTATATATGATATAGATAATATGGAAGAACATATGAAACAATTATACCCTATTGTAAAATATTTAGGAAATGTTGTAAAAATGTTTATGGAAAGATATCAACAATTAAAAAAAGAAAAAAGAATATTAGATTTTGGAGACTACGAACATTTTTGTTTAAAGGTTCTTCTTAAAGAACAAAGTACACCTGAAAATATCATACCTACTGATGCAGCAAAAGAATTACAGCAAAAATATGAAGAAATATTTATAGACGAATATCAAGACAGTAATTTAATACAAGAAATGATACTTTCTGCTGTTTCTAAAAATAGTCAAGAAAGATACAATCGTTTTATGGTAGGAGATGTAAAGCAAAGTATATATGGTTTTCGACTTGCTATGCCTGAAATATTTATGAAAAAATATCATGATTATACATTAGAACAAGGAAAAGAACAAAAAATATTACTTTCTCAAAACTTTAGAAGTCGGAAAAATATATTAGATGGCATTAATTTTATATTTAAACAAGTTATGTCAAAGCAAGTAGGGGGATTGTCATATGATAATTATGCATCATTACATGCAGGTGCAGAATTTCCTTTGTTTAATGGAAATTGTGGGGGAGAGAATGAAATATTGTTGTTAAATGTAATAGATGAAAAGTTACAAGAACAATTTACAGATGATACAGAACAGGAAGATGTTTTAGAAGAATGGAATCAAGCAGAAAAAGAAGCACATATGATTGCAAAACGTATTAAAAAAATGTTTACAGAAAACTATCATATTCTGGATAAAAAAACGGGAAATTATCGTCCAATTGTATTTGGAGATATTGCAATACTATTGAGAAGTATTAAAAGATGGAATGGTATATTTGATAATATTTTTATAAAAGAAGATATTCCTTTTTATGCAGAGACTTCATTAGGCTATTTTGAAACATTAGAAGTTATGACAGTATTAAATCTATTACAAGTATTAGATAATCCTATACAAGATATTGCTTTGCTGTCATTATTACACTCTCCAATATATCATTTTAGTGCAGAAGAATTAATGGAAGTTCGTCTGGTAAATGATAAAGAAAATTATTATAATTGTATCAAAGAATATATTAAAAAATATGAAGAAAATGAATTAACAGAACAACAAGTACAAATTGCAGAAAGATTAAAAATTGTATTTCGTGATATTACGTCATGGAGAAAAAAAACAGTTAATTATTCTATTAGTCAATTACTTTGGTATCTTTACAGTGAAACAGGATATTTTGATTATGTAGGAGTAACAGCAGGTGGAAAATTAAGACAAGCAAATTTACGATTTTTAATAGAAAAAGCTGAAGAATATGAAAAGACAAGTTTGAAAGGACTATTTCATTTTATAAGGTACATTGAAAATATTAAAAAAGCTGAAGAAAATACAGGTTCTGCAAAATTACTTAGTGAAGGCGAAAATATGGTACGTATTATGACAATACATAAAAGTAAAGGATTAGAGTTTCCTGTTGTATTTGTATCGGACATGGCAAAAAATTTTAATATGAAAGATTTAAACAAAGATGTTTTATTAGATTATGATATGGGCATTGGACTGCATTATATGGATTTAGAAAAAAGAGCAAAATATACCACATGGTCAAAAGAAGCAGTAAAACAGAAAATAAAACAAAATATGATTTCAGAAGAAATGCGTGTACTTTATGTTGCTATGACAAGAGCAAAAGAAAAATTAATATTAACTGGAGTAATTAAACAAAATGATATAAGGTCAAAGTTTGAAAAATGGTGTGATTATGAAGATATACAAAAACAAACATTGCCTTATTACAAAATGGCACAAGCTAGGAATTATTTAGATTGGGTAATGCCTGCAATATTACGTCATAAAGCAGGAAAAAGTTTTTTAAAAAAATATGGATATTACTCAAATAGTCAAATGATATTACAAGACAGTTCTGAATGGAATATTCTATTATTAGAATCAAAACATCAGCAAGCAGAATGTGATATAACAGAACAACAAAAAGAAATTATGGATTACTTTGATAATTGGGATAATGAAAAAGATTACAGTGGAAAAAAGAAACAAATTTTAGATACATTAAATTGGAAATACCCCTATGAATATGCCACAAAATTACAAACGAAAATTTCTATTTCTGAAATAAAAAGAAAATGGCAGCAGCAGATAACATTGTCAGAAGGAGAACAGCAATGGGATATTGAAATGAAAATACCTAAATTTGAAAGAGATGAAAAAAATTTGACAGCAGCAGAAATTGGTACTGCTTTGCATACATTTATGGAATGTTGTGATTTGAAAAAACAATATAGTAAACAAGATATAGAATATAAAATTGCTTTATTAAAAGAGCAGAATGTATTATCTGAAAGAGAGACAAAAGCATTAAATAGTTCTGAAATTATGAGTTTTTTTAATTCTGATTTAGCACAAAGAATAAGAAATGCAGAAACAGTAGAAAAAGAGAAATGTTTTGCTATGCTTGTAAAAGCAAAAGAAATTTTTCCTGAAAAAGAATATCAATTTATACAAGATAGTGTTATGATAAATGGTATCATAGATTGTTTTTTTGAAGAAAATGGAGAGATTGTACTTATAGACTATAAAAATGACAGACTATGGGGACAAAAAACAGTAGATACATTAAAAAAACAATATGAAATGCAAATGAAATTTTATAAAATGGCACTGGAAAGAGCAACAGCAAAAACAGTAAAAGAAGTTTATTTATATTCTTTTGCACTAGGAAAAGCAATATTAATGTAGTAAAGAGAAAAGGATAAAAAAATGAAAAATATGGCATGGGTATTAGTATTATTTTCTGGTATTTGCTGGGGGTCTTTAGGATTGTTTACAAAAAATATTACGATGCTTGGATTTAGCGAAATGGAAATGCTTTTTGTAAAAATGACAATAGCTATCATACTATTAATACCAATATTATTATTGAAAGATAAAAAGCTGCTTCATCTACACAAGATTACAGACATTCGCTATTTTATTGGTACAGGCATTTGCAGCTATGCATTTTTTAACTGGTTTTATATGAAAGCTATACTTGAAACAAGTTTAGGTGTTGCAGCAGTATTATTATACACTGCACCTGCTATTGTTATGATAAGTTCATTATTTCTATTTAAAGAAAAATTAACTAAAGTAAAATGTATTGTAGTAGTAATGACATTTTTAGGCTGTGTATTTGTAACAGGTGCGTTCAGTTCAGAAGAAACTACTTATACAATAAAAGGAATATTATTTGGTATTTGTTCAGGCATTGGCTATGCGTTATATAGTATATTTGGTATGTTTGCTATTAAAAGAAATTATAATTCTTTTACCATTACATTTTATACATTTGTTTTTGCTGCAATATCTACATGCTTTTTGATAAATCCTATACAATTACTACAAAAAATAATAGAAAATAATGCTTTGTTTGATATGGTATTGTTTTCTGTTATAACAGCATTAGTACCATATATTTGTTATACAAGAGGATTAAGTAATATGCAGGCAAGTCAAGCTTCTATAATTGCTACAATTGAACCAGTTGTAGCAGCAATTATAGGAATACTGATATTTCAAGAAGACATTTCATGGCAAAAAATGATAGGTATGATACTTGTATTAGGTGGTGTTATCATACCTGTGATATCACCAAAAAATCAATATTAAAAGTGTAAGAATTTTTTAAGAGAAGTATTTTATAATTTGTAAATTTATATTGTTATGATTATGATAGGATGCTTAAAATACTATCATAAGGAAGTGAAAAAGGAAAATGTATTACAAGGAGGGGCATTATGGAAATGGAAAAATTTAATATATTAGTGTGCGATGATGAAAAGTCTATTGTAGATGCAATTGAAATTTATTTAAAACAAGAAAATTATAATATTATAAAAGCATATAATGGAGAGGAGGCACTACAAGCTTTAGAGCAAAATGAAATTCACTTAATACTTTTGGATATTATGATGCCAAAAATGGACGGCTTAAATACAACAATTAAAATCAGAGAAAGATTAAATATACCCATTATTATATTATCTGCAAAATCAGAGGACACTGATAAAATATTAGGATTAAATTTTGGTGCAGATGATTATATTACAAAACCTTTTAATCCTTTAGAATTATTAGCAAGAGTAAAAAGTCAAATGAGAAGATATACCACACTAGGCAGCATTGCAGAAAAAAGCAATATTATCAAAATAGGGGGATTAGAACTAGACAAAGATGCTAAAGAGGTAAGAGTGGAGGGTGAAAAAGTAAAACTAACAGCAACAGAATATGGCATATTGCAGCTTTTAATGGAAAATGCAGGAAAAGTATTTTCTATTGATCAAATTTATGAAAATGTTTGGAATGAACTTTCATTTGCACCAGAAAACACTGTTTCCGTACATATCAGAAGAATTAGAGAAAAAATAGAAATCAATCCGAAAGAGCCAAGATATTTAAAGGTGGTGTGGGGAATTGGCTACAAAATCGAAAAAAACTAGTCAATACTTGACTAGAACAAAGATTTTTGCAGCAATGATATATTTTATAGGTGTATTGACATTATATTTATCAAGTATGATTTTTTTAAATATTAGTCAAAATTGGAAATATCAAGCAGTTGCCACAAGTAGTTATTATGAAACACAAAATTTTAGAACACGTTTTGATAAATTGTTAAATGATGTGATAACTGTATCAATATATTTTAAAGATGAAAATAGTATTGAAGCAGGAGAACACCTTTCCAGAGAAGAGTTACTCATAAGTTTTAAAAACTATTATGGTGTAATAGATGGTGTGATTACGAAAAGCACAGAGGTGAATGATACATATGATGGCTTGATTATTAAAAATAATATACCTGAAAATCTGCAAAATAATTTTGAAGAATATAAAACATTAGTTGAAACTCGTTTATATCAATATAGGAATATGTATATACAAAATCAATTAGAATCTTATAGGAATATGAAAAGGGAATTAAATGACTATGAAAATTTCTTTTATTATTTAGAAGACGAGAATGGTAATAAAATATCAGGAAATATTTCAAAAGAAGGTATTTCTAACATGACAAGAAGTATCATATTAGAAGGTGGTTTTTCTATTGACAATTTGGGATATTATAAAGAATATCATGATGCAATATTTGAAAAAAGCGGCTGCAAACTTTATGCAGCAATAAGAGAACCTCTTTTACCAGGAGATGCTTTTTATAGAGAACAAGAAGAATTTTATATGATAAAAAGAAGCTATCCTATATTAACGGCAGTTGCAATTACAGCATGTATTGCAATTATCATATCATTATTGTATTTAATCCGTGTAGCAGGACAAAGTCAAAAAGGTGGTGATATAGAATATTTGGTGATAGACAGAATATATAATGATATTCATATTATCGTATTTACAATATTTAATTTGATTGCAGGTTTTGTAACACTCATACTTTGCAATATAATACTATATCATAGCACATATTATTTATGGACATACATTTTTTCAACATTATTAGGTGCATTGCTTATATTATATAGTACAGTTTGGCTAAGCTTTATGACGAGTCTTTCCAGACAAATAAAGGGCAGACGTTTTTTTAGTAATACTATGATAGCCGCAATATTGCGTAAAATCAGTTATTTGTTTAGTGGAAAAACATTTTGTGGATGGATTGTGTTTTTACTTATGGGATATGGTATGGCAAATTGTATTATGACTATGTTTTTATTAAATGCCATATTATATGGTACAGGAGGTGTTGCATTATTTTTATTATTTTGTATGCTTTTATTTAATGGTATTGCAGCAGCATTTTGTGCAAGAGCATTAGGTTCTCTTACAAAGGTTATGATTTCTGTAAAAGAAACATCAAAGGGCAATTTTGCATATGAATTGGATTTAAAAAAGATTTCTCCTTCTTTTAAAAACTTTGCAGAAGATGTTGCAAATATACAGTGTGGATTAAAAGAAGCAGTTGAAGAAGCTGTGAAAGGCGAAAGAATGAAAGCGGAATTGATTACAAATGTATCTCATGATTTAAAAACGCCTTTAACTTCCATTATTACATATGTAGATTTATTAAAAAAAGAAACATTGGATAATGAAAAAGCAAAGGAGTTTGTTGAAGTATTACATGAAAAGTCTTATCGCTTAAAGCAACTGATTGAAGATTTGATTGAGGCAAGTAAAGCATCTAGCGGAAATTTAACAGTTACAAAAGGAAAAGTAGATTTAAAACTACTTTTAATGCAAGCAATAGGAGAATTAGAAGAAAAAATTGAAAAAGCAGGATTGACTATAAAAATCAATTGTGAACAAGAAACCATTATATATGCAGATGGTAGACATATGTGGAGAATATTAGAAAATTTAATTACAAATGTTATAAAATATTCTATGAAACATTCTCGTGTTTATGTAGATATTTTTCATATGAATGATATGGGTGTAATGATTATCAAAAATATTTCTGCTGTTTCTATAGATATTACGCCAGACCAGCTAATGGATCGTTTTGTAAGAGGGGATGTTTCTCGTACAACAGAAGGCTCTGGGTTAGGACTGTCCATTGCGAAAAGTCTTTCTGAAATACAAGATGGTAAATTTGAAATTAACATTGATGGTGATTTATTTAAAGCAATCGTTATGATGCCTATTTGGATAGAACATGATATGGAAGAATCGGAGGAACAGAAAATAGAATAATATAATATTGTTTTGTATCATTCTGTATATTCTATAAAATAACATTAGTAAATATACTCTGAAAATGGGGCAGTGGAGTAATTTACTAATGTTTTATAAAATTGTAGTTATGGTTTTGAGGGGGATATTATGTGGAAAAAAGCATATGAACAATTTTGTGTTTTTGGAGAATGGGTATTTTTTGGAAGTATTGTAGGGGTAATTGTAGGATTAATAGGAGTTATTTTTCATTTTGGTATTGAAATTGCTACCGAATATCGTATGGCTTATCCAGTACTTTTATGGTTGTTACCTTTTGGCGGTTTAGCAATTATATATTTTTATCATTTAGAGGGCATGGATAAGGATAGAGGTACGAATTTTATACTGGTATCTGTCAGAACAAATGAAAAAATAACATTAAAAATGGCACCGCTTATATTTGTTAGCACAATTATTACTCATTTTTTTGGAGGGTCTTCTGGTAGAGAAGGTGCTGCATTGCAGCTAGGAGGCAGTATTGCTGGAAAATTAGGCAGAGTTTTAGAATTAGATGAAAAAGATGAAAGAATTATTACAATGTGTGGTATGAGCGCTGCATTTGCTGCACTTTTTGGTACTCCTATTGCATCTGTTGTATTTTCTATGGAAGTTATTACAGTAGGTATTATGCATTATTCTGCTATTGTACCTTGCACAATTTCTGCTTTAATTGGTGCAGGATTATCTGCTTATTGTGGAATAGAACCAACAGCATTTTTGTTAACAGGTACACCACAGGGTATATCATTTTCGACCTGTATTAGTGTTATGTTTTTTGGAATTATTGGTGCATTACTTAGTATACTCTTCTGCACAACAATGAAAAAAGTATCTGTATTATATAAAACATATTTCCCAAATCCATATAAAAGGGTGTTTGTAGGAGGCTGTATTGTTATAGCATTGACGTATATATCAGGTACAAGAAATTATAATGGTGCAGGTATGGACGTAATACAATGGGCGTTTTATGGTGGTGTAGAGCCATTTGCGTTTTTGTGGAAAATATTATTTACAGCAATTACATTAGGTGCTGGTTTTAAAGGCGGAGAAATTGTGCCATCTTTTTTTGTGGGAGCAACATTTGGTGCAAGTATTAGTAGTCTTATGGGAATTAGTCCATCATTTGGAGCAGCGTTAGGCATGGGAGCATTATTTTGTGGTGTCACAAATTGTCCTTTATCTGCAATTATACTTTCTGTAGAATTATTTGGGGGAGAGCAAATCGCTTATTATACGCTTGTTTGTGCAATTAGCTATATGCTTTCTGGATATTACAGCTTATATAGTGAGCAAAAGATTATGTATTCAAAAGTAAAACCAGAATTTATTAATCGTAATGCAAATTAGTGATTATTATACTGTTTAAATAGTATAGATTATACATAAAATAATGCATAAATGTATAAAAAAGAATAGTATACAAGTATTTGAGATAATATAAAAAGGTATATTATATTGAAATATCCATAATTTATATTGTAATGATATAGATTATGGATATTGTTTTTTCCCTAAAATACAATATTTAAAGTATTATTATATAATATAAATGATAGAATGATAAATGTAATGTTATTAAATAATATTAAAAATATATTTGATTTTTAAGTAAAAAATACTTGCATTATATTCATACAAGAAGTATAATGCTAATTGTGATAAAAAGTAAATTAGATTTTTAGGGAGGAAGTATTATCATGAAAAAATATTTAAAAGCAGTATTTGCATTTGCAATGACTACAACAATGCTCTTTGCAATGGCTGGATGTGGTTCATCACCAGAAGTAAATAACGATGAAGAACAAAATACTGAAGTAACACAAGGAGAAACAGAAGGAGAAGGAACAGAAGGGGAAACAACAGGTGATGTATTTGTTATGGCAACAAATGCAGAATTTCCACCATATGAATTTTATGAAGGACAGGATATTGTAGGTATTGACGTAGAAATTGCAAGAGCAGTAGCAGAAAGTATGGGAAAAGAATTAAAGGTAGAAGATATGGCTTTTGATTCCATTATCCCTGCAATATTATCTGGCAAAGCAGATATTGGTGCTGCTGGTATGACAGTAACAGAAGATAGAAAAGCATCTGTTGATTTTACAGATACTTATGTAAAAGCATCTCAGGTAATTATTATAAAAGCAGATAATACAGAAATTACAGGTGCTGCTGATGTAGAAGGAAAAGTAATTGGTGTACAACTTGGTACAACAGGAGACCTTTATGCCTCTGATGTAACAGATACAGTAGAAAGATACAACAAAGGCTTTGAAGCAGTACAAGCTCTTGCACAAGGTAAAATTGATGCAGTTATCATTGATGACCAAGTTGCAAAAGCATTAGCAGCAGATAACGCTGATGTAAAAGTATTGGACGAGCCATTTACAGAAGAAGAATATGCTATTGCAGTGAAAAAAGGTAATACAGAATTAGTAGAACAAATCAATACAGCATTAGCTGAATTAAAAGAAAGCGGAAAATTACAAGAAATCGTTGACAAATATATTACAGCTGAATAATGGAATTATTTTCATTTCAATAGTTTAAAGTGATTTACCCACCTTAGTATGCTCTGGTGGGTAATTTTATAAAAATATGTTTATGTATGAGGAGGGGATATGGATATGTTGGAAATGCTTCATAATGGTTTTGTAAGAAATTTTATTACTGATGATAGATATTTGTTTATTGTAAATGGTTTTTTTACAACGTTAAAAATTACATTTTTTGCAGTATTACTAGGTGTTGTATTAGGATTTTTAATAGCAATTATAAAATCAACATATGCCATGACAGGAAAATTAAAATTGCCAAATATAATATGCGATATTTATTTAATACTGATTCGTGGTACACCAACAATGGTACAGCTTTTGATATTATTTTTTATTGTATTTGCAAGTGTAAATAATAAAATACTTGTTGCTATACTTGCTTTTGGTATTAACTCAGGTGCTTATGTTGCTGAAATTGTACGCTCTGGTATATTGTCTATAGATAAGGGACAGATGGAAGCAGGCAGAAGTTTGGGATTTACATATATACAAACAATGATATATATTATACTACCTCAAGCACTCAAAAATGTATTACCTGCATTAGGAAATGAAATGATTGTATTGTTAAAGGAAACTGCAATATGTGGTTATATTGCTATACAGGATTTAACAAAGGGCGGAGATATTATTAGAAGTCGTACTTATGACCCATATTTTCCACTGTTAACAGTAGCAGCAATTTATTTAGTAATTGTTATGATTATGACCGCAGGTGTAAATAGATTGGAAAGGAAGTTGAGAAACAGTGACCACTGAAAGTTTAATCAGCGTACAACATTTGGATAAAGAATTTGGAGAAATGAAAGCGCTTTCTGATATAAATGCAGAAATCAAAAAAGGAGAAGTGGTTGTTGTTATTGGACCTTCTGGCTCTGGAAAATCGACATTTCTTCGTTGCTTAAATCTTTTAGAAGTACCGACAAATGGAGATATATTTTTTGAGGGAATAAATATTACAGATAAAAAAACAGATATCAATATACACAGACAAAAAATGGGTATGGTATTCCAGCATTTTAATTTATTTCCTCATATGACAATATTAAAAAATATGATTATTGCACCTATGAAATTGCAAAACAAAAGCGAACAAGAAGCAACAAAATTAGCAATGGAACTTTTAAAAAGAGTAGGATTAGATGATAGAGCAAATTCTTATCCTTCTCAACTTTCTGGCGGACAGAAGCAAAGAATTGCTATCGTTCGTGCATTATGTATGCAACCAGAAGTTATGCTTTTTGATGAACCTACATCTGCATTAGACCCCGAAATGGTAGGCGAAGTATTAGAAGTTATGAAAGGTCTTGCAAAAGAAAGTATGACAATGGTTGTTGTAACACATGAAATGGGTTTTGCAAAAGAGGTAGCGACAAGAGTAATGTTTATGGCAGACGGTAAACAAATAGAAGAAGGTACTCCTCAGCAAATATTTGAATCCCCAAAAAGTGAACGTTTAAAAGCATTTTTAGCAAAAGTATTATCTTAAATATCTATAAAAAAATTCTTTATACATAAAACATATATTGACAGAAAAAATAGTTGTGATATAATTGTGTAAAGTAAAACGTTGATGAGGACAGTAGCACACCAGATATATACAGAGAAAAAATGTCAAAAATAATTCAAAAATTTTTGGTTGAGAGCATTTTTATATGAAGGTGAAAGTGAAAACCACCTCGGAGTGGCTTTAATACAGCCCGTTGACTACGTTATCGTTATTATAAAGTGGTTTTTTATAAAACAATTAGGGTGGAACCGCGGGAACCAACTATATGCTCTCGTCCCTTTTTCTTTTGAGAAGGGATTGAGGGCATTTTTAGTTTATAAAAATAGAAAAGGAGGTATCAATATCATAGAATAAACAAAAATAATTATTGGAAAACTCAGAGAAGTAGTAAAATAGAATTTGATATCAACCTTTTGAAAAAAGCGAAATCAATATAATTATAAATAGAATAAGGAGAGAAAAGATATGAAAATTACATTAAAAGATGGTGTTGTAAAAGAATTTGATAATGCAGTATCTGTATATGATATTGCAAAAAGTATTAGTGAAGGATTAGCAAGAAATGCTTGTGCTGGTATTGTAAATGGAGAAACAAAAGATTTACGTTTTATTGTTGAAAACGATGCAGAAGTAAATATATGTACATTTGATGATGAGGTAGGTAAAGAGGCATTTCGTCATACTGCGTCTCATATTATGGCTCAAGCAATTAAAAGATTGTACCCAGAAACAAAATTAGCAATCGGTCCTTCTATAGCAGATGGCTTTTATTATGATTTTGATAGAGAAAAACCATTTTCACCAGAAGAGTTGGAAGAAATCGAAAAAGAAATGAAAAAAATTGCAAAAGAAGATTTAGCATTAGAGCGTTTTGAATTATCAAGAGCAGAAGCTATTAAATTAATGGAAGAAAAACAAGAACCATATAAAGTAGAATTGATTAACGATTTACCAGAAGATGCAGTCATTTCTTTCTATGAGCAAGGTGAATTTGTAGATCTTTGCGCTGGTCCTCATTTGCTTAGCACAAAAGCAATCAAGGCAATCAAATTAACATCTGTTGCAGGTGCATACTGGAGAGGCAATGAAAAAAATAAAATGCTTTCTCGTATTTATGGTACAGCATATACAAAAGCATCTGAATTGGAAGCATATTTAACAATGATGGAAGAGGCGAAAAAACGTGACCATAGAAAATTAGGAAAGGAATTAAAATTATTTGCATTATTAGAAGAAGGTCCAGGATTTCCATTCTTTTTACCAAAAGGTATGATATTGAAAAATACATTATTAGAATATTGGAGAGAAATACACAAAGAAGCAGGCTATGTAGAAGTTAGTACACCAATTATATTAAGTAAAGAACTTTGGGAAACAAGTGGTCACTGGGATCATTACAAAGATAATATGTATACAACAATAATTGATGAACATGATTTTTGTGTAAAACCTATGAATTGTCCAGGTGGTATGCTTGTATACAAACAAGATATGCATTCTTATAGAGATTTACCAATGAGGGTAGGAGAAATTGGCTTAGTGCATAGACATGAAAAATCTGGTGCATTGCATGGCTTAATGAGAGTACGTTGCTTTAATCAAGATGATGCACATATATTTATGACAGAAGAACAAATCAAAGATGAAATTAGTGGCGTTATCAGTTTAATTGATGGTGTATACAAGTTGTTTGGATTCAAATATCATATTGAACTTTCTACACGTCCAGAGAATAGTATGGGTTCTGATGAAGCATGGGAATTAGCAACAAATGGTTTAAAAGATGCTTTAGAAGAAAACAAAATACCATATACAGTAAATGAAGGTGATGGCGCTTTTTATGGTCCAAAAATTGACTTTCATTTAGAGGATTCTATTGGAAGAACATGGCAATGTGGTACAATACAATTAGATATGCAAATGCCAGAGCGTTTTGAATTAGAATATACAGCAGCTGATGGTAGCAAAAAACGTCCTATTATGATTCATAGAGTATGTTTTGGAAGTATTGAACGTTTTATTGGTATATTGATAGAACATTATGCAGGACAATTTCCAACATGGTTGTCACCAGTACAAGTAAAAGTATTACCAATATCTGAAAAATTTGCAGATTATGCCAATAAAGTATCTGATGAATTATATAAAGTAGGTATTAGAGTGGAAACAGACCATAGAGCAGAAAAAATTGGTTATAAAATTAGAGAGGCTAGAAACGAGAGAATACCTTACATTATTGTTGTAGGAGAAAAAGACGAAGCAGCAAACAAAGTTTCATTGCGTTCCAGAGTAAATGGAGAAGAAGGACAAGTTGATTTGAAAGATGTTATTACAAGAATACAGCAAGAAATTAAAACAAGAGTAAGTAATGTCAATGCGAGTGCTAATGTAGAATAATTTGGAAATTTAGATAAAGCCATATAAAAAAGGTATTGAATTTATCAATGCCTTTTTTTATACTTTTTATGCACATTTTTGTTCAAAAAATAATAAAAGAATATTTTTAAAACTTCAAATAAAATTTGTTGTTTTTATTTTATTATTATTGCAATTTGTTATAAAATTATATAATATATATTTTAGAATTTATTTAATATCAATAAAAATTATAATGCCGTTTAGGAGGAGATGAAATGAATTATTTTCAAAAAAAAGAGAAAAAGTCCCAAAGAATTGGCTATAAAGTCGGAAATTTAGTGGCATGGCTTTTGGGAATCAATATTATTATTGTTTTGGTATTATGTATATTCATGTTTCAAAGTCTTGCCATGGAAATGCTTCAAAACGAGTGTATTAGCGGAACAAATACATTAAGTTATTACCTAAGAGAATTTCCAGATATTGATGATAAAACAAAATTATTAGATGATTTAAAAGAAGAAATTGGATATGAATTTACTATATTTGAAAATGATGTCAGAACCCACACCACAGTAAAACAAAATGGATCTCGTGCTGTAGGAACAAAATTATCTCCTGAAATATCCCAAATAGTGTTAGGACAAGGAAAAACTTATATAGGAACTAGTACAATACTTGATATTAAACATATTTGTTCTTATGCACCCATTCAATATAAAGATGGAACACAAGGTATTGTTTTTGCAGGTATTCCAAAAACAAAAGCTGCTGCTCATCTTAATATGACAATTATATTAGCTTGTGTTGTAAGTATTGTTTTAATTATATTAAGTGTGCTGATATTGACAGTTTATTTAAAGCGTACTGTTTCTCATCCTCTTTCAAAATTAACTCATGTAGCAAAAACTATGGAACGTGGAGAACTGAATTTTGCAACAAATGATGATTTAAATATACATTCTAATGATGAAATTGGTATATTATCTCATAGTTTTGAAAGTACCAGAATTCGTTTAAAAAATTACATAGTAGAAATTTCTGATATATTAGAAGCAATATCAAATGGCAATTTAACAGTAGTCACAACACAGGATTATATAGGAGATTTTGTTTCTATAAAGCAATCATTAAATGATATTATTAAACATCTTAATAGTACAATGACACAAATTGCAGAAAGTTCTGAACAAGTTTCAAGTGGCTCTGAACAAATGGCGATTGCTGCGAATGCATTAAGTCAAGGTGCTATAGAACAAGCAAGTGCTATAGAAGAATTAGAAGGAACGATTACTGATATTTCTAATCGTGTAGAAGAAACTGCAAAAAGTGCGGAATCTGCTAACGAACAAGCAAATACTATAGGAATACAAATAAAAGAGAGCAATCAAAAAATGCAGCAAATGATAAAAGCAATAGAAGATATTAACCATTCTTCCAATGAAATTGGAAAAATTATTAAAACAATAGAAGATATTGCTTTCCAAACAAATATACTTGCCTTAAATGCTTCTGTAGAAGCAGCACGTGCAGGTGTTGCAGGTAAGGGTTTTGCTGTAGTAGCTAATGAAGTAAGAAATTTAGCTGAAAAAAGTGCAGATGCTTCCAAATCTACTACAATGTTAATAGAGTCCTCTGTTACTGCTGTAAAGAATGGCACAAAAATCGCAAATGAAACGGCGAAACAACTTTCTTCTGTAGTATCTAATACAAATAGTATTGTAAACACAGTTGGTATCATAGCAAATAATTCTCGTGAAGAAGCAGACTCTATTTTTCAAATACAACAGCAAATTAATCAAATTTCAGGTGTAGTACAAACAAATTCTGCTACTGCTGAAGAAAGTTCTGCTACTAGTCAACAGCTTAATGAGCAGTCAAGAATATTAAAACGATTGATTAGCGTGTTTCAATTAAACAGAAAATAAAAGTTAAAAAAACACCTATTATATATAGGTGTTTTTTTAATATATATTAGTTTAATTTTGATTTTGCAGTATCTACTAATTTTGTAAAAGCTGCTGCATCGGTTACAGCCAAATCAGCTAACATTTTTCTGTTAATATTAATATCAGCTAATTTTAAACCATGCATTAATTTGCTGTAAGAAATATCATTCAATCTTGCAGCTGCATTAATTCTAGTAATCCAAAGGCTTCTGTATTCTCTTTTTGTTTGTTTTCTTCCTGCAAAGGAATACGCCATAGCTTTCATAACAGATTGCTTTGCAACTCTGTATTGTTTACTTCTAGCACCTCTATAACCTTTTGCTAATTTCAATACTTTTTTATGTCTTTTTCTTGCGTTTAACGCACCTTTTACTCTTGCCATTTTAAGTCCTCCTAACAAACATTATCAATTATGCGTATGGTAACAATTTTTTCTTTACACTTGTTAAAACTGTTTTGTCAACCAATGTAGCGTGTCTTAAATTTCTTTTTCTTTTTCTGGACTTTTTACCAAGAATATGTTGTGTATTAGATTTATTTCTTTTCAACTGACCAGATGCAGTAATTCTGAAACGTTTTGCTGCTGCTTTTTTTGTTTTTAATTTAGGCATATTATAATTCCTCCTGTATCATTCATTAATTTTTGGGAGCAAGGAACATGACAAGACTTTTTGCCTCCATTTTAGGAGGTTTGTCTATCACACCATATTCCTCTACATCTTTTGCGAAGTTTTCTAATATAATAGTAGCCGATTTGGAATGACCAATTTCACGTCCTCTAAAACGAATACTAATTTTTACTTTATCGCCATTTTTTAAAAATTCTATTGCCTTTCTAACTTTAACCTGCACATCATGAGTATCAATGCTAGGGGAAAGACGTAATTCTTTAATGTCAACAGTTTTTTGTTTTTTTCTAGCTTCTTTTTCCTTTTTGGTCTGGTCGAATTTGTATTTACCATAATCCATAATACGGCAAACAGGTGGCTTTGCTGTTGGAGCAATTTTCACTAAATCCAACTTTCTTTCATCAGCCAGCTTTTGTGCCTCTCTTGAAGATACAATTCCTAGCTGCTCACCATTCTCATCAATCAATCTAACTTCTTTGTCCCTAACTTGCTCATTAATCATTAACTCAGTAATATAAAGCACCTCCCACAATATACACGTTATTTTTGTATAAAAAAAGTAGATAGAGCGAACTATCCACTAAAATGCATAAAAACATTGCTATATATTATAATAGCATTTCATTTTTTGCTGTATAAACCTTATGCATAAATATGATAAGGTGAGAAGTGGATACTTCCGCTTTGTTGTTATTTATATACTCTATCAAAATTATTGAGAAATGTCAATAGTTTTTTAAAAATTTTTAAAATAAAATTGTGTTTAGAAAAAAGTTTGACAAATATTATTTATCAAAATGTTTTTTCTACAATAGCATGAAAATATCTAAGTATCATTTTTTAGTTGCTAGTAAATGTGATATCGTTTATAATTAATAGAAATAAAATTAAATGGAAAGCTGGTGGAGTTGTTGAATGGTACAGAAAAAGCAATCAATTTATTTCAATATATTAAAGAGGTGTATGCTTCTAAACAAAATGTTGTTACAGATATAAAATCAGAAAATTGGTATCAATTTTTAGATGAAATACCCATACATACTCATTTTATAAAATGTCCATTTCTAGATACATCAAATACAGATGGTATGGAAAAAGATGTAATATTAGAAGTGATACAACCAGGTTTAGAACCTTGTCCTGAAGTACCTGCTTATTTAGAACCATGGTTATCTATAGATTGGAAAATAGCAAGTAATCAATTAAAATTTAAAGATAAAATAATAAAAAAAGAAGGAACAAAACAACGAACAATTACATTTAGTGATTTTTTCAGCAATCCAGAATATCAAAAAGGACTTTCTGATTGGATGCAGAAAAGAGCACAATGGGTACAGGATTTGCCAAAACAAAAGAAACCTGAAAAAATAGATAAATTTTTTAGAAGTTTATGGAATCAATATGAAATATTAAAGCAAAATTCTGAATACTTTGAGTTATATATGGGACAGGGGATATTACAACAGAAACAAAATAATGGTATATTCTATCCTGTTTTATTAAAAAAAGTTTCTATGATATTTGACACAGAAAATAATGCTATTCGTATTGTAGATATCAATGCAAAACCCGAATTAAATGTAGAATTCTTGAAAAAATTGGGAAATGTAAATGATGAAATCATAAACACAGCATTAGAGGATTTATATAAACATAATTATCCGATATTAGATAAAACAAATACACGTTATTTTGTAGATGATTGTAATAGACAATCTGATGAGGCAGATACAGATAGTTTTTTAGAAAATTTCGTACAGAAAATAGATTCCACCAGTTCATATTGTAGAGATGTTAAACAAGCAGTTCATACAGAAAGTGAAACACTTATGTTTAATAGACCTGTTTTGTTTATCAGAAATATCAAAAATAATATATTACAATCATTAGATAGTATTATTGATGAAATAAAACAAAAAGGAGAAGTATCAGAAGTTTTATTGAATTTAATGGGAGAAAATATTGTTTCATCATCACTAAAATTAGAAAAGAGAACACTTTCTACAATAAGAGGGGAAAATGAAAATGTATTATTTTCAAAAGAAGCAAACAAGGAACAATTAGATATTGCCCAAAATATAGAATATACTAATGCTATATTGGTCCAAACACCTCCAGGAACAGGAAAAATACATACTATAGTTAATTTGTTGGGACATTTTTTAGCACAAGGTAAAAATATATTAATAACAAGTCCTATACAACAAACAGTTTTAGATGTCAAACAGAAAATGATTAAAGAATTACAAAATTTCTGTGTATTTGATTCGGAAGGTAATGAAATAGAACAATTCGTTGATACTATAATAAAGCATAGTTCCAATTATACTTCAGAGGATATGATTGGAGATGCAGGTGTACTAGAAAGAAAAAGAAAAGAAATATTAAAACGATTAAGTGTAATTAGAAAAGAAATGTTTGACATACAGCAAAGAGAATATGAAACAATTACACTGTATGGAAAGGACTATACTATAAAACAAGCAGCCGATTATGTTTGCAAAAATAGAGAAAAGTTATGTTATATACCTGGAAGAAAAATTACATTACAAAAACAACTTCCTGTTTCAAAAGAAGAATTAGAAATTTTATATCAAACAAATGCTAATGTTACGCAAAAGCAAGAATTAGAATTAGAGTTTAGTTTGCCAGATCCTCAACAAATCATGTCTCCCCAAACATTTGAGGATTCTATGACAGAAAAAAATCGCTATACAGCAGAATTACTGCAGCTACAAGGTAAAATCAGAGATAAAATATCAATTGATTTTGAAAATGGTATTGCTAAAGTACAACAAGACCCACTTTATACTAATTTAAATAGTACAAAAATAAAAGAAATAAAAGAAATTTTTAGTAAGTATGAGCCAAAACAATATTCAGAATGGCAATTATCTGCAATATTTTCAGGCAAAAATAAAGATAATAGCGGAAAAAAATGGAGAGATTTAATCAAAACAATAAAAGAGGCTCATGAATATCACGATTATAATGTAGAAAAAACATTTAGAAAAGATATTGATATTACTGATGAGTATATCTCCTATAAAAGTATAGAAATATTGAAAAAATTACAAGAATCTTTTCAAAAAGGCAAAAAAATAGGCGGACTTTCTTTTTTGTTACATAAAGATTGGAAGCAGTTATATGAATCACTTAAAGTAAATGAAAAACAAGTTTCTAATGCAGAAGACTGCGAGGTATTAATAGCAACAATATATATGGAATTAAAAAGAAGTGAAATGGAAAAATTATGGATAGAGTTAATAGAAGAACAAGGCGGAGAATTTTTTTATACATTAGGCATGGAACCTGAACAAAAAGGAATGGATATAATTGAAAAAATAGAGGATTGTTTAAATTGGTATCAAACAATATATCAGCCTATTAAAAATATTGCTTTAGAATGTGGTTTATCCGCAAAGTGTTTTGATATTGTTGAGGATATTAACTCACCAACAGAAGAGGCAAAATATGATATCAATTTTATTTATAAGTTTTTACCTCAATATATTTCTATAGCAGAATTGTTGGGTATTAAGTTATCTGGTGGTATCAATGGTTTAGATAAAACAATAACACTATTACAATCTGAAAAATTTGCAAAATCTAGTATTTGTAATGCAATGCTTTCCGCTTTACAGGAAAAAGATATAGAAAAATATCAAAAGCATTACAATGAGTTACTTACAGCATATAATAAATTTGATGAAGTAAATAAAAGAAAAAGGATTTTAGAAAAAATTGCGATAGATGCTCCAGAGTGGGCAACAGCAATACAATATCGTACTGGTATACATGGAGCATCAGAATGTCCTCCAAATGTCGAAGAAGCTTGGAGATGGAAACAAATTTCCATTATGTTAGACGAAATTATTAATCAACCTTTTGAACAATTACAAAAAGAACAAAATGCTTTAAATAATGAACTGCAAAATACCACAACAAAATTGATAGAATGCAGAACATGGCATTACATTTTACTTCATTTAGAAAAAGATAAAAAGAAAAAACAATATTTACAGCAATTAAAACAAAGTGTAGCAGATAAAGAAAATTTACTTTCACAATTTCAGCATATTATACCAGCTTATATTATGCCTATGAATCAGGTACTTGAAAAATTAAATGTAAATGAAAATAAATTTGATATTATGATAATTGATAAAGCAAATCAATGTGATATATCTGCTTTTACTATGCTTCATATTGCTAAAAAAGTAATAATTATGGGTGATGATGAACAAATTAGTCAGCTTAATATGAATAGCATAGAAAATGAAAAACTACTCTATTCTTATACAAATGGTCAAATTTTAAATAAATCTATTTATAACACAAAATGTTCATTATATGATATCGCAAAAACAGTATTTCAACCATTTATGCTCACAGAGCATTTTAGATGTATACCAAATATTATAGAATATAATAATCGCTTATGTTATCATAATAAAATGAAACTTTTAAGAGATGATAGTGATACAGATATCAAACCAGCTGTTGTATGTTGTTGTGTAAATGGAAAATGTGATGATAATAAAAAGAATATACAGGAAGCGAAAAATGTTGTTGCATTGATGATGGCTTGTATGGAACAACCAGAATATAAAGACATGACATTTGGTGCAATTTCATTATTAGATACAGAGCAAGTCGATTTAATTAGACAAATTGCTTTCCAAAAAATATCGCCTAAAGAGTATGAAAAAAGAAAAATTTTATGTGAAACAGTTTATCATTTTCAAAATGATGAAAGAGATATTATATTCCTTTCTGCTACAGATAGTTATAATAATGAAGATTTTGTAACACTGCAAAAAGATAATATAGAACAATCTGTAAAGCAGAAATATAATGTAGCAATCAGTAGAGCAAAAAATCAATTATGGTTTTTACACTCTTTTGATGTTAACAATGATTTAGAATCAAATGATATTAGAAAAGATTTTATAGAATATATTCAAAATATAAATGATGATACTAGCGATATACAATCCAACTCTTATTTTGAAACTACTGTTGCAAATATTTTAAAAAGACAGGGATATCCAATTATACAACAAAAAGTGGTTGGAAATTATAAAGTGCCTATAGCAGCTGTTTATGGTGATAAAAAGGTAGTAATAGAGTGCCATGGAGAAGACCAATATAATGGAAAAGAAAATATATTATTAAATATGGAAAAACAAGCTGTATTAGAGAGAATGGGTTGGAATTTTATACATATTAGAGGTAGTGAATATTTTAATAATCCAAAAGAAACAATAAAACGTGTGATTGTAGAATTAGTAGCATTAGGATTTGTTAAAACAGTACAAAACAATATAAATACACAAGATAATACCTTATTACAAAAAATACAAAATAGAGCACATCATATTATACAGGAATGGGAAAAAGAAACACTTGGAATATAAAAAAATCTGTAAAAATATTAGTATAAAATAGTTTAAAAAAAGGTGTCAACAACAGAAAGTTGACATCTTTTTTATCTAATTTACAGTTAATATTTTTTCAAATCATTTTTTAGAATGTATATTATAAAAGAAGAAAATATAAACTATAATATAAAAAACATCAATTAAATATCCTTATTTACGAACATTCCTATTTTTCATATGATATTTTGTGTTATCGCGATGTCTGTAAATTGTAACAAAAAAAGCAGAACTTTGTTGCTGTCCTGCCTTTTTTATATTTTTTGCTTGCTGTTCTATATTGAAAATTTCCAAAATATTATTTTATTATTTTGAAATTGGTATCATAATTGTTTCATTCTCATATGAAGTCGAAACTATTAGTTCAGCTACCTCATCAACATCAATGACTCGGTCATATCCTGTTATTTGATATGCATTAGACTTACTGCTATCTGTATATCCAGCTCCTCCGCCATCAGTTAAATAAGGAATTCTTGTTCCATCTTTTAATACAACACCCTCAACTTTAGGAATAAAAAGATTATCTTTATTTCCTATTGTGTTTGTATTAACAGAATAATTAACTTTCATAGAAATAGGTGAAATATTTATATTCTCTATTGTGAAATCTGTTCCTTCTACCTTTTGTTCTATCTTAATATTTCGATCTGAACTTACATCAGAAAGAGTTATTTCAAAATTCCAGTTTCCATCTATTACTGAAGTAAATCCTGCTTTTGAAAGAATTCCTAGATTTTTAAAATTAACATGCAGTGTCTTACCAAGAAACGAGTCATTCTCGCCTACAATACTTGCCTGAATAATATATTCCATATTTCCATTACTATCAGTATAATGATAAATAATGTTTCCATCTTCATAATTCTCTATAGAAGTTCCATCTTCATACACTGGTATGCCATTTTCATCAGGAATAATTCCATTAAACATGCTTCCACTCATATTAACCCATGTACCATTCTCTGGATTATCTCCTTGATATACATTTACCATTTCGAATCCTGGTTCCATCCTATCTTCTACATCATAACCAGAAATAATAAATGACATATATGCAAATCTATCATCTACAACAACTGTATCTGGCTTTATCGTAATACCACTTTCTGTAACAGAAAGTGATAAACTATCAGATTCATCAGTATATACTTTTGCTATATTATTTTTTGTAAGTACTTGCTGCTGCACATCAGATGCCTGAATATTTCCTTTCATACCTCTTCCCCAATAATGGTGGATTGCAGCAACAGCACTTATACTACTAATTACCAATATAAAAACACCTGCAATAGCAGCAATTTGCGTTTTAAATAATTTTTTACCATTTATATTTGTTTTTTTCATATAGCCAATGTCCTCCTGTTTAATCGTTTCAAAGGCTTGATTTGTTTTTTTCAACACAATTTCCGACAATTCTATTTCTTCAGAAAATATATTTTTTTTATTTAACATTTCTACTCTCCTAACAATCGCGATAATACTCTTCCAGTTCTTTTCTTCCTCTTGAAACTCTTGTCTTAATGGTATTCAATGGTAATGACAATATTTCTGCAATTTCTCTCATCTTGAACCCTTGACCATAATACAATTCCATAGGCAATCTATAGCGTTCGTTTATAGAAGCATATGCCTCCTTCAATTCAAGATTATATTCATCCCACTTTGATGGTTCATCATAAGATTTTATATTTTTGTAAGCTGTGTTCTTTCTTATAATGTCATAGCAATGGTTTATAAGTATTCTTGTCATCCATGTTTTAAAGAATTCTGGTTTTTTAAGTGTATATAACTTTTCCCAACAAGTGAGAATTGTATCTTGAAGAGCATCTGCTGCATCTTCTTCATTCATTAGAATTGCAATAGCAGTTCTATACATATCCTTTCTATATAACTGCATTAACTCGGTAAATGCATCTTTATCATGCCTCTGCGCCTTCTTTATCCAAAACTTTGTTTCACTGTTTTTCATTATTTTTCTCCTATGCGCATATGATTATAAAACAAATACAAATATTCTGCATTTTGTTTTACATTCATTAGACGTCAATTATTCTTTTTTGGTTTCAAAAATATTAGAAAAATTCTTTATTATTTTTAGTGAATAAAATAAAAAAAGAATAATAAGAGTAAACTATAGATATTTTGGGGGTTGCAAAAAAGGTTGGTTTTATGTTAAAATAACGATAATTTATGATAATTTTAATTTATCAATTCAATTTTTAAAGTGGGGGAGATTTTGATATGGTGAAGAATACAAAAAACAAAATATTTCTTTCTATATCTAATTCTTTTATGTAAGACAATGAAAAGAATGAATATTTCTTTTGATTGTCTTTCTTTTTGTAATAAAATGAAGGAGGATTGTTATGCTAAATAAAAAAGATGTTCTTGGCTTAAAGGATATGACAAAAGAGGAAATACTAGAAATATTGAAAACAGCAAAAGAAATGAAAACTCGTATTGATGATAGTAGTAAAAGAATTAATGAAATTAAGGGATGCAGTATTGTTAGTTTGTTTTATGAAAATAGTACGAGAACAAAAACTTCCTTTTCTCTTGCAGGAAAATATTTAGGTGCAACAGTGCAAGATTTAGGTGTAGGAACAAGCAGTGTAAAAAAGGGAGAAAGTTTAATTGATACAGGCAAAACATTAGACCAAATGGGCGTAAAAATAATGATAATGCGTCATAGCATGACAGGGGCTCCACATATTTTAGCAAAAAATGTATCTGCCCATGTTATTAATGCTGGGGATGGTTCTAATGAGCATCCTACACAAGCATTGTTGGATTTATTTACAATATTAGAATATAAGAAATATTTTGAAGGTTTAAAAATAGCTATTATTGGAGATATTTCTCATAGTCGTGTAGCTAGAAGTAATGTATTCGGATTATCTAAATTGGGCGCGGATGTTACATTAGCAGGTCCTTCTACATTATTAGGTAGTTCTGGTTTACTTGGTGTTAAAACAACACCTGATATAAAAGAGGCTGTAAAAGAAGCTGATATTGTAATGGGATTACGTATACAATTCGAAAGACAAAAAACAATAGCTTTCCCTGATTTAGCAGAATATCGAGAATTATTTGGAATAAATAAAGAAATATTGAAATATGCGAAAAAAGATGTATTAATTATGCATCCTGGACCAGTAAATAGAGGAATTGAATTAAGTACAGACATTATTGATAGTGAAAATTCTGTTATTAATATACAAGTTAAAAATGGTGTTGCTGTTAGAATGGCAATATTAAAATTATTGTATCAAGGAGGAACAATATGAAAATTTTAATTCAAAATGGACAAGTGATAGACCCAGCTTCCCAAACAAACGAAATAATGGATATATTAATAGAAAATGGCATTATTTCTAAAATGGAAAAAAATATTACTGACAAAGCTGATACAATTATCAATGCTCAAGAAAATTGGGTGACTCCAGGATTTATTGATGTTCATGTTCATTTACGTGAACCAGGATATGAATATAAAGAAACAATAGCAACAGGTACAAGGAGTGCTGCAAAAGGAGGTTTTACAACAATTTGTTGTATGCCAAATACAAATCCAGTATGTGACAGTGATATTATGGTAGAATATATTAAATTAAAATCACAAAGGGAAGGTGTGGTACATGTTTTGCCTATTGGAGCTATTACAAAAGGACAGAATGGCGAAGAATTATCTAATATTGGGAAAATGGCAAAAGCAGGTGCTTGCGCCATTAGTGAAGATGGTAAAAGTGTGCCTTCTTCTGGATTATTAAAGACAGCTATGAAATATGCAAAAATGTTTGATATTCCTGTACTTTCTCATTGCGAAGATATTGCTCTAGTAGCTGGAGGCTCTATGAATGCTGGAGCAAGTGCACAATTATTAGGATTAAAGGGTATTTCAAATGATTCAGAAGAAGTCATTGTTGCAAGAGATGTTATATTAGCAAAAAGTACAAATTCTAAATTACACATTTGCCATATGAGTACAAAGGGAAGTGTAGAAATATTAAAACAGGCAAAATTAGCAGGGCAAAATGTGACAGCAGAAGCAACACCACATCATTTTACATTAAGTGATGATTTTATAACAGATTATGATGGAAATACAAAAATGAATCCTCCATTACGTTCCAAAGAAGATGTATTAGCAATTCGTCATGCTTTAAAGGATAATATTATTGAAGTGATTGCAACAGACCATGCGCCACATAGCATAGATGAAAAAAATTGTGAATATGAAAAAGTAGCATTTGGTATTGTAGGGCTAGAAACAGCATTGCCATTAGGTATTACAGTACTTGTAGAGGAAGGCTGGTTAACGCCTTTAGAATTGATTGCTAAAATGACATGGAATCCTGCAAAAATGTTAGGAATTGATGATTATGCTGGTAAATTATCAATAGGAAAATCAGCAGATATTACAATTATTAATCCAAATGAAACATATAAAGTAAATCCAAATACATTTGCATCAAAAAGTAAAAATACGCCTTTTGGTGGGTTTGATGTAAAAGGAAAAGTATTGTATACTATTGTAGATGGTAATATAGTTGTAGCAAATGGTGAATTAGTGGAGGAATTGGCATGATAATTGATACACTGATAGATAAAATAAAACAAACTGAAAATCCTACCGTTGTAGGATTGGATCCTCGTCTAGATTATATTCCTGATTTTATCAAGCAAAAAGCATATGAAAAATTTGGAAAAACGCTTTCTGGTGCTATGGAAGCATTTTGGCAATTTAATAAAGCAATTATTGATGCTACATATGATTTAATACCAGCAGTAAAACCACAAATAGCTATGTATGAACAATATGGCGCAGATGGAATTGCCTGCTATATCAAAACGATTGCTTATGCAAAAGAAATGGGATTGATTGTTATTGGAGATGTCAAAAGAAGTGATATAGCTTCTACCGCAGAAGCATATTCTAATGGACACATTGGTAAGGTAGACGTAGAGGAAAATAGCTTTGAAATTTATAGAGAAGATTTTATTACATTAAATCCTTATCTTGGGTGGGATTCTATTGAACCTTATATTGAAAATTGTAAAAATTATGAAAAAGGAATTTTTGTTTTAGTAAAAACTTCTAATCCGAATAGTGGACAATTACAAGATTTAAATATAGATGGTATAAAGTTATATGAAAGAGTAGGACAACTTACAGAAGAATGGGGAACTACTTTAAGAGGAAAATATAATTATTCTTCCGTTGGTGCTGTCGTTGGCGCAACTCATTCAAAACAAGCTCAAGATTTAAGAAAAAAATTACCACATACATTCTTTTTAGTACCTGGATATGGCGCACAAGGTGGAACAGCAGAAGATTTATCTGTTTGCTTTGATAAGAATGGAATTGGTGCAATTGTAAATTCCTCTCGAGGCATTATAGCTGCATATAAAAATAAAAAATATGCAAAAGATTTTTCAGAACAAAATTTTGCTCAAGCTTCTCGTCAGGCTGTTATAGATATGCGTGACGATTTAAACCGTGTTCGATAGAGGAGAAATAATAATGAAAAAAATAGAACAAGCTATAATACTAAAAAATAAATGTTATATAGATAATATTTATGATATGGTGCTTTATGCACCAGAAATTGCAAATGTTGCAAAAGCAGGACAATTTATTAATGTATATACAGAAAAAGCAGAAATGATTTTGCCTCGTCCTATTAGTATATCTGAAATTGATAAAAAAGAGGGAACACTTCGATTATTATATCAAGTAATTGGAAAAGGAACAGAACATATTTGTAAACTGCAAAAAGGGAGTAGTATTAAAATTTTAGGTGCTTTAGGAAATGGATTTTTTGTAAATGAAAAGCATAGAAATCATATTTTAATCGGTGGAGGTATTGGTGTACCTCCTATGCTAGAATTAGCAAAAACATTACAAGGGAATATACATATTTTTATTGGTGCAAAGTCAAAACCAATACTTGTAGAAGAATTTCAGAAAATAGGGGCAAATATATCGATAGCAACAGATGATGGCAGTCAGGGCATATGTGGCACTGTACTAGATGCCATAGAAATAGAAGAACCTACAGCAGATATGATATATGCTTGTGGACCTAAAGTGATGTTAAAGGCTGTTTCGGAATGGGCTGAGAAAAAACAAATGCAAATACAAGTATCTATGGAGGAAAGAATGGCTTGTGGTATTGGGGCTTGTGTAGGTTGTGCAATTAAAATCAATAAAAAAGGAACACATGATTGGGAAAATTTAAAAGTTTGCAAAGATGGTCCTGTATTTTGGGGAAATGAGGTGGTTTGGAATGACTAGGGAATTGTCAGTAAATATTGCTGGTGTTATAATGCAAAATCCAGTTACAACAGCCTCAGGGACATTTGGTTCTGGTAGAGAATACAGTGAATTTGTTGACTTAAATAAATTAGGTGCTGTTACAGTGAAAGGTGTTTCAAATGTACCATGGAAGGGAAATAATACCCCTCGTATTGCAGAAACATATGGTGGTATGTTAAATTCTGTAGGATTACAAAATATGGGTGTTGATAATTTTATAGAAAATGATATTCCGTTTTTGCGTCAATATCATACTAAAATCATTGTAAATGTATGCGGACATACCATAGAAGAATATTGTCAAACAGTTGAAAAATTATCAAATGCAGATGTTGATTTATTAGAGTTAAATATTTCTTGTCCCAATGTAACAGAAGGAGGAATCACATTTGGAACTGATATAAAAATGGTACAAAAAGTTGTATCAGAAGTGAAGAGATATGCTAAACAACCTTTAATTGTAAAATTAACTCCTAATGTGACAGATATTACAGAAATTGCTAAAGCTGCTGTATATGGGGGAGCTGATGCATTATCACTCATTAATACATTACAAGGAATGAAAATAGATATTCATAAAAAGAAAGCTGTTTTAGCAAATAAAATAGGAGGTTTTTCTGGTCCTGCTGTTAAACCAGTAGCAGTTCGTATGGTATACCAAGTAGCAAAAGCTGTAAATGTACCCATTATAGGTATGGGAGGTATTTGTAATGGAGAAGATGCTATTGAGTTTATTATGGCAGGAGCAACTGCTGTTGCAATAGGCACAGCAAATTTTTCAAATCCAATGGCTACTATTGAAACAATAGAAGGTATTCAACAATATATGGAACAGTATAATATAAAAGATATTAATGAAATTAGGGGAATTATAGATTAAAAGAGGTAGAAAGATATGTTAACAAAAAGCAAAATTGAATTTATTGAATTTATGATGAAATCGAATGTATTACGTTTTGGAGAATTCAAAACAAAAAGTGGTCGTCTCACTCCTTACTTTGTAAATACAGGTAATTATAAAACAGGAAAACAAATTGCTGAATTAGGTAAATTTTATGCTGAGTTAGTAAAAGAAACCTGTGGTGATAACTTTGATTGTATGTTTGGACCAGCATATAAAGGAATTCCATTAGTAACAACAACTGCTGTTTCTCTTGCTACACAATATAATATAGATAAACCTTATTTTTTTAATAGAAAAGAAGAAAAAGACCATGGAGAAGGTGGAAATCTGGTTGGCTATCAACCTCAAAATGGTGATAATATTATTATTATTGAAGATGTTATTACAGCTGGTACAGCTATTAGAGAAACAGTTCCTATTTTAACAAAGTCGGCAGATATAAGTATAGAGCATATGTTTATTTCTGTAAATCGCTGTGAAATAGGTAAAACACCAGGTAAAACAGCAATTATGGAAGTAAGTGAAGAATTCGGAATAAATGTTCATTCTATTATTTCTGTACAGGATATTTATGATTATTTAAAGGAACAAAAAGGCTATAATGATATATTAGATTTAATGGAAAAATATATGACTAAATATTGTATTTTATCATAAACTTTAATAAAAAATGGAATAGTTATTATATTATAATTATTCCATTTTTTATTTATCATTTCATTATATAAATTTACATAAATATATTATTATAAACTTATATGAAATATTAAATGAAATTTATAGTTAGCTATTGACAAATTATATTAGTTAATATAAACTTAATATAATTAGTTAGCTAAAACTAATATATATTATAATATACTTATCGAATGAAATTATATTTTATTATTGAAAGGAGAATTTTATGCTACCTTTAATGCTATCAAAAATTGGAACAAAACAATCAGTTAAAAAAATTATTGGAAAAGATGATACTAAGAGATTTTTAAAAAGTTTAGGAATTATAGAAGGTAGTGAAGTTACAATAATATCTCAAATACATGGTAATATCATTATAAAAGTAAAAGAAACAAGTATTGCTATTAATCAGTCTGTAGCAAATAGAATTATGATTTAATGATAACGAAATGAAGGAGGAATTTTATTTGAAAACACTAAAGGATGCTAAAATAGGCGAAACGGTTACTGTATTGAAACTAAGAGGAGAAGCTGTTTTTAAGAGAAGAATTATGGATATGGGAATTACAAAAGGAACAGATATTTTTATCAGAAAAGTAGCTCCTTTAGGTGATCCTATAGAGATAAATGTAAGAGGATATGAGCTTTCTTTAAGAAAAATGGATGCAGAAATGATATTGATTATATAGATAAAAGGGGGATAATAAAATGGCAATTAAGATAGCTCTTGTAGGAAATCCAAACTGTGGTAAAACAACTATGTTTAATGAATTGACAGGAAGTTCTCAATATGTAGGAAACTGGTCTGGTGTTACAGTAGAAAAAAAAGAGGGATTATTAAAAGGACATAAGAATGTTACTATTGTTGACTTGCCAGGTATTTATTCTCTTTCTCCATATACTTTAGAAGAAGTTATATCAAGAGATTATATTATTAATGAGCGTCCCGATGTAATATTAAATATAATAGATGCTTCTAATATTGAAAGAAATCTTTATTTAACAACACAATTATTAGAAACAGGAATACCTGTTGTAATCGCTATGAATATGATAGATATTGTAAAAAAACACGGTGATATTATTGATATTCAAGAATTAAGTAAACTATTTAACTGTGAAATTATAGAAACATCTGCATTAAAAGGACAGGGGATAATGGAAGCAGCACAAGCAGCATTAGAAACAGCAAGAAAAAGTATAAAGCCAATTAAAGAAATATTTCAACAAAATATAGAAACAGCATTACAAAATATAATACCTTTTATTCAAAATGATGTAAACGAGCAACAATTAAGATGGTTTTCTATAAAATTGTTTGAAAGAGATAAAAAAATAATAAATAAATTTCAATTTAATAATGATATTACAAAAAAATTAGAAAATATTATTTCGGAATGTGAAAAAAATTTAGATGATGACAGCGAAAGTATTATTACAAATGAAAGATATAAATATATAGAACATTGTGTATCGAAATTTGTAAAAAAGAAAAATATGAATAATATGACAATCTCAGATAAAATCGACCATATTGTAACGAATAGATTTTTTGCACTGCCATTTTTTGCAGCTATAATGTGGTTAATATATTATATTTCTGTTTCTACAGTAGGAACAATTTCAACAGATTGGACAAATGATATATTTGTAGGAAAATTTATACAGGAAAATGTATCTTTTTTCTTAGAAAATATTAACACGGCAGAGTGGTTACAAAGTTTTATTGTTGATGGTATCATTGGTGGTGTTGGTGCAGTTATTGGATTTTTGCCACAAATGCTTATATTATTTTTCTTCCTTTCTATATTAGAAGATAGTGGGTACATGGCACGTATTGCGTTTATAATGGATAGAATTTTTAGAAAATTTGGTTTATCCGGAAAATCCTTCATTCCAATGCTTATTGGTACAGGTTGTGGTGTCCCTGCTATTATGGCTTCTAGAACAATTGAAAGTGAAAAAGACAGAAAAATAACAATTATGACAACAACATTTATTCCTTGCGGAGCAAAATTACCAATTATTGCATTGATTGCAGGCGCATTATTTCCAGAAAATTCTTGGGTTGGACCATCTACTTATTTTATCGGGATTGGAGCAATTATTTTTTCAGGTATTTTATTAAAAAAGACAACATTGTTTTCTGGCGATACTGCACCATTTGTCATGGAATTACCTCCTTATCATATACCAGCGATAAAAGGTATATTAATTCATATGTGGGATAAAGGAAAATCATTTGTAAAAAAAGCAGGTACAATTATTTTTATTTCCTGCAGCTTAATTTGGTTTTTACAATCATTTAATTGGTCTTTACAAATGGTAGATGCAAGTAAATCTATTTTAGCTTCGGTTGGACAAATTATTGCACCAATTTTTACGCCTTTGGGGTGGGGAGATTGGAAGGCAGCAGTAGCAACTATAACAGGATTAGTAGCAAAAGAAAATGTTGTAGGAACATTTGGCGTATTGTATGGTATAGGAGAAGTTGCAGAAGATAATATTGAAGTTTGGGTAAATCTACGAAATGATTTCACGCAAGTATCTGCATACTCATTTTTAGCATTTAATTTATTATGCGCTCCTTGTTTTGCAGCTATTGGAGCGATTAAAAGAGAAATGGGTAATTGGAAATGGACATTAATTGCAATAGGATATCAAACTAGTTTAGCATATATTGTATCATTATTGATTAATATTGTTGGAAGTACATTATTATATAATGTAATACCTGTACCAGCAATTATTGCAGCTATGTTAATTATTTGTGTAATTGTATTAATTTATTTAAGTAATAAAAAAAATATATCATTTATAAAAATTTAATATAAATATAGAAAGAAGGTATCGTAGTTTGTCAAATATTATAATATGTAGTATTATTTTCAGTTTTATTATTATAGCAATAAAAACAATTATTAAAAATAAAGGAACTTGTCATTGTGGTAAGAATAACTGTCACAATTGTAATAAAGATTATTTTAAGTAATTATATTTTTTCATATAAAAAGGATTACATATAATTTGTAATCCTTTTTTAAAATTCATATTATTTTAATAAATAGTAAATGTAATGGTATGTCCATTACTTTCTTTATCTGTTTCATTTACTTTTTCTGCATTTTTTTCTACAAAATTTTGTCCAGAGTAGTAACTATAAATAGAATTTTCTTTATAAATAGAGGCAATACCTACATGAGTAAAATTTTCTCTTAACATATTAGTACGATGTCCAGATGAATTAATCCATAAATCAAACATATCTATTGCTAATTTAGGACCAGCTACAATATTTTCTCCCCATGCTACAGTATCTTTTATGCCAGTTGTTAATATTCTATCTTTATGTGTTCTGCCATCTAAAGAATTATGAGAAAAATAACCTTTTTCAGCCATATCTATGCAATGAAGTTCTGAAGATTCAACTAATAAATTATCCCATTCTAAAATTGGTAAATTATAATTTGTCCTAAATGTATTTAAAATATCAAAATTTTCTTTTGCTTGTATATTTAAAAATTCTGGCGAACTAATAATTTCTTCATTTTGATAAGGAAGAAGAACTACTAAAACGCCGTATATTTTTTCATTATTGTTAGAATCCTTATAAATGGTAATTTGACTGTCTATATTATCATCACTATAAATCATATCATATTGTATTTTATCATTTAAAATAAAACCTTTAGCGTTTGTATAATATCCAACTACTATATTATCTTTTACTGCTACCATTATAAATTGTTTATAATCATGATTATAAATGTACCAATCTAAATTATATATACTTTTTTCAATGCGACTTGGTTCACCAAAATCTTTCTTTAACATAGAAACCAATTCACCTGTATAAACTTTTTTATTTCCTAATGACAATTCTATTTTTTCTAAATTATTATTTTGAAGTTCTTTTCTAGTTGTAATAAATATTGTTCTAGAAAAATCATCCCATAAAACATCTGTTCCCATACTTTCAGCAATAAAACGAATTGGTACAAATGTTTTATTATTTATAATTGTTGGCGCAGTATTTAATATAATTGTATCGTTATTTTCACATTTAACAACATTATTATTTATTTCTAGAGTATAGGTATTTTCTTTTCCATATATATCAATTGTATTTGTATTTTCATTCCAATTTATTGGTATATTTAATATAGCACTGATATCCTGTATAGGCACTAAAGTATTACCATCTATTATTTTAGGAGAATCACTTAATTCTAAATAAGTACCATCAATTTGTATAGAAACATCATTTAAAGTATTATTAGCATAAATAGAAATTGTTCCAAATGAGAAAAGTATAAGAAATGTATACAAAAAACGCTTTAATTTCCAACCCAATATAAAAACCTCCTTACTAAATATTTAAAATTTATATTCTTAGAACTTTTTACAATAATTTTATTAAACAGTCATTTTTTAAAATTAATAGCTTTAAATAGATTATGTAAGTGATTCATGCTATTTTTTCTTAAAATTTATCCAATTATTTCATATAATATATTCATTGCATTTAATAATATCTATAGTTTATTTTTATATAAATATACTATACACTTTATCAACATTATTTGTCCAGTGATTTTTATTAGAAATATTTACAAATTTTAGTATTAAAATTAATTCTTTTACTTAAAAGAATCTTAAACTTGCTAATAAATAATATAAAATCTCTATGAAAGAAATATATTAACAGTAAAAAATGATTGTGCATTTTTTTGATAAACTTTAGTACAACTTGTAAATTATTTTATCACGTTTGATAATAAACCATAGCAAAGTATATTTATCTGACAGTATAAGAAAATGATGTGGAACATTCTTTGTATTTGGTAATTATTTTAGAAGAATATTTTGATAAAGGCATTAATTTATTAAAAGTAATTCAACCAATTATATTAAATTTTCAAACCAAGGAGAAATTATAGATTAAAAATAACTTTACCAAAAAACAAGTAACAGAAAGAAATAAGAAAGTCTTATCTAAATCTAAAAAAATTGAAAATTATTAAGTGGATAGGGGAATAAAATAAATACTCTTTTCAAAAGATATTTATTCGTAAAATACAACTTTTACGAATAAATATAATTATTTTGTTGATAATTAAAAACACATACATAATATTATTATGTATGTGTTAATTAATGCTAATTTTCTATTTATAGTTCTTTTTACCAATATCAGTTCTAAAATGTTTTTGATCAAAATTAACAATCTCCACACCTTCATAAGCTGTTTTAATTGCCTCATCTATAGTATCTCCAATACCAGTGATACCAAGTACACGACCACCAGAAGTTATAAATTTTCCTTCTTTTTTATCTGTGCCAGCATGAAATACAACCAAATTGTCCTTTTTAGAAATCTCTTCCAAACCTGTAATTTCATAACCTTTCTTATAAGAAACAGGATATCCTCCACTTGCTAATATAACACAAACTGCAGCATTATCGTACCATTCAATATTAATATTATCTAATGTGCCATTTGTACAAGCTAACATTATATCAAATAAATCTGTTTTTAATCTTGGCAATATAACTTGTGTTTCTGGGTCACCAAAACGTGCATTATATTCAATTACTTTCATTCCTGTGTTAGTATACATTAATCCAAAGTAAATAATGCCTACAAATGGTCTATTTTCCTTTAACATAGCGTCAACAGTTGGTTGAAAAATTGTCCTCATACATTCTTCTGACATTTCATTTGTATAAAATTTACTTGGTGAAAATGTACCCATACCACCAGTATTTAAACCCTTGTCATCATCAAAAGCTCTTTTATGGTCTTGAGCGCTTACCATAGGAATAATTGTTTTTCCATCACAAAATGACAATATAGAAACTTCTGGTCCTTCTAAAAATTCTTCAATTATAACGGTATTTCCAGCAGAACCAAATTTATGCTCTTGCATTATTTCCTTCAAACCTTGTTGGGCTTCTTCTAGTGTTTTACAAATTAAAACACCTTTTCCTAGTGCCAACCCATCTGCTTTCAATACAATAGGCATATTTTGTTTTTCTAAATATGTCTTTGCAGATTCATAATTATCAAATGTTTCATAAGTAGCAGTTGGAATATTGTATTTTTTCATTAAATTTTTTGCAAAAGCTTTACTACTTTCTAATATAGCAGCATTTTTTCTAGGACCAAACACTTTTAAATTTTCGTTTTCAAAAGCATCTACAATGCCGCCTGCTAAAGGATCATCCATTCCTATAATTGTATAATCAATATTATTTTTTTTAACAAAAGAAATGAGCTTATCAAAATCCATTACGCCAATAGGAATACATTCTGCTAATTCAGAAATACCTGCATTTCCGGGTGCACAATAAATTTTATCTATAGCAGAATTTTGTTTTAATTTCCATATAATTGCATGTTCTCTACCACCACTGCCTACAACCAAAATTTTCATTATTTGTTTTCCTCCTAAAGTTAAAGTATTTTAACATGATTTCCAATTACTTTTAAACGATTATGTGCAAATAATTGTATAGATTTAGGCAAAATTTCCCACTCAGCTTCTTCCATAACTCGTCTTTGTAATGATTCTGGGGTATCTTCTTCTAGAATAAAAACAGGCTTTTGCATAATAATAGGACCTGCATCTGTTTCTTCTGTTACAAAATGTACCGTTGCACCAGTAACTTTCACCCCTTTTTTTAAAGCAGCTTCATGAACTTTTAAGCCATAATAACCATTTCCACAAAAAGAAGGAATTAAAGAAGGATGAATATTAATAATTCTATTTTCAAATTCTTGAATAAATAAAGAACCTATTACAACCATAAAGCCAGCCATAACTATTAACTCTACATTTTTATTTTTCATATGGTCAATAAGTGCTTGTTGATATAATATATCTGTATCATAATCTTTTTTTCTAATGCAAACAGCATCAATATTATGTTGTTTTGCGCGTTCTAAAGCATAGGCATTCGGATTAGAACTTACAAGAGTTACAATTTTGGTATCTACTAAATTTCCTGCTTCAATAGCATCAACGATGGCTTGAAAATTTGTTCCTCCACCAGAAACTAAAATACCTATTTTAAGCATATTTCTACCTCTTTTTCACTAGATATTATTTTTCCTATAATATATCCTTCTTCTCCTATTTCATGAAGTATATTTAATGTTGCTTCAGCATTTTCTTTTGAAACAACACAAATCATACCAATTCCCATATTAAATGTATTATACATACTCATTCTATTAATATCACCCGTTTTTTGCATTAAATCAAATATAGGCAATACAGGCCATGTTCCCTCTTCTATGTATGCACAAAGATTTCTACCTTTTGGAATACACCTTGGAATATTTTCTATAAATCCACCACCAGTGATATTACTAATTCCTTTAATTTCTATTCTTTCAATTAAATGAAGAATTTCTTTTACATAAATTTTTGTAGGTTTTAAAAGTGCTTCTCCTAATGTTTCGTTTAGAGAAGTTACAAACTCTTTACAGCTAGTTTCAGAAGGACGAAAAATTTTTCTAACAAGAGAATATCCATTACTATGAATACCACTAGAAGGTAATCCAATGATAACATCTCCTTCAATAATATTTTTCCCATCAATAATATTTTCTTTATCTACTACACCTACTGCAAAGCCAGCCATATCATACTCATTTTGAGTATAAAATCCAGGCATTTCTGCTGTTTCACCACCAATTAAAGCACAACCAGCTTGACGACACCCTTCTGCTATTCCACTTACAATTTCAGCAATTCGTTCTGGTATATTTTTGCCACATGCAATATAGTCCAAAAAAAATAAGGGTTGTGCTCCATTACAAATAATATCATTAACACACATAGCAACACAGTCAATACCAACAGTAGTATGTTTATCTTGTATAAAAGCTAATTTTAATTTTGTTCCTACTCCATCCGTTCCTGAAATAAGTACAGGTTCCTTCATTTGTAAATTTGCAAGAGAAAACATACCTCCAAATCCACCAATGTCGCCTAATACTTCTTTACGAAATGTGCTTTTTACGTGTTCTCTCATCAATTTTACAGACTTATATCCAGCTTCTACATCTACGCCCGCATCTTTATAATCAAGCCCCATTTTTCTTCCTCCTTATTATAATAATGTTCTAAAAAAGTAAAACAGATTTCATCTTTGAAACCTGTTTTACAAAATGAAACCATATCCCTACTTTTATTTATATCATAATTTACACAAAAAAGCAATAAAAACAATATTTTCTACAAAATCAATTATATATATGGTAAAATATCTGAAAAAAGTTCTTTATTCTTACATATTACTGCATCATTTCCAATTGTGCAAATATTTTTTTGGTTCATTATTTTATCTAACAATAAAATATATTTTTGTATATCCTTTATTGTAGTTGTTAAAATTTCATCTCTTTCTTTTTGTTGGATTTCAGGTGTAATACCAGTCAAATATCTAGCTACAGCTAAATTTGACTTTTCCTCATTTCCTAAAGGCTTATCTAATGCATTTATAGCTCCTAATATATATTTTGTTAAATCTATATTCTTATCACAAAATTCTTCTAAAAATATAGAGGCTTTTTCATAAATATCATATGTTTTTTGTATGTTAGGATCTCTATAAGAATAAAAATAAGCATTGCCATTTTTTAAAAAACGGCAATAACATCCATAGGCTCCTCCTTGTACACGAACAGTATTCCATAAATATTCTAAATCTAATATCGTCTTTAACACAGCCAAGTTGCCAGAATAAGTATAACCATAATCTAATAAATTACCAGACTGAATATTATATTGTATTTTAAAAGGACTTATTAATCCTTCTTGCTTATTTCGTAATAAAAATTGATAATTTTGTTTTTTTAATAATGGTTTATCTAAAAGTATATTATATAATTTTTTTACTTCCTGCTTATAATAATGTAAATTAGACTCTTCACAAGTAACAGCAACGATAATATTCTGTCTAGTAAATATATAAGAATATACCTTCTTTAATTTTGAAATTAACATTTCTATATCTTTTTCTGCTTCTTTTTCTGCTTGAATTAAAAAATGGTAAAAGGCGACTCCTGATACTTCTTCTTTCATTCTCGCACCCATAGCAATATGCCCCATATTTCTAGAGATGCCTGCTAAATGAGGTGCATTTTGTAAATAATTTTCTAAATTCACTTTTGCAAATTTAATCAATTTTTTCAAATTCTCACTTTGGTTAAAATCTGTTTCAAATAAAATAGATTTCATAATATTAAAAGCTTTTCCTATATTTTTTTTCAAAAATTTTCCATTAACTGTTATAAACGAATTATAATCTTGTTTTGAAGTAGAATAAATATCGTTACTTAAACTAATCCCTCCTGTAAAAAAATTAATTTCTAATGGCAATTGTTCAAAACTATATTGTACTGTATCCAATTTTCCCATTATATACACTAAAAGACTAGCATAATGTAATAAATTTTCTGGTACAAAAGAAGTATTAAATAGTAGCTGAGAATATACAACTCCATTTGTATTTAGTGGTGTAAAAATCATTTGGTATTCTTCTTGTATTTTTTGAGTAGAAAAAATTTCAGCATTTTTATTGATGTCGCTTACATTTAAAAATGGTATTTGATTTGTGATTTCTTTACTATCTGGTTCAGATTGATACAACTTTAATAATTTATTTTCAAATATTAACTGCTTAATTTGATTTTCAGATAAACTACTTTTCACTTTTTTCATTTCTTCCATAAATTTATGCTCTATACGAGATTGTTTTCCATTCTCTGGAGAAACGACTACTATACTTTTATTAACGTTTTGTAATATTAATGTTTCAATCAAATTTTCGAAATAATTTGTTGTCAATGCTAAAGATTTTACTTCTTGAAATTGCTTCCAATAACATAGAGATTCCATAGGACTTTTACCATGTAACCAGCTTTTCATTAATTTTATGCCATAAGTCAGTCCTTTAGGTCTGGATCCAAAATACTCCTCTTTTAAATAAAATTCCCATCTATTTAATGTTGCTTCAATTAACTTTTTATCAATACCATTTTTCACAATATCATTTAATGTTTTTTCAATAATATTCTGAAAGACTAATACATTTTCTTTTTCTGACTTTTTTGCTATAATACTAAATACCATATCATAACTAGACGAATCAAACCAGCATTCTGTTTCTTCTGCAATACTAGCATTTATCAATGCTTTTTTCAAAGGAGAAGCATTTGTTTCTAACAAAATATAGCTTAACATATCCCATGCAAATATTAACGTTGGATTCGTTGATTTTCCAATACGTACATTGTAAGAAAGAAATGTGTTTCTAATATTATCTTCTTTATTGTTAACAGAAAATGTATCCTCTAAAAAAACTATATCAGAAAAATCCTCTTCCAAAGAAATTTGTAAATCAAAATTTTTTCTTTGAAATTTACTCAAATATTCTTTATCTATCCACTTTAATTGTTCTTCAATTTTCATATCACCATATAAATAAATATAACTATTTGACGGATGATAATATTTTCTATGAAAATTCAAAAAATTTTCATATGTCAAATTAGGTATATCCTCTGGATTACCACCAGATTCAAATCTATATGTTGTCTTAGGAAAAAGGCTTCTAGATATTGCATTATTTAATATAGTTTCAGGGTCAGATAGTGTTCCTTTCATTTCATTATATACAATTCCTTTTATTGTTAAAGGTGCTTTTTTATTTTCTAAAACATAGTGCCAGCCTTCTTGCATAAATATTTCTTTATTCTCGTAAATACGAGGGAAAAAAACAGCATCTAAATAAACATCCATCATATTCATAAAATCTTTTTGGTTTCTACTAGCAATAGGATACATAGTTTTATCAGCATATGTTAAAGCATTCAAATAAGTATTTAAAGAACTTTTTGCTAATTCATTAAAAGGATCTTTTGCTTGATATTTTTTAGAACCACATAATACAGAATGTTCTAATATATGAGGTACACCACAATTATCTTCTGGAGGTGTTTTAAAAGCAATAAAAAAAACTTTATTATCATCTTTATTATTTATATAGAATAATTTTGCCCCACTTTGGATATGCTCAAATAAGTAACCTTTAGAATGGATGTCATCTATATTTGAATGTTCTTTTAAGTAAAAACCATAATATTGTTGTCCAATTTGAAAATCAATCATAAAATTCTCCTTTCATAATTACATAAATGGTTCGAGGAATTATTTCCAACAAACTATTTTAATTAGTTTAACACATTTTAACGAAAATTGAAAACCATTTTATAAAAAAAGGTTGACAAGTATGAAGATGTAATTTATAATTATTATTAGTTAACAATAGTTAAATTTAAATATTGTTAAAATATTAAACTATTGTTTTTAATTCTAATATTATTTAATTTAAGGAGGATTTTAATTATGAAAAAATTTGTTTGTTCCGTATGTGGTTATGTACATGAAGGTGATTCAGCCCCTGAACAATGTCCAATTTGTAAGGCAAGTTCTGATAAATTCACAGAACAAGTTGGAGAAATGACATGGGCTGCTGAACATGTAATTGGCGTTGCAAAAGGTTCTAGTGAAGATATTATGGCTGATTTGAGAGCAAATTTTGAAGGTGAATGTACTGAAGTTGGTATGTATCTTGCTATGGCTCGTGTTGCTCATAGAGAAGGCTATCCAGAAGTTGGCTTATATTATGAAAAAGCTGCTTGGGAAGAAGCAGAGCATGCTTGCAAATTTGCTGAACTATTAGGCGAAGTTGTAACAGATTCTACAAAGAAAAATCTTGAACTTCGTATTGCTGCTGAAAATGGTGCAACAGCAGGCAAAACTGACCTTGCTAAACGTGCAAAAGCTGCTAATTTAGATGCAATTCATGATACAGTACACGAAATGGCTAGAGATGAAGCTAGACATGGTAAAGCATTCCAAGGTCTTTACAATAGATATTTTAAATAATAAAACGATATATTAAATTAAAAAGCTAGTGTTCTATTTACACTAGCTTTTTAATATTATTGCTTAGGATATTCTAAATTCTCTTTTTTAATTTGATATAATACTTCTTCTAAAAATTTACAGCACTCTATTTTAGTAATATCTAAATTATGGTCTAAGTAATTACCACACATATAAGATTTAGCAGCTGGAATTTCTCCAACAAAATTAGCCATATACTCAAAAGATTCTGTAATGATTTTAACAACATCTTGTGATTCTAAATTTCCTTTAAAAATAAGATACATACCTGTACGACAACCCATAGGTCCTACATAAATTATTTTATCACTCCATTCTTGATGGTTTCTGAAGAATGTTGCCATTAAATGTTCAATTGTATGCATCACAGATGTATCCATTACCATTTCCCTATTTGGTTCTTTCATTCTGACATCAAATGTTGTTAAAGTACCGTTTTCAACAGTATCTTTTCTAGAAACATAAATACCTCTTAATAATTTATCATGATTAATTCCAAAACTTGTGACATCCATATATTTTCTCTCCTTTGCTATCAATATAGTATATTTTATACTTTATTATAATAAAATACAATATTAATTTTATAAAATATGCTAATATTTTATTATATATTGCATAATATTTCTATTTCTTTTATACTGATAAGGAAATAAATAATAAATATAGAAAGAAGGAATTAATATGAATATTACAAGAGAAGAAGCCTGGAATTTATTAAATGAATTTAATAAAGAACCTTTCCATATTCGTCATGGTGAAGTTGTAGAAGGAATTATGAAATATTTTGCAAGAGAATTAGGATATGGTGATAAAGAGGAATTTTGGGGTATTGTAGGTTTATTACATGATTTAGATTTCGAATTATACCCAGAACAACATTGTATAAAAGAACAGGAAATTATGAGGGAAAGAGGTATTGATGAGAAAATAATTCATGCTGTAGCAAGTCATGGATATGGATTGGTGGCTGATGTAAAACCAGAGCATGAAATGGAGAAGGTACTTTTTGCAGTAGATGAACTTTCTGGATTATTAGGTGCAGCAGCTAAAATGCGCCCATCTCAAAGCGTACAAGATATGGAACTAAAATCTGCAAAGAAGAAATTTAAAGATAAAGCATTTGCAGCAGGTTGTTCTAGAGAAGTTATTAAAAAAGGAGCTGAGATGCTAGGTTGGGAACTAGATGATTTAATTAATAAAACAATCATTGCCATGAGAGAAGATCCTAGAAATTAAGATATATAATAAGACCTCTTATATAGGAGGTCTTATTATACATCTTTTAAATATGAAAAAATTCCTTTGTATTATTTGTTAAAATCTCTGCTAACTCATCTTCCTCTTTATTCAAGCACTTAGAAATTACTTTCAAAATATGACGTAAATACATAGGCTCATTTCTTTTATTATTATCTGGTATTTTTAAATCTCTTGGAATTAAAAATGGTGCATCTGTTTCAATCATTAATTTATTAAGGGGTATCATTTTGATCAATGTTTTTAAATGCTGTCCCCTTCTTTCATCACAAATCCATCCTGTAATACCAATAAAACATCCCATTCTTAAATAATTTTGCAGTTCTATTCCATTTCCTGTAAAACAATGTACCACTGAACGATTACAAATTTCCTTATAATTTGCCATTATTTTTTTAAAATCAGAAAATGCTGCTCTTTCATGTAAAAATAAAGGCATATTTAATTCTTTCGCTAATATAACTTGCTCTTCAAACCATTTTTTTTGAACATCTCTTGGTGAAAAATTTCTATCATAATCAAGTCCACACTCTCCGATAGCACAAACTTGTGATTTTTCTGCTAGTTTTCGTAATTCAAATATTGTATTTTCATTACAAGTTTTTGCATCATGAGGATGTATGCCTATTGTACAATATAACTTTCCAATATGCTTTTCTGCAAAGTTTACTGCTTTTTTACTATCATTTAAATGTACTCCAGTAATAATTAGAGGGGTAATATTTTCTTTTTCTGCTCTTTTAACAACATCTTCCCTATCTATGTCAAATTGTTTATGCATTAAATTTAAACCAATATCAATGATTTGTTTTTTCATAAAATATATCTACCTCTTTTTATTCATCATTTAGTATAAAAGAAATAAGGAGTTCTTCCTGACTTACCTTTTCCCCTTCTTTAATATATATTTTATCTACAACACCATTTACTTTCGATAATACAGATGTTTCCATTTTCATTGCTTCTACAGTCATTAACACCATATTTTTTGTTACTTTATCTCCCTCTTTAACTAATATCTTACCAACAGTACCTGGTATTGTAGAACCCAAATGGCAAGGATTGTTTTTATCTGCTTTTAAAATTCTATTTGTATTAACTTCTAAGTTTTTATCTTGAATTTTTACTTCTCTCATAACACCATTAATTTCAAAAGTTAAAGAACGCATTCCATCCTCATTTGCCTCAGAAGCATCAATATATTTAATTAATAGGTCTTTTCCCTCTCCAATGTTAATACTGGTTTCTTCTCCTTTTGCTAAACCATAGAAAAATATATGACTTTCTAATTGAGAAACATCGTTATAATACTCTTGATAATCACAATAATCATCATATACTTTAGGATATAAAGCATAACTAATAACATTTTTATCACTAATATGTTTCATAGCATAAGATTCTGTTAAATGATTTTTAATCAACTCAAAATTTTCATCAGGTAATAACTTTCCTGGACGTTCTAAAATAGGCTCTTTTCCTTTCAACACAATTTTCTGTAATTCTTTGGGAAATCCACCATCTGGCTGACCAATATTTCCCGAAAAATACCCTACAATAGAATCTGGATAAGATAAATCTTTTCCTTCTACTAATATGTTATCTTTATTTAATCCATTTTTAGACATAAATATTGCCATATCGCCAACAACCTTTGATGATGGCGTTACTTTTACAATATTTCCAAGTAAATCATTTGCTTGCTTATAAAGTTGTTTAATTTCTTCAAAATTATCTGCAGAACCCATTGCTTTAACTTGCGCTAATAAATTGGAATATTGACCACCAGGAATTTCATATTTATAAATTTCTGTATTCGGTGTATTCATTTCACTCTCAAAACCTTTATATACTTGCCTTACACCTGCGTAATATCTGCTTAGTTCATTTAATTCATCAATATCCAATTTCGTATCCCTTTCAGTTCCTTTTAATGCTTCTACAACGGCATTCATAGAAGGTTGACTAGTTAAAGAACTCATAGACTGTATTGCAAGGTCAACAATATTAACTCCTGCCTCTGCTGCCATTAATACTGTACTAACTCCATTTCCAGTTGTGTCGTGAGTATGCAAATGTAAAGGAATATTTAATTCAGATTTTAAAGCGGAAAATAATTTTTTTGCTGCATATGGTTTCAATAATCCTGCCATATCCTTAATAGCAAAAATATGGCATCCCATATCTTGTAATTCTTTTGCTTTTTTTAGGTAGTAATCAATTGTATATTTCTTTTCTTTTGGGTCTAATATATCACCTGTGTAACAAATAGCGCCTTCTACAATTTTTCCTGTTTTTAACGCCTCCTCAACAGGCATTTTCATATTTTCAATCCAATTTAAACTATCAAAAATTCTAAAAACATCAATTCCTGTTTCAGCAGAAACACGAATAAACTGCTGCACAACATTATCAGGATAATTGGCATATCCAACAGCATTAGAAGCTCTTAAAAGCATTTGTATCAATGTATTTGGCATATGTTTGCGCAATGACTCTAAACGAACCCAAGGAGATTCTTTTAAAAAACGATATGCTACATCAAATGTTGCACCTCCCCATGCTTCTACAGAAAAAGCATTAGCCATTGCTTTATTTGTAGCTGGTGCTGCCTTTATAAGGTCTGTTGTTCTAAAACGAGTTGCTACTAAAGATTGATGTGCATCCCTCATAGTAGTATCTGTTACAAATAATCTTTTTTCATTCATTAATCGCTGTGTATACTCTTTTGCACCTAAATTTAAAAATTCATCTCTTGCACCAATTACTTTTTCTTTTATCCCAAATCTAGGAATTGGAATATTATCAAATTCTGGTTTTTTTCCATGTGTTTCATTTACAATTTGATTTCCTATAAATTCTGCTATTTTAGTTGCTCTATCCTGTCCTAATATTATTTTAAATAGTTCTGGTGTTTGTTCAATAAATGTTGTAGTACATTGCCCTTCAATAAACGTTTTACTTTGTAATACATTTATCAAAAAAGGAATATTTGTTTTAATTCCTCTAATTCTTGTTTCTTTTAATGCTCTAACTGCCTTTTTAGTAGCTTTCTGAAAATCTCTATCATAAGCAATAACTTTTACTAATAAACTATCATAGTAAGGTGTGATTTCACCACCTGTATAGGCAGTTCCACCATCTAATCGAATACCGTTACCTGCTGCGGAACGATAAACAGAAATCTTTCCAGTATCAGGTAAGAAATTATTAGAAGGGTCTTCTGTTGTAATCCTCATCTGTATAGCGTGACCATTACAATGTATTGATTCTTGAGAAGGAATATTGATTTCTGGGGAATTAAGAGGGTATCCTTCTTCAATTAATATTTGAGCTTGAACAATATCAATACCTGTTATTTCTTCTGTAACAGTATGCTCTACTTGAATACGAGGATTCATTTCAATGAAATAATAGTTTTCATCAGCATCTACCAAAAATTCTAATGTTCCTGCATTTTTATATCCTACATATTTAGCAATTTTGACAGCGTCTGCAAATATTTTTTCTCTTGTTTTCATACTAATTGTAGAAGCAGGAGCATATTCTACTACTTTTTGATGTCTTCTTTGCACAGAACAATCTCTGTCAAAAAGATGTACTATATTTCCATATTTGTCACCTAATATCTGCACTTCAATGTGTTTTGGATTTCTTAAATACTTCTCAATAAATATCTTATCATCACCAAATGCTTTTTTTGCTTCATTTCGTGCTTCTTCAAACTCCTTTGGCATCTCTGTAGCACTATTAACAATACGCATACCACGTCCGCCGCCACCATTAGATGCTTTTAACATAATTGGATAACCAACTTTTTCTGCAATATTCATAACTTCTTCTTCTGATTTTACAGCATGGTCAACTCCTGGAATAATAGGTACTTTACATTTAATTGCAATTTGCTTAGAAGATATTTTATCACCCATAGCATACATTATTTCCTTATTTGGACCAATAAAAGCAATACCTGCTTTTTCACAAGCCTCGACGAATTCTGGATTTTCAGATAAAAAACCATACCCTGGATGTATAGCATCTGCTCCCTTTGCCTTTGCAATACGAATAATCTCTTTTACGTCTAAATAAGCATCAATAGGACCTTTTTCCTTATTTAACATATAAGCTTCATCTGTCTTAGTTCTAAATAAAGAGTATTTATCCTCTTTTGAAAATATTCCTATCGTCTGAATACCAAGTTCATTTAATGCTCTGTAAATACGAATTGCAATTTCTCCTCTATTCGCTACAAGTACCTTTTTAAACTTCTTAATTTTTACTTCTTGCACAAATATATCCTCCTTTATTTTATTGATTATAGTATTATAATATAAATTTAGCTATTCGTAAACCATCATCACTAAATAAAAGTTTACTTTTTTCCAATACAATAAGTAATAACTTGTATTAAAGTTTTACATTCTATAATTTCAATATTTTGTAATGTTATTTTTTTTATAGAATTTTGAGGTATAAATACTTTTGCAAATCCCATTCTATCTAACTCTCTTACCCGAGATTCCATAGAAGGCACTTTTTTTAATTCTCCTGTTAAGCCAACATCAGCAATAAATGCATAATTCCATGGAATCGCTTTATTATATATAGAAGAAGCAATACACATAATAACAGCTAAATTGACTGCTTGTTCTTTTAATTTAATTCCTCCTGTTGTTTTAATAACAATGTTTTTATCATATAATGATACTTTTCCTCTTTGTTCCAATATAGAAATTAACGTATTCATTTGGTCTTTTTTCATCGCCTCACAAATACGAGAAGGATATGGTGTAAAAGAATTCGAAACAAGACTTTCTATTTCTGAAATAACAGGACGAGAACCTTCCCTAATAACAGTAATTGTACTCCCAGAAACCATTTCATTTTTTTCTCTTTTTGTAATAAAATATTCAGAAGGATTGTCAATAGAAATTAACCCTTTTTCTGTCATAGTAAAAAATCCCATTTCTCCTGTACTACCAAATCTATTTTTTGTAGCAATAATGCTTCTTAATTCTTCTTCATGATTTCCTTCCATAAATAATACAGTATCTACTAAATGTTCTAATGAACGCAATCCTGCCATTTCATCATTTTTATTCATTTGACCAATCAATATAATTGCTCTTTGTCTTTCTTTATTTTTTGCACATTGTACTAATGCACTAGCACATTCCATTGTTTGTGTTGGATTACCTGCTCTAGCTGGCAAAAATTCATCTAATGTAAATGTCTGTATACTATCTGCAATAATAAAATCTGCATCTATTTCAATAATAGATTTTAATACATTATTTAAACTAGTATCTGCAATAATCCAAATATTTTCATTAATTTGTTCTAATATTCTATCTGCTCTATTTTTAATCTGACTATCACTTTCTTCTCCAGTAGCATAAAGTACTCTTTTTCCTTGCTTAGCTATTTCTGCTGCAATAGCTAATGTTAATGTAGATTTTCCTCCCCCAGGAGGTGAAGTCAATATTGTTACAGAATCTTTTACAATACCTCCTCCCATAACTCTATCAAACTCATTAACGCCTGTTACAATTCTTTGATTTTTTCCAACTTCAACACTTGCTAACTTCAATGCTTTAGCAGACATGCTTTTAATATCATTTACACTATTTATCATATTTTTCTTGTTAGGTGCAATAATTACTTCTTTCAAACTATTCCAAGTGCCACATTCTGCACATCGCCCCATCCATTTTAATGCTTCATAACCACATTCTGTACATCTATAAATTGTTTTCGTCTTCAATTCTTTTCGCCTCTCTGTATGATATAATAAAATAATAAAAAATGGACTGTTTTTACAGTCCATATTTACAAACATCAACCCATTTTTTTAATTTCTACTGTTTTCGTTACATTTTGCTGCATCTCAATACTAAAATTTACTTTTCCAGCCATATTTGTTTTTATCTTACCCACATTTACATTATCTATCAAAATTTTGTATTCTGTTTCAGGTTCCAATTCTAATGTTAATTGTAAATCTTCTCCACCCTCTACAATAAAATCTGCTCCTTTTTCTTCCATATTAAAATTATGTATTGTTGCACCAGGAACAGTTTCTAATATCATCTTTCCATTTTTCTCTAATTTTGTAATTTCTCGAAATGTTTTTACTTTATACAAATCACCTTTTACCTCAAAATCTAATACCTTTTTTTTGGAATCTAAAAGATAATTGCCAAAGCTAATTGTCCCATTGTTTCCTAACCGAATTAATTCCTCTATTACACTCATTTTCTTTGCCTCCTGAGTTAGTCTATTTTTTTACAAAAATGTAATTGCTTGTCCTTTATAAATATATTATATCACAAAAATAATACTAGGTATACTGAAATTTTTAAATTACAAAGAAAACATTATGATTCCACATACAAACTAGAGAAATATTTTATTAAAATTTAATTTTAATAAAATATTTCTCTAGAGATACTACTTAGCTATCTTTTCCTATTTTTTGTAATATAAAATTCCCATTTTCTACATCTATCTGTATTGTATCACCTTCTTTAAATTTTCCTTCTAAATATTGCTCTGCGAAAAAATTTTCAATCTTTGATTGTATTGCTCTACGTAACGGTCTTGCACCATAAGATTGGTCATAACCTTCTGATGCAATAAGAGAAATAGCTTTTTCTGAAAAAGTTAAATTAATTTGCATATTTTCTTTAGCCCTTGCTATAACAGTTTTGCTCATAAGAGTTACAATCTGTTTTATATTTTCTTGATTCAAAGTATGGAATACAATAATATCATCAATACGATTTAAAAATTCTGGTTTAAAAATCTGTTTTACTTCTTCCATAACACTTTTTTTCATTATTTCATAATTCTGTTCTTCAGTATCCACTGTCATAAATCCAAGTTTTTTAGGAGCAACAATATTTTTAGCACCTGCATTAGATGTCATAATAATAACAGTATTTTTAAAATTAATTTTTCTTCCATGTCCATCTGTAATATGTCCATCATCCAATACTTGCAATAATATGTTAAATACATCAGATGATGCTTTTTCTATTTCATCAAACAATATAACGGAATACGGATTTCGACGTACCTTTTCACTTAATTGTCCTCCCTCTTCATATCCTACATATCCTGGAGGAGAGCCTATCATCCTAGAAACACTATGTTTCTCCATATACTCAGACATATCAATACGTATCATAGCTGTTTCATCACCAAATAAAACTTCTGCTAGAGCCTTTGATAATTCTGTTTTCCCCACTCCTGTAGGTCCTAAAAATAAAAATGAACCAATAGGACGATTTGGGTCTTTTAAACCTACACGTCCACGACGTACTGCCTTAGCAATAGAAGAAACTGCTTCTTCTTGTCCAATTACTCTTTTGTGTAGTTCTTCTTCCATATGGAGCAATTTTTGACTTTCCTCTTCCTCCAAACTTTTTACAGGAATACCTGTCCACTTTGAAATTACATCTGCTATATCCTCTTTTGTTATTGTTTGTTCATTTCGTTTATTATTTTGCTCCCATATTTCTTTAGCTTCTTCTAATTGTTTTTTTATTTCTGTTTGTTGCTTTTTTATTTCACTTGCCTTTTCAAATTCCTCCGTTTTAATTGCTTCTTCTTTTTCCTTTTCAGCTTCTTCAAATTTTTCTTCCAACTCTTTTATATTTACAGGTATTGTTACAGATTTTAATCGTAAACTAGAAGCTGCTTCATCGATTAAATCAATTGCTTTATCTGGCAAAAATCTATCAGACAAATAACGGATAGACATTTTTACAGCAGATTCTATTGCCTCATCTGTAATTGTCACATTATGATGTACTTCATAACGATCTTTTAATCCCTTTAACATACTGATTGCTTTTTCTTCTTCTGGTTCCTCTACTTTCACAGGTTGAAATCTTCTTTCAAAAGCTGCGTCCTTTTCAATATATTTTCTATATTCCTCTAATGTAGTTGCACCAATTAACTGTATTTCTCCTCTTGCCAGTAAAGGCTTCAATATATTAGATGCATCAATTGCACCTTCTGCTGCACCTGCGCCAATAATAGTATGAATTTCATCAATAAATAATATAATATTTCCATCATTCTGTACTTCTTTTAGTGATTTCTTCATACGTTCTTCAAATTCACCACGATATTTAGAACCAGCTACCATAGAAGATAAATCAAGACTAATAATTTTTTTATCTTTCAATGTAGATGGAATATTTCCTTCAGCAATCTTTTGAGCGAGACCTTCTACAATAGCAGTTTTACCAACACCAGGATCACCTACCAAACAAGGGCTATTTTTTGTTCTTCTACTTAATATTTGTATAATTCTTTCAATTTCTCGTTCTCTGCCAATAATAGGGTCAAATTTATTATCTTTTGCTAAATTCGTTAAATTTCTTCCATATTTATCTAAATTTTCTGTTACAGTTTTTTCATTTGATACTTCTGAACGATGTCCCATACCAGGAATCATTTGACTTTCACTTTCTCCAAGCATCATCATAATATCTTCATATAATTTTTGGGCATTTACTCCCATTATAATCAATATCTTTACTGCAATGCTGTCAACTTCCTTCATAAGAGATAAAAGTAAATGTTCTGTCCCTATATATCCTGTCCCCATATGTTGTGCTTCTTGATTACTAAATTCCAATACTCGTTTTGCACCAGGTGTAAAATCTTGTGGTATATAAGAAATACTACTACGACTTATTAGTGTAGTGATTTTTTCAAATATCGTGTCTGATGTAATGCTTTGTTCTTCCAGTGCCTTGCAAGCTACACTATCTCTTACTAATGTCAAACCTAAAAGAATATGCTCTGTACCAATAAAACGATTTCCTAATTTTAAAGCTGATTCTTGTGCTAACTGTAAGACTGCTTGTGCTTTTTTTGTATATTTTCTTTGCATATGTAACCCTCCTTTTGGGTTATTATAATTTTGTTAGCCAATAGTGTTTATGATTGCTAATATTTTTCCAAAAGAAAAAAACGTATTCGTTTTTTTCTTAAAATTATTATAATACAAAGTTCAAAAAATACAACAACAGAATATTGACAAATTTATTCAAAAATCGTAAATTTTGAATAAGGTTCTTGTTTTGGAATACATTGTAATATTGTATTTTGATTTGTTTTAGGATGTTTAAATGTTAATCTATAACACCATAATGCTATACTAGTACCTTTTTTCCATTGTTGTAATGTATTGTACTTTTGGTCACCCAAAATAGGAATACCTGCATAAGCAAGCTGTACTCTAATCTGATGATGGCGTCCTGTTTTTAAATTTATATTTAACAAAGAATAATAATCTTGATTTTCTTTTATAGTTTGCATTCTGTTATAACTTAATACTGCTTTTTTACTATTTATTGTTTGTTTATCTACTACAAAAGATAAATTAGTTCTACCATTTTTTTGTAAATAGTTTTCTAATGTTCCTTCTTGATTAGCCTTTCCGCAAACAATAGCTAAATATTCTTTTTTTATCTTATTTTGTTGCATCATTTGAGAAAGTTTAGAATTTATATACTTATTCTTTGAGAAAAGCAATACTCCCCCTACTGGTCTATCCAGACGATGAATTAATCCAATATGTGAATTTTCTTCTTTTTTATTTTCTAAATAACCATTTAAAAAGGTCATAACATCTTTATCACCTGTTTTATCTGGTTGAGTTGGTATACCTGCTGGCTTTATAACACAAATTAAATCATTATCTTCATATAATATAGTAGGATTTATCATAAAATTTTACCTCTTTTTACCTCTTTTAATATTACACTACTATAAGGCTTTAAAGATAAAATCAATTTACCTCTGTTCACTTTATACGAAATTACATTAACAGAAAATCCAATTTCTGTTGATGTCAATATCGCTTGCATTTCTCCATAGGTAGAAATGCCCATTTGCCAAACAGGAATTTCTACTTGCTTTTCTTCATCTGTGTTATTTAAAGCAACAACAATTTTATTTTTTTTATCAAATCTTCCATAGCTCAATAGACCATACCCAGTATATAAAAATATAAGTGAACCTGTTTTTAATGCATTATATTGTTTGTGTATTTTAATAACTGCTTTATGAAATTCTAATAAATCAATATCTTCATTTCCCCAAGGATATGTTCTTCTATTATCAGGGTCTGTCCATCCAGCGACACCTACTTCATCTCCATAATATACTGTAGGTGCGCCAGGCCATGTCATTTGCATAACAACAGCCTCTTTCATAATGCCTTTATTAATTCCTTGATTAGCAGCATTATGACCTAAAGTGTGAAGTCTTCCAACTGTTTTATTTGTTCTCGTTAAAAAGCGAGAGTGATCATGATTAGAAAGTTCATTCATAGATATTTGTATAGACTGCTTGGAAAGCCTTGCCATTTGATACAACATCGTATTTTTAAAAGAAATACTATTGTTTAATAAATCTTTTCTAAAATCTTCACTATGCTTTTCCATACCTGTTAAAAACCATGATACAGGTTCCATAAATGCATCATAATTCATAATAGTATCCCATTGGTCACCTTGCAGCCATGAAGACGCATCCCCATAATGTTCTGCCAATATAATTGCATTAGGATTTGCCTTTTTTACAGCATCTCTAAATTTTTTCCAGAAATAATGATTAAAATTAGGATTGATTCCTAAATCTGCCGCTACATCTAATCTCCAACCATCAGCATTAAAGGGAGGAGATACCCATTTTTGTGCAATGCCCATAATATATTGAAATAGTTCTGGAGATTCAAAATTTAACTTTGGGTGATTTGGATGTCCCCACCAACCATCATATGTTCCATTTTCTTTCCAATAAAAATAATTATGGTAAATACTATTATTTTCTATAAATGCTCCTGCAGGATATTTTCCAGTGAATCCATAAAAATTTTCTCTATCCATCCACTTATGAAAAGCACCACAATGATTAAAAACACCATCAAGTATAACTTTAATATTTCTTTTATGAGCTTCTTCTACAACTTTACAAAATAAAGCATTACTAGCTTCTAAATTTTCTAATGCTGTTGTTCTTTGAATGTACATAGTTGCATGATTATTATTAAATTTTTCAAATACTAAAGAAGAACCTCCATCTTTTACAACAACACCAATATGTGGGTCAATATAATCATAATCTTGTGTATCATATTTATGATTACTTGGAGAAACAAAAAGAGGATTAAAGTATATTACATCTATGCCTAATTGTTGTAGATAATCTAATTTATCCAATACACCTTTTAAATCTCCTCCATAAAAACGCCTAAAATCCTCTGGTTCAGGTGCTTTATCCCATTCAACTGCTTCAACAGGTTTTCCTAAATATATATACTCATTTGTTTTTACATCATTTGTTTTATCACCATTATAAAAGCGGTCCACATAAATTTGATACATAACAGCGCCTTTTGCCCAATCAGGAATTTTAAAATTTCTAATTACTGTAAACCAAGTTCCCTCTTCTAAATTTTGATGCAAACCACTTTTTGTATAATAATAAGAACTATTCCCCTGCACTAATTCAAAATAATATGATTTTGTTTCATTTGTTGGAGGTAAAAAACCTTCATAAAAATCAAAAAAACTTTCTTGTTTACATATTTTCATAGGCATTTTTTCACCATTATAGCATAAAAAAACAGCATCCATATTTCCTCTTCCGGTTCGTATCAATATCTGAACAGTATCACTGCTTGTTGGCTCTGATGGTATCCTAAAATTCTCTGTTTCGTCACTAAAAACGGATTCAATACTCAAAATATCTTTACTTAATTCTGCATTACAAAGTATTTTTCCAGCAATACTCAATTCTTTATAAGGTACTGAAAGATTCATACTAATTCTCCTATCCCAAATATACAATTATTTGTCATTTTTAGTTTGTATAATTTTATTATAAATATTGATAGAAATTATGTCAAATTATTTATTTTAACATATGAAAAAAGACTACCTGCCGATGATAGTCTTTTTCCACAAAGAGAAGGTATTTCTTATTGGGATTGCAGCCTATAAGCTGCATTGTGAAAATATTGGGGAGTTTTCACATTTTTATTATAGCACTACTTATATCATCTGTCTACTAAAATTTAAAAATATAATGAATTTTTTTCAATACATCATTATTTTTTTGTCCAAAATAAACCAAAACTTTTCTTAACTGGTATAATCTGACAAAATTCTTGACAGATTTTCATCACCTATAACAGAAATTCCTTCTAACAATCTTTCCCTTTCCTCTAATGGTAATGCAGAAAGTGGAGTGTTTGTAATTTCATGCAATATAATTCCATGTTGAGGCTCTTTATAAAATACAGCAACATATCCATTTTTTTCTCCTATAATATATTGTTCATCACTTTTTGCTTCTAAAGTTTTTCGCATAACCACTTCTTTAGAAGAAAAAGAAATAATCTGCCAGTCTGTATATACTTTTTTCATATCCTCTAATGTCATATCCAATAAAAAATATGGTGGAACATCCTCTAACGTTTGTGTAACATTATCTTCTGTATAATAATATTCATATATCATTTTTGTAGAAGGAGTAATTCTTGCTGTCATTTCTTTTACAACAGTTATACTATCATCTTTCTTTATAATATTTTGATTTATAGAAGAAGAAAATTTTTGCATTTTCTTTTCATATACTCCAATAGTAATAAGACAACTTATTATACCAATAACAAAACAAATTACTAATATCCAGATTACTTCTTTTTTTTTCATATTATCCCTCCTGTATCCATACCAATAGTATGTACAAGAGTTTCCAGTTTTATACAATTTATACAAATATGATTATAGAATTTTATTATTTATATAATAGCAAATTTAAAAAAATAAAAATACCTAATATAAAATAGGTATCTTCATATTTTTATAATTTATTCATCTATAGTAAATTCACCATATTTGCGAAAGCGATAATAGCGTTGTTGTAATAATTCTTGTGTAGTTAAACTATTTAGTATTTTTAATTCCTCAATCAGTGCCTGTTTTAATATTAACATTGTATACTCTGGATTTTCTGATAATCCCTCTTCCGCTTCAGGTATAATTTTTTCAATCACACCATTTTTTAGTAAATCGGGAGCTGTCAATTTCATAAGGTCTGCTGCATCAGCAGAACGTTCTGGAGAACGCCACAATATACTAGCAAATCCTTCTGGAGAAAGAACAGCATACATACCATTGTCTAACATCCATACTCTATCAGCTAAAGCAAGTGCTAACGCACCTCCACTGCCTCCCTCTCCTATAAAAATACTAATAATTGGTACAGTTAAACCAGCCATTTCAATTAAATTTTTAGCAATCGCTTCCCCTTGTCCCCTTTCTTCTGCACCAACACCACAATACGCACCAGATGTATTTACAAAAAGGATTACTGGTCGATGAAATTTTTCCGCTTGTTTCATTAAACGCAATTGTTTTCTATATCCTTCAGGATTTGGAGAGCCAAAACTCCTTTTGACATTTTCTTCTATAGTATGACCTTTTTGTACACCAATAACAGTAACTGGTTGTCCTTCCAATGAAGCAATTCCTCCTACCATAGCTTTGTCATCTGCAAAATATCTATCACCATGCAATTCTATGAAGTCAGAAAATATATACTGAATAAATTCCAATGTCGTAGGTCTGGAAACCATTCTGGATTTTTTTACAATTTCCATAGCTATATTACTCTTGCCCATTCTAATAGCCCCCTTTTTGACAATGCAATTTTAATATTTTTACTAATGTATCTTTCATATCCGTTCTTAGTACAATTTTATCTAAAAACCCATGTTCTAACTGAAATTCAGATGTTTGAAATTCACTTGGAAGTTTTTCATTAATCGTACCTTCAATTACTCTTCTGCCTGCAAAACCGATTGTTGCGTTTGGTTCAGAAAGAATAATATCACCTAAACTAGCAAAACTAGCAGAAACACCACCAGTTGTAGGGTCTGTTATAACAGAAACATATAATAAACCAGCTTTTCCATGTCTATTTAATGCAGAGCTTGTTTTTGCCATTTGCATAAGAGAAATAATTCCTTCCTGCATTCTAGCACCACCAGAAGCAGTAAATATAATGATAGGCAATTTCTTTTCTGTTGCTCTTTCAATTGCTCTTGTAATTTTTTCTCCCACTACAGAACCCATAGATGCCATCATGAAATGGCTATCCATTACAGCTAAAACAACATCATATCCTCCAATTTTACAATAGCCTGTTATCACAGCATCTTTTAATTCTGTATTTAATTGCGCTTTTTCTATTATTTTATGATAATCTGGATAATCCATAGGATTTTTTGCCTGCATATTGCTATCCCATTCTTTAAAAGAATCTTCATCAGCAATTAAACTAATTCTTTCTTTTGCAGTCAAACGAAAATGATACCCACAATTAGGACAAATTTTATACTGACTTATTTCCTTCGTATAAATAATTTTATCACAATGAGTACACTTTATCCAAAGTCCATCTGGTATACTGGGTGTTTCTGCCTCTGGTACAGTAACAGATTCAGGAGGATTCATTCTAATATAATTCTTTTTCTTAAATAATCTCATGAAATTCCCTCCAAATAATTATTTTATAATTTCATTTGCTATAAAAGAAGTATCAAAATTTCCTTTTATATATTTTTCATTTTCCAAGATTTCTTCCATAAATTCAATATTTGTTGTAACACCCTCAATAACAAATTCATGTAAACAACGTCTCATTTTTTCAATTGCTTCTGTTCTATTATTACCATGAACAATTACCTTTGCTAACATAGAATCATAAAAAGGCGGAATATCACAACCAGCATAAATAGCACTATCTATTCTAGTTCCCATTCCTCCAGGCATAAGTAAAAAATCAATATGCCCTGGAGAAGGAGTAAAATTCAATTTTGGATTTTCTGCATTGATTCTACATTCAATAGCATGACCATTTATAATAATATCTTCTTGATTTAATTCTAATTTCTCACCAGAAGCAATTTTTAATTGTTCTTTTACAATATCTATGCCAGTAATCATTTCTGTAACAGGATGCTCTACTTGTATACGAGTATTCATTTCCATAAAATAAAAATTTCCTAACTTATCATATAAAAATTCTATTGTACCAGCATTTTCATAGCCCACCGTTTTTGCTGCTCTAATTGCTGCTTCTCCCATTTTTTTTCTTGTTTCGTTTGAAATAGCAATAGAAGGTGCTTCCTCTAATACCTTCTGATTTCTTCTTTGTAAAGAACAATCTCTCTCTCCTAAATGCACTACATTTCCAAAATGATCACCTAAAATTTGTATTTCAATATGTCTGGCATGTTCAATTACCTTTTCCATATACATTTTATCATCACCAAAAGCTGCAATTGTTTCACTTTTAGCAGATTCATAAGCTTGTTTTAACTCTTTTTCATTTCGTACAATGCGAATACCTTTTCCGCCGCCGCCTGCAGCTGCTTTAATCATTATTGGATAACCTAATTTTTTCGCCATTTCAATAGCATGTTCTACTGTATCTACTGTACCATCACTGCCTGGAACAACAGGTACATTTGCCTTTTTCATCATTTCTCTAGCATTTGCCTTATTACCCATTTTATCAATTACTTCTGGAGAAGGTCCTATAAATTGTATATTACATTCACGACACATTGTTGCAAATATACTATTTTCTGCTAAAAATCCAAACCCTGGATGTATTGCTTGTGCTTTTTTTGCTACTGCAGCACTAATAATATTTTCCATATTTAAATAGCTATCTACTCCCTTTGCAGGACCAATACAAACAGCTTCATCCGCTAGTTGTGTATGAAGCGCATCCCTATCTGGTTCTGAAAAAACTGCAACCGTTGCAATACCCATTTCTCTACAAGCCCTTATAATACGAACAGCAATTTCTCCTCTATTTGCAATCAATACTTTATGAAACATTTTTTAAACACCTCCATGGAGAAATTATCCAATTAAAAATGTAAATTCACCCTCAGCGGCTTTTTTATCTTCTACATATGCAATACCTTTACCAATACCTGCATTCTTTTTTAATTTTATAATGGTTATTTCTAAACGCAATGTGTCTCCTGGTATAACTTGTCTTCTAAATTTTGCTTTATCTATTGCACCAAATAATGCTGTTTTTCCTTTATATTCATCCATAGATAATATTGCAACAGCACCAGCCTGTGCCATAGCTTCAATAATTAATACCCCTGGCATAACAGGTCTATTAGGAAAATGTCCTTGAAAAAATGGTTCATTCATTGTTACATTTTTTGTAGCAATTACTTTTTCGCCTGGTATTACTTCATCTACTTTGTCAATCAATAAAAAAGGATACCTGTGTGGTATAATATCCATAATTTCTTCTATGTTCATTTTTTACTTTCTCCTTTGCTATTTAATCCTGAACAAATGTTGTCCATATTCTACTAGTTCCTCATTGCTTACATAAATTTCTGAAATTTCTCCTGTATATGGACTTGGTATTTCATTCATAATTTTCATAGCTTCTACAATACAAAGTGTATCTCCTTCTTTTACTTTATCTCCTATTTTTACAAAGCTTGGCTTATCGCTTCCAGGAGCTGCATAAAATGTTCCTACAATAGGTGATTTTACAATATTACCATTTTGCTCATTTGTTTCTTCAGAAGTACTAGACGGTTGTATCTCAGTTGTTTGTATTGGAGTTGTTTGCATAGTAGGAACATTATTACATGTTGATTGAGAAATCATTGTATCTTTATTTTTACTCATTTTAATGGAAACATTATCCATGTTTAATTCAAAATTCGTTAGAACTGAATGATTTACAATAGAAATTAATTCTTTCACTTCTGCATAAGTCATGTTCAATCCTCCCATTTTTTAAAACAAAGTACGCCATTATGTCCGCCAAAACCTAATGAATTAGATAAAGCATATTTAATATTTGCCTTTCTTCCTACATTTGGAATATAATCTAAATCACAAGCATCATCTTTTTCTTCATAGCCTATTGTTGGTGGTAAAAATCCTTCTTCTAATGCCTTGATACAAGCAATTGCTTCAATTGCACCTGCGGCACCTAATAAATGTCCTGTCATAGACTTTGTAGAACTAATTGGAATCTGATAAGCATAATTACCTAATGCACGCTTAATTGCTGCAGTTTCGCCTGCATCATTTGCCTCTGTACTAGTACCATGTGCATTAATATAACCTAAGTCCTCTGCTTGAATACCTGCTTCAGATATAGCCATCTTTATAGCATTTGCTGCACCTTCTCCGTCAGGACATGGAGCAGTAATATGATATGCATCACAAGTAGAACCATATCCTACAATTTCACCATAAATTTTTGCTCCTCTATTTAAAGCATGTTCTAATTCTTCTAATAATAATATTCCAGCACCATCGCCCATAACGAAACCACTTCTATTTTTATCAAAAGGTTTACATGCTTTTTTAGGGTCATCACAAGTTGTTAATGCTGTTAAATTACTAAAACCTGCTAATCCAATTTGTGTAATAGAATATTCAGCACCACCAGCAAAACATATATCTAAATAACCATGTTTAATATTTCTATAAGCTTCACCAATAGAATTTGTTCCTGTTGCACAAGCAGTCACAATGGACTCACAAGTACCTTTTGCTTTAAATTTTAACGCAATGTTACCTGCTGCCATATTACCAATTGCCATAGGTATAAATAATGGAGATACTTTAGAAGGTCCTTTTTCATTTAATTTAATAATTTGTTCTTCTATTGTCCACAAACCACCAATACCAGAACCTACAATTGTACCAAATCGCGTTGAATCAATATCTTCTTCTTTTAATCCACTCATTTCATAAGCTTGTGTTGCAGCTGCAACACCATAAATAGAAAACATATCATTTCTTTTTGTTTCCTTTTTAGCTACATACTTTTCAGCTTCAAAATTTTTTATTTCTCCAGCAATTTTTACTTTAAAACCTTCTGTATCAAACTTTTTAATATAATCAATACCACAAACTCCATTCTTTAAATTTTCCCAATAACTTTCTACATCATTTCCCAATGGAGTAATAGCACCCATACCTGTAATTACACATCTTTTCATGTTTTACCTCCTTAGTACATTGCCATGCCACCATTTACATGTATAACTTGACCTGTGATATATTTACTTTTTGCTAAAAATACTGCTGTTTCTGCAACATCTTCTGCCTTACCTAATTTTTTCATGGGAATTTGTGCAGACATTTGTTTTATAATATCTTCCTTTAATACTGCAGTCATATCTGTTTCAATAAATCCTGGAGCAATTGCATTACAAGTAATACCACGAGAAGCAACCTCTCTTGCAATAGATTTTGTCATACCTATCACTCCTGCTTTTGATGCTGCATAATTTGCTTGTCCTGCATTTCCTATAACACCTACAATAGAGGAAATATTAATAATAGCGCCACAACGTTTTTTAATCATATAATTTATTGTATGACGTGTCATGTTAAAGCTACCCTTTAAATTTGTATTTAATATCACATCAAAATCCTGCTCAGACATACGCATAAAAAGACCATCTTTTGTAATGCCTGCATTATTTACTAAAATATCAATGTGTCCAAATGTTTCTACTGCTTTATCAGCAATTTCTTTTGCCTTTTCAAAATTAGAAACATCTCCTTGTATTGTTAAGCAAGTAACACCATAATTTTTAATTTCTGTAATCAATTCATCAGAAATAGTACTTCGATAATTTAATGCAATATTACAGCCTTCTTTTGCAAAAGCAATCGCAATCGCTTTCCCAATTCCTTTTGCTGCACCAGTTACTAAAACTGTCTTATTTTTTAACATATTTTTCCTCCATTTTTATATTAATAATTTTTCTATTGTCTTTTCTAGTGTTTTTAAATTCTCTACATTTAATATTGTTGCTCCTTTTACTGTTCTTTTTACAAAGCCACTTAATGTTTTTCCAGGACCAATTTCTATAAATGTATCAACATCATTTTGGGATAATGTTAATATTGTTTCTTCCCATTTTACAGGACTCATAACTTGTTTTATTAAAAGAGGAATAATATCCTCATTGCTTTCAACTTTTTGTCCAGTTACATTTGTAATAACAGGTATATTCATAGTATGTAACTGTAATTGCTCTAATTCTTTTGCTAATTTATCAGAGGCAGGTTTTAACAACGATGTATGGAATGGTCCACTTACATTTAATTTTGATACTATTTTTGCTCCTTTTTCCTTTGCTGCTTTTGCTGCTTTTTCTGTGATTTCTGCCTCACCAGCAATAACAATTTGTCCTGGAGCATTATAATTTGCAGGGGTTACAAAACCATATTGACTATATTCCTTACAAATATTTTCTACTTGTTCTCTTTCCATGCCAATAATAGCATACATACTTCCTTTACCTTCTGGTACAGCGTCTGTCATAAAACGTCCTCTTTTTTGTACCAATTTCACAGCATCTTCAAAGCTAAACACTCCACTTGCTGTATATGCACTATATTCTCCTAAACTCAAGCCTGCCACATAATCTGGTTTTATTCCTTTTTCTGTTAAACACGATAATGCTGCTATACTCATAGTTAATATAGCAGGTTGTGTAAATTCCGTTTGATTCAATTTTTCTTCCTGCTTAAAACATATATCACTAAGAGAAAAACCCAAAGCATCATCTGCCCTTTGAAATATTTCTTTTGCACAAACATATTGTTCCTGCAATTCTTTTCCCATACCGACATATTGAGCACCTTGTCCACTAAATAAAAAAGCTGTTTTCATGATTTTTCTCCTATTTTTTTAAATTATTTTTTATTTCGACATTTTATGATAATGATAAGCAAGGGAGCATATGCTCCCCTTGCTGAAATATTTTTCATTATCTCATGAATTTCATAGCATCTTTCATAATAACAGAATATTCGCTATAAAGTTCTTCAATAATTTCTTTTGCAGTTTGCTCTTTATTTACTAATCCCGCAATTTGACCAGACATAACAGAACCATTCTCTATATCTCCATCATGAACGGCTTTTCTTAAAGCACCTCTACCTAATTCTTCTAATTTTTCAGCAGGTGCATTTTGTTTCTCTAATGCCTCATAGGTCCTTGCCATTTTATTTCTAATGACACGAACAGGATGACCTGTAGACATACCTGTTATAGTGGTATCAATATCTTTTGCTTTTAATATTCTTTGTTTAAAATTAGGATGTACTATACATTCCTTTGCAACAAGAAATCTTGTACCAAGTTGGAAACCTGAAGCACCTAACATAGTTGCTGCTGCCATACCTCTACCATCCGCAATACCACCTGCTGCAATTACTGGAATATCAACAGCATCTACAACTTGCGGTACAAGTGCCATTGTTGTTGTTTTTCCAATATGTCCACCAGATTCCATACCTTCTGCTATTACAGCATTCACACCATCTTTTGAAAAACGTTTTGCAATTGCTACAGAAGGAATAACAGGAATTACTTTAGCACCCATTTCTTGAAAAGACTTTAAATGTGTAATGGTACTTCCTGCACCTGTTGTAATCACAGGAACTTTTTCCTCGCAAAGTACTTTTGCAATATCTTCTGCATAGGCAGATAACAGCATAATATTTACTGCATAAGGACGGTCTGTCATTTCTTTTAATTTATGAATTGCTTCACGACAACCCTCACCATCTAAATGACCAGTTGCTAAAACTCCCAAACCACCTGCATTTGATACTGCTGCAACTAATTCTGGAGTAGAAATCCATGCCATAGCACCTTGTATAATGGGATATTCTATTCCAAGCATTTCGCAAATATTTCCATACATAAGTTTGTTCTCCTTATCCTTTGCCGGATGTTTATTATTGATTATCTTCTACCATTTTTACAACATCAGCAACTGTTTTAATTTCATCTGTATTTTCGATTTTTACATCAAATTCATCTTCAATATCGTTGATAATCTGGAATAAATCTAAACTATCTGCTTCTAAATCTTCCATAACATTTGTTTCTGGTGTAATTTCAGCAATATCCTTCCCTGTTTGCTCAGCAATAATTTCTTTAATTTTTTCTAATACTTCCATTTTTGTTCCTCCTTAAAATAATTGTTTACTCAGATTTTTATAAGCAGTCCGCCCCATGTAAGCCCACCACCAAAACCTGCCATTAATATATAATCTCCTTTTTGCAATAATCCCTTTTGTACCATTTCATTTAATGCAATAGGAATTGTTGCAGCAGAAGTATTACTATATTCAGAAATGTTCATATAAAACTTTTCTAAAGGAATTTTTGTTTTTCTGGATATAATTTCTACAATACGGGCATTTGCCTGATGAGGTATAATATACTTTAATTTTTCAGCATCAATACCCGATTTTTCTATTAAATTTAATATACATTTTGGTGTCTGTCTTGTAGCAAAATCAAATATTGCTCTGCCATCCATATGCAAAAAATTATCTTCTTCTACTATTTCATGATTAAATATATGAGAAGCCTTCTTTTCTGCACAAGTCAAAGACATACCTTTATTACCATCACTACCCATTTCTTCTGCTAAAATGCCGCCTTCTTCTGCACTTTCTAAAAATACACCACCAGAGCCATCTCCAAATAATACACAAGTACCTCTGTCCTTAAAATTTAAATGTTTTGACAAAACTTCAGCACCAATCACTAATGCATTTTTGTAAATACCCGTTTTAATAAATTTATCTGCTGTACTAACAGCAAAAATAAAACCTGAACAAGCTGCATTTAAATCAAATGCAACAGCATTTGAAGCACCTATTTTTGATTGCACTAAACATGCCACAGAAGGTGTTGTATAATCTGGCGAAACAGTTGCAACAATAATTAAATTAATATCTAATGGATTGACATTACCATTTTTTAAAATGTCTAAAGCAGCTTTTGCCGCAATATCTGATGTATTTTCTCCTTCTGAAAAATGACGTTTTTCTATACCACTGCGAGAACGTATCCATTCATCACTTGTATCAACATACTGGGAAAGTATATTGTTCGTAATGATTTTTTCAGGAACATAATAACCAGTAGATTTAATTTTTGAAAAAATCATATTTTTTCTCCCTTATTTTAAAAATATTTTTGCAAATATACATTTAGTTTTCTTAAAGTTTTACAAAGTACTTCTCTTTCTTGTTTTGTAAGACCACTAATTATTGCTTTTACTACATTTTTGTGAAACTGTTCATGTATTCTATACAACAATTTTCCCTTTTTTGTCAATTTAATTAGCACTACACGCTTATCAGATTGACAACGGAATCTTTCTACATATTCCTTTTTTACTAAATTGTTAATAGCAACAGTTAATGTACCTACTGTAATTTGTAAACTTTTTGCGACTTCACTCATACTTTTTGTTTGATACATACCAATGGCTTCAATAGTATGTACTTCTGCCACAGAAACATCAAAAAAGTTTTCTTTTTTTAATGCATTTTGTTCTATTGTTAATATATTACGAAATGTATCTACTAGCAAAGTATTGACTACGTTTAGAGTTTCTTTCATATTTGCCTCCTTGATTCCATTGCGTACCAAATACTTTGATAATCAAAGTATATGATACTTTTTTTCATACGTCAATCTTTATTCTGAAAATAATACAGTTAATTTCAAAAATTTTTTTAGTCATTATGTAATATATTCTTTCTTATTTTAAATATTTTCTATAAAATTTAATAGTAAGCTGATTGTATCATTACTACTTTTATAAAAAAACAACAATTTCTATAATATATATTGACAATAAATTTTATTTGTAATATATTTTTTATATAATAATATCAAATCTACATCACATAGTTATAAAAACTATATGTTTATATAAAGGGGTGTCTATATTATGAAGTTAAAACCACTTCATATCGGGGATTTAACTATACCTGTTCCAATCATACAAGGAGGCATGGGGGTTGGTATTAGCCTTTCTTCATTAGCTGGAGCTGTAGCAAAAGAAGGAGCTGTTGGTGTCATTTCTGCTGCTCAACCAGGTTTTTTATCAGATGATTTTTTAACAAATACAGTAGAAACTAATTTAAAATCACTTGCTTATCATATTAAAAAAGCAAAAGAAATTTCTAATGGTGGTACTATTGGTGTAAATATTATGAGAGCAGCTACCCATTATTCAGATTATGTAAATTGCTGTATTGAAAATGGTGCTGATATCATTATTTCAGGAGCAGGCTTACCTATGGAATTGCCTGATTTAATAGGAAATGCGTCAATTAAATTTGCTCCTATCGTTTCTTCTGAAAAAGCTGCCAAGATTCTATTACATCGTTGGGATAAAAAAGAAAAACGTATGCCGGATTTTGTTATAATTGAAGGACCAAAAGCAGGCGGTCATTTAGGGTTCTCAGAAAAGGAACTTCTCTCTTGGCTAGAAAAAGAAGATACCTATTATGATGAAGAAGTGAAAAATATCGTTAATTATGTAAAAGGGTTTGAACAAAAATATAATCGCCCTTTTCCTGTTATATTTGCTGGTGGTGTATATGACAGAGATGATATTGACCACTATATGAATTTAGGTTGTGATGGTGTGCAAATGGCAACTCGTTTTGTAGCAACAGAAGAATGCGATGCTGATATAAAATATAAAATGGCATATATTGCAGCAAAAAAAGAAGATATTACTATTGTTAAAAGTCCTGTTGGTATGCCTGGGCGTGCAATTAATAATCCTTTTGTCGAATTAAGAAAAAATGAAAAAGAAAACATTACAAAATGCTATCGTTGTTTAGAAAAATGCAATCCTGCGACTACTCCATATTGTATTACAGAGGCTTTGATTCGTGCTGCAAAAGGAAATGCAAAAGATTCTTTACTATTTTGTGGTGCAAATGCTTATAAAGTAGATAAAATCACAACAGTAAAAGAAATTATAGAGGAATTAAATCAATAATTGATATTAAGAGTCCGTTAAAAAACGAACTCTTTTTTATATATCAATATGCCCTGAAAATAAACCATAAACATCATCAATAGGCAGTGTAAATACAATACCTTTTGCAGGTGAATTCATACCCATTTCAGAAGAAATATTCATCATGATTTTTTGTTTTACTTCTTTCCTTGCAACAATCATTAAAATTTCCTTATCCTCATTGATTGTAATACCAAAAAATTTTGCTGCTTCCTTTCCACTTACTCCATGACCATGTATAATTGTCCCTCCTGTAGCACCTGCTTTTTTTGCTGCATCCATGGCATCAGCAGAATATCCATGATTCACAATAGAAATGATTAGGGCATACTCCTTATTCATACTCATAATTTATACTTCCCCCTCCCAACCTGTTAAAGCACGAAATGATGACATACCTCCAATACTATCTAATGGAATAGTAAAAGCAACACCATTACCTGCTTTATGAAATTCCATTTTTTCTTTTAACTGAGCAAATATTTTTGGAACATCATCTGCATATACAGCAGATATAAATATATCTTTTTCAGATTCATTTAATCCGAGATAGTCTAATATATCTGAGCTCGCTGTTCCTTTTCCAAAACATAATATTGTATAATTTATATTTTGACTTTTATAATAAGATATTAGTTTTTTGCCTTTTCCTCTATCTACAATAGTAAACATCAATTTTAATGGTTTTACTTCTCTTATTTTTGCCATTTTTGGACAACCTCCTTTTCAAAACTCTATAATATCATTGTCTTCTTCTTTTTTCAGTTCTGAAACTTTTGAAATTCTTCTATTTTCACCTATAGTATAAATTAATCCTAATATTTGTATTGTAACAAGAGGTGTCATTGCTACCATAGCTACAATACCAAATGCATCTATCATAATTTTACCTCCTAGTATTTTACAAGCTCCCATAGCTAAAGGTAATAAAAAAGTAGCTGTCATGGGACCAGAAGCAACACCACCTGAATCAAAAGCGATTGCTGTAAAAATTTTTGGTACAAATCGAGATAACATTATTGCAATACTATATCCAGGTATTAAAAAATACCAGACAGGAATGCTTGTTAATACTCTAATCATAGAAAGCCCTACTGAGATACCAACGCCACAAGATAAACTAATCAACATAGCTCTTTTTGTAATATTACCATTTGTAATTTCTTCTACTTGTTTTGTTAATACATGCACGGCTGGTTCTGCAATTACAACAAACATTCCTATGATAATGCCAAGAGGTATTAATATCCAATGATAAGATAATTGTGCAATGGTACTGCCAATATGATTACCAACAGGCATAAATCCTATATTTACACCAGTTAAAAAACATACAAGTCCAAAATAAGTATACGCAATACCAACATATATTTTTTTGACATAATGCTTTGATAGTTTTAAATATATTTTTTGAAAAATAAGAAAGAAAATAATAATAGGTGAAAGTGCTATTGCTACTTCTTTAAAATAATGAGGAAATCCATGCAAAAATAAAAATAATATTTCTTTTATATTCGTTGAGTTTGATTGTGTTGCTGCTGTATAATCTTCTGAAGATACTCCAAAAAATAATCCAAGAAATAAAACTGCTAATATAGGACCTACTGAGCATAATGAAATTAATCCAAAACTATCTTCTTGAGAATTTCTATCACCACGTACAGAGGCAACACCAAGCCCTAAAGCCATAATAAAAGGTACTGTGATAGGACCAGTTGTTACACCTCCAGAATCAAAAGCAACTGCTAAAAATTGAGTTGGAGAAAAATATGCCAATAAAAATACAATAGCATAAAAAATAATTAGTAATTTTATTAAACTAATCTGAAATAAAATACGTAATAGCGACAATACAAGAAAACTGCCAACCCCTATTGCCACAAATAATATTAATGTTATATTTGGTATAGATGGTACTTGCGTTGCTAAAACTTGTAAATCTGGTTCAGCAATCGTAATCATAATACCAAATACTAATGAAATTAATATTAAAAATACTAAATTTCTTGATTTTGTCAATTGTGCTCCTACTTTCTCTCCCATAGGCATCATAGCAATATCTGCTCCTAGTGTAAATAATCCCATACCAAATACTAACAAAATAGCTCCTATTAAAAATAATTCTATTATATATATGGGGATGGGGACAATAGTAATACTTAAAATAAGTACAATTATAACAATAGGAATAACTGATAAAAGAGATTCTAATACCTTTGTTTTTAAATTTTTATACAATCTGCCTCCTCCTTTTCTATATTGATTTATAATATAAAATATCCTCTAAATCGGCATATCATATATAAAATCACGTCAATTCAGAGGATATATTGTTTTTGGCAGATAGTAAAATATTGATTTTACTACTTTTATCAGTATAACATAATTGCACAAAATATTATATTATAGTTGCATATCTTTAACAATATCTTTATATTTCATGCAGTTTCCATTTTCCTGAACAATATCTCCATATAAAACAAATAACACGAAATATCCAATCTAAAATCATGCCAATCCATACACCAATCGCGCCCATACCCATAAATTTTCCAAGGATATAACTTGTCATAATACGAAATATCCACATAGAAGCAATAGAAGTAATCATTGTAAATTTTACATCATTTGCTGCACGTAAAGCATTTGGTAATGTAAATGATGCAGGCCATAAAAATATAGCACACCCACAATGTATCCATATCAATATTTGTGCTAATTTTAATGTATCATCAGATAAATGATATATTGCTAAAAGTAATGGCAATACCAAAATAATTAAGGCATTAATAGAAGATGTAAAAGCATATGATATTTTCATCAATTTTTTAGTATATTGTTCAGATTGTTTATAATCTCCTGCTCCAACACATTGCCCAACAACAGTAATCATAGCAAGACTAATTGCTTGTCCTGGTATGCATCCCATAGAATCAATATTATTCGCTACTGCATTTGCAGCAATTTGTACTGTACCAAAACTAGCAATAATACCAACAACTAATACTCTACCTAACTGAAACAATCCATTTTCCAAACCATTTGGTATACCAATATGTAATATTTTTTTAATCATGGTACTATCTAACTTTATTTTTAATTTTGGTTCAATATATATTTGATTTTTAGAATTGCAAATCAAATATAATATAATAATAGATGCTAAAAAACGCGCAATTAAAGATGGAATTGCAACACCAGCAATACCTAAATGCATATAAAATATAAAAAATGCATTTCCTCCAATATTAATAACATTCATTAAAAATGATAATGCCATAGAAACCCTTGAATTTCCCATTGAACGAAACAATGCAGCACAAGAATTATATATTGCTAAAAATGGATAAGAAACTGCTGTTATATTTAAATAAATAATTGCATTTTTCATAACATCAGGTTCAATTTCTCCAAACAACAATTTTAAAAGACTTCTTTTAAACAAAAGCATCACCATCATAACAAATACAGAAATGATAATGGTAATAAGCAAAAGCTGATATGCAGAAGAACAGGCTTGCTTTCTATCCTTTTTCCCTATAAATTGTGCTGAAACAACTGCACCACCTGTAGCAAGTGCAGCAAAAATATTGATAATTAAAACATTTATCATGTCTACAAGAGAAACTCCAGATACTGCCGTTTCTCCCGCTACAGAAATCATCATAACATCTGCCATACCTACTGTGACAGCTAATATTTGCTCTATAATTAGCGGTATAATTAATTGATAAATTGCTTTATTACTAAATAATTCTTTTTGTTTCATTTTAATGGATTCACTCATAACGATTCCTTCTTTTTATCTTTTACAATAATTGTGCTAAAATATCCTGTATGTTCCGGAAATTCTTCTATTGAAAAATATTTTTTTTCTGTTTTCATGCCACAGTTTTCAACCATATAACAATCAAATTTATGTTTATTTTGAAAAAGTATGTTTTTTATACTTTGAAATGATTTTCCTGCTTTCATTAATACCTTTGTTCCAGATAATGATAGAGCATATTCCAAGTTATAAGAGGCAGGTATAACATGAAGCATATCACTACCTTCTGTTAAACTAATCCCTAATGTAGCAGAAACGGCACAAAAAGAAGGAATACCACAAATCATCTTCGTTTGTCCTCCATTTTTTTCTACTAATTTATGAATATACATATAAGTTGCATAGATAGAGGGATCACCTAGTGTTAAAAATGCGACATTATCATTTTCTAAATATTTTAATATCATTTTACTTCCTTGCTTATGATGTTCTTTTAATATTATTTTGTCTTTCGTCATAGGCATAGATATTTTGATAATTTGCTTTTGTAATAATTCTGGTATCATTTGTACAGCAATATCATAAGCAATAAAATTTTCTGTACCACTATCAGGTATTGCAATTATATTACATTTTCTAATATATTTTGCAGCTTGATATGTTAAAAATTGTGGATTGCCTGCACCAATACCAACACCATATAATATTCCTTTCATACTTTTCTCCTTTGTGCTATACGTTTTCTGTTTTAATCGTTTTTAAAATATGATAAGCAAAGTTTTTCGCTTTTCTTTGTATTCCTTCTATTTTTTGTATGCTGTTTGGGTCATTTGCCGTTTCTAATAAAGCAAAGCGAGATGGAAGTATAAATGTCTTATTCATATTTAATGCACTAATTAATTGTTCTGCTACTAAATCTCCCCCACTATATCCAGATACAATAATACCGAAAATATGTTTTTCATAAAATCTTGTTTTACGAAACAAAGCTGTTAATCTATTGATAAAAGCACATAAATTTGCACTGACTGCATCATTATAATTCGGACAAAGTAACACAAGTGCATCACATTCTAATATTGCTGGATAAACTTCATCAACAATTACTCCACCATAATAGCAATTTGATTTTGAACTAAAATGCATACACATGGTATAAGGACAGCCTGAACAATCTTGAACACTTCCATTTCTTAATGAAATTTCTTTTACTTTGCAATCAGTTAAATGCTGCTTTACCATATTCCAAAGTTGTGATGTATTAGATGTTTTAAAATTACTTGCATGAAGTACTAATATATTTGGCTGATTTTTTTTAATTGGAGAAAAAGACAATATCTGCTTTATCAATACTTGTGCTGATTTTTCATATGCCCCCATATTATCTGTTTCCAATATTTTTGCTTGTATATTAAAATTTTGTAGTGAAGCTGTTGCTTCTACAAGAGGTCTGCCTGGAAATGTGCAACCTGCTTGGTTTGCAGTAAATACAAATTCTCTTGCAATAGATTTTGTATATAATTCACTTTCTCCATCTACAATAATACCTGCAACAGAGTTTTCTAATAAATTAGTATTTATCCTTAATTTTTTTAAAAAACGAAAATATTCTAAATTAATTCCAGAAACACCTTGAGAAATTGCAAAAAGAATCTTCTTGTTTTGTAAATTCTCAAATTCCCTTTCCTTTGTAATTTTTTGACAAGAAATACCTTCTAGTGCTTTTTGTAAAACTTGTTCTAATCTTTTCGTTTTTTGTTTGTCTTCACAATGAGGTTGTATTAAAATCAATTCATTTTTCATATTATATTCTCCAAATTTTGAAATGCTTTTTGAATACGACAATATAATGTATCAGGTAAAGGTAAACTTTCTATTTCTAAACCTGATATTGTTGTTCTATTTTTACAGCCCATATAAACGCCTCCTAAAAAATTAGAACTATAATGCCACTCTCCTTTTATTGTTAATAATATAGAAATTGCTGCTGACGAAAATGCTGGAGCAATATAAGGCTTAAATCCTAATTCTCTTGTTTTCATATTTGCCTCTATAGCAAGTGTAGTTAATTCTCTTGAAAGTGTATCATCATAATCTTTAATACTATTTGCAATTACTAAATCTTGTCCATGAGGACCAAAAGCTCTACCTTCTGTTAAAAAAGATTCAAAACGATTATCTTTTTTAGCAAAATAAGCCGCTCTTGCATTCATAACGCCAAGTCCATAACCTTGTATTTGTTCTGGCAAAAGTCCTTTTCCATCAAATTCACCATTTGTATTTTCATTACTTGCTAAAAATGCTACTTTACATAAAGGATCTACTGGGTCAGATACCACAGCAAACAAACCAGAAAATTGTTTTTCTCTTGCTCTTTTTGCAAAATTACTTACAATATTTTTGTTTGCCTCAAATTGTGCCATTCTAACATCTTTTATGTTAGAGCCAATGGGAGGAATTCCTTTTGAAGCACAAAATACAAATATATCACAATCAAATAAATGCTCTTGATCCACAATTTCTATTTCTGGCAATATATCATATTCCCAAGGAAATGTAGTTTGATTCATTTCATATTCCCATCTTTTACACACTGTTTCATTCATATCACAAATACCAATTTTATAAATGCAATCTTTGCCAAGAAGTTTTAGTCCCATCAAAACAGTACTTCCTACATCGCCTAATGCTAAAATATGTACCGTTTTCTTTTTTAATGATTGATTTTTTGTTTTTTCCCATTCCTCTATTGTTTTATAAGCAGTATTTACACAAGTAATATTTATATTTTGTGAAAAAGCATTTTTGATATTTTGGGGCAATGATGTAATATCTGCCTTCATATGATTCGTACTAAGCCATTCTGTGCCTTCTTGTATAAAAAGCATTTCTGGATATTTTGCTAAAAATCGTCCTTTAGATTTTCGAATATCTCTTTTTATACCAACAATAATACCATTTTCCTTCTCCAACCATTCCATAATATTATACCTCTTTATATTATTATTTTATTAATCCACTTAATCTTACTAATTTTTCAATATCATTTGCAATATAAACAGATGGTGCTAAATGATAATCATAACTTAAACAGCCTCCTTTATCTGGACAACTAGGATGAATAATGACTTCATTTAAACGATTCAATGTTAAATTTCTTTCATATTCTTTTTGATATTCTTCTTCTAATACAGTCATAATATCTCTTGCGTTTTCTAATGCCGCCATAGATAAATGATATATATTTTCTTTTGTAGCATTTTTTAAAAATGCTGGCATAACATAAGGCAATATTAAATTGATAGAATTTAATAGATTTGCTTTTAGCTTTTCCTTTCTTTCTACACTATCTCCTCCTATAAAAGGATAAATAGTAGATTCTACAAACCAAGCACGCAGAGAAGGAATAAAATATAAACTCTCTACTTTTCTATTTTGTATATCCATTAAATCTTTTCCTCTGCCTGAAAGTACACCAACAATAATACGCTCAATTTCAATATCCTCTTCCTTAAATAAAGGATCTAATTCTTTAATACGATATCCTTTATGAAGTAAATCGTCTACCAATATAACAGGCTTTTGAAAAGATTTAATTGTCCTTGCTTGATTCTTTAATGGTGAATAATTAGGGTATTCTGTAATTTTAAAATTTTTTAATTCAGATTCATAAGTTTTTTCTGTATGCAATACTTTTGTTGTAGTATTGGGAATAACCATACCCCTCAAAATTTTACCAAAAGGTACACACATAGTAGGACCTAATTTTCTGACAGGTAATGGCTCGCTTGGTACACCATTTGCTTTTGTAATCATCTCTACCAATCTATGATGCATAACACTAGAATGAAATGAAATAACTAAATTTCCTGGATAAAGTTTTGTCATTGCCTTTTGTAATTTATTATGTGTTTCATCTAATGTATCCAATATTCTCTTGTTTCTATTAAAAGGCTCTTTTATCACAGTTTCCATATTTTGTATAAAAGCAATAGGATTTTTCATATCTACTACAAATATAGGACGTTCTGATACTCCCTCTTGTAGTTCATAAAATCCTTGTTGCTCTAATACTATATGTATCTTTTTATTTATAAATCCAATTTGTGGGCTAAATACACAATATGTATAATCTTTTGCTAATGCACTTGCTAATGTTTCTGTTAATAGAAGTTGCTCTGCATTTCTAATTTTTGTATTTTTGGAAACATATAATCCTGTAATAAGTAAAATTCGTCCTGATGTATTTTCTCTAATGTGATTTGCAATTTCCATACTTCTAAATTCTTGATAAAGTTTTAATGTGGTTAATGGGCAGAATATAGATACTCCTACAATTTCTCCATCCATATTACCATCACGTATAATTGCAAAATTTGCATCTTGTTTATCCATAGCAAAACGAATTCCTTCTTGATTTTCATGTTTATAAGAAAATTCAAACAACTCATTCTGCAAAGAATATGTTAAATGGTCAAACAACTCAATTTGTATTGTTTTTGCACGAATAATTTGTTTATATTGAGGCTCTCTCAAATATAAACTATTCTCATAAATATAATTTTGTGCCACAGGATCAATTAAATTTGAGATATCTCTATTATCATCTATATTTTCTCTAATTCTAGTAGAACTAATATCTTCTAAATGTACAGGCAATTTTAATTTTAATACACTTCCTAAAATTTTATTGTCCAATTCACCATATTCACATTCTTTTTGATGCATTTGGCTTTCTCTTAAAAATAAAATGTGGTTAAATGTTTGTATAGAATGTTCTACAGCAGGGACTTTATAAGAAGATGCATTCTCTACTACATCACTACCAGCTACCATATAGACTTCTTTGTTTGGAAACAACTCTTTTAACTGTTTCAAATCATTAGGATTTGCAATATTAACTGGTATATCATCTGGGAATAAATAAATATTTTCCTCATTTGCTATAGACATTGTTACAATTTCTCGCCTTATCATATGAGGCTGCGTTTTTTTAGACCATGAAAATTCATCTAATGCTAAATATACAACAAACCCCATATTTCGTATCTCTTTTGCAATACCTTTATGTCCTAATGAGAATGGATCAAATGTTCCAGGGAAAAATGCAACTTTGTCTGGTTCTTCAAAATCAAACGATTGACAAGAGAACAAATAATCTCCTATAAAACGATAAATATAATTTAAAGATGCCGCATTATAAAAAAATGATAATTCAGATGTTTCTTTATTTTCTATCAACGTCGTAATTTTTTTAGCCATCATTTTAAATATATCTTTTTTTTCTTCTAATGAAAGCAATTTGCTGCCAAACAAATATTGACCAATTACAAGAACAGCCTCTTGACTTACTGTTTCATTATAATTTGCCAATCCGCCTAATATCATACCTAATATAATTTTTTTGCGTTCTTCATATTTTTGTATATTTTCTTGAAAGCGTTCTTTATAAACACCATAATGCTGTAATATAATACCTAATGTATCTAATGTAAGGCAAACAACACGAGAATTTGTACTAATCAAAAGACGTTTTAAATCGCTTACAAATTCATCTAATTCATAGGGGTGAAGATAAAGCGCAAATTCTCCTAAATACTGAGGGATATATTTTGAAAATTCATATTCTCCAATTTCAAGTCCTTTTGTTAATTCAATAGTAATTTCATTTCTTTGTGCTAATGTCAAAAGAGGGGCAATACTCACAAGAGCACTACCAGCATTGTGGCGTACTGCTACTCTTTCACTTACTTTTACAAGATTAGAAAAATGTGTTGCTATTTGTAATGCAGACATATTTTTATCTATATATACCCTATCTAAGAGCCATTCTATATTAACAGATTTAATTACCCATGGTGTTGCTACTTTTGTATTTTCTAAAAATATTTCAGATACAATAGAACTATCTTCATATATTGTTTTCAAATCACAACAATCACAACATTCTTTTAAATTCCAGTTCTTTGCTGCCTTATGAATTAAAAATTGTAATGTATAATAATTTTTTGAAGGTATTTCTTTTATTATTTGTTGTAATATTGTTGTCCATTTTTTATTTTTTGTTACACACTCTGTCATATATTTTATAAAACGTAACGCGGCTGTCCAAATTTCTATAGAATCTGTTTTAATTGCTTCTTTTGAAAAACGAAGCAATACTTCAATATCTTCCTCTTTCATTAAGTGAAGTGGTAATAGCAAAAGAGAATCTAACATAATAAATAATGTTGCCTCTTCCCTTTCTGTATTTTCATAGAATTTTAATAAATAACTTAAGTATTTGCTACCCTTTTTATCAGAGCATCGGCTTAATACAGAACCAATTAATATTTTTAGAGTATATCCAATCCATCTTTTATGTTTATCTGTTACTTTATGGTCAGGCTCTATAATCAATGTTAAATATTGTGTTAATAACTCTTGACTGGTATGTTCTCCTAAAGAAATTTTAACATCTTTTGGTAATTCTTTTCTATAGTCCTCATCATAGTTTACAATAATATTACCCATTAAATCTGCAGCTTGCCTGCGAATATCGCCTTCTCTATGCATCAATAATTCATATAAAAAATTTAATGTCATAGTTTTTTGCTTTTGTGTCATATATGTAAAATATTCTTCAAATATATTCAAATAAGCACGACTATTTTTCCAATTTTTCGCACTCCTAGCTGACTCTAAAATATTACCAAATGAAACCTCATGGCTTAATCTATGCATAAGAGAAATATTATGTTCAATAGACATATATTTTAATGCTTCTACTGTCTCATTCATACTTAAAATAGCTTTATCCTTTTTTGGTATAGGTGTTAATTTATCTGTTGCAAAATCTACATTCACACCAAGACTAATCATATAATCTTCAAAATCTTTTAATTTTGCGTATACATGACGATATCTATTTTCTTTTGCTGCATCAACATTGTCTAATTTATCCAATATTACTTGAAATGAATCTTCTAAGCTGAAAAAACCCATAATTTCTTTTCCATTTTCCCAGCCTTTTGCTTTTACTCTAAAATCAGCATAAATCAATATTAAAGATTCTATTGGTAAATCTTCTAATTCTAAATCCCATGTAGAATGATTTGCAGCTATATGACCAATAGATGGTAAAAGATTTATTTTACACCACAAATCTGTATAATAATAATGTAAATAAGGAATTCGTTTTACTTCTTCATCTTTGCAACCATATTTTCCTATATCATGTCCTGCTGCTGCTCCAGAAATCAAACCTAAATCAATAGGAACATTTGTTTTTACTATTTGTCTTGCTGTATGCATTGCTACATAATGCACACCTGCAATATGAGCAAGAGAATCAAAAGGCATAATTTCTTTACCTATACGCATTAATTCATAAAAATATTGATTTTTTATACATTTGTGAAATCTTCTATATTCTTCTGCGTAATGACTTTTTATAATTTCTTCCTCTGTTGCAAATTGAAAATCTCTTGTTCTTTCAAAATGTTTTGTTTCTTTTTCATAATCAAAAAATACACGCAATACCTCTAAATAAAAGAAAATCGCTTTTTCATAATAAGGGTTTACTGCCATTTTGACACTTTCTTGAAAAAGTCCTTTTCTAATATATTGATAAATATATTCCAACCAATTTTGTTGCAATTTTTCTGGACAAAGAACATTAATTGTTTTTAGGCAAACAGTAAGTACATTTTCGCAAGTAATTTCACTATGTTGTATAACAAATTTAATATTTTCTTTCCAATCATCTTGTTTTAATAAAATAAGCATAGATTTTTTTGTAGCACGCATTTTACGTAAAAAACGACGGTCAGTTAAATGTTCAATTAAATTATGATAGATATCTTGTATTGATTTTTTTTGCATAAATACACCCATTTCTACTATATTTTTATATGATACAATTATCATTATTATAGTGCTTTTTTATAAAAACATAAACTATTTTTTTATAAAAATATAAAAAAGAATCAATATGATTTCATTGACTCTTTTTTCATGTTTATTCCATAGAACGTAATGCTCCTGTTTTTGGACTCATAATAAATCCATATACTTCAACGTCTTTATGAATAAGAGGATGGTTTTTAATGATTTCTAATGTAGAATGTACAGATTTTTCTACACTATGAAATCCTGTCAACCACTGCTCTACATTTTTATGTGTCTCATCAATATATTTAATATCCTCTACAGAAATACCCCTTTTCATCATTTTTTCTATTACCTTTTTACCATCTAAAAGCTGTCCTCCACAATCATCATGTCCAATTACAATAATTGTATCTACATCTAATTCATACACTGCAACAATTAAACTAAACATAGCACTTCCATAAGGGTGCATGACTTGTCCACCAGCATTTTTAATCAGTTTGACATCACCATTTTTTAAACCAAGTGCAGCAGGTAAAAGTTCTGTCATTCGAGTATCCATACAGGCAAGTATTGCAATTTTTCTATCAGGATATTTTGTCGTTTCATATTTTTTATACATTTCATGTTCTACAAAAATACGATTATACTCCAACATTTTTTTTAATCCATCATTCATGATTTATCACCCTTTCATTGTTTAAAGTGTTTAGCATAAATAATCATACCATTCCCAATCTATATCCATAATGTTATCAAGTGTTTCTGTTTTTGGAAATTCTACTAAATTAAATTCTATTTCAAAATCATGATAACGCTCACTTTCAATTGTAGCAATACCAGTTATAATATAATGTTTTCCTTCTCCTTCTACAAATTCACCTTCTAATAATAAATCATCTTCTTCAATATATATTTTATTGAATTCTTTTTCTATTTGTTGTTGTGTAAAATACTCTTTCAATAAAACAACCTCCTTTAATTTTATTCTATCACTCACTTGATATTTATTCAATACTATTTCAAAAGGTTGTATGAACAAAAAAAAGATGTTATACTAGTAATGTAAATATGTATAAAGGAGCACTTTGCTATGAATTATATTGTAATAGACTTAGAATTTAACCAGCCATTTCATTTCAAAACAGGTTTTCAAACCATACTAAATCCAGACTGTCCTTTTGAAATTATACAAATTGGAGCAGTAAAATTGAATGAACAATTTCATATAACAGATAAATTTGATTCTTTTATTAAGCCAGTTATTTATCCACGTATACATCCTTATGTAGAAAAAATTACAAATCTAAGCTATGAACAATTAAAATGTGGTGTATCATTTTCTAAGGCATATGCTGATTTTGTAAAATTTATAGGGAAAGATAATACTATACTTTGCACATGGGGTAATGATGATATCAAATCTCTTTTTAAAAATATATTATTTTATGATTTGGATACAACACAAATTTGTAATAGCTTTATCAATGTTCAAAAATTTGCTTCTACGTACTTAAAATATGAAGAAGGTAAATCAATTGGACTCAAAAATGCCGTAATAGAATTAAACCTAGAAATGGAATCTCCTTTCCATAATGCTTTAAACGATGCTATTTATACTGCAAAAATATTTAAAATCGTACATCCAAGCGAAAACAAGCCTGAAATATACCAAATCACTGAACTACTTCAAAAGAATAAAAAAACACAACTTCATGTAAAAGCATTACTAGAATACTTTGAACAAACATTAAACAGAGATTTAAATAGAGAAGAAAAAATACTGATTAAAAAAGCATATAAATTAGGAAAAGTACATGCTTTTGATGTACCAAAAAAACAAAAAACATTTCATAAGTAGTATAAAAAAGACAATACACTTTTTATATAATCAGTGATTGTCTTTTTTATATTACTTTTTGCTGTAGTGTAAAAGTAGTAATTCTACTGCTAATTCTCCATTTAACTTTCCTGTTTTAATGTTAATATCCGTTTGTAAACAATATTCTAATGCTTGTTTTAATGTTGTTATATGAAAATATTGTGATTGCTTTAAATATTCTCTCACAACAAAATCCCTTAATGCTAAATTTTGAACAATTTGATTTTGTGTTTGTCCTTGTTCCAAAAGAACTTTGCATTGTAGTATCATACGAAATTGTCTTGTCATCATAGCCAATACCATAAGAGGAGATTCTCTCATTAAAAGTAAATTATGATAAATTGTAATTGCTTGTTTAGAATCCTTATTGATTACTGCATTTACTAAATCAAATATTTTCGTTTCTAATGATTTTGTGCATACCCTATCAATATCATGATATGCTGCATAGGCATTTTCAGGCAAAAAACTACCTAGCTTTTTGATTTCTTCCTCAAGTTTTATCATTTCTCCGCCTACTGTACGCAATAAATAAGCTGCTGTTTTTGTTTCTATTTGAAATTTATTCTTTTTACATTCTCTTGTAATCCAATATAATAATTCTTTTTCAGAAAGTCCATTCATTTCTACAATGTATCCATATTTTGAAATTACTTTAAAAAGCTTTCCTCTTTTATCTACATCATTTTCTATAAAAAGAATACAAGTAGTAGATGGTATTGTTTTAATATAATCTGTCATTTTTTCAGTATCACTTTTTCTTCCTTGCTGAAATAAACCACTTTCTTTTACAATGACTAGTCTTTTTTCACTTAAGAATGGAAGCGTTTCTGCACTATCTAATATAGAAGAAACAGATCGTTTACTCCCTTCAAATATATCCATATTCATTGTTTCTGCTGATGGCTCTAACAATGTTTTTTTTAATAAATTAGTATATCTTGTTTTTAAATAATATTCAGTTCCATAATATAAATAGCAACTACAAATATGATTTTCTTTTAATTGTTTTTTTAGTTCTTTCATTTTGAATATATCCCTTCTATTGTATAGCTATGTTCTCCTATTAAAACAGTAATCGTACCTTGTTTTGCTGTTTCGTATATCTCAATATTTTGATTTTGCAATTTTTCCATTGTTTCTTTATGAGGATGTCCATAAGAATTAGTTTTACCATAAGATAATATAGCGATTTCTGGGTTTACTGTCTTCAAAAATTCTTTTGTTGTAGAATATTTTGAACCATGATGACCTACTTTTAATATATTACTTTTTATATCAATCCCTTGCTGTAATAATATTTTTTCATCTATTTCTCCTATGTCACCTGTTAATAATATAGAAATATCCCCTGAAGTAATGCGTAGTACTAAAGAACCATGATTGTCATTTATATCAAAAAACGACATATTATAATATGGATATAAAACATCTAACTGCATAGTATTACCTAACTTTGCACTATCACCTGCTCCGATAATAAATATAGGAATATCATTTTTATTGGCATTTTTTATAAATGTTTCATACAAAGGTGTTTTTTCAAAATCATAATTTGATATATAAATAGCATCAATATCTATATGATTCATTAATTCTATAGCACCATAACAGTGATCACCATCCATATGGGTTATAAATAAACCATCAATTTTTGATATACTTTCGCTTTGTAGATATGGTAATACTGTATAAATACCTGTATTTTTTCCTAATGCTGTCCAAAGCTTTCCTCCTGTATCTACAACATAGTTGTGATTGTCATATGTTTGTATCACAATGGAATCACCTTGTCCAACATCTAAAAAAGAAACTTTGTTTTTCTTAAAAATGTATTGATTTCCAAAAACGCTAATTAATATCAATATTTCTACAGATATTACTATACATTTATAGTATATATTATTTCTTTTATAAAAATAAACAATAAGCATTAATAAATAACATAGTATCACTGTAATTAATAAAGGACGTCCACAAAATAAATAACCATAAGGTACAGATTTTGCTAAAACGCATATGGTTTCATAAAAACATAATATGTAATATATAATGCCACTTAAAAATGTTGCTATTTGTATAGAAAATATTCCTAAAATGCCTACTATCATACCCATACATAATAGTATTCCTGTTAATGGTAATATAATAATATTTACTAAGATACCTATTATAGAAATAAAATGAAAATGATATGCTGCAATAGGAAAACTAATAGTGGACGTCATTAATGATATTCCTAATGTGTTTTTAATATATTTTGGCAAATTACAATTTTTTAAAATATCCAAGCTGAGTATAATACCTGTTACCATTATAAAAGATAATTGAAAACCAATATCCCATAAATATAATGGTTGTAATAATAATATAAATATTGCGGCAATGGCAATATTATTGATATAATCACTTTCATAATAGAATAGATTGCCTATTAGCACAATACTAATCATAGTAACTGCTCTAACAGCAGAAGGAGAAAAACCTGCAAAAATTAAATAAAATAGTAGACAGAATAATACTATAATAGAGCATTTTCTTTTATTCCACTTAAAGAGTGTTTTAAAAACATAAAATATATACATACTGATAATAGAAATGTGTAAACCAGATATTGCTAAAATATGTGTAATACCTGCTTGTTCATATAATTCTTTTGTAATAATATCAATATCATATTTATCACCAGTCACCATTGCTTTTAATACACCACTTTTTTCTGGAGGTAAAATAGTATCATATACCTTTTGTATACTTTGTTTTAAATCATAAATATAACTTAATATGGGTGTCTTGTTTTGCCCTATCGCATTTTGTTCTTCTACATATATTTTGTAATGATATCCTCTTGTAGATAAATATAATTTTTCATCATAGCCCCCTTTTATAGTGCCTTTTTCTAATGGTAATAATTTTCCCTTTAATACTACGGTATCCCAAAGAGATACATTTTGATATTCTGGTAATATAGCAAGTATTTTTAATGATTTTGTTTCTGTAATTATCTCTGTTTCTATACTTTCTGTTTTAATTGCTAACTTTTGCCTGTCAGAAGAAGTATAATCTATGTCTATTACAGTTCCTATTATTGTTACATTCTTCTCAATCATTTCTTCTGCTTTTTCGGAAACAACTTTTAAACTATTTATAATCAGTATATTTCCTAATAGAAAAAACAATACAAATACAATAGGAATTTTACTTTTAAAATACCATGCTATCACTACACATAATACTACTGCAATAATTGTAAAAAAGGCAAAATGCATAACAGATGCACTTTGCCCAACAATAATACCTACAATCATAAAAAATAATGTCCAAACAAATGGTCTAATCATAATTTTCCCCTTAAATATCTATACCTTCAAATGGTTTTGTATAATCTAAATGTCCCATTGTTTCCTCTATCTTCTTTCCTTCAATTAAAAACTGTACTTTTTCTACATTGTATAATGATACCATAGAATTTACAATAGAATAGATTGCAATTTGTTCATTGATATTACCATTTATAATTTTATTAATAGAATCACTACTTAAATCAACATAACAGATTCCTTCCTTTGTTGTAGTAACATCTCTTATTTTAATATCTGAAGGAATGATTGAAACATGTCCTTGTTCTTTTGCCCCTATTATTAACTGTTCCATAACCGATTTTTCTCTTGTTTGAATTTGACTAATTTCAATTTCTCTTTCTTCTTTTACAAGTTTTTTTCCTGTTTTGTCTGTAAAATATAATGAAACAATTTCATATCGTTTAGATTCCGGTGATATAGTAGGATTGATTAGTGTATTTTCACGACCCATTAGTCCTATTGCTTCTCCAGATGTTTTTTTGACCTCTTTTCCTTCTACTGTCATATGAACATAGTTTATAAAATCAAGACTGGTAACACTCCATACAATCGCACAACGACACATAATTTTTTCTCCAAGAGTTAAATGATGATAGTCATTCGATAAATCAATTATTGCAATATCTTCTTCTACAACTGCATATAGTATTTTAACATCTTGTGGTACTGCAATTTTATTTCCTTCAATTTTAGAACCTGCTTTTAATTCATTTAATACAGAATAAAGTAATTCATTCTTGGTATCAGCTTGTATGACTCTTTCTTCTGCACGTAACTTGCCTTCGACAGCATTATTAAAATATAACTCCACTATTTTTTCATGAATATTTGTTAGTTCATTGTCTTTTTGTGTAAAAAAAGAAAGTGCTGTCACACTAAAAACAACAAATAATATTATGAAAATCCATATTATATTTTTATATCTTTTTTGTCCCAACAAAGGAAAACCTCCTTTTGCAGCGAATATACTGCAATATCATGTAGTTTGCCTTAGAGGAATACGTACTAAAAAAGTACTTCCTTCTTTTTCTTTACTAGTCACTTTTATACTGCCATTGTGCATTAAAATCGTGGAATGTGTAATGGAAAGTCCTAATCCTGTTCCTCCTGTTTCACGATTTCTTGTTTTATCTACTCTATAAAATCTTTCAAATATTTTGTTAATTTCTTCCTCTGCAATGCCAATACCCGTATCAGAAACAGAAAGAAATAAATTCTGATGGTCACAATCAAGTGTTACTGTAATTTTTCCTTTTTCTGCAGTATATTTAATGGCATTTTCTACAAGATTAGAAATTGCTAATATAAATTTTGTTTTATCTATATCAGCAAATACTTCTTGCTTTAATAGAATATAGCTCAATTCAATATTTTTTGCATTTGCTAAAGGTTTCATTCTTTTTATAATTTCTATAATAATTTGATTTAATTCTATTTTTACAAATGTAATAGGAATTTCTTTTTGGTCTAATTTTACCAATGTTAATAAGTCATTTATAATTTCTGTCATACGGTCAACTTCTGATGTGATATCTTCCAAAAATTCTACATACGTTTCTTTTGGAACATCTTCTTGCAATAATATTGATTCACTTAAAACTTTCATAGAACTAAGCGGTGTTTTTAATTCATGAGACACATTAGATACAAAGTTTTGCCTTGATGTGTCAACTTGTTCTAATCTTTCTGCCATATTATTGCAAGCAACAGCTAAATCAGCAATTTCATTATGCCGAATTCCTTTGGTATCAATTCTTTGGTCAAAATGCCCTTCAGACATTTTAATAATAACTCCTAGAACTTTTTTAAGTGGCTCTGTAAAAAACTTTGTAGCAAAATACATCAATATTGCTACCATAACAGCAATAATAGCAAGAAGCATATTAGACTGCTTTCTAATTTCTCCCACAGTAGCACTCATATCATCACTTAACGCAGAAATCAATACCACACCAATTTTGTTGGAATATTCATCTAATATAGAAACAGCAACATAAATCACACCATCTTCTTGTTGTCTGGAAACATCTTTGTTATCTAATGCTTCTATTACTTCCTGAACAAGATAAGTTTTTCCGATATCTTGTCTACTAGAATCATTTACAACAATGCCAGAAGAATCAATAACAATGATACGAAAATTTTCTTTACTGCTCATCAATCTAATTTCCTCATTAAACTGACTCCATTTTGCACTATCATATAAATAACTTGATGAAGAAATTTTTCCAGAAAGTATATTCGCTTGACTCAAAAGCTCCTTTTTTCTTTCTTGCACAAAATATTCGTCCATAGTACGAAAAATAGTATTGGTAAAAAGAACAAGAGGAACAACACCTACCAACATATATGTGAGAAGCAGCATAAATTGCAAACTGTTCCAATTTTTTTTCAGTTTAGTTAAAATAATAACCAACTCCCCATTTTGTAAAAATGTATTTTGGGTCACTTGGATTTTCTTCTATTTTTTCCCTTAAACGACGAACATGAACATCAACTGTTCTAACATCTCCTGGATAATCATATCCCCAAACTGTGTCAAGAAGTTTTTCTCTACTATATACTTTTCCTGGATTTTCCATAAACAATTCTAATAAATCAAATTCTTTTGCAGTTAAATTTGTTTCTTTTCCATCAATAAATACACGTCTGCTTTCAAATTCTAACTCTAAATTACGAATTTGTAATGTATTTTGAGAATCTTTATATACTCCTTTATGGCTATTACTTCTTCTTAAAATAGCTTTAATTCTTGCTTTTAATTCCAATATATTAAAGGGTTTTGTAATATAATCATCTGCACCATATTCTAACCCCATGATTTTGTCCATGTCCTCCCCTTTCGCTGTTACCATAATAATAGGAATTTGTGAAAATTCTCTTGTTTGCTGACAAACTTCTAAACCATCCATTTTGGGTAACATTACATCTAACACGATTAAATCAAATTTTTCTTCTTTTATATAGCGGAGGGCTTCTTCTCCATCATAGGCTGGTGTCACTTTCATGCCATCTTGTTCCAAAGAAAATTTAATCCCTTTTACAATTAATTTTTCATCATCAACAACCAAAATATGGTACGCCATTTTATTTTCCTCCTGTATGTTATTGGGTTGTAATATAATCTTTTATTTTTTCAAAAATACTATTTCCAATTTTAGGCACATTTTTTATTTCTTCTATTGTCTGAAAAGAACCATGTTCTGCTCTATATAAAATAATATTTTCTGATAGTTTTTCGCCAATGCCTGGTAATAATGCCAGTTCTTCTGCATTTGCAGTATTGATGTTAATATATAACTTCTTCACTTCTATATTTTCTGATATATTTTCTTTTTGTTCTTCTGTTGCATTTTCTATTTTATTTTGTTGTACTTTTTGTTCCAAAAGGAAAGGACTATATTCTATTATAATATTTTCATCTTTTTTTGGTATAATAATTTTCTGTCCATCAAATACATTCCAATCTAATAAAACAGTATCTGAAAATTCTGTTAATCCTCCTGCTTTTTCAATGACATCTTTTAAAGTATATCCCTGTGTAATGGTATAAATACCAGGATATTTTACTTCCCCTTCTATTTCAACTGTAATACTATCTAGTGTATCTAAATATTGTTGTGATTCTGTAAATTCTTTTTCTGTACCAAAATGCAATATTGTTTTTTTTCGTATTTTGCTATAAGATATGCCACAAATGGTTATGATTAATAGTAACAGAAAAAGTTGCCATCTGTTATCTATCTCTTTTTTCTTCTCATTCATATTTTCACCTTCAAAAGAAAATTATATTAGATTGCAGTGATTTCTGTTATAATCATCAGACAGTATGTAGTTTATACTATCTAAAAAATAAAGTCATAATATCTTGACACTATTGTATCACATATTTTAATAAAGGAGTATAGAATGAAAAAAAATATTTTATCAATTTTTTTAATCACATTGATTTTAGGTTATTCAAACAGTATTGTATGGGCAGAACCATATACTGAAACAACATTATATCATGATGAAAGTAGTATTTTGGACTTAAATGCAGATGCAGCAATATTGATGGATGCGACTACAGGAGAAATTTTATATGAAAAGAATAGTAATAAAAAAGAATATCCTGCTAGTATTACAAAAATTATGACTGCACTTTTAGCTTTTGAATACGGAAAAATGGACGAAATGATTACATTTTCTCATAATGCTGTATTTGGTATAGAACCTGGTAGCAGCCATATTGCTTTACAGGAAAATGAACAAATTACTATAGAACAAGCTATGTATGCCTTACTTTTGCGTTCTGCAAATGAATCAGCACTTGGTATTGCAGAACAAATTGATAGTTCTGTAGAAAAATTTGCAGAACATATGACAATACGTGCAAAAGAATTAGGTTGTAAAAATACAAATTTTGTAAATCCGAATGGTCTTCACAACGAAAATCATTATACTACTGCATATGATATGGCACTTATTGCAAAAGAAGTATTAAGATTTGATAAATTTAAAGAAATGATTCAGACTACTTACTATGAAATTCCTCCCACTAATAAACAAAAAGAAACAAGATATCTTTATGCGCAACATCAAATGATAAAACCACCTTCTAAATATGTTTATGAAGGTTGTGAAGGAGGAAAAACAGGTTTTACAGATGAGGCACAAAATACATTAGTCACTTATGCCAAAAGAGATAATACAGAATTAATTGCTGTTGTATTGCACTGTAAAGGTGCGCAGCATTATGAAGATACTATAAAATTATTTGATTATGGTTTTTCTAATTATAAAACAGTAGCACTTTATTCTATAGAAGAAACTGCTCAAAAAATACCAATTACAACACAGCAAAATCAAAAATCAGAAACAGACTTTATATTTGCAAAGCCTATAGAAACAGTTTATAAAACAGTGCCTATTGATTTTGATTTTAGCAAAGTAACAAAAAAAGTAAATTCTATTGAAAATTTGAATATACCAATCTATAAAAATGATGTTGTTGCTACTATTACATTTTATTATGAACAAAAGCCTATCCAAACAGTAGATTTATTTGCCGAAAATTCTGTTATTTTAGAACAACAATCTATAGCAGTATCTGCCCAAAATGATAAAAAAATAAATGGTATAAAAACAAATTTTTCTAATGATAAAACATTGTTTTTTGGTAGTGTTTCTAATTTATTCATTTTTGCTGTTTTTTGTAGTGTAATATCATTTTTTACAGCATTAATTATTAGTCGTTTACTATATCGAAAAAAACAAAAAAAACATCGTTTTATAAAACGTAAAAAATAATTTAAAAATAAACGGAAACAACAAATAATATGTTGTTTCCGTTTATACTATATTTCATATGGCATTGTTATAGTAAATATTGTTCCTATTCCCTCTTTACTTTCCACTTTTACTTTACCATTATAAAGCATCATAATATGTTTTACAATAGAAAGCCCTAGTCCTGTACCACCTGCTTTTCGGGAACGACTTTTATCTACTCTATAAAAACGCTCAAAAATACGTTCAATACTTTCCTCTGGAATACCAATACCTGTATCTTTTACTTGTAATACAAAATATTCTCCTTGATACTTGCAATGAACTGTAACACTTCCTTTTTCTGTATATTTAATAGCATTTTCAATTAAATTAATAAACATCTGAGAAATTTTATCTTTATTACAAAAATAAAGAGGTATTTCTTCACATTCTACAATTAACTGCAATCCTTTTTCTTCCGCCTGTGTACGCAAAAGTCCTTCCACATAATGTAATATTTCTTGTATGGATTCATATTGCATATTTGTGTCCTTTTTTCTTGTTTCAATTTCAGATAAAGATAATATATCTTGTATTAAACGATATAGTCGATGTGTCTCAATGTCAATAATTTCTAAAAAATGCTTTGCCATATCTTGATTATTCATTGCTCCTGAACGTAATGTATCTGTAAACCCCATAATAGATGTTAATGGTGTTTTTAGTTCATGAGTAACATTTGATATAAAATTACTGCGCATCTCCTCTAATTTTTTTATTTGTGTAACATCTTGAAAAACTAGTAATGTTCCTAAACTATTATTTTGATTTTTTGTCGCAAAAATAGTGCTAATATATACACGCAATATTTTGTCTCCGTTAAATCTGGATTTTAATATGACAATTTCTACAATATTCCTTTTTTCTGAAATAGATGTTTCTAACAACGTTTTAATATCATCATTTTTGAAAATTTCATAAAAATCAATTCCCTTACAGTAATTATTTTTAATATCAAATAATTCACAGCATTGAGAATTTATCATTAATATTTTATTTTTTTTATCTATTGCAACAACACCATTTATCATGCTATTTACAATGGCTTCCATTCTTTTATTTTCTGTTTCCAAAGCATTGATAGTTGTATTTAATTTTACACTCATATGATTAAATGTTTCTGTTAAATATCCAATTTGGTCATTTGTCGATACAGGTATTTTTTTAGTATATTTTCCTTGAGAAACTTCTGAAACTGCATTTGTTAACGTATTCAAAGGCTCTAATATTTTCTTAGATATGTAATATGAACAAAAAAATATAACAATTGTACTAATTATAATATATATTAATATATCACTTCTTAAAGCATTTAATCCTGTCAAAGATTTTGAAAATTGTAATGTCATTTTTTCATTATCTAATACAATAGGTATATCAATACTATAAATTGTACCTTTTTTGGTATTTACCATATTTTTTACTGATAATGTATCTTTTGTTTTATCTAAATTATATTGATGAATATTATTGTCTGATTTTGAATCAGAATCACTAATAATATTTTTTTCTTTATCCATTAACATAATTTGTAATTCTAAATCATTCGCTGTTTGTTTTATAAAATCGTCTAATATTTCAGATTTTCCAGTATTATAAAGTAACTCTAACTGTTCACAAACTATTTTTGCTTCTTTTTGAATATGTTGTATACATTCATTGATATAATATTCTTGACTAATGTTAATAGCATGATAGCCAATGAAACAAACTATATTAAATATAAGTATTACATAAGATGAAAATAATTTTTTTTGCATAATTTAATCCTCCCTAAATTTATATCCAAAACCTCTTACGGTTTTAATAAACATAGGGTTACTATCATCTTGTTCAATTTTTTTTCTAATGTGGCGAATATGCACATCTACTGTTCGTGTTTCTCCAATATATTCATAACTCCATATCTTTTCAAGTAAAACATCTCTGGAATAAACTTTCCCTGGATTTTCAGCCAATAATTTTAAAAGTTCAAATTCTTTTAGTGACATTTCAATAGGTACACCATCTTTTTTTACAATTTTACTTTCTAAACCAATTTCAAGCCCATGTGTCGAAATAAAATTTTGCTCTATTTGTACTGTTTCATCTTCTGAAACACGGCGCAAAACTGCTTTTACCCTTGCTTGTAGTTCTCTTATACTAAATGGCTTTGCAATATAATCATCTGCTCCTGTTTCCAATCCTAATACTTTATCAAATTCATCACTTTTTGCAGTTAATAATATAACAGGTATTTTTTTTATTTTTTCAGTACTTCGTATACGGCGAAGTACTTCTAATCCATCAATTTGAGGTAACATGACATCTAACAAAACAGCATCTATTTTTTCATTTGACAATAAATCAAGTGCAGCCTCCCCCGTTTCCACAGTAATGACAGTATAACCATTCGTTTCCAAATTATATTTTAAAAGTTCTAATATATGCACTTCATCATCAACAGCTAATATTGTTTTCTTTTCCATGTATGCTCCCCTTATCTGTAATATACTTTTTTAATGAATTGTTATAATATAGAAAATAATTCCATTACTTTTATTAGTATAGCACATAATGATAAAAAAAGCTGACTTTCAGAAAATTTTCTAAAAGTCAGCAATATGATTTACTGATTATTTTTCATTTGCTCTTTGTTCGATAATTTTTTTCTGCATTTCCATAGGCGCTTCTTCATAGCGTTCAAAGTAATATTCATAATAGCCTCTACCTTGTGTCATAGAACGCAAATCTGTTGCATATTTGTGCATTTCTGCAAGAGGTACTTCTGCAATAATGACCTTCTTCTCATTTTCAGGGTTCATACTTAATATACGTCCCCTTCTCTTATTGATATCGCCCATAATATCACCCATATATCTTTCTGGTATGGTTACCTCTACATGAGCAATAGGCTCTAATATTGTTGGTTTTGCCTGTGGCAGACCATCTTTAAATGCTACTGAAGTTGCCATTTTGAATGCCATTTCTGAAGAATCTACAGGATGATAAGAACCGTCTACTAATGTTGCTTTTAATCCAACAACAGGATAACCTGCAAGCACACCATTATTTACACATTCTTGTAAACCTTTTTCTACGGCTGGGAAATATTGTTTTGGTACAGAACCACCAAATATTTTTTCCTCAAAAACATAAGGCTGAGATTGGTCGCCTGATGGCTCAAATTCTATCCAAACATCACCATATTGTCCATGACCGCCAGATTGTTTTTTGTATTTTCCTTGTATTTTTACTTTAGATTTAATTGTTTCTCTATAAGGAATAATTGGGTCTGTTAAATCTACATCAATTTTATATTTTGTTTTTAATTTATTCACAACAACTTCTAGTTGTTGTTCGCCTTGTCCATAAATAATTGTTTGTTTTGTTTCTTTATTAATTTCCAATTTTAATGTTGGATCTTCTTCTAATATTTTTGATAATGCTGCTGAGATTTTATCTTCATCGCCTTTTCCTTTTGGTGCAATACACATAGAAAGTCCTGGTTTTGGCAAATCAATTTTTTCCAATTCTACTGGGAAATATTTTGAGCAAAGTGTGTCTTGTGTAGATGTATTGGAAAGTTTTGCCAAAGCACCAATGTCACCAGCCTGCAATTCGTCTACTTCAATTTGCTCTTTTCCTCTTACAACATAAAGATGTGCCACTTTTTCATATGTGTCTTTTTCAGGATTATATACTGTTTTTGTATTATCAATCACACCAGAAAGCACACGGAATATATTTAAACGTCCAACATAAGGGTCAGATATTGTTTTAAATACAAAACAAGCTAAATGGTCTTTTTCAGAATTATAACGTTTCATGCCTTCACCTTCATTTTTTAAGTCTTTACATAAAAAAGAAGGACGACATTCTATAGATGGAGGCATAAATTTTACAATGGTACTCATTAAAAGTCGAATACCATATCCCATTGTAGCAGAACCAAATATAACAGGTGCAATAGAATGGTTACGAATGCCTTTTTTCAATCCTAAGTAAATTTCTTCTAATGTTAATTCTTCATCATTAAAGAATTTTTCAAGTAAATCATCGTCACTTTCAGCAGCAACTTCCACAACCCATGCACGCAATGTTTCTACTTCATCTTTTTTATCTTCTGGAATATCGCATTTTACTAATTTACCATTGCTATCTAACATTCTTGCATCTCTTTTTAATACATTAATAAAACCTAATATACCATTGCTATCTCTAAAAGGAACTTGTAAAGGTGCTACAATTTTTCCATATTTCTCTCTTAATTGATTTATAGTGTTTTGAAAATCTGCACTTTCATCATCCATTTGATTGATAAATATCATTTTTGGAATACCAATTTCTTCTGCATATTCCCATGCTTTTTCTGTACCAACTTCTAAACCTGATTTTGCTGAAACAACAATCAGAGCAGTATCTGCCACGCTCATTGCTAATTTTACTTCTCCTACAAAGTCAAAATATCCTGGTGTATCCAAAAAATTGATTTTTGTATCTTTCCATTCTATAGGTAATACAGATGTGCTAATAGAAACCTGTCTACGTATTTCTTCTGGGTCATAATCGCTTACTGTATTTCCTTCTGATACTTTTCCAAATCTTTTTGTAGCACCAGAATAGTAAAGCAATGCTTCTGATAATGTTGTTTTTCCACAACCACTATGACCCAATATAACAATATCTCGAACTTCATTTGCAGCATAATTTTTCATACTTATTTTACCTCCTCTTGTTGTTCTTGTAACAGGTATTTTATATCATATTTTCAATATCTTTTTATTTTGCTGGTATGCAAATGATATTATTATAATAATTCGACAATAATAATAAATATCCTTCTTTATTTATAAAAAATTATAAAATATATATCAATACATATTATAAAAGAGAGAACTTCTCACAAGTGAAAGAAATACTATTTATTTTACAAATCTTGGTGTATAAGATTTTTTTGTCAAAGGACGTATTTCATAACCTTGTAATTGCAGTCCTTCTATAATTTCAGGTAATGCTTCTGCTGTTGTTTGTTTTGGCTTCGTTTGGTGCATCAATATCACAACTTCATTTTTTCCATTTGTACCATTTAATACATTACTTACAATGGTATCTTTTGGTATATTATTTCCTCTTGCATCTCCAGAATCTACATTCCAATCTACATAAATATAGCCATTTTGTTTTGCCTGTGCTGTGATATCACCCATAACGCCATTTTTCATACCAATAGAATTATTGGAACCTCCAGGGAAACGCATAAAAGGAGATGTTGTTCCTAATATGCTTTCTAAATATTGTTGCTCTTTGTTAAAATCAGCCCAAAAAGCATTAGAAGAAGAATAAAGCACTTCATATTTATGACTGTTTGTATGGTTTCCTATAATATGACCTTCTGACTGCATTCTTTTTAATAATGACTCATCACAACCTCCTGTTACAAAGAATGTTGCTTTAACATGATACTGTTTTAAAACGTCTAGTATTTTTATAGTATTTTCAGATGTACCATCATCAAATGTTAAATATGCCCTTTTTGATGAAAATTTAGTATACTGTAAAGGAAAATCAGGTGCAGTTTTTAACACATCATTTAATATTTCTGAAACTTCTCCTAATGTAATTACATCATCAGCACCAATCATGCCATTACTTTGTATATCCATCAATCCTCTTGAATAAGCAAATTGTAAAGGAATCATTGCAGATTTTGAAACATGTTCTTCAAATACAATATTTTCTCCTCCAGAAAGCTCCACATCAGTATATACGGTTTTTATTAAACGATAAAGCAATGTAGCAAAATCACCTCGAGAAATTCCTTTTGATGGTGCAAAAGTATTGTTTTCCGTTCCACTGACAATACCTAAATTATGTGCTTGTAATATAAATTGTTGTGAATTTGTATCTACATCAATAAAGTAATTTTCTGAAATAGTTTTTGGTTTTTTTCCTGTCAATATTTCATATGTATCCATAATATAGCGGCATGCTTCTCCCCTATCTAAAGAAAAACTTTGCCTTTCTGATAAATTTGGTATTATTAATTCTGTTTTTTCTGATGTCTGTTGTTCTTGTTGTTGTTCTTCTATTAAAACAAAATGCTCTTCTTGAGAAACAGAAGATAACAAATTGATTTCACTTTTTGATTCAAAAGCTGGCACTGGTTGTGTAACAAGTGCTACAGATAAAAATAATGATGGAAATGCCGCAGAAAATAATAGGCACATTATAATATCGCTCCTTTTTTTATTATTTTTTATACAAAATTACCATATTTAGTATACATTTTTCGACAATAAAACACAATAAAAAATATCTTAAATTTTTAAAAAGAGTTTCGCTTTTTATTTTCATGCATAGTATAAAAATAAAGAAATAGAAAAGGAGAAAAAATATGCCTAGAATTTATTTGAGTCCTTCTTTGCAAGAATATAACCTATTTGTAAATGGTGGTACAGAAGAAGAATATATGAATTTAATTGCAGACGCTATGGAACCCTATTTAATTGCAAATGGTATTGAATTTACAAGAAATGACCCTTCTCAAACATTGGCAGAAGTTATTGATGAATCTAATGATGGAGAATATGATTTTCATTTAGCATTACATTCTAATGCTGCATCTCCTTCTTTGGCTGGACAAATGCAAGGTGCAGATGTATATTATTGGTATGACAGCAAATGGGGCAAAGCTGGAGCGGATATTATTGCAGAAAATTTTAAAGACATTTATCCTAATGCTAACAAAGTCAAAACTGTCCCTACATCAACATTGAGAGAATTAAGAAGAACTTACGCACCTTCTGCTCTTATAGAAGTTGCTTATCATGATAATCCTACAGATGCTCAATGGATTAAAGATAATATTAATGAAATTGCTAAAAATTTAGTATTGTCACTCACAGAATATTTTGGTATTCCTTTTGTAGAGCCAGAGTAATAATAAGGGGGAAACTTTTTCATTTATTAAAAGTTTCCCCCATTTTGTAATACATATTGATATATTTTTTTCTTAATATTAATTTTCAGTATTGATATCGTTTATAAATATTGGAGCATTAGGATTTTTTACAGTATACCATTTGTTATTATAATGTATGTAGCAATTCTCATCGCCATTTATAATATAGCTGAAATCAATATTATTTTGCTGTTCGCCTTCATATACATGAAAAGAATAGCTTTCTCCTCCTTCTACATCTGATGGTGTTTCATTTTCTATAAAAGAAATTTCAATTAATATTAATTCATTCAACCAATTTGCTATTTGATTGATAGTATCTGTATTTTCTATTATTTTTGTAGTACTTATTCCACCTATATAATGCATACATTCTATTTTTGAAGCATTTGCAATTTCTTCAGTATGAATTGTTTGTTGTTGTTGACAACCTGTAAAAAGAAAAATACATAACATAATCAATATTAAACCATCTATTGCTTTTCTCATACCTTCACACCTTACTTTTTATGAATTATCCAAAATGGTCCTAGACCTTCTCCTTTTGATTCTGATAATATTAAACCTAATGGATACGTTTGTTTACTTCTTTGTCTGCTTTTAGGGTCTGCCACATATACTTCTCCTTCTTTTGTAATACCTGTTAATACAATAAAATGACCACTTGATGTAAATGTTCCTTTCCCCATCAACGCAATGACTAAATCTCCATTAGAAAGAGCATCTGCAATTTTTTGACCTTGTAATATATTTGCTTGTTCTACTTGTAGTCCGAATGATACTAAAGCATTTTCTATCAATGTATGATAACTTCCGCTACCTTCTGCACAATATCCATTTTGATATGACCAATCTGCCATCTGTTTTGGATTAATTATTGTGTTTGTAAATGTGGATATTACCATCGCTAAAGAAGTTGGTCCACAACCCGTTTCTGATATGAAATCTTTTTTTCCATATTTTTCATATTTCCAACGAGCATCTTCTTGACTATAATATACAATTTCTGTTCTTCCATAATCATACGTAATTCCTTGTGCTAACTCTTCTGCTGTTGCCTGATTTCCAACTTGTTGTGCAATCCATTGCACTACTATACTTTCTGAAAATGACTTTTGTTTTTGTAAAGTAAAAGAAAATAAAACAAAAAGAATGATAGTAGCTATCAGAAAGGAATGTTTGACAGATTCTAATTTCATTGTAGGCAAAGCTCTATCATCTGGTATGGTAATGGCTCTGTTATGATATGCTATTACTACAAAAAAAATACCACTAAATAATATGAATTGTAATGCCATTTCTAATGTCATATAATTCCCTCCGTTTCTTTTTTGTTTTTCTTTGTTACAATCATCATACAACAAAGAATTTAAGAAATACTCAACGTATCATTACAATATTCTTAAAATTTGGAAAAGAAAAAATGACAATTTAGAAATATACATAAAAGTGTTTTTATATTTTAATTATTTTGCCTTTAAATGAAACAATTTTTGATAAAAAGGAATTAGCATACCTCCTATACTATTACCTATTGTCATAATAATTAATGCAATTATTGTATCAAAAGACCACATTTTTGCCATAGCAAAATAATACATATTTGCTACAACGTGTTCAAAACCACTTAATATAAACACCATAACGGGCACAAATATAGCAATAACTCTAATTGTGCTGCCTTGTTGTTCCTTAAAAGTATCTACTGCAATGAACATCAATATGCCGCAAAATATAGATAATATCAGAATGCTGAATAAACTATCATTTAATTTTAATTCTGCCATAGCAGTTACTTTATCTGCAATTGATATTGTAAATATTCTTGTATTTTGCACACTTTTTGCTATTAGCACTGTACCACAAAAATTTCCAATCCATGTAATAATCAGTTCTAAAATATATTTTGGTTTTTCAAAGGGAACATAGCCTATTTTACCTGTATATAACTGCAAACGAAATACTACAACAGTAAACAGCCCTACTCCAAACATACAAGCTCCTAATGCTTTATTCTCTTGAGAAAGAAAAACAGTTCCTCCCATACCAATCATAAAACCTGCTAATACCGCTGACACAAATTGTCTTAATTGCTCCATATAAAAAACCTCCTATTTATATATCACTTTGTGCAAAATAAAAAAAGCCGTGTCTGAACAATATCGCCCAGACGGTCGGCTAAAATAGTCATACTTCATGTGGTAATCCACTTCCGTCAGTTATATGACTTCTGTTTTTACTATACAAAAAAAGCAATGACTTGTCAATAAAAATTAAAATGGAATCCTGTTTTCTTTATCGCAAAATTTTCATGTGATTATCCATATCCATATTGTTTTTTAAATATCTTATAGCAATAAACACTAATCAATATTGTGCATATTTCTGAAATTGGTACAACCAACCATATGCCTATTACATTTAAAAACAAAGGCAATATTAATATAATTGGTACAAAAAATCCTAATGAACGCATAAACGATATAAAAGCAGAAACTTTGCCATTCCCAAAAGCAGTAAATAAAGCAGATGAAAAAATATTGATACCATCAAACAAAAATGATATGGCAAATATGCGAAAGCCTATAACAGTAACATCATATAATGTAGATGTTTTATCTGTAAATATTATTGTAATAAAAGGCGCAATAACTTCTGATAAATAAAATACAACTATACAAAATATTATAATTATGCGATATCCATATTTTACTAATTTTTTTAAGTTTAGTTTCTCATTTTTACCATAATTATAACTAATCAATGGTGCAATTCCAGAAGAAAATCCTAATATAATAGATGTTAATAAAAATTGAGAATATAAAACAATTGTAATCGCACCTACTCCATCTACTCCAATATATTGCAGCATTTTGATATTAAATAAATATGTGGTAATACCTGTTGATATTTGTGTTACCATTTCAGAACTACCATTTGTACACGCTTTGATAATAGTATGAAATTGAAATATTGGTTTTTCAAAATATAATACTCCTCTTTTTCTTGAAAAATAAACAAAATAACTCAGCGCAATCAATACAGGTATCACCATACCCATTTGTGTAGCAAGTGCTGCTCCCCTTACTCCCAAATTGAGCAGAACAATAAAAACATAATCTAATACCATATTTATAATGCCGCCTATCATTCCACTTAATAAACCTAATTCTGGCTTTCCTGCTGTAACAAGAAAATAATCAAAATATGTTTTTAATATTGCAATTGGTACAAAATATAATGTAAATGATAAATAATCGTAACAATCATTGTATAATTCTTCTGTAGAACCAGCTAAATAGATAATATCTTCAATCAATAAATTACCTATCACAGAAATCAATATTCCAATACAAAATACTGTAATAGTAAGAGATGTAAATATACTTCTAGCACGTTTTTCTTTTTTTTCTCCTAAAAGTATGGCAACAATAGCACTACCTCCTGTTGCCATCATTATAGATGTACCTAATACTAAATTGATAACAGGATAGACAATGTTTGTTGCAGATAAAGCATTTGCACCCACATAACGAGATATAAAAACGCCATCTATAATAGTGTATAATGATAAAAATACCATTGTAGACATTGTAGGTAATGTAAAAGCAATAATTGATTTTAATGATATCTTTTTTTCTAATCCTGCTGACATATTGTAACCTCTTTCTTACTTTAATTTATTGAAAATAGTAATCATTACTATTTTTAATGTCCGATAACAATAATATAAAAAATACAGGCAATAATATCAAGCAGCAAAATAATATAGCCTTCTGTTTTATTATATCAATAAAAAATGTACCTACACCTGCACCTATTACAAAAAATAATATAACTGAAACATAATACATAGATTTAATTTTACTTTTACGGCTTTTTTCTTCCATGCCAGTACAAAAATGTATAACTGCTTGTCTTAAATTATTTGTGCAAAATGTTGTTGCAAGTGGAATACCATTTGATTTACGAAATGTATTATATTGCATAGCACAAATAAATGATATGGGTACATTTGTTATACCATTTGGAAAATAACTAGGTAAAAAACCTAATATAAACAATATTAATATTTCACATGCTATAAATATTGTTTCCCAATGTAATATACTTAATTTTGAAAGCCATTTTGGAATATATATTGTACAACTAATGCCTATTATATATGCTAATATAGGAAGTATATAATAAACTGCTTGACTATACTGTTTATTAATAAAATAAATTGCAAGAAGTGCAAAGTTACCCGTCTGTGCATTGCAAAATACTCCACCTTTTAAAAGATATGTAAATGATTCTAAAAAACCTCCTACCATTGCTAATGTAATACATATAAAAAAAGAAGCTCTTTTTGAAATTCTGTTGTCTTCATTTAGAGCTGTTTGTTCCATTTGTTACACTTCCCTTTCCTAATTTTTTCAAAGATTCTTTAATTCTTTTTTCAATACCGTTTTCACTCGGTTCATAATAAATTCTGTCTACTAATTCATCTGGTAGATACTGCTGTTGTATATAATGTCCTTCAAAATCATGTGGATATTGATAATGCAATCCTCTTTCTAACTCCCTTGCACCATTGTAATGGCAGTCCTTTAAATAGTTTGGAATAGACTTTATCTGTATATTCATAACATCTTGTGTTGCTTTTTCAATTCCCATGTAACAAGCATTGCTTTTAGGTGCACAACTTAAATAGGTAGCTACTTGTGCTAATATAATACGACATTCTGGCATTCCAACAAAATTCACTGCTTGCGCTGCTGATACTGCAAATTGCAGTGCATGAGGGTCAGCATTTCCAATATCCTCCGATGCTGCTATAATCATACGCCTTGCAATTAGTTTTGGGTCTTCTCCTGCATAAATCATCTTTGCCAAATAATATAATGCGGCATGAGGGTCAGACCCTCTAATACTTTTTATAAATGCAGATATGGTATCATAATGATTATCACCGTTTTTATCATAATTTAAAGCTCTTTTTTGTATACATTCCTGTGCTATGTTTAAATCAATAGTAATGACTTCATTTTTATCTTTTTCAGTTGTAAGTACTGCTAACTCTAATGCATTTAATGCTGTGCGTGCATCTCCATTTGAAACATCAGCTAAAAAATTCATTGCTTCTTGTGATAATTTTACATGATAATTTCCAAGCCCCTTTTCTGTATTTGTTAATGCATTTTGCAATATATATTTGATATTTTCACTTGTCAACTGCTTCAACTCAAATATTACAGAACGAGAAACGAGTGCCTTATTTACTTCAAAATAAGGATTTTCTGTTGTAGCACCAATCAGTATAATCGTGCCATCTTCTACATGTGGTAATAAGGCATCTTGTTGTGTTTTATTAAATCTATGGATTTCATCAATAAAAAGAATAGTTTTTTTTTGATGCATACCTGATGTATTTTTTGCTTTGTCAATGGTTTCTTTGATATCTTTTATACCTGATGTAGTAGCATTTAACTGTTGAAAATCACTTTTTGTGGTATTTGCTATAATTTTTGCTAATGTTGTTTTGCCTGTTCCAGGTGGTCCATATAATATAATAGAACTTAGTCTATCACATTGTATTGCTCTATAAAGTAGTTTATCTTTTGCTATAATATGTTCTTGCCCTATAAACTCATCTAATGTTATAGGACGCATACGAGAGGCAAGAGGTGCATTTTGTTTTCTCATTTTTTCATGGTTATATTCAAATAAATCCATACTATTTTTTCCTCACTTTTTCAAAAAAAATTTTTCTAATGCTAATGCTACACCATTTTGTTCGTTTGATGCTGTTACATAATCTGCTACTTTTTTGATATCCTCCTGTGCATTTCCCATGGCTATGCCAAGCCCTGCCTCTTCTAACATATCAATATCGTTTCTATCATCACCTATTGTAATAGTTTCTGACATACTAACATCAAAGTAGTTGCAAAGTCTTTTTACACCAGATGCTTTATTACCACCCTTTTTGCTAATAAAAAGATATTTATCCCATAAATGTTCTCTAATATCAATATTACTACAATCTCCTTGCTGTATACTATGTTTTATTTCCGATATCACATCTGTTTTACCTGCAATAACAATTTGATAAATAGGAGAAGCTATTGCTTTTAATTGCATAAAATTTTTGATATAACGAACACCACCCATATAGCTTTTTATTCTTCCTATTGGTGTCCTTTTGTTAAATATATCATAACAATAGTCGTTTTCATTTTCTGCAAATTTATGATAAATATATCCTGTATTCAGCTCTACAAATACCTGTTTTGATTGTGCTGCAGAAAGTATTAAGTTGATTTCATATTGAGATAATTCTAAGCCTTCCACAATATTTTTTGTTTCTGGCTCTATCAATATTGCGCCATCAATACACCCAATAGGTACTTTAATACCTGCTTTTTTTGCTATTGGTAATGCCTTTCTTACATTTCTTCCTGTGCAAATTGTTACAATTCCTCCTGACTGTTGTACTTCTGAAATGGTTTGTATTGTTTTTTTTGAAATATTTCCTTTATTATCAATTAATGTTCCATCAATATCCAATACTGCTAATTTATACATATATTTCCTCCTAATATAATGACAGCAAAAAAGGATTTCATAAAATCCTTTTTTCATTCTTTAATAAGTGCAAAGTCCCGTTGTTTCTTGTATATAATACAGTGCTTTTTTTATAACACTATTTTGTTGATATGTTTCAAAAGGTATTGTATAATCTCCATGCTCATTATTCCATATTTTTTGAAAATAAGCATTGATTTCTTTTGAAAAATTATTTTCTTTTTCTGTTACAATTTCTAAATCAGCCTCTAAATTATACCCTTTTATGTTTTTTCTAGTATAGTTGCCTGAACCAATTACAACAACATTTTGATTTTCAAAATCAAAATAAGACATTTTTGTATGATATTGTTCTCCATGTGTATCATACCAACGTATATGTATATTTTCACTTTTTTTATGTAATTTTGTTAATACGGAACGGTTAGGAGAACCATTTTTTTGCATACCAAAAGCATCTTTATTGGGGTCTGCCACAATATAAATAGAAACACCTCTATTCGCTGCATTTTCTAATTCTTCTATTAAATCAAAATCTGTAATATAAAAAATACCCATATAAATACAATCTCCTTGCTTTGTTTGCTTTATATTACTGATTAAACTGTTAAATATTCCTTTTTCTGTAATATATTTCACTTGTGTATTAGCAATATTATTTGTGTTGGTACTTTTATATTGTAATTCTGGTAATATAATATCTGATTGCTTTGCAATCGTTCTTTCTCCCTCTAACATATACTGTATCACATCACTTTGAAAACGAATAGCTACATTAGAATGGTAACTACTTGCATCATGAGGATTTGCAGAAGCAATAAGTGCCTCTTTTTCTGTAATAATGAGTTTTCTGTGATTTGCTTTAAAATTTATTAGTTTTAAAATGGAACGTATATTAATATTAGGTGCGGTTTTGTCTAAAGGATTTTTTATGAACCCTTTTTTTGTATTTCCAAAAGGTTTTATAAATAAACGATAATATCCCGAATATAATGAATTGGAATCTTTTAATGCGTCTAAATTTGTTTCAATAACAATGATATCATTTTTACTCATTAAATCCATATTTTTTTCTGTATAAGAGCCATAAAAACTATTGATAGGATCTGTGATAAATATAATATCTATATTAGGATTTTGTTTCTTTTTTGTAATTAAAGCATCCGTTATCATTTGTGTTGTATTAGGATAATGATATTGTTCTTTATTATAAGCATCATTGTATAAAAATAAATCCAATACTATAAAATCTTCTGCTTTTTCAATCATATCTAATTCTGCTGAAAGTATGGATTGTTGCTTTATACTTTTTCCCTCTCTTTGATAAGTCAAGTCATATAAAAATTCTAATGATGATACCATTTCATAATTGCTTTCTATAGAAGTACCATCAGGATTTTTTGTGCATAAACTCCAAATAATAGGTAGCAATAGTAATATAAAAAGTATTTTTTTATTCCATTTAAAATACATTTTTGAATTTCCTTTCTACTAGCATTATCATATCATATAAAAAAGAGTATCTAATTATTTTCGATACTCCTCTTTTTATACTATATCATAAATGATACTTTTTTACCATATTTATTACTTGTTATATACAAAAAATATATTTACAAGTTTAAGTAATATCTATGTATGAATTCTGACATCAATATTCTACGTTTTTGAAGAAAATCATCATAATCTGCTACAGTCATTTCATAAATATCATTTGGAATACAATTCTCAGCAATATTTATTGTAAGTAATTCCTCATTTGAAATATTTCCTAATATCATATTTTTTGTTTTACATTGCTCTTTTACATTTGAAAAATATGTAGCAGGTGCATCATCACTAATCGCTTTATTGATTTGTGTATCAATATAGATATAGTTTGCGACTTGATTATATTTTATTTTGTTTTTTATTCCATTTTTCTGTAAATAACTTTTAGGGAAAATATGATGTACATCACCAGAAATCGTAATTAAATCTGCTATTTTAATACCATTCATCAACATTGAGTTACAATTTTGGTTAATTTGAGCAGCTAAAAATGTGTTAAAAGCAGGGCTATTTACAGAAGATGTTTCCAAATTTTGTGGTAATGTTATTGTCCAAAATATTTCTGATAAATCAGAAGCTTCTACTTCTGAAAGAAATTTTAAAAACCCTTTTTCATTTATACTTCTCATATCTCTGTCCATTTGTGTTTCTGGTGAACCAATATAACGAGATGTTAATGTAGAAAGAACAAACCATTTTTGAACATATCTTTTTATTTGCGATTTAGAAACTTCTGAATCATTTAATAATATTAAATATAATGTATATGCAAAATCCAATGTCATTTGTGAATTTAGCAGCTTACTTGCAACAAATCCTGCTCCTTTAATTGATAAAACAAACTGTGAAAAATGATATTGATTAATAAAATTCATAATACCTTTATCTAATTTTTCATAGGAATCCTCAATAATATCATCTCGAAATTCTTTCGTTATAAAATCCCTGCCAGAAAGAAGACTTACTAAATCAGCCAATTTACCTCGTCTGAACTGATGCATAAATGATACTCTAAGCATATCACTATAACCTGGATTATATATATCATCATAACCATTTGAAAGCCATTTAATTTTATCAGCATATTTAGATTCTTGAAATTCCTTATCTTTTATTAAATTAGAATAGAAATCTGGTTTTGCAGTTAAGTGACAGAAATAATCTACCACTTTTCTGATTAAATTTCCATTATGTGCAGAATCTGCACCCATTTTTGACATAACAAAATCTGACTGACTTAAAGGAGTGCCTTTTGAGTTAATACGAATAAATATTTCTGTTACCTCATCAATTTCTAGAGAAGCATCCAATTCTATTACTCCAATTTGACGATTTTTAATACCTTGTAATTCCGTAATTGCTTTATTTACAACATTTGGCTTTACTCCTTCATTTGCTTCACAATAATTAATAGAAAATTCAAATGGGTCAAATCCCCTTTCAAAAACAACTGCTATATCTGGTATCCATTTTTTATCTTTTAAATGAGATGCATCTTGTACAGCAAATCGTTTTGTCTTATCTTCAGCTAATGGGTTAAAAGCAATTTTAATACGTTCTTTATTAAAATCATTATCCAATACTTCTTTTCCCGATATAGCAGCCATCAAAGCAGTTACTCTTTGCTGACCATCTATCAATACTTTTTTTCCGTTAGCTTTTCCACCATCTTTTGTTTTTACATCTGGGTTTTTCCATGTAATAATATATCCTGTTGGATATCCATTATATAATGAATCAATTAAATCTCTTACCTGACTACGCTTCCATACAAAAGGACGTTGTATTTCAGGTATTACAAAATCTTCTGCATCAATCAATCCTAAAATAGCATGCACTGAATATTGCATTAAATTAAATTTCTCCATTATTGCTTTTCCTCTCTTATTTGCCCAATATGTTATTTTTTTAATAATTTAATAATAGTGTAATCATTAGAATAGTAACATTATTTTACATTTTATGTCAAGATATAATTATTTCATCATATTATTCAATAAATTTTAAACAGAAATAAAAAAACGGTTAAATTCACTTGATTTTAACCGTCTTTTTGAAAAGCTGGAAACGTGACTTGAACACGCGACCTGCTGATTACGAATCAGCTGCTCTACCAACTGAGCTATTCCAGCAAATATAACTGCATGACATTATAACATTTTTAAATATAAATTGCAATAGAAAAATAAATACTATAAAAAATTCAACACTTTTATTTTTATAAAAATGTTGAAAATTCAGTGAATATTAAAATATTCCATATTCTTTTGCAATCTCTTTTAATTCTTCATATGACGCATTTTGTATTCTACTTTCTTCTGAAATCATAGATGTTAATCCTGAATATGTTCCTGCATAAATATAATTTAATAATTCTTTTCTTAAATCACTTTCATTATTATACAAATTTATTTCCTCCTTAATTGCTATAATGATGATAAAAAAATCCTCTTTTTTAAGTAAAGAGGATTTTAATATTATCAAAGTACCACTTAATATTTTAATGAAAAGCTTTTTGAGTAAGTATTACATCATACCACCCATGCCGCCTCCCATACCACCCATGCCTGCCATATCAGCATGTGCGTCTTTAGATGGCAATTCTGCAACAACTGCTTCTGTTGTTAAGAATGTAGATGCAACAGATGTTGCGTTTTGTAAAGCACTTCTTGCCACTTTTGTAGGATCTAATATACCAGCATCCACCATTTCAACATATTCTTCTGTTAAAGCATTAAATCCCATACCTGTAGAAAGTTCTTTTACTTTATTTACAATTACAGAGCCTTCTAAACCAGCATTAATTGCAATTTGTTTCATAGGTGCTTCTAATGCTTTTAATACAATTTCTGCACCAGTTTTTTCATCACCTGTTAATGATTCAGCTATTTTTTTCACTGCTTCAATCGCATGAATATAAGCTGTACCACCACCAGCAACAATACCTTCTTCTACAGCAGCTCTTGTAGCAGCTAAAGCGTCTTCCATTCTTAATTTCTTTTCTTTCATTTCTGTTTCTGTTGCAGCACCAACTTTAATTACTGCAACACCACCAGATAATTTTGCTAATCTTTCTTGCAATTTTTCTTTATCAAAATCAGATGTTGTTTCTTCTAATTGTGCTTTAATTTGATTGATTCTAGATTGAATATCATTTTTATCGCCTGCACCATCAGCAATAATTGTCAATTCTTTTTCTACTCTAACTGTTCTTGCATGTCCAAGCATATCAATTGTAGCTTCTTTTAAATCAATGCCTAATTCATCAGAAATTACTTGTGCACCTGTTAAAGCAGCAATATCTGCAATTTGTGCTTTTCTTCTTTCGCCATAGCCTGGAGCTTTTACTGCAACACAATTAATTGTACCTCTTAATTTGTTTACAACTAATGTAGCAAGTGCTTCTCCTTCTACATCGTCAGCAATAATAAGCAATTTGCCTCCTACCTGCATAATTTGTTCCAATACAGGTAACAAATCTTGTATATTAGATATTTTTTTGTCTGTAATCAATATGAATGGGTCTTCCAATACAGCAATCATTTTTTCCATGTCTGTTGCCATGTAAGAAGAAAGATAGCCTTTATCAAACTGCATACCTTCTACTAATTCCAATTCTGTATTCATTGTTTTAGATTCTTCTACTGTAATAACACCATCGTTTGTTACTTTTTCCATAGCATCTGCAATCATTTCGCCTACTTCTTCATCACCAGCAGAAATTGCAGCAACATTTGCAATATGTTTTTTAGTAGAAACAACTTGACTCATTTTTTTAATTTCTTCCACTGTTGTTTCTGTTGCTTTTTGCATACCTTTTCTTAATATAATAGCATTTGCACCAGCCGCAATGTTTTTTAAACCTTCTTGTATCATAGCCTGTGCTAATACAGTAGCTGTTGTTGTACCATCACCTGCAACATCATTTGTTTGTGTTGCAACTTCTTTTACAAGCTGTGCACCCATATTTTCATATGGGTCTTCTAATTCAATATCTCTTGCAATAGATACACCATCATTTGTAATCAAAGGAGAAATAAATTTTCTATCTAAAACAACATTTCTGCCTTTTGGTCCTAATGTTACTTTTACTGTATTTGCTAATTTATTTACACCAGCTTCCATTGCTTTTCTTGCTTCAGTGCCATATTTGATTTCTTTTGCCATTATCGTTTTCCTCCTAAAAATATACTTTACTATATTATATATACAATATTGATTAGTTTTCTACTTTTGCAAGAATATCATTTTGTTTAATTACAATATATGTTTCGCCTTCAAATTTAATTTCTGTACCCGCATATTTAGAATAAACTACTCTGTCGCCTTCTTTTAACACCATTTTTACCTCTGTATCTCCAACCAATCCACCAGGACCAACAGCAATAACCATTGCTTCTTGTGGTTTTTCTTGTGATTGTGTTGTTAATATTAAACCAGATTTTGTTTTTTCTTCTGCTTCCAATTGTTTGATTACGACTTTATCTCCTAATGGTACAAGTTTCATAAATGATAGCCTCCTTAAAAATACATCTTTCAAATCTTTTAAATTTGTTAGCACTCATTTAAATCGAGTGCTAATTTCTAATTATTATATTAGACATTGTTTTCCATTTATGCAAATATTATATTCACCTATATTTTATTATATTACTAAAAATTTTAATTATTTTAAAACATTTTTATCAAATATCTTTTATATACTTCTTTTTTCTTTTATTTTTGATATAACAATACTTTTTGGGTATATTTACAAAGCATTTATTAATAAATTTTTATAAACTCTTCATAAAAATAGCAAAAATTTTATCAATATTTACGGTATACTATGCTATTTTGACATGATATAATTTTTTCATAATTTTACCAAATTAAGGAGGAGTTTATAAATGAGTGAAAAAATAAAAGTGGCAATTGCAGGTTATGGTAATATTGGTCGTGGTGTAGAAGCTGCGATTGCTCAAAACGAAGATATGGTTTTAACAACTGTTTTTACTAGAAGAAATCCTGAAAGCATTAAAATTAATACAACAGGTGCAAAAGTAATAAACATGGCTGACGCTGCTTCTTTAAAAAATGATATAGATGTAGTAATACTTTGTGGAGGCTCTGCAACAGATTTACCAGTACAGGGTCCAGAACTTGCTGCACTTTTTAATACAGTGGATAGTTTTGATACCCATGCAAAAATACCAGAATATTTTAAAACAGTAGATACTGCTGCATCTAAAAATGCTCATACTTCTATTATTTCTGTAGGTTGGGACCCTGGTTTATTTTCTATTAATAGACTTTATGGAGATGCTATATTGCCAAACGGAGGATATTATACATTCTGGGGAAAAGGCGTAAGCCAAGGACATTCTGATGCTATTAGACGTGTAAAAGGTGTAAAAAATGGTATTCAGTATACTGTACCTGTGCTATCTGCTGTAGATGCAGCAAGAAGCGGCAACTTACCAGAATTGACAACACGTCAAAAACATACACGTGTTTGTTATGTTGTTGCTGAAGAAGGTGCTGATTTAACAGAAATCGAAAAGACAATTAAAGAAATGCCTAACTATTTTGCTGATTATGACACAACAGTTCATTTTATATCTGAACAAGAATTAAAAGAAAATCACAGCAAAATGGCACATGGTGGATTTGTAATTCATAGTGGTAGCACAAATCATGGTGCAAACAATCATGTTATTGAATATTCTTTGAAATTGGACTCTAATCCAGAATTTACAGGCAGTGTATTAGTTGCTTATGCAAGAGCAGCTTATCGTCTTGCTCAAAAAGGTGACTATGGCGCAAAAACAGTGTTTGATATTGCTCCTGCTATGCTTTCTCCAAAAACAGGAGATATTTTGAGAAGTACATTGTTATAATATATTATAAAAGGTGCAGTTACATATTATACTGCACCTTTTTATATTAAATTTAAAATGAATGTATTTTGAAAATTTCGTTTTTCTAACATTAAACGTAATTTCAATTTTTTTCATTACTATGACAATCATTGTGAAAAGGGCAATGACTGCATCCACTTGCACAACCATTTTGTTTTCTTTTTCGTTTTGTACATTGGTAATGTATCACACATATAACTAAAAAAATAAGTATTGCTATAACAATCAAATTTGACAAAATGCTTCACCCTCTCAAATAGCAATCAGCAATATTAAATATAATTATCCATATATTGATTTAAAAGCATTTCAAATTGTTCTCCATCAGATATAGTTTTTTCATATTGTTCTATAGTATATTGATAGTGCATACTTAATTTGTCTAGCATTGTCCAATCTCCTGCAAATCCCATTCTTCTTGCAATTTGATATTTTCTTTGAGTTTTTCTAGGTAATGTTAAAAAAGTATTGATGTAATCTAACATAGCATTTTTATCTTTGTCTAAATATCCATTTACATTTTGAAGTAAATTAATGATATGGTCACTTGCTAAATATCCATTACAATGCTGTATATGCTCTAACATGATTTTAATTTCTAATAATTTTTCCATATCACTACATTCTTGGAATTCTCCTGATTTTACTAGGTCATGCATAAGAGAACCGCTTTTTACAACAAATGTTCTTAGTCTTACAAAATCTGGATTCACAGCATTTATTACGTTTGCGGTATCAATAGCATTTTTTTCAGAATATTGTTTCCCACCAGCACCTGGCATAAAATAAATAGATAATTCAATACCAGATTGTTTTACTTTTCTTCCACCTTCAATTTGCTGTTTCTGTGTTGTACCTTTTCCAATTAGATGTAACACCTCATCACAACCTGTTTCAAATCCTGAGTGTATTCTATTTAATCCTGCTGATTTTAATTGTAAAAATTGTTCTTCTGTAATTTTACATAATGTATCTGCTCTTCCATATGATGTAATACGTTTTATTTCAGGTAATTTTTGACGAATATACTTTATTATTTCTGTAAGCCATTCTATTTTTAGTACAAGTGTATTAGCATCTTGCAGAAATATCGCTTCACAATTTCCTTCTGTCAACCAATGAAAAACCATATAATAACATTCTTTTTGAGCATTAGTAGCTAAATTATCAAATTCATTTTGTATTGCTGTAATATTGAATGTACCATTGAGATTATGTTTTTGTATTTTATCTCTATAATATACTATAGTATCAATATCTTTTTTAATTTCTTCTATTGTTCGTGTGTGAAATTGTTTTGTTTTATATAACATACAAAATTTACATTTATTCCAGGGACAATTTTCTGTAACACGAAGTAATAAACTATTTGCCTCACTTGGTGGACGAATTGGTCCTATTTGAAATTCCATAATATTAATATCCTTTCTTTCAATAAAGAAAACGAAATATCAGTATATCAATATAGATTTATAGTATACTGATTTCATTCATTTAGTATATTTATTTTTATACTATTTATTCATAAGCAAAAAATGTACTTTGTGCTTCTGTTCCATCTAATTCCCAAAGTGTATTGCTTGGTACGATTTCTATTGTGCCGTTTGGTCTTTGTATTGCTACATTATTTGCCATATTTTTATATTCTTCTACTAAAACGTATGGAGAAGCAGAAAAGTCTTCTATTACAGCTACTTTTTCCCCTGTCACTTTATCTTTTTTTTCAGAAAGTATAAATCTTCTCCAGTCATTACTCCAATAATATGTTTGGTTTATGACACGATTTTTTGCAGTACGAAATGTACTTTCATCTGGTATGTTATCTTTGTCTGTACTTTCTGAAATTTTGTATGCTTGATATTGTGCAAATTTTAACGTAGGGTCATTTTCATAGTTTTCATTGAATACAAATTCTGAACGTTCTTCAATTTTCTGCCAACGCTTTTCTCCTGATGTGTCCCAACTACCATTCCATGTGACTTCTATTCCCTCTGGTACACTTAAAACATTTTGAAACATTTGATTTTTATCATCCCATACATATCCTTTTAAAAAAGATGATCTTTCATATGCACCTATATTTTGATTGGCATACTCTCTAACAATAATAATATTTGAACCAGAACCGCTCAAAGGCAAAAACAATACATCTCTTACATCAAAAAAGTCTCCAACATCATCTACATATGTATAATTTTCTGTATTTTTATCTTTTGTATATACAGCTAAAACAGTATTTTTTAATCCAAAAGAAACTGCAATTACAGCTTGTTGCTGTCCGTTTCCTAATAAATCTCCTTCATATACTTTAACTTCTACTGCTTCATCTGGAGAAAAAGCAGTATCTCTTCCAGTATCATTTAATACGATTCTAGCAATATCTTGTTTGTTTTTATCGCTATTTGGGTCTTGTAACATATCCGATGTAATTTGTTCCACTACACCATATGTTTTTATTGTAAAGAAACCTATTACTACAAAAGCAATCAATATCACAATACCCCATTTTTTTAGCAGTTTGCTCATGTGGTATACACCTCCTATACCACTATATATATGATTGCTTTTTTGAATACTTTCATATTTTTTACCAAACGGCAACTGTACCATCTGCTCTTGGTTCTGTTGCACCAGCAAATACGCCATCTTTTTGACGTAATATCATTTGCCCTCTACCAAAATCGATTGACTCGGGTTCAACAGAAATATCATGTCCTTTTCTTACTAACTCCTCTGTAATAGCATAAGGGAATGCTCTTTCTACAACAATTTTTTTGCCTCCTACCCATTGCCATCTTGGAGCGTCTAAAGCCTCTTGCGGATTCATATGAAAATCAATTAAATTCATAATGGTTTGCATATGTCCTTGTGGTTGCATAAAACCGCCCATTACACCAAAAGCGCCTACGGCGTCTCCATCTTTTGTTAAAAATCCAGGTATAATGGTATGGTAAGGTTTTTTACAAGGAGCAACACAATTTTCCATTGTTTCATCTAATGAAAAATTAGCACCTCTGTCATGTAATGCAATACCTGTATTGGGTATTACAATAGCAGAGCCAAAACCTTCATAATTACTTTGTATATAAGAAACCATATTGCCCTGTTCATCAGCAGTACAAAGGTATACCGTGCCACCACAGTATGGATTACCATGTTTTGGTAATATTGCATTTTCTGTTATTTCTTTTCTTCTTTTTTTTGCATATTCTGATGAAAGAAGTTGTTGCGTTGTTACTTTCATAAATCGTTTATCACTGATATATCTTTTTCCATCTTCAAAAGCTAATTTCATAGCCTCTATTTGTTTATGATATGTATCAGTGCATTCTCTGCTTTTTATATCAAATCCATTTATAATATTTAATGCAAGCAATGCAACAATACCATGACCGTTTGGAGGAATTTCCCAAACATCATAGCCTTTATAATTAGTAGAAATAGGCTCTACCCACTCTGGAGTATAATTTGCTAAATCCTCTTTTGTAATGTAGCCCCCTGTTGCTTTTGAATAAGCATCTATTTTATCAGCTATTGCACCCTTATAAAAAGAAATACATTTTGTTTGTGCTAATTCCTGCAATGTTTCTGCATGATTTAGAGAATTCCATGTTTCACCTGCATATGGTGCACGTCCTTTTGGTGCAAATATACGAAACCATTCCTGAAATATGTCTTGCTTACATTCTTTACTATAATTTTGGAAAGATTTTTCCCAAAGTCGAGCAATGGTAGGTGTTACTGCAAAACCTTCTTTTGCATAATAAATTGCTGGCTGCAATACAGTTTCAAGAGACAATTTTCCATGCTTTTCTGAAAGCTCTGCCCATGCTCCCACTGCTCCTGGTACTGTCACAGGAATCCAACCTAAAAGTGGCATTTTTTGATATCCTTGCTTTTTAATTTTTTCTAGTGTAAGCGCTTTTGGTGACATACCACTAGCATTTAATCCTAATAATTTTCCATTTTTCCATATTAATGCAAAAGCATCACTTCCTAAGCCATTTGATGTTGGTTCTACAACGGTTAAACAAGCTGCTGCCGCAATCGCTGCGTCAATAGCATTTCCTCCCCTTTTTAACATATCTAATCCTGCTTGTGAGGCAAGAGGCTGAGAAGTACAAACCATGCCCTTTTTGCCATATACTACTTTCCTTATGGAAGAATAAGAATATTTTTGACTATCAAATTTTAAATACAAATATAGCCCTCCTTTGCAAATATCATTTGTTTCTATTGTATGTATTTTGCAGTCAGAAAGCAATATATTTTATTGTTAATTAGATTTTAATTTTTGTCTACCTTCATGATCCATTTCATAATTATCTTTTATAATGATTTCTGAAATTGGTACAATATCATACCCCTTTTGTTTTAATCCTTTTATTATAGTATCTAAAACTTGAGGTGTATATTTTGCATCATTATGAAACAATATAATAGAGCCATTACCTAAATGTTTATGATTTAATACTTGGTTGATTTCATGTTCTGTTCCTAATTCTTTCCAGTCAAGACTATCACTATATGTTATAAGGTAAAACAAATTACTAAAAAAAGAGTCATTATTTATTATGACTCTTTTTTTTATTTTATAAATGCATTTAGTAAATATGATTATCAAGCATATGATATCGTGATAAAAATTTTGTTACAGTATACACCATTACCAAATTGATAGGATATTGTAATATAGCTTTATAAATACGGGGTATGGCAAATAAAGGAGAACCATACATTATAAAAAGCCATATTGGAGATAATATTAAACTAATAATAATAGTATATAATAATACCGTTCCTGCTACTCTTGCTAATGTAATTGGTTTGCGGTGCAAAAGTAAGCCAAATAAAAAGCCAACAACAAAAGCACTAATTGTAAAACCAATAAAATAAAAACCTATTGGTTTTGTAATAAATCCTATGACATCTCCAAGCGCTCCCGCAATTCCTCCAATAATAGGACCATATAGCATACCACATACAGCAATAGGCAAAAAAGAAATACCTATTCTTAATGTACTACCAATCATAATATTAAAATAATTTAATATTACATTAAGAGCAATAAACATCGCAACACCAGTTAAAACCCTTGGTTGTCTTAAAGTTTCTATAACTGTTTCTTTTCTCATAAATAGCTCCTTTCGGTTCATATGTATTTTGCAAAAATATAGCATATATTGTTTAGAAAAGCAATGTATAATTTTAATTTTTTTAAATTTTTATAAAAGTATAATATATTATAATAGATAAAATATATTGAAAATTCAATATATAATATGTTATAATACTATTATAATAATATGTTTTTACATTCCACTTTATATATTTATTTATAATATATTTTAATATATACTATATTATTTTAAATAAATTTGTTCTGTTGTTATCTGTTTTAATAAATCAATATCATGACTTACTACAAGTAAACCTATTTTTCTTTTATCAAGTTCTTGTAATAAAAAATGCCATATTTGACTTTGTGTTATCAAATCTAACATAGTAGTAATTTCATCTGCTAATAAAAATTGTGTTCCCTTTCCTAATGCTCTTGCAATACAAAATCTTTGTAATTCTCCTCCTGAAAGTGTATGGGGAAAACGATAAAGCCATTGTTGTTGTATGCCTAATGCTGATATGATTTCTTTTGAAATTTCATTTCCTTCTGCTAATACTTCTTTCATAATCAATTTGGGATTGACAGCTAAATCTGGGTGTTGCCATATCATTTGTACAGGACAATACCCTTTTTGAGGTAAAGGTTTTCCATTTAATAATATGTTACCTGATGTGGGTTTAATATATCCAGATAATAATTTACAAAGTGTTGTTTTACCAAATCCACTTGGAGCAATGATTCCAATACGTTGTGTATTGTCCATAGTAAAAGATATGTTTTCTAATATCCAACGCCCTTTTTTATTATATCGAAAAAAAACATTTTTTGCTTCTAATAACATTGTTTTTCTCCTCCTGCAAAAAGACATTTTATAATGCTGTCTCCTTTTTTTAAATAAGGAACTTCATGAGTTATACATTGTTGCTTTGCTTTTTGACAATACTGCACAAATGGGCAGCCTTTTGTATTTGTTTGGTAAATAGGAATATTTTTAAAGCCATTTTTAGGCATTGCTTTCCACAATGATTTGGTATAATAATGATATAATGTGTGTTCTGATTTAAAATTTTCAGCTTTCGCTACTTCCATAATTTCACCATTATATAATACAATAATTTTATCTGCTGTAGATATTGCTAATTCTAAATCATGTGTAATCATTAACACCCCTGCACCCATATCTGCTATTTCCCTAAAATGGCTGACTACTTTTTGTGCCATTTCTTTATGTAGTCCTGGTGTTGGTTCGTCAGCAATAACTAGCTTAGGTGTTTCCATAAGTGCAGAACAAATAAATAACCTTCTTGTCATACCTCCTGAAAGCATAAAAGGATATTGAGTGATTACAGAATGTTCCATATTATATTTTTGAAAAAGCTCTTTTACTTTTTGTAAATGCTTTTTATCTTTTTTTCCTTTTGCAACTTGTATTCCTACTTTCATTAATGGGTCTAAATAGGAAGTATTTTGAGGAATCAATACAATCTCATTTCCTAGCAATTTTGATTTTATTTCTTCTGTTAAAATATTTCCTTTATATTTTATTAAACCACTACATATAACAGATTCTGGTGTAATTCCTATGATGCTATGCGCTAATATACTTTTACCTGAGCCACTTGCTCCTACTAATGCAACAAGCTCTTTTTCTTTTATATTTAAAAAGAAATTTTTTAATATATTTTTTTGTCCTGATGTAATAGTAATATGTTCCATTTCTAATAGCATATTATACACCTGATTTCTGTTCATAATATTTTTGAAAACATTTTCCAATATCATAAAAAAGCAATACAACAAACATTAATACACACCCTGGAAATACTGCAAGCCACCATCTGCCTGTTACAATATGCTGCATACTTTCTGAAAGCAATATACCAATTGCTGGCTGATTACTTTTTAATCCAAACCCCAAAAATGTTATGCTAGATTCGTGTAATATGGTATGAGGAAAAAGTAATATCCATCCCATAATACATTGAGGCAATATATGAGGTATCATATGTTTTTGAAATATATAAAATTTACTTTTTCCTAATTTTTCTGCAACTTGTATGTACGTACTTGTTTTTAATTGAAGTAATTCGCTACGTATTAAACGTGCTAATGATGTCCAATGTGTTAATGAAATACTTAATATTACACCTTTAATATCTCTGCCTACTGCAATAGATACTACAATCAATAATAATATATGAGGTAATCCCATCATAAAATCAATTAACCATGAAATTATAGCATCTATTTTTTCACTTCCAAAAGCGGATATTGTGCCAAATAAAATTGCAATTATTGTACTGATACTTGCCGAAATTACCCCTATAAAAATGCTTATGGAAATTCCTCTTAATGTTCTAAAATAAAGATTCCTTCCCATCCAGTCTGTTCCAAAAGGATAACGGATACAAGGCGATATATTTTTATTTGTAAAATCAGTGATAAGTGCATATTCTTTACTAAAATATCCTGCTATAATAAATGCACATAACATAAATATTATACATATGATTCTTTTTCTCATGTGTTTTTCCCCTTTAGTTGTATACGTGGGTCAATGATATGATATATAATATCTGCTAAAAAATTACCTCCACAAACAAAACATGAACAAATTATAACAACGGCTAAAAGCAAAGGCATATCCCCTCCTAAACCTGCTGTTACTGCAATTTGCCCTAAACCTGGATAAGAAAAAACTTGCTCTGCTAATATAGAACCACTCACAATTTCACTGATAGAAGCAAATTGTAATGTGATTGCTGGCAGTAAAACATTTCTTATACCATGCTGAAATATGATTTGTTTTTTGGTTTTGCCTAATGCCCTTGCAAATAATATATAATCACTTTTTAGTATATCACTCATTTTTTCTCTTGTATGTAATATAATATTAGGCATACCTACAATACTTAATACAAATGTTGGTAATATGCCATGATGTATTTTGTTTAATAGTGTAACATTTTCTGTCATAACTCCTATTGGAACACTGAATCCAATAGGAAACCATTTTAACCATACAGAAAATATCATTAATACAATGAGCGCAAACCAAAAAATAGGTGTACTAGAAAATAATATTGCTATGCCCTTTATCATATTATCTACTATACCGCCCTCTTTTACTGCTGCAATAATACCAAGTGTTACGCCAAATATACCTGACAATAACCAAGCAATACATAATATCCATATAGAATTTGTTAATCTTTGTGTGATGACATGATATACAGGTTGACGATATAATAAGGAGATACCCATATCGCCAGAAATAAAATCTGTTATCCATTCTATATATCTTTTTACAGCATTTTCATTTGTTCCCCAATAACTTTGTAATTTCTCTATTTGCTCTTGACTCATAATACCAAGTGCAGTTTGACCGACATTTGTTTGCAAAGGGTCTATGGGGGAAATTGTCATAAGAAAAAAAGCTGCTATGCTGATTGCTATTATCAACAGTATCATACGAATACCACTTTTTAAAATATATTTTATCAATGTTATCTCCTTTTTATTGCCATTCCCATGTATCTACATTATTTAAAAGTGACCAACCATGTCCATGAGGATGTATTTTTTGTTCGGGTATGATAAGCCCTTGTTTTACAAAATATAAATGGTCTACATTACAAATCCATACCCATGGAATATCACCTTTTTGTATGATACCTGTTGTACCATTCCATTGCGCTTTTTGCCAAAGAGCATATGCTGTCTCTATATCAGTACTTTTTAATGCTTCATCCATATAATTATCTACTATTTCATTATAATATGGAGAATATCTTGCATATTCACCATTTTGACTATGATAGATATTGTATAGTTCCATAGGAGTATGCGCACCCCACCCCCAAACAAGAGGTTGTGATTGTGCTAAATCATAAGCAATATCCCACCCTACACATTCTGGTACTGCCTCTAATCCAATTTGTTTCATATTATTACAAAATTCCTCTGCAATACCTTGTCTGATACTATCAGAAGGAGGATATAATATAGAAAAAGCTGCCCTTATACCATTTTTACTTCTTATACCATCATCCTCAACAATCCAACCTGCACTATCTAATAGAGTATTTGCTTGTTCTAAATTATATTGCACTTCAGAATCTTTTTGATACCATGGTGTATTATCACAAATGCTATAAGCTGGTGATGCATAACCATTTAATACATTTGAAATGATACTTTCTCTATTTAAAGCAATGTTAATTGCCCTACGAATAGCAATATCGCTCGTTACATCATTGCCATATACTATGCCATTTTTTTGCTCTGCTGGTTGTGCAGGTAAATTGATTCCTCTATTATCTAATGATTTAACTGAATATAATTCATAATCTGCAACGGAAATATCTGCATATGTTGCTGATGTATAAGAAACATCAGATTGTCCAGATTGTGCTGCCGCAAGAGAAATTTCTTCTTCCATAAATAATACAATTACTGTTTTTATTTTTGGCATATTACCATAATAATTAGTATTTGCTTCTAATATAACTTGTTGTCCCTTGTCCCATTGTTTTAATATATATTTTCCAGAACCAATAGGATATTCTCCATAGTCAGAAGTATAGGCATGTTCTGGTACAATTCCTACTAGTGCCATGGTATAATACCATACTGAAAAAGGTCTTGTCATATGGAATACAACTGTTTTTTCGTCAATTGCTTCTACATAATCTAACATTGTAAAATCATTTACAGAACTATTTTGTTTGCAAGTATTATATGTAAATGCAACATCTTTTGCTGTCAACTTTTTTCCATCTGTAAAATAAGCGTCTTCTCTTATTGTAACAGTCCATGTCATGCCATCCTCACTCACAAAATAATCTGTTGCTAAATCATAATCAATTTGCAAATCATTTGTTGTAATAAATAATGTGCTTTGTATTAATGGTTCATGTGTATGCTCCCCTGCTCCCCAACCATAAACAGGATTAAAACCATATTCTGGTTCAGAAGTAACAGGCATTGTTACAACAACAATATCTTTTCCTACTATACTTTTCTCTGTTTCTATATTTGTTTTACACCCTGATAAAACAATCAACAATATACAAAATAAACAGAATATATTTTTTCTCACAAAGTTTCCTCCTTAGTAATGTTTATTACAAAATATATCATAATTTCTATTATACTACTTAGAGTAAACTTGAAGTCAATAGAATTTGTTTTTAATTTTTTAACTTTTTATAGCATTTTCAATATGTTTTATAAAGATTTTACGTATATGGGGATATTCCCCTAAACCTTTTAATATTGTGTGAACAGCATACCCTTTTGATGTTAATTTTGTTTTCCAAGTATTTTCATCATCACCACAAATATCATGATTAGCATGGTCACCTGCTACAATCATAAATGGCGCAATATAAATTGTATTAGAATCTATTGTATTTAATTTTTTTAAAACTGTTTCCATATCTGGATATCCTTCCACTGTACCAACAAGTACATTTTGATAGCCATTTGCACAAAATCTATAATTTAATGCTGCATAAGAAGCATCTGCAAAATGTTCTGTACCATGACCAATTAACAAAAGTACATCTTTTTGATTTAACTGCTCATTTTCTTTCATTACTGCATTTACTACTTTGTCATAGTCTTCAGAAGATGATAATAAAGGTGTACCATATTTTATATTGGGTATGATTTTTTCATATGGTTTTATCATAGCAATCATTTTTTCATATTCTATACCATGCATAATATGTGTTGGCTGGCAAATAACAGTATCATAACATTGCTCTACAATTTTATCCATTGCCTCTTTTACAGTATCAATTTGAATATTATTTACTTTTTTTAATTTATTTATAATGATTTGACTAGTAAAAGCACGATATATTGTATCATTTTTATAAACATTTTGTATTTCATTTTCTATTGCTGTGATTGTTTTTTCCATAGTATCTATATAACTTGTACCAAAACTAACAACAAGTATTGCTCTTCTATTTGTTTTCAAATTCATTCCTCCACATTAATTTTTTTTGTCAAAATGGCTCAAATCATGCCCTTTTAATGCAGCTATTAATAATTCAGGTAATCTTTCTGGAACACAAGCAAAACAAGGTATTTCTAATTTCGCAATTTTTTGTGCCATGCTTGCATTATAATAAGGTTTTCCTCCATCTGCTATAGCAAGAAGACTAATAACTGTTACACCTGATTGTTTCATATATTCTAATTTTTTTAATAAAGAGGCTTGGTTCCCTCCTTCATCTAAATCAGAAATTAAGAAAAATAATGTTTTGGAAGGTGTTTCAATAAATTGCTGACAATATGCAACAGATTTATTGATATCTGTGCCTCCTCCCATTTGTATACCAAAAAGTAAATCCACTGGGTCATCTGTTTTTTCTGTTAAGTCAATTACAGAAGTATCAAATGCTACAATTTTTGTTTTAATAGCATTCATACTTGCTAATATACACGCTATTACAGAAGAATACAATATGGATTCTCCCATAGAACCGCTTTGGTCAATGTCTAATATTACCGTCCAGTGATTTGTTTTATTTACCCTGTCAAAAAAATAAACTTTTTCTGGTATAATTGTTTTTAAATCAGCATTATAGTTTTTTAAATTTTTTGATATTGTATATTTAAAATCAATGGCAGAGGCAGAAGGCAAAGGAGAATGAGAATGTTTATTTAATGCTGCAGTTACCGCCCTTTGTATATCATTTACAAGCATAGCATTGATTTGTTCTACAATTTTTTTAATATATATTCTTGCACTTGCTTTGGAACGTTGCGGAATTTGGTCTTTTAATAAAAGTATTGTTGCTGCCATGTTAATATCTGGTTCTAAATTTTCTAATATTTCTGGCTCTGTAAGAAGTTGTTTTAATCCTTTTCTTTCTATGGCATCGTTTTGTATTACTGTAACAATATCTTTATCAAAAAGAGAACGAATATCTCCTAACCATTTCGACAGTTTAGGAGAAGAGACAGCACTTCCGTCACCATTCCCTGAAAGCGCTTCCCCTTCACCTCCACCATAAATACTTGCCAGTGCTTCGTCCATAATAAATTGCTGTTCCGAAAGTGTAAATTTATTCATATTTGAAAATTGCTTCTGTGTGTCCTGCCCTAATATCAATCTCCAACGTGCTAATTTTTGTTGTATTTGTTGCTCTGTTAAATTTTTCATTATATATCACCAAAATCAAATTCATCTAATTGTTGTAATGTGTCTTGTTCTATTTCTGTTAATGTATCGTTTAATATTTCACTTACTTGTTGTGTGTTAAATTGCCATATCTCTCCTAAATTTTCAGCAATGTTATTTCTTTCTGATGAAGTAAAATAACAAAATGCTCGTCTTAAAAATACCAATGCTTTTTTAAATTCTTCATCATCTAATGTATCAATATAATTTGAAAGCTGTTCCCAAATACTCAAACGATTAATTAAAGCATATTTATTTTTTAAAGCAAATCCTTCAAACCATCCCGCACCTAAATCTGCTGGTATGCCATAGGAAAGTCTTCTTTTCATTTCTTGTGTAAGCATTTGCTGTGTCATTTCTCCTTTTTCTAACAATATCGCTGCAGCAAAGCCAGACGCCTTTGTATTTAAATCATCTCTATTTGATACTTCTGTTAATACTGTAATCCATTGTTTATTATCTAGTGTATCATGATTGATAGATGCTAAATTAAGTAAATCCATAGCCGTAATGATACTCTCTACTGCATGATTATCACAAATACAACTTTTTACTAATATTAAACAAGCTCTATAAAAAAGTTGTTCTAATATAGGAAGCAATGATTTTGCATCAACACGACGAATTGTTCCATATCGAATTACAGCAGATAATTTATGTATGGTATTTGCAATATCAATTATAGAACTTTCCTCTACAGAAAGCCCTTGTAAAACAACAGAAGCATTTTCCACAATTTGAGGCATACCACAAAGAGATGCCATTTCTAATATTTCTGCTGTTTCTGTAATAGAAGTAGCTTTTTCCAAATTTTCTTTAAATGAAAAAGCAGTTGCAATTTCTACAGTTTCCCCTTGTAATGCTGCTTCCACAATTTCAATTTCTGCTTCTGGTGTCCATTGCAGTGACCACTTTTCTGCCCAAGTTGCTTTTTCTTGATAATGCTTTTGCTTTTGTGCAAAATGAATACCTAACATACAAATACGATGTAGAAAAAAAGAACGCTCTAAATCTAAAAAAGCAGATTTTTGACTTTTTACTCTTGTATTTTCTCTTAAATCCAATTCCAATGTTTGCGTCTGCAAACTTTTATATTTTTCTAATTTTAAGTCTTTCAACTTATAATAAAAATCAGATTGTATTGATGTTCTACTAACACCTTCTGGTAATGCTCCAATTTTTGTGCCAATTTCTGTATTTGCTACTGCTTGGGCAATTTCTGAAAAACTTCCATGCCCTAAACAAGTAATTGCTGCATCTCTTAAATCCTGTAACGTAGGAATGTTGCTTTTTTTCATATTCGCTAATGTGACAGCAAGTCTGACAGCCTCTATTACTTCCGCTGAGGAACTCATATTTCCTATTTTTCTTTGGAAATATGATATAGAAGAAAGATATTGATAACTTGCCTCTAGCAAATTATTTTTTTTCATTGCTTTCCAAAGTAATTCATAATAAGCTGGTGCTTTATTTCCTGCACCATAACCAGAACGAGCAGAAAGTCTATAATAGGAATATGGCATTAATGTATGTTGTGTGGGTATTTGAGGCAATGCTTTGATTTCTTCTTCTGTAAGTGGTTTACAATTTTGCAATCCCTGCACATGATATGCTCCTGTCACCACAACAATTTTATCCTCTGAAAATCCTTGTTTTATAGCATCATTGATTTGTTTTTTCATGTATGATTCTCTTAATATATTTTCTGCAGTTTCATATTTATCATATACAGAAAGCTCTCTTAATTCTTTGCCAAATATATTTGTGCAACTTTGATAACTAATCGCATCTGTTCTATGCTCAAAATTTCTTTCCCAATAGATTTCTTGGTCTTGTTCTCCTGACTGTTCTGCAATTTTTTGATATACATCACTCATATTACTATATCGTTCTACTCGATTTCGTTTTTGTTTTGCTATAGCAAGAAATACAGAAGAAGGTAAATCAATAAAACGACATTCTACATTATGCTTTTTTGCCCATAGTATTGCTTGATATTCTGGAGAATATTCTGCAAAAGGATATAATATACTTTCTATAGGCACAGTTTCACTATATGCCATCATGGCAATAGGTGGAACAGATTTATTATGACAGATATCATTCATTAATATTGTTAAGTCAGAAGGTCCTTCTATCAATACTAATTCTGGTTTATTTTTTTTGAGTATCCGCAATATATGTTTTGCTCCAGCAGGTGACAAATGTCGTATTCCAAAATAAAGAGCCATCAGCGGTTCAACTCCTTACACTCTTTATACAATGTTCTATAACGTTCTCCTCGTTTTTTCATAACATTTTCTAAATACTCTTTCCATGCAATTTTATCATTTTCTTCATCTTTTACAATAGCTCCCTGTAACGCTGCTGCAACATCATAATCTGTAATTTTACCATTTCCAAAACTTGCTGCTAATGCCATACTATTTGCTAATAGCGAAATTGCCTCTGCTGTAGATAATACACCTGTTGTTGTTTTTAATTTCTGTGTGTTATCTAATGTTGTGCCGTTTCTTAATTCTCTAAATATAGTAATAACATTTTCAATCAGCTCATCATTTGGCATTTCTGCTTGTAACACTAAAGAACTAGATAATTGAGAAACTCTACTACGAACAATATCAATTTCTGTTTGTATATTTGCAGGAGAAGGTAACACTACAATATTAAAACGCCTTTTTAAAGCCGCGGACATTTCATTTACTCCCTTATCTCTTGTATTTGCTGTTGCAATAATAGAAAATCCTTTTCTTGCTGGTAACTCAAATGCAAGCTCTGGAACAGAAAGCCTTTTTTCTGAAAGTATAGAAATTAAAGCATCTTGTACCTCTGATGCACAACGTGAAATTTCTTCTAGTCTTGCAATCGTTCCTGTTTCCATTGCCCTATAAATAGGGCTTTTTAACATTGCTTCTTTAGAAGGTCCTTTTGCAATTAACATAGCATAATTCCAAGAATAACGTATGTGTTCTTCTGTTGTTCCTGCTGTTCCTTGTACAACTTTTGTAGAATCACCATTTATTGCTGCTGCTAAATGTTCAGATAACCATGATTTTGCTGTACCTGGCTCTCCTATCAAAAGCAATGCTCTATCTGTTACAAGTGTCGCAATGGCAATTTCTACTAATCTATCATTGCCCATATATTTTGGTGTAATTTCAATGCCATTCACATTTCCTCCAATAATATATGTTAATACGGAACGAGGTGACATTCTCCAACCTGTTGGTATAGGGTCTTTTTCTGCTGCAATTAGTATATCAATTTCTTTTTGAAATAATTCTTCTGCTGGCAATCTTTGAAATTCTGTATTTTCCATATTTTATACTTCCTTTCTTTCTTCTTCCTCTATGATTTGTTGTAATTCCTCTTTAAAGTCAATATTGTCTTGTGGTTTTTTTATGCGTGCTTCCAATACTTTTAATATCATTTCTGCTTCTTTTGCTCTGTCTTTTGCTGTAAAAGGTAGATTTTTTAAAAGTTCAATGATTTTAGTTTGATACTCTGTATACAAAACAACGGGGTTTGCATATTGGAATACAAGTGTTTTAAAATCTGTTTCTCCTAGTTTTTTCAATGTATCAAAACATTGTAAACGATATCTTGTAAATTCCCTAAGTTTACTACGAAATAAAGGAACTGTTTTTACATCACTATAGTTTGTCCATCTTTCTAGTATATCATAGAAATAATTAGAATTCCGACCCATATGACTTTTTTTCTTTGTTTTCCAAATATTATTTTGTAGTTGTGTGAGTGATTTTATCCAACGAATATCCATCTCTTTCGCTATAAAACGACAAGCATTACTATCTTGTATATAAAAATATTCACTATAATTGTCATAATCAAAAATGACATTATTATAATAAAAAGCATCACTATGAGTATAAGCGAAATTACTATTTTGTATATAATAATATCCGTCACCTTTATAAACAATATGACCTAATATTTTTCTGATTGTCAACATAGTGATAGGTGATTCATCATTCAAATATTCTGCACATATATCGTATGTTTTTTCTGGCTCTGTTAAAAATTCTGCTATAAGCATTGCAGCTAAATATGATTTCCCACAAACTTTATATAGATGCTTTATCATAGCAATATAATTTTCATTTTCACTTGAAAGTATTGTATGTATTAGTCTGTAATTTATAAAATACAATATTTGATTTAGTATGGTGCCGTGATTATTTATATAGTCATTATATTCCCAATCATAAGTAGAATACACTCTATTATGGTAATCATCTTTATAATAAAAATTTTTTTGAATGTTGTAAGGAATAAAATGTCTATTTGCTTCAAATTTATTAAAAATTTTATTTTCATTACCATATCTTTCTAATACAGATATTAATTTATCAGAATATTTATAGTCAATAGCTGGTAAAATATTTTGTAATTTTTTTAATACTTTATCAGTAACTTCTTTCTCATCTATTTGCAATAATTCATTTAATATCTTCTCTAGCTCTTCTGCCAAAATATCAGATGCTTCTTTTGTATCACAATTTTTTAAATAAATCAAATATGTTTGAGGTTTCTTTTTTGCTTTTTCAATAATATAGTCAATGCTTTTTTTCTCATTTAACATAGATAATGCAGTTAATGCTGCTGTTTTATATTTCCCTTTTTCTGTTTCTGCTAAATGGATAAGCAAATCTATATTTTGACTAGAATATCCTAACAATATAATTGCTTTTTCTTTTATAGACGAGGAACTATTTTCTAAAAGACTGATATAAAAATCATTTTCACTATCCTTTGCTAGTTTTTCCAAAATATTTAAACGTCTTATCATATCTTTGCTGCCCATAGCATCAAAATCATTTTTACAAAATAATATTACTTTTTCTCCTATTTCTATTAATATTCTTTCTATTAAATCTGCTAATTCACTATAACTATCATTTAAGCCTTTTACTAATAGAGGTAATATTCTAAAATCTTTAAAAAGTTCTTTTTTATTTTTATAAACATTTCGTACGGTTTCATATCTTCCAGAGCCTTTTGTAGTTAATGCTGTCATAATAGGCTCTAATTCACTATATTTTATATCTGTAATGCTACCACTTTCTAATACATTAATTTGTTGTTGTCCTCCCTTTTTTACAGTATAATCTGCTTGTGTACACACTACTGCATTTACTAGTGTAATAGCATCCATAAGTGTGATTTCTTTTTCTTTATTATCTTCATCAAGTAAACACTGTATCATTTGGTCTATTTTAGACAACACAGGAGATGAAGATGCAATAGCATGAAATTGCTCTACTGTTTTTTTTAATCTGAAGTCTTCTGATAATAAATTTGTACCTGCAATAGCAAGTGTATATAATCTGTCTTGCAATTCGTTTAATATTGCAATACCCATATTTTTTCCTCCTTAATTAATACAATAATTTTAATATTTGTTTGTCTGTTATAATGGTATGAGGTATAGCAAAAATTTTATTGTTTTCATCATCATACATCAATTCACAAACAAGTGATTGTTGTTTTAAATAAGAATTATTTGGTAAATAATGTAATGTATTTAAAATATCTATATTTTCATGCTTATTTCTTAATTCTATGGTGTCACCTGTATTATCTTCTAATATATATTGCTCTCCTACTTTACTAATATTTTCAAAAGCAATTAAATATACAATGGATTTTTCAGAAAGTACATTTTTTAATTGATTTTTAACTTCTTTTATAACAGGTGCTAATGTAGTTCTTGATTTTTGTTTGATTGTTTTGCAGTCTTGTTCTGTTATGGCACGATATAGCGTATTTTCCCATTTAATTCTTTTATTGATTTCTCCTGGATAATAATATAATTTTTCAATCTGGGCACAGTCGTTTTCTGTATCATCTTGTTTAATATATTTTATTGCTTTTATAGGACGAATATTTTCTTTTTTGGAAATCACACCGCTTTCTAAATCAATCCAATATCCTATATCTGTATATTCCTTTTTAATTTCATTATAACTTATATCAAAACTTAGTTGTATTAGTTCTACATTTTGTTTGTATAATCCGAGTTCTTCTAATTGGCTAATCTGCCAAATATATCCTATTTTATTATATAATGTAGAATCTTCCATATCTACTTGTTCTGTTTCTATTTTTGCTTTTAAAAATACTCTTGCCTTTTTAATGGTATTGTATAATTCTACAAGTCCCTGTAATATATTTTTATAATATTGTTTTTCCTGCTCAGCATTTTTTTGCAGTTCTTTCATAGTAAATAATATTTGCTGTATCAATGCTTGTGGTGCTGGTAAATAATAATCTCCCATTTGTTTCGCCAAATCAGAATATATTTTTAAACCTTTTCCAGAAAGTGATGCAATACCTGTTTGTAGTACCTCCTTTAAAAATGTTTCTGCTAATTCTAAGCCTTCTAATTGTTTTTTCATTTTTTTGCTGAGTGCTGTTTTATTTATATTTTTTGTCTTAGGGGATTTTTCTGTACTTTCTTTTTTCTTCTCTATTTTTTCCCTTTTTGAAATAATATCTTCTGGTATTTCACATGATGTAAATGTTTTCTGTGCCATATAATCAAATAACAATGCTAATGCATGTTTACAAGGAAATTGTCTACTGGGACAATTGCATCGAAAAACTGGTGCTGAAGGGTCTATGAAATCAGCAGATGTAATATATGGCTTTTTACCACTACCTTTGCACTCCCCATAAAGCAATGTTTCATCTTCTGATTTGCTTAATACAACAAATCCATTTTTTTGCGATATTTTTTTAGCGTTTGTTATAGCAGAAGCATTAGGGGCAATTCTTTCAATTAATTCTGTTGTTATAGATAACATAGCAAAATCCTCCTTTTCATATTTCACAATAATTACAATATACCACGTTTATTTATAAAAATCATAATTTTCATATTTTTTTTACAATTTGTTCGTATAAAAATATTTATTTACTATAATTATATTATGTAAATTATTTGCTGTATAACATTAGTAATTACTGAAATAAAATAAAGTATACTAATGTTATTATATAGATTACATTTTCCAATAAAATTCTGCTTTTTCAGCAAATACATTTATTTTTTCTATCATTTGCTTTGCTATATATTTTTGAGTCTCTAAATCAATAGAATGGAAAGAATTTATTTTTTCGCAAAATATATTATTTTGTTTTTTTAATATGTCATTTTTTTGTTGTTGTAATTTTTCAATTTCTATATTAATGTATTTTATAGAAATTTCATTGCTTTCTGATACTGCTTTTATCAATCGATTGATTTTTTCATCTATAACATTAACTTCATAATGTTTTTGAGTAATAGTATTATTTTGTATCATATTGTATAATTCTTGTTGAAATGCTTTCTCTAATTTATCTAATGAAATATATTCATTACTATGTTTAATGTAATGATTGGTTCTTCCTGTGCAAACAAAGTATCTTTTTCCCTTTGATGATATTACTTTTAAACTGTATCCGCATACACCACATTTCAAAAGTCCTGATAAAAAAGTATATTTTCCTTTTCCAGAATTTTTTAATTGTTTATTATTTTCTAGTTTATATTGACATTTTAAAAACAATTCTGATGGAACAAAACCCTCATGATAAGCTAATAAAAAATATTTTGTTTCATTAGAATGTTTTTTGATAATCATACCTCCATTTTTTCCATTGAATTGTTCTATATCATTTTGCATAATATAATTTTTATATTGATAATAATGATAAATATCTTGATTGCATTGCACATAAACAGGATTATGTAATATACGCGAAATTGTCACACTGTCCCATATTTTATTTTTGTATATTTTTGTCATTTCTTTTGCAATACTGCCTAAACTAGATTCTTTTTTTTGATAATTTTCAAATATTTGTAATACCATGTTGCTGTATTGATTGGGAGAAAGATAAGAAATCTTTTTATTGTTATACATCTTTTTTTTTATTGAAAATCCAAAAGGAGCAGGTCCTCCTGTCCATGCGCCACTTTTTGCCCTCATATAATAATTATCTGTAATACGCTCTGATATAGTCTCTCTTTCTAACTGTGCAAAAACCATAATAATATGTAACATAGCTCTTCCCATGGGAGAAGCTGTGTCAAATTTTTCATTGATAGAAACAAAATCAACATGATATTGACAAAGTATCTCCCATATTTTACTAAAATCTGTAATAGAACGACTAAACCTATCTAAACGATATACTACTATTTTAGTAACTTTACATTTCTGCACATCTTGCAACATTTTTAAAAAAGCTGGACGTTTTATATTTTTTCCTGAAAAACCTTTATCCTGATATATTTCATACTCTCCTTCTGTTTCTGTTAGGCATTTCTCAATTTGTCCTTCTATTGATATGCTGTCTTTTTTTTCTACTGACTGACGAACATATATCGCTGTCATTTACATCTGTCCCCCTTTCCAATTGTTGGTAAACAGATAATAATGATACTGCACTATTATGATTTGCATGAATATGTATTATTTTTTCCAATAAATTACTTCCTTTATGATTTGTTATAATATTATTTATGCTGTAAATCATTATAATATGTAGGTTTTACATACTTTCAAGTGTTTCCACATCCCATTGGACAGTATAGTAGCCTAATTCTTGCGCTGCCTCTATTGTTTTGTTGTCATATTCTCCAAAGGGTGGACGAAATAATTCCATATCTACACCTGTTAAATCTTTTACTTTTTGATGTGCCGCTTGTAATTCCTGTTTAATTTGTTCTTTTGAAAGTTGACTCATATGTGGATGAGTTGCAGAATGATTTCCTAAATCGTGACCCGCCTCCGCAATTTTCTTGACTTCTTCAGGATAATCGTCTACCCAATAGCCACACATAAAAAACGTTGTCTTGACATCATTTTCATCTAATATTCTTAAAAGCTCATCTGTATCGTCTGCACCCCAGTGTGCATATTGATAAGTACGGAAAATCAAATAATACATTCTATAAATAATTTTTCACATAGTAGAATATCTTTTTTATTATAATAATCAATATTCGCTTTATTGAACATCATATCAGTGTAAAAATTACCTGCTTCAAAATCAATCCAGTAATAACCATTTGATTCATATAGCACAATATTGCCAATACCATTTTTAGTATGAACATTGATATGATATTGATGTCCAAATTCACTCATCTTTGCATTATCAACTAATATACCAATTTTTTCCCATTCAATTTTTCTTTTTAAATACCATTTTTCAAACTGTTTGAAATTTTTGTCCATATTTTTTTCACATCCATATTTATGTTATAGTTTACTATCATAACATAAAATATGTAAATTGACAAAAATTTAATATGATATTATAATTAGTGTATGATATATTTTCTTCAAAAATGGGAATCCTACCGGCGGTTATAGCCCGCAAGCATTTTTTGCAGAATTCGGTTAATCCGAAGCCGACAGTAAAGTCTGGATGGGAGAAGAAAAAATTGTATGATGTTTTATGAATTATTTTCTTCTCTTAAAGTCAAATATATTATAATAACTGATATTATAACAAATATCTTTTATATCTTTTTTAAATTGGAAAAGACTTTATAATGCATATTAAAACATCGTACAATCTGAAAAACGATGTTTTTTTTATGTAAAAAAAGGGGTGTTCTTCATGAAGGCAAAAACAAATATTTTAGCAACAGAAAGTATACCAAAATTATTATTAAAATTTTCTGTTCCTACTATGCTTACACTTATGGTGAATTATTTATATAATATTGTTGACCAGATATTTGTGGGACAATGTGTAGGAATTATGGGTATTGCTTCTACAAATGTTTCTTTTCCATTTTCTATTGTCTGTACCGCATTAGCACTTTTAGTAGGTGATGGCTGTGCAGCACGTATTAGTCTACATTTAGGTAGAAAAGAACAACAACAAGCAAATAAATGCTTTGGAAATGCATTTTCTATTTTAATACTATGTGGTATATTTATCGTTTTATTTGGAAATTTATTTTTAAAAACATTATTACTGCTTTTTGGAGCAACGGAAACTATACTTCCTTCTGCAATGCAATATGCAAGAATTATATTATTTGGATTACCTTTTATGATGTTTAATGTGGCTTTTACTGCTATTATTCGCTCTGACGGAAATCCACAATATACCATGAAAGCAATGATGATTGGTGCAGTTATCAATATTATATTAGACCCTATATTTATATTTTATTTTGATATGGGCGTGCAAGGTGCTGCGATTGCTACAATATTAGGTCAAATTGTATCGGGTATCATTTGTATTCGTTATATTACTCGTTTTCAAAATATTACATTTCAAAAAAATACTATGGTATTAGATTTTCATACTACTGTAAGCATATTGTCTCTTGGCATTCCTAGCTTTATTACACAAATTGCAACTGCTTGCACTCAAATTGTCATGAATAATATGATGAGATATTATGGAGCAGATACACTATATGGAAGTGATGTGGCACTTTCTTGTTATGGTACTATGATGAAAGTATATCAAATTGCTCATGCCATGTTTGTAGGTGTTTCTTCTGGTACACAACCTATAAACGGATTCAATTATGGGGCAAAACAATATAAAAGAGTAAAACAAACGTATTATACAGCTATTATAATAGCATTAATGATATCATTTGTTTGGTGGCTAATATATCAAATTTTTCCAGCACAAATTGCAAGTCTTTTTGTACAGGAAGAACAGAAAGACTATATTGCATTTGCAGTTTACTGTTATCGCTTTTATATGCTTGCCTTTTTTGTTTACGGTTTTCCTATGGTGACAGCCTCTTTTTTCCAAGCAATTGGAAAGCCTATTAATGCACTTGCCATTTCTGTTTCTCGTCAAATACTATTTTTAATACCTCTTGCTATAATACTTTCTTCGCAATATGGTATAAAAGGCTCTTTGATTTCTGCACCTATTGCAGATATCTTAGCATTTTTACTTGCAGTTATATTGATATTATATGAATTAAATCAATGGAATAAAAAAGGATTGTTTCAATAAAAATAAAATCCTCCTTAATATAAGGGGGATTTTATTTTTATAATATATTTATTTTTGATGCATTTGTTCAATTTTATGACTAGATACATTTTTTAATGTTGTTAAATATGTAGTATATAATGTTTTTGTTTTTTCTTGTGCCATAGGTTCTTGTACAAGATAACACATCTCAAATACTTGACGTACCCAATTATAATAGGTATAAGAAATATTTTTAATTGCTTCTTGAGAAGAAACTGCTTTTAATTCTAATTCCATTTGTTTCACTTGTGCATCACAAATTATTTTGATAGTATCTTCTGTTACTTCCTTTTTTGCCTTTTTTTTGATTAGTTTCCAAATTCTTTGATAAATAGGATTGATTTGACTACCATATCCTCTACAAATTCTTTCCCAATCATTCCACATTTTTTCCATATTTTGACGAGGTACTAAATCATTAATTTCTTTACACATACGATTCAATTGTGTAATACACATTACAGCAACATCATCTAATTTACTTTTTATTTGATGTTCTTCATTTTTTTGCTCTGTTTGTGTTATTGTCATTTTATTTGATACTGATATTGTTTCCGTTTCTTTTTCATCTAACTTTGCTAATTCTTTTTCTAAATCTTCTAATGTAGGCTCTGTATCTCCTTTCCAAATTGTTTCATGCTGTCTTATTTTTGGTTCTGTATTGACTTCATTATTTTGTGTATATTCTATTTCTTCTATATCCTCTATTGCTTGTTCTTCAGATTCTTTTATGGTTTCATATTCTGTTATTTCTTGTTGTTCCTCTATATTATTGTCATTATTTGCAATAAGTTCTTCTAACTCTTCCCATGCTGGTTCTTCTATTTCGTCTGTTTCCTCCTTTAAAAAGGAGTCTTCATGATAAAATACTGTATTATCCTTTTCTATAATATATTGTTTTAATTCATTTACAGATGCTAAAATCTCAGCAAGTGTGATAGCAATATCTTCTAATATACTTTTTTCACTGGAATGACTTTTTGAATTTTCTTTAATACTTAATACGCTATGTATATCAATGTTTTGATATTTTTTTATAAGATCTTCTTCTTTTTCTTTTGTAATACTTTCTCTAAAATCTGCTATGACACGAAACAAACTAGATTCCGAAAGATTTAAACATTCTGCGGCTTGTGCGGCTGTTAATACACGATTGCCAGCCAAACTATAATAATAAAATATCTTTTCTAGTGTTTCATCATCATATTTTTTTCTCACTGCATTTTCCTCCTTACAGAAAAGCACAAAGAATATTCTTTGTGCTGTTGACATTAGTTTAATGTAACTGTCATTGTTTCACTATCCCATTGAATTTTATTTTCACTTATGCCTAAAATATATGCTAAATCTTGTATTGGAATAAAAATTCTACCATTTTTAATTTCTGGCGCTGCTGTCATAGGTGTTATGACACCATTTACATTTACAACATTATCACCTATTTTCATGCTACAAATACGCTGTCCTAAACGAACTACTACTGCTTTTGTTTCATCGTCCCATTGCACTACTGCATCCGTATGATACGAATTCTGTACTACTGCTCGCAAAGGTACCATAATGATTCCATTTTGTAAATATCCACTATTTTCTTGAGGATATTGTTCTTGTACAGTAATAGATACTGCATTTCTATCTATTATAGGTGTCTGTTGTTTATCCCTTGGTGTTGTACTAATTGTTACAAAATCCTTTATTAATGTAATGGAGGATATTGCATGATTTCCTTTTTCTGTACTTTGCTCATAAAAACCACCAAATACATTGTTTTTATATTTTTCACTTTCTTCTGTAATCAAATCTAAATCATAAGTACCATCTGCTAAATTACCATCTACATAAAATTTTATATTAGAAATTTTTATTTCAGAAGCTTCAGAACTTGCTTTTTCAATAGTCAATTTTAATATATCTTCATCTACTTCTATTTCCTTGATACGAATGTTACCTTTCGTAATTTCTACTGTCGCACCTTCCTCAAAATCTAAACGGTCTGCCTTTAAATAAATTATTTTATTTTTTTCAAATAGCCCTGCTGCTGGTTCTGTTATTATAATATCTTTCACTTCAGCATAACGGTTTGCTGTATGCAATCCATTTATTGTTGTCTTATCAATAGTATAGTTTGTACGAGCATAAGTTATTGTATTGCCCATAGCCCCTGTCAGTAATGCGATGGATAAGACAATTGCTGTTTTTTTCATGTCTTTTCCCTCCTTAAATATTATCTGTTATTATTTTACTGTATTTTTCGACAAAAAGCAATGGAAGTCAAAGGGATTCATTACAAATTTAATACGAACATACAACATTTAGTAATATTTATTTTAAAATAGTAATCATTACTATTTTTAGATATATTTTTACATTTTTTTCATGTATCTTTCAATAAATTCATATTCATTTAATATTGGTATATTTAATTCTTTTGCCTTTTTATTTTTAGAAGAATTTGAAGTAGTATTATTGTTTATTAAACATACTGTTTTTTTAGTAACACTACCTGTTACTTTTCCTCCAAAATTCTCTATTTTTTTCTGTAGTTCTTTCCTATTTTCAAATTGCTCTAAATCTCCTGTAATCACAAAACTCATACCATTTAAATGTAGTTTCTCAATATCTTCTGTAACTTCTGGCACTGTAAATATAATATATTGCAATGCTTTTTGAAGTAACTCCATATCTTTTTCATTATGAAAATATTGATAAATACTATGCGCAATAACTTCTCCAAATCCATCAATGGCAATAATGTCTTCTTCTTCTGCTTTTTTAATTTCTTCTAAATCATATTTAAAATTTTTGCAAAGCAATTTTGCATTGCTCAAACCTACATGATTAATACCTAATGCATATATAAAATGAGCAAGAGGAACTTTTTTTGATTTTTGTATAGAATCTATTAACTTTTGATAAGAACGTTTTCCGAACCCTTCCATATTTTCAATATCATTTTGATACTGCTCTAAATTGAAAATATCAGTATAATTTCTTATAAATTTTTTTTCCACAAATTTTTTTAATGTTTCCTCTGAAAGTCCTTCTATATTCATAGCATCCCTTGAAACAAAATGAGAAAGAGAACGAATTTGTTGCGCTTGGCAATTTGGATTTGTGCAGTATAATGCTTTGCCATCTTTTAATGTGCGTATTTCTGTTTCGCCTCCGCACACAAAACATTGTTTTGGTATTTCGACATTGTTTTGTTTTGTCAAGTTTTCTGCAATTTGAGGAATAATCATATTTGCTTTATAGACTTTTATTTTATCGCCTATTCCTAATTGCAATTCCTCTAATATACTGACATTATGCACACTGGCACGACTTACTGTAGAGCCTTCTAATTCTACTGGCTCAAAAACAGCAATAGGATTCATAAGTCCTGTGCGTGATGTATTCCAAATTACATTTAACAATGTTGTTTCTGCCATTTCATCTGCCCATTTAAAAGCAATAGAATCTTTTGGAAACTTTGAAGTTGTTCCTAAACTATCACTATAAGAAATACTATCATATGTTAAAACAAGTCCGTCTGATGCAAAATCATTTTGTACTACATTTTTTTGAAAATTCTGTACTGCATTTTCTATTGTATCTACTGTAACTTCGTTATGCTCTACTACGGTAAATCCTATTTTTTTTAGCCAATCCATTTGACTTAATTTAGAATCATTAAAATCAATATTATCCGCTTTTGCTAATGTAAAAGCATAAAAAAGTATATTTCTTTTTGCAGCAATTTCACTGTTTAACTGTCTTACAGAACCACTACATAAATTTCTTGGATTTTTATAGCTTTCCCCTTCTTCTAATGATTCATTTATTTTTTTAAATTCTGAAAACGTAATAATGCCCTCTCCTCTTATCACAAGCTCACCTGTATAAGAAATTTTTAAAGGTACATTTTGAAATACTTTTGCATTATGTGTCACATCTTCTCCTATTGTACCGTTGCCTCTTGTGACAGCTTGTACCAATTCACCGTTTTGATATGTTAATACAATGGTTAATCCATCTAACTTCCAAGAAAGTATTCCTTTTTGTTCCCCTAAAAAACTTTTTAATTTATCAATTTCTTTTGTTTTATCTAATGAAAGTATAGGAACATCATGTCTTATTTTTGTTAAATTACTCATTACTGTATAACCTACTTTTTGAGTAGGACTATTTGCTAAAACAGTATTTGTTTGCTTTTCTAATTGCAGTAATTCATCATACAATGTATCATATTCATGGTCAGACATTATTTCTTTATCTTGCTGATAATATGCATAAGCTGCTTTATTTAATAATACAATCAGTTCTTTCATTCTTTCCATTGTCAAAACTCCTTACTCCTCAATTTTTTTCAATTTAGAAAGCCCTGCCATAAATTTTTTGACACCTTTTCCAGCAAATGAAACTTCTACTTCGAAATCTGCGCCTCCTGGAGAAATGGATTTTACTGTACCAATACCATATTTAGGAGCACGTACTTTATCCCCTTCTTTAAAATCTAATACTATATTTTTGGGAGAAGGGATTTCTATTTTAGGCTTTACCATACCATAAGGGTTTGGTTTTGTAAATGTTGGTTTGATTCTTCTACTTGATTTTAAAGCGTATTCTCTTGCTGCTTCAGAAATAGGACGTACTGGCATTTCAATTAGTTCTTTTGGTATTTCTTCTAAAAAACGGGAAGGTTCATTTGCTAATAATATATTTTTTTGTGTTCTACTTTTCGCATAAGATAAATATAATTCTTGTTTTGCTCTTGTAATTCCTACATAACATAAGCGTCTTTCTTCTTCCATTTCCTTCGCTCCACCACTTACTACGCTTTTATAAGAAGGGAATATCTTTTCCTCCATACCAACTATAAACACATAATTAAATTCTAATCCTTTTGCTGTATGCAATGTCATAAGTGTAACATTACCATCGTTTTCTTCATAAGAATCAATATCTGCTACTAAAGCAATATCTTCTAAAAATCCAGAAAGTCCTCCTTCTGGGTTTTGCATTTCATATTCCGCTGCTTTATTGATAAATTCATTAATATTATCTATTCTATTTAATGATTCATCTGTATTTTCATTTTGCAATGACTGCAAATATCCAGAACGCTTTATAATTGCATCAATTAAATCTACTACCGAAAGTGTTTCAGAATCTTGTTTCAAATGTTCTATCAGTTCATAAAACTCTTGAAATTTTTTTGCTCTTGTTTTTAATTCTGGTATTTCGTCTAAATAATATAATGCGTCATAAAATGTCATATTTTTGGAAGCTGCAAAAGCATTTACTTTTTCTATTGAAGTATCACCAATCCCCCTTTTTGGAACATTAATAATTCTTGATAATGCAATGGTATCAGCAGGATTGGACAATACTTTTAAATAACAAATAACATCTTTAATTTCTTTTCTTTCATAAAAGCGTACTCCTCCAAAAAGATGGTAAGGTATTGTTTTTTTAACAAGCTGGTCTTCTATGGCACGTGACTGCACATTCGCACGATACAATACAGCAATGTCATTATAATTTTTTCCTTGTTTTTTGAGTTCCTCTATTTTTTCTGCAACAAACCGACTTTCATCATATTCGTTTTCTGCTTTATAAATATATATTACATTACCTGTTTCGTTCTCTGTCCAAAGCGTTTTTTCTTTTCTGGTTACATTATTATGAATAACTGAATTTGCAGCATCTAATATTGTTTTTGTGGAACGATAATTTTGTTCTAATTTAATGATTCTTGTATTTGGAAAATCTTTTTCAAAATCTAATATATTTCTAATATTTGCACCACGCCACCCATATATACTTTGGTCGTCATCGCCTACAACACAAATATTATGATATTTTTGAGATAATAATTTTATAAGCATATATTGAGATGTGTTTGTATCTTGATATTCGTCTACCATAATATAACGAAAACGATTTTGATATTTTTCTAATACTTCAGGATTCTGCTGAAAAAGTAATACTGTTTTATATATCAAATCATCAAAATCAAGCGCATTATTTTCTTTTAACATTGTTTGATATATTTGATATACTTTTGCATTTTGTACTTCTATTATATTATCTTTATCTATACTTTTTGCATATTCTGTCCAGCTTATCATTTCCTCTTTTTGTCTACTGATGACAGCAAGTGCATTTCTGATAGAATATTCTTTATCCACTAAACTTAAATTTAATCTTTTAAAACATTCTTTCATCAATTTTTTTTGATCATCTGCATCATAAATAGAAAAATGATTATCAAAATCCATGTGGTGTATTTCACTCCTCAATATTCTGACACAAGTAGAGTGAAATGTACTTACCCAAATATCATCTGCATTTTCTCCTACCAATTTGTTTATTCTTTCTCTCATTTCTTTTGCTGCTTTATTTGTAAATGTAATAGCAAGTATATTCCATGGACGAATCCCTTTTTCAATCATATGCGCTACACGAACAGTAAGTGCACCTGTTTTTCCAGAACCTGCACCTGCTAATATCAATACAGGACCTTCTGTTTGCAGTACAGCCTTTTGCTGCATATCATTTAATTGTGTAAAATTTATCATAATTTCATTTCTCCTATTCTTTTTTAAAACAAAAAAAGAGGAAGGCGGTATAACCTCCCTTTTATTTTCAATCTATTGTTTTATTTTCTTTTATTTTTTTAAGTACTTCATTATTATTAGTCAATATTTCTTGTTTTTGTTTTACTCGGTCGATTGCCAATTTATATCCATCTGTGCCATATGTTAGTGCTCTGTTTACACGACTAATTGTTGCTGTAGAAGCACCCGTTTTTGCTGCAATTTCAACATAAGTACATTTATTATCAAGCATTTCTGCAACTTCCATGCGCTGTGCAATCGCTTGTATTTCATGAACAGTACATAAATCTTCAAAAAGTTGATAACATTCTTCTACAGTTTGCATAGACAATATATATTGAAACAATTTATCTGTACATGGATTTTTTATTTTTGCATTCACACAAATACACCTTCTTTACATTGTTTTTCTATAGTTATATAGTAACATTCTAAAGTGCTAAAGTAAAGAAGTTATTGATTTCTTTTTAATGCTTTTTTTAATTTTTGTGCGGAAGTATTTACTATAAGTTCCTCTGGAAAATGAACTTTTTCTAATATCGCATTACAATATGTAAAATCTCCTATTTGCATATAAAAATGTGCATCACTACCTAACACTATAGGTACTTCATATTTTATAGCATATTTTAATATTTGTTCAATTACAATATCACTTCCTTGTCTAAATCCATTTGGTACAAGTGAAGCATTATTGATTTCAATTAAACATTTTGTTTGTTTTGAAGTTTTGACAATCTCTTTCACATCAATAGGATATCTAGGGTCACCTGGATGCCCTAAAACATCAATAAGAGGATTCTCCATTGCCTTAATACATGCTCTGGTATTTTGTTGTATTGTACCAAATGGTATACATGGAGGGTGCAAACTTGCTATAGCAATATCCAGTTTTTGCAGTACATCATTTTCTAAATCAATATTGCCATCATAGTCCATAATATTTAATTCTGCACCATGTAATAATTCTATATCATTCAGCACATGAGGTAAAACATGATAATTTGTAAAAAAAGCTCTAGGTGCTGTGTTTTTCATGCCAGGTGCATGGTCTGTTGTAGCAATTAATTCTAATCCTTTTTGTTTTGCAGCTTTTGTATTTTCATCTATGGTACTATAAGCATGCTGGCTGACAACAGTATGCGTATGAATATCCACAACATATTTCATATTGATTTCATCTCTTTTCAATGATTTTTTATGAAACAAGTATACCATGTTTTGATGATATTTTCAAAACAAAAATGGAGAACAAAAAGAAAAAGAAATTGTGATATGATTATTTTCTTCTATTAATATTTCTTCTATAAAATAATGTAATAATGTACTGTTTAATTGTTGTTCTGTAGGATATATTTGTTTATGCTGTGTAAATTGTAATACTCTTTCCATATTTTGTATTTCTTTTTGATATTTTTTTTGATATTCTATTATATCAGTTTCTTCTGCCATGCCATTTGCAAAAGCATATAATAGCCTTTTTTTACCTTCATGATATTTTTTTTGTTCTTTTTCTAATTGCATTTGTAATTGCTGTTTATTTTGTTGTATTGGTATAATATTTTGATTTTCATCAAAAAGCTGAAATAATATTTTTAATAGGTATTGCAATATATCAATTAATGTTTGTTCCTTTATAGTATGGGGAGTACAGGCAATATTAGGAGCGTTTTTATAACTGCTACAACGATAATAATATATTTTTTTCCCTTTCGCATCATTGCTATAACAACGATATAACGTTCTGTTACAATGACTGCATTTTAATAATCCAGAAAATAATGCTGTATTTTGATTTTTTTTGATTTTTCTTGTTCTTTTTTTTAACTTTTGCTGTACTATTTGAAATGTTTTCTCATCAATGATTGCTGCATGTGTTTTTTCTATTTTTATTTCCTTTCCTTTTTCTATGGGTACTTTTATTTTTCGACTTTTGTCATGTTCCAATATTTTTATCATTTTTGTCTTTTTTTGTATTAAATTACCTATATAAACTTCATTAGAAAGTATTTTATGTATAGTAGAATATGTCCATATATAAAAAGGATACCCTTTTTTTGCTGGCTGATACAATGAATGATTTTGTTTTTTATATTCTGTAGGACAATATATTCCTTTCTCATTCAGGTAAACTGCAATAGATTGCTTTGACATACCTTCTAAGTAGAAATAAAATATTTTTTTTACAACATCTGCTGCTGGTTTATCAATAATAAGTAAATACTTATTATTGCTATCTTTTTTATAGCCATAGGGAGCAAAAGCTCCTACAAATTTTCCGTCTTGTCTTTTCATATCTAAATTCATACAAACCTTTCTGGAAATATCTGCGGGATAGGTGCTATTTAATACTGCTAAAAAACTCATTTTTAAATCATCAATGCCATTTTGAGTATATAAACTATCAAATCCTTCTCCCAAAGATACAAATCTAATATTTAATTTTTGTATATCATATTCTATAAATTTTAAGGCATCTACAGAATCTCTGCTTAAACGAGAAAAGTCTTTTACAATTATCATATTTATTTTATTATTTTTGGCATCTTCTAATAGCTTTTGATATGCTGGTCTGTCTGTAACAGTGCCTGTTTTGCCATCATCGATATAATAAGAAGTAATTTCAATATCATCTTGACTATTTTTGACATATATTTCAGCTAGTCTTTTTTGATTTTCAATACTCTCAGAAGTGGTACATTTCTTTTTTGATATGTCTTCTTTTGATACTCTTGCATATATTCCTGCTTTTCTTGCAATGATATCTTTCATAAAAAGCACCTCCGTACTTTTTGATATGCACCCCATGCTGCGTCAAAACTAATGGAAACTTTTGGGTCAGGTGTATCTACGCAGTAAATAGGCAATTTTCTTTCTGCTTCTGCTACATGGAATACAGATTGTATTGCTGGAGGAGCGATATGTACTGCTAATGCAAGTGCTGCAATACCTCCTATTAAACACAATATTTTTTTCTTTGTTAAAACAATTGATTTTATCATTTTCATAAATCATACCTCCTAAAATATTATATCCTTTTTCAATATATTCTAGTTGTTATGACAATTATGCAAAAAAACACCCTTTCGGTATAATCGAAAAGGTGTTTTTTTATTTTGCTATATTGTATAAATACGCAATTTTTCAATTCTATTTTTGTCAACTTCTTCCACTACAATTTTAATACCATTTTCTTCTACTTCTTCTCCACCATCAGGCAAAGAACCAAGAATACCTATCACATAACCACCTATTGTATCAAAATCTTCTGATTCTAAATGTAATCCTATCATTTCGTTAACATCTTCTAATCTTGTAGCACCATCAACAACAAATTCATCTTCTTTTATGACTTCTATTTCTTCCTCTTGCTCATCATATTCGTCTGAAATATCTCCTACAATTTCTTCTACCATATCTTCTAATGTAACAAGTCCTGATGTACCACCATATTCATCTAATACAATAGCCGCAGGAATGCGATTATTACGCATTTCTGAAAACAATTCTGAAATAGGTTTACTTTCATAAGTAAAAAATGGTTCTCTCATATAGTCTGTCGTTTTAAAATGTTCCACATCTATAAATATAATATCTTTTACATATAAAATACCTACAATATTGTCTACACTTTCATGATAAACAGGCAGCCTGGAAAAACGTTCTTCTTTAAATATAGAAACAATTTCGTCATATGTGATGTTATCCTCTACACAAATCATATCTGTACGAGGTGTCATAACATCTTTTGCTTTAGAATCACCAAAATCAAACACATTGTTTATCATACGTCTTTCGTCTACTTCTAATACGCCCTCCTCATGGCTGACATTTACCATTGTTTTTAGTTCTGCCTCCGTTATGGTAGGTGTTTTGCCTGAAGTGTCGCCACCCAGTATACGAATTAAACCGTTTGTAATCAAATTCATCACTTTTACAACAGGTGTGGATATAATTACAACACCAGAAATAATTTTCGCTACTCCTAGTGAAACCTTTTCTGCATTTTGTGATGCTAATGTTTTTGGTGTAATCTCACCAAATATCAATATGATAATGGTAATTATCATTGTTGCTGCACCAACACCAGATTGCCCACCCAAAAGAGATACTGCAATCATTGTTGTTAAAGATGCTGCTGCATTATTTACTAAATTGTTTCCAATCAATATGGAACTTAACAGTCTATTGGGGTCATCTATTAGTTTTTGAATTTTGTCTGCATTTTTCACATTTTCTTCTACCATATTACGCAGTTTAATTTTGTTTAGCGATGTTAATGCTGTTTCTGATGCAGAAAAAAATGCAGAACCACATACCAAAATCAATAAAATTAATATAAGCCACCAACTGCCGGGGTCTTCCACTGAAATCACACTCCTAAAAAATATAAATCATAATTGTATTACTTACATGTTAAAACATTATAACAGAAATAATTGTAGAATGCAAATAATTCTACATTTTTGCAACGCCTGTACGAATTGCAGCCTCTGCAACCGCTTTCGATATCGCTGATACAACTCTTTTATCAAAAGGGGAAGGTATGACATAATCTTCTTTTAGTTCTTCCTCTGTAATTAAATTTGCAATGGCATATGCTGCTGCTAATTTCATTTCTTCGTTAATATCTTTTGCTCTGACATCTAATGCACCTCTAAATATTCCTGGAAATGCAAGTACATTGTTGATTTGATTAGGGTAATCAGAACGCCCCGAACAAGCAACTTTTGCTCCTGCTGCTTTTGCTTCATCTGGCATAATTTCAGGAACAGGATTCGCCATAGCAAATACAATAGGGTCTTTTGCCATTGTTTTTATCATTTCTGCTGTTAACAGTTTTGGACCTGATACACCAATGAAAACATCTGCACCTACTATAACATCTGATAATGTTCCTTTTTTATGATATGGATTTGTTACACTTGCTAATTCTGTAAATGCTTCATTTTCATAAATTTCTTCATTGTGAATTGCTCCATTACGGTCAACCATAACAATATCTTTTATACCAGCATTTAAAAGCAATTTGGCAATCGCTGTGCCTGCACTGCCTGCACCAGAAATGACAACAGAAATTTCATTTTCTTTTTTACCCACAATACGTAGTGCATTTTTTAATCCTGCAAATACAACTACTGCTGTACCATGCTGGTCATCATGAAAAATAGGAATATCTGTTACCTCTTTTAATTTTTTCTCAATTTCAAAACATCTTGGTGCAGAAATATCTTCTAAATTGATTCCACCAAAACTTCCCGCAAATAAACTGATTGCTTTTACAATTTCATCAACATTTTTTGAACGAACACAAAGAGGAATCGCATCAATATCTGCAAAACATTTAAAAAGTGCTGCTTTTCCTTCCATAACAGGCATACCTGCCTCTGGACCAATATCCCCTAATCCTAATATCGCTGTGCCATCTGTAATGACTGCAACAGTGTTCCATCTTCTTGTTAGCTCAAAAGATAATTCTGGATTTTTTTGTATTTCTATACAAGGCTGCGCAACGCCTGGTGTGTAAGCAATAGAAAGTTCGTCATTGTTTTCTATTTTTGCCCTACTGATTACTTCTACTTTCCCTTTCCACATTTTATGCGCTTCTAATGCTTTTTGTTTCAAATTTTCCATTTGTTATGCTCCTCTTTGCTTTTTTTTATTTCTTCTGCCAATTCACTGAGATATATCCATCTTTGCATAGCATCCTCTAATGCAGTTTCTATTTCCTGCTTTTGTAAAGTAATTTCTTGTAACTTCACATAATCGCTTGCACACTCACATTCTTGTTTTTCTAACTCCTGTAATTTTTGTTCCAAATCGCTTATAGTGTCTCCTATTGTTTCATATTCTTTTTGTTCTATATAAGTCATTTTTTTGACTCTTTGTGTTCTCATTTGTGTACTTTTCTTTTTTGCTATAGGCAATTGTTCTACACTATCTATTTGTTGCTCCGCTTTTTGTTTATAATCGCTGTATCCACCTTCATATTGTTTTATATTGCCATTTTTTTCAAAGGCAAATATTCTGTTTACAATTTTATCTAAAAAATATCTATCATGAGACACTGTTATGACAGCACCAGAAAATGTATCTAAATAATTTTCTAATATTGTAAGTGTTTGTATATCTAAATCATTTGTTGGTTCATCTAAAAATAATATATTTGGTGCTTCCATAAGCACTTTTAATAAATAAAGTCTTCTTTTTTCTCCACCCGATAATGTGGATATTGGACTTCTTTGCATATCCAATGAAAAAAGAAATTTTTCAAGCATTTGTGATGCTGTAATTCTGCCATCCGCAGTAGGAACATATTCCGCAATGTCTTTGATATAGTCAATTACTTTTTGTGATTGTTCCATATCTTCATTTTCTTGAGAAAATACACCTATTTTTACTGTTTCTCCTATTTCTATCGTGCCAATATCTGGTTGTAATGTACCTGTCATCATTTTAACAAGTGTTGATTTTCCACAACCATTTTCCCCTACAATACCAATTCTGTCATGACGCAATACAGTATAGCTAAAATCATTAATATATGTGGTATTTTCGTATGACTTTGAAATATGTTCCACTATAATAATTTTTTTACCTAGACGAGAAGAAGCTGCACTGATTTCTACATTTCCTTTTTGCTCTGGCGCTTTTTGTGAAGCAATTTCTTCAAAACGTTGTAATCTTGCTTTTTGTTTTGTACTTCTTGCCTGCGCTCCTCTCCTTACCCATTCCAATTCTGTACGTAAAAAGTTTTGTCTTTTTCTTTCTCCTGCCTGTAATAGTTCTTCCCTTTCTGCTTTTAATTCTAAATATTTACTATAATTGCCCTCATAGGGATATAACTTTCCTTGTTCCAATTCTATTGTACGGTTTGCTACTCTATCTAAAAAATATCTATCATGTGTTACCATTATCAATGCTTTTGTATAATGAGAAAGATGTTTTTCAAGCCATTCTACAGTGTCGTTGTCAATATGGTTTGTGGGTTCATCTAGTATCAATAAATCTACTGGAGAAATTAATACTCTTGCTAATGCAACTCTTTTTCTTTGTCCTCCAGAAAGCTGTGATGCTTCTTGCTGAAATTGTGTAATACCTAATTTAGTTAATATTGTTTTTGCTTCACTTTCCAATGACCATGCTTTTTGTTTATCCATTTGCTCTGTTAATATGGCAACTTGTTTTTCCCAATAAGCATCAGAAGGGTTAGACAAATTATTTGTAATTGCTGTTTCATAATCTCTTACCAACTTCATTGCCTCATCATTACTTTCAAATACTTGTTGCAACACAGTTCCTTTGTGCTGAAAAGTAGGGCTTTGGGGTAAATATGCTATTTTTAAACCATTCATTGTAACAATTTGACCACTATCCCCTTTTTCTACTCCTGCTATAATTTTAAGTAATGTAGATTTTCCTGTACCATTTACACCAATGATACCAATTTTATCCCCTTCATTAATGCCAAATGTAATATCATCAAAAAGTATTTTATTTCCAAAACTTTTATGGAGTTTTTCTACTGTCAATATATTCATATATCGTTGCTCCTTTTATTTACCATATTGCTGCATTGCTTTAAAAACGGTTTCATATGCTTGTTTTGGTACAATAGAAATTTTATCAGACTGTCTTTCTAAATAATAAACATGAGCGCCTTCCTCTACAATAGACGCAACCATAAATGCTCTGTCTAATGTTTGCGCACCAGCAACAACACCATGATTTGCTAATAGACAAGCATAATTTTTACCAAGTGCTTTTACTGTTTCATCAGCAAGTTCTTTACTTCCTGGATAAGCAAATGGTGCTATGTCTATTTCTCCAGAACCTGCCAAACCCATTTCTGTTAGTACAGCAGGTAATTTTTCTCCTTGAGAAGCCAGTACAGTAGCATATAATGAATGGGTATGTATTATAGCGTTAATATCTTCTCTGGACTGATATACTGCTAAATGCATAGGTAACTCTGAAGAAGGTTTTTTGCCATTTTCTAAATATATATTACCTTCTAAATCTGTAATACAGATATCTTTTTCTTTCATATCTTCATAAGAAGCACCAGAAGGTGTAATTGCTACAATACCTTCTTTTCTGTCTATCATACTAATATTTCCAAATGTACCCGAAACTAATCCAGAAGCAACAACTTCTTTCGCTGTCTTTAATACTTGCTTTTGCATTTCAAACAAATTTTTTTTGCTATGAGGCTTTTTTCCCTCTCTTAATGCTTTTAAACTTTCTGAATAAGGAGGATAAGCAACTCCCTTTTCTGTAATAATTGCTGTAATATTTTGATGAGGTGTTACATCAAAAGCTGGATTGAATACATTTACATTAGTTGGTGCTGTTTGTTTTTCACCGAAATGACGCACTTCTTCTGCATCTCTTTGCTCAATGGGTATTTCTTCTCCTGTTTCCATATCAAAATCAATTGTGGAAAGAGGCGCAGCAATAAAAAATGGTATATTGTGTTCTTTTGCCAATATAGAAAGACTATAAGTACCGATTTTATTTGCACTATCTCCATTTTTTGTAATACGGTCTGCTCCCGTAATAACAGCTTGTACCCATTTATTTTTCATAACAACACCAGCCATATTGTCACATATTGTTGTGACATCAATACCACTTTGAGAAAGTTCCCATGCTGTTAAACGACTTCCTTGTAAAAGTGGTCTTGTTTCATCTGAAAATACTTTAATATTTTTTCCTCTTTGCTGCATAATATATGCAGGCGCAAGTGCTGTTCCATACATAGATGTGGCAAGAGCGCCTGCATTACAATGTGTCAAAAATGCCTTGAAATCTTTGATATTTTCTAATATATCAGCACCATATTCCCCTATTGCTTTGCATGCTGCAATGTCTTCTTCTAACATTTGTTTTGCTTCTTGCAATAACTGTTGTGTCATTTCAGATATTGTTGATTGCTTTTGTAAATGGCATTCCCAAATACTTTTCGCTTTTTGTTTCATTCTTTCTATTGCCCAATGAAGGTTAACAGCAGTAGGTCGTGCTGTGTCAATATAATCTCCGATTTCTATTACTTTTGTTAAAAAATTATCTACAATAGCGTTTTCTGATTGTGACCAGTTTTTTATACCAATATAAACACCAAATGCTCCAGCAAGTCCTATTGCAGGTGCTCCTCTAACTTCTAACTTTTTAATGGAATCCCATACTTCTTCAATTGTTTTTATTTCTTTTACAATACATTGTTCTGGTAATTGCGTTTGGTCTAATATCATCACTTTTTCATTTTCAAACCATATCGGTTTTGGTAACATTTTTTACACCATCCTTAATATAAGTAAATATAGCCTCGCAATATACGAGGCTAATTGATAAATCATAAATTATACTGCTGCTAATGCTTTAATAGAAGCAATAAAATCTGCATATTCTTGTGTATCTTTCATATCATCTAATAAATTTCCAAATCTTTGTTTTGGTTTTCCATGTGCTTTAAAAAAGTCTGTGCAAAGCGTTGTGACTTCTGCAGCTTTATCTGCTTCAATTCTACAAATTTCTTCTCCTATAATTGCCTCTCTACCAAATCTACCGCCTATAAATACTCTTAATCTGCCTTTTGGCGCACCCATAAATCCTAAATCATTTAATTGTACTTTTGCGCAGTTATTTGGACAGCCTGTTACATTGAGTTTAAATTTATGAGGCAAAGCCATAGGATAAAATTTGTCATGCAATTCTTTACAAATCGCTTGTGTGTCTACCAAACCAAATTTACATACTGTACCTTTACAACATACAAGAGGACGCATTCTTGCACCTGTTCCACCATAAAGTAAACCAAGTTTGTTCATTTCTTCTTTCATTGGAGCAATATTTTCATAAGGAATACCAACAATTTCAATATTTAAACGTACTGTAACAGCACCAATTCCTTTACCATATTTTTCAGCTAACATTGCAACGTTTTTTAAATCTTCTGCTGTAGCAAGCCCAGCTGGAAATACAATACGAAGAACAAACTGTTCTTTATCTTTCATTAACAAAAAGCCTTCTCCTTTTAATGCAGCCAATTCTTCTGCTGACAAATTTACCATATATTAATGACCTCCTTTATTTTACTTTTTTATAGTATAAACTTATATTCATTATACCATAATAAGGTTATTTTTCAACATATTTATTCCCTATATAATAATATTTATACTATTTTAATCAAAACTAAAAAAGCCATTTATTGAAAAAATATCAATGAATGGCTCTTTATTTATATCAATTCTAAATCTTGCTGTGATATTACCATATGTTCATTGCTTTCTGTGCATACAACATACTGTGGTGAAACATTTTCAACAAGAGAGTATACATAGTTATTTAAATCATGTATTACTCCAACATCTTTGCCTGTTGTTTTGCATACTCCTTCATATAGTATAAAACAATTCCATTTTTCACTCCAGCTTAATGTCTCTACAACAAAACGACTTTCTACAATTTGAAATGTATTGTCTTCTGGTAAATTTACACTATCCTGCACATTCGATATACTATATTCTTGTGCTCTATAAATATATAATATAATTTTTTCAATATTGTTCCATGTCAAATTGCAGTTTTGTTGTGCTTTTTCCCATTGCTTATTTTGAGAATTACAATTTATCCAAGCATTATTCCAATATGCCTTAATATTATATGGCGTATTTAATACTTGAGAATAAAAATTACCATTCCATAAATATCCTTTTAAAAAATCACTTGTTTCGTAAATTCCTGTTGCCATGTCCACTTGTTCTTGAAATAATATTAATGTATTTTTTGATATTGGCTCTAATATAAAATTTACTTCTACAATTTCGTAATATCTTCCCAATACAGAGGATACTGTACAAAAATCTCCAGATTGTTCATATATTGCAGCAAGTGTATTATTTTTATCAAATTGTACTAATATCAATATAAAATTTATATCATTGTTTAATAAGTTTTTTTCAAATATTCTGATTTCTCCTTGACAATTTTCTTCTGATAATGTACCAGCATCACATGCCGTTATCACAGAATGTATAATCAATGATTTGTTCTCAGGCTGCGTACAGTTTTTAATACAGGACATGGATAATTTATTTTGCTGATTTGGCATATGCATTCTCCCCAAACACGTTATATTCATTTATTTATTATAAAAAATTTTTTTATACTTTTAGTGTATGCAATATTATTTTATATTATTACAAATTCTATATTTCTATTAAAAATTTATTATAATTACAAGCATTGACACAATTCTTTACAGTATATTATAATTTGATAGAAATAGAAAAATTTTAATAAAGGAGGAATTATTTTGAAGTGTTTGAAACGATTACTTTCAATACTTTTAAGTGTCATCATTGCGTGTCCATTATATACAATGTATTTACCAAACATTGTTATCGCCTCAGAAAACAACGCAACAATGATACAAAGCGATGCTTTTATTACTTTGACTGTAAAATTTGATTTGCCACAGTCATTAGATAACATTAAAAAGCGTGATATGAAATTAAAATTAACTAAAAATGGAGAAAATGCAACATTTTCATTTAACACAGCAACAAAAACAGGAACAGGTTTCCAATCTGCTTCTATGGAAGTTGTGGCAAAAAATAAAAATAGTGTAGAACTAACTACAGAATCACTTATTGGTAGTTATGATATAATGGTTTCTCATTTAGAAACTGGAAATTATACTATTGAATTAAGCGGAGAAGGTTTTACAACATTTACACAAAATATCTCACTTTTAGATTATAGCCAGCATATTGTTGTAAGTACATCAAATGGAACATTTTCTTTGGGAGATATTAACAATGATGGTGTCGTTGATGAAAAAGACAGAAAAACACTTTCTGATGAATTGGGACAAAAAAGTAATACTACTTTATATGACTTAAATGGTGATGGTATTGTAGATATTTCAGATATTGCCTATGTTCATTATAATATGGGAGTTTCTGGTAGTGCTGATAACTATGAAACAGCAGCTATCGTTAAGGCATCTCTTAATACAGATGGACTTTCTATACAAGGTAATGTTGAAAATTTATTCAATGGTAAAGAAGATATTACATTTTCAGATATAAACAATAACGATATTATGATACCAATTACATTTCAAAATAGTGTTGAAATGAGTGAAATTGTATTAACGAGCCCCTATGGCACAGGTTCTATTGTTGCTGGAACAGCAATATTAGAATTGGCAGATGGTAGTACAGAAGAATTTCATTTTGATAATGAAGCACCTAAAAATGTTCATGCAATAGGTGATTCTATAGATAAAAGTACAGTAACAATCAATTTAGGTAAAAAAGTTGCTGTAAAAAAAGTAACAATTAAAGTAACAAAAGTAATTGGACAAGATGGAAAACCACAATATATTAAACTTACTCAAATACAATTTTTAAAAGATGTGATATTAGATGATGCACAAAATGTTGATAGTAAAGTAAAAGGACTTTCTGCAACACCAAAAGATGGAGCCGTTGGATTGAAATGGAATTCTGTAAGTAATGTTACAAATTATATTATTAATTATGGTACAGACAAAAATAATTTAAATCAAAGCATAACAAGTAATATTGCATCAGCAGAAGTAAGTGGACTCAAAAATCTTACAACATACTATTTTCAAGTGACTGCAGCAAATGGACAGTGGAGAGGTACACCATCTGATATCATTTCTGCTATGCCAGAAGCAGCAAAAATACCAGGTGCGCCTTCTAATATTAATGTCACACCTGCAAATGAATCTTTACGTATTAGTTGGGGAAAAACAAAAGATGCCTCTTATTATCAAGTATACTATAGAAAACAAGGAGAAAGCAATTTTATACAATTTGGCAAAAATACAGAAAATACAAATAGTGTCATTACAGGGCTTGTAAATGGTACAGTATATGAAATTGCAGTAAAAGCTGGAAACAGTAAAGGCGTTGGACCTTATTCTTCTACTGCATTAGGTACACCAAATTCAGAAAATTTTGACCCCCCTGCTTTCCCAACAGAAGGACGTATTGACAGAAGCGAAATAGAATCTATTGTTATGGCTGATAAAAATAATGTAGATACTAATCTTTGTACTAATTTTGAACTAGAGCATCTTGTTGATAATGATGCAAATACATATTGGGTAGCTGGTAGTTGGACAAAAAATAGTGCAATTACATATACATTTAAAACACCTCATGATATGAATTATATATTGTTTGCACCTTATTTGGACACAAAACATACCAAAGTGATTAATCGTTATTCTATTACAGCAGTAGATGATACTGGTAAAACGGTTTTAGGGGATATTATAACAGATAGCAAAGGAAATAAAAAAGTAGTAGGATTTGAAAGAAAAGCTGGTGCATTAACAAAAGATAACTATATTGTTATGACATTCCCGGAAATCAAAAATGTAAAAAGTATTACTGTAGAATTAGCAGAAATAGAAGGTGGTGGAGCACGTGTAAGTGTTTCAGAAATTGCATTTTATGATGCTGACAAACTTTCCTCTGAAATTGCTTCACTCTTTTCAGATAATACATTTACAACATTGAAATCTGGTGTAACACAATCACAAATTCAACAACTATCAGATAGATTAACACAATTAAGTGATTTTTATATGGACGTTGATTTGTTAAAACAAGAATTGGAATTAGCTCAAAAACTTTTATCTGGAGATAATAGTAATATTGGTGTAATAAAAAATGATTTCCAAAGCCGAGGAGGTTCACTTGATAGTCAATATAAACAAGGCGCAAGTGATTTGCAGCCTATAGGTGTTTCTGTGCTTGCAGAATCTACAGTAGCAATTTATGCAGAAGTACCTAGTGACAGTCCTGTTTTTATTGTGCCTACACAATATTATGGAGAATCTGGAATTTGGAAAGGAAAAGCAGTTCAAATTGAAAATGGACGTAATTACGTTGTCGTGGATAAAATAGGTTCTCTTGCTGATACCAGAGGTGGTATGCTTTACATTACTTATGCTGGAAGTCAGCCAGAAAAAATAAAACTCCATATTATGGAAAATAATCATACTTATGCAATACCAGTATTGGAATTATCAAAATGGTATGATATGTCAGAAGAACAAAGAATATCAGCTATACAAAATTATGTGAATACACTTTCTAGTCATGTCAATAGTTTGGATACAGGCAATTTAAAAACCAATATTAAAAACGCTACTGAAATTTCAACACCAAGTGTATTGCTTTCATTGCCTGCTGACCAAGTACTTGCTGGATTAAATGGTGTATCCAACGATACAGTAAATACTATGTATCAAAATGTACTTGCTTGGGAAGAAGTGCTTTTTGTAGCAAATAAAGTACAAGGTATTATTGATGCAAATGCTTCTTTTATTGGATATGAATATCCTATGACTGTTCGTCAAAATATTCGTTATATGAGAATGTTTGCAGGTGCATTTATGTATGCAGCCGGAAATCATGTTGGTATCGAATATGGTTCTGCGTCTGCACTTGCTTGCGGAAAGCCAACATCCGCAAATACAGGCAGTAGTAATGGTCTTTTTGGTTGGGGTATTGCTCATGAAATTGGACACAATATGGACAAATTGGGTAAAGCAGAAGTTACAAATAATATTTATTCTCTTGCTATACAGGCATGGAACGGCGGTAATATGGCAACAGATACTCGTTTAACAAAAAGTAATAAATGGGATTCTATATATAATAAAGTAGCCGTTGGACGCGAAGGTATTGCAAATGATGTATTTGTGCAGCTTGGTATGTATTGGCAGCTCCATTTAGCATATGATGATGGCGGAAGTCCTTTGAAATTTTATAATGACTTTTTCACAAAATGGAAATCTGGAGAATATAGTGGTAAAACTTATGATGAAAGAGTTGCTTTAATTGCCTCTGATGTGGTACAAAAAGACCTCTCAGAATTCTTTACTCGTTGGGGAATGGTTTTAAGTGCAGATGTAAAACAGTCATTACAAAAATATTCAAAAGAAAATCGTGCAATATGGTATTTGAATGATAATTCTTATCAGCATAGACTTTCTGGAGGCAGTGCAAATAATGGTAGTGTTTCTATTACAGCACAAACAAATAACAATGTTGTTACAATTACATTATCTAATACAGACAATACATCATTATTGGGATATGAAATTATTAGAAATGGTGTTCCAATTGGATTTACCACAACAAATACTTATAATGATGATTTGGGTGCAGCGAACAACTTAGCTTATACCTATTCTGCTATACCAGTTGATTTGTTGGGCAATATGGGTGCAGAAGTGACAGCAAATGAAATTAGAATTGCGTATGATAAAAAAATTGACGCTGATAACTATGACATATCTCGTGATGATAGTGGCATTACTATCACAATGAAAGGAAATGCTGTTCCTGTAACAGGTATTATATCCTCTGTTGGTGGCAATGTCACAATTAAAGTAAAAGCAAATAAACAACAATCTGAATGGATAACAGCAAAACAAGGACATATTGACGCAAATACACCAGTTTATTTTAATAAACCAGGTGCAGAAAGTTCTGACACTCGTATATGGACTTATGATGTTGCTTTAATGCATATAGAAGGTATTACTGGAGATGTTGAACTTTTAGATTATCCTGGCGACCGTATTGATTTTTATAGTTATGATAATGCTAATGTTGCCAGATTGGCACATGACTATCAATATGGTGATAACTCTGATGATGTCATAAAAAAAGGTACTTTAGTAATATTAGGTAATTATAGAGGAAACCCTGGGTACAATACCGTAGAAATACAGGCAATATATAATACCACAGCAGAAGCAAATGAAGCAGAAACTACAATACAACGACCTATGAATGGTTATGCTTTACTTTTGAGCGAAATTCCAAAAGATGGCGCTGTAAGTGATACAAGCGATGGATTCTTCATATTTGTTCCAGATGTGGAAGCTGAAAAAGAATTAAATCAGTCTAGTAATGTAACAGATGATTTACCTATACAAATTAAAGCATTGCTTTGTAGAACAGATGTTCCAGAAAGTGATAGTAACAGTCGTGTGACAAGTCAAACACTTTGGATAAGTTTCCCTGATGATACTGTGCCAAATGCAGATGGTACAACAAATCAAAATGGTATTCCTAATGTCACATTGAAATCTGATGAAAATTATAGCTATAGTAATGCTGAAAATAATAATAAAAATATTTCTACAATAAACGAAAATGTTGATGATGTTGTATTTGACAATGAAGATAATACTGATGAAAATGATATTATCACAAATACAGAAAACACAAATGATACTGCTAATATAGACAACGCAGATAATAATAATACAGATATAGAAGAACCTCCTATAGGAAGTGATACAGAATTACAAGAGTCCGTTGTTTTAGATGAACAATAATATAAAAATATACTTTGGCGGAAACAATTCCGCTAAAGTATATCTATTATTCAATTAGAAAGGAAAAAAGGAAAATTTATGAAAAAAAATATTTTTTTATTTTTACCATCTACTTTTTTATTTGTATTGCTTTTGATGGTTACAGTATTTGCGTCATCTCCTTCTATTGCAATCTCTTCTAAAAGTAATGGGAAAAATCAACAATTAACATTAAATGATGTGTCTGATGATTGTTATGGTTTGGAAATTACATTAACAACAGATACAAAAGATGATAAACAATATGAAAATGATAATGAAAATGATGTATATACTACATACACTGAAAATGGTTCAGATATTACATTGTATATTGTATCTAAAAATACACCTTTAAATGAACAAAAAAGTATTGTAATAGGAAATGTTTTATCTGATGATTCATTTACTATAAAATCTGCTTCTTCATTAAAATTGCTTGATAAGGATTTCAATAAAACACAATATGATACAGTTCATATTTCTGGTAAAAGTCAGAGCAGCTCCAGTAGTTCTAGTTCTTCTAGCTCTAGTAAAAAATATGATATAGATATTTCAAGTGCTATAAAAAATGGCTCTGTTACAGTAAATTCTGATTCTTCTCGTAAAGGAGAAACCATAACAATTACTGTAAAACCTCAAAATGGCTACGAATTATACAGCATAACCGCATTGGATGAACAGGACAAAGAATTAAAATTAACAGAAAAACAAAATAATCAATATACTTTTGTTATGCCTTCTTCTGATGTTTTTATAAAGGCAGAATTTACACAAACAGTATCACAAACACCGCCAACAAATACAAATAACAGTACAAATAATAATACTTCTTTTGAAAATGTTGTATTGCCTTTTACAGATGTTAATGCATATGATTGGTATTACAATTCTGTAAAATATGTGTATGCAAATAATATGATGTCTGGTACAGATACTACCATATTTAGTCCTAATGTTACAACTACTCGAGCTATGATAGTTACTATATTGCATCGTTTAGATGGTAAACCTGCTGCAACAGCTTCTAATTTTATGGATGTAGAACAAAATCAATATTATACAAATGCTGTTGCTTGGGCTTCCGCAAATGGTATTGTTTCTGGTTATGGTAATGGAAATTTTGGTCCAAATGATACTATTACTCGTGAACAAATGGCAGCTATATTATATCGTTATGCACAATATAAAGGATATGACACCACTCAAAAAAATAATTTGTCTAATTATATTGATGCAAAAGATATTAACGCTTACGCTGTTGAAGCATTGCAATGGGCAAATCAAGTAGGTATAATTACTGGTGTTACAGATACTACATTAGTTCCAAATGGTAGTGCAACACGTGCGCAGGTTTCTTCTATATTGATGAGATTTTGCGAAAATATTGCAAAATAATAAATAATAAAGGGGAACTTTTTGTAAATAAAAAAGTTTCCCCTCTTTTTTATATATTCTCTTTTAAAAAAAGCAGTATGATTTTTTATCACACCGCTTATAAAAATATTATTATTCGTCCCAATTATGATAAACATTTTGCACATCGTCATCATCATCTAACAAATCAAGTATTTTATTCATTTTTTTAATTTCTTCTTCTCCTGTCAATTCTGTATATGTTTGAGGAATCATTGTTACTTCTGCACTTGCCATAGGTATACCAGACTGCTCTAATGCTTCTCTTACAGCAGAAAAATCATCAGGTGATGTTGTGATTTCGTAGCTGTCTTCTTCAGAGGCAACATCTTCTGCACCAGCATCTATCGCTAAAAGCATCATTTCGTCTTCGTCCATGTCCACTTCTTCTTTATCTACAACAATTAAACCTTTTTCATCAAACATAAAAGATACACAGCCACTTGTGCCCATATTACCGCCACCTTTTGTAAATGCATTTCTGACATTTGCAGCTGCTCTATTTCTATTGTCTGTTAATACTTCTACAATAATAGCGACGCCATTTGGTCCATATCCTTCATATACTACTGTTTCATAATTTACATCATCACCGCCACCAGCAGCTTTTTTAATACTTCTGTCAATGGTATCATTGGGCATATTATTTGCTTTTGCTTTTGCAATGACATCACGCAGTTTTCCATTATTTGCAGGGTCTGCACCGCCCGCTTTTACAGCGACAGCTATTTCCCTTCCTAGCATAGTAAAAATTTTGCCCTTTTTCGCATCATTTTTTTCTTTTTTGTGCTTGATATTTGCAAATTTAGAATGTCCTGACATAAAAATCCTCCTTAAAAAATGAACTTATTACAAAATATATTTATCTGTATTTTTACAGTAAAATATCATTAGTTTTCTATGATTTCCATTTTATCATTTATCCACGTGCCATAAAAAGATGGTTCTTCTGTAATTTCTGCACGATTTGCTGTTACATCTATTATTTTTTTCAAAAAAGTGTTACCTTGTTCAAATTTTACTAATACAACATAACTAACATTTTCTGTATATATAGTGTCATATAATTCATATCCATTTTGCAGTATTTCATATTGCACTTTTCCAGAATCTGTATAGGATATTGTAACACAAAACTTTTTATATAATATAACATTGCAAATACCAGCAGAGAGTAAACCCTCTTTTGCTGATTTTCCATAAGCCCTTACAAGTCCGCCTGTTCCTAAAAGAGTTCCTCCAAAATATCTTGTAACAACAATCGCTGTATTTTTGATATCTTCTCTTTGTAATACATCTAACACTGGCATACCTGCTGTACCTTGTGGCTCGCCGTCATCACTAAAACGTTGTATTTCATTTCTTTCACCAATTTGATAAGCAAATACATTATGTGTTGCGTCCCAGTATTTTTTTTTCATTTCTTCTATAAATTCTCTTGCTTGCTGTTCTGTTTTTACAGGACGTATTGTTGCAATAAAACGTGATTTTTTTTCTATAATTTCTGCTTGTCCTTGTTTTATTACTGTTTTATATTGTTCCAGCATGAAAATATTCTCCTTTATTTATCCATTATAAAAACATTGCATAAAAAACAATTTTCTGCACATTCTATATGTGAAGCAGTAAATACTATTGTATAAAACGATAGCAAATATCAAAAACATTGCTTCATTATACACTCATGCTAACAACCTTTTGAAAAACAATAAATCACAAGGAGGAACTCTTATGCATAAAACATACAGAAATTTAGCAGATTTACTATTGAACTGCGATTCTGCTCAAAAATTTTATAACAACTTATCTCTCCATTCTAAATTAGAAATAAAAGAAAAAGGTTCTCATTTGCAGACAGAATCTGATTTGCGTTCTTTGGCAAAAACAATCTCAGAACAGTAAAAAAAGTAAATGATTGCAGAATTTGATACAAAATATTAGCATCTTATCTTTATTTACAATAATATGCCCCTTATAATAAGGGGCTTATTTTTTTGGTAGTTTTTTTAATGTACCATCTGGTTCTTTAATATAAGTATTATCTAATATATTTGTCATACCAGCACGAAATTGTTTAATGTATTCTTTTCTGAGTTCTTCTCTTTCTTGTATTTCCTGCTCTGTTAATCCCTCTGTTTTTTGCTTTTTTGCCAAAGCATTTATACGATTTAATAAATTTTTCATTGATTTACTCCTCTGGTCTTTGTCCAGTCCTTCTTATTTGTCTATGTCTGGAACGCATTTCTTCTCTTGCTTTTCTTCTTTTTTCAAAGCTGGATTCTTCTGCTTCTTCTTTTTTTGGTTCTATATCTTGTTGTTCTGCATTATCATAATTAACTTCTTTGATTTCTTCTGTTTGATTAGGCATTTCTTCAACTTGCTGTTGTTCTTGCTCCAGCATATCTTCTGGCAAAAATGCTTCCATAGGTGATTTCTGTGACGTTTTTTTTCGTCTTTGTGTTTCCTTTTGTTTCACTTCTTTTTCTTTTGGTTTTTCATTTTGCTTTTCATTCTGTTTATCGTTCTGTTTTTCATTTTCGTTTTTCTCATTTTCTTTTTTAAACAGAGAGGCTAATATATTATTCTGTTTCTTTTCAGCTTCTTTTTCTGCTAATTCTTGTTTCAGTGCCTTATAGAGTTCTATTGTTTCATTATCTACTTTAAAATGTATAGCTTTTTCGAAAAACTCTAGAGCATAATCCTTTTTATCTCTTTTTAAAGCATATTCTCCACAAATTTTATAAAGATTTGCATTTCTGATATTTTGACTGTTTTCTGCTTTAGGTAAATACTTTTTCGCTAAAGCAACATCACCAAATTCTGCCTCAAAACAAGCATAATTATCATAACACCAATACATATCTCCTACTTTTTCAATGGCAAGCTCAAAAAGTGCTCTGATTTCACGTATTCTTGCCTCCAAAAGTGTTTCATCTTTCCTTAATAATTCAATTTTGTCTACAGCATTATTCACATAGGCAATAGGATAATATAAACGATTTAATGTGTTTTTTTCCTCCTGTAAATCAATGGCGTTTCCCCTAAAATCATATTGTAAATATAATCCGCATGGGAATTGCCATTCAATAGTATTATTTGTTACTTCTAGTGTGCTTTTTAAAATTTGTTCGGAATCCATATCAAAATATTTTTTATATATAAAACTACCTTTTTGTGTATCATATATAAAAAGATAATACCTACCATCTTTTTTGTAAAGTAATATTGTAAATGGCTCGCAAAAATAATTTGTAATAAATTGTGTTTCACTATCATCTATTTCTAATACAGTATTATCTTTTTGTCCAAAATCAAACAAGTAAAATTTTCCATCTAATGTAAAAAGAGAAAAAGACCCTGTATTTGTTACATATGCCGCTTTAAAAGGTGATTTCGTAATGACTTTATATAAAGGACGTTCTCTATTGAAAAAAACATAGCAGTCTACTGGTACTTTTTTGCCATAAGAACCAACTGCCATAACATATTTATCATTTTTAGATTTTGCCACAAGTGTTCCTTTAAACATCATATCAATGCTACGAAATGTTACCATATTTTTATCATCTATTTCTAAAAAATCAGTTTTTACACGAGGCTTTTGCTGATAAAATGGAAATATACTACTAATAGATTTTTCTTGATTTTCCGTTTGCTTTTTATCCCCTATCAGCTTTCTTTTTAAACTGCCAAATAATGTTCTTTTTGGTTGTGTTTGTTTATGTATTTTATTATCAATATATCTTTCTGCCTCTTGTAGACTGATACCAGAATAATAAGCAAGTACTTCTATACCATATTCTTTATTTTGTTCATAATGCTCCATAATTTCTGTCATATTGATTGCATGACCATTCACACGTTCTGTTATGTCTGTTTCAAGGGGTGTTCTTGGCGGTTGAATATACTGCTTTTTTTCAGCTTCGCTTTCTATTAAAAGACCCCCACATTCTGCGCAGTATTTTCCGCTTCCCTCTTTCCCACAATTAGAACAATACACATATAAACCTCCCCTACTATATCATTTTAACTCATATTCTATTTTGGAGTAATATCGTATTCTATCAACAAATGGGACAATATTGTTTTATCAAATATTATTTCAAAAATCGCTTTGAATCATTTATAACAAAAATAATTTTATATCCCTTAAATAATAGATTTGAGCAAATGTATTCAAAAAATATTATAATACAACAGTTTATGAATTGCAACAGTCAAATGTGTTAGAAACACTTGTATAACTTATAAAACAGCAGAAATATATCACAACTTTTTTATATTATTTTCAACTATATCATATAAAATCATAAAAAAGAGTTGATTTTTTTTATTACTATTGATATAATTACCACTGTCAGTACACCAAGGAGAAATGTCCGAGTGGTTTAAGGTGACAGTCTCGAAAACTGTTGAGATGAAAATCTCCGAGGGTTCGAATCCCTCTTTCTCCGTTTATATTTTTTGCCGTTGAGTAATCAATGGCTTTTTCTATTTTATTTTTACTTGACACTTTTTATAATATCGTGTTAAATATATAATAATACAGAACAACAGTTCTTAAAAATTGAGGTTATGCATATGAACGAATATCAAACAACAAATTATAACAATGAAAGTATTACTTCTCTAAAAGGTGCAGACAGAGTTCGCCTTCGTCCAAGTGTTATATTTGGTTCTGATGGTTTAGAAGGCTGTCAGCACTCTATATTTGAAATACTTTCTAATTCTATTGACGAAGCTAGAGAAGGTTATGGTAATTTAATAGAGGTAACACGATACAAAGACCACTCTGTTGCCATAAAGGATTATGGTAGAGGTATTCCTGTAGATTATAATATAAAAGAACAGCGATATAACTGGGAACTTGTATTTTGTGAATTATATGCAGGTGGAAAATATCAAAATAATTCTGGTGAAAACTATGAGTTTAGTTTAGGATTAAACGGCTTGGGTACTTGTGCAACACAATATTCATCTGAATATATGGATGCTGTAATTCACAGAGATGGCTATTGTTATACACTTCATTTTGAAAAAGGAGAAAATATAGGAGGACTACAAAAACAAAAAAGTGATGAAATCACAACAGGTACAAATATTACATGGATGCCTGATAGAGATGTTTTTACAAATATTGATATTCCTCTTTCCTTTTTTCAAGACATATTGAAAAAGCAAGCTATTGTAAATGCAGGTTTAACATTTATATTATATGATGAATTCACAGATACTTCTTATACTTATGTTTATGAAAATGGTATAAAAGACTATTTGCAAGAATTAAATCAGCAAAAAGGATTTACAGATATCAAATATTATGAACATGAAACAAGAGGTCGTGACAGAGAAGATAAGCCAGAATATAAATTAAAATTTCAGGTAGCTTTTTGTTTTAACAATGAAATTAATTTATTGGAATATTATCATAATTCCAGTTTTTTGGAATATGGTGGCTCTCCAGATAGAGCTGTAAAAAATGCTTTTGTATTTGCCATTGATAAATATTTAAAATCAAACAATTTATATAAAAAAGATGAAAAGAAAATTACATTTAATGATATAGAAGATAGTTTGATATTAGTTATCAATTCTTTCTCTACTATTACAAGTTATGAAAATCAAACTAAAAAATCTATTACAAATAAATTTATACAAGATGCTATGACAGAATATTTACGCCATCAACTTGAAATCTATTTTATAGAGAATAAAATAGAAGCAGACAAAATTACTGCACAAATATTGGCTAATAAAAGAAGCCGTGAAACAGCAGAAAAAACACGTATCAATATACGAAAAAAATTGACTGGTAATATTGATATGAACAATAGAGTTGAAAAATTTGTAAATTGTCGTTCAAAAGATGTGACAAAACGAGAAATTTATATTGTAGAGGGTGACTCTGCTCTGGGCGCATGTAAATTAGGTAGAGATGCAGAATTTCAAGCAATTATACCTATACGAGGTAAAATATTAAATTGTTTAAAAGCAGATTATAATAAAATTTTTAACAATGATATTATTACAGACTTATTGAAAGTATTAGGCTGTGGCGTAGAAATTAAATCAAAACATAATACAAATATTAATTCATTTGATTTGGAACAACTTCGTTGGAGTAAAATTATTATATGTACAGATGCCGATGTAGATGGTTTTCAAATTAGAACATTAATATTAACTATGCTTTATCGTCTTGTGCCTACATTAATTAAAGAAAAAAAAGTATATATTGCAGAATCCCCTCTTTATGAAATTACTTGTGGAAAAGATACTTATTTCGCTTACTCAGACAATGAAAAGAACACTATTATAACAAAATTAAAAAATAAAAAATATAAAATTAATCGCTCGAAAGGATTGGGTGAAAATCAACCTGAAATGATGTGGGAAACTACTATGAATCCAGAAACAAGAAGACTGATACTTGTTTCTGATGATGAATTAGAAAAAACACAACAAGTATTTGAATTGCTTTTAGGAGAAAATTTAAAAGGAAGAAAAGAATTTATTGAAACAGAAGGCTATCGTTATTTGGATTTAAGCGATTTAAGTTAAAACTTTTGTTTCTCAAGGAGTGAACAATATGCCCAAAAAAACAGCAAAAACACCAGATATACCAAAACAATATTTTATTGAGGAACAAAAAATAACAGATACATTGGAATGGAATTATATGCCTTATGCTATGAGTGTAATTGTTTCTCGTGCTATACCTGAAATAGATGGCTTTAAACCTTCTCATAGAAAATTACTTTATACTATGTTTAAAATGAATTTACTAAAAGGTGATAGAACAAAATCCTCTAATGTTGTGGGACAAACTATGAAATTAAATCCTCATGGTGATAGTGCAATATATGAAACACTTGTTCGTTTGACAGAAGGAAATGGTGCTTTATTACTTCCTTTTGTAGATTCTAAAGGAAATTTTGGTAAACAGTATTCTCGTGATATGGCATATGCTGCACCACGTTATACAGAAGTAAAACTTGCTTCTGTTTGTCAAGAAATATTTGCTGATATTGATAAAAATACAGTTACATTTGTAGATAATTATGATGGTTCTATGAAAGAACCTCTCTTATTGCCTACCACATTCCCTAATATATTGGTCAATCCTAATTTAGGTATTGCAGTTGGTATGGCAAGTTCTATATGCAGTTTTAATTTAAAAGAAGTTTGTAAAACAACAATACAACTGCTTAAAAATGAAAATGTAGATATATTATCAACATTGTACGCCCCCGATTTTCCTACCGGCGGACAGTTGATATATAATGAAAATGAATTAAAACGCATTTATGAAACAGGACGAGGCAATGTAAAAGTTCGTGCAAAGTATCGCTATGATGAAAAAAATAATTGTATTGAAATTTATGAAATACCCTACACAACAAATATTGAAGCAATTATGGATAAAATATTCGCTGTTGTGAAATCTGGAAAAATAAGAGATATTACTGATGTGCGTGATGAAACAGATTTAAATGGTTTAAAAATTACAATTGATGTAAAAAGAAATACAAAAGCAGATTTGCTTATGCATCGTCTTTATCAAATGACCCCCCTTTCTGATACATTTAATTGTAATTTTAATATATTAATAGACAGTAAACCTATGACACTAGGTGTTCGTTCTATATTAAAATATTGGATAGATTTTCGTATTAATTCTATTAAAAATCAGTTGGAATTTGATATTTCTAAAAAATCCGAAAAATATCATCTTTTGATTGGACTTTCTAAAATATTGATGGATATTGATAAAGCAATTTCTATTATTCGTCATACAGAAAAAGAAGATATGGTTGTACCAAATCTTATGAATGCATTCTCTATTGACGAAAAACAAAGCGAATATATTGCAGAAATAAAATTGCGTAATATTAATAAAGAATATATATTAAAAAGAACAGAAGAATTAGATACCTTAAAACAGGAAATACAAAATTTAAAAGATATTCTTAACAGCGAACAAAAAATTAAAGATATGATTGCATCACAATTAAAACAAGTAATGAAAAAATATGGACAAGATAGAAAAACAGAAATTATATCCGAAGATGATATTGAAGAAATTCCAGAACATGCATTTATAGAAGATTATGGTATTCGCTTGTTTTTAACAGAACAAAATTACTTTAAAAAAATATCTCTTGTATCACTTCGTTCTGCTGGAGAACAAAAATTAAAAGAAGATGACAAAATTATATTTGAAATTGAAACAACAAATAAAGCGGATATTCTTTTGTTTTCTAATAAACAAAATTTGTATAAATTAAAAGCAAATGATGTTACAGATACAAAAGCAAGTTCTTTTGGTGAATATCTTTTTAATGTTTTGGGAATGGAACAAGATGAAAAAATAATATATATGACAACAACATATGATTATAACGGTTTTATGGTGTTTTTCTTTGATAATGGTAAAGCGGCAAAAGTACAGCTTGCAAGTTATGCCACAAAAACAAATAGAAAAAAAATTATAAATGCTTATTCTAATAAAGCAAATATTTTATTTATGAAAAAATTAGAAGAAGATGCTGATTTTGTGTTAATAAGAGACGCAGATAAAGCATTGTTATTTCATACTTCATTGCTTCCTTTAATGGTGTCTAAAAATAGTGGTGGTATACAGGTATATAAATTAAAAAAATATAGTTGTATAACAAATGTATTTGAAAAAGAAACATTTATTTCTGATGATGTAGAGTATTATCGTACACAACAAGTTCCTACTACTGGTCATTTTATGCAAGTAGTAGATAAACAAAACAATAGTATTGCATAATTCATTATACCGCCCACAAGGGCGGTTTTTTTAATCTTCCCTTTTTTTATTATTTTTTGTTAAAATAAATATACATAATATAATTATAGTAAATTTTTATTATATCTATATAATATTGTGTATCATTTGATTTCTACAATTATTATTTTAATTATTTATTGTCATAATATTTTTTTAAAAATAAAAAACAGGCATATGCCTGTTTTTTATTTTATTAAAGTTTTTCTACTTTTACAGAAGTATCTACATCTTTATCTGTGCAGCAGCAATCATTTTCATCGAAATCGTCCCAATCTGTATCCCAATCTTCATCAAAATCTTCATCATCATTCATTTTGTTTTTGAGCAAATATATTACTGCAACTAATGTTGCAATCAATATTGCTGTTACAATAGCAATAAAAATATACAATGCTCTTTTGTCTTCTCTCTTTTGTATGCCACGTATTGCAGCTTTTATGTCTTCCAGAGAGGTGTTGCTTTCTAAATACTTTTTCATTTTTACTCCTTCTTTCTTTTTTTATTTTAACAGAACTAATATAATGATATATTTTCTTTGTTATGGATAATGCTATCGATAGCCTCTGAGCATTTTTTTCCTTACAAATTCCTTATTTTTTTTCAATTCTGTATATTCAAAATACGCTTTTTTTAATATTTGTCTTTCATCGTTAAATTTCAATAAATGATATGCTTCATGAAATTTATAAAAACCTGCATCTGCAAAATATTCTTCACTTTGTGGTTTACAATAAAAAGAATTTGTTGTCATTAAATACCAATGTACTGTTTTGTTTACAAAATCTTCATTTCCTTTAAAATTATATTGCGTTTTTCCCACATATTTTATAATATTGCCCGCTGCGCCAGACTCTTCTCGTACTTCTCGTAATGCTGTTTGTCGATATGTCTCTCCTGGCTCTACTGTTCCCTTTGGCAATACCCAGCCTAAATATTTTCCATTTTGATTTTTATATAAAAGCAATATTTTCCATCGATAAATGACAACGCCTCCACAGCTAATTGCTTCTACCAAAATATTACCTCCACTTTTTGTACTATTTTTTATCTGCTTTTAGTATACATGGTATTTTATTCTTTTTCAAGTCACATTTGCATAAAAATAATTATTTTTGATGTAATTCTCTTTTAAATGGAGAACGACTTAAAAGTATATTCATTCTTTTTAGTCCAATTATCCACAAAAACAATACAAATGCTAAAAAGGGAATCCATAATAATTTTCTGTCTAAAAATAAAATATAATTATAAATACCATGCAATAAATATGGTACTGTGAATGTTTTTATTAAGTCTATTTTTTTATGATAATATTTTGCTAAAGCTAAATAATATCCCATTTCTAAACCAAATAATGCATGTCCTGGTACAGAAAAAATAGCCCTTGCTAATGCTGTTTCATATCCTCCTAGTTCTTTATGAAATACATATATAATATTTTCTAGCCATGCAAAACCTAATGCTATAAATATACCATATACTATGCCGTCAAAGGGTTCATTGAAATTATCATTTTTAAACACTAAAAAATATAAAAATAAAAATTTTACAGACTCCTCTATACCTGCAGAACTAAAAAAAGCACTGAAAAATGGCGTTTCAATATGTGGGAATATTCTTTCTAATGTTATTCCTACTGCCCATATTACTATTGTACTATAAATACCATATAAAAGCCCCAAAAATAGCATCATATAAGGTTCTTTTTCATATTTATCTCTTATAAAAATATAAACAATACCAATAACAATCGGTGCAGAAGCCACTTGCAATAAACCAGCCAAATACTCCACCATCTTTACTATATATTTATAACATATAGTGTCCAAATTTTTTAAAAATATGTTATTGGTATTTTTGTAGTGCTGCCTGTAATACTTTTGCTGCAATAGGTGTAGCACTTCCTCCTTGATTTGCATTTTCTATCATAACAGCAATGGCAACTTTAGGATTATCTGCTGGAGCAAAGCCTATAAACCATGAATGGTCACTTCCTGTAGCGTTTTCTGCTGTTCCTGTTTTTCCTGCAACTTCCACATTATATATTTGTGCCGCTGTTCCTGTGCCTTCTGAAACACAACTTATCATCATATCTGTTATGGTATTTGCTTCTTCTATGCTAATCACTTGCTCTAGTTTTTCAGGTATTGTTGTTTTAGAAACATCACCATTATAATATTGTATATGGTCAACAATATATGGCTTCATCATAATACCATCATTTGCAATCGCTGATGCTACCATAGCCATATGTAATGGCGTTGCAAGTGTTTTGCCTTGTCCGATTGCTGTTTCTACAATTTCATTTTCTTCTGATTTTTTTTGTAATGTCACTTGACTAATATTATGAGCTAACAAAAAATGATACTCTTTATTAAAATAAAAATCTTCTGCTTTTTTTCTAATATTTTCTGCACCTACTCTTTTTGCTAGTTCTGCAAAATAACAATTACAAGATGTTGCAATCGCTTTTTTCATATCTACTGTACCATGCACTTTATTGTTATAGCAATGTATTATTTTATTTTCAAATACAGCTTCTCCAGTACATTCATAAGTAAACTTCTGCCAGTCGCTATAATATTCTAATGCAGCTAGAGCAGTTATGACTTTAAATGTAGAACCTGGAGGATAAAGTCCTTGTGTTGCTCTGTTCACCAAAGGACTTTTTTCATCATTTTTTAATGTTTCCCAATTTTCTGCTACTGTATTAGGGTCAAAATCTGGATATGCTTGCAATGCTAATATTCTTCCTGTAGATGGCTCTATCACTACAACTGCACCTTTTTTATTTCCTAATATATCCCCTGCAATAGACTGTATATCCATGTCTATTGTTAAAACAACATCATTACCTTGTATTGCTTTTCCTGTAAATATACTATTGATTCTTTGCAATACTTCATTATGAGGCGTTTGTAATTCAAAATTTTCTGCTGCCTCTACACCTGTTTTACCTTTACTACTATATCCTGTAATATGTGCTGCCATACGAGAGCGATTATATTTTCTATTTCCATTTTCTGTACTTTCTACTAATATATCACCGTTACTATCCCTAATATTGCCCCTTTTTATACTGCTATCTGCATAATTTAATCTTGGATTATAACTGCTTGAAGAAATTTCTTGTCTATCTATAAATGCTAATTTTGCCATAGATGCTAATATTAAAAAAAACATTAATGTAATTAGCCAAAATATTCTTTGTGTACTTCTTTTCATATTATTCATGAAAGTCATCACCATCCCATTCCACATTTGCTGCATTTTGTTCTATGGTATTTCGATAACCTGCTTCGTGCTGTTCACAATAAACATTTACCCATTGCAGTAATCCTATCATCATAATACTCACAAGTACAGAACTGCCTCCATAACTCACAAAAGGCAATGTAACACCTGTTAATGGAATCAATTTGATAACACCACCTATAATTAAAAATGCTTGAAAAGCAAACATTGTTACAACACCTGCTGCTAAAAGGCTATAATATCTCCTTTGGCAGCGTATTACAACTAATATCCCTCTAAAAAAAAGCATAATATAAAGACAAACAATTCCCATGCCAAACAATATGCCCATTTCCTCACATATCGCTGCAAATATAAAATCACTTTCTACAACTGGAACAGTGTTTGGCATTCCTTTCGTTAAGCCACTGCCTAAAAGTCCCCATGTTGTTATGGCAAAAAGTGAATTTAATATCTGATATCCTCCTCCATCTATATCTGCCCAAGGATTCCTCCATGCAGCAACTCTTACTCTTACATGAGAAAATAAATGATATGCTAATGTTGCTGCTGCACTTGCTGCACCCATTCCTGCAAAAAATAATATCTCATTTGATGTAGATATATAAAGCATTACCATATATGTCATAAAAAATATTAAGGCACTGCCCAAGTCTTTCTGCAATACAAGCAAAAGCACAATACCTGCACTTAATGTACCTGTAATGAGTAATTCTTTTAATTCTACCCTTTTTCTGAAAACACTGGCAAGATAAAATATAAATAAAAATTTGACAATTTCAGAAGGCTGAAATGTTACTGGTCCTATTTTCAACCAGTTTACAGAGCCATATTTTGATGTACCAAAAAGCAATGTACTTAATATCAAAGCATACGACACTATAATATAAACATATTCAAATACTTCAAAACGAGGTATCAATCTTAATATAAATGGTATAAAAAGCATAATACCAATACCTAATGTCATCCATATTAATTGTTTTACAGCAAGCATAGGCTCTAATCTTTGTAGCATAATTAAACTCATATCTAATAAAAATAGCATACCTGTCCAAATAAGGGGACAACCTTCATAATAAAATTTGTCTAATAACATTATAGAAAGCAGTAAAAACGCAAGCCCTGCTACTCCTACTGCTAATGTTTCCATATTGAAAAAAAACTTTCCTGATTCATATGACAATATTAAAAATGCTGTGACATGAAACCACACAATTAACCCTTTCTGCATTGCTATAGCACGAGAAGGGCTTCCTAAATAACCGCCTTGCTCATAGGCAATATATACAATAGCTTGCCATAAAAATAGTATGATATAAAACAAAAATAAATATCTACTAAATAGTATGATTAAGTCAAACATATATATCCCTCTTATTCTACACCCCTAAAATAATGACCTTTTGTATTGCCTTTTTCGCTCATTTCATGGAGTAAAATTTTTGTTTCTTCTTTTGGCACTGTATCATACAATGTCATTTCTGCATAAGCATTTAATATTCTTTCTGTTCTTCTTCCGCCCTCTTTTGTAAAAAGTAAGCGGACACTTCCTGTTGTACTTTGTAATATTTCATCATAAAATTTTAATGTAAATAAAGGTTTTCCATTTAATATTGTACAAACACATTGTTTACAATCAGGCATTAATGGAAATTTCATACCTTTTCTATCTTTCAAAAAATATAAATCATCATTGTCTTTTTCAGAACAATAAATACCTTCTATTTTTCCTCCTGCATAATTTCCTATAGGACATTGCTGTGTTATCATAAGTGGTAAATATCCATATACTACCATTTCACAATGTTCATTTGCTATTGTATTGATTTCCTGTAAATTGCTTTCTAACGAAATACAAATGTTATCAGCACCCTTTTTCTGCCAATAGTCAACACTTTCTCCATTGAATACATTCATATTATAATCAATTGCTATTTTTTTACCAGTTTGTGAAATTTCTAAAAATTGCCCTGGTGACCTTACTAAAAAGCCATCAATATTACTTTTTTTGAGTGTTTCTATTGTTTCTATATATAAATTTTCACATTGCTTTCTTTCAATTCTTGGCAATGCTACATACAATTTAATATGATTGTTATGACATTTTTCAATATGTTTATTATAATTTCTTATTAAATCATCTGTTAATTCATAATATAATATATTTACACGTCTGTCATTACTTACTACATCAAATTGCTCTCTTGTGCTAACAAGCACATTTAATTTTTTTGTTGTTATAATAGATTTTTGTTGTTCTTTTTCTATTTCATATTGTTTTGCTTTTCTTTTTGATTTTTTTAATATTGCTTGTTGTAAAGCATCTGTTGTTGTCCTACGTATTTCATTTATTGCACTAATACCAATATAAATATTGTCATCTGCCTCTATATCTAAATTTTGTATTACAAAAGGTGTTGCACCTGTTTTCATAATCTGTTGTTTTAATTTTTCGTGTGAAAGTGCTTGTTTTTGTGCAGATTCTACAATATCACCTTGCTGATATACCATACTTCCTTTGTTATCCCAAAGCTGAAAATATAAATGTTGTCCTTTTTTTGCACTTAATTTGCCGTATACAGGTAATTTTCTATTATCTTTTTCCCATGTCTTTTTTAAAGTGTCCTCTAATGCTTTATCATGTGTTTTGTAAACTACATCATTTTTAGCAATGTCTCCTTGTATTGATAATGTAATATATTCCCCTGCCTTTGATGCACGAGAAATATTACTTCCTACATGGGGTTCTTTTTGTGTCCAAATTTCAATACCGTCCCCTGGTACAAGAGGTTCTCTTGTCCTAATAGTAACCTTTCCTAGTTTTTCATTATAACTATCTACAAATCCTGTTTTTAGCCCCCATGTTTTGGGACGTTCTATGCTCATCATACTACTGCCTGCATTTGTTTTATAATATCCTTCTGTAAAACCGCCTCTATTAAAAAGTTGTGTTAATATCTTTAAATCATTATTATTCACTGTATAATTTTCTGGTGACTGTGCATACATATCCAAATATTTTCTATAAATTTGTGTAACACCTGCAACATATTCTGGACTTTTCATACGTCCTTCTATCTTTAAAGAAGATACACCACTTTTAATTAACTCTGGTAATATTGTAACGGTCTGTATGTCTTTAGGAGAAAGTATATGCCCCTGCTCTATGGCATCATATTTTTTATATAATGTATAAGGTAGACGACAGGTTTGCGCGCATCTTCCTCTATTGCCACTACGTCCTCCCAACATACTACTCATAATACACTGTCCAGAATAGCAAACACACAATGCACCATGTATAAAAACCTCTATTTCTGCTGCTGTATTTTCTGAAATATATTTTATTTCATTTAAATTTAATTCTCTACTCAATACAACTTTAGAAAATCCTTGCTGATATAAAAAATTAACATCTTTTAAATGATTCGTTGTTAATTGCGTACTTGCATGTAAAGGCATATCTGGAAAATGCTTTTTAATGCGTTCTGCTGCACCAATATCCTGCAATATCAATGCATCAGCACCTATTTCATAAAGTTGTTTTATATATTTTAATAGATTTTCTAATTCTTTTTGTTTATATAATGTATTTACTGTTACATATAGCTTTATACCTCTTAAATGACAATAATCACATGCCTGCTCTAATTCCTCTATTGAAAAATTATTTGCATATTGTCTTGCACTAAATTGTTTTCCTCCTACATATATTGCATCACAGCCATTATTTACCGCTGCATATATACTTTCCATACTGCCTGCTGGCGATAATAACTCTGGTAATATTGTTTTCTGCATTGCTTTTCTCCTTTCTATTACTTGGGCTTCAAAAACTATATTTTATCTTCTATGTGCCCCCATTTGACTGTGATTCTTTTTGATATAATGGTTTTGATGCTCTGCCATTTGCAATTTTTGTTTCAATTCTTCTGTCAACTTTTTCTGATTCTCTAATTGTGTCTGTAATGTTAAAACTTCATTTTTTTGTTCTAGCTGTTGTTGTATTTCTGAAAATTCTTGTTGTTTTTGTTCTAATATCATTTTTTGTTCTAATTGTTTTTGTAAGCCTTGAGATTTTTTTTGTTCTTCCTCTAATTGTAATTCTAAATCAAATAATTGATTTTCAAACTCTTTTTCTTTTTGTTTTAATATGGTATCTGTTTCATCGTTGTTTTGCTGTTTTGTTTGTTGTAATTCCTTTTGATATTGTTCACTTTTTTGTTTTTCTTGCTCTAATTGTAATAAAACACTTTGTAGTTTCTCTTTTTCACTTTGTATTGTTGTGTTTTCATTTTCTTTATTTTGTTGTAATTCTTTTTGTAATTGTTCTGATTTTTGTTTTTCTTGCTCTAATTGTAATAAGACACTTTGTAATTTCTCTTTTTCACTTTGTATTGCTGTGTTTTCATTTTCTTTATTTTGTTGCAATTCTTTTTGTAATTGTTCTGATTTTTGTTTTTCTTGCTCTAATTGTAATAAGACACTTTGTAATTTCTCTTTTTC
>JBCLQL010000002.1:328692-356894 GCA_041223565.1 Lachnospiraceae bacterium 46-61
ACTTTGTATTGCTGTACTTTCGTTTTCTTTATTTTGTTGCAATTCTTTTTGTAATTGTTCTGATTTTTGTTTTTGTTGTTCTAACTCTATTTTTAAATTTTGAAGTGTTTGAAAAGTCTCCTTTTCTTTTTTTTCCCAATATGTTTGTCTTTCAAACTCTTTTTGTTCTAAATCAGAGGCTGTTTCTATTTGTCTTTGTAAATTTTGTACTGCTTTTTTTTCACTTTCCCAAAGTAACATAACACTTTCTAGTTCCTGTTGATATTGCTTTTCTTTTTCTTGCCATACTGTAATATGACTCTGCTCACTCAATTTTTCATTAGCTTGTTTTAATTGTTGTTGATATGTATTTTTCTGTGTTTCCATTTGCTGTAACTGCTGTTTGGATTGATTCCATTGCTGTCTTGTATTTTCTAATACTTGTTCACATTGTTTTAGTTTTTCTTTTGTTTCTAAAAGTTGTTTTTGTATTTCTTCTGTTTCATGAAGCTGTGATGTTTTTTGTGTCAATGTGTTTTCAATTTGCTTTTGATTTTGTTCTAATTCTATTTTTTGTTTTTTTGTTATTTCTAAATCTATTTTACATTTTTCAAATTCATCAGAAATATCTTGATATTTTTTTTGTTGTTCCGTTAATAGTGTCTCTTGTTGTTTTAATTTATTTTGATAATCAATGATTGCTTTTCTTGCCGTTTCTAAGAGTTTTTTTAACTCTTTCATTTGTTTATTTCTTGTTTCTTCTAATGCCCTTTTTCTTTCTATATCTGTTAACTGTTTTGTTAATATTGTATTTTTTTCTCTTTCTTTAAAAAAATCATCTGCTACATTAATTGATGTCAATACATGAGTCATTCTAACATCGGCAGCAATATGAGGACTAATTCCTTTTACTTCCTGTATTTTAATATTGATATATTCAGCCACTTTTTTAATATGTTCTTCTGTTTCTTCGCCCATCAATATAAATGGCTTATCATCAACAATAATTTTCACTTTGTTTTTTGACAAAAAAACCCCTCCTAAAATCCTTTATGGACTCATTCCATTTCATTATATCATACTTTACGATTTATGGAATACCATTTCTTTTTGCCTAAAACATAAACAACTGATACAAAAAAAGAACCCAAAAATACAATCATACTATTGAGTATAAATTTTGTAAATATAGATTCTAGCCCTATACGTGACCATATACCATTACAAATATACAATAAAAAACAATGTCCTAAAAAAATATAAAAACTACTTGCATCTAATATACTAAATAATGCAATAAATTTTTGGGGTACTATTTTTACAATATCATATGATATACAATAAAATGTTGCAATGCCACTGATGGAAAAAAGGCAAGTAAAAATTCTCCAATAGGCATAAAAAATGCCCTCTACATTAGATGCATATGCGTGAGTAGTGTGCCAATAAGTAAAAAATATAAAAATTACATATACTATCCATTTATATTTCTTGAGTTTTATTTGAAACTGTTCCATGTGCTCTGCCATAATACAACCTAATAAAAAATAAATAAAATATGTCACAAAAAATCTATCTTCATACATAGGATATATATTTTGTAAATAATATAATTGTATAATAGCACAAACAATAAAAAGTAATATATGATTTACATTTTTTAACAAAAATAAAAAAACACCAAATAATATATAAAATTGAAATATAATTGTTATAAAATAAAATGGCGATATTAAATCACCTATCAAAAAAGAAAAAATATGTTGCTTGATTGTTTTTGCTTCTATAAAATGTATGTGATATAAAAATACATAATACACAACATACCAGCAGGTATAAGGTATTAATATTTTTGTAAATCTCTTTTTTAAAAATGACAAAAATTCAAATTTTTTATTTTTATAAGAATATGTTAATTTTAAACCACTTAAAAATATAAATCCTGGTACTACAAAAGAAAGTGCTTTATTAAACATAAAAAATGCTTTATGCTTTAAACTGCCTATTATTAAATTGGTTACACCTTCTGATGATGTATGTATTAACACCACAAATAAACATAAAAATGATGTTAATAAAAATAATTCTGTTAATTTTTGTTTTTTCTCCAATCAATGTCCCTCCTTATTATATTTTTATAAACTTTTATAAAACTGTTCTTAAATTTTTAATATATTCAGTATACCGTTTTCTATCAAAATATACAATATAATATTATAATTTTTTAGTATCCATTTCATCCATATTTGGGTTTCTTACATATGGTATCATATTTTTTTCACAAGCACCAAACTTTTTAAAATTAAGTCGTGCTTGTTGTAAACTAACACGATTTGCACCACCTATAGACGTTATATCATCTATTGTGTCATCTTCCCAAAAGCAAACTGGACAAATATCATAATTTCCATTTGGTTTACTATCAAAAGTATAATATCCACAACAAGGACATTGATATTTCATATAATCTGCCTCCTAAAAAATAGAAAAAACACAATATTTATTAAAAAATACAAAAACTGCCGCAGTAAACTGCGGCAGCGTTAAAAGTCGGTTTTGATAAAAGGATTTCTATAATATTATTGTTGAGCTTTTACAAATTCAGCGCCTTTTGCAAGTGCTTCTTTATTGATAGGGATAAATTTTGCTTTGCTTTCACCAAATACTTTTGTAAATGCATCCAAAACAGCTTGTTCTGATACTGTTTTGTCAACTTCCAACAATGCACCTAACAATACAATATTTGCTAATTTAGGATTGCCTAAATCTTTTGCAATTTCATTTGCTGGAACATAATATGCTTTTACATCTGTACGTTCCACTTTGGATTGTATTAAGCTAGAATTTAATATAATTGTTCCGCCTGCGCCAACGATTTCTACAAATTTATCATAAGATGGCTGGTTCATAACGATAGAAGCTGTAGCATCTGCTGTAATTACTGGAGAGCCTACTGGTTCATCAGATACAACTACAGAACAGTTTGCTGTACCACCACGCATTTCAGGACCATAAGAAGGACACCATGAAACTTCTTTTCCCTCAAGCATACCAGCATAAGCAAGCAATTTAGCCATACTTAAAACACCTTGACCACCGAAACCTGCACAACATACTCTTTGTGTACTCATATTATTTTCCCTCCCCTGTAAGATCCTTAAATACGCCAAGAGGATAGTAAGGAATCATTTTTTCTCTTACAAATTCCATTGCTTTGACTGGTGTTAATCCCCAGTTTGTAGGACAGCTTGAAACAACTTCTACAAATCCGAAGCCAAGACCTTCTTTTTGTACTTTTAATGCTTTCATAATTGCTTTTTTAGTTTGTGCTACTTGTGCAGGGTTAGTTACACTAACTCTTTCTATATAAGCAGGACCATCCAATGTTGCAAGCATTTCACTTACTCTAATAGGATTACCTTGTACGTTTACATCTCTACCTTTTTTAGCTGTTGTTGCTTTCATGCCTGGTAATGTTGTAGGAGCCATCTGACCACCTGTCATACCATAAATACCATTGTTGATGAAAATAGTTGTAACTTTTTCACCTCTAGCTGCTGCATGAACGATTTCACAAGTACCAATGGAAGCTAAGTCACCATCACCTTGGTATGTGATTACCATTTTGCTAGGGTCTACTCTTTTAATACCAGTTGCAGTTGCAGGAGCTCTACCATGAGCGCATTGAATTGCGTCAAAGTTGAAATATTTATTTGCCATAACGGCACAGCCAACAGGTACACAAGCAATAGCGTTTCCTGTTTCACCCATTTCTTCCAAACATTCTGCCAGTAATTTATGTACGATACCATGAGCACATCCAGGGCAATAATGCAATTTCACATCTGTTAAAGCTTTAGATTTTTCATATACGACTGACATTATTTGTCACCTCCCATTACAGACTTACCAAATTCAACAACTTCTTCTGGTGTTAATATGATACCACCAGTTCTACCATAGAATTCAACTTTGTTTTTATCATTGCAAGCAAGTTTTACATCGTCTGCCATTTGTCCCATGCTCATTTCAATATCAATATATTTTTTGATGCTTGGTCTTTGGAAAGCATTTACTGGGAATGGGTATAATGTTTTTGGACGAATTAAGCCAACTTTATAACCTGCTGCTCTTAATGTATCTACAGAAGATTTTACAATTCTGGAAGCAGTGCCATAAGAAACGAAAGCATATTCTGCATCGTCCATGCAATATTCTTCCCAAGCCTGTTCATCTTTTTCGATAACATCATATTTTTTCTGTAATGCGATATTGTGATTTTCACAATCTTCAGCGTCCATGTTTAAGTTTACAATCATGTGTTTTTCGCCATTGCCTTTGCCTTTTAATGCCCAAGCATCTTTTGAAGGCAAATCTTTTTTAGGAGAATAATTAAATTCAACTGGCTCCATCATCTGACCAATCAAGCCATCAGAAAGAATCAAAACTGGAGTTCTATAAAAATCAGCTAAATCGAAAGCTTCCATAACCATATCAACTGCCTCTTGTACAGAAGCTGGTGCTAAAACGATATTATGGTAGTCACCATTAGAACCGCCTTTTACACACATGTGATAGTCAGCCTGACCTGGTTGAATTGTACCAAGACCTGGGCCACCACGCATCATGTTTACAACAACTGCTGGCAAATCAGCATTTGTAATATAACCGATACCTTCTTGTTTTAAAGCAAGTCCTGGAGAGGAGGAACTTGTCAATACTCTCGCTCCTGCTGCTGCTGCTCCGTATACCATATTGATTGCTGCTAATTCACTTTCTGCCTGAACAAAAGTACCGCCTACTTTTGGTAATTCATCAGATAAATATTCTGGCAATTCGCTCTGTGGTGTAATAGGATAACCGAAAAAGAATTTACAACCTGCTTCGATAGCCGCCTTTCCAATTGCTTCATTGCCTTTCATTAATACCTTTGCCATATTAAAATCCTCCTCCCTTAATCTATTTTTTCTACTGTAATCGCTGAATCTGGACACATTCTTGCGCAGCTTGTGCAAGCGATACAATCATCATTTACTACTTCTGCTGGGTTATATCCTGCTTCATTAATTCTTGTTTCTGACAATTTCAGTACTTTTTTAGGACAAACAGAAACACACAATTCACAGCCTTTGCAGTAGTTCTCGTCAATCGTTACTTTACCTTTTGCCATTTTTGATACACCTCCATTATTTTTGCCTACATCCAATCTTTTCTCATATAAAACTTTAGAGGAAAAAGTTCCCCGCCCAAATCATCAGGCAGCTTTTCAGCATCTTTTACAACCTCTTCCACATATGTTGTATATTTGATCGGTACTCCAGAAAGCTGACTTGCTTCCTTGAGTATTTTATCTCCCATTGCAATGTTTTCTGCCGTTGTTTCACGAATCAGATTTGTGTTGTTTATCAATCCTGTTACACGTAAACCAGAAGCATCTTCAAGGCTTTTCATTTCTTCCACTATACCTTCTGGGGATGAGGTATTTGGTCTATTTACATTTACTACCATGAAGAAATCTGTTTCTGCAGCGTCCAAAAGAGGCTTTAATCTGCCAAGCACCATTGTGCCAACATCATTACCACCTAAATCAACAATATATCTTGTTGATTTATCTTTTACAGGAGATACAATTGCTGCAACAGCAGGAATATCTACACTATCTCCTTCTATGCTGGAAGAAATTACATGTATGCCTTTTTCTTCCAACTCTTTTTTTCTTTCTCTTGAACGAAAATATACATTTACAATATCCAAATCACCAAGGGTGACCTTGGGAGAAATCTGTTTTAATTTCATAGCATAATTGACAGCAAATTCTGTTTTACCGCTGCCATAATGTCCTGTAATTATGGTGATTCTTTTATCATCTTGTACCATAATACTTACCTCCTGATTATACTATTACGCTAGAAAATGACTTTTACATTATTAAAATTGTATATTCGTACATTTTGACATATCAAATTTGCATAATATAAAAATCAATTATTGTATGTATTTTAATACATTTTTATATAACTTCCTCTTACTGTAAGTATTATAACTCAATTTGCACAATAATGCAATCATTTTCACAATATTTTTTAAAAAATTTTTTAAAAGTAGTAAAACGATGATATCATATATTATAATTTATGATTCATTTTGCAAAATTATTTGTATATTTTTTTGTAATTTATTAAAATTTTACCAAAAATATCCTTTTTTTGTTTGACAAGTATAATGATTTGCTTATGATTTATATTTCATGTTTGTTAATAAAAAGACAGTTATTTCCTAGTTTGTATACATAAAGAAATTACCATATTACAATTTATTATTATCATTGTTGTTTGACAAGTATAAATTTTCATTCATTTATATTATATATAAAAATACCCGCAAATTGATAATCATTTGTGGGTATAAAGTGTTTTTATTATATATTAAATAAAAGCTCTCCATATGTTGGAAATGGCCATATATCTTCATCTACAAGCATTTCTAACTTATCAGCAGGCTTTCTTAATTCTTCCATAGCTTTTGCTACATGATTGCGATAAAACAATGCCTGCTCTTGATTGGAACATTGTAAATGATGTGCTTTTTCTGTTTCTTGTTCTAATACTTTTAAATTTTGATAAAAGAGTCTTACATTTTCTGTAATATTGTTTAGTAGTTCCTGTTCTACGCTGATATCCCCTCCAACTTCTTTTATGCTGGCTAAAGAATTTGCTACACTACTTTTATATTTTACAATTGCTGGTAATATCTGTTTTGATGCAATATCTATCATCGTTCTTGCTTCAATATTAATTTGTTTGATATAGGATTCATAATGAATTTCTGCCCTAGACTGTAATTCTAAACGACTTAACACTTTATGACGTTCAAATGTTTCTATTGTTTTATCATATGTTAACGCTGGAATAGCATCTACCATAGTTGGCAAATTAGGTAGTCCTCTTTTTTCTGCTTCTTCAATCCATTCTTCAGAATATCCATTACCATTAAATATAACTCTTTTGTGTTCTACATATGTTTTATGAATCAATTCATGTACTGCTGTAGTAAAATCTTTTGCTTTTTCTAGTTCGTCTGCAAATTCTTTTAAAACATCTGCTACTACTGTATTTAATATAAAATTCGGTCCAGAAATAGAACCAGAAGATGGTACCATACGAAATTCAAATTTATTTCCTGTAAAAGCAAATGGAGATGTTCTGTTTCTATCAGTAGCATCTTTTTTTAGAGTAGGTAATGTGTTTACGCCAACTTTCATTTTACCTCCCTGTATGCTTGAAGTTGCTTCTCCATGTTCTATTTGTTCAAAAATATCTGTGAGTTGGTCACCTAAAAATATAGAAACAATTGCTGGAGGTGCTTCTCCTGCTCCTAATCTGTGGTCATTGCCTGGATTAGATGCAGAATGACGAATCAACGCTGCATGTAAATCCACCGCTTTTATCACTGCTACTAAAAATAGTAAAAATTGTGCATTTTCATGAGGTGTTTTACCTGGGTCTAATAAATTTTGTCCATCATCTGTACCCATAGACCAGTTGTTGTGTTTCCCACTGCCGTTTACTCCCGCAAATGGTTTTTCATGAAGTAAACAAGCAAGCCCATGATGACTTGCAATTCTTTTCATAGATTTCATAACAAGCTGATTGTGGTCAGTAGCAATATTGCAGGTATCATATATCAGAGCAAGTTCGTGCTGTGCTGGTGCAACTTCGTTATGTTGTGTTTTTGCTGAAACGCCCATTTTCCATAATTCGACATTTAATTCTTTCATAAATTTTGCTATTCTTTCTTTAATACTGCCAAAATAATGGTCGTCTAATTCCTGTCCCTTTGGAGGTGCTGCACCAAATAATGTTCTGCCTGTAAATATTAAATCCTTTCTTTGTTTATATAATTCTCTATCTATTAAAAAATATTCCTGTTCTGCTCCAGCATAAATATTGATTTTTTTAGATGTTGTGTTGCCAAAAAGACGTAGTATTCTTAATGCTTGTTTATTGATAGCCTCTACAGAACGAAGCAAAGGTGTTTTTTTATCTAATGCCTCTCCTGTATAAGAACAAAATGCTGTGGGAATACAAAGTGTTACACCTGCAGAATCTTCTCTTAAAAATGCAGGTGAAGTACAATCCCATGCTGTATAACCTCTTGCTTCAAATGTTGCACGTAGTCCGCCAGAAGGGAAAGAAGATGCATCTGATTCTCCTTTTATTAATTCCTTTCCTGAAAATTCTGTGATTGCTTTTCCATTATTTACAGTTAAAAAAGAATCATGTTTTTCTGCTGTAATGCCTGTCATAGGTTGAAACCAATGTGTAAAATGGGTCGCTCCTCTTTCCATTGCCCAATCTTTCATGGCATTTGCAACGACTTCCGCTACAGAAGCATTTAACTCTGCTCCTTCTTCAATAGTATGCTGTAATTCTGTGTAAATTCTTTTGGGTAAATGTTCTCTCATTTGTGCATCATTAAATACATTTGTACCATAAAGCTCTACAATAGAAATTTTTTGCTGCATATGTTCCATCCTTCCTTGTTTTTAATTTTGCTATTACAAATATATGTATATTATTTTATCTATTTTACAGATATTAGCATAGAAATACAACACTATATTGATATTTTTTTATAGATATCAAAAATTGGTTAAAATTCTGTTTAAAAGTGAAAAAATGAAATTTTCCTTTAAAAGTTTTGTCTAATTTTTAGAGAAATAAGAGTTTGAGGTGCAAAACGTCCAGTAGATATTGTCTATATCTATAAAACTTCTTAAAATAAAGTTTGGCAAAAACTTTTACTTTAATATATTTGGAGTTATTTCATTATTTTTAACAACAAAAAACCACCCTTTTACAGGTGGCTTTTTGCTGTGTGTATGTATGTGTTTTATGCAGATAGAAAATCATCTGCGAGGGGAAGCAATGTCATAGGTGTTACATTTCCTCGTGCCATTTTTTGTATCAATTCCACAACACGACTTTCTGATGTAGATAAACTTTCTATTTGTTCCTTTTCAATCAATTTTTCTTCTTTATATTTTGCAATTTCTATACCATAAATGGTGTCTTCTGTTCCTTTTTTTTGTTTTCTTAACAGCCAATAATACAGAAGATGTTCTTGACCTGTTTCATCAATCATTTTTTTGCAAAAAGTCAAAATACGTTCCATATTGACCTCCTTGAAATATTGTTTTTTGCTCTGAACTATATTATATAGACTTTTTGCATAAAATACTAGTAAAATATTGTTACAAAATAGTACAAAATACAACAATTTTGATAATATACGACAGTATATTACATAATTTTACGCTATATTCTGTCGTATGTCATTGTAAATTGTCGTAATTTTATTATATTTTTTATTTCTATCAATATAATTACTAATATATATTATAAAATATTGTTTATTTATCTATTAATATTCTACAATATAAAACATTATTTCACAATATACTTTTGTAATCTATTTTCCATTTCTTGCTCCGCATATATTTCTAAAAAAATACCTTCTGCTCTGTGTTCTTCTGTTATAATTTCACATTTTCCATGAATCATATTTAATATACTACCTTCTGTATAAGGTAAAAATACTTTAATATTTGTTCGGAAACTTTTTAATAATGTTTCTATTTTTTCAAGCATAGTATCTAAACCTTTTTTTGTTTTTGCAGAAATTGTAGTTTTGTCTCTCGCTATAGTATCAATAGGTAAAGGTGTCTCAATATTTTTATCTACCTTATTATATACTGTAATAACAGGAGTGGTTTCACAATGTAGTCCTTTTAATGTTTGATATACTACATCCATTTGCTGTTGTCTGTTTGAATTAGAGGCATCTACTACATGAATTAATATATCTGCAAAATTTAATTCTTCTAATGTAGCACGAAATGCTTGTATTAAATGATGAGGTAATTTTTGTATAAATCCTACAGTATCTGTTATCAATACTTCTGTACCATTTGGTAGTTTTACTTTTCGTGTTGTAGTATCTAATGTAGCAAATAATTTATTTTCTGCTAGTACTCCTGCATCTGTTAGAGCATTAATTAATGTTGATTTTCCAGCATTAGTATATCCCACTAATGATACAAGAGGTGTACTTTTTTTATTTCTTTGATTTCTTAAAAGTTGTCTATGTGTTTCAATTTGTTTTAATTCTTGATTTAGTTCCCCAATTCTGTCTTTAATATAACGTCTGTTTGTTTCTAATTTCGTTTCTCCAGGACCTCTTGTACCAATACCACCACCAAGTCGTGACATAGATGCACCAATGCCAGAAAGTCTTGATAATCTATATTTTAGTTGTGCAAGTTCTACTTGTATTTTACCCTCTTTTGACATGGCACGAGAGGCAAATATATCCAATATCACCATTGTCCTGTCCATAATTTTTGTTTGTAGTATTTGCTCTAAATTTTTCATTTGTGCTGGAGAAAGCTCATCATCACAAACAATACCAGAAGCATCATATGTTTTTAGCATCATTTTAACTTCTTCTAATTTTCCCTTTCCTATATAATGTCCTGAATGTATTCTTTCCCTTTTTTGTATCACTTTTGCAACACTGATAGCACCAGCCGTTTTTACTAATTCTTCTAATTCATCTAAACAAGCCTCTGTTGTTTCATTATTATCTAAATCTATACCAATTAATATTACTCTCTCTGGTGTTTGCTCTGATACATGGAATTGTGTTTCTTTTGCCATATTATTTTTCACTCCTATACTATAATATAAAAAAAATTTGGCATGCCTATCCGATATAAATTGGAAATATTCATAAATCATTATTTTTCATTACAGTATAAATATCAATGTTATATCACAATCACTTTGGCACGCTAATATATATTATTTTAATATATAAACATATGGCATATTATAACATGATTAGAATTCAAATTCTACATTAGAAAGTCTGGTTTTAATTTCTTCCATTACTTCTTTTTCTTCTTGTTCTCCATAAGCTAAAAATGTGACTGTCATTCTAATATAATGCTCTACATCGTCCCAAGGTACTGTTGAAATACATTTCTCTCTTATTAAATATTGACTAAAATCTTCTGCTGTTTTAAATCGTTCTCCGCCTTTTATGCCTTTTGGTGCTTTCACATAAAGATAAAATGATGCTTTGGGCTTAACTGCATGAAATCCTAAACTATTTAATGTTTCTACAAGCATATCATGTCTACGAGAATATTTTTGATTTGTTTGTTCTGTAATTTCTGTATGTTCCATAGCGTATTTACCTGCTAATTGTATTGCAGCAAATTGTCCTGAATCATTATTATCTTTTACAGTAGCAAAAACTTTTACTGCAAGAGCATTTCCTACTACAAATGCCATTCTCCAACCTGTCATATTAAATGCTTTGCTTAAAGAATGAATTTCTATACAAACATCTTTTGCCCCTTCTATAGAAAGTATACTAAGTGGCTTTGTGCCATCAAATGTTAATGCTGCATAAGCAGCATCCTGTACTACCAATATACGATGTTTTTTAGCAAATGCAATTACTTCTTTAAAAAACTTCTCTGTTGCAAAAGCCCCTGTTGGATTATTTGGATAATTGATATAAAGCAATTTCGCTTTTTTTGCAATTTCTTTTGGAACTGCTTTTAAATCGGGCAAATAATTATTTTCCTCTTTTAAAGGCATATTGTAAACTTCTCCACCTAGCCATTCTGTCATGGTACCCATAACAGGATATCCTGGTACTGTCATTAATGTAATATCTCCTGTATTGATAAAACATTGTGCCATCATAGCAAGTGCTGGTTTTGAACCTATTGCATGACATATTTCTGTTTCAGGGTCAATGCCTTCTACTTGATATACTTTTTTCATATATTCTGCGGCAGCATACTGAAATTCTAATATGCCATTATCTGTATATCCTCTATTTTCCCATACTGCTGCTTGTTCTGCTAACGTTTTAATTATGCCTTCATCTGCCATAGCATCTGGCTCTCCTACACCTAAATCAATCATTTTCATTTCTGGGTGTTCTGCCTCTGCTAAACGTCTTGCCCTTTTGATTTTTTCAAATTTATATATTACAGTATCTTTTCCAAATTTTTTACCTCCTAATCTTTCCGCAATCAACTTTTGAATATAACTTTCTTTCATAAAAAATTCCTCCCTTTTGTTCAATTTTGCTCATGAATATTCATTTCACAAAATAATTATCATTTGTATATATCTACAAAATACTATGATTTTGATTGTTGTTATAGTACAAATATTATTTTAACCACTGTCCATCAAAACAAAATCTTGCTTCTCCTGTCATATAAACATGATTATCTTTTTCGTTCCATTTAATATGTAATGTTCCCCCCAAAAGCATCACATCTGCTTCTCTGTCACAAATGCCGTTTTTTGCTGTTGCAACAACTACAGCACAAGCACCTGTACCACAAGCCATTGTTTCTCCACTACCTCTTTCCCAAACTCTCATTTTTAAATGATTTCGGTCTATTACTTGTACAAATTCTACATTTGTTTTATTTGGAAAAAAGTCATTTAATTCTAATGGTTTACCATATTTTTCTACAGGAAAATCATCTGTATTTTCTACATATGTTATAGCATGAGGATTTCCCATAGAAACACAGGTCATTTCAAATGTTTTATCTTCTGAATAAAGCAATTCTTTTTGCACAAATTGTTTATTACTTATAGTTGGTATCTTTTTGCCTTCAAATATGGGTTCTCCCATATCTACTGTTACAGTATCTACTACACCATTTTTAATATGCAATTCTAAATATTTTATACCTGCTAATGTACTCATTGATATTCTAGTTTTATTTGTTAGACCTCTATCATATACAAATTTTCCAAGACATCTACTGGCATTACCACACATCTCTCCCTCTGAGCCATCAGCGTTAAACATTCTCATTCTGAAATCTGCTTTATCACTAGGCATAATTAAAACAATACCGTCTGCTCCTACGCCAAAATGTCTTTCACTCATCATTATGGCTAATTGTTGAGGATTATCAACTATTTCTTCAAAACAGTTAATATAAATATAATCATTTCCGCAGCCTTCCATTTTTGTAAATTTCATTATTAATCACTCCTATTATGTAACTTTTTAACATATGTGGGGCAATATGCCCCAAAACAAAATAACAATTACTATTGTTTTGATGAAGATACACCTTTATAAAATGTTAGTGCATATAATCCAGCAATACCTACAGCGGCAAATATGACTCTTGCAATCCAGAAAAATGCACCACCAAATATAGATGTTACTAAATCAAAACCAAAAAATCCTATGAGTCCCCAATTTAATGCACCTATGATAACTAATGTTAACACTATCCAGTTGATATTTTTCATAGATACAACCTCCTTATAAATATATCATTGCAGCGGTTTCCCGCAACATTAGCATTTCCCAATTAATCATTTTTTATTAGAAAGTATTTTCCAATGCTTTTTCTATATTTATATTTTTAATATTTCCTACTACAGAAACACTCATATTTTGTTTTATAAATATCTTTTCTATGATATTTTGTATGTCTTCCACTGTTATTTTTTCAATTTGTTGTAATATTTCTTCTGTATCTTGCACAAATCCTCTTAGCAATACAGAAGCACCTGAAGATGTCATTAAATTTACTGTACTTTCTCTACCTATAATAAAATTACTTATAATTTGTTCTTTTGTTACATCAATCAATTTTTGAGGGAATTTATTTTGTTTTAATGATTTAATTTCATCAAATATTAATTGTATTACTTTTTCTGTTTGGTTTGGATTCATACCTCCATAAATCGCAAATAAACCACTGTCTACATATGCTGATGTATAGCTATATATGGTATATGTTAATCCATTTTCTTCTCTTATTTTTTGAAACAAAAGAGAACTCATACCGCCCCCAAATATAGTATTAAATACTGCTAAAGCATATTTTTGAGCATGGTCTCTTTCTAATGCTGGAAAAGCAATACATAAATGAACCTGTTCAATGTCTTTTTCTTTTTTAATCAATTTAGGTGTATATATTGTTTTGGTATCATAATATACAAAATCACTTTTTCTTTTCCATTGCCCTAATGTTTTATTTAATTTTATATACATTTCTTCTGTATCAAAATGTCCTGCTACAGATAATACTGTATTTTCTGTATGATATCTATTTTCAAAAAATTCTTTCATATCTTTTGTATGAAATTTTGATATACTTTCCACTGTACCTAATATGGGCTGTCCTAAACTGCTTTCCTTCCATATTCCCTCTTGTAAAGCATCATGTACCAATTCCTCTGGTGCATCTTCATACATATTGATTTCTTCAATAATAACATTTCTTTCTTTTTCAATATCTTTTTGAGCAAATCGAGAATGTAAAAACATATCACTCATAACATCTAATGCCCTGTCAAAATGCTTGTCCAAAACACGTGTATGATAGCAAGTATATTCTTTTGTAGTATAGGCATTGATTTGTCCTCCTACAGCATCCATTTCTTCTGCTATTTGTTTTGCTGTTCTATTCTCTGTTCCCTTAAAAAGCATGTGCTCTATAAAATGTGACATACCATTATATTCAGGTTTTTCATTTCGAGAGCCATTTCTTACCCATATACCAAAAGAAATACTTCTTACATAATCAATTTCTTCTAATACCACACGAACACCATTATCCAATTTTTTTATATTCACCATAATAAACAATTCTCCTATCAAAACAAATTACTATTATCATAAGCAATTTTTTTATATTTATACATAATAATAGGGCTGCAACAATAGACAGAATATTTCTGCCTTTTTTGTATACAACCCCATTGTTGTTATGTTATTATTTGTCAGCGTCTTTTACAGAAAGGTTCAGCCTTCCTTGGCTATCAATTTCCAGTAATTTTACTCTTACTGTATCCCCTACTGCAACAACATCTTCTACTTTTGCTACTCTTTGAGGAGATAATTTTGAAATATGAACAAGTCCTTCTTTTCCTGGTGCAATTTCAACAAAAGCACCAAATGCCATCAGTCTTGTTACAGTTCCTCTATAAGTTTTTCCTGGTTCTGGCTCCATAACAATACCAGAAATCATATCTATCGCTTTTTGAATGTCTTCTTTGTTTTTACCTTTTATAAATATTCTACCATCATCTTCTGTATCAATTTCGCAATTAGATTCTTCTATAATCTTTTTAATGACTTTTCCTCTTGTTCCAATGACTTCTGAAATTTTTTCTACATCAATGGTCATAGATGCAATTTTTGGAGCATGTGGTGAAAGTTCTTTTCTTGGCTCTGCAATCGCTTTTGTCATAACTTCATCTAATATATATGCTCTTGCTCTGCCTGTTTGTGCAAACGCTTGTTCTATCATTTCAAATGTTAAGCCCTTTATTTTCATATCCATTTGAATTGCTGTAATACCTTTGTGTGTACCTGCAACTTTAAAATCCATATCTCCAAAGAAGTCTTCTAATCCTTGAATATCTGTAATTTCTATAAAATCATCATCTGTTTCACCTGTTACAAGTCCAACAGATATACCTGCTACAGGACGTTTAATTGGCACACCTGCTGCCATAAGTGACAATGTAGAGCCACATATACTTGCTTGTGACGTAGAACCATTTGAACTTAATATATCAGAAACTAATCTAATAGCATATGGGAATTCTTCTTCACTTGGTATTACTGGAAGCAATGCCCTTTCTGCTAAAGCACCATGTCCAATTTCTCGGCGTCCTGGACCTCTTGATGATTTTGCCTCTCCCACTGAAAATCCTGGGAAATTATAATGATGAATATATCTTTTATGTGTTTCTGTTTCATCTAATCCATCTAATTTTTGCATTTCTGCAATTGCACCTAATGTAGTAACTGTCAATGCCTGTGTTTGACCTCTTGAGAACAACGCAGAACCATGTACTCTTGGCAAAACGTCTACTTCTGCAGAAAGTGGTCTGATTTCTTCTATACCTCTACCATCAGGACGTTTATGCTCTCTTAATATCATTCTTCTTACTGTATTTTTTTCAAATTTATATATTGTTTCGTCAATCAATGTAACAATATCTGTTTCTTCTCCCACTTCTTCTATCAATTTTTCTGTTAAATTTTGATTAACCTCTTCTGTAATTGCTTTTATTTTAGCATCTCTATCTTGTTTCTTTTCTGCATAAACTGCTTCTTCCATACGAGCGTCTGTAATATAATCTTTAATCATATTATAAACATTTTCTGGTATAATATGTTCTTCATAAGGTGCTTTTTCTTTTCCTTCTTTTTCAACAATTTCTTCTATCCATTTCACAATTTTGCCATTTTCTTCATGAGCAAGGCGTATTGCTTTCATCATTAAATCATCTGGAATTTCATAAGCTCCTGCCTCTATCATCATAACTTTGTCCTTTTTAGAAGACACTGTTAATGACAACAATGTTGTTTCTTTTTGTTCTGCTGTAGGATTTACAACAAGTTCTCCATCACAATAACCAATATTGACAGAACCAACAGGGTCTGTAAACGGAATATCAGAGATATTTAAAGCCAAAGCTGCACCTATCATTGCTGTAACTTCTGGTGAACAATCTTGGTCAACTGCCATAACTGTTGCTACAATACTAACATCATTTCTATAATCTTTTGGAAAAAGAGGGCGCATAGGTCTATCAATACATCTTGAAGTTAATATTGCTTTTTCTGATGGTCTGCCTTCTCTTTTTATAAATCCTCCTGGGATTTTTCCTACAGAATATAATCTTTCTTCATAATCAATGCTTAATGGAAAAAAGTCAATGCCTTCTCTTGGTTTTTCAGATGCAGTTGCTGTTACCAATACAACTGTTTCACCATAGCGAAGTAATACAGCTCCATTTGCAAGTTCTGCAACTCTGCCAATTTCTGCTGTTAATGTTCTGCCTGCTAATTCCATAGTATAGCTTCTATACATAATAATCTCCTTTACATGAATGATATTTCGCACTATAGACCTTCAGCTTTATCAACATAATACTATATTTACAAAGCTGGAAATCTATAGTGACGCTTCTTTATTTTTTTGATACTAGAAATAATAGAATAGAGAGGAAATCTCTCCTCTCTATTCCTATTATTGCTTGTTACTTTCTTAATCCTAATTCGCCAATCAATTCACGATATTTTTCAATATCGTTATCTTTTAAATAATTCAGCAATCCACGTCTTTGTCCAACCATTTTTAAAAGACCTCTTCTGGAATGATGGTCTTTTTTGTGTGTTTTTAAATGGTCTGTTAACAATGTGATTCTTGCTGTTAACAACGCAATCTGTACTTCTGGTGAACCAGTGTCAGATGGTGTTCTTCCATATTTTGCTATGATTTCTTGTTTGTTAATTGCTGGCATAATAAAAGCCTCCTTAAATATAATATATATTATTTTCGTATCCCCAAACGCTAAGTAAATGGTCGGAGCTTCCAAATACTGGGCATTGGTTTTACAGCCATTTTAGTTTATCACATTTTTGAATGCTTGACAAGTATGTTTTCAATTAATATCATTGTTTTTCTCGCCAATTATCATATTCTTTTGAATGAAAATATTGTTTTGCACTTTCAGCATCTCTTTCCATTTGTTGGCGCAGTGCTTCAACAGAAGGAAATTTTTGTTCTTCTCTTATAAATTTATAAAAATAGGTTTGTATCGTTTCTCCATAAACCATTTTTTTAAAGTCAAAAAGATATGTTTCTACTACTTTAAAAGTACCGTCAACTGTAGGGTTTTTGCCTATATTGGTAACACCAAAATAAGTTTTACCATCATGCAGTGTTTTTGTTGCATAAACACCATTGGGTGGAAATAATTTTTGATTATGTGCTTTAATATTTACAGTAGGAAATCCTATTGTTCTACCTAATTTTTTTCCTTCTGCAACTTTTCCTAGTATAAAATAAGGAGATATTAACATATTGTTTGCTTCTTCTAAATTTTTATCTTTTAAACATTGTCGTACCCTTGTGCTACTTACTCTATCACCTTCAAACAATACAGAAGGAACATATATTACTTTTACCCCTCTTTGTTCTCCTAATACTCTCAAAAGTTCATAATCTCCTGATTGATTTTTTCCAAATTTATAATTTTCTCCTACAATAAGCACTTTACATTTTAATTGTTCAAATATGATATCACAAGCAAATTGCTCTGCTGTCATAGACGAAAACTGTTTATCAAAAGGATATTCAATATATACATCTATTCCCATTTTTTCCATCATATATTCTTTTTCGGAAGGTGCCATGACAAGTGCAAAATCTGGCTTTTTTCCAAAAACAAACATAGGATGTGGAGAAAATGAAAACACAACACTTTTTAATGATTCCTCTTGCGCAAATTGTTTTGTGAGTGAAATCAATGCTCTATGTCCCATATGCAGACCGTCAAAATTGCCTATTGTGACTGCTGTGGGTTGTTGCTGTGTGATATTTGTATCTGTTATGTGTTCCATGATACACCTCTTTAAAGCAATATTTTCAAAGGCTTCATATACAGCCTGTCTTTTTCTTTACTGATTTCATATATACCAATCAGATTATTTTGATTATCATATCCTAATACTTTCTGTCCTTGTTTTATTTCTTGATTTCCTTTTTCAAAAAAGCGTTGCTCAATTTTATTACCATTATAAAGCAGTTTATTTGCTTTAGAAGATACTACAATACTACTATATTGTTGCAATGCACTGTCTAAAGTAAGCAATGCCTTTTGTAATTGTTGTTTTTCAGCAAGCTCTTTTAATTCATTTAATGTAATTGCAGTATCCAATGTAAACATAGAGGAGGACGTTCTTAAAAGACTATGCATATGCGCACCACAGTTTAACTTTTTGCCAATATCTGCGCAAAGTGTTCTGATATATGTTCCTTTTGAACAAATCACATCTATTTCAAACTGTTCTGGTGGCATAAATTTTGTAATTTTAATATCAAAAATAGTAATTTCCCTTGCTTTTCTTTCTATCTCTTTGCCTTCTCTTGCCAATTCGTATAATTTTTTACCATTGACTTTTATAGCAGAATACATAGGTGGTGTTTGTTTATAAGTACCCAAAAAAGAATGCACTACTTTTATAATGTTTTGTTCATCAAATGTAAATTCTTTTTTTTCTATGATTTCGCCTGATGCATCTTCTGTTGTTGTAGTAGTACCTAATGTCACAACAGCACGATAGCCCTTTTTGCCTTCCATAATATAATCGGCTAGTTTAGTCGCTTTTCCTACACAAATGGGTAAAACGCCTTCTGCATCAGGGTCTAATGTACCTGTATGCCCTACTTTTTTTTGCTGTATTGTTTTTCTAACTATAGCAACAACATCATGAGAAGTAAATCCTTTTTGTTTGTATATATTAAAAATACCGTCCACAATTCCCTCCTCAAAACAATTTTGCTATTTCGCATTGTATGTCATGCCATGCCTGTTCTATTGTACTGTATATGGTACAACCTGCTGCTTTTACATGACCTCCTCCGCCAAAATGTTGTGCTAATTTACATACATCAAAACCGTCTTCTCCTCTAAAACTTGCTTTTACTTCATTTTCTCCTTTTTGATAAATGAAACAAGCAATTTTTATATTCTCTACACCTTTTATAAAATTCACAACACTATCAATTTCTTTATTTGTGCCATGACATTCTTCAATGTCATTTTGTGTTAAAAAAGTATATATGACATTTTCATTAAAATATTTTTGTGCCTTTTCAAATGCTCTACCTAAAAGCTTTAATTCTGAAAATGTTCTATTATCAAAAAACATTGTATAAATTTTATTTGCTGGTATAGAATATGTCATTAACTCTGCAGCCGCAGACATTGTTGCAGGGCTTGTAGAACTATGACGAAAACCTGCAGTATCATATAATATACCTGCATAAATTGCAGACGCAATTTGTTTATCTAATATACCATCATCTCTCAAAAATTGATATATAATTTCTGATGTAGAAGAAGCATCACCATTTACATAATTGTATTCACCAAAATAAGTATTACTTACATGATGGTCAATATTGATTTTATATTTTGATTTATCAAATAATATTTCAGCATCTCCTAAACGTTGTTTGTCACCGCTATCTAATGCTATAAATGCATCAAATACTTCAGTATTGTAGCATTGCTTTGATAATATAAATTCTTTTTTTGCAATGATATCATATTTTTTAGAATATTCTTCTAATACAACAGATACTTTTTTCCCTTGTTTCTGCAAAGCATAAGCAAGTGCAAAACAAGCACCTACTGCGTCACCATCAGGGTTTTGATGTCCCCCAATGGCGATATTTTGGCAGTGCTGTAATACTTCTTTTATTTTATCAAATGTATCATTCATATTTATTCACCAGATTCCCTTGCTTCTCTTTCTTTTGCAACTTGTTCTATAAGCTGGTTCATATGAATGGCATATTCTGTGGATTCGTCTAATTTAAATTGTAATTCTGGTGTAAAACGTAAATTAACTCTTTCCGCTATTAAATGTCTTATAAAACCACTTGCATTTTTTAATCCTTTCATGACATTTTGTTTTTCTTCATCATTTCCTAATACAGATACAAATACTTTGCAATATTTTAAATCTGCTGTAGTGTCTACACGTATGACACTTGTCATTGTGCCAATACGTGGGTCTTTTACTTCTGAACGTATTATCTGTGAAATTTCTTTCATGATTTCATCATTAATACGTGAAATTCTTGTATTGTTTTTCATATTTTTTCTCCTGATTTCTATATTCAATACCATTTATAATTGAGAAAATATATTTTTCTCTTAAATTTATCTTGGCACTTCTACCATTTTAAATGCCTCTACAAAATCGCCTACTTTAATATCATTAAACTTTTTAAATACAAGTCCGCATTCATATCCTGCTGCAACTTCTTTTACGTCATCTTTAAAACGTTTCAAACTTTCTAATTCTCCCTCAAATACTACAATGCCATCTCTTGTAATTCTAGCTTGACAATTTCTTTCAAATTTGCCGTCTAATACATAACTTCCTGCAATACTACCTACTCCAGAAGCCTTAAACAACTGACGAATTTCTGCATGACCTAATACTTTTTCTTCATATACTGGGTCAAGCATACCTTTCATAGCTGCCGTGATATCTTCAATAGCATTGTAAATAACTCTATAAAGGCGAACATCAACCTTTTCTTCATCTGCAAATAATTTTGCTGCTGGTTCTGGACGTACATTAAAACCAATAATAATAGCATTTGATGCAGATGCAAGCATAACGTCAGATTCTGTAATTGTACCAACACCACCATGAATAATACGAATACGTACTTCTTCATTAGAAAGTCTTTCTAAACTTTGGCGTACTGCTTCAACAGAACCTTGTACATCTGCTTTTACAACAACATTTAAATCTTTTACATTACCAGATTGTATTTGTGTAAATAAATCATCAAGTGATACTTTTTGAGGAGTATCTTTTATTAAATTCTCTCTATTTCTAGCAATAACACTTTCTGCAACCTGTCTAGCTTGTTTTTCATTTTCTGCAACATAAAATGTATCTCCTGCTGTTGGCACTTCTGACAATCCTAATACCTCTACTGGTGTAGAAGGACCTGCTTTTTTTACACGTCTGCCTTTATCATCTGTCATAGCTCTGATTTTACCATATGCACTACCAGCAACAACAGGGTCGCCTACATGAAGTGTACCACTTTGAACTAATACTGTTGCAACAGAACCTCTACCTTTATCAAGTTGCGCTTCTACAATCGCACCTCTTGCCTTTTTATTTGGATTTGCTTTTAATTCTTTCATCTCTGCAACTAATGTAATCATTTCCAAAAGCTGGTCAATACCTTGTTTATTGACTGCAGAAACAGGAACGCATATTGTTTCACCGCCCCAGTCTTCTGCTAACAATCCATATTCTGTTAACTCTTGTTTTACTCTGTCTGGATTTGCAGAAGGTTTATCCATTTTGTTTATTGCTACAATAATATCCACACCAGCCGCTTTTGCATGGTTAATCGCTTCTACTGTTTGAGGCATAACACCATCATCAGCAGCCACTACTAATACCGCAATATCTGTAATTTGTGCACCTCTCATTCTCATAGCAGTAAATGCTTCATGCCCTGGTGTATCCAAAAATGTAATTGGTTTTCCAGCAATCTGTACTGTATAAGCACCAATATGCTGTGTAATACCACCTGCTTCATTACTTGTTACACTACTATGACGAATAGAGTCCAAAAGTGATGTTTTACCATGGTCAACGTGTCCCATAACAACAACAACAGGAGGTCTTTCTTTTAAATCTTTTTCATCATCTTGTTCCTCTTGTCCGAACACTTCTTCCATAATATCTTTTTCTTGTTCTTTTTCTAATATAATGTCAAATTCTTCTGCAATCGCAACAGCCATATCAAATTCTATACTTTGATTGATTCCTGCCATAATGCCTTTTTTCATAAGTAATTTTACAATTTCTGATGCATTTTTTCCAAGCACTTCCGCAAGTTCTTTTACAGTAGGATTCTCACCAATATATTTTACTGCAACGTCTTCTTCTTCGCTTTGTTGAGGCTGTTCTACTTTTTGCTGCTGATTATGATTTTGTTGATTATAATTTTTTTCTTTTTTATTTTTCCCTTTTTTATGATTTTGATTCTCTTGCTTTTTCTCTACTACATCATTTTGCTTTTGTTCTATTTGCTCTGTTTGTTGTTCCGTTTTTTCCTGCGCAGTAATAGTATCTTGTTTTGTATCAAACATTTCCATAACAACAGCCGCATCTTCTTCTGCTAAAACACTCATATGACTTTTTGCATCAATACCCAATTCTTTTAATTTTTCTATCAATTCTTTATTTTCTATTTTTAACATTTTTGCAAGCTCATAAATTCTAACCTTAGGCATTGCTCCACCTCCAATATTTATCATTTCATTTTGTCTAATATACTTTTTGCAAATCCTTGTTCTGTAATTGCTAACACTGCTCTGCTTTCTTTTCCTAATGCCATACCTATTTGTTGTTTAGAACCCAATGTTAATATAGGAATGTCATAATATGTCGCACTGTTTTCAAATTTCTTTTTTGTATTTGCGGAAGCATCTTCTGCCAATAATACTAATTTTGCTGTTTTATTTTTAATTGCCAATTCGCATCCTGTTTCACCAGAAACTACTTTTCCTGCTTTTTGACAAATGCCTAAAAAGGAATATATTTTATCCATTTTCTATACCACCACATAATTGTTTTGTTAATTGCTCATATACTTCTTGTGGAACTGCCTTTTTAAAAGACCTTTCGAGTCCTTTTGATTTTTGTGCTTTTTTTAGACATTCTACATTTGGACAGATATAAGCACCTCTTCCAGGCTTTTTTCCTGTTTCATCTAAAAAAAATTCTCCTGCATCATTATGCACAATACGAATCAATTCTTTTTTATTTTTCATTTCTTGACAACCAGTGCATTTTCTTAATGGAATTTTCCTTTGTTTCATTTACAAAACCTCCTTTCCATTATGCTGCTTGCTTTAAACTACAATATAATATATTATGATTCTTCTGCAAATTCCTCATTTTTTATTTTTTCAAATTCTTCCTCTTCTTCTGGTTCTGCTAAATCTGCAAATGCTTCTTGATACATTCTTAACATTCTCTGTTCTTCACTTTCTTCACTGATAAGCTGATTTTGTTCATCTCCTAAAAAGTTTGTTTCTCTTGCTTGTGTTTCGCTTTTAATATCAATTCTCCAACCTGTCAGTTTTGCAGAAAGTCTTGCGTTTTGTCCTTCTTTGCCTATGGCAAGTGAAAGTTGATGGTCAGGTACAACAATCTTTGCACTTTGGTCTTGTTCATTTATAGCAACTGCAAGTACTTTAGAAGGACTTAATGCTGCTGCAATAAATTCTTTAGGGTCTTCGCTCCAGTTTATAACATCTATTTTTTCTCCCTGTAATTCATTTACAATCACATTAACTCTATAACCATTTTGTCCTACACAAGCTCCCAAAGCATCTACATTTTTGTCTTTTGTATAAACTGCAATTTTTGTTCTGGAACCTGCTTCTCTTGCAATACTTTTAATTTCTACTGTGCCATCATATACTTCTGGTACTTCCTGCTCAAAAAGACGTTTTACAAGTTCAGGGTGTGTTCTGGAAACATATATCTGAGGACCTTTCGTACTTTGTTTTACTTCCAAAACATAAACTTTTATTCTATCCATAAAGTTATATTCTTCTGTTGCAATTTGTTCATTTGGTGTTAATATTGCATCAATTTTACCTAATTGTATAATAACATTTTTTCTTTCTCGTCTTTGTACAATGCCTGTCATAATGTCTTTTTCTTTTGTAATATATTGATTATACAATATTTCTCTTTCTGCTTCTCTAAATTTTTGTACTACTACCTGCTTTGCAGTTTGTGCAGAAATTCTGCCAAAATTTTTAGGTGTCACCTCAATATCAATAACATCTCCTATAATAAAATAAGGATTGATATTTCTTGCGTCCTCTAAAGAAATTTGCAGCATATCATCTTCTACTTCTTCTACAACTTCCTTTTGTGCATAACAAGCAACATCACCTGTTTCTCTATTGATTACCACTTTTATATTTTGACTTGTGCCAAAATTTTTTTTGCATGCTGATACAAGAGAAGTTTCTATTGCCTCAAATATTACTTCTTTATCAATACCCTTTTCTTTTTCAATTTGATTTAACGCATTTATAAATTCTACTCTATCCATTTCTTTGTTTTCTCCTTAATAGTATACTTCAAAATATAACTGCTAGTCTAACACTAGCTGTTTCTTTTTGTGTAAATTGTAATTCCTTTCCGTTTTCGTCTGTAATCGTAATTATGCCGTTTTCAAATTGTTTCAGTTCTCCTTGATATTCCTTTTTGCCTTCTAGTGGTTTATATAATTTAATATCAATGATTTCGCCTATATATTTTTGAAAATGTTCTGGTTTTTTTAATGGTCTGTCTATACCTGGAGAACTTACTTCTAATATATATGCCTGCTCAATAGGGTCTTTTTCATCTAATTTTTTCTCTAATATACGACTGATGGTTTCACAATCCTCAATAGTAACGCCACCCTGTTTATCAATATATATTCTTAAATACCAGTTTGGTCCTTCTTTTATAAATTCTAAATCTGCTAATTCTAATCCTTTTTCTAATATAATAGGTTCTGCAATCTCTAAAACCTTTTTTTCTGTATTTTTTTCTTTTGCCACATTTTCACCTCATTACAAAATATAAGAGTGGGCTTTCACCCACTCTTTACTATTAAAAATTTATTTGCGTTGTTTTTAGTATAGCACTTTGTATCATTGAATGCAAGAAATATTTATAAAAATATTTATGGTATCATTTTATACTCTGATTTCTTCTCCTTGTTCTTCTAATACTTCTCTATTTTTTTCTAATATAGGTTGTATAAAGTTTTTAATATAGTACTCCGTTTGTTCTGGTGCAATACCTACAAAGTTTTCAGGTATCATAATTGCTTCTAATTCTTCCATTGTTAAGCCAAACATATCATCATTTGCAATTCTTTGAAGTAAATCATTTTGTTTTCCTTCCATTTTTACCATTTTTCCTGCTTCCATAGAATGCACTCTAATTCTTTCATGCAATTCTTGTCTATTGCCACCTTTTTTTACAGCATCCATCATAATATTTTCTGTTGCCATAAATGGAAGTTCATCATTCAAATGTTTTCTAATTACTTTTGGATATACCACAAGCCCATCTACTACATTTCTATACAATGTCAATATAGCATCTACACATAAAAATGCCTCTGGAACACTAATTCTTTTATTTGCAGAATCATCTAATGTTCTTTCAAACCATTGTGTTGATGCTGTAATTGCAGGATTGACCGCATCTGCAATGACATATCTTGAAAGAGAGGCAATTCTTTCAGAACGCATAGGATTTCTTTTATATGCCATGGCTGATGAACCTATCTGGCTTTTTTCAAAAGGTTCTTCAATTTCTTTTAAATGTTGTAAAAGTCTAATATCATTGCTAAATTTAAAAGCACTTTGTGCAATAGAAGAAAGCACATTTAATATTTGAGAATCCAATTTTCTTGGATAAGTTTGTCCAGATACTTTAAAATAATCTGTATATCCCATTTTATTTACAATAACATCATCTAATTGTTTTACTTTTTGTTTATCACCATCAAACAATTCTAAAAAACTTGCTTGTGTGCCTGTTGTACCTTTTGAACCTAATAATTTTGCTTTGCTGATTTGGAATTCTATATCTTCTAAATCCATAACCAAATCTTGTAGCCAAAGTGTTGCTCTTTTTCCTACTGTTGTTGTTTGTGCAGGTTGAAAATGAGTATAGCCTAATGTAGGCATATCTTTATATTCTAATGCAAATTTAGAAAGTTCATTTATCACATTGATTATTTTTTTTCTAATCAATTTCATTGCCTCTGTCATAATAATAATGTCTGTATTATCTCCTACATAACAGCTTGTTGCACCCAAATGAATAATTGGCTCTGCTTTTGGTGCTTGTTTTCCAAAAGCATATACATGACTCATAACATCATGACGTACTTCTTTTTCTCTTGCCTCTGCCACATCATAGTTGATATCATATTGATGAGCTTTCATATCATCTATTTGTTCCTGTGTAATAGAAAGTCCTAATTCTTTTTCTGCTTCTGCTAAAGCAATCCATAATTTTCTCCATGTTTGGAATTTAAATTCTTGAGAAAACAAATGTGACATTTCTTTGCTTGCATATCTTGTATTTAATGGAGATTGATATTGTTTTTTCATCTGTATGCTCCTTTCTATATTGCAATGATTATATTTTATTTATTATTTTGATGTAATTCTTTTCCAAACTTCTTCATATGCTTCTTCTACTTCGCCTAAATCTCTGCGAAATCTATCTTTATCTAATTTTTGTTTTGTATTTGCGTCCCAAAGGCGACAAGTATCTGGTGAAATTTCATCAGCAAGTATAATTCTATTTTGATATTTTCCAAATTCGATTTTAAAATCTACTAATATAATATCTCTTTCTATAAAGAATTTTTTTAGTAATTCATTGATTTTTAATGCACTTTCTGTAATTGTTTTTAATTCTTGTATAGTAGCAATACCTATTGCTGTAATCTGCATATCATTTATCATAGGGTCACCTAATGCGTCATTTTTATATGAAAATTCTAATATCGCATTATTTAACTGTGTTCCTTCTTCCACGCCATATTTTTGTGAAAAACTACCTGCTGCAATATTTCTGACAATTACTTCTAATGGCACAATTTCCACTTTTTTAACAAGTGTTTCTCTGTCACTTAATTCCTTTACAAAATGATTTTCTATACCATTTTGCGCCAAATATTGAAATACAATATTTGTCATTTTATTATTGATAACGCCCTTTCCCGCAATAGAGCCTTTTTTCAAACCATTAAACGCTGTTGCGTCATCTTTATAATCCACAATATATAAATCTTTATTTTCTGTTTGATATACCTTTTTTGCTTTTCCTTCATAAAGCATATTTAATTTTTCCATAGTTGCCTCCTCTTTTTGTATTTTCTGTTATTTCAGTCCTCATTTCCATTTATGTTTATGATACTGATTTCCAAAATTTGGTATATACTCATTTTGTCTATTGAATTTGATTGATTCATGGTGTATTTGAACAGTGCGTATTCTGCAACGCCAAACGCTAACATATTTCTTGTATATTTGAGGGAATAAATTTAGGTGGCTGTTTCTTGCAATACATAATGTCATCGACTCCTTCATTTTGTATTGCATACCACCCAGGCTCAAGCGACAACTCAAAAACCTTTTCCATTTCTAATTCTGGGTAGGCAAGACATTGAATTAACTCACTTGCTGTAACCGCTAACAATTTGCCCGTAGGAAGATACAGCCACTTGCATGGTGTCGTAATTTCGGTGCTTTTTTTAATCTCACATTTCTTTACAACACACTCTAAAAGCCAGATAATCATTTTACCCTGTCCACAAAATTCTCGTATTCGTTCTGTTTCTCGTTGTCTTACGATGTCCCAGTTTTCATTTGGAAAATCAAAAATCAATTCGGATGTCCCAGATGAATCAACTGACACTCCCATGCCTAAAGGCATGGGGTTCTTAATTACATAAACTTCTAAATATACTCGAAAGTATATAAAAC
>JBCLQL010000003.1:0-343592 GCA_041223565.1 Lachnospiraceae bacterium 46-61
TTCGCTCGACTTGCATGTGTTAAGCACGCCGCCAGCGTTCATCCTGAGCCAGGATCAAACTCTTATATTAAATCCTTAATTACTCAGATTACTCTGACTTCTCAGATTTTTTTCCTAAAATCTGCAAAACTTTTTTGAATAGACTTGGGTTGTGTTTTATTTCTTAACTGTTCAGTTTTCAAGGATCAATTTCTTTCTTTAATTACTTTTTTCGACTTCTTTTTTCAAAGTCAACCGTGATATATTTTATCATCACTCTTTTTATTTGTCAAGCACTTTTTTTACTTTTTTTCATTTTATTTTTTTGTGCTTGTCTGTAACTCCCTTTTGGACAGTCACGATTTATTATTATACATTTCATTTATCATTTGTCAAGCACTTTTTTAAAAATATTTTTTTATTTTTAAAAAACGGAGAAGGTGGGATTTGAACCCACGCGCCGCTACTAACGACCTACCCGCTTTCCAGGCGAGCCCCTTCAACCACTTGGGTACTTCTCCAAATGCTTTACACAAAATTGATATGGCGGAGAGGGTGGGATTCGAACCCACGGCCCCTTGCGGAGTCACTGGTTTTCAAGACCAGCTCCTTAAACCACTCGGACACCTCTCCATAATGTTTTTTGATAGATTGCTTTTCAGCAATCAGCTTTTATATCTTACATTATTTTATTTTATTTGTCAACACTTTTTTTACTTATTTTTCATCATTTTCCAAATTCTACAGTAGTAAAAGTTGACAGCTCAATCACTATACTCTATTTTTATATCCTTGTCAAGCATTTTTTATACAATTATATTAAAATTTATTTTTTATAGCTATTTTGATACAACCATTGCTGATATTCTATATCTTCATATGCAGTACCATTATTATATTCTACCAAATCTTTGCTCAAATGAAACACATTTCTAAATTTTTTTATTATTTCACTTTTTTTACTGATTATTAGTGTAGCACAACTATCCCATGCCACAATTTCAATACAAGCAAGAGGATGTTGTATTGAAATATCCCTTTGCCAAAAACCTCCATAACCATCTGCACAAGGAAATTCATACTTTAGTATTTCCTCTTTATCAAAGCATTTATCAAAACCAGAAAGCACAGCAAAATGCCATTGAAAATCATCTTTTTTTATAATATTTGTTAATTCTTCACCACTTATCCATGCATAGTTGTTATTTTTTGCTTGTCTTATACGTTTATAATGTCCCTCTTTTTTAGGAGTTGCCTCACAATCTGTTATCAACCAATTATACTGTTTTTGAAAATGATTCATTAATTGAAAAATTTTATTCAAATAAGTGTATCCTTGTTCCCCTTTATACAATATTGCACCTGTTACCATAGCAAACACCTTTCTTTATAGACAACTATATACTATATCATAACATATTTTGTTATTTTTACCATAAAAATTCACTAAAAACAATCTTTTCCTTTTTCATTATGGTTAAAAATGAAATATCGTGTTAAAATAGCATTATTTAAAAAATAAAATGTAAATATAAGGAGATGATTTCTTGAAAACTGTTGCAGATAGATTTTTAGAATATGTAAAGCATCATACCACATCAGATGAATCCATTAAAAGCTGTCCTAGCACACAACGGCAACTTGATTTTGCTCATTTTTTAGCAGAAGAATGTAATCAAATTGGTTTAAATGATGTTTCTGTAGATGAAAATGGCTATGTAACGGCATATTTACCTGCCACAACACAAAAAGATATACCCGTTATCGGTTTTATTGCACATATGGATACCAGTCCTGATGCCTCTGGAGAACATGTTTCTCCTCAAATCACAAAAAATTATAATGGAGAAGATATTTCATTGAGAGGCACTACAATATCGCCTTCTGAATTTCCTTCCTTACTCAATTATAAAGGTGACGATATTATTACTTCTGATGGCATTACATTGCTTGGTGCAGATGATAAAGCAGGTATTGCAGAAATACTCACAGCAATGGAATATATGATAAACCATACTGAAATAGAACATGGCAAAATTGCAATTCGCTTTACTCCTGATGAAGAAATCGGTAGAGGAGCAGAATTATTTAACGTACCATCATTTGGAGCAGATTTTGCTTATACTATAGATGGTGGTGCTATTGGAGAACTAGAATATGAAAATTTTAATGCAGCACGTGCCAACATTACAATACAAGGAAAAAGCGTTCATCCAGGAACAGCAAAAAATGCTATGATAAATGCGGGGCTAATTGCTTCAGAAATTATATCTTCATTTCCTGTTGAGCAAACACCTTCTCATACAGAAAATTATGAAGGATTTTTTCATTTATGTTACTGTAACAGTAATGTAGGTTCTGCTATGCTTTCTTATATTATAAGAGATTTTGACAAAACCGAATTTGAAAATAAAAAACATTTTATTGAAAATTTAATTGCAGAAAAAAATGAAAAATACCATGATAGAATTTATTTAACAATATATGATGAATATCAAAATATGGCTTGTCAGATACAAGATAAACCACATATTATAGAGCTTGCAAAAAATTCCATGATAGAATGTGGCATTACTCCTATCATACAGCCTATAAGAGGAGGAACAGATGGTGCAAGACTTTCTTTTATGGGACTTCCCTGCCCTAATTTATTCACAGGCGGACACAATTTTCATGGACCATATGAATATATACCAATTTCATCAATGGAAAAATGCGTAAAATTAATTGTTACTATCTGTAAAAACGTTGTTACACTTTTATAATATTATAAAAAAGCGAGAAATTTAAAAAAGTTTCTCGCTTTTTTTATTATTGAGATATCATTTTTATTTCAAGCACTTAACGTTCAATCGAAATGCCTCCTCCTGTAAATCCTCCTATCAAGGCAAAAAGCAATTCTTCTGTTGTTTGCACTTTCCATTGCTCACCTACTTGTATTACATCAATATCTACTTCTTTTGTAATAGTAGTATCTTTGTTTTGAGCAATTGCTTCTTTATACAAATGTAATGATTTCTTCTGTTGTCATATCCGTTTTTGCTCCAGTAGTTTGCTGATAATTTTGTAATGCTGTATTAATATCTACATTTGTGATTTCTACACCTACAGTAGCTTTTCTTTCATCACTTTCTTCAGAATTATCTAAACTTACAAAAGAGTTTATTTTATATGTAATATTTTCAAATATAATTTTTTCTTCAGTATTGTCTTGTGTAGTGTCTTCTGAATACATCATATCATTTTTTGTCACATATTCGTTAATTTTTGCAAAATCTGCTTGTTTTACTGCTTCTAAAAAACCAACAACTGCAGTTTCTTCGGGGCTCATTTTTTCCATATTAGCTATTTCAAACTCGCCATTTTCGTTACTATCGTTATTTTTATTGCCACCACAAGCAACAACACCAAATGATACTACCATTACCGTTAAAAGTAATAAAAATTTTTTCATTTCTAAATCTTCTCTCTATATATAAAAAGGCTATTATCAATTTTCAAAAATTTTCACATCAAAATTCTACAAATTATAATTGTTATTTTTAAAAATACCGTTATATTTTTGTGTCATATATATTAAAAAAGAAGTCGATTGTCTATAAAACGACTTCTTTTTTATATTGTTTAAAACTGTTTTAGACTTGCCATATCATATTATTGAAAAGCATCTTCTGTTAAACCACCTGCTAATATAGAACCTAATTCATCTGTTGTTTTTATTTTCCATTTACCTTCTTCTGATTGTGTTGCTTCCAAATCTACTGTTTTTGTAATAGTATTTTCTTTATTTTCTGTAATTGCCTCCTGAAGAAGTGTTATTGCTTCTTCTTCTGTCATATCTGGATTATCTGCTGCTGCGGCTAAAGCATTTTGCATATATGTTTGGAATACTGCACTCATATCCACATTTGTAATATCTACTGTTACAATAGAAATGCCTTCTGTATCAGCATTCACTGATTGTATATCATATGTAATATTTTCAAGCATCATTTTTATTTGTTCATTATCTTCTGCAATATCTTCTGAATACATATTATCATCTTTTTCTACATATTCATTTACTTTAGCTTGGTCTCCTTGTTTTACACTATCTAAAAAACCTGCTACAGCTGCTTCTGGAGTATTTGTATTTTCTTCTCCACTTCCTCCACATGCTGCAATACCCAATGTCATCATCACAGATGTCAATAATAACAAAATTTTTCTCATAAAATAATAAACTCCCTTCATTTGCCATTTTTTTAAATAAGCCAAAAAACTGTTTCAAACATATACTATTATAAATCGTTTTTATAATATTTCCATATTAATTTCTTTAAGATTTTTTTAATTTTTTTATATTGTTATATTTTGCTTGACTTTATTACAATGCTATGATACCATTTGAGAAAAATATATTGATATATGCAGTGATTGAGATATGGGCAAAGCTGGTTACAATTTCAGAGAGCAGTCTGTTTGGTGAGAAGACTGTAGCACAGTATTTTGTAAATTACGACTCATGAGCTTTCTGCAAGAGTCTTTTATATATTTTTAGATAAAGGCAGAACGGCAGCTATTCGTTACTATAGCAAAAAGGTGTTGATAGACATAAATTAAGGTGGTACCACGGGTTTCCTCGTCCTTTTGGACGAGGTTTTTTTATTGTCAGAGATTATTTAAATCATATGCTATATCAAAATAATATAAAAAAGTAAAGGAGTAATATTATGAATGCTTATGATGTATTAAAAGAAAGAGGATTTATTGAACAAATGACACATGAAGATGAAATTAGAGAATTATTTTCAAAAGGCGAATCTGTTACATTTTATATAGGTTTTGACCCTACAGCGGACAGCCTTCATGTAGGACATTTTTTAACTGTAATGGCTATGGCACATATGCAAAGATGTGGACATAGACCTATCTGTCTTATGGGAGGCGGTACAGGCATGATAGGCGACCCTACAGGTAAAACTGATATGCGTCGTATGATGACAATAGAAGAAATTGACCACAATGTAAACTGTTTTAAAAAACAGCTTTCTCACTTTATTGATTTTAGTGATGACAAAGCATTAATTGTTAACAATGCAGACTGGTTAAGAAATCTAAATTACATCGAATTTTTAAGAGAAATTGGTGTCAGCTTTTCTGTTAATAAAATGCTTACAGCAGAATGTTTTAAAACAAGAATGGAAAAAGGACTTTCCTTTTTAGAATTTAATTATATGATTATGCAGGCATATGACTTTTTAGAATTAAATAAGCGTCATAACTGTATTATGCAGTTAGGAGGCAACGACCAATGGTCAAATATCATTGCTGGTGTAGATTTAATTCGTAGAAAAGAAAGTAAACCTGCATATGGTATGACATTTTCACTTTTAACAAATAGTGAAGGCAAAAAAATGGGTAAAACAGAAAATGGTGCTGTATGGTTAGACCCTACAAAAACATCTCCTTACGAATTTTATCAATACTGGAGAAATGTAGGTGATAAAGATGTTAAAAAATGTCTTTCTCTTTTAACATTTTTACCTATGGAAGAAGTCAATCGTCTTTCTGCATTAGAAGGCAGTGAAATCAACAAAGCGAAAGAAGTGCTTGCATTTGAATTAACAAAAATTGTTCATAATGAACAAGAGGCACTGAAAGCACAAGAAGCAGCAAAATCACTTTTTGGAAAAGGTACAGCAGGAGGTTCTGTTCCTACAACAGAAATGGCAACAGCAGAATTTGTAGATGGTATTGATATTATAACACTTCTAACAACAGCAGGTATTGTGCCATCTCGTTCAGAGGCACGTCGATTGGTGCAACAGGGTGGTATTAAAGTTGCAGACAAAAAAATTGAGAATATAGAGCATAAAGTAACCATTGCTGATTTTACAAATAATGAATTGTTAATACAAAAAGGCAAAAAAGGATTCCATAACATTGTAATTTTCTAACTATAAAAAAACTTTCAGTATACTAAACAACCCATATATATGGGTTGTTTTTTATATTAAAAATAATATATCTATTTTCGTGTTGCTATTTTGTTTTGATATTGATACAATATTAACATATATAACTATGTATTTGATAAAATTTAGGAGGTTACTTATGGAAAAATCAAAAGTATATTTTAGTAATTTTAGAGCAAAACCTGGTATGAATTTACAACAAAAACTTGCTCGTCTTATTAAAACAGCAGGTATTGGTGATATTGATTTTGATAAAAAATATGTTGCTATTAAAATTCATTTTGGCGAACCAGGAAATTTAGCATATTTACGTCCAAACTATGCCAAAACAGTTGTAGATGTAATAAAAGAATTAGGTGGAAAACCATTTTTAACAGACTGTAACACATTATATGTAGGCGGAAGAAAAAACGCACTTGACCATATTGATTCTGCTTATTTAAATGGATTTTCTCCATTTTCAACAGGCTGTCATGTTATCATAGGAGATGGATTAAAAGGTACAGATGAAGCACTTGTACCAATTAACGGCGAATATATCAAAGAGGCAAAAATTGGTCGTGCTGTTATGGATGCTGATATTATTATATCATTAAACCACTTCAAAGGACATGAAATGGCAGGTTTTGGAGGTGCATTAAAAAATATCGGTATGGGTTGTGGTTCTCGTGCAGGTAAAATGGAAATGCATAATGCTGGTAAACCTCGTGTAAAAGAAAGAAAATGTGTAGGTTGTGGTATGTGTCAAAAAATCTGTGCCCATAGTGCCATAACCATTACAGATAAAAAGGCATCTATCAATCATGATAAATGTGTAGGTTGTGGCAGATGTATTGGTATCTGTCCTCATGATGCTGTATTTGCTGTAAATGATGAAGCAGTAGATATCATGAATAGAAAAATGGCAGAATATTCACTTGCTGTATTAAAAGATAGACCACATTTTCATATCAGTCTTGTTATGGACGTTTCACCATTCTGTGACTGTCATGCTGAAAACGATGTTGCTATTGTTCCAGATGTAGGAATGTTTGCCTCTTTCGACCCTGTAGCATTAGACGTTGCTTGTGCAGATGCTGTAAATAAACAGCCTGTTATTGCCAACAGTATATTAGAAGAACATATGACAGAACATCATCATGATAATGGTGATTATTTTCATTTAGTTTCTCCAGATACAAACTGGAAATCCTGTGTAGAACATGCTGAAAAAATTGGTATAGGCACACAAAGCTATGAATTAATAGAAATTTAATACACACACAATTCAGCGGAAATATTTATTTTCCGCTGAACAATTTTATAAATTATTTTTGTATTTAGACAAATGAAAAAGGAGTGTTATATATGCCATCTCCCATATTATATTTTCAATGTCTTTCTGGTATCAGTGGAGATATGACAGTTGCCTGTTTATTAGATTTAGGTGCTGATGAAACAGTATTACGAGAAGGTTTGAAAAGTCTTAATTTAGAAGGTTATAGCATAGAAATTAGTCGTACACAAAAATGCGGTATTTCTGCATGCAATTTTAATGTAATATTAGAACATGAGCATACTCATGACTATAATCATAAGCATAGCCATCATGAACATGAGCATGAACACCACCATCATGAACATCATCAACACAGAACAATACAAGATATCAATACCATTATTGATAACAGTGCTATAACAGATAATGCGAAAGCACTTTCTAAAAAAATTTTTTATATTGTAGCAGCATCAGAATCTAAAGCACACAATATTGCTATCGAAAAAGTACATTTTCATGAAGTTGGTGCGATTGATTCTATTGTAGACATTACAGCTGCAGCCATTTGTATAGATAATTTAAGCATAGAGGAATTTGTATTCTCCCCCCTATATGAAGGCACAGGACATGTACATTGTCAGCATGGTATATTACCTGTACCTGTTCCTGCTGTTGTAAATATTGCTCAAAAATACAATTTACCATTAAAATTAACAGAAACAAATACAGAATTAATAACACCTACAGGTATTGCTATTGTTGCCGCATTATATACAAAAAAAGCATTACCTGAGCAATATACCATTATCAAATCTGGTATTGGCGCAGGAAAAAAAGATTTACCTCATGCAAATATATTACGCAGTTTTCTAATAGAAGACACTACAAATGATAATGATAATATATGGTGTTTAGAAACAAACATTGATGATTGTACTGGTGAAAACATGGGATTTGTTTTACAAAAATTAATTGATGCAGGTGCTAAAGATACTTTTTTTACACCTATTTATATGAAAAAAAATCGTCCTGCTTATTGTATTACTGTTTTATGCTGTCAAAATCAAATTGCAGAAATGGAAAAAATACTTTTTTGTAATACCACAACAATAGGTATACGTCGTTATGCAGTGCAGCGTACCACATTAAAAAGAGAAATCAAAAAAGTGCCTACTGAATATGGCAACGCACTTGTTAAAAAAGCAGTATATGAGTCTTTTGTATATTATTATCCGGAATATCAAAGTGTGAAGGAGTTAGCAGAACAAAATAACATTGATTTCAAAACAATGTATCATAATATTATATATTCTGCAAAACAAAATAATGTATAAAACAATTTTGAATGCTTTAGAAACAGAAATAACAAAATATATCAATGGAGGTATTTGTATTGCTTTTTCCGGAGGTGTTGATAGTAGTCTTTTATTAAAAGTTTGCTGTCAGTTAGCACAAAAGCAGCACAAAAAAATCCATGCTGTACTTTTTAATACATTTTTGCATACTAAAAACGATATCGAAACAGCAAAAGCAGTAGCAGAAGAATGTGGTGCAATATTTAGCATATTGTATATTAATGAATTAGACAATCCATTAATACAAAACAATCCAAAAGATAGATGTTATCAATGCAAAAAATTTCTTTTTACAAAACTTCTGGAATTTGCCAAACAAAATCATTGTCAAACCATATTTGATGGCACAAATGAAGATGATATGCATATGCATCGTCCTGGATTACAAGCAATAAAAGAATTAGGCGTTATTAGTCCTATTGCTAATGCACATATTACAAAACAACAGTTACGTATGTTAGCGGAAAATATAGGACTTTCTGTAGCAAATCGTCCTTCTAATTCCTGCCTTGCTACTCGTTTAAAATATGGCACAAAATTAGAAACCTCTTTGCTTCAAAAAATAGAACAAGGAGAAATATTTTTACAGAAATTAGGATTTCGTCAAGTTCGTTTACGCATACATGATGATATTATGCGTATTGAATTTTCATCAGAACAAATGCCTCTATTAATAGAAAATATAGAACAAATACGTTGTTATTTCAAAACATTTGGCTGGAAACATACTACAATTGATTTATTTGGTTTTCGTTCTGGAACAATGGACTGGTAAGGAGTATATCAATTATGAAAGATATAAAAGAAATATTAACGCAATTAAAACATGGTAATATTACAGTAGAACAAGCAGAAAAAGCAATACAAAATCACAATATTAATAAAAATACAACAAATTTTGCTACAATAGACTGGGAACGTGCTTCACGAAAAGATTATGGTGAAGTTGTATTTTGCAATGGTAAAAAAACAAGTCATGTTGTTTCCATATTTGAATCATTTGCAGAAAAAAAACAAAATATATTGGGTACAAGAGCATCTGCAAAACAATATTTTGCTATACAGAAAAAAATTGATATAGTAGAATACAATGAAACTTCTCAAATCGTAAAAGCAGTGTTTACACCTATTGAAAAAAAAGGACTTGTTGCTGTATGTTGTGCGGGTACTTCTGATATTCCTGTGGCAGAGGAGGCAGCACAAACAGCAGAATTTCATGGCAGTAATGTCATCCGTATATATGATGTAGGTATTGCTGGTATTCATAGACTTCTTTCTCGTATAGATATCATTCGTTCTGCAAACTGTATTGTAGCAGTTGCTGGCATGGAGGGAGCTTTGGGTAGTGTCATTACTGGGCTTGTAAATAAACCAGTTATTGCTGTTCCAACTTCCGTAGGATATGGTACATCTTTTCAGGGTGTTTCTGCACTTTTAACAATGTTAAATTCATGTGCAGAAGGTATGGCTGTAGTAAATATTGATAATGGTTTTGGTGCTGGCTATATCGCTTCACAAATCAATCGCTTAATTTCTACAAAATAAAATGCTATTATTATTTTTATAAATGTATTATTTTTTCACTATTAAAATAAAATTCTTTTATTCCTGAGAAAACATTTATTTTTTATTGTTCTATTTAAAAAAAAGAGAGGTAGAATATTTATAAAACATTCCACCTCTCTTATCTATTTTTTAATAAATCATAATAATATATACAGCATAGCAAATGCAAAACCTGCTCCTAAAAATAAAAGACTTTTTGATAAATTATCTTTAAAAATCTGTTTTCCTCCTTGCTGATATACTGTAAAATAAACATTTTCTTTTGGTGTAATTTTTATTGTTTTGCTATTAAAAATATACACTTGAGAAAGTGCTATGATACCATCTGTAATAGATGCTAATGTTCTTGCTACAAATGCTCCTAAAAATGGTAGTATGCCTAATATTATTGGTCTATAAATTTGATGTTCCAAATTCCAAACTTCTGGCCATTTGTTCAAATAGATTATTTGTCCTTTACTATTTTTTTCCATAAGCACTTTTCTTATAAAAAATAGATAAACTACTGCGCCTACAGTTAAAGAGATTACTGCACCTTTTAAATTTACCCAACTAAAATAGTGTATTTCATGAGCAGGCGCATGACCATATACAAATCCTCTGCCTAATTGTGCAATCATTTCTTGTGTTTGTTTTGGGAATATGCCAAAGATAATTGGTATTATTGCACAAAAACAAAGTAATATTTTTGATACACTATTCATATATTCTTTTTTAATTTGATACTGTTCATCTGGTTTTTCTATAAATACAGCAACAAACAATTTTGTCATATAGGCAACAGTTAAACCACCTGCAAATAAAAATAAATATTCTATTACTCTCATTTGTGTTACACTTTTACCAGCTTCGGCTAGTAATGCAATTTCCTCTACAATACTTTCATGTATCAATGTTTTGCTAATATATCCATTCCAAAAAGGCACACCCATAACGCCCAATGCTCCCATAGCAAATATCGTCATCAAAAGCGGTTTTTGTTTTCCAAATCCTCTAATATGATTGAGATTGAGATTTCTTGTATGGAAGTAAATAATACCTGTAGACATAAATAATATTAATTTTACAATAGTGTGGTTTGTTAAATGTAATATTGTGCCATCTACTGCTAAAGCGTTATGTTCCCCCAAAACACCCTGCATACCAATACCCACCAATATAAAACCAATTTGCGACAATGAAGAACAAGCAAGTGTTCTTTTCAAATCAATAGAAAATACAGCTAGTATGCCTCCTAATATCATTGTCATAACACCAAAATATACTATCATCATACCCCATTTTGTATCATGAAGAAATAGTATACCTCCTAATATCAATATACCATACACACCTGTTTTAGAAAGCACACAAGAAAGCAATGCTGTTGCGGGAGCTGGTGCAGCAGGGTATACTTCTACAAGCCATGTATGAAGTAAAAACATTCCTGCTTTTGCACCAAAACCAAACAATATCAACATCCCCACAATATAAATTTGATTTTTATTTTCAAAAAGCAATACAGCTTGTTTCAGTTCATAAAGCGATAATGTACCTGTCATATGATAAAGCATAAATATACCCATCAATGTGACAAGTCCTCCTATTACCGCAACAGCTAAATAAGTTGCTGCGGCATGGAGTGCCTCTCCTGTTCCTCTATGCATAATCAACACATAAGAAGTAAAAGACATCATTTCAAAAAATATAAATGTAGTATACAAATCTCCAGACAAAAATACTCCCATTGTTGCACCTAATGTCATAAGCATAAAAAAGTAATATCTGTTTCTATTTTTATCTTTTTGAAAATATTCTTTAGAAAGTACTGTTGTAACAAACCATACAAATGCAGTCATAACAGCCAATACTTTATGCAGTCCTTCTCCATAAAATGTAATACCTAAACTACAAAAACCTGATAATGTATATACTGCATTTTCTTTTATAGAAATACTTGTTGCCAATATCACAGCAGTAACAATCCATGTAAAATAATCTCTTGCTGTTTTATTTTTTTTGCCAATGATATAAGAAATCACTGCGCTTATCATAGGAAAAAAAACAAGAAATGCTAACATTCTTTTTCTCCTTTCATATCAATACAATACTGTTTGTGACAGTAAAAACAATATTTTTATTATATTTCTTATAATATGCCTTGTGCTATTGCGTCAAATATTTGTATAAATGGTTTAGGATACAAACCAATTATAATAGAAATTGCGCTTAATACTAATAAAGGTACTGTCATCAATTTATTAGGGTCTGCCACACCATCATAATACCATGCTGGATGTTCCTTTTTAATAGGAAAATATGCCTTTATTATCAAATCAAACAAATACATTGTTGTTAACAATGCAGATATAATCAGCGCGGCAATACCAATATAAGCAAAACAGTTTCCTGTTTCTACTGCTGCTGTACCCAATGCATATTTACTATGAAAACCAGCAAAAGGAGGTATACCTGCCATACCAATTGATACCACTGTCATACTCAAAAATATCATAGGCATTTTTGTACCAAATCCCTCTATTTCATAAGCATACTCTCTATGGTTTTGATATAATATTGCTCCTGCGCAGAAAAACAATGTAATTTTTAACACAGCATGATAAATCATATGTAATAATCCTGCTGCAAGTCCTGCAGGTGTCATTAATGCAATACCAAACAATATATATGATAAATTACTTATTGTTGAAAAACCATATCTTCTTTTAATATGAGGTGTTTTCAATGCCATTGTAGAACCAAATACAATCGTCAGTGCTGTCATAACCAATATTACATTTTGTGCCCATGTACCTTTTAAAAACTCTGTACCAAAATTGTAATATGTTAGTCGTATAATAGCAAATACGCCAGCTTTTACAACTGCAACAGCATGCAATAATGCAGTCACAGGTGTTGGCGCAACTGCAGCAGTAGGTAACCAATAATATAATGGCAATATTGCAGCTTTTACACCAAATCCAAAAAATGCAAGTAAATACACAATATGAAGCATTTCCTCATCTTTTGCAGCAAGCTGTGTATTTAATATACCTCCCATAACAAAATCAAGAGAATTTCCATATATTACAAGAAATACAAGTCCTATAAATGCAAGGGATGCTCCTCCCATCATATATATTAAATAAATTCTGCCTGCATATCTTGCTTTTCCATCGGCACCATGCATAACGAGTGGTAATGTTACCAATGTTAAAAATTCATAAAATAAATATAACGTTACCATATTTCCCGAAAATGCTATACCTATTACAATACCAAATGTCATCATAAAAAATGAAAAAAATTGTCTTTCTTTCCCTTCATGTTTCATATATTCAAATGCATAAAATGTTGTAATCACCCAAAGTACAGAAACCATAGATGCAAACACCATAGACATACCATCTATATGAAATTTTAATGAAAGTTTTTGACTAAATCGATACAATACAAATATATCTTTACTATCAAAATACAATACCGCAAATACTAATATTGCATTACATATCACTACAAAGCTAACATATTTCTGCCGTTTTTGTCTGTCCTCCAGTTTAGAAATCAAAAGCACTACTCCGGCTATCACTGGAAAAAGAATAGGCAAAAGTAATAAATATTGTTGATTCATAAATTTTTACACCTCTCTTTTCCCAATTCAATGAAATATACTATATGAAATCTGCATAATATGGTTTATCATTCCATTCGGAAACATACCAAACATTATAGCAAATATAGAAAGTATGCATAATGGTGCTGTCATTAAATAATTTGGTTCTTTACTTTCTTTATGATAATATTCTTCTGCTCTCCCAGGGAAAAAAGCATCTGCCACAATAGGCAAAAGATAACCTGCCGTAAGCAATGCGCTTATCATCAATACGCTTGTTCCCAAAATCCCCAAAGCAGCATAATCAGCAGATAATCCTCCTTGTGCTAAAAACCATTTACTTACAAATCCACTTGTTGGTGGTATACCAACCAATGACAATGATGCAATGGCAAAGCTCCACATAACAATGGGCATTTCTTTGCCTATACCTTTTAGTTCATTTACAAATGTTTTACCTGTTTTATATATAATTGCTCCTGCTGTAAAAAATAATATATTTTTTGCTACAGCATGGAATATAATTTGAAGCAATGCACCACAAAATCCCAATGGTGAAAAAAGCATTAAACCAAATAATACATATGACACTTGACTAACTGTAGAATAAGCAAGTCTCTTTTTTAATAATCTTTCTTTATAGGCAAGCATAGAGCCCATAAAAACAGTAAATATAGCAAGTATAAGCATCACTTTTTGTACCCATGTACCCTTTAAAAACTCTGCACCAAATAAATAATATGCCACTCTGATAATAGCAAGTACACCACCCTTTGTAATGATTCCAGAAAGTACAGCACTTGCTGGAGAAGGTGCAACAGGGTGTGCTGTAGGCAACCAACCATGTAGAGGCCACATACCTGCTTTACATCCAAATCCTATCATCATTATTAAAAATATAACAAGTAATGTATTTTCATTTCCTGAAACCAATGAAGTATTTAATGTACCACCTGCTGTAAATGTTATGCTATCACAATAGTAATTCAAAAAGAATGCTCCCAACAGTGCAAGTCCTGCACCAAATATAGAATAACCTAAATATTTCATTGCTGCTTTTGTTGCTTCTTCTGTACCGCTATGAATTACAAAAGGTACTGTCAGCAATGTCATCATTTCATAAAACAAATACAATGTTAAAAAGTTTCCTGAAAATGCAAGTCCATTTAATGCGCCTAATGTCATAATAAAAAATGTAAAAAATCGTTTTGTATTCTGCTCATGTTTCATATATTCTTGTGAAAAAACTGCTGCAAAACACCATATTATATTAATCAAGCAAACAAAAAATTGTGATAATTTATCTGTTTGTAATGAAATAAACACATTTTTATTCATACGCCAAAATGTAAAGCTCTCACTTTTTGTAATACACAAATAAATTGCAATTAGTGCTTCTAAAAATATCACACTTACAATATAAATTTGCTGTTGTTTCTGTCCCTCCACATTTAAAAAAATCAGTCCAGCAATGATTGGGAATATTACAGGAAACAACAGCATACTATTACCACTCACACACATCAATCCTTTTCTACAATTTTAAATTATAATAAACCAATACCCAACTCAATCATATCAATAATTGGTTTATAAAATATACCCAAACAGAAATTTGTTACAATAAATATGGCTATGCCAATTTCCATTCTTCTGGAAACTTTTGGGCGTTCTATTTTTTTATCAACAGGTGTCCATATAGCAATAGCAGAAGGTATAAAATACATAGCATTTAATATCATACTAATTGCTAATGTCAACAATGTGATTACCATTTTTTGAGGAGAGTATATTGTTGCAGATGCAAAATACAATTTTGATACAAAACCTGCTGTTAAAGGCACACCCACCATAGAAAGTCCTCCAACAGTAAAACCAATACCAGCCATAAGATTTTTATGTGCTGCGCCTCTCAAGTCATGTATACCATCTTTTCCGCCTGAAACAGACATCAAACCACCTGCACAAATAAAAAGCATTGCTTTTGTTGCTGCGTGTGCCAATATGTGAAAACATGCTGCAACCATGCCAGCATGATTACCCAATCCTAAACCCATATAAATATAGCCTATTTGTGCTGCTGAAGAATAAGCAAGCATATGTTTAATTCTTGTTTCTTTTAATGCAGAAACAGAACCTACTACCATACCAATCAGCCCAAACAAAAACAATACATTTGTAATTCTTAAACTTCTTATCAAATCTATTGTAAAAACGCAGTAAAACATTTTAATATTTAAAAATATAAAACTTTTTAATACCAAACCAGATAATATACTGCTTGATGCTGGTGTTGCTGCAGGGTGTGCGCTTGCCAGCATAAAATGAAAGGGAAATACTGCACTTTTAATTGAAATACCTATTATAATCATACCAATTACCACAGCAAATGGAAAAGCATATTCTCCAGATGTAGTAAGTTGTATAATAGATTGTTGTATATTAGGCATTAACAGATGTCCTGTAATACTATACAGCAATGATATACCTATCAAAAAAAGTCCCGAACCTAAAAGGCATATAATCAAATAATGTAATGTTGCTGCAATACTTTCTCCTGTACCCTTTGCCATAATAATAGCACAAGAAGCAATAGTATTGATCTCCAAAAATACATATGCTGTAAATATATCATTGGTATATATCAATGCAATCATAGACCCAAAAAGCAAATTTATCATAACAAAATATAAATTTTGTTTTTCAGCTAATATATCATTTTGAATAAATTTTGCACCACCTAATAGTGTTGTTGCCATAACAAATGAAAATGTTAAGGCAAGCAATGCCTCTAAGGGACCTGCTCTTAATTCATTTCCCCAAGGTGCAGGAAAATGTCCCATCATAAATGTAAAACTTTGTTCATTTTGCCAAACACTACCCAAAAGTATTGCAGACAATACACCCACAATACATACAATAATCAAATTGATTTTTTGTGCTGTCTTTCCATTGCTGAACAAAGGTGTAATAATGCCTCCAAACATTGTTAAAAATATACTAATAAAAGGAATATTATGTATATAGTTTACGTGTGCCATTAATGCCCCTCCTTTTTTGCCTTTTCCATAATTTCATCTAAATCCAGAGAGCCATAATGTTTATAAAGTCTTTGTACCAATGCAAGAGAAAACGCTGTTACACTTACAGAAACAACAATACCTGTCAATACCAATCCACTTGGTACAGGATTTATAAATTTTTCAACACTTGCTGTTGTTCCTTCTAATACAATAGGTGCTGCTCTGCCTGCTATATATCCTTTTGCAGCTAAAAACAAATATACTGCTGTATCCATAATATTCAAACCTATAAATTTTTTAATCAAATTACGAGAGAGAAGCAGATTCATAAATCCAATGCCAAACAATATTACCGCTGCTGCCTCATAATGATTTGTCATTAAATTTGTCATTTATATATCTCCTTTTGTAAATAAAGCATAAAAACCATATATCGTACAAGCAACAATCATACCTACACAAATATTTAAAGGTAATATCAATCCACCACTGAACAATGCTCCTGGTGTACCTTTTGGTATAATATTAGGTAAGTGATTCGCTCCTGTAAAAAAAGAATATCCTTTCAATACACAGTATGTTAATAAACAAGTTACATTAATAGAAACAAATGTTTTGTATTTAAAAAATTTCTGCATATTCTGTTGACCATTCACAGAAGCATATAATACTAAACCTGCTCCTATAATTGCCCCTCCCGAAAATCCTCCTCCAGGTGAAATATGTCCATTTAATACAACATAAATGCCAAACAAAAACAACATAGGTGTCAATAGATTTGCAATTCTTTTTAATATGATATTTTCATCTTCTTTATCAAACATTTCATCTTCTTTTTCTTCTCGTATTTCCTGTTGTGTTGTATTATATTTGTCTTTTTTCAAAAGCATTACAACACAAATAACAGCAAGAAACAACACATTAGATTCTCCAAAAGTATCAAATGCTCTATAATCTAATATCATACCTGCAACAATATTTGTTGCACCTGTTTCTTCTACGCCAGATTCAATATATCTTTGTACTACTTCATTTGATGCTGGATTATTACTACCTCCAAAATAAGGCAATGCACTGACAGTATGTAATAATATCGCAATAAATACTGTGCATACAAATACACACATTATTAAATAAAATATTGCTTTTTTTCTGCCGCTCCAAATATATTTTTTGAAATTGTCTTTTATTTTATCAATATCTATTTTTTTAAAAGAAATCTTTTTAGGCGCTTCAATGACTTCCTCTCCATTGACCCAATCTACAAAATGTCGCCATACAGATTTCTTTTTTGGTTCATTCATCGTGTGTTCCTTTTATTTCGTGTACTTTTTTTAATGTGAGGAAGAATAATATACTCGTAATACCTGTACCCACTGCCGCTTCTGTAATAGCAAGGTCAGGAGATTCTAAAAATATCCAAACAACAGACATTGCAATACCATAAGCCATAAATATAATAACAGCTCTCAGCAGTCTTTTTGTAACAGAAACCAATAAAGCACAAACAATTAAAAATAAAAGTAATAAATTTTCAATCAACATATTATTTTTCTTTCATCCTTTCTTCTAAATTCAAATTTGTCAAAATTTCTGCTTTAGAAATTAAATGGCTACTTACAGGGCTAGTTATCCACAAAAATGCTACAACCAAAAACAATTTTAATATATGAAATATATCAAGCCCTAATATCATAAGCCCTATCATTACTAATGCTGTGCCTAATGTGTCTGCCAAAGCCGCTGCGTGCATACGATTTAATGTATAATGAAAACGATACAAGCCTAATACAGCTATTGCAAATACAAATACACCCAACAACACAAATAATACCCCTACTATTTTACTCACTTTTTTCCTCCTCTCTTCTTTCTTTATAAAGCAACCAGCCTTGATGATACTGTGTTACAATACGACATAATACCACTACAGCCAAAAAGCTCAACATAGAATATACTAATGCAATATCTACTAAAAAAGATTCTTTTAAATAGACAGAAAGTATACATATAAAACTAACGCCTAATGTTGCAATAATATTGATACAAATCATACGGTCTGTATATCTTGGTCCTTTTAATGCCTTATATAAGCATAAAAACATTAATATGCAAATAATAATCATACATACAAACAACATAGTGTGTAAAAAACTTTCATTTTCTGCCACTCTCCTCTCCCCTTTCTATTTGACTAAGCATTTTTGTAAATATACTGTTTTCTATATTTCCCTCCTCTCTATTATCCAAAACGTGTACTGTAAATTCATTTCCTTCCATACCTACTGTAATTGTTCCAGGTGTCAATGTAATAGAATTTGCCAATATTACACGCATTCTTTCTAATTCTAAATCAGATGTAAATCGTACAAAACTAGGATGCCATTGATTCATATTTGGGTTTAATATCAGTTTCATTACTGCAATATTCGCTTTTATAATTTCTATAAACAACACAAAACCATATTTTATAAAATCGAATACGCGTCCTTTTAATATACTTTTTCTTTGTTTTTCCCAAATAAATTTTTTTGTAAAATAATACAGCCCTCCACATATTAAAGCACCCACTACAGCAAGCTCTAATGTTATTTTGCCATTAAACAAAAACCATAATACATACAAAATGATGAACAGCACATTATTTCCCTCCTTAAATAATAAAATAAATATTGAATAAAAAAGGTACAATGAAAAACACTCATTGCACCAGCCATACCAACTTTTCCATTTTACACTTTTACTTGCAGGTAATTTGCTGCAATTTTCTATTTATGCATAATCATACTATATTTTAGTATAATCTATATATTTCATTGTTTATTATGCACTAATATAATAAAATTGTCAATATCGCTTATATTATATAGCTTTGCGCTTTGTTTAAAAATAAATACACAAATTCCACATTAATATACTATTTTTACAAAAAAATCTATTCTTTATAATTTCTATATTTTATTTTACTAATATAATACTTAAATTAATTACAAATTTATATTAAAAAAGTTTTTTTAATGAAAAAATATTAAATTTTTATATCATTATAAAACTGCGTTTTATATGGATAGAAACAATACTAAAAAATTGCATTAATTAAAATATAAAGTTTTTTATCACTTTTTTTAAAAATTGCTTATTTTAGTCAAAAATTACAATAATATAAATATTTCATTTTTATAATAATAAAAAATAATACAAAACCAATATTGACAATATATAAACTTTAATGACAATATATATTATATTTTTTAACAATCATAAATATATTTTATAAATCTCATGTTTTTTACAACAAAAATAGTGTATAATAGGCTATGGTATCTATGTCAAAAAAGAAAGTGAGAATGAATCAATGGAAAAACTAATGATGATAGACGGAAATAGCATTGCCAACAGAGCATTTTATGGTGTACCATTACTTACAAATGCAGAAGGCAAATATACAAATGCAATATATGGTTTTTTAAACATACTTTTTAAATTATTAGAAGAAGAACAGCCTAACTATCTAGCAGTAGCATTTGATTTACACACGCCAACATTTCGCCACAAAATTTATGAACAATATAAAGGTACAAGAAAGGGTATGCCCGAGGAATTACAACAGCAAATGCCTCTATTAAAACAAGTTTTAACTGCTATGCATATCAAACAATATGAAATAGAAGGATACGAAGCAGATGATATATTGGGTACACTTTCACAAAAAGCAGAACAATGTGGTATAACAGCAGTAGTGGTATCTGGCGACAAAGATTTACTACAACTTGCAAGCGATACATTAAAAATACGTATACCCAAAACAAAAGGCGGCAAAACAGAAATAGAAGACTATAACGAAAAAGATGTTATTGAAAAATATGGTGTTACACCCACACAATTTATAGATGTAAAGGCATTAATGGGAGATAGTTCAGATAATGTGCCAGGAGTACCTAGCATTGGCGAAAAAACTGCAATCAAAATCATACAACAATACAAAAATATAGAAACTGCTATACAAAATTGTGATAATATCAAACCAAAAAAAGCATCTGAAAATTTAAAAGCGTTTCAACAGCAGGCAATACTTAGTAAAACATTAGTCACTATTGTAAGAGATATTCCTTTGGAAATGGATAAAAAAGATATGAGTATAGACAATTTATTTACAGAAGAAGCCTATACTATTATGAAAAATTTAGAATTTAAAACATTTTTAAATCGTTTTGAGCAATTTCAAAAGAAACAAAAAAGCAAAATAGAAATTCATTATCAAACCATAACAGAACCATCACAATTTATCTTTATTTTTGAACATTTAGAAAAACAAAAAGAAATTGCATATATATTATTTTCAGAAAATAATATCATAACAGGTATGAGTTTATATGATGGCGGAGAAAACGCTTATTTTTTATACTGTGAAAATAATGAATATGATTTACTGAAAGCAGCAAAAAATTTCTTTGAAAGCAAAGAATATTATAAAATTGCTCACTATGCCAAAAAAGATATGACATTATTACGTCGTTATGATATAGAATTAAGTGATGTAATATTTGATACTGCATTAGCAGCATATATATTAAATTCGACAAAAGATTCTTATGAATATGATGATATTGCAGGAGAATTTTTAGAAGAAGTATACCCTTCTGAAATGGAAATATTCGGAAAAGGAAAATCAAAAAAATCTTTTCAAGATATTGAACAGTATGAATTACAGCAATTTGCTTGTAAACAGGCAGAAGTTGCCTATCGTTCTAAAGAAGTACTTATTCAAAAAATAGAGCAAAATAACCAGCAAAAATTATATTTTGATATTGAACTACCTTTAATTAGAGTACTTGCAGATATGGAGAAATATGGAATAAAGGTAGATAAGCAAGCACTACAGCAATACGGCGCAGAGCTACAAAAAAGTATAGACAAATTGACACTAGAAATATACACTATTGCTGGTATAAAATTTAATATTAATTCTCCAAAACAATTAGGAGAAATATTATTCAGCAAAGAATATATGGCATTACCAGGAGCAAAAAAGACAAAAACAGGATACTCTACAGCCGCAGAAGTACTTGAAAAATTAAAAAATTCACACCCTATTATAAATAAAATATTACATTATCGTCAACTAACAAAATTAAAAAGCACCTATGTAGATGGCTTATTGTCTGTATTAGATGAAAAAACACAAAAAATATATTCTACATTTCATCAAACTATTACAGCAACAGGACGTATTAGTTCTACAGAGCCTAATTTACAAAATATACCTATTCGCTTAGATTTAGGCAGAGAACTTAGAAAAGTATTTATACCAACAGATGAAAATTACTGTTTTTTAGATGGAGATTATTCTCAAATAGAATTGAGAGTACTTGCTCACATTGCTAATGACGAAACACTCATTGATGCGTTTACAAAAAACCAAGACATACACAGGCTAACTGCATCACAAGTATTTAATGTTCCTTTTGATGATGTAACAGAATTACAAAGAAGGAATGCAAAAGCAGTTAATTTTGGTATTGTATATGGTATTGGTGCATTTAGTTTAAGCCAAGATTTAAATATTACAATAAGAGAGGCAGAAAATTATATTGCAGGATACTTTGCAAAATATCCTAATATTAAAAAATATATGGATAAATCTGTAATAGAAGCAGATGAAAAAGGATATGCAGAAACGCTTTTTAGCAGAAGGAGAGCAATGCCAGAACTACATTCCAAAGCATTTGCTATGCGTTCTTTTGGAGAAAGAGTAGCAATGAATATGCCTATACAAGGCACAGCAGCAGATATTATTAAAATTGCTATGATAAATGTGCATAAAAAGCTTATTGAAAAAGGTCTGCGTGCAAAATTGATATTGCAGGTACATGATGAATTACTTTTAGAAGTACACAAACAAGATGTAGAAGCAGTTTCTCAATTATTAAAGCAAACAATGGAACAAGCTGTAGCATTAAATGTTCCTATGCTCGTAGACGTGCATAAAGGAAATTGTTGGTATGAAACAAAATAAAAAATAAAAGAAAGGCGATAAAAAAATGAAAGTGATTGGATTAACAGGAGGAACAGGAAGCGGTAAAAGTATTGTATCCGCTTTTTTAAAGCAAAAGGGTGCTTATGTAATTGATGCAGATGAAATTGCACATGGTATTATTGCAAGAGGAAAGCCTGCTTATGAAGAACTTACCTCTTATTTTGGTGGAGCAATATTAGATGAAGACAGAAACATACTACGCAAAAAGTTGGGAAGTATTGTATTTACGAATAAAGAAAAATTGGATTTTTTAAATCATTGTACACATAAATACATTATACAAGAAATTGATAAAAAAATTGCAGAAAGAAAACAAAAAAAAGAAGATACTTGTATTGTATTAGATGCCCCTCTTTTATTAGAAGCAAATCTTGAAAATAGATGCAGTGAGATTTGGGTTGTATTTGCAGAAGAAGAGGTCAGAGCAAGACGTATTATGGAAAGGGATAACATTACATATCAAGATGCAAAAAATCGAATTGGCTCTCAAAAAAATTGGGAAGTTTATCGTCAAAAAGCAAATTTGATATTAGATAACAGCAAAGATTTAGAACATTTAAAAAGACAATTAGAATCTATATTTTATGTTAGAATAGGAAATGGAGATAAAATATGAAATTATGTATTAAACTTGCAAAGATAACATTATATTTTGCAGTTGTGATACTTTTTTGCCGTTTTGTACTGCTGCCTTATATTTTTCCCATAAAGTATCAAAAAGAAATAAATTACTTTTCAGAGCAATATACTTTATCACCTTCTTTAATATATGGTGTTGTTTTTACAGAAAGTAGATTTGATGAAAATGCTATTTCTATAAAAAATGCAAAAGGCTTAATGCAAATAGGACAAACAACAGGAGAATGGGCAGGAGAAATATTAAATATTTCAGAATACCATCAAGAAATGCTTTTTGAACCTATTATTAATATTCAAATTGGCTGTTGGTATTTGCATAAACTTCATAATCAATTTGAAACAACACAAACGGCTTTAGCAGCATATAATGCTGGCAGTGGCAATGTATCAAAATGGCTTCAAGATAGCAATTACAGTGATGACGGCAAAACATTAAAAGATATTCCTTATGAAGAAACGAAAAAATATGTAAAAAAAGTAATAATAGTACAAAAAATATATCAGTGGATATACCATATAGAATAAATATCATATCAACAATCAAGCAAGGAGAAAATGATGAAAAAAATAATATTAATTTGTACTGCCTTGCTTTTAGTATTAGCAGGGTGTCGCAAAGAATTAAATGAAAATCAAACAGAACAGACGGAACAAACAGAGCAGACAGAACAGCAACAAATATCAGAACAAATACAGCATCAATCAAATGAAATAACAGAAAATTTACCCATACAAGAAGGAGGTGCACTTTCTCTTTCTATGAGAAATGCAGAAACACTAAATCCCCTTTTAAATCAAGATGCTTCCGTAGATACGATATTAAAATTGATATATATGCCATTAATAAAATTAGACCAAAGCCATAAGCCTTCTCCTTGTATTGCGCAGAGCTGGAGTTTTGACGAAAGTGGTACAGTACTTTCTTTAAATTTAAGAAATGATATCTATTGGCAAAATGGCACTAATTTAACAGCAGATGATGTTATATATTCTTTTAATACATTATCCAGAGCAGCAGATGCAAATGCAGTATACAAAGATTGTATGAATTATATTAGAAGTTATACTAAAACATCTGATTATAGTATTAATATTACATTTCAGCAAAATTTTAGCGGTAATTTATATGCTTTGCTTATACCTATTATAAGCAGCGAATATTATGGCAGTAATGTAGCAAAATCTGATAAAAATATGATTCCTATGGGTAATGGATATTTTGAATTTGAAAATTATGTTCCTGCAAAAGAAATGATATTAAAAAAATGTGTTAGCAGTTTTGGAACAACAGCGCATATTGATAATATTAGAGTTAATATTAGTACAGATAAAGATACAGATTTATATTCTTTTGAACAAGGGCTAACAGATTTACTTGTTATGAATACATCTGATATTGGTAAATCAGATAATAATAATAAAATAAAATATTATGAATATACAACAAATTATTATGATTTTGTGGGATTTAATTTTTCAAAAAGTTTATTTCAAGACAGCAATGTCAGAAAAGCGATTGCACATGTTACACCAAAGCAATCTATATTAGAAAGTGTATATTTAGGACGAGGACATATTACAGAAAGCCCTGTCAATCCAACATATTGGTTCTATGAACCAGAAGTGACCACATATGATTTTAATTTGAGACGAGCAAAGGATTATTTAGAAGCATCTAACTGGAAAGATACAAATGAAGATGGCATATTAGACAGAACAATAAATGAATTATCAGAAACATTTCATATCTCTATATTATATAATACAGAAAATGAAATTAGAAAACAAATTGCAATACGTTTAGGAGACGAATTAAGAGGAATTGGCGCAAGTGTATCACTAGATGGACAGCCTTATGATGTTTATGTACAAAAGTTGCAGTCTGGTGATTTTGATTTGTTTATAGGAGGTTGGCACTTCTCTGTAATACCCAATTACTCTTTTATGCTTCACTCTGCGCAAATTAATGCAGCAAATTATGCTCGTTATCAAAATGGAGATATAGACACACTTTTAGGTATAGCTTATAATAGTGTAAAAGACGAAGATATAAAATCAGCATATAGCAACTTACAAAAAAAGATTTCTGAAGAATTGCCTTATATTAGTATTGCTTTTCGTAATTTTATAGTACTTTCTTCTGAAAAAGTGCATGGAGATGTTAAACCATTAGAAAACAATGTTTTTGATAATATTAATGAATGGTTTTTATATCAAAAAGAGTAATTTTAATAAAATTGTTTAAAATTTTAAATATTACTTTCTATTTGCACTATTTCATTATAGCTATTTATAAAACACTTTTGTTTATATAATTTATATAATTTTATAATGAAACATCATAAAAACCGAAATAAAGGGAGTGTTATTATGTCTGAAATGCGAAAAAATAAACTGACACAAGAATGGATATTATATGCAGAAAATCGCCAAAAAAGACCCTATGAATTTGAAAAAAAAATGACAAAAAAACAAACAGAAAAAAACACTTGTCCTTTTTGTAAAGGAAATGAATATAAAACAACGGAGGCAATATTTCAAGATAGAGAACAAAATTGGAGTATAAGAGTATTCCCCAATCGTTTTCCTGCTGTAGAAAGTCATTGCAATAAAACAATAGAAAAAGAAAGTTTTTATGAAACAATGCCAGCAGTAGGTACACATGAAGTAGTAGTAGATACCCCTAATCATAACGAAACAATAGAACAATTTACATTAGAACATTTAGAAAATGTATTAATTGTTTTACAACAACGTTTTATGCATATCAAACAAAAACAAAATATTAAACAAGTACAAGTATTTAAAAATGCTGGAGCAGATGCAGGTATGTCTATACAGCACTCACACTGGCAGCTAATTGGACTGCCTGCTGTATCAAAAAGACAAATCACATATCAAAATGCATCAAAGCAATATCAAAAAGAGCATAATAGTTGTATTATATGTGATATGATTACATGGGAAAAAAATAAAAAAAGTCGTATTTGCTGTGAAACAGAGTATTTTATTGCTATTGCTCCCTATGCATCACGTTTTTCTTATGAAATATGGCTAATACCTAAAAAGCATATTTGTTCTTTTGCTGACTTAGACAAAAAACATTTAAAAGATTTAGCTGTAATATTAAAAAATATGTTAAAACGTATTATAGAATTAAGAGATGATATTAGTTATAATATTTGTTTTATAGAAGGCGGTACAGAAGAAATCGAAAACGATGACAATAGTCTTCATTGGTCAATACAAATATTACCAAGAATAGGCGGCTTTGCAGGGCTTGAATTTGCTACAGAAACATATATCAATTCTATATTGCCTGAAACAGCTGCAAAATGGTATAGAGGAGAATCAAAAAACAAATAAAATCATTATTATAGCCAGCACTTAAAATATGCTGGCTTTTACTAATTATAATTACATCAATATAAAAGCTTCCCTTATATCAATATAAGGGAAATTATTTTTTTTAATAGTTCCCATAATAAAAAATGCATATGTAATAAAAAAGAAACTAATGCAATGCCAAAAAATGTACCTGTAAAAAATCGTAATGGATTATTGCTAAACCACTTTGTTTTTAATTGCAATACACCATCTATCACCAAAGGCATTACAAACACAGTGCACCAGCCCCAACTAGCATACCAATGTAAAAAAATAAATAACAAACATTCTAATAGCATACCAAAAAGTTCACCAGTACATCTGGCACAAATGGGAAATTGTTTTCCTTTCCAAAAAAATGAACGTGCAGGCAAGCTATGACAACCAAAAAATATTTTTAAAAAAAATCCAATTTTTTTCATAATAAATCAAATACCGCTGTAATAATTAATGCAATTATCGCTACAATTAATATAAAAGAATACAAAAAACATAATATCATTGGTACCGTAAATAGCGCACCCATACCAATTAACGCACTATCTTTTATTTTTTGTGCTAAAGCAGGCTTTTTAATTTTCCAAATAACATATAATATCAAACCTATTGATGGAAAACAGCAACTAATTGTTCTCCATACATTATCCTCATTGCATATTTGTACTGCTTTTTGTTCTTCTGTTATAACTGCATTGCAATAGGGGCATTGTATTGTAGTATCTTCTATTTGTTTTCCACAATTTGTACAATACATAGCTTTCACTTCCTTATTACTAAATTATTAATACACTCCACCCATTTCACCTATCACCGCAAAAACATAAAATACAAATAAATAAATAATAATTATACTTAAAATCCATAATATAAATCCTATTATTGCACCAATACCAGCCTTTTTACCACATTTTGGTTTAGTATCTTTCCATACAATATACAATACCAATCCCACAATAGGTACACAACAGCCCAACACACACCACCATGCACTACCACTATCTTCTATATTGATATGATTTTGTGTTATAGGTGTATTACAATATGGGCATTGTACCAAATTATTATCTATTTCTTTTCCACAATTCTTACAATACATTTTATTCACTTCCTTATTTTAAAAAATATTTGTATTTGCTGCGCTTATAACAGCAAATCCTACTAAAATATGAAATAGTATAGGCAATACAATAGTTAAAATAAAACCTATTAATGCACCAATACCAGCTTTTTTACCACATTTTGGCTTAATATCTCTCCATACAATATATAATACCAATCCTACTATAGGTAGACAACAGCCTAATACACACCACCATATACTATCATTATCATTTATATTCATTTGATTTTGATATGTATTACAATATGGACATTGTACTAAATTATTATCTACTTCTTTTCCACAATTTCTACAATACATCTTATTCACTCCCATCTTTTGATGTTGCTATTTATTATTTTCATTATAGAATATAATCTAATAATCGAGCTATCAAAAAAAACATAACAAAAACTAATGCTCCTTTTGCCGCTATTTTAGCATTAGCAGGACTTACATCTTTCCATAAAATATATAATATTACTCCTATTATAGGGCAACAAAAGCCTAATACACCCCAACAAGTATTTGCTTTCTGTTGCTCTTGTGGTATTGTCACAATAGATATATTACAGTAAGGACATTTTATTTCATTATCATTTATCTCCTTTCCACAATTTCTACAATACATATATCATCCTTCTCCCTTTTTAAAATATGATACTAGTACTTATTATATCACATACGACACTTTATTACAATATTCCTCCTATATTTTTACTTAACATTTATAGTATAAAACGGCACTCAAGTGATACTTGAGTGCCATTTTATATAGTTTTATTGATTCATTTGTGCTAATCTTTCTTCTATTTGTGCTAACATTGCTCTATATTTTACTTCTTTTGCTTTTTCTTCTTCAATTACTTTTTCAGGTGCTTTTGAAACAAATCCTTCATTTGCCAATTTATTTACAACTCTTTCAATTTCTTTTTGCATTTTCTGTTTTTCTTTTGTCAAACGCTCTATTTCTTTTGTAATATCAACCAATTCTGCAAATGGCATATAAATGACAGCATTTGGAATCATTACAGAAACAGCATCATCGCCTATATTGCTTTTATCTGATTGTATAGAAACATCACTTGCATAAGACAATGTTTTGAAAAATACTTTTGATTTTTCAAATATATCTGCAACCTCTTTGTTTTCTGTTACAACAAATACCTGTGCTTTTTTAGAAGGTACTACATTCATTTCTGCTCTAATATTACGTATATTTCTAACAGCCTCTTTTATCATATCAATTTCTTTTTCATTTTCTGTAAATACCCATTGTGGATTTAATACTGGCCATTCAGAAATCATAATACTTTCTTGTTCATTTTGTACATTTAAGAATAATTCTTCTGTAATAAATGGCATAAATGGGTGCAATAATTTTAATGCAGTAAGCAATACCGTTTTTAATGTCCAAAGTGCAGCAATTCTAGTATCATCTTCTTTATTATAAAGACGTGGTTTTACCATTTCAATATACCAGTCACAATATTCGTCCCACAAGAAGTCATGTACTTTTTGTGCTGCAATACCCAATTCATAACCTTCCATATTTTCTTCTACATCTTTTGTTAATGTATTTACTTTAGAAAGTATCCATTTATCTGCTGATGTTAAATGAGAAGGTATTTCTTTTGGCAAATCCTCTTCCAAATTCATAAGCACAAAACGGGAAGCATTCCACAATTTATTTAAGAAGTTTCTGCTTGCCTCCAATCTTTCCCAATAGAATCTCATATCATTTCCAGGAGCATTTCCTGTAATCAACATCAATCTCAAAGCATCTGCGCCATATTTATCAATGACTTCTAATGGGTCAATACCATTACCCAATGATTTTGAGAATTTTCTACCTTTGTCATCTCTTACCAAGCCATGTATAAATACATCATGGAAAGGTGTTTGTTTCATCCATTCCATACCAGAGAATGTCATTCTAACAACCCAGAAGAATATAATATCATATCCTGTTACCAATACACTTGTAGGATAAAAATGTTTTAAATCTTCTGCATTTTCATCAGGCCAGCCTAATGTAGAAAAAGGCCATAATGCAGAGGAGAACCATGTATCCAGTGCATCTTCATCTTGTGTCAATGAAGTACAACCGCACTTTTCACATTTTTCTGGTGTTGTTTTAGATACTGTAATGTGTCCGCAATCTGCACAATAATATGCAGGTATTCTGTGTCCCCACCAAAGCTGACGAGAAATACACCAATCTTTAATATTATCTAACCAATGTAAATAAACCTTACCAAATCTATCTGGTATAAAACGAAGTGATTTATCTTTATATATATCAATAGCTGGTTTTGCCAATTCTTCCATTTTTACAAACCATTGCAATTTTATCATAGGTTCTACAACTTTATTACAACGTTCATGTGTACCAACAGCATGAGTAATATCTTCAATTTTTACTAAATAGCCTTGTTCTTTTAATTCTGCAACAATTTTTTCTCTTGCCTCATATCTATCCATACCTTGATATTTTCCAGCATTTTCATTCATAGTGCCATCATCATTGAGTACGTTAATTCTTTCCAAATTATGACGAACACCTACCTCAAAGTCATTAGGGTCATGAGCTGGTGTAATTTTAACGACACCTGTACCAAATTCTCTATCAACATAACTATCTGCTACAATAGGAATTTCTTTTCCTACCAAAGGTAATATACATTTTTTTCCAATCAAATGCTGATATCTTTCATCATCTGGGTGTACTGCCACAGCAGTATCTCCTAACATTGTCTCAGGACGTGTTGTAGCAAGAAGTAAATTCTCATCGCTACCCACAATAGGATAATTAATATGATAAAAATGTCCTGCTGTATCCACATGATTTACTTCTGCATCAGATATTGTTGTCTGACACTCTGGACACCAGTTAACTATTTTTTCTCCTCTATATATCAAACCTTTTTTGTATAATCTTACAAAAACCTCTAATACTGCATCAGAAAGACCTTCGTCCATAGTAAAACGAACTCTTTCCCAGTCACAGGAACTTCCCAGTTTTTTAATTTGATTTAATATAATACCGCCATATTCTTCTTTCCATGCCCAAGCTCTTTCTAAAAAGCCTTCTCTGCCAACATCTGACTTTGTAAGTCCTTCTTCTGCCATTTTTTGTACTACTTTTAACTCCGTTGATATACTAGCATGGTCAATACCAGGTAGCCAAAGTGTATTATAGCCTGCCATTCTTTTCCATCTAATCAATATATCCTGTATCGTATTGTCTAAAGCATGTCCCATATGGAGTTGTCCTGTAATATTTGGTGGTGGCATAACAATACAGTATGGTTTTTTTGTTTTGTCAATAATTGTGTGAAAATATTTTTTTTCCATCCATTGTTGGTATAAACGCTCCTCTACTATAGAGGGGTCATAATTTTTTGCTAATTCTTTCATTTGTTTTCCTCCTATACCTCTCTTTTGTTCTGTTTTGCTCATATAAATTTATACTTAATATAGCTATAAAACTGTATAAGTACATTTTTAAATTTATGGATATGGGCAAGGCATATAAAATTATTTTTCATATTCAATTAACAGAACAGTTTTTGATATTTATTATAAATATTTTTCAAAAAAAAGAACTTTCTATCCCAAAAGGACGAAAGTTCGCGGTACCACCTTTATTTCTGCATTGATTATATTTGATTACAAACAAAGCAGACACTCAAAAGCCTTTAACGAGGCAAACCGTTTTTACCTACACACAATAAACTGCTTCAGCAAAAAAGCTCCAAAGCTACATTCTCTACATTCAAACTAAAAAACTCGCACCATTTGTTTTTCTCTCTGAAAGCTGAATAATAGATACTCCTCTTTTTCATTGCTTTTTTTCTTATACAAATTTTAGTAGACGTTTCTCAATTTGTCAACACTTTTTTTAATAACAACCATATAAAAATATTTTATTCTATTCCTTTTTGAAATTTTGATATATTTAATAGTATTCCCATCATAGCCATAGCAATGGCGAGCGAAGTACCACCATAACTAACAAAAGGTAATGGCTGTCCTGTATTGGGTATCGTATTTGTTGTAACAGCAATGTTTATAATGCTTTGAAAAGCAATTTGTGCTGTAATACCTGTTGCAACCAAACTACCAAACTGGTCTTGTGCATTCATAGCTACTTTAATGCCTCTCCACACCAATATCGCAAAAAGCAATATAATCAATGCTGCACCCAACATTCCCAATTCTTCTGAAATAATTGCAAATATAATGTCATTATATGCCTCTGGTAAAAATGTTTTTTGTCTACTTTGCCCTAATCCCAATCCAAACATTCCCCCAGATGCCACAGCAAAAAGACCTTGTATAATTTGATAGCCTTTATCTGTTGGGTCTGAAAAAGGGTCTAACCATATTTTTATACGTCCTAAACGATAACCGCCAGAGTCTGAACTACCCAAACCAGGCAACAATATGGCAAGTATGCCCGCACCTACAACTGGACCGCTGACATAAGCAAAATATTTCATATCAAATCCTGCTGCAAAAAGTATTGTACCTCCTATTAAAGCTAAAAGCAATGCACTACTAAAATTTGTAATGGCAATCATAGCACAAGGAATTGCTACAATACTCAAACACTTTATAAATCCTGTAAAATCTTTTAAATAATCTTTATGTAAGCAAATAAAATGAGCTAAAAATAATGTTGTGGTAATTTTTACAATTTCAGAAGGCTGAAATCCCCAAAGCCACCTTTTTTGTCCATTTGCTACTGTACCAAAAGGTATCAGTAATATCAGCAACATACAGCCTACTACATAAGCAGGTAGTGTAAATCTTCTCAAATAACGATAATTAAAATTTGTCATGAAAAACATACCAACTAAACCTAGTAAACCATTTCTAAATTGCTTTTTTACAAAATAAAGCATATCATTATTAAATTTTTCTGATGTCATTGCATCATAATAGCTAGAACTAAATATCATAACAATACCAAATAACACAAGCAGTATTACCACAAATAATATAATATAGTCATATGATGCTTTTGAAGTTTTCTTTTTTACTGGTGTTTTTCTTTTTTTAGCCGTAGAGGCTTCCGCCATATGTGTCACCTCTTTTTATTATATTATAAATATTCTCTTACCAATTTTTTAAACAAGTCTCCTCTTTGCTCATAGTTATCAAACATTCCCCAGCTTGCACAGGCAGGAGAAAGCAATACACAATCTCCCCTTTCTGCTTTGTCATGACAAAGTGAAACCGCTTGTTCAAATGTATCACATTTTGAAATTGCTGTAAATCCTACTTCTATTGCTTCTCTTTCTATTTGTTCTGCTGTCACACCAATTAATACAAGATGCTTTACTCTACCTTGAAATAGTTTCACCCAATCTGCAAATGAAACACCCTTATCATATCCTCCAGCAATCAAAATTATAGGTCTTTTCATAGCAAGCACCGCTCTAATGGATGCGTCTGTATTTGTTCCTTTGGAGTCATTATAATATTCAACATCATTTATTGTTTCTACATATTCTATTCTATGCGCTACCCCTGCAAATTCTTTCGTAATTTTTATTATTTTTTGTAATGGAACACCAGCACAAACTGCAATAGCACATGCTGCCATAATATTCTCATAATTATGAACACCTAATAATTTCAATTCATCTACATGAAATAATGTTTCATGCATATTTTTCCAGCAAATTTTAATATTGCCATTTTCTAAATAAATGCCCTCTTTTAGCACTGTTTGACTACTGAAATAAAATATATTTGACATGGTTCTATTTGCCATATTTCTACAAACTTCATCTTCCCAATTTAATATACAATAATCTTGTTCTGTTTGATTTTTCCAAACTCTCTCTTTCATAGCAATATATGTTTCCATTGTTTTATGTCTGTTTAAATGGTCAGGCGTAATATTCAACACTGCGCTGATTTTTGGGTGAAAAGTATGTGCTGTTTCCATTTGAAAACTACTGATTTCTGCTACAACCCAGTCATCATTTGTCAGACTTTCCACTTTTTCACTATATGGTACACCAATATTACCTACTACAACAGTATTTTGATATTCCGATTTTAATATCTCTCCTACTAATGTTGTTGTTGTTGTTTTGCCATTTGTTCCTGTAATTGCTATAACATTGCATGGTGTCATAGTATAAGCAAGTTCCACTTCACTCCATATAGGAATGTTATTTTTTTCTGCTTCCAATAAAAAAGGCAAATCACAAGGCACACCAGGACTTAATACAATCAAATGTTGTTTTAAAACAATATCGTCTGGATTTTTACCAGCATATATTGTAATACCCTTTTTTTCTATATCAGAAACATCTCCTAATTGTTCTATTGTTTTTAAGTCTTGTAATGTTACAAATGCTCCTTTTTTCGCAAGCAATTTCGCAGCTGCTATACCGCTTTTTGCCATACCACATACCATAACATTTTTTCCTTTATATTCCAATGAAAGCCCTTCTTTCTATACTGCAAATAAATATCGACAACCTAAAAATCCAATTAAACATAACAATGTTGTAATAACATAAAATATAGTTACTATTTTTGTTTCACTCCAACCACATTCTTCAAAATGATGATGTATAGGCGCCATTTTAAAAAAGCGTTTTCCACCTGTTTTTTTAAAATATAACACTTGTATCATAACAGAAATAGATTCTAAAAGATATATAAATCCTACAATCAATATAAATATAGGCATTTTTAACAAAAATGCAGATGCTGCAACAAATCCTCCTAATGCAAGAGAACCTGTATCTCCCATAAATACCCTAGCAGGATAAGCATTAAATATCAAAAAGGCAAGTAACGCACCAATGACACCACCACAAACAGGTAATATACCACTTCCTGCTCCCCAAGATACCAGCATAAAAAATACAGCTACAATGAGTGTTACACCGCCCGCTAATCCATCTAAACCATCTGTTAAATTTACACCATTTACAGTACCCAATATTGCTACAATTAAAAATGGTACAAAAAGCATACCCATATCAATGGTTATTCCTTTTGTAAAAGGTATATAAATTTCTGTTCCAAAATTAGACTGATATAAATAATAAGCAAATGCTCCCGTAATTACAAGCTGTCCTATTATCTTCTGCATTGCTTTTAATCCTAAAGAACGTTTTTTTACTACTTTGATATAGTCATCAATATAGCCTATTATACCAAATCCTAATGTCACAAGCACAACAGCAATGCCGTCATAATTTTGTTTTAAAAATAAAAAACTTCCCCCGCAAAATGCAATTAATATAGCAATTCCTCCCATAGTGGGTGTTCCTTGCTTTTTCAAATGGCTTTGTGGTCCATCATCTCTTTCCGTTTGTCCGTATTTCATTTTATGCAATATTGGTATAAGTATAGGACAAAGTATCACGCCTATTACAAACGCAATGATAATTGCATAAATCCCTTGTATCAGTTGTTCCAAAACGAATTTCACCCCTTGTATTTTCTACCTTTGCTGTGTTTATATAGCATCAACACAATTACATACAAGCACAGCATAACATGTTTGTCAATTATTTTTGTTGTAATTTTTCCACTGTTTTTTCAAATTGTCTGCTCCTAGATGCTTTTACTAATATGGTATCCCCCTCTTTTAATAATGAAATGCCTTTTTCCCAAAAAGATTGTTGTGTGTCAAAATGGTATACTTGTTTTGTGCCTTTTTGTTTTGCACATTCATCATAATAATTTGCAATATCTCCTATTGATATCAATACATCAATATTTTTCTCTCCTACATATTCTCCTACTTCTTTATGCATTTGTTTTTCATTTTCTCCCAGTTCCCCCATAAAGCCCAATATAGCAACTTTTCTGTCTTCTGCTTTTGACAAAACATCAATAGATGCTTTCATAGAAACAGGGTTTGCATTATATACATCATTTATAATTGTAAAGCCATTTGCTTTGATAATATTCATACGCATTTTTGTAGGTACAAATGAGGCAATACCTTTTTGGATTTGTTCTGTTGTTAAATCTAATTCTAATCCTACTGCGGTTGCTGCCAATGCATTCATAACCATATGCTCTCCTGCTGTAGGAATCATAACATTAAAGTCTCCCTTTGGTGTATGAATATCACAAGAAATAGATTCTACACCATGACTTCTGATATTATCTGCATAAATTCCTTTTTTATATTCCACACCATACCATATAATATTTTGTTTAATTTTTCCCTCTAATGTTTGCAGTTTGTCATTGTCTGCATTTAATATGGCAATACCTTTTTCATTCATACCATCAAATACTTCACTTTTTGCTTTTAATATACCATCTCTGCTACCCAGCATTTCCATATGTGCTACACCTACATTTGTAATCACAGCAATTACTGGTTTTGCAGCAACAGAAAGATTATGTATTTCGCCAAAACTGTTCATACCCATTTCCAACACAGCAATTTCATGTTGTTTTGTAAGCTGTGCCGCCATAAGAGGCATACCAATATTGGTATTATAATTTCCTGCTGTTTTTAAAACACAATATTTTTGTTCTAAAACAGATGCAATCATATCTTTTGTTGTAGTTTTTCCCACACTCCCTGTTACAGCAACAACAGGCACAGAAAGCTCTTTTATAATATATTCCGCAACATCTAATAGTGCTCTTACAACACTATTTACACGTATGATATATTGCTCTTGTTTGATATCTACATCTTTTTCAGCAAAACAGCATACCGCACCTGCTTCAAATGCTTTTTGTATAAAATCATGTCCGTCTACTCTTTCTCCTACTATGGGGGCAAAAATATCTCCTTCTTTTACTTTTCGGGAATCACTTTGCAGTCCTGTAGATTGTTTTTGTAATCCCTTTTTATCTCCTATTAATATGCCATTCACAATTTCCGTTATTTTTTGTAATGTTATAGGTATCATAAACTATCCTCTCCAAAAGCTTTTTTGACTTCTTCTACATCATCAAAATGTATTGTTTTATCTGCAAAAATCTGATAATTTTCATGTCCTTTTCCAGCAATAACAATCAAATCGCCTTTCTGTCCATATTTTACTGCATGACAAATAGCTTCTTTTCTATCTACTAATTTAATATAATTACAATCTGTTTTTTTCATACCTTCTTCTACATCATCTAATATAGCAGAAGGATTTTCTGTTCTAGGATTATCTGATGTAATAATACAATAATCTGAAAGTTTTCCTGCTATTTCTCCCATAATAGGTCTTTTTGTTCTATCTCTATCGCCTCCGCAGCCAAACACAGTAATAATTTTTCCTTTTACAAATTCTTTCGCTGTATTTAATATGTTTTCTAAGCCATCTGGTGTATGGGCATAGTCTACTATAGCATTTGCTTTGTTACTTTTTATTGTTTGAAATCTTCCCGCAACACCTGTATTATTATTTAATGCTATAATAATATCTTCTATAGCAATACCCATAAATATACAAGCGCCAATAGCACCCAAAGCATTATAAATACTAAATCTACCTGGTGTATGCAGTGACACAGCATATTGTTTATTATCATAACATAATGTAAATTTTACACCATCTGCTGATATATCAATTTCTTTTGCTGTAATATCTGCTTGTTTATCTATACCAAATGTTAACACTTCTCCTTTTGCATTTTGTTTCATGAATTCTCCTGCATCATCATCTATGTTAATCACACTTTTTTCACTTCTTTGAAAAAGCAATGATTTTGCTATTTTATAGTTTTCCATTGTTTTATGGTAATCTAAATGGTCTTGTGTTAAATTTGTAAATATGCCAATGTTATATTCTATACCATCTACTCTATGCAAATCAAGAGAATGAGAAGATACTTCCATAACAACATCTGTTACATTTTCTTGTTTCATTTCATAAAATAATTTCTGTAGTTCCAATGACTCTGGTGTTGTTCTGTCTGTATGAAGTACTCTATCTCCTATACGATTTTCAATCGTTCCTATAATACCTACTTTATGTCCAATGCTGTCTAATACAGACTTTACAAGATATGTTGTTGTTGTTTTTCCATTTGTTCCTGTTACACCTATCACATTCATACTGTCACAAGGGTGTTTATAATAATTTGCAGAAAGTATAGCCAAAGCATGACGGGTATTGCTTGTTTGTAATATTGTTACATTTTTATTATCTGATTGTATTTCTTTTTCACAAAGTATTGCTGTTGCTCCTGCTTCTATTGCTTTTTGCGCATATTTATGCCCATCTGTTTGAAATCCTGTAATACATACAAATAAATCATCTTTTTGCACTTTTCTGGAGTCATATGTTATTTTATTAATTTCTTTTTCTTCTCCATATAACAATTTCCAATCTATATTCTGCAGTAATGCTGAAAGTATCATATGTTTTTAACCTCCTTTATACTGTTGCAACGGAATATCATATCGTTTTATTATAGCACAATTCTATAACATTACAAAAGATTTTTTGTAATATATTGCTCAAACTGTAAAAAAAGCCTTTTTATAACTTTTATCTGCACTAATAAATTTTTACATATTATAATTATAATATTTCATTCTGTATAAAGTAATATTGTTGTATTTTTGTTCACTTCTTCTCCAGATTGCGGAAATTGAGAAACAATATTTTCTCCTTCTCCTTGTATTTCATAATTTATTTCTTGTTCATATAATGTTTGTTTTGCTTCCTGTACTGTCATACCAACAAAATCCATTACATTTATTTTCTGTACTTCTTCCATTTTCATTTCTTTTTCTGTATATATTGTTTCAATTCCCAAATATGGTAATATATTTTGAAGAAGTTCTTTCATAACAGGTCCTGCTACACTACCACCATAATAATTTCCTTGGGGTTCATTTATTAGCACCAATGACAATACTTGAGGATTTTCTGCTGGTGCAAATGTCAAAAAAGAGGCAATATATTTTCCACTTCTTCTTGGTAATTTTTCAGAAGTTGCTGTTTTTCCACCAATACGATAGCCTGGAATATATGCTTTATTTCCTGTACCCTCTGAAACAACACTTTCCAATATTTTTTTCATTTGTTCTGATGTTTTTTGAGAAATCACTTGCTCTCCTTTTTGATATTCAAATGTTTGCAATACATTACCATTTTCGTCTAATATTTCCGTGCCAATATGAGGTGTTACTAAACTTCCCCCATTAACAATAGCAGATACTGCCCTTAATAATTGTAAAGGTGTAATTTGAAATGACTGTCCAAATGACATTGTTGCTAATTCTACAGGACCTATATTTTCTGTTTTATGTATAATACCTACTGCTTCTCCAGGTAAATCTATACCTGTTTTTTCACGAAATCCAAATTTTGTCATATAATCTGCAAATATTTCCGCTCCCATTCTTTCCGCAACTATCATAAATACAGGATTGCACGAATTTTGAACACCTTGCACAAATGTTTCTGCTCCATGTGTTCTAGGATATCTCCAGCATTTAATTTGTCTATCTCCTGCCACATAATAACCATTACATACAAAACTGCTTTCTGGTGTCACAACACCTTCTTCCAATCCTGCTGAAGATGTAATTGTTTTAAATGTACTTCCTGGCTCATATGTATCATTAATAGCGGTATTTCTCCACATTTGATTTAATGCATCATTTTTTTCTTGTTCGCTCATATTTCCCCAAATGCTTGCTAATTCTTCACTATTAATTGTAAAAGGGTCATTCAAATCAAAACTTGGATAATTTGCCATGGCATAAATTTCACCATTTTGAGGGTTCATTACAATAATAATACCATTTTTTGCTCCTTTTGCCTCTACTGCTTTTGCCAATGTTTGCTCTGCATATTGTTGTACTACAACATCGATACTGGTAACAAGTGTTTTACCATCTTCTGGTGCTATTCTTTCTTGTGTACTGTCTACTGTCAACCCTCTAGAATCTGTTAATGTTAATATTTTTCCTGCTTTTCCTTCCAAATATTCATTATATTTTGATTCCAGACCAATAATACCCTGATTATCTTTTCCAACAAACCCTAATACTTGAGATGCTAATGAATAATAAGGATATACTCTTTTAACATCCTCATCTATTACAATGCCTGGTATTTCTTTTTTTCTAATTTCCATTGCAATTTCTTTATCTACTTTATTTTTAATACGAACTAATGCAACATTTTGTTTTATTTTTTCTAAAACAGTATCATATTTTAATTCTAATACATCTGCTAAATATTTTGCTGTTTGTTCTTTTTCTTTTATCTGCACAGGAATGACACTAACACTATTTACTGTTTCCGTTACAGCAAGCCCTACACCATTTCTATCTAATATACTTCCTCTTTTCGGAGTAATCAGTCTATCTCTTGTTTGCTGTTCATATGCTTTCTGCTGTAATTCTTCCCCTAGTATTACCTGTATATATACTACTCTACCAAATAATATCATCCACCCAATAGTGGACAAAAATAAAAATACCAACAGTCTTTTTTTCATAAGTATTGTTATTTTTTCCATAAAAAAACACCCTGCCTTTCTCAATATAGTTCAATATATTGACAAAACAGGGTGCATATTCATATAAAATATCAATCTACTTATTTATTCATTTGATGTATTTTTTTCTTCTTCCTCTTGTTGTTGTTCTCCCATTGTTAAAGTAATTTCTGTTCCTAATTCCACAGACACACCATATTTTGGATTTTGTGATAACACAACACCATCTGTTTTTTCATTTTCTGTTTTTACTTCAAAACCACTATCATTTAACAATGTAACAGCTTCAGAATAAGTTTTTCCTTTTACATCTGGTATTGGCATTGTTCCTTCATCATCTTCGCCCTTTTCTACATAAAGTGTGATTTGACTGCCTTCTTCTACTTGTGTACCACCATGTGGGAATTGATTTACTACAACATTTCCTGTACCTACAGTACGATAACTTAAATTTTTACTGTCCAATGACAATAATGTAGAAAATATATCAGAACCTGTATAATCATCTACTGTTACAGTACCTTGCTTTTTAGTAATTGCTGTGCCATCTTCTGTATAACTTGGTTGTATATTTTTATATTTAATAATATCCTCCATCATTTTTCTTGTCATAGGAACAGGTGTTTGTTTTCCGTCTTGATAATCTTCTGGACGAAATATTACTGCTAATACAACATACTGTGGATTTTCTACTGGAAAATAAGTAAGACAGCTTAATGCCCATTTATCTTGTACTTTACGGCTACCATTCTGTGCTGTACCAGTTTTACCACCAATAGAATATCCTTCTATTTTTGCCTTTTTACCTGTACCTTCTTCAATAGTTGCTTTCATCATAATACGCATTAAATCAGATGTTTCTCTTGAAATTACACGATTTCTAACTTCTGGCTGATTTTCATATACAATATTACCTTGTTTATCAACAACTTGTGAAACAATATATGGTTTCATTAAATTCCCGCCATTGATAACGGCTGAGAAAGCAGTAATAGCTTGTATTGATGTAGTATTAAAGCCCTGTCCAAATGATATTGTGGCAAGTTCTACAGGTCCAATAGCATCTTCTCCATACAATATACCATTTTCTTCAGCAGGCAAATCAATACCTGTTTTATCACCAAAACCAAAATTCTTTTTATAACGATATAATGTTTCTTTTCCCATTTTTTGAGAAATATATATCATAGCAGGATTACAAGATTGTGCCAAAGCACCTTGTACATCTAATGTATTATGTCCTGAACGCAAATGACAATTCATTCTTTCATCATACATTTCTACATAACCAGCACAAAAAAATGTATCTTGAGGTGTAATTATACCTTCTTCTAATGCTGCTGCTACTGTAACAGGTTTAAATATAGAGCCTGGTTCATATGTACTACTAACATTGAAATTTTTCCACATATTATATTTATAATCCAACTTTTCTTCTTCTGTCATTGCGTCCCATGTTTCTTTAAATTCTTCATCTGACATAGCTAATACTTCATCAGGCTGATTCAAATCAAATGCATTAGAATCTGCCATAGCATAAATTTCACCCGTATTAGGATTCATAACAATAATACCTACTGCATCAGAAGGCCATTGTTCTGCTGTTTCTTTTACAATATCTTCTGCATATTGTTGTATGGTATAATCAATTGTTGTTACAACAGTATCGCCATCTTTTGGGTCATATTCCTGCCTCATTGCTGTACTGTTACCATCATAAGCAATAAAAGACCTCCCTGGTGTACCTGTCATATATTTATCATAATAGCTTTCAATGCCTGATTTAGAATCCCCACGTATAAAACCAATAATATGACAAGCTAATGTTTTTAAAGGGTATGTTCTTTTTGTATCCTGTTCAAAATAAACACCTATTAAGTCCTGTTCTTCTAGTGCTTCTTTTACATCTTTATCTACTTTTTTTGCTAAAACCTTCCAGCTATTATCTGTGTATGGATTTCCTGTTTCTGGATTGATTTGTACACCATGTCTTAACTCATCATAGTTCAAATCTGGAAAAACCTCTTGCAATGCAGCAAATGTTTTATTTTGCTGTGTTATTCTATAATCTTCTCTAGAATTTTTTAAAGCCAATACACGAGAGTCTAATATTACATTATATACCACTGTACTAACAGCAAATGGTTGATTATTTCTATCTACTATAGAACCTCTATTTGCTTGCACCATAACATCATAGCTATTTATTTGCTGTTCTTTTGCTCTACTTTCATATTCTGCCCCTTTAACCGTTTTCCAATAATATACACGTCCCCCTAATATTGTTAATGTAATTACAAACATAAAAAAAGCGAAATATAATCTTCCTTTAATAGGAGCAATGGGTATTCTTTTTCTTTTCATAAATCATTTATCATTCCTTTTTAAATAAACCTACAATTGTTCTTACTAATGTATTTTCTTCATTTTGTTCTTTGGGTTGTTCTGTTTCATCATTATAATGAAGTGTGTAGCTTTGTTCTGGAACATCTATGTATTGTATTTGATATGGTTGTGGTTCTACCATACCCAATTTTTCTGTTGCAATTTTTTTTACAGTATCCAAATCCATTTGTTCTGAAACATCAATTGCTAAAAGAGCGTTTTCACTTTTGAGGTCTGCTAACTTATTTTTATAATTTTGCGTTTCTACTCTTTGTGATGTTGCTAATGCACTAGACCACATAAAAGCCAATGTGCCACAGAAAAAAACGCCTAATACCAAAGCAATTTTAATGCTATAAACACGGTTTGCTCTCACCTGCATTGTTGTAGATGGTTTCTTTTTTATTTTTTTTTGTTTTTTTACCTGTTTTTTGGGTGGTGCATATTCTTCTTCTATGGGTTCAACATCATATGCCACTCCTCCATGTGTATAATACGCCTTTGCATCTTGATATGTTTTTTTAGATACTTTTCTTTTTTTGACTGCCATAATTCTACACTTCCTTATATTAGATTCTTTCCAAAACACGCAACTTTGCACTTCTTGAACGATGGTTTTGTTCTAATTCTTGTTCAGAAGGCAATATTGGTTTTCTGGTAATCACTTTTGCCATTTGTTTTTTGCCACAAACACAAACGGGAAACTCTTTAGGACAAATGCAAGGATTTTCCTGCAAACGAAAGGCATTTTTTACTATGCGGTCTTCTAAAGAATGAAATGTAATAATACAAAGTCTACCTTCTGTATTCAATACTTCCGCTGCGTCTATAATTGTTTTTTGTAATACATCTAATTCTCTGTTTACTTCAATACGTATTGCTTGAAATGTTCTTTTTGCAGGATGAGGACCATCTTTTCTTGCCCCTTTGGGTATTGCCTTTTTAATACATTCTACTAGCTCTATTGTTGTCTGTATAGGTTTTAACTGTCTTTGCTCTACTATAAATTTTGCAATTCTTTTTGCCCAGCGTTCTTCACCATATTCCCATATAATAGTATATAATTGCTGTTCACTGTATGTATTTACAACATCATAAGCAGAAAAATCATTTGTATTATCCATTCTCATATCTAACGGCGCATCTTTTTGATAAGAAAATCCTCTTTCGCTTTCATCAAGCTGATGAGAAGAAACACCAATATCTAACAAAATACCATCTACTTTTTCAATATTTAAATTTTGTAATATTGTTTTGATATTTTCAAAATTATCATGAACAAATGTAACTTTTTGCAAATGCTCTTTTAATGTTTGCTTTGCTGCTGTATGTGCATTCAAATCTTGGTCAATAGCAATCAGTCTGCCTGTTGTTAATTTTTTACAAATGGCGAGAGAATGTCCTCCCCCGCCCATAGTACCATCTATATAAATACCATCTTTTTTGATATTCAAATATTCTATACATTCATTTAACAGCACCGATACATGATGAAACTCCATGTTTTTCCCTCCAGATGCTTTTATTTTTTAATCATAATTCACAGTAATAACATACTATTTCATACATTATTGTAATACAAATGTAACAAAAAAACAAGAAAAAAGTAATAAAGCAACACTTTTTTAATGCTATGTTATATTTTTATTCATTATTTTCATTAATTGAAATTGACTTTTGTTTGCGATACCAAAGCAATGCAAATGCTGTAAATATTAACACTGCTGAAAGAATTTGAGAAACAGCAAAATTACCTATTTTTAACTGGTCTGTTCTAAGTCCTTCAATCCAAACTCTGCCACAAGCATATCCTAGTAAATAAAAACCAAATATTTGCCCATCAAACTTTTTATTTTTTCTCATAATCAAAAGTATAATTAATACACCTATATTCCAAACAGATTCATATAAAAATGTAGGGTGTACTTGTATATATTCTGTGCCATTTATATTAATAGTATTTTGTAGTACAGATGGAGCAATATTATTAACTTGCTGTTTTAAATATCTCATAGCAAAAATATTATCTGTATATCCTCCAAATGCTTCTCTGTTAAAAAAATTTCCCCATCTTCCTATAATTTGCCCTAATATCAAACTAGGTGCGGCTGTATCAGCAACAAGCCAAAAATTTAATTTTTTTATTTTAGTATATATTATCACCGTTACTACACCAGCAATAATACCACCATATATAGCTAGTCCCCCTTCTCTTAATGCAAATATTTTAAGTGGTTCATCAATATATAACTCCCACGAAAACAATACATAATATAGCCTTGCTCCAATCACAGAAAAAATAACGCCAAATAATGCAATATCTACATAATTTTCTGGATTTTGACCTGTTCTTTTTGCCTCACGTATTGCAAAACCTAATGCAATTAATACACCACTTGCAATAATGACACCATACCAATATACATCATATCCAAATATTTGAAATATCACACGGCTTAAATGTTCAATTTGAATACCCAAATGCGGAAACCATATTTCGGGCATATTCCCCATACAAATTCTCCTTTCTTCATTTATGAAATCAGCTAACATTTTATTTTATAAAAATTATTTTATCATGACTTCTATTTATTTAACAAAACATTTTAAATACTATTTTACAACAGATACTACCATATTTTGTTTTAAAAAATCTTTTTGAAACACTCTTTGTACTTCTTCTCTTTTTATACTCTTTAATGTATGAAATCCATCAAATAAATCTCTATTTTTCATAGCAAGTTCCAACTGACTCATACAAATTGCATATATAGAATTAAAACCTCTTATCATTCTACCAACTTGTTTATTTTTTGCTCTTTCAAAAATAGATTCTGATATACCTTGTTTTTGAATATTTTCTATTTCTGTTAAGAGTAATTCTGCCGTTTTTTGTGCAAACTCTCCTGTTCCCGAAAAAGCTGCAAAAGCATAACCTTCTCCTGAAAAAAATTCACAATCCATAGTTTCTTTTAAAAGTTGTTTTTGATATGCCTTTTCAAAAAAATCAGAACTTTCTCCAGCAAGTATATCCATAGCAATACGCATTAAATACACTTGCTTTAAACTTTTAATTTCATCTTGTGGTTTCTGTTTAAATCCAATTTGAAAAATAGGATTTACCAATGACATATTTGTTTCATCATATTGTTTTACAATATTTTCTGGCTCTTTTTCAAAAAGCGTTACTGCCCTGTGACCATTTGTAGGTTTCATTACTTTTTCTGCCAACTCTAATATACTGTCACTTTCTATATCTCCTGCACAAACAAGACAAAAATTTTCAGGAGTATAATATGCCTCATAACTTTTTTGTAATATTTCTTTTGTCACACATTGTATTGTATCCACTGTACCAGCAATAGGATATTTTACAGTATGATTATGATACATATTTTCAAGCAATTTAAAAAATACAATCCAACTTGGGTCATCTTGATACATTGTAATTTCACTTGCAATAATCTTTTTTTCTTGTTCTGTAGATTCTTCTGTAAAATGGGTATGCTGTATAAAAGATAAAAGTAATTTTAAATTTAATTCAAAATTCTTTTGACAATTAAAATAATATGCTGTTTTTTGAAAATCTGTAAAAGCATTTGCAGTAGCACATTGATTTGAAAATGTAGTAAAAGCATCTCCCCAAGATTGTTCAAACAATTTATGTTCTATAAAATGTGCTGTACCTAATGGCATATCATGTTTTTGTTCTTCTGTAGGTCTGCGGTAAGTGATATCATTTGAGCCAAATTTTGCAGATAATACCGCCATTTTTTCTTGGTATCCATTCTTTGGAATTATATAACATTTCATACCAGATGACAACTTTTTTGTAACAATGGTGTCTCCTATCATGTTATTTTCTTTTCTCATTTCCATATTTTATATTGCTCCTTTCACTGCAAAAAATAAATGGTATTCAAATTAATTTCTTTTGCTCTTTTTTGGACATCCTCTGCTGTTACCTGCTCTATTTCTTTTATAAATTTTTCTACAGTCCTATTTGTTTTTAATATCCATTCATTTAATTCAAAATCCATCAATGCTGTTTGACTATCTTTCATAGAAATATAATATCGTATCATATTTTGTTTTGCCTGCTCTAATGTTTCTGGTTCAACTTTTTTCTGTTGTAATGTTTCTAAACAGCTTTGTATGATATCAACAGCTTTATCATAATATTGTTTTTCAATACCTGCTTTTACCATTAATATGGGATACAATCGAAATAAAAAAGAACTAATATCATAACAAGCACCCTCTTTTTCTCTTACATTTTGAAATAAAAGCGATGTAGGACTTCCCCCCAATAATTCATTACAAATCAATAAAGAGGTAAATTCTTTTTGCTCTGGCATAACATTGGTATGAAAGCCTAATACAATACGGCTTTGTGCAGTATGAAGTGTTTCCTCTACTTTTTGAATATCATTATTTTGTTTTATATTTTCATTTTCAGTTTGCCATAAAAAGTCTGTTTCAAAATTTATTTTTTCTGCTAATGCAATCATTTCATTTTTTTGACTTTCATCACCTGTCATAATAATTTCCATTTTAGAATGTCTTATCATATTATTGTAATGCATCAATAATATCATTTCATCTATTTCTTTTAAGTCCTCTACATAACCATCTGCAAAAATACCAAATGTATTTTGTTTGCACATTTCTTCCAAACAGCGCATTTTAGAATATTCTTTTTTATCATCTTGTCTGCTTTTTATTTTTTCTGCCAATACTTTTTTTTCTATTTCTACTATTTTTTTAGGAAAGCCTTTTCCTTCTTGTAAAGGATAAAGCAACATATTTTGTAAAAAGGTAAACGCTTGCTCCAACAATTCTTTTTCATGTTTTACTGTTTCCAAATAAAAAAACAATATTTGCTCTTTTCCCTTTTTTATTATAGAAATATCAAAAACACTTCCCATCATATCATCCATTTTTTGGCAAACAGCTTTTCTGGAAGGATATTGTTTACAACCATTTTTTAATACTTCTGCAAGCAGTGCTGTTTTTGTTGTATTTTGTCTTGTTAAGGGAATTCTTAATATCACACTAATTACATTTGTTTTAAACTGTTCTCCTTTTAAAAAATGAATATCACATTGCTTTATTGACTTTTTTTTCTGTTCTATTGTCATTGTCATATTTTATTTCACCTCAATATTATATAATGTCTTATTCTTTTCCATTTCAAAACAAAATATCCAAAATAAAAAAAGCCTTAATGATAAAGGCTTTTTTGTAACTAGCAACAATAATAAAAAATAATTTTTTAATCATTATTTTTATGTGAAATTAAATTCCAAAAATCTTCTTCATTTAATTTGCGCATAGTACGATAATTACTATTTATAGATACTCTGTCAAAACGACATATACCATAATAAGGGCAATATGTACACTGTATATTATTTTCTTTTCTATAAGGATAAGGTGCAATTTCTCCTTGCATTAGTGCTTCTCCTATTTCTTTTGCTCTTTCTTTACTAAAATCCATCAATTTTTGATAATTTTGTTCATCTGTTACTTTTGCAGATTTACTTATAGAGCCATTTTTTAAAGAGGACACAGGTATAATAGAAGAGGTAACACTTGGAGTCAAACTGTTCTCTTTTCCACTGTCAAAAATATTATCTAGTCCTTTTATTACTTTTACATCATTTAATATAAGCCCCGACATTTTCAATTCTTTAAACAATGCATCATATATTTCTTCTGACGACATTTCTTTTTTTACTATAATAGAGGGGTCTTTCATTTGGAAATAAAATACTGCTCCAGGTTTAATTTCAAATTGTTGTTTATTATTTTCTAAAAAGGCATCTAAATAAATCAAAAGTTGTAACTGTAATCCATAATAAATATCGCTATAATCAAATGACTTTTGTCCAGATTTATAATCAATAATTTTGACATATCTTGTATTATTTTTATCCATAATATCAATTCTGTCAATTTTTCCATTCAACAATAATTTTTCTCCTCCTGATAATTCTATAACAATAGGAGGAAGTATAGACTCAAAGCCAAATTCTACCTCTGTACCATATGGTTCAAAATCACCCATCTGCATATGTCTTGCTAATGTCCATGCTGCCCTTTTTGAAATTCTTTTCAAACGTTGCATTAAATATCGATTTCCAGATGTATCAAGCAATATTTGATTGCTTAATTTTGGTGCTGTTTCTTCTACAGCGCTTTCTATAATAGCATCAGATTGCTTTTGCTGCAAATCATTCCATGAAATATGATTTTGTTGTAAATTTTTTGAAAAATAGTCCATCACTTCATGAAAAAGTATTCCCAAATCTGGTATACGCAGTTGATATAACTGTCTTTCTTTTGCTTTCAAGCCATATTGTGCAAAAAATGAAAATGGACAACGTGAAAATTGTTCTAAACGAGAAACACTAGAATAAATTCTATTTCCATACATTTTTTGAACCATTTTTTTAGAAAGAGATTCTATTGTTTCTTGTGCAAAAAGTCCTCTTTTCAGCATGGCTATTTGTTCTTGCCACATTTCATTTGTATTATAATAACTATAGGCATCTTTCCAAACAGCATCCATATCATTTTCATTTAAAAAGTATTTTCTCATTTGTTCTCCCAAAAAATGAATTGCTGTTTTAGGTGTTGCCATATGTTCTAACTGCTCGGAATCAAATTTTTCTTCTAAATCTATAAACATTTTTTTCAATTTTACAATAACAGAAGATGGACGGAGGGGTTTTCCTTCCAAATCTGCTATACAATAACTGATATACAATTTTTCAGATGGCTTTGTAAATCCTTTATATATTAAATATTGTTCCTCAAAAGCTCGTCTTTTATTATCTGGTGCTAATTCTGCTCCAGCAATCAATAAACTTTCTCTTTCTCCCTCTGTAAATATGCCATTTTGTTCCATAGGAGAAGGTAATATCCCCTCATTTACCCCTAATACAAAAAGTGCTTTCACTTCTGGTAAACGGCTTCTTTCAATATCACCTATAATCACACTGTCTACAGTAGGAGGCACAATACCCATTTTACTTTGTTCCAGTCCTGCCTCTATAATATTATAAAATTCTGGTAGCGTCATTTTTTCATCACCCAATATTTCTGCTCCGCTTTCCAAAAGTTCCACAAGCATAGACCATATTTGATGATATTCTTTTGCCTTTTCTATTGTTTCAGCTTGTTCTATCATTTGTAATGTTTTGTTACTTGCATCTACAGACTGCAAGCATTCAAAAAGTGCTTTTGACCATTCTAGCAATGTATATTTTTGTTTACTTCGTGACATTTGATGTAATTCTTGCAAAGGAGAAATTGCTTTTTGTTTTAACAAATTGATTTCTGTTTTCTGTTCTTCTGTTTTATTTTGCATACCATATTCCCATGTATCTAAAAACCACTTTTTACCCTTTATACCATATGCAAGAACATAATTCTCAAGTATATCTGTTTCTTCTTGTGTTAAAAGAGAGTAGCCTGTTTTTAAATATCCGAACATACTTTCATAATTAAATTGGTATATAATCGTTCCCAATACACTGCGTACCAATTCAATAAGAGGGTGAGATATAATTTCTCTTTTTCTATCAATAAAATAAGGTATATTATATTCTTCTAATATGCCCTTTAAACTTTTTTCATATAGCTCCAAACCATTTGTTACAATAGCAATATCTTTATACCTTAGATTTTGTTCTTTTAACAACAGTATAATTGTTTCAGCAAGCATTGTCATTTCTTCATATTGATTTTTTGCTGCAACAAGAGAAATCCCTTCAGAGCATTCTGTTTTGTGATTATAATATTGAAAATAATATTTTTCTAAAAAAAGTAATCCTTTTTTTATTGTTCTTTTGTTTTGATACAATACAACTTCTTTCTCCATAAAACAATGTTGTTCTGCTGCAATTTCTTTTAATTTTTTTGATGTCATATAAGGCTCATAAAAACCATGATACATTGGTACACTTTGTTTATAAAAACTTTTTTCATCTAATGTTAATGTAATGGTTACACATTTTGACAAACGTAAAAGCTGTTTGATTACTTTATATTCTTGTGGTGTAAAACCATAAAAACCATCAAGCCATATTTCTGTATTTTCCCAATATTCTGTGCTTTGTAGTCTTTCTGCAAGCAAATCTAATAATTCATCACCAGAAATATATTCTTTTTTTAAAAAATTCTGATATCCTTCCATAATAATTCGTAAATCATATAATTTATCTTTTACCTTTTGAGAAAGTTTATCATTTTTTTCATATAATTTTAATGTTTCTGTATCCATTTGATATTGAAACATTTCTGTAATAGTTGTACTTAATTCTTGCACAAAACCCTGCTGGTCTAAACTATTTTTAAAATATAAAAATTCATTTTTATTTTGATTGAGTATTTTTCTTAATATCATAGATTTACTGACAGTATTTAAAGGGATTGTTTTTTCTATGCCTTTTTTTTGAAATATTTTATATGCAAGGCTGTTAAAGTCAAGTACTTCTGCTTGCAAAATGCATCTTCCCTCTGTTTTTTCTGTCAATTCTTTATATGCCTGCAAAGAATATTGTTCTGGTACAAGTAATATAAAATGTCCTTTTTGTTGTTTTTGTTTTTGAGTAATTTCTTTTAAGCAATATTCTGTTTTGCCGCTTCCTGCACGTCCAATCACAAAGCGTAAACTCATATTATTTTCCTTCTTTCTTTTTAGCTTGTATAAATGGCATAATTACAATATAAAATTCATACAGTATTGTAAACGTATTTATCAGTTTTAGGAGGTCACATCATGAATGGAACAAAATTTGTGGTCATTAAATTCAAAGAATTGGTAAAAACAGTTGTTTTTGCCATATTAGGTGTTATCATTATTGTAGGGCTTATTTACTTCTTTTTACCAAAAGAAGAACAAACAGCAGTATATCAACCTGGTACTTATCATGCACAATTTACGCTAAACGGTGAAATGGCAGAGGTAGAAATTGTTGTTGACAAAAATAAAATAAAATCTGTTTCTTTAACAGATACGCCAGAAACCATTTCCGTTTTTTATCCTCTTGTTGAAACAACAGCGAAAGAACTTGCAAGCGAAATTGTAAAACAACAATCTACTGCTATTGATGTATCCTCTCAAAATACATATACTGCTCAATTAATATTAGATGCAGTAGAAAAGGGGCTTGCGGAAGCCTCTGTTTTAAAATGATATTGCCATTATAAGCTCCTACAAACAGTGTTATTTTTGGCAGTCTGTGCAGATTCCTTCTACAACAAAATGATACTGCACAGACTGTATACCTGTTTGCTCCTCTATGATATTGTATAAATCATCTAAACTCAAATCAATATTAAATATTTTACCACATTCTACACAAACACCATGACAGTGCTGATACAACAAACTATCAAATCTTACAGAACCATTTGGCAGATATATTTTTCGTATGATACCTAAATCACTTAACAAATTCAAATTGCGATATACTGTAGCTAAACTAATTTTTTCATTTTTTTGTTTTACAATATAATAGATTTCTTCTGCGGTAAGATGCTGTTCACTTTTCAATACAGTTTGTTTTATCTCTTCTCTCTGCTTTGAAAAATTACCCATATTTATCCCCCAATATTAAAACGTTTTCCAGTATTCCTTTACATTATTTTGCTGTATTGCATCAATATAAGAATCTGCTATTTCAAATATTTCATCTTCATCTTTTATTGTCATAACATATACCTTTTTAGCATATTTCTTTTTTACCCATTGCAGAAATTCTTTTTCCCATTGTTCTGCATATTGTTCCATATCTTCATAACAAAGTAATTCTTCTTTTACCAATTCTATTACTTCCTGCACTGATAATTTCATAACAACTCTCCTTATTATTATAATTTAAAAATATAACTTTTTAATAAAAATGATATTTTTTCAAAAAAATTATATGATTAATACTCATTATGATACTCTATTTCAAAATGCTTATAAGCCCTTTCTGTTGCAATACGTCCTCTTGGTGTTCTTTGTATATATCCTAGCTGTAATAAATAAGGCTCATAAACATCTTCTATTGTCTCTGGTGCTTCTGCTATAGATGCTGCAATAGTATCTAGTCCTACAGGTCTACCATTAAATTTTTCTATCATTGTCAAAAGCAGTTTTCTATCAATATAATCCAGCCCTACTTTATCTACATCAAGTAAATCCAAGGCAAGTTTTGCTACTTCTTCTGTAATATGACTATGATATTTTACTTGTGCGAAATCTCTTACTCTTTTTAATAATCTATTTGCTATACGAGGTGTTCCTCTGGAACGTCTTGCAATTTCCTCTGCTCCTTTGTCTTCTATTTCTATTTGCAGAACATCAGCAGAGCGATGAATAATTGTTTTTAGTTCATCAATAGTATATAGCTCTAATCTATGTATTACACCAAATCTATCACGTAAAGGTGCTGTTAAAAGACCTATTCTTGTTGTTGCACCAATTAATGTAAAATGAGGTAAATCCAAACGCACAGAACGTGCTCCTGCTCCTTTTCCTATTACAATATCTATTACAAAATCCTCCATTGCTGGATAAAGTATTTCTTCAATCATACGATTTAATCTATGTATTTCGTCCACAAATAAAATATCGCCTTCTGATAAGCTATTTAATATTGCTGCCATATCTCCAGGGCGTTCTATTGCTGGTCCTGAAGTTGTTTTAATATTGACACCCATTTCATTCGCTATAATATTAGAAAGTGTTGTTTTACCCAATCCAGGAGGACCATAAAGTAAAACATGGTCAAGCGTTTCATTTCTTTGTTTTGCTGCCTCCATAAATATACGCATATTATTTTTAATATTTTGCTGTCCAATATAATTATCTAACGTTTCAGGACGTAATTTTTGTTCTACGTCCATATCTTCTGTTTGAAAACCTGCTGTTATAATTCGTCTGTTTTCCACAAAAACCACCTATTTTCGTTAAAATTTTGTCAAATTTTTTAGTGACAATTTTAATATCTCTTCTACAGAAAGCCCTTCTTTATAACAAGCATTTACTGCACGCATTGCCTCGCTTCTACTATATCCCAATGATGTTAATCCTTCTATTGCTTCCCATTTTTCATTACATTGTTTTTGTTGTATCTGATTTTCAAATATTTGCTGTTCTGCTATTTCTTCTGTTTTTAATTTATCTTTCAGTTCTAATATTAATCTTTGCACTGTTTTCTTTCCTATTCCTTGTGCTTTGCTGAGCGTTTTTATATCTTCTGAAAGTATAGCAAGTACAATTTCATCTGGAGTCATTTCAGATAAAAAAGCCATTGCTCCCTTTGGACCAATACCAGAAACACTCAACAATTTATGAAATAAATATTGTTCTTGTTGTGTCAAAAATCCAAAAAGAGAAATGTTATCTTCTTTTACATTCATAAATGTATATATTGTAATATCTTCTGATTGCTGTAATTTAGTAAGTGTTAGCGTAGAAACAATTATTTTATATCCTATATTGTGACATTCCACTATAATAAATGATTCACCTTTATATGCTATTTTTCCTTTTATATAAGAAATCATAATATTTCCTTTCTATATTTTATTTTGTTGCATTTTATTATTCTACTATGTTCTATTCCTTTCTGTCAACGAGAACACTCTCCCTTTTCACACCTTTATATACAATTATTGAAGAAATTATTACTTTACACAATTATTGTCTTTACAAACCTTTTGTACTTCATATATAATAAAAGTAACACCCATTCAAAGTGTTTTTAATGTAACTAAGGAAGAAGGGATTGAACAATGGCAATAAATGAGTATAATAAAGAAGTTAAAATTTACACACTAAGTAGAAAATTGATTCAAAACGCTTCTCTGATTAAACAAGGTGACGACAGCATTACTGTCGTTTTCAGTAATACTTCAAGAGATGATGTCAAACAACTCATGGAAAATGATGTCATTCAAAACAATGTCATTATTTTAATGACGCATAATATAAAAGGTATGTGTTATTTTCATGGTGAATGTACTAATATTTATACTGGAGAAGGCGCTAGAAATGTTAATGTTGTATTTTCTATACTACAAAAATTGGAAACTATACAACGTCGTCAAGATGTTAAAGTAAAAGCGCATAATTTAAAAATTCAATTATCTTTACCATTTCGTAGCATGAAAGAAGTTTCTGCAGAACTCATTGATATTAGTGCTGGAGGAATCCTTTTTTCTTGCCCATCTGAAATGCTTATGGAGAAAGAAATTGTTATTTATCATTTCCATTCTCCAAAAATCTCTTTTGATGTAAAAGCTCGTATATTACGTATACAAGATGTAAAAATCAAAACAAAGGATTCTGAACATGAATTGCGTTGTTACGGTTGTTGTTATGAAGATTTAAAGCCAAACGAAGAATATAGTATTCGAGAATTTGTACTTTATTTGCAAAGAGAAGAAATATTAAGAGAAAGGGAAAAGGACACCTATTTTGATTAAATCAAATGTCAAAATATAATTGCATATACAAAAAGCTGAAATGATATTGATTATATTATTTCAGTTTTTTTATTTTATAAAATATAGTAGTAAATTATTTACAAACTGCTTGAGATTCATTAAAATCATGTTACAATGTTATCATAAATATGATATAAAAAGGAGTTGTTTTCATTATGGCATTTCATAAAGCAACACTTGCTGCATTAAAACTTTTAAGCCATTCCAGCCCAGATATTAAAAAAACATATAAAATACATAGACAAATTGTTACTTTAGCACGAAAAACAATTATTAAACCACCTTATTATAAAACATGGAATCATAAAATTACAAGAGAAGGTTATGACATTCCTGTGCGTATATTTTCTCCTCCTAATGATTTGCCTCACCCTGTTATATTATTTTTTCATGGTGGTGGTTGGGTGACAGGTAATATTGAAAGTTATGATAGTGTATGTTCTACTATGGCAAGAGTAACAGACCGTATTATTATTTCTGTAGATTATCGTCTTGCACCAGAATACCCTTTTCCTACTGCATTAGAAGATTGCTATTGTGTTGCAAAAGAGATTTTTTTAGATAATACACTATTAAAAACAAATGCAGATGAAATAACAATAATGGGTGACAGTGCTGGAGGAAATTTAGCTGCTGCACTTTCTATTATGGCAAGAGATAGAGGAGAATTTTTACCAAAACAACAGATATTGATTTATCCTGCTACATTTCATGACCATAGTGAAACATCTCCATTTTCTTCTGTTAGAGAAAATGGTACAGATTATCTTTTAACAGCAAAAACAATTTCTGATTATATGGAAATGTATTGCCCAAACAAAAAAGACTGGAGAAATCCTTATTTTGCTCCTCTTTTAGAAAAAGATTTTAGTAGACAACCTCGTACATTAGTTATCACAGCAGAATATTGTCCTTTACGTGATGAAGGTGAGGCATATGGTAGAAAATTACAGGAGGCTGGTAATGATGTCATAATTAAAAGAATGCCAAATGCATTACATGGTTATTTTTCTTCTTTACCTAAAAAACATCATTTAATACAGCAAACCTATCAAGAAATTAATCAATTTTTGCAAAATGTATAATTTTTTAATATAATAAAAAATATTGATATATTGCATAAAAACGCTTTTTTTAAACAAAAAATACTTTATTGAAAAAGGTGATAACAACATTGAAAATGATAAAAAAACCACAATGGCATAAATTAGATAATGCTGCTAAAATATTTCCTCCAAATACAGACCAAAGAGATACAAAAGTATTTCGTTTTTCATGTGAATTATATGAAGATATAGATGTTGTATTTTTACAAAAAGCATTAGAACGTACGATACAAAAATTTCCTTACTATTGTTCTATATTAAAAAGAGGATTATTTTGGTATTATATTGAAAACACAGAAAGAAAGCCCATTGTTCATATAGAAAACAGATATCCTTGTTCTCCTTTATATTATCCTAATAGAAAAAGCCTTCTTTTTGATGTTTCTTACTATCATAAAAGAATCAATTTAGAAATACATCATGTTCTTTCCGATGGCTCAGGAGCATTGCTTTTTTTAAAAACACTTGTATTTTATTATATTTTAGAAAAACATAGTTCTGCATTTTCTGATAAACATTTCTATTTAGAAAATACTACAACAGCTTCTGAAAAAAGTACAGATAGTTTTTCAAAATATTTTAAAAAACAAAAAACAAAAAAATTCAAACATACTCCCTTTGCTTATCATATAAAAGGAGAACATATTGATATTGGACAATTAGGTGTGATAGAAGCTTGTATTTCTGTAAAAGCATTGCTTACTATTTCAAAAAAACATCAATGTACTATTACAGAATTTCTTGTCTCACTCTGGATATATTCTATATATGAGGGTATGAGTGTAAAAGAACAAAAAAAGCCTGTTGTAATCAACATACCTGTTAATTTAAGAAATTTTTTTCCTTCTCAAACGACAAGAAATTTTTTTCAAGTAATACAAGTCAGTTATCAATTTGATGAACAAAAATGTAGCTTAGAAAATGTAATTTGTTCTGTAAAAAAACAATTTCAGCAAAAACTAACAAAAGACGCTTTACAAAAAAATATGAATGCACTTTCTGCATTAGAACATAATATACCCATGAAGTTAGTTCCTCTTGCCACAAAAGATTATATATTACGCTTTGCAAACTGGTTTTCTTATCAAAAGGCAACTTCCTGTATTTCTAATGTAGGTAAAATCAATATGCCTGCTGAAATTACACAGTATATTCGTTTATTTGATTTATTTGTTAGTACAAAAACAATACAAATTGCAACCTGTTCTTTTGAAGACAATTTTGTAATTAGTATTGCTACTGCTTTTTACAGAAGTGATTTACCTAAAAGATTTTTTAGGCATTTATCTGATATGGATTTAGAAATTGAAATTACAACAAATATGGAACAGGAGGAATAAAAATATGTATGAGTGTAAACAATGTCATATAAAAATAAGAGGAAATGTAAAATGTTGTCCTCTTTGTCAATCAGAGTTATATGGCACACCAGAACAAAATATATTTCCTGTCATTAATATGCAGCCTCCTCTCAGTCAAAAAATGTTTCGTATGGGACTTTTTATTACATTGGTTGCACTTGCTATATGTATTGGCATCAATCTTTCTCGTCCTCAAGATGGTTGGTGGGTACTTTTTGTACTTGCAGGAAGTGCTTGTTTTTGGTTTTCTGTTAGTATTGCCATGAAAAAATGGCACAACATACCTAAAAATATATTGTGGCAATTTATAATACTTTCTATTGTTGCTGTATTTTGGGATTTCAAAACAGGATACAGAGGCTGGTCATTAAATTATGTATTGCCATTTCTTTGTATTGGTACTATAATAAGTACAGCACTACTCGCTTATTTTTTAAAACTACATACAAGCGAATATATATTATATTTAATACTTGATGCTATATCAGCATTGATTCCTTTGATATTGCTTTTAAAACACAAATTAAATGTTCTATATCCTTCTGCTATATGTGTTTCTGTCAGTATTATTGTTTTTGGAGTATTATTTTTATTTCGGCGTGATTTATTTTTCTCAGAAATACAAAGAAGAACACATTTATAATAAAATATCATATTTTCAAATATAGCAAAAGAAAGGAGAATGGTATATGATATGTCCTTATTGTAATAAAGAAATGAAATTAGGAGAAATTACACCAAAATGGGAATGGGGGCATCGTCCTATTGTTGCTCCTCAGCTTTATATTGATGAGAACACAGAAATACCTTTAACTAGTGGTTCTTCACCTCTTTCATTATTAGTAGGAGATAAACTGCAATGTTATTATTGTTTAGACTGTCGTAAAATTATATTAGACATTCCCGAACAGAATAAAAAGAAAAAGACTTGATAACAAGTCTTTTTCTTTTTGTCCATTTTCTAAAGCTATTTGATTAATTGGCAAAACTAGCTTTTACTTTATTCCATTTTTGACCTGCTGCCTCCATTACTGCACAAGTCTTATCTACAAATGTTAATACATAAGACTCTTTATATTTTGGAGGAACTAATGTGCATGGCCACATATGTTTTAATATGGCATCTTTTTCAATTTTATTTAATTCTGTTATTTTTCTTGCATTGTCATATGCCACACGTGGGTGCCATGATGCATGATTTGTTCTATTTCCTTTTGTTACTCTCCAATCATAATAAAACATATCATGAAGTAATCCAGCTCTTGCAGCAGAACGATAGTCCCAACCCATAAAACGGCAAATTAAAAAACTATAATAAGAAACATTGATACTGTGCTGTAATCTGCTTGTATTACAATGTTGTACATGTTCATCTAATTTCTGTATTTTTTTTTCATCCATTAAATCCCATACACAGGACATATATTCTACCGCTAACATATCTTCCATATTTTTCAAATTAACTTTAGAACCGATGGCTTTTTCCATAATTCGCTCCTTTTTATTGTATAATATATTTATTTTTTTATTATAACATATTATCATTAAAAATGCACTACATTCATAAAAAAATCTATTTGACTAATTTTACTATATGGTATATCCCCTTACATCATAAAAATACTAAAGTTTACAATACTGATTTTCCTTTTTTCGTTAATTCTTTTACAATATAGTCTTCTCCACAACACATATCAATTTCAAATGCAATAAGAAGTTGTTGTTGCTCCATTTCTGTAATAAAGTCATATACTTGTTGACTGGTTAAAGCTGTTTCTTTTACAATCATAGCAGTATCAGGTTCTTCTCCTTGTTTTAAAAATTTATCAACTGCTTTGATAATTACAATATATTCTTGTTTCACATTGTATCCCTCCTAATATTTTTATATTTTCATTTGACTAATTTATACAAAAAATTTTACTATATTTATATGTATTATAACATAATATAAAAAAAGATTGAGCAAAAATTTTCTGCTCAATCTTTTTCAATCATTTTATTTTTCTTTTGGATTACAAACAAGTGCTGTTAAAAATGCAAATACAACCGCTGCACTAATTCCTCCTGCTGCTGCTTTCATACCACCTGTAAATATTCCCCAAAATCCAACATTATCTACTTCCTCCATAACACCTTTTGCCAAATTATACCCAAATCCAGTTAAAGGTACTGTAGCACCTGCTCCTCCAAATTCCTCAATAGGCGCATACCAACCCAAACCACCCAATATACAGCCTATACAAACAAACATAACTAATATTCTGCCTGACATTAATTTTGTTTTATCAATGAGTATTTGTCCTATAACACATATTGCACCACCTACTAAAAATGCTTTTACCAAATCCATATCATCATCTCCTATTCTTTTCTGCCTTCAATTACAACACCATGAGCAATACCTGGAATGGTAGAACCTTGTTGAGATGTAGTAGGACTCATTAATGCTCCTGTTGGTATAAATAACATTCTACCAATTTCTCCTTCTGAAAGTTTTTTATAAAAATAACTTGCAAATGTTACAGCAGAACAAGCACAACCACTCCCTCCAGAATGAGTATCTTGATTTTGTTTATCAAATATTTCAATACCACAGTCTGTAAAATTTTCTCCCATTTCATATCCTTCTTTTGCCATCAATTCTATTACAAGCTGTTTTCCAATATAACCCAAATCTCCTGTAGCAATCACGTCATAATAATTTGGTTGTCTTCCTGTATCTTTAAAATGAGCAGTTAATACATTTACTGCTGCAGGTGCCATAGCCGCACCCATGTTCATAGTATCTGTCACACCCATATCTATAATTTTACCCGTTGTAATTTCTGTAATAACAGGTCCTTTTCCCTTTTTAGACAATACTGCTGAACCATCTCCTGTCACTGTCCATGTAGCACTAGGTGGTCTTTGTGTCCCTAGTGCAAGAGGAAAACGGAATTGTTTTTCCGCTGCACAAAAATGACTAGACGCACCTACTAAAACATTTTCTGCAAAACCGCCATCTAAAAGCATCGCTCCCAAACTCATAGATTCTCCCATAGTAGAGCAAGCACCAAATAAACCAAAATAAGGTACTTTAAAATCTTTTATACCAAATGTTGTACCTGTACATTGATTCAACAAATCTCCGCATAGTATATAATCCATATCTTCCATTGTTTTGCCTGCTTTTTCTACGGCTAACTGTAATGCTTCTGTTACAAATTTACTTTCTGCTTTTTCCCAGCTATCTTCTCCATATAATGCCTCTTTTGCCACTGTGTCAAAAAGATTTCCCAAAGGTCCTTCTCCTTCTTTAGGACCAACAACAGAAGATACACCTGTAATCACAACAGGTTCTGATAATTTTACTGTTTGTGTGCCAATTCTTTTATTTTTCATGTTGTCCTTCCCCCCTTAACCAATAAAATAGTATATTAATCCTACAACAATAGATGTTAAAGTACCATAAACAATAACTGGTCCTGCAATCAAAAACATCTTTGCAGCCATACCAAATACAAAACCTTCTTTTTTAAATTCTATCGCTGGAGATACCACAGAATTAGCAAATCCAGTAATTGGAACAATTGTTCCTGCACCACAGTACTTTCCTAATTTTCCATATATTCCTAGACCTGTCAATATTGCAGAGGCAAGTATCAATATCACACATACAATTAAAGAAGTTGTATCTTCTCCCAATGAAAATGTTTCAATATAATTTCTTAAAAGTTGTCCTATTGTGCATATAATGCCTCCAGATACAAATGCCTTTATACAGTTCAGTACTATAGGACTGTCTGGAGATGCCTCTTTTACCATTTTATCGTATATTTGTTTTGCTTGTGTTGTTTCTTCCATAAATGCTTCCTCCTTAATTCATTATAAAAAATCCATCTATTATAAAATATAATAATGAGCCTAACATTTTACCAAAAGCAATGGCACAAATAAATATTGGTATTCCTCTCACAATACGAGAACGCCTTAAAAATATGGGAATGACATTTAACACTTCTGCTAATGCAATAGCAAGACAACCCACAAAAATACCATTTGTAAATGCTAATATTACTACCAAAACATTTCCAATAGGTAAATGATATCTAATAAACATTGTTGTTGTACCAAATATACCGCCTAATGTTATCATGTCTTCATAAAAAGGAATATATTTTTGTGTTTGCGTTCTTTTTGCCATACGAGGTACAATACCGATTGCGGATATAAATGCGAAAATACCAGCCGCTACCATACCACCAGAAGCAAGACCTAATATAATTAAAATGATATTCAAAAATAAATTCATAATCATTCACCACTTTTTTGTTTTTGGTTTAAAGCATCAATAATACTGGTATTGGTTTCTTTTTCATATGTCGTCATTTCAATTTCAATAGGTGTAGGGTCTTTTGTGATATATATTTTTGAAAAATGATTAAAAAATAATATAATGCCCATTGCTAAACCTATGGTATAAGGTATGGCAAGTATCAAAGGCATATCATTATATTCTCCAAAAAACATATAATAATAATTCTGAAAAATTTTTGGTATTTGTGCATCAGAATGAAATGACATAATAGAAGTAGATGCTCCCGTAAATAATATTAACGCTATAAAAGTAATTTTGCTATAAAGCCATAGTTTATTTTGCTGTTTATATTGTTTTTGATAAGTCAGCAATATATCCATTTCTCCTACATTATTTACTGTGGCATCTGGAAATTTTAATGTAATCGCTTTAATGATATCTATTACACTGATTAAATATGTTTTTTCTGTGTCTTCTGGCACTTGATATACTACTAAATTTTCCAATGATGCTGTTGATTGTCCAGGTATCCAAATTTCACCTATATCTTTTAAATAAACAATTTTTCTGCCTGTTATACTTATCTTTTCATTAGGTTTAATATAAATATCCAATTTTTTCACCACACTTTATTTTTATATATTTGTTTTTAATAGAATATAATTTATTATTTCTATTTACATAACACAATTTTTACACAAATTTAGTATTACTAAAAAAATGGAATGTATTCGTAAATTCATTTTACAAATCTACTGTAAACATTTTCTTTATTATTTTTGTATATTAAAACCATTCCCACACATTATAAAAATAAAAAAGAAGTGCTGAAATTTTATGATATCAAAATATATTTCTACACTTCTTATTATGCTTTATTATACAATATTATATAAATACATATTGTACCACTTATTAAATTTTTATCAAAATAGTAACAACATATAAAAAATAGCGGAATATAATATTCCGCCATTTTTATAAATTATAAATTAAGATTCAAATATTTCATATCCATTTTTTTGTAAAGCACTGCAAATTTCTTCAGAATGTTCAATATTTCTTGTTTCCAAAACCATAGAAACAATACAAGAATTTACTTCTGATTTCTTATCTTCTCTCTGATGGTCTATTGTAATAATATTTGCTCCTGCATTAGAAATCAACTGAAGTAAGTTAATTAATTGTCCTGGTTTATCAACAACTTTTGTTGTAATTTCTGTAATTCTTCCTGTTTTTGTCAAACCTTTTGTAATTACTCTTGACAATATACTTACATCAATATTACCTCCAGAAATCACACAAACAATATTTTTACCTTTTACTTCAGGTACTTTATCAAACATTACTGCTGCAACACTTGATGCGCCTGCTCCTTCTGCAACTGTTTTTTGTGTTTCCATCAATGTCAATATTGCTGTAGCAATTTCATCTTCTGTTACAGTAACAACACCATCAAGATATTTTTTACACATTTCAAATGTTAAATCACCTGGTTTTTTTACCGCAATACCGTCTGCAATAGTAGATACGCTTTCTAATTCTATAATTTCACCTTTATTAATAGAATCATACATACTAGGTGCGCCCGCTGCTTGCACACCATATACTTTACAATCTGGTTTTACAGATTTTATAGCACAAGCTACACCACTTGCTAAACCACCTCCGCCAATTGCTACAAATACAGCATCAACATGTGGTTCTTGTTCTAATATTTCAAGTCCTATTGTACCCTGTCCTGCAATTACTTTTTCATCATTAAAAGGATGTACAAATGTATAACCTTTTTCATTTGTCAATTCTACTGCTTTTGCATAAGCATCATCATATACACCAGGTACAAGCACAACATCTCCCCCAAAACCTCTTGTTGCTTCTACTTTGGAAAGTGGAGCACCTGCTGGAATACAAATAGTAGAATGAATACCATTTTTTGTTGCAGATAATGCTACACCTTGTGCATGGTTTCCTGCTGAACAAGCAATAACACCTTTTTCTTTTTCTTCTGGTGTCAATGAGGAAATTTTATTGTAAGCGCCTCTTAATTTAAAAGAGCCTGTTAACTGTAAATTTTCTGCTTTAATGGATACATTTTCGCCAATTTTAGGTGCTGAAATTAGCGGTGTTAAACGTGCAACGCCTTTCAAATTTTGTTGTGCTTGTTGAATCATTTCTAATGTAACCATATTTTCCCCTCCAAATCTAAAATGAATACATTTGTATTCCCATTAATTTTTTGCTGCAATAATTTCTACTTCACATAATACTTTTTTAGGCAATTCTTTTACAGCAACACAAGAACGTGCTGGTTTACTTACAAAATATTTTCCATATACTTCATTAAATGTTTGGAAATCGCCCATATCTGCTAAAAAGCAAGTTGTTTTTATTACATTTTCAAAACCAATACCATTTTCTTCTAATATTGCAGAAATATTTTTCATAACTTGTTCTGCTTGAGCAACAATATCTTTTGCAACAACATCTCCTACTGCTGGGTCAATAGGTATTTGTCCTGATGCAAATAAAAATCCGTTATATTCTATTGCTTGAGAATATGGTCCAATCGCTGCTGGTGCTTTTGTTGTATTTGTTACTTTAAACATTATTATCTCCTCCAATATCATTAATTTGTTATAAAGAAAAAGTGTTTTTCACTCTTTGCTCAAATAAATAATAAATAATTACTATATTTATTATAGTAACAGTTTATTATTCAGTCAATATGTTTTGTTTTTTTATTTATATGATTTATTGTTTATGCAATATATACAATTTTTATTTTTTTTGCTCAATTTGAATATGATTTGAATATAAAATGTTCTTTTTTTCATACATTATTTTTTATGTCCATATATCAAATACATTTCACTATATAACATAGCCATTTAAAATAAATTTGCACAATGTTTTTTACAATAATATATAAAATTTCAGTAATATTTATTGTAAAATATTATAGTTTGTATTTCATTTGTATTTTATTCCTCCTCTGGATATTTTAATCCCCATTGTTCTCTTAATTTTGTCATTTGCTCCATAACGTCTATACTATACTGTAAATACATAACATTTTCTTGTTTTGAAACTGCCTTTTCCATATCCATTACTTCATATAAAAGAGCATATTCTGTTTTTCCTATTTCTATCACTTCTTTTTTATTTTGTTCTGTATAGTATATTGTGGCTTGTTCTGCCCTTGGATAATCCTCAATTTCAATGTATCCTTTTTCAAATGCTGCGATTCCTCTTTTAGGCTGTTTTGCATGCAAAGACAATGATATTGTTGCCATTTCCTGCTTTTCATTCATAAGCAATATACCCGCTTGCTCATCTACACCAGTTGGGGCAAATTTCACCTGTGATACAATATGATAGGGATTTTGTGTAAAAAACCATCTTGTAAAAGAAAGTGCATACACTCCAATATCAAGCAATGCTCCTCCTGCTAAATTTTTATTAAAAAAACGGTTTTTCATATCATATTCTTTATAACTTCCAAAATTCACCTGTACAAATCGAAGTGTACCTAATACACCACTTTGTATGATTTCATTTAATTTTTGATAAACAGGCATATGATAAATTGTCATTGCCTCAGCAAGTATGACATGATTTTGTTTTGCTAATTCTACAGCTTGTTGCAATTCCTGTGCATTTAATGTAATAGATTTTTCACATAATACATGTTTACCATTTTTCAGTGCTTGTATAATATAAGAAATATGAGTATTATGGGGTGTTGAAATATATATAATATCTACATTGTCATCTGTAAACATATCTTCTATTACATTATATACTTTTTCTACATGATATTTCTGTGCAAAAGCAACTGCTTTTTCATATGTTCTATTTCCTACTGCATACAGTGTTCTTCCTTGTTTTGCCAATGCTTCTGCTAATTGATTAGCAATTACACCACAACCTAATGTTGCCCAATGATATTCCTTCATATTGCTTTCCTCCCCATAAGTCAAATTATATTGTTTATTATTTCTTTTATTTTATACTTCTGTATAAAAATAAGCAATATGATATTTTAATAGTGATACTGCTTTCTTTTTGTTACAAAGAAAAATATACTAACAAATAACGCAAGTAATTCTGCTACTACTATAGCAAGCCATATACCATTTAATCCAATTAAAAAAGGCAGTATTAAAACAGCACCTAATTGAAACAAAAGTGTTCTTGTAAAAGAAATAAAAGCAGAAATAAAACCATTATTTAATGCTGTAAAAAATCCAGAACTAAATATATTAAATCCACTTATTGTAAATGAAAGTGCATACACTCTAAAACCATTACAAGTCATGTCAAGCAATTCCTTATCATATCCTACAAATATGCTTGTAAGAGGTAATGAAACAACTTCCGCTAAAACAGTTAATACAATACTACTTATTGCTGTCAGCTTTAAACTCTTTTGAAATAAATTTTGTAATTCACTATCATTTCCAGCTCCATAATGATAAGAAAATATAGGCGCACTGCCTATAGAATAGCCTATAAATAACGCTGTAAATGTAAAATTGACATACATAATTACACCATATGCCGATATACCATTTTCTCCAGCAATTTTCATAAGCTGATAATTATAAAGAATATTTACAACAGAAGCAGAAAGATTTGTCATCATTTCAGATGAACCATTTGTACATGTTTTCCATATAACATCTACATTCCATATAAATTTTTTAAAATGAAGTAGACTACTATTTTTTTTTGAAAAATAAAATAGTGGTATTACACCACCTACAACTTGTCCTAACATTGTTGCTGCAGCTGCACCCGCAAGTCCCCAATGAAATATAACAATAAAAACAAAGTCCAATATCATATTTGTCAGCCCTGCAGCTATAGATATTTTTAAGCTAAGTGCTGGTTTTTCGGCAACTATAAAAAAACTTTGAAATGTAGTTTGCAACATAAATGCTGTCATAGAAATCAATATCATTTTTCCATACATCATACAATATTCTATTAATATTCCTTCTGCTCCTAATAGTATAATTATAGGACGCAAAAAGAGTAATCCCAATATTGTTATTGCAATGCCTAATATTACTGTTAAACATATCAGCATTGTAAAATATTCATTTGCTTTTTCTTTTTTGCCTTCTCCTAACGTTTTTGCTACAATGGCACTACCTCCTGTGCCTATCATAAATCCTATTGTTACAACCGCCATAATAAAAGGCATGGTTAAATTAATAGCGGCAAAATGCGTTTTTCCCACAAAATTAGATACAAACAAACCATCTACTACACTATATACAGATGTACATATCATCATAAGTATAGAAGGCAATACAAACTTTAATAATTTACTATAATTAAAATGGTCTGATAATTGTATTCTCATAAAAATTCTCCTTTTTTTAATATTTCTGTTTCATACTGTAATTTTTATAATTATCATAAAACAATACTATATTATATTTTTAGAATCCATATCTTTTATTTTTTGTCTAAAACAATCTAAATATTTTTTTGTCAATTCTAATAACATATCTCCTTGCTGTTCTGTCATTTCTGAAAATATACTCCTTTCTATTTCTATTATGGGAATAATATTTTCATTGACAAATTGTTTTCCCTTTTCTGTCAAATAAATATGTTTCTCTCCTTGTTTAATAAAAATATATTCTTGTTTTTCTAATTTCTTTATACAAGAATGTACTGTTTGTTTACTCATATAAAACAATTCACAAATATCTTTTTGTAAGCAGCTACCTCCCATTTCACAGATAGTATAAAAAACAGTAAATGCACTATTTGACATTCCCAATTTGTATGCAATATCATGATATACATTACTTGTTTGTCTATAAATATCATTAAATTCTTTTAGCTTTCTTTCATTATCATTCTTCATCATTTCACACTCCAGTCTGATATCATACTTGCCATTGTAGTATGATATCAGACTTTTGTCAATAAAAAAAGCTAAGAAAAAATATATTTTCTCAGCTTTTTTATGATTATACATAGACATCTACATATTGTCCTTGTTGTTGTTTTTCCATTTCTTCTTTTTGAGTGTCTGTTTTTTCTGGTTGTTGAACTTTTTGTTGTTGTCTTTTTATTTCCTGTATTTGTTTCTGAACACTTTCTATTTGCTTTTTTATTTTTTCTTCTTTTTCTTTGTCTTTTGATTGTATTGCTTTTTGTTTTTCTGTTTCAAGCTGATGTAGTTTTTGCTCTAATGATTTTAAACTGCTGTCATTACCACCACTGTTTGGAATATTATTTCCCATACTAGATACATTCATAGATAAATTACTAATACTCATACTATCACCTTCCTTTTCAATTAGTATAAATATTACTATTTATCATTACAATATATTTGATGTATAATGTTATTTTATTGTTGTGAAATGATAAAAAGCATATCAATTTGATATATTCCTTGTTGCAATTCTATGTGCATTGTTCCGCCATATTTTTCACAAACAGATTGTATATTATAAAGCCCTATACCCATATCTGGCACATGCTTTATTTCCTCACGACAATTATTTTTTACACAAATCACATAAAAATTCCCTTTTTGTTCACCTGTAATACAAATATATCTTTTTTGTTCTTCTGGAATCATACTGCTTTCTGTAATAGCATTATCCAAAGCATTAGAAAGTACAATACACCAATCCATTTCATTGATATTTTTTGGCACAATAAAATCACATTTTACAGCAATATTTTTTTGTTTTGCAACAGAAAATTTACTGCTTAACAGTGCATCTATTACAACATTACCTGTCTGTATAGTAAATGACAAATTTTTTGACATTTCTTCCATATAATACAAATATTGATAGGCTTGTTGTGATAAATTTTGTTTTAGCAATTCTGAAAGTACTGTAATATGATTTTTAATATCATGACGAAAAGAACGTGTTTGCTGATATCTTGTTTGTGCTTCCTGCATATAAATTTGTTGAAAATGATTTTGTTGTTTCAGTAATTGTATCGTTTGATTTGCTGAAATAGACTTTATAATATTTTGATATACAATCAATGATGTAAATATACAGATAAAAGCAATTACTTGCAAAAATAATATTTCAATATAATTGATTACAGGAAAAACAATACCTAATTTACTATCTAATACTATAGTATCTCCATATATCGTATTACGAATCAGTTCTTCTACAACAAAAATAAAAAAAATAGGCATTATCAATAAAAATAAATGCAATCCATTTACTGCTATAATACTTTTACCAAAATAAATTAATATTATCCATAATAAACATATCATAAAAAATATTGTTATCAAAATATATATACTGTCGGCATATTGTAATATTGCCATTTTTGTTGCATCAATATTAGATAATATCCAAAAACTAAAAAGCTGTACAATACCATTACAAACACTATACACAGAAAACAATAATATTGTTATCATAATAGATTTTAATAATTTTTCTTTTAAAACAATACAACAATATGCAATTAGCAATAACATTTCTAAATCCAGGCTGATATGATAATACTGTTGTGTAAATAAAAATAACATTCCAGATAATACAGCATAACAAAAACAATGTTTCCATAAAAAACAGATATTGCAGTACCGACAAAAAAAATATAAAAATAATATAGGTAGTAGAATATAATATAATACATTTGGCAGAATATAATATAATACATTTGGTAATATGAGCAATATTATTCTCTCCCTTTTATATACTGAAACACAGTATCTATCAATTCCTTTTGACGCAATCGAGATACTGGAACGATACTGCCATTTTTCATTTGAATCATACCATTTTCATAATGACTCAAATAATCAATATTGATGATATAACTTCTATGGCATTTTATAAAACGTTCATCTAACTGACATTGTACCTCCTGCAACTTTCCATAATATTCTATCATACCATTTTGAGTATAAACATATATTTTTCTGTTTATCACTTCAATATAATAAATTTCTTCTAAATAAATTGTTTTGCAATAATTTTTTGTCTGAACAAAAATACATTTTTTATATTGATTTTCCAGTCGTTTTATCACACGTTTTAATGCTTTTTCTAAGCGATGTAATTCTATTGGTTTATAAATATAATCTGTTGCCTCCACTTCAAAAGCATATAAAACATATTCTTTTAATATTGTTACAAATATCAATTCACATTTTACAGATTGCTCTCTCAATTTTTTAGCAAGTGCTATACCATTCAAATTTGGCATTTGTATATCCAAAAACATTAAATCAAATGATAAACAGCTTTCAAAACATTCTAAAGCATCTGTATAACATACAATAGAAAAAGCAATATTCCATTTTTTTAATATTTCGGATACTTTTTGCTCTAAATATTCGCACATTATTTTTTCGTCATCACAAATAGCAATTTTTATCATACTGTTTTCACCTGATTTTATTTTTATACAAATCATAATAAAAAATATATTGCTGCATTACACCTTCATATCCAGCATACAAATCAAAAGGAAATCCATATTGATATTGTGACTGTAAAACACTTTTGATATGAGTATCTATAGGAAAAGCATTCAAATGATGCAATGAAAATAAACAAATACAATCTGCTACTTTTTCACCAATACCATATAATTTCATTAATTCTTTTTTCGATTCTATATAATTCATTTTTTTCAAATTTTCTATTATTGACGGATTTTGAAATAAATCATTTGTTGTTTTTAATACATATTTTGCTCTATAGCCTAAATTGCAATGTTTTAAATCTTGTTCTGTGGCTTTTGACAAACATTCTATACTAGGAAATGTATAATAAACAGTTCCTTGTTGTGTATATTTCATTTCTCCAAAATTCTGACAAAGTAATTCTATAATTTTTTGTATTCTTTTGATATTATTTTGTTGCGAAACAATAAATGATATTATCATTTCCCATACATCTTGTTTTAATATTCTAATACCCTCTCCAAACTGTATTGCTTTATTCAAATACTCATCTGTAGTATCTACACTATTCAAATATTTTTTATAATCAGTATCTAAGTCAAAATATTCTTTCCATATATCATTATATTCTTTTTCACTACAATAAAATATGACCTCATTGTCATTTTGCTCTATTTCTAAATATTGTCCAAAAGCTACAACACAATATTTTCCTTTTACTAATTCATAAAAACGAAAACATTGTCCTGAAAGGCATATTTTTTTTAATGAAAAACAATTTACTTTTACTTTTATCATATAGAAACTCCCTTTAAAAATCATTTTCTTTTTTATCATTTTACAGCAAAATAAGCAAAAAGCAAAGAGTTCAAAATAATAACATAAATACCATTATTTCAAACTCTTTATCAATATATAATATTATTTTTTTTGTTCCCATTTTTTTCTTTCTACAAAACGACCTATATAAAAAGCAATTACACCTACTCCTAGTGCTGTTTGTATACAAAATAAAAGACTTTCTATTTCTCCTGGTATTTCTCCATTAATATACTTTTCTAAAACTGGTGTAAACCAAGGCTCATATTTTCCATTAATCTTTTCTATCATAACACTTCCTGCATCATCAGAACCACCAAATTCTGCATTTTTTAAAGCTAATATTGGAAATACAATTAATACTATCATAATTAAAAATAATACTAACATTGTTATTTTATTTTTTTTGCTCATACTGTACCTCCTCATTTATAAATCCAATCAATCTCATTTCTGGTATAGCATACGTTTCTAACACAATTATAATCATTACCGTTAGTATGCCCTCTATTATAGCAAGCGGTAATTGTGTTGGTGCAAAAACACTCAAAAACTTCATTATAGATGCTGAAATTCCTCCCTGTATAGAAGGATAAGCAAATGCAAGCTGTATACTTGTTATACAATATGTAAATAAATCTCCTAAAAATGCTGCAATAAAAATACTTATTTTTTTATTGATACTACATTTTTTACAAAATTGAAATACTATATAAGTCAAAAAAGAACCTGCGATAGCCATAGAAAATACATTTGCACCTAATGTTGTTAATCCTCCATGAGCTAAAAGAATTGCTTGAAATAAAAGTACAATCATACCTAAAACAGAAATTGGTGCAAACCCAAATAATATTGCTCCTAATGCTGTACCTGTCATATGGGAACAGCTTCCTGTAATAGAAGGTATTTTTAATGAAGATAATACAAATATAAATGCACCCGACATAGCAAGTAATGTTATATTTTTTCTATCTTGTTGTAATATATTTTGTATAGAATGTAGTCCCCATAATAAAAAGGGTATGGAAACCACTCCCCATGCAATGCAATAACGAGGAGGCAAATACCCTTCCATAATATGCATAGCATATACATTAGGTATAACTGCAAACATACAAATTATAGTAACAATACAAAATATAATACTTTTTTGTTTTTGAAACATATTTTATTTCCTCCTTATTTTTTAAGTTTATAATAGTTGTTTTAATTGTTCTATATTTTTAGGATAGATATCATTATTTTTTAATATTCCTTTTTGTGAAAGCAATTTTTTTATTTGTAAAAATGTAGGTTGTTTTAAATTTGATTTTTTTAATACTTCTTCATTACAAAAAACATTTTCTGTTATATCGTCTGCTATGACACTACCATCATAAAAAACAATCACTCTTTCCGCAAAGCGATAGGCAAAATCTACATCATGAGTAGATATTATAAGTGTTTTCCCTTCATTTGACAATTTTTGAAACATATCCTCAAGCACTTGCTGATGAAAGGGGTCAAGTGCTGTATGCGGCTCATCAAATAATATCATTTTAGATTCCATAGCAATACTATCTGCAATGGTTACTTTCTTTTTTTCTCCTCCGCTCAAATAATGTGTAATTTTATTTTCAAATGATATTAACCCCATTTTTTCCATAGCACTATAAACTCTTTTTTGTACTTCTTTTTGAGACAACTTTAAATTCATAGGACCAAAAGAAATTTCTTCTAAAACAGTAGGAGCAATTATCTGATTATCTGCATCCTGAAATACAATTCCTATATTTTTTGTTAATTGCTTTCTATTTTTTTTTATAATTTTTTCTCCTTCCCAAATAATATCACCTTTCTCTGCAAAAAGTACACCATTCATACAAAGAAATAGTGTTGATTTTCCTGCTCCATTCGCTCCCATAATAGCAATTTTTTCACCAGCAAAAATATCTAAATTCACATTTTTTAATACTTCATTTTTCCCATCATAACAATAACATATATTTTTTATTTGTAATTGAGGTTTTTTATACATAATTCTTCCTTCTTAAATGTTGTATGATATGTATTTTACTGCTATCACTGTAAAAATATAGCAAACAGCTTTTATCACATCATAAATATTCCATATAGTTTCTTTTTTTAAAAACGCTAAATCCCCATCATAGCACCGAGATAGCATAGCTTGATAATATTTTTCTGCTTTTCTAATAGATAGTACTAATAAATTTGCCATACAGTTTACAAATGTTCTGCATGAAGTTTTAAAATCAACATATCCTAATCTGGAAAGTGCTGCATTTTTTAATTGATATTGTATATCTATCAATATGAATATATAGCGATATATCATATACATCAACTCTATTACTATTTTGGGTATATGCAATTTTTGCAATACCCATATCACATCGCAAAGAGGCGTTGACAATGCAAAAAAATATAATACACTGACTGATGCAAATGCCCTTGTCATAACAAAAATACTTTTTAAAAATGACTGTTTTGTAACAGAAATAAAAAATATATTATTGTAATTGATTTCTAAAGCAATAGCAATACAAGCAAAAAATATAAATAAAAAGGGGATAGTAAGCAGTTTCATATAGTCATTACATTTTACACGATTTTTGAATACATTACATAAAAACATTGTTATAAAAATATATATGGATACTACTATATCTTGAAATAATAAACACAATATCAAAATAATTGCTGTAAACATAAATTTCAGCATAGCATGACAATTTACAAAAAGGGAACGATAAGCATACTCATCTATAAAAATCATTGTATTATTCATATTTTGCTCCTTATAAAATAATAAAGCGTCTTTATCTGCCAAAGCAAAAAAAGACGCAAAAATACTATAAATTGTGCCAATTATCACTCGTAATTGCTACAGCATACACTACAAAAAGGCAGGTCTTCTGACTCTGACATCATCGCTTATATTCCCCTTCCCGCAAAATATGTAGTGGTATATTTGAATATAGCTCAGTCAATACAGCGGCGGGACCGTATAAGATTTTCACTTATTTCCCTATTAAGCCAATTATATTTTTATAGTTAACTACAATTATAAAAATATAATAAGCACCTATTTGCTGAATCATTATTTTATTTTTTTTATTATAATATATTGTTTTTTATATGACAAGCATTTTCGTTGACATGAAAAAATAGAAAGAGTATGATAATCATATATATTTTATAGAAAAAGGAGTGTTTTATATGATGCAAAAATATTTCAAATCAATATTAATAGCTATATTTATATTTTGTTTTTGTATATTTACAACACCTGTTTTTGCACAAACAACCATTTATGATATGGCAAAAACATGGGCTGAAGCATGGGAAACACGAAACGGACAACAAAGGTATGATATGATGTCTGATACTATGAAACAAAAATTTAAAAATGAACAAGGCGATAATAATATGTCAATAGGCTGGTCTAGTCCCTGGGTAGAAAGCTATACAATTAAAACAGAAAATACAAACGCTGAAATTTGCTATATTATGACAGATAGTACTGGTGAATATTATATCAAATGGGATTACATTGATTTTCAAAAACAAAATAATGAATTTAAAATTATTGCTTATACACAATCTGAATTATATAATTATGATAAACATTCTCAAAATGTAGAAGGCATTACTTGTACTTATGAATACCACAATTTAGAAAAAGATATTTTTAATGAATATAATTGTAATTTATTTGCTACTGCTGTAAAACAAATGCTTTTAACACAATATCCCAAAAAATCTATATCAAATATTACATTTTACCAAACTGGGAAAGATAATACTGGAAAAATAGAAACCATTTATATAGATATTATAGCAGATATTTCAAATGTTCCCCAAAATCCTGCAAAACAGCAATCATTCCAATCATTAAAGCAGCACAATATACAAAATTATATAAAAGAATTTGAAAACTATATACAACCAAAACAACAAAAATATACAATAGAAACTAAAATAGATTTAGAAACAGAATGTATTTTCTTCATATCTATACAATCAAAATCATAATTATTTTTTTAGTATTAATTTAATAAAATTTTCATTTTGTTGTCATAATAATTTAATTTGTTTTTCTTTCCATAATATTCTATAATTAATCATGTTAATTATAAAATATGAGGAGGAAATAAAAGGATATGAACAAAGTTTACAAAAAAATAATGCTATTGACTGCAATAGTAATGTTATGCAGCAGTATGGGGAACACTACTGCATTTGCTTACACTGTGCCAGAAACAATACATATTGGATTGTCAAATATAGGCAGTGCAATTACACTTTCAAACAAAACTATTAATGTGGGCGCAGAAGAAAACGGAACATATATCAGTGGAGGAACAATAAAATCTGAAAAAGGATTTACATTTTCACCAGGCAGTGGTACATATGGTGCAGTATCTTTATACTATGACAGTTATGAATCTGCAAAGCAAAATGCCGCTACTATTGCAAATGCTCTTCCTGCATATACAGGAGGAGGAAAATGGCAAATATATGTTTCTGGCATAACAGGAGAACAACTCAAACAAAAAACAGGTTTACCTGCTGAAAATGTTTCTTCTGTATCAAATATGATACTTGTACAGTCTGGGGGAAAAACGATTTTTATTACAAATATTATTACACCCCAATTTGGTGCAGCAGACAACGATAGCGGAACTATCACTATAAACAGCAAAGAATATAGAGGCAAAATACAGCCTACACGTGTGAATGGTGGCAGTATTATACCAGTAAATGCTGTTTCTATAGAAGAATATCTATATGGTGTTGTACCTTCTGAAATGTCACCCAGCTATGCAGAAGAAGCACTAAAAGCGCAGGCTGTTGCTGCAAGAACATATGCTATTAAAAAAATGGATATGAAAGTACATGAAAATAAAGGGTATGACCTTTGTGATGGCACACATTGTCAATCATACAAAGGAAAATCCGCAGAATTTCCTGCTACAAATGCCGCAGTAGATGCTACAAAAGGATTAGTAATTTATCATAAAGGAGAACCTATAGAAGCTGTATTTTTTGCCAGCAGTGGAGGTTATACAGAAAATAGTGAAGATATATGGACTGCTCCTCTTCCTTATTTAAAAGCAGTTCCAGATGTATATGAAGTGGATACTAACACATGGACAAAAAAAATTACTGCTGCACAGCTTACCAATTTAGCAAGTGCAAAAGGTGATAATATTGGACAAGTTACAGATATGGTAATTTCTAAAGTATCATTAGGAGGACGTATACAAGAATTAAAATTAGTAGGTACAAAAGGTACAAAAGTATTAACACGTGACCAAGTTCGTACTTATTTTTCTTCTTTAAGTGGCAGTTTTCCAAGTAAAATGTTTACAATAAATGGAAGAGGTGGTGGTCCTAAAACAACTGTTAGTATGAATACAAGACAGTCATCAGATGTTTCCAATACTGTAAATGTTACAAATACTACAGAAGAATCTGTAGCAGATAATTATGTTATTGGTAGTGATTCATTGCTTTTTCCAGAATTAGAAACATATGTTACTACACCAACTAGTATACCAAATGCTGTAGCAAGTGCTATAATGCAGAGAAATGTCACTGTTACAGGTGCTTCATCTGGCGCTGTTAGCACAAATAATGGTACAGGTGTTTTTGTAATAGAAGGAAAGGGAAATGGTCATGGTGCTGGTTTAAGTCAAAAAGGAGCACAAGGGCTTGCTTTACAGGGTAGTGATTTTTTAAGTATATTGTATCATTACTATACTGATGTTACAATAGAATAATAATAAACGCTTTTTTATAATTACACTTGTCAATATTTTATAAATTACATTATAAAATTCCCTAGAAAATTCTAGGGAATTTGCCATTTTTAAAAAGTAGTATAAAATTTTTATTATAATAAAAACAATAACAGGAGAACAACTATGAAAAAACAAGATTTTTATTTTGAATTACCTCAGGAATTAATTGCACAACATCCTTTAAAAAATAGAGATTGCTCTCGTTTACTTGTATTAAACAAACAAACTGGCGATATAGAACATAAAACATTTCGAGATATACTACAATATTTAAAAAAAGGAGATTGTATTGTTATAAATGATACCAAAGTGCTGCCTGCACGACTAATAGGAGAAAAAAAAGACACTGGTGCAAAAATAGAATTATTACTTTTAATAAGAAAAGACATCAATACATGGGAGACATTAGTAAAACCAGGGAAAAAAGCAAAACCTGGTGATAAAATTATATTTGGTAATGGAAAATTAGAGGCGGAAATACTTGAAATTATAGAAGGTGGAAACCGTATTGTAAAATTTCATTATGATGGAGTTTTTGAAGAAATACTTGACGAATTGGGAGAAATGCCTCTTCCTCCTTATATTACACAACGTTTAGAAGACAAAAATAGATACCAAACAGTCTATGCAAAACAACAAGGCTCCGCTGCTGCGCCCACAGCAGGATTACATTTTACTCCAGAACTTTTAAATGAAATACAACAAAAAGGAATTTCTATTGCTTATTTAACACTTCATGTTGGTTTAGGTACTTTTCGTCCTGTAAAAGAAGAAAATATATTAGACCATAAAATGCATTCAGAATACTACATTGTAGAACAGCAACAAGCAGACATCATAAATCAGTCCAAAAAAGCAGGAGGCAGAATTATAGCAGTTGGTACAACAAGTACAAGGACATTAGAATCTATAGCAGATGAAAATGGATTTATCAAAGCAAGCAGTGGCTGGACAAATATATTTATTTATCCAGGTTATCATTTTAAAACAGTAGATTGTTTAATAACAAATTTTCATTTGCCAGAATCTACACTCATTATGCTTGTTTCTGCACTTGCAGGCAAACAAAATGTACTTCATGCCTATGACATTGCTGTGCAACAAAAATATCGCTTTTTTAGTTTTGGGGATGCCATGCTAATCATATAAATTTTTTGATTCACTAAAAAACAAAAGGTACTTATAAAAAGTACCTTTTATTTTTTATATTACTTATTTATCTCTTAATTGTGCCTGCAATTCATTTGATAAACTATCTACAATTTCTTTCATTGCTTCTGTCACATCTTGGTCAACTAATGTTTTATCTGTCGCTCTAAATGTAATAGAATATGCTACAGATTTCAAACCTTTTTCTATCTGTTTTCCTTGATATACGTCAAAAAGTGTAATACTTTCTAAATACTGTCCTGCGTGTTTTTGAATTACTTTTTCAATTTCTTTTACTGTAACAGTTTCCTTCACTACCATAGCAATATCTCTCGTTACAGCTGGGAATTTAGGCAAAGGCTGATATTCTTTTACAAGGTCAGCATATTCTATCAATGCTGGCATATCTATAACAGATAAATACACTTTTGTACCAATACCATAATTTGTTGCAATTTGTGGGTGCAGTTCTCCCACATATCCAAATTGTTTATTATTAATACAAATAGAAGCTGTTCTAGTAGGGTGCATCCAAGTAATATTTTTTTCTGTAATATATTCTACTTTATCACTCATACCTAATACTTCAAATAGTCTTTCTACAATACCCTTTATATCATAAAAATCCATTTTTCCATACATACCTATTGTTAATGTACTGATTTCATCTGGTAATTCTGTAATAGGCAATGATTTTGGTAAATATACTTTTCCAATTTCAAACAATCCCGCAGATTCATTTCTTCTATTATAATTTGTTGCAAGAGAACTCAATATACCATTTAATGTAGTTGTTCTCATAATGCTGTAATCTTCTCCCAAAGGATTTGATATTGTTACGGTTTTTCTTAAATAGCTGTCAGAAGCAATATTTAATTTATCAAACACTTTAGGACTTTCAAAGCTGAATGTCATAGCCTCACAAAGACCACTTGACACCATATTTTGTTTTACAATAGAAGTAATAATTTGACCTCTATTTCTTTTTCCTACAGTTGGTGTACCTGCTGCTAATGTTGGCTCAATTTTATCATAACCGTAAAATCTTGCTACTTCTTCTGCTAAATCTGCTTGTGCTTCCAAATCTGGGCGGAATGTAGGAACAGTTACACTATGATTTTGTTTATCTACTTCTAATCCAATATGTTCAAATATTGTTTGCATTTGTTCTTCTGAAATGTCTGTTCCAAGAAGTTGATTAATTTTTTCTGGAGAATAATTTAATGTCCATTTTTCTCTTTTGTTAGGGTAGCAATCTACAACGCCCTTAACAACTTCTCCTGCTCCAAGCATTTCTACTAATTGCGCTGCTCTATTTACTGCATCCCATGCCATATTAGGGTCAAGACCTTTTTCATATTTACTAGATGCGTCTGTTCTTAATCCTAATTTCTTTGCTGTAACTCTAATATTAGAACCATGGAATGTTGCAGATTCAAATAATATTGCTTCTGCATTTTCATTGATTTTTGAATTTTCGCCACCCATAACACCTGCAATAGCAACTGCCTTTTGAGGGTCAGAAATCACAAGCATAGAGCTATCTAAATTTCTTACATTACCATCCAATGTTGTAATTTGTTCACCATCTTTGGCATTACGTACAATAATTTTTCTTTCTGCAATACAATCTATATCAAATGCGTGCATTGGTTGTCCCATTTCAATCATAACATAATTTGTAATGTCTACAATATTATTAATAGGTCTAACGCCTGCTGCTCTAAGTTTTTTTCTTAACCATCTTGGAGAAGGCTCAATTTTTACATTTTTTACTACTCTTGCTGCATATCTTGGACAAAGTTCTGGATTTTTAATTTCTACAGAAACATAGTCAGAAGCATTTCCTCCTGCCTTTTCCTGCACTGTAATTTCTGGATATTGAAAAGGAATTTGATATGTTGCTGCTGCCTCTCTTGCAATACCCAACACACTAAAGCAATCAGGTCTATTTGATGTAATTTCAAATTCTACTACATCATCTTTTAAATCTAATACATCTACCACATTTTTTCCCAATTCCACAGCTTCTGGGAAAACATATATACCATTTTCGCATGCTTCTGGGAAATCATGTAAATCAAAACCCAATTCTTGTATAGAACAAAGCATACCTTCTGATGTAACACCTCTTAAATTGCCTGAATGTATTTCTACACCACCTGCTAATTTAGAATTATCTAATGCAACTGGTACATAATCTCCTTCTCTTAAATTAGTTGCACCTGTTACGATAGTCAAATCTGCTGATTTTCCTATATCTACTGTTGTAATTACCAATTTATCAGCATCAGGATGCTTTACTATTTTTTTGATTTTTCCTGTTACAACATTTTCAATATCGCCACCCATAGTAGTATATCCCTCTACTTTTGAGCCTGTTAGTGTAATATCTTCTATAAAATTTTTGATATCTGTTGTCACATTAGCATATTCTTTCAACCATGACATAGGTATATCCATGTTTTATTCTCTCCTCTCTTATATCAAATCATATTAGAATTGTTTTAAAAATTTTACATCATTTTCAAACAATAATCTTAAATCTGTAATACCATATCTTTGCATTGCAACTCTTTCCAGTCCCATGCCAAATGCAAAACCGCTGTATTCTTCTGGGTCAATACCAGACATTTTTAATACTTTTGGATGTACCATACCACAGCCTAAAAGTTCTATATATCCCTCTCCTTTACAAACACGGCAGCCTTTTCCGCCACAAGCAAAACAAGTTACGTCCATTTCTGCACTTGGTTCTGTAAATGGGAAATGATGAGGTCTAAAACGTACTTTAACATCTTCTCCAAACAGTTCTTTTGCAAAAACAGCTAATGCTCCTTTTAAATCTCCCATTGTAATGCCCTTATCTACTACTAATCCTTCTAATTGGTGGAATACTGGAGAATGTGTTGCATCTACTTCGTCAGAACGATATACTGTTCCAGGACAAACTACTCTAATAGGTAATTTTCCCTTTTCCATTGTTCTAACTTGTACTGGTGATGTTTGCGTTCTAAGTAGTATATCACCATTGATATAAAATGTATCTTGTTCATCTTTTGCAGGATGGTCTTTTGGTATATTCAATGCCTCAAAATTATAATAATCTTTCTCCACATCTGGACCTTCTGCAATTTCATATCCCATACCAATGAAAATATCAGAAATTTCATCAATAACAATACTCATAGGGTGCTTATGTCCGCAAGTGCATTTTCTTCCTGGCATAGTAACGTCTATTGTCTCTGCTGCTAATTTAATTTCTTGTTCTACAGCTAAAAGGCGTTTTTTTGCCTCTTCTAATTTCTGCTCAATGTCTTGGCGTACCTCATTCGCAAGCTGTCCTATCACAGGTCTTTCCTCTTTTGAGAGTTTGCCCATTTCTTTTAATACTGCTGTTAATTCTCCTTTTTTACCTAACAGTTTTACTTTTGCATCTTCCAACTCTTTCATTTGTCCAATTTCTTTTAATGTGGCAATCGCCCTGTCATGAATTTCTTTTAATTTTTGTTTCATGTTCTCAATTCCTCTCTTTGTCAAAAATAAAAAACCTTCTTCCCAAAAAGGGACGAAGGCTATTAGTTCCGTGGTACCACCCAAATTCCTGTATAAAAATAATACAGGCACTTTTTGCTGTATAACGCACAGCAAACGGATTTTCCTACTTTAATGGTTCAAAAAATCAGCTCCAGTGGGAACTTGGGCAATCTACTTCACCAAAAATGCTTTCAGCCGGTGACATTTTCTCTCTAAGGCAGTAGTATTGCTTACTTTTCACTTTCATGGCTTTTATAATATTATAATGAATTTATTTTATCACATTTTTAACAGTTGTCAATATCATTTTAAAAAAATATTTGTGTTACTAAAATCACTTATATCATTAAATTTTTATTATTTAAAAAATTTATTATTTCAATTTTAAAATAGTGTTATTATTTTTTTGTATATTTTACAAATTCTGTTGAATAATGTACTTTAATTATGTTATAGTAAAATTGTAATATATTATAGAATGAAAAAAACTTAGAGGAGAATAAAATATGAAATGTCCGCATTGTGGTTATACTAATCCGGAAGATATGTTTCGATGTCCCAGATGCAGAAAATTTATGGACCCAGAATTAAATCTAATTGATGACATTGATAAAGCAATATATGATTATGAACACAATACGCCAAAAAAACAGGTACAAAGACAAAACTATGGCAAATATCATGTAAATACATATGATATAAAAAAGAAGAAAAAAAAGAAAAAAAAAGAAAGTCACCCATTTTTAATTACTATCATTATTATCATTATTATTATCTTTATTTTTAAAATGTTCATTTTATAAAAATTTACATTCCTTTAAAAATATCTATCAATTTTTTTAAATCATTAAAACTAAAATACATTAAAAAATTAATTATTATAGGGGGGTACTATTATGTCCAGAAAATGTTCACATTGTAATACTATTGTTAATGATGATGACAAATTTTTTTGTCCAAACTGCGGAGAATTAATTGATAAAAATTTAAGCTTAATTACAGATATTGATAAAACTGTAAATCGATACAGTACAAAAGAAACTACACAAAGCAAAAAGACTACTGTGACACAACCAGAAACTACTAAACCACATAAACATACTGATGATGATACAGAAATTAAAAAATTAAAAACTCAAAAAAGTGGAAATAATTCTACTGTTTTCATTATTATCGCTGTTATTATTATAATAGCAATTATTTTAGCTATATTTGTATTATAAATATTTATTGTATTAATAAAAGCAGTAAAAACCACGTCTAAAAGACGTGGTTTTTTAGCACTATAAATACTTATTTCAAACATCGTTTTTTAATTATTATATATTATCATTAATTTTCTGCCAATCTATCAGCCTTTTAACAATTCTATACCTTGCTGTATCATTTTATAATATCTTTTTTCATTAACACTTTTCAGCCATGCAATTTTTCCAGCAATTTCTAATTTTGTGTTATGAGGTATTGTTTCACCAGCATTTTTTAATTTTTGTGCATTATAAATAGATGCTCTTAATATTTTAACCCACTTTCTAGCAACACCAATTTCATCATTATTGATTACAATACCTGTAATATATTGTCTGTTATGTTTTCTCAATATATTTGTTTTTTGTCTATTTATATGGAATCCTTCTGACTCTATTATTTTTTGAATACTATTTAAAAAGCTACCTATAGCAAATTTATCTAATTCTCCTGTATAACTAAAACTCATATCATCAGCATAACGTGTATATGTCACACCTAATTTTTGGCATAATCCATTTATACGTTTATCCATTCTTTGACATATAATATTTGTAATCATAGGGCTTGCAGGTGAACCTTGAGGCAATATTCTTTCTGATGTTTTAATGTATTTTGTTTCTCCTTTTATTTCAATAGGCATTCTTTCACAGTATGTACAAATCATAGCAAGTAATGACGCAATATATCCAGAATAACCTAAATGCTGATATAATCCTCTTACACGTTCAAATGTAATGGTTGGGAAAAAGTTTTCTAAATCCATATTGATTAACAAATCAGGGCTTGTATGATGTACTTTTGCTCCTGTCAGTACAGATTTTGATTTTATAAAGCCATGTGCTGCATCAGAAATTTCTACTTTTTGTAATATTTGTTCTAATATTTGTCTTTGTGCCATTTTTAGCTGTGTTTTAGGTGCTGCAATGTGTCTTGTACCTCCACTTTTTTTAGGAATATCAAAGCGATAATAATTATCAAATGTAACAACATCTCTGTGGTAGGCAAGATAACGCAATGTATTATATTCTATACCTAAAGTATTTGCAAGTTCTCTATCTGTTTGTATTATTGGCAATTTCTGTTGTTCCAGTTTTGAAACATCTGTTTCTTTTTTATGCAGAATATTAGAATAGCCTCTACCTATAAACAATATATTTTCAGATTTTCTTTTTTGCCATGCTTCTGTTTTCAGTTGTTTTTGTTTTTCTTTTTCTGCTTTTCTTTCTGCACGTCTTGCAATAGATTCTTTCATAATTTCTTGAGCCACTACAGCACGTACTTTTTCATAATCCCATGTATTTTGGTATTCCTTTTGAAGTGAAAAGAGTTTTTTTTCAATTTCATTTTTTTCTGTATAAGCTTTTGAAATGACATCAGAAAGTTTTTGAAATTCATCAAGCAATTTTTTTCTATTTTCAAAGTCCTCTTCTGTTTCATTTTGCTGACGCTCATAAGGTGTTGGTAAATGGTTTGGCCAGAAACCATATTCTTGCATTTTTAAAAATGTAAATTCTTTTTTACCCTTTTCATTTACTAATTTTCTATATTCAGACCTCGTATCCATTATAGCAACATCTCCATAATATCATTGATTTTATATTCTTTGTCATATTCCAGATTTTCTAATTTTGATAATTTATCTGACAATTTAAAAGACGCAACATAAAGTGCAAGAATATGCGCACAAGGTTCTGATATATTCTTTGCGCCTTTTCTAAATGTATAGCAGTCACAATTTAATTTTGCAATTTGGGAATCTTGGTCAATTACAATTTCTGCATGGCTAGGAGCATTCCATTTACCCTCATTGTATGATGTAGAGAATATAAATTCTTTTTTTGGTGTATATCTTACTTTCATGTTGTTAAATGTATTTTTGCTATATTTTTCTACTTGTTTTTCAATATCTGTAATTTCGTAAAGTTCCTTTGGTATTGGCTCATTGCACAAGTGACGGAAACGTACTTGATTATTGATAATATCAAAATAAGCCTCTCCTTTTCTAAAAAGCATACCAATACCTGCTTTTATTTTATCTTGTGTTGCAGTATCTTTAAAATGTTCAAATATTTGTTGCATAGACAAAGCACGTTTTTCTTTTAATAATGGATAAACATTTTTATATATGCCATTTCCTGTAAATCCAGCCATAATATTAAAAGCAGTACCTTTTACCCAGTCATTAGAGCTCCAAGAAGAAAAACCAACTGTCATTTGTAATGTACCCATATCTGCACGTATAAACTGAGGCATACCAAATCCCAAAAATCTCACATAAAACGCTTTTGCTAATGGTAATAGTTTTTCAACAACAAGCCAGCGTCTTCTGCCCCAGATTTTTTCTTCTCTTTTTTGTTTTCCTTCATAAACAGCATTTAATGTTAATACTGTTCCAAAAGGTTCAAAAACAATTTGCACTCTTTTTTGAGGTTCTAATATCCATTTCATATATCGAGGGCTTTTTTTCTCTTTATGTTTTCTCAAAAATGCACAAATATCATACATATCAGATACAGTTAATTTTAATTCTATGCCTTCTAATGCTGCCGCAGAGGATACTTGATTAAATCCTTTTATCCATGTTTCAGGCAAATCAATTTTTTTCTCCACATATTCAGGTACAACATCACTTTCAATACCAAAACCTTCTGGATTTACAGACAATGTTACATCTGTATAAGTACGAAAACGCTGCATTTCTTTTTCCAATTTTGCAGAAAAATCAATATTTGTTGTACCTAACTGTGGCTGCTGCAATAAGTCAAACTCATTCATAGCAACACTCAAACAGCCATATGTAGACTCATCAATAGAAAATGCTTCAAACGATACTTGGTCTTTATGTACAGTAATAACAGGGTCAAGCACAAACCATAAATCATAATCTCTATCTTTTATAAACTTCCAGAAATCTCTTTCTATATTATAATAATCTTTCCAAGCATCATATTGGTCAATTTGCTTTTTCAAATTTTTTTGTATATCTAACAATTTTTTAATTTCTGTATTTTGTTTTAATAACTCACCCTCATAAACATCCATTTTTTGCTTTAATGCTTGTCTAATTTTTGGAGCATATTCTTTATGTGCTTGTATACGTCTTTCAATTTCTTGGTCTAACCATTCAAAATATTCTGGTCTTTCTTTTTGTTTTTTACTCATATCTGAAACAACAATATCTCTCAGCATAAGCATAGCATCTCTAAAAAGCAAAGGGTGTTTTAATTTGCCCAAAAAAGAAACTTTTTCATCACGTGACAAGTCTGGACTAAACCCTAATGTTGTTTTATTATCCACTTGTCTGCATTGAGAAGGGCTTGCATATTTATAATTTACTTGCATAAAGTATATTCCTCCTTCTGTATTTGAGCAAATGCAACAAGTGCTCTTTCTGCATTTATTTTTACATTTGTACTTCCAATATCAAGTAACATTTCTTCAATTTCTTTTCTTTTTTGTGGATGATACTGTAAAAATTCCGTCATACTATTATATATGTATTCTTTACTTTTTGTTGCTTTATTTGGCAAATAAAGCAATGTTTTAGCATAATAAATATATAAATCAGGCTGTATATATTCCAAATTATAAAATGCTTTTTCCATTTTTTTAGAAAGAAATTGTTTTACTGTAATACAAGTATGTTCTAGCATACGAGATATAAATTGTTGTGGTATTTTATCTCCATACCATTCTTCTAATTTTTTCAACCCATATTGATAAGCACTCTCTACAGGAGAATCCAACAATATCATATGCATTTTTTCTCTTTTTTGCTGTTCCATATTTTCAAAAACAGTTTGCGCCGTTTGATTCAATGCATATACATTACATTCAAAAAGTAAAAGTAATGTATTTGGTTTTTCTATCAATTCCTGTTGTTGTTTTTGTATTACTTCTGTGAGCATTTTAACAAGTCTTGCAGAACCAATATCTAATATAGATAGTATTACACTATCTTTTATCATACTGTGTTGTTGTATAGATTGTGCAACTGCTATAGTATTACGTTTTTTCTCTGTAAGAACACCATGCTCAAATGATATAGATTGGAATATATCTTTTAGTTGTTCATATGGCATACAGAATAATATGCCTTCTGCCATATCATATATAAAATCAGGTATTTTTGCATCGCTCAATATCAAATCAGCAAAATTTTCAATCAATTTTTGCTTTTGTGCCATTGTAGCATATTGCAGTTTTTCAACAGAATTTTGTATCAATTCTACAATATTTTCAGGCAATTTTTGTTGTTCCTGCATAGCAATAAAATATTCACTCTTTGCAATCAATGCCTTTGTAAATGCAATATATTCTTCTGCACGAAATACATCTATATTTGTTTTAACTACTTCATACCACTTTTCGATAGTATCTAAACATAATATATCCACAATATTTTCTGGGCTAAATTTACCATTTGTTTTTATAAAATATTCTTTTGCTGTTTTTTGCAATACCTCAGATTCCATATTCATAAGTGTTAACATAATTTCAGCATCAAATGTTGTTAACGCTTTTAATTTTGGATTTAACAATTTTTCAAACATTTGTGCCATTTTATAATGAGGTACTTGTGATAACATAATCAATTCTTTAATATCATAATGTTCAAATTGATTTTGATTTTCTAGTTTTTTTAATATTTCATAGCAAAATTCAAATATTTCATAATCAGTTGTATTTTTTACAATATACATCACATCGTCTATATGTGTATTCCATATTTGACTGTTTTCTTCTCCTTTAAAAAAGTGGTAGAAAAAATAAGGATAACTGTTATATACTTCCTCCTTCTGCCAACTGGAGAGATATACTTTTGCTGCCTCTATAAATTTTGTTTCATCATTTGCCTTATAATTATCAAATATTCTTCTAATATAGCGCTGATAATAATTGTATGCACCTGTTTTGCCGCTTCCCTTAAAATAATTTTTTGTTCTTGGAGCATCAATATAATAAGCAATTTTACCCAATGCATCAGCAATATCATATGCTTTCACCATTTGCAATGTATTTTTAAAAGCAATATTTTTGATATTTGTACCATTTGTATAGGTATTTGTATCATATAATTTTTCTTTACCATAATCTATAAGCCAATAATTATTATATATAGATGAACCATAATCTATAGATGAACCATAATCTTCCATATATTCCTGTAATTTTCTTCCTGTCATAGCTTTGCCATAGACTTTTAATCTTTTAATATGGAAATCCATTTCAGGCAATGTTTGATATATCCATTCTTTTTGTTCCTGTATCAATTTTTCATCAAATACATTGATATAATTTTTTGCAAAACGTATCAATCCATTATGATATTCTTTTTTTGCCCATAATGTTTTTTCTTTTACAATTTCTTGTGCTTTTTTAAGCAATATAGGGTTTTTATCTATAGTAAGCTGTTGGAATATACCACAGGCAATTTCTACACTTGCCACATTTAATATACTTTCATACACTTCTTCAGGAGGATTGCTTTTTATCAATTCATTCATTTTTTTAATTCTAGTATATAATCTTTGTTTTGAAAACATGCCATATACTATATCATAATAAATACTATCTTTTTTAACACCAAACAATGTACTTGGGTCTTCAATGATTTCAAAATCTTCAAATGTTATATCATTTGATTGAATCATATTGATATAATCCTCATATTTTAAATTTTGATAATAATCAAATGAAATGCTTTTTTTCATTTCGTAAAATTCTTTCACAATGTACTTATCATCAATAATCAGTATCTCTTGATATCTGCGTGTTTCTCTATCATAATTCCATTGACGTTTTGCCGTTCTGTATCCCTTTTTATAACAAAGTAATTCTTGTTCTTTTCTATAATAAGTATTTGGAATAGAAGGCAAATGCTCATTACTACCATGAAATACTGCATAATGTGTATATGTTATATCTGGTTTTAGCAAATATCCTTCTGTATAATAAGAGCGTTCAGAACGTTTTACTGGTTTGTCAAATTCATGCTTACCATACAGCATAAGCAAACAATGATTTTCCTCTTTATCTTTTCCCCAAAGCATTATTTTACGAATGGGTTCTGTATATTGTTTATAAAGCCTTTGCTTTTGTTCCTCTGTTATTTCAGACATTAATACAAACTTTTTTTGTGCCATTATATAGAAATCCCTTCCTTTCTATTAATATATTTTTTGTTGTGTTACACAGTAGTCTAAATAAATGTAAAAGTAATATATATGTGAAATGAATTTACAATTTTTTATTACAAACATACTACTTTTTTTATTTTACAAATATTTCTATACCAATTATACATATTTTTATATTATTTTTCAAGTAATGTCATTAAAAATTATAAAAAATATGTAAAAAAAGTTGACATTTAAAATGATTGTGTTATAATATTTTACAATAAGGGTTGAATTTTCTGGACAGTTTACTTTGAGGTTGCCTCAAAGTGGTACAGAAATACACATTACACCATAATGTTTTGCGTAACTTACTCCCAGCAGGGTACTGTAGCTTTATTACAGTATCCTTCGGATAAAAGCTACAGTACCCCGCTGGGGTTAAAGTGTCAAAACAGTATATTTATTTGTTAGCAGAAAATTCAACCTATTCGTATAAAAAATGATTGTTATTTATGGTTAGATTTTCTGGACAATTTGCTTTGGAGTTGCTTCAAAGTAGTATCAATATTCACTTTACACCACAATGTTTTGCGCCACTCACTCACCAGTGGTACTACCCAGGGTTTAATACAGTATCCTAGCGGATAAACCCCGGGTAGTGCACTGGTGGTTAAAGTGTCAAAACAGTATATCTGCTTGTTAGCAGAAAATCTAACCTTATTATTTTATATTGTCATATTAATGTTGGATTTTCTGGACAGTTTGCTTTGGAGTTGCTTCAAAGTGGTACATTATGCACATTACACCATAATGTTCTGCGCCACTCGCGACCGCATTAACCGATAGAGAGGTTGTAACAGTATCCTACGGAAAACCTCTCTATCGGTTATGCGGTGCTAAAGTGTCAGAACAGTATATCTATTTGTTAGCAGAAAATCCAACTTTTCTATTTTAAACTCCTTTTCCATTCTTTTTTATATCTCATCAAATATTACTCCTGTTTATATTTTATAGGACAATGTACCATATCTCATTATGACACATAGTATTGTAATAACTATTTCACAAGCTATTTTCAGGAGGTATCGTATATGAAAAAATGTAAATCTGCAATAGCACTTTTTTTAACAGGTATACTATCTTTTTCACTTTTTACAGCTTGTTCCAAAAATCAAGAAACCGCATTAGTGCCTGTTCGATTAAATGAAGTGGTACATTCTGTTTTTTATGCTCCTCAATATGTAGCACAAGAATTGGGATTTTTCGAGGAACAAGGGTTAGATGTTAGTGTTTCAATAGGACAGGGCGCTGATAAATCTATGACAGCACTACTTTCCGATTCTGCTGATATTGCATTACTTGGCACAGAAGCAGGTATTTATGTTTATAACGAAGGAAAAGAAGATTATCCTTTAGCATTTGCACAAGTAAATTGTTTATATTACGTAAATATAGATAAAATATAATCTATTTACTTATTTCAAAATACAATATATATTACTTATATAGGTAATACAAAAGAAGGACATAGGCAATAATACCTATGTCCATTTTATTATCTTACTTTTAAGAGTACTTAACTTTTATCAAGTACTATATTTTATTTGCCCACCATTTGGAAATATAAACGCTTGTTCAAATCTAACATCTAAAACATTAGAAATTGCTATAATTTCATCAAGCGAAACTGTTCCTCTTTTTAGTTTTTTGTGAAAATTCTGAGGTGATTGACCAATACGCCTTGCAAGTTCCGCTTGACTTATATTTTTTTTCTTGCATAATTCCCTTATCATACATGATGTATCCATAGTAAATCTCCATTCTACTATTTGTCACTAAATTCCTAATAATCCATCTTAATTTACATAATAGTTTTTTAACTTAAATATATAATATATCTAATTCTTTTCAATTCTAAATAATTTGTCATTTTGAGAAAGTTCTATAGCAATATGTGATTTATTCAACACGTCTTTTGGTAATTTATCCTTTAAAATTGAAATAATTAATTGAATATTTTTATTTTGTATAAATTCTGCAACTTTAATTAATTGATTATCGTGCATAAGTTCTTTCTTATCATTTAGTAAAAAATGTAAACATGGTAACTTTTCCTTATCTGCAAACAAAAGATATGCTAAATCAAAACATAAAATTTCTCCCTGCTTTTTACCCGAACTCATATTAGCATTGAAAGCATTAAATTTATAATATTGTTGCTCCTTTTTCCTATTTGTCTCTTTTTTAAATGTAAGTGCATACCTTTCTCCATATAATTTTTGTGAAATATCAGAAAATTCTTTATTAAACTTTTTGACTTGTTCCATTAAATTAGTTTCAAATTCTTCCGAAAAAAGATAGTTATCTATATTATCAATTTGCTTATTAAGATGATTTATACTACTATCAACTTCATTTAACTGAGAAATTATGGTTTCATACTTTCCTTTTGTTTCATATTTCTCATTTAATTCGCTAATTATTTTTTCCAATTCTTCAAATGAATCACCTTTCGCCACTTTATAGGTTAATTCCTTTTCTTGCGTTATTAATAAAGATAATTCATTTTGTAAATTTTTTAATTTTTGTATTAAATCAGGTAAATCTTGAGAAATATACTTTACTTTTTCTACAATCATATTATTATGATATGCCACTAAATCCTCAAATGTTTTTTGAATACCAGAAATGTTTTTTGTTACTTCTCCATATAATATCCTTAATTGTTGTAAATCAATATATGAAATACTTTCTTCCAAATCTTTTTTAGATTCTTCTATCAAATTTTTACGAATTTCTAATTTACTAATTAATGAACTTGTTTTATTAATATTATATTTTACCATATTAAGTTGTTCTAAATCTTTTTCTAATGTATCACTTAAATTAAAAGAAGATTTTTTTTCGTTAAGAGTTTCTATTTCATCATTGATTAAGGCTAATGCCATTTCGTATGTTGTTTTTGTTTGTTTTTGTTCTAGTCGTTCTTTAAGCATTTTTTCTTGATTGACTTTAGTAATTAATTCTTGCTTTTTAGCACCTTGATTAAACGGACACCCTAATAGATATAAATATAACGTTTCATATTCTATATCCGATGTATATTTATCTAGTGTCTTTAATGTATTATTTAAACTTTCATCTTTATAGCGAATATTATGAGATATAATTTGTCTGAAAGTAGGCTTTTCCATATTTTTATTTGGTATAATATTTTTCTCTAGTTCATTTTCAAAATCTTTATCTCGAACCTCGTTACCATTAATTTCCCTAATTGCTTTTTTTCGTGTCAAAAAATTTCGCTTAATCTCTAATTGTTTTGAATTTTCATCATTCAAATCATCAGCTAAAATGAGCGTCACTTCTATACTTTCATTAATTAAAAAGTTTTTTACAACATCATATACTTCTTTCTTATTTTCTGTATCTGTATAAATTATATCGCCTTTTGCTCCTAAACAAAAATCAATTAATTTTAAAACAGTTGTTTTGCCAACATTATTTCCAGTTAATTTACTATCTTCTATTGGAGTATCATCAATAATTAAGTTAAGTCCAGAACAAAAATCTATTTCTCGAATGATATTAGTCAAATTTGATATTATAAGTTTCTTTATAAACATAATTCAATATCCCCCCTCTCATTAATCTGAGCAACATCAATTAAATATAACCAATCAAGGCATAATATAAAAATAGGAAAAGACATTTTATTTTTTACACTTTGATATAGAGCCATAACTGATAAACTGCCCATTTCTTTTAATTCTTTCAGAACTAATGCTCCATTATAATATATACTTAATTCAGGCTGCATATTATCAGGTAATAACATAGTTATATCCCTCCGGGTTTTCAAATATTTTACAACGAATAAATGCATCTACCACTAAAATAGATACACACACATCTAATTCATCATAAGGAATTTCTATATAATTTTTACTATTTCTTATTAACTCTATTAGATTATCAATAATCATATAGAATAGTTTATATGGTTCTACATTTTCACTTAATAATTTAATATATTGTTTCCTAATAACTGATAAAACAGAAAAACTTTTATTAACACCTTGTTTATCAAACTCTTTATATTTTTCATTTAATTTGCTACTATAAATTTTGTAATCTTCAATAATAGATTGAACTAATGATAACTTGTTATACTCTATTTTTTTCAATATTTTAAATGAATTTATTTCTGGAGAATCAATTTTATCAGTCAAATCCATTCTAGCTAATATATTAATAATAGCAGCTAAATTAGTATCCATCTTGACTGTATTTCCAGAATCTCCTAATTCATTTTTAAAAAATTCATATAATATTTGTTGTTTTTCAATTGGCATATTTAAAATAATATCTAATAATGATTTAATATCATATATATCATTAGCAGGTGAAAAATTAACACCATATGGATTTTGAAATATTTGAGTTTTTAATTTAGTAGCTTCCCCTGAAATTGCAATAAATTTAAAATAAAAATCTGAATAATTTTGTAAAATTGCTTTAGATAAAGACTTTTCAATTTTTTGCTTTGAGCAAGTAGAAGATACTTGTATAATAACTTTATTTTGATTATCAATCAAATCTATGCCTTCTGTATTCTGTTTGGTAATATTAACATTTTTTAAATTATATCCCAATAAATTGTTCATTAACTGAGCAAAAAACGATTCTGAATAAATATTCAAATCTAATAAATTTAGTTTGGCTCTTTTTTGTATACGATATGATAAAGTATTTAATTTTTCTTCTATATAATTAAAATAATAACTTCTATTCATTATATCTCTCCCACTTAACCCCTATTATTTCCTAAAAAGTTAAACATTATATATTGGCAATGACATTTTATAAATTTAGTTCGCATAATATTTTTTATTACGTACTTATTATAAACTTTTTGGTTTATAATTTCAATATATATTATGAAAATCTGTTGAAAATATAAATATATATCTTATAAATATACAATATTAAACTATTTTAAATTTTATAAAGTCTCATTACATCTCAATGTTATATAAAATATTTTCAAAATTTGAGATTATCTGATACTAAATAAAAAATATAATTATTTTTATATAATGATTGATTTTAAGTAAATAATGAATTATTATATAATATAATTAAAATAGAAAAGGTGATTTTATGATATTAACAGATAATCAAATACGGCAATTATCATCTCCGAACGAACAAAAAACTGCACAATTGATATATCCTTTTCTGGAAGACTCATTACAAAGTGAATCATATGATTTATCTATAGATAATAAAATTGCGATACTAAAAAAAGAAATTGGATGTATCGAATTAGATGACCAAAAAATGATAGATAATATGTATGAAGAACGAACCTTATTACCTAGTGGTTATATTATTTCTCCTAAAGAATATATATTAGTATATTTAAAAGAGAAAATTACTCTACCTAATAATTTAACAGCGCATATTCGTCCTAGAACAAAATTCACTAGAATGGGATTACTTATTAGTGACCAACATTGTAATTCTACATATAGTGGGTATTTAAAAATAGGTTTATTTAACGCAACAGATTATGCCATACGAATTGTTCCTAACTTAAAAATTGCGCAAATTGTTTTTGAGGAATTAAAGTCTCAACCATCTAGTGATAAATTATATAAAAGCAAAAAGAATGCTTCTTATCAAAATGAAATAGAATTTAGAGGTGTAAAATTTTCAAACGAATTGATAAATAAGGGTATAAATATATTATTAGGATGAGAGGAATAAATATCAAATACATTAGATACATTAATAAATAAAGCGTTAGAAACAGAAAAAACAAAATTTTCACAAATAGAATAAATAACAATATTTATTACAAATTATTTAGGACTGTCTTAAACTAGTTAAATTATTTAACAAGGACAGTCCTATTTATTATTTTCTTTCTTCTAAAATACTAATTCTATTTTCATGTTCTGTTAACTGTTTGTCCTGTTTATCATTGTGTGCCCATAATTTTACATGGCTATCATGATTATGATTTTCAAATCTTTCCATGCGTTCCTCTAAAATTTGGCACGTATTATTTAATTTTGTAATAGTATTTGTCAAATTCATAACAGGTTTTGTTACAGTAGCAAGAAGTCCTGTTATAGCAATCAAAACTGTTAAAATCTCCCATTCCATATTTACCAACTCCTTTTATTCCCTTAAATCATACCAAAAATACTTTAATATGATTTTCATCAAGGCGGCTCATAACACGAAAACGGGTTTGTTCTTCAGAACTTGTAGCAATACCATCTTTTCCCACTGCACACCAACTATCCACATTGCATGTACCATCGTCTATAGCAACTAATTTTCCAACTACACCAACTGCGTCCCATTCGTGGCGTTGAGAACGAGGTATATATTCTAGTTCATTATTATAATTTGGATTTAACTTTTGTCTAATTTCCTTTTTCTTTTCTTGTAATACAACTGTTTTTACTATTTCAGTTCCTGTTTCATGTGGTATAGATATTATTCTGGTAACTTCTGGAACTTCTATTTCTTCTAATATCGGTCTACCAAATATATCTGTCTCATACATATCCTTCCATTGGTCATCATGTACATCCCCTAATACAGAAGGATTTCCAGATACAATACCTAATATGTAATCGTCTGTTGGCTTTGCAATACGAATTTTTTCACCAACTAATGTAACAAATCGTCCAACCCTATCTTCGTTTTGAGTATTACCATCAAACCATTCAAATGCTTCGGCATAATCTGCTCCACTAGAACTATATGTACCTTTCGCATATGTTTTACCATCAAATTGCACTCTGAAACAATTCGAACGAGTATAGCTTGTTCCATTTCCAATAACAAGTGCTGAGCCTAATGTATCTCCAGAACCAGCGCCCGTCATCTCAACATTATACTTTCCTATTGCAGTTTGATACATATTAGCAATGGTATTTCCTCCGCCGGCATGAGAGTATGCACCTTTTGCTTGAGAACCCCAACCTTCTGCATGTGCGCAATCACCACTTGCTATTGTATCACTTCCTTCTGCATGAGCACAATGCTCAATCGCTTTTGTGGTATGACCTTCGGCATGAGCATTATTACCAGCAGCCGTTGTACTTTGACCTTCGGCATGGGCACATTCTTTGCTTGCAATCGTACCTAAACCTTCTACATGAGAACAGTAGGCAGTAGCTAGTGTGTGTCGCCCTTCTGCATGAGAAGAATCCCCTCGCGCCATACTTTTATATCCTTCTGCATGAGAATATTTTCCTTCAGTTAGTGTACCACATCCCTCAGCATGAGAAGCTTCTGCTCCTGCTAAAGTTGTAGTGCCTTCTCCTTCTGCATGGGATGCTATTCCATGAGCGCATACTGTAGTATTAGTACTATTGTCTATTCCCCCTTCTGCATGAGAAAAATCACCTGCGGCTAGTGTAGCATACCCTTCTGCATGAGAGGATTCACCTAACGCTTCTGAATCATTTCCTTCAGCATGAGAAAAATTACCATCAGCCACTACTCCACTACCTTCGGAATGAGAATAGTTCCCATTAGCTTGTGTTCCTTTTCCTTCAGCATGTGAATTATCTCCACTTGCTACTGTATTTTCACCTTCCGAAACACAACCTTTTATAGTAACATTACCTGTAATAATACCACCTGTTTTGTCATATTTTTTATCCAGCTCTGATTGTTTTGTTCCTTTTACACCATTCACACCACCATATGCCATATTATTCCTCCCTTATACTACCAATATTTTAATATGAGTATCATCTAATCTTGCCATTACTCTATAATTTGTTCTTGCCCTAGATTTTGTGGCGATACCGCCTTCTCCTACCTTGCACCAACCATTTACTTGACATGTACCATCATCTACTACAACCAATTTACCTAACATACCAACCGCCGACCATTCTGGGCGTTTTGAACGTGGTATATATTTTTCATTGCCATTATAATTAGGATTTAATTTAGGAGCAATTTCTCTATGTGCTTCTTTTATTACTTTTGTGATTGTATTTTGAGGATTATCTGGGTCTGGTGCCTCTATTATTTCAGCAGGAACATCTATTTCTTCTAGTATTTCTCTTCCAAAAACATCTGTTAAATACATATCCTTCCATTGGTCATCATACACATCACCTACAACAGATGGACGAGCAGATACAATACCTAATATATAATTATCATCAGGATTTGCTATTTTGATTTCTTCGCCATCAAGTGTAACAAATAAGCCTACTCTATCTTCATTATTTACATTTCTATCTTGCCATTGAAAATATTCGGCATAATCGGCTCCACTGGAACTATAGCTACCTTTGGCATAAGTCTGACCATCAAATTGTACTCTGAAACAATTACTTCTTGCTGAATCACTTGTGCCATTTCCTACAACAAATACAGAACCACTTGTACCTGATTCTGTTCCACCAGTTGTATTAACATTACATTTCCCTATTGATGTTTGAAAATTATTCGCTATTGTATTATAACTACCAGCATGAGAGTATTCACCGTTTGCTCGTGTCAGCCAGCCTTCGGCGTGAGAGTGGGGACCACTTGCAATTGTACTCTCCCCCTCAGCGTGAGAGAAATCACCGTTTGCTCGTGTGTACCCACCCTCAGCGTGAGAGCGCACACCACTTGCAATTGTATTATTTCCTTCGGCGTGAGAGTGATAACCACTTGCAGTTGTGGCATATCCTTCGGCATGAGAGACGATACCACTTGCCTTTGTATTAAATCCTTCGGCGTGAGAGAAATCACCACTTGCAGTTGGATAACCTCCTTCGGCATGAGAGCTCTCACCACTTGCAGTTGTATTATTTCCTTCGGCGTGAGAGCAATTACCACTTGCTATCGTTTTCCTCCCCTCAGCATGAACATTTCTTACCGAATTATAATTAGCTAATACAGCCGCATGTCTTGGATTAAAATTACTAGAAGGAATAATTTCTTTTGCTATAATAGAATAGTTTGTTGCATCCACACTTTCAACTGTAACTCTTGTTGCACTATTACTATAATACTCATTTATTATATGAAGTTTTGTGTTAGAAACTATAGTATTAAAAACTGTACTAAAATTTGGTGTTGTGTCATCAAATACTATTATCTTATTTTCGGCATCTACATTTTTTATTTGTAATACTAACCCCCCCGCAATCGTTTGGGCACCTTCAGCATGACCTCCATCCGAGGAGGCAACGCATCCTCCTCCTTCGGCATGTACATATCTACCAAAAGTAGTAGTATATTCTCCTTCGGCATGAGCACTTTCATAATTACTAATATTAGCTACTAAAGAATTTCCCTCTGTAACACTGCCATTTATGATAACATTTCCACTAATTGTACCACCTGTTTTATCAAACTTACTATTCACAATATCTGGGACGGAATCTGTACTTCCTCCTAACTGTTTTATTGTTTCTCCTATTTTCATATACATATCAAAATCATCATTTTGTTCATTTACTACAATATAAATCGTATTTGGTTTTGCTGTTTCTATATTTGGTACAGTATCTACGATTTCTAGTGCGGAATTACCATTTGAAGATTCACTTTTCAGTGTTTGTACACATAATTTCAATGCTTCTAATTTTAACAATTTATTTTCATCATAGACTTCATCACTATCTTGCAATACATCATTCAACATATTTGTGACATCTTCTGTCGTTGCTACCTCATAGCCAAGCATACCATCTGTGTCATTTCCACTATTATTTGATTCATCTGACACATTAATATAAAGAACGGTCGCTTTCATTTGTTGTGTTGGCACACTTTCTGCATATAATTTTAACACTTCCTCCAATGTGCAACATACTCCATTTAAGCCACAATTTTCTGCTGTTTCTAAAGATTCAGCATACATATTTACCATAGCTATTGTTTTTTCTGTAATATCAGTTTGAGGTATAGCAATACAATATTTCTCATCACCTAATTCATCTGTTGTTTTCCAGCCTTCTACTGGTATAACAATCTCTCTTTCAAAAACAATACCTTTTCCATCATCTTTATCCATTCTAGCCATAATGATATTCATAGCTTCATTCATACGGTTAGCGTCTTTTGCTCCAAAAAATGACTTTTCTCTATTGATATATGCAGTAACATCTTGAAACGATACCGTGCCATCGTTATTATCTAACTGTAAATACCTCTTTAATCCGTCCCATATTGCGTCTGTATAATTTGTTGGTAAATTTATCCAAGCCATTTACAATCCTCCTTTCGCACCAAAATTCCATATAAACATTCTTCGCCCTTGGCTTTGATTCATCAATTTATGATATAAATCAAGTATCATACTTTCTAAACGATTTAATTCTGTAAAATCCATAGTATTACCATTTGCTTTATAACATGGAGCATTTCCATATTGTCGTTTTAATGTATTATCATTTATTGTCATTATATTTTGTTCAAGTGCATTGATTTCATCTGCATAAAAGTAATCTCTAGGTGTCTTGTCTTCACCTAACATTGTAATATCAAACTCATCATATAAACTAATTGCTATTTCTCTGAGATATTCAATGTTATTTTTAATACGATTAAAATCATGCGCATTAAACCTATCTCCTATATAAATGCCTTCTGAATTTGTTTCACCATGCCAATCAGTTTTTGGTGTCTGCCACATAATTATCCCCCTATCCTACGAGCAGTTACTTTACCCGAAAATGATTGATTAAAGTTAATCGTATGTCTATATACATTTACTTTCATATCCTTATGAAATTCATTTTCTTGATATACAATGTCATTTGCGTCAAGTTCTGGATTTCCTCTTGTATTATATTCATATTCTATTCCAGACTTATAATACTCACCTAACCAATTTGCTAAATCTTCTGCCATTTCCATATCACTCATTAAAGGATTTTCCCATTTAATTGTCTTTCCTCTTTCGTGCAACCTTTTTATTGCATATCTTTCTACAACTTTATAACGATACCCTTTTATATCCAATTTATAATGTCCTGTTATGTTATATTGTACTTTGACATAATAACTACTCCATTCTAATATAGTGATATTATCATTACTATCATTCAACATTGCTGTAAATCCATAACAAGGTTCCCCCATAAAATATATTTCAACTTGTCCTTCTATAACATCTATATCTTGGCTGATTAAATTATCTTCTACTGTTGTATTTTGGTAACTATAACAAGGTACAACAATTTCTTTAATCAATTCTTGTTTCATTGCTTTAGGAGAGGATAACATATCCTTTCTAGTTATAGTAAAATCTGTAATATCACCAAAGGCAAAATAGTTTAATACGATTCTATTGTAAGGGTCTGCTGTTTTTGTAAATTCAATTTCCATAGTATCAAAATCATAAAAATCGTGCAGTATTATCATTGTTTTTGTAATATCTTCTGATACTTCGTATTTATCCACTAATGTTCCATTATAATATGTTCTAATAATAAAAGTAGCAGGTAAAGCATGTCCAAATATCATTTTAATACCATAATACATACAAGCTGCTTCTTGTATAATCGTTACAATTGGGTTATTATCAAATATACAATATTCATTAGATTGTTCGTTTGAAATGTATCCTGTATGTAGTATTGCTTCCCCATTTTTGGGTAAAAAGTACATTGCCGAATTTACCATTGTATAATCTTGTGAAAATGTACCATATTCACATTTTTCTGTATCTTTCATTACATTTGATATATCCGAATACCATTCTTCGCCATTAGATGTCATTGTTGATTCTGGTATAAAATTGGATTTCATTTGAATAGCGCCTTGTCTTGTTTGCAACAATACACATCTACAAGCATTTGCAATTATCTGTAACGCTTCTTTATGTTGCACTTTGGGCAAAGGATTTTTTGTATAAAGCATTTTTAAATGAGGGTCAATATAATATTCTTCTATACCTGCATCGGCAATTACTTCTACTGCTAAATCATAATAACTTTTAGATTCATTATGATACACACCTTTGTAATATTCAGAATCCATATTTCTAAAAATATCTTGGCAGCGAATAGTAGCAGTATAATCATCGGATTCCCACTCGGAACATAATAAATGATTACCTTTTATCCATTCTATATCACCAGAATTAGGTAATTGATAGCCATAATAAATATCCATTTCTTGTCCTGTTTCTATAAAATTTATAGCAGACTTCGGATTATCTACATTAAAATAATGGTCATAATTTTTAAGCTGTACTTGAAAATCAATTTGAGGCACATCCGCACCAATAGGAGAAACATAGCTATCCAAAGAAGAACCCATAACACTATCATTATAATAAAGTAATCCATATCCGAATCGTATAGAATAAATACGTAATCGACTTTGTGGATTTTTCATATTATAAAATTTTAATATCAATGCTGTTGTATTTTCAAATACTTCTTCTGTAGTAAATATAACTTTGTCATGATTTCTAAATTCTACTACTTTTCCAGTGCTAGTAATTACATCAAAATCAATAGGATAGTTTTCACCAAAATGAATTGTTAGTCCTTTTATATCAGTAGCAATGATATTCAAATTGATTACTAATTCATAAATACCATCTGATACAATATCTTTGCTAATCAGTCCTGTATCATAATAACTACACTCATTTTTTCTAGGCAAAAAATACATAGAACCATCTACTTTTGTAAAATTTTCTTCTAGTGTAGCATATATGATACTATCATCTTTTTCTCGAAATATATTATTTGTATTAGAAAAATATGTAAATTCTCCATGCTCAATACTAGCTTTTGATTGTGCTTCTTGATTGACTAAACCGAAAGAAATCATAATATATCCTCTTTCTCTCAAAGAAGATTTCATACTTGATTTATATGCCTTTGATACTTTTTGCAATATCGTCACTCTCCCGTGTCAATCAAATTTACTTTACAATTTCTATAATGAGTAGGATTACCATCATCATCCACCCAATACGGCTCACCTGTTCTGTCTCCACAATACATTTTAATTGTTTGTTTTTCATTTATAACAGGATTAATAAATGTTACTTGAAAAAAGAAATCCTTCATAGAATTTAATATACTTTCCCATTGTTCTGCGGTCAGCCATGCCCACTCTAACCCATCTATTTTATATTGGTCACGCCCTACACGCTGCCCTACTACCGCTCCATTTGCATCACGTCCTGAATTTACTACAGTAGTAACAATTACATTTACTCCCCTTTTAGGAGGAGGCAGTTCATAACCATTTATTGCTAAATAAGACATACTTACAACCTCCTCTATTTTATAAATTGATAGCCATTTGCTTTTTGCTGTGCTACAACCGCATCCATCAATGTACGATTTCCTACTTGCACAACTGTTTTTTCTTGTTTATCAGCCTGTCTTTTCATATCTTCTGACATTTGTATCATAGTAGATTGCAGACATTCTTGATAAAAATCTGTCATTGCTTCTTTAAATCCTGTTGCTGTTACTTCACTGTTTGACTGCACATTTGCTGATACCGAACGTGATAAATTTGCAGTATCATAATCGTCTAATGCACCCGTATCGACTGCTAATGCCATAGCAGGCGTCTGCTGAAATAATTCTGACATAGAATTCGTTAAATCAGATATTGTATTTAACACCATATAGCTATTACTTTTAATGCCTTTCGCCATCAATTCCATCATATCAGGCATATATGTATGAAAATCACTTAAAGGACCAACATCTGGCTCCGAAAAATGTAGAAAATCCTTAATGGCTCCAGCAGCCCCACTAGCTGCTTCTTTTAAATCAGATATTTTTTTATTGATACCATCTATTAAATTACCAATAATATCTTTGCCCCACTGTTTAGCGGCTCGTATAATATCGTCCCAAATGTTAGATATTTTATCTTTTATATCATGGAACTTATCCGAAACAGTCTGCTTAATGTCATCCCAAATATTACTTAATTTATCTTTTATATTTTGCCAAGTATCAGATGTAAATGTTTTAACTTTATCCCATATATTACTAATTGTGTCTTTTATTGTATTGAATACAGTAGAAACAGTATTTTTTAAATTATTCCATAATGTACTTAGAAAACTTTTTATAGATTCCCAAACAGTAGAAGTAACTGTCTTGGTAGTATTCCATATTGTACTAATCGTATCCTTAATCGCATTAAATACTGTACTTACTGTATTTTTCAAGTTCTCCCATAATGTGCTTAAAAAACTTTTTATAGATTCCCAAACAGTAGAAGTAACTATCTTGATAGTATTCCATATTGTGCTAATCGTATCCTTAATCGCATTAAAGGTAGTTGAAACAATTGTTTTCAATGTTTCCCATGTACTGTTTAAAAAACTTTTAATGCTTTCCCATACACTTGATGTTACAGATTTAATAGTATTCCACACATTGCTTATAATTTCTTTTATATTATTAAATAGCGTGCTTACTTTACTTTTGAGTGTTTCCCAAGTTTTGCTTAAAAAATTAGTAATATTTTCCCAAATATTTGATGTAACAGATTGTATGGTATCCCATACTTTACTAATAAATTCTTTTATACTATCAAATACACTAACTACTTTTTCTTTCAATGTATCCCAAATTTTTGTTAACGTAGTTGTAATAGCTTTCCAAACTTTAGAAGCAGTAGACTTTATGTTTTCCCATGTATTTTCAACAAATTGTGCTATACTCTCAAATACAGTGACCGCAATATCCTTGATAGCATTCCATACATCTGATAAGCAAGTTTTAATACCCTCCCAAGCAGTGCTTGCCACTTGTTTAATATTGTTCCATACATTCATTAAAAATGTTGTAATGCCTTGCCAAGCTGTCGTTGCTGTTTGCTTAATTGCATTCCAAGCATTCGCAAAAACTTGTTTAATTCCTTCTAATTTTTCTTTAAAAAATGTTACAATAGTATCCCACAAACTTTTAATTCCTTCTACCAATCCATTTATCAGATTTTTTCCTATATCCATAAATACAGTAGAAGGAGAATGAATACCGAATACTTCTTTTACACCATCAATAATACCCTTAAAAAAGTTTATTACCCCATCTACAATACTTCCTAGTCCTTTTATCAAACCTTCTATAATTGCAGTACCTATATCCCAAATCCACTTTATAGCACCTGTAAATGCTTTCCATATGTTTTGAGGTAAATTTGCAAAAAAAGGTAATATTCCTTTCAATACACCTGGAAGTACTTCTGTAACAATTATTTTCAGTGCACCTAATGCTAATTTAAGAGCTGTTCCTAATAGCATACCTATTGTTTGACCAATTGCATTCCAATCAATTTTTCTAACCGTTTCGCTAATAACAGTAAATAATTTTCCAATTAATTCAGGTAAAGATTGTAACAGTTTTCCGGCAAGTTCACCTATTTTAGTAATTGCAGTTTGAATAGTATTTGCTATAGTATCGGCTAAAGAGGTATCACCTAATGATTGATTTGCACCGTCCATTAAACCATTAAAAAAGTCAAGTGCTCCTCCTAACATTGTGTTTAGCCCTTCTATTAAACCATTTCCAATAGCAACACCCATATCCAAAAACCATTGTACAGCGATTGGTATAAAAGCAATTACTTTGTCAAATAATGAAGGAAGTCCATTTGTAAATAGATTTGGTAAAAATTCGTTAAAAATATAATCAAACGCACTTCCTAATAATTCCCCTATTTTAAAACCAACATCATACCAATCAAACTCTTGTATAGGATTCCAAATATTATGAAACCATTCTGTAATTTTATTAGGTAAATCACTTAATATTTGTCCTATACCAGTCAATGCAACGGATACACGTGCTTTAAAATTGCTCCATATTCCAGGTAGTGTAACGGTAAAGAAATTTGTGAGAAATGGTATAATTTCATCCCAATGTTGTTGAATCAGTATAATGCCATCTGTTACTAATCCTACTGCTAGTCCTATAAGAGCACCAATACCTGCTCCCACTGGACCAAAAAGTGAGCCAATACCTGCTCCTATCAGTGTCGCACCAAAAGCAGTTAATGTTGCACTTTGTACACTAATGCCATCTCGTAATGATGTAAAAATACCAGTAACAAAAGCGGGTACACCTGCTATAATCGCTCCTATACCTCCACCTAATATTGCGTCTCCTAATGCTTTTCCTATTAAAGCACCACCTGCTACAATAAAAGCGCTTCCTCCTATAATTTGAGCAAGATTCATATTATTTAATCCATTTTGTATAGCGTCAATAATACCAGCTGCTTCTAATGCAACACCTGTTACTGCTAAACTTATTCCTATCGAAATCAAAAGTGCTTTATCCAAATGCAAATTTTTTAAGTTTTTTAAATATTCTAAAGCTGATAAAAAATTTTTTGATAATTTCCATGTTAACAGTCCTGCCCCAATTGCACCAATTGTAGTAAGTATTCTACCAAGTTTAGTATGAAATAAATCGCTCCATGTATTGATTTCACCCGTTAATCCTAACCATTCTTTCATTCCTTCAACAATAGCATTTACTTTGCTATCAACCGCGTCTTTGAAAAAATCATACTCAGGAAGAGGAAAATCAAATCCACCCCCTCCACCTATTCCGCTGCCACCTGCCCCACTGCCTCCACCGCTAGGATTTGCGTTGTCATCTGGTGATATAATGTTCAATTCGTCTATTCCTAATAAAGCATTTTTTAATTTCTTTGCTGCTTTTGCCGCTCCACCTAGTCCACCAGCTGCATTATTTGCACTGTCTGCAAAATCACCCATAGCAGAAGAACCTACTGAAATACCACTAGTATCTATTGCTGGTAATTCAAAGTGAAACAAACTAGCAATAATTTCAGCAATCGCTCTAATTACTTTTACAACAGCAATAGCATATGGCAATATCGCATTTAATGCTGGCAAAAAAATATTACCTAATGCTCTAGCACATTGCTCTAATTCTGCTCTTAAAACACGTAATTGATTCGCAGGAGCATTTAATGTACGTGCCATATCACCTTGTGCAGTAGTTACTTGTTTCATAATGGTATAATAACGTATTTGTGCCTTTTCGGCTTGTGTCATTGCTGTAAATGACTTTGTGATACCAAGATTTAACGCTTCTTGCTGTAATCTAGCTTGGGATAAGTCATATCCTATTCTTCTAAGTGGTTCTAATTCTCCAGAAATACCTGACTGTAATTTTAGCATAGCGTCTTCATAACTGATATTAGCAAATGAAGATATGTCATAGCCCAATTGTGTTAAATTTTTACTCATAATATAAGCTCTATCACTAGCTACGCCAAATCCTTCGGCTATTGTCATAAATACGCCCTGGTTTCTCATCCATTTTCCTGGGTCAATTCCCATAACACTTGCCGCTTGTTCTGCATATTTCTGTGCCTCTTCCGCATATTGCCCCATCGAAATAGTGAATAAGTTTAAATCCTCAATATAGGAATTGGATTGATTTATCCAAGAGGCAACAATTCTTGCTCCACCTCTCAATCCTCCTATTAACATATTCACTTTTGCCCACAAATCTATATAACTTCTTGACGCTCTATTATTTGCAGAAATAATATTCAGCAATAAAATTAAATATCTCTGCATTAAAACAGGTAAATGAGAAAATGCGTTAGACAACAAAAGCAATTGGTTAACAAGTGGTGAAATAGATTGTGCCAACTGCCTCATTTGTTGTGTAAACTGTGACCAGTTTATTGTGTTCAATGTCTGAGCAATCTGTGGTAATTTTTTCAGTTGATTGATTACAGATGATAAACCAGATGAACTTTGTATATTGTTCAATGGACTAAATGCTTGTGATAACTGCATTAAACGCATAGTAATACGAGACCAATCTATATTATTTAATATATTTGATAATTCTGGTAGTTTTCGTAATTGGTTTATAATTGAAGTTAATCCTGCCGAACGCTGTATATTATTTAATGGTAAAAACGCCTGTGCTAATTGGCGTAATTGTATTCCCAAATTACCAAAATCCATACCATTTATTGATTGTACTAATAAAGGCAATTTTTGCAGTTGCATAATTATGCTAGATAAACCTTGGCTATTTTGTATCGCATTTAGTGGTAAAAATGCTTGCGATAATTGCTGTAATTGTATTCTTAGCTGATTAAAATTAAGATTGTTAATTGCTTGTGATATTTGCGGTAATCTTTGGAGTTGTAATATCACAGATGACAATCCTTTATTATTTTGTATTGTATTCAATGGTAAAAATGCCTGTGCTAATTGCTGTAATTGTATTCTTAACTCATTAAAATTGGTGTTATTAATTATTTGCGATAGCTGTGGCAACTTTTGGAGTTGACGAATAATGGATGACAATCCTTTACTATTTTGTATACCACTTAATGGAGAAAGAGCATTTACTAATCGGTTAATACCATCAAAATTAGCACCATTAATGCTAGATATTGCTGTTATTACAGTATTTAACTGATTTCCTATTGAAGATGATATTTTAATAGCAGACAGTTTAGATAAACTATTTGCCATTTTATCAATTTTAGCAGCAGATGAACTATCTATACCTGCAAGTGCTGTTTTTAATTTTTGTATTTGATTTGCCACACCATCTAGCTTTACCGCATTTTTTAATTTAGACAAAGATGCAGAAAGGGCTTGTATGCTGCTTGCAGCAGATGTAGCACTTGAGCGTATTTCTATTTCAAGAGATTCTATTGTAGCAGACATCACATTCCCTTCCTTTCTTCAAATTTCCTATTATTTTGTAGCATATAATTCTGCATATATAGCATTGCTTTTTGAGATTGTGATTTTTGTTTTTGTTCACTTTGTTTTTGTATTTCTTTTTTGGAAATAGGATAAGGTTGCTCTGTATAAGGCTTTGCTTTTGTACCTTTTTTCGCATAAGCATGAAGTATGGGTGAAATACGAGCAAGTGCGTCATAAAAATACATACCTTGCAACCAAGCGTGTTGATTATATTTTTCATTTCGCAATGCTTCGGCTTCTCTATAATATTTCACTAGCATACAATCTTTATCCCAATATTGTTCCTCACTCATACCAATAGATAGGTAATAAGGAAACATTTTGTAAAACAGTTTGGCATAGCAAAAAGATTCTGTTTTGGACGGAAGTTCAATTAACTGTTCCCCGTCCAGTCTACGTTTCCCTCGCTTTCTTCTGGTTCTTCTAACATTGATACAAAAGGTTCTTGATACATACTTATCAATTTTTGAAACAATTCTTCTTTATTTTTCATATGACTGAATATATCATCTATAACATCTTTTTTTACATATCTGTGATGTGCTAAAAATGAACCTTGAAATAATGCAGGAATCATTGTAATCGGTTTATTTGTTAATGCCTCAACCTCAAAGCCTTGTCTTTCCATTTCCGCTATTGTTCTTCTTGTAAATTCAAGTACATAATCTTTGCCTTTATATGTAAAAGTTATTTGTTGTGCCATTATTTTTACTCCTCTCTATTACTCATTATCCATTACAATAGGTGTAGATGGAGCAATGGTAATTGTCATATCTACCACTTCATTTACACCACCGCCTACCGGAAATACGGATAGCTGTCCATTAAATTTAAACTTGCCATCATTACCTGTAGGTGTAAGTATTCCTGCTGTTTCTGTACCACCAAACCATACGGCAAATTCTTTTTCTTCGCCTTCCATTGCCTTCAATTTTTTATAATCATCTAATGTATAATTTGTTGTGAATTCTAAAGCGTCTAATGATTGTATACCAGGTATATATGTCTGCATACGGTCAGATAGTGTAGTGGTTTCTAACATTTCAGGAGAACCACCTAAATCTGGAAATTCCTTAATATCTACTACTTTTTCCCAATCTGTACTTGCTTTTTGCATAAGAAATATTTTATATGTACTGATTGCCATAGCTATTACCTCCTATAAATTACATTTTGTCTTGACACAATTGCTCGGTATCGTGCCACCATTCTATAAATTGTTGCGTCTTGTTCATTTGGTATTGTTGTAAGAAATGTTCTAGTAAATCCCAACATTTGAAATCGAGTATCAATAAACGCAATGATTTCTTTACATTCTGATTTTTTTCCTCTTACTTTATTAGAATACACATTTACTTCATAAATAACTTGTGCATGATTTTCAATACAATCTGTTGTTCTAGTGTTCCTATAAATTTGGTTATCCGTTTCCATAATAGAAATACAAGGAAAAGATGGAGGTGATTTTACATATTCTCCTGTCAAAAAAATATTTTTATATTTTTCACGAACATTTTTAGAAATGATACTGAAAATATCACTTTCAATATCAATCATACAAACACCTCCTTTGCTATTTGTACAATATCATTACAAATAGTAGTAACTGCTCTTGCCATAGGCATAGATGCAGGTGTACCATGAGTTAGCACTAAATTTCCATTATCATAATATCCCCATGTTTCTCTTTTACCTTTGCCTTTACCATATCCTCCTATTGTAAAACCTAACTCTGACCCTTTAGGGTGGGGAGAACTGCCACTTGCTCCATTATGATATACTCCTGCTCCAAATTCTACCCACACAGCGTCTGCTCCATTTGCAATTACAACACTTACTGTATTTTTATTTGTTATGGATATATTAACTTGTGCTGTTCTTTTTCCTCCTTGCACAATATCATCTACGCTCGCTCCATAAAATCCTTTTTTTGATTCTTCTGCTAAATATTCAGTAACTCGTTTTCTCAATATTTCTGTATTATCTATAATATATTGTCTATAGTCTGCTAATTCTCTTATAGCTCTATCTATTTCTGTATCGGATAATGATATGCTAATTTTATGTTTACCCACTTATATTCACCTTACTAATGCCAATAGATATACTATTTAAACTTTTTGCCACTTTTTTGACAACATAGTCATGTGGTGTAATAATTGTGTTATATTCATTTAGAGCAAGTTTACCATCACTATCTAATTCTGGTACACAATCAATCCATAATATAGAATACTCATCAATAGGGGGTGCGTCATTGTCCATAATCATTACTTTGTCATAATTTTGATTTTTGCCAAATAATTGTGTAACTGTTTTACCAGTTGCCCCAGAAATATTTGCAAAAAATGGCTTTGGTATATCATATTGAATATCATACTCCCCTATCCAATTACCATAATCGTCTAATATTGGCTTTTTATTTATATAGCAAGCATAAAAGAAACGACTTTTATTTTGAAACATACACTTCATATTATCCCTCACTTAATCGTACTACAATATGAAGTAAGTGACTTTAACATAGAAGATGGTATATCAGCGTTTTCATATTGTCGTATAATGCCATTTTCAGAATGTTGTGTTTGACCTTCTGCGCCACGCTTATTTATCAAATAAGCTGCTATTTCTAGCTGAAGTGATTCATATTTCAAAGGAACATCTTTTATATCATTTTCATATGGGAACACTATGTTAATAATTTTTTGTCCTGCAATAAAAAGATAGGTAGACAGCACTTCATCACCATCTAAAAAACCTACCATTGCTTTTAAAGCAGTCTGTTTTTCTTCGTTTGTCATGTCGCCTACCCACTTTCTTAATCTTCCTCTTTTTCCATTTTATTCTTTGTTACTTTTTTTACAGATTTCTTATCTATATCTATTTTATTTTCATTTGTTGGTATTACACATGGCGGCTCAATTGATTTTTTTCTTGCTTCTCCTTGTCTATGTAAAAGCATACCCATTATACGGTCTCCTTAATTTTTATTGCTTTAGAAGAATCGTACAAATATGCTACATAATGCTTGTCCGCCGTCAGCACTGTAGATTTGTTAATAATATCTCTATCTGTTTCAATTACCGTTTCTCGTTTCATATATAACGCTAAGGCACCTGGGGCAACAATAAAAGAAGAATCAGTAAGACGGTTAGATACTACTACTTGACAGCCATGTACCATGCCAACCGCCCCTCTTATAATCATATTGGCTCCCGTTTCTGTATTAGGAATCCAACCATCTGTTTTGCGCAATCCACCATATGTAGCAGGGCTACATAAAAATACTTTTGGACCATCAATATCTTCTCCTAATTTTACAAGAGCATCTGCAATATCATCTGCGGTAGCACGAGCCGCTGCTGTATACATCATTGTTCCTGTAATGCCATCTAATACTGTTAAAACGTCACTATCCATTTTAGAAGCAATAGCAAGACTAATTTGTCTAATTCCTTCCGACAAAGGGTCACCATATCCAGACAAAATAGATTCATCTGTAAATTGTAATCCTTTACCAACTTTTTGTACTGTGACAGAAGTTGTATTTTCGACAAGTTGTGTAATAGGAATATCCTTTCCTTCTGCTACAACATCTGCATCACCAATATATGCAAAAGAAGGCAGTGTAATCGTATCGCCTGGTCTTCCTTCAAGAGAAGTATCAATTCTGCATAAAGGCGCAAATTTCACATCAGATGTTAGTTTTTTATTAACCATATCCCCTATTACTTGTGGGTTAAACAAGTTTGTAAGATATGTTGAAGTGTTTGGTACATTTGCCATGTTATATCACTCTCCATTTAATTCTTTATAAAGTTCTGGGTTTTCATTATACAAGTTTAATCTGTCTATATATGGTAGACTATCAAATTGTGACTTTGTCATATCTTTTGGAATGATAGGACTATTGTTAGGTTTTGGTGTATTCTTCAAAATATTTGCTTTAATTCGTTTTTCCAGAGCGTCTTGATGTTGCTTCTGTACTAGAAAAAGTGTTCCATAATCGTTATCCGCAGCTGCTTCCGCTGCTCTATCTGCTAAAGTTTGCTCATAACCAAGTGCTAAATATTGTGCTTTTGTATCAGCAATAATTTTCGCTCTTTGTAATTCTGCTAATTTTTCATTTACTTCATCTTCCTTTGCTTTTCTCTCTGCCTCTCGTCTTTCTTCCTCTGACATTCTAGCTTGTAGTTCCCTTTTTAATCTTGCTGCTTCTGCATTTGCTTTAGTAACAGCGGCTTTTAATTTATCGGTTTCATATGTTTGAATAGGATTTGCAGATTCATTTGCATTTCCTACTTGTTCTTGTGAGGGTAGTTCAATATCTTCCAAAGCCTTTGTTACATCTTCAATTGTCATTCCTTCTTTGTATGATTCTTTCAATAATTCTTGTAATGTCATATTTTTCTTCCTTTCTGCGAAATTTTTATACCGGCTTCCCTGCTCGGTGCTATTGCGAAATTTTTAAAGCGGTTTCCCTATCGCTGTTGTATAATTCTTTGTAGCATTGCAACAGTTGTTATATTAAACAACTGGCTCACTTGTTTCTGTTTCTTCTTTTAAAGTAATGATTACAATAATGCTGCCCTTTGATACGATTTCAATATCATCAATATCACTTTTAAGGTAATTTTCAGCGATTACTTTGTAAGAATTGAGATTAAATTGCGCAATTTGTGTGTTATCTGCTTCCTTAATTACCACTGTTACATCATTATTCAGAGCTTCCAGAAATGCTTTGACTTTCATTTGTTACACCTCCATTTATTGTATGATTTAGTTCAATTTCTTTTTGCTGTTCTTCATAATATTTCATACTCATAGTATATGCCGACTCAGCGTCACTAAAAAGTCCGCAATGAGTAAATGCAAGTAAAGGATGTATTTTTTCCTGTCCTAACATACTCACAAGTACTTGTGATTTACTTTGAATTGCCTCATAATTACGTCTAGTAAATTTAATATCTATATCTGATAATTTTATAGATATATCTCCCATATCACGGAGAATACGAAGTGTCAGTCTTAAAAACTGTCCTTCCGAACGTTTAAACATAATTTCATTGTCTTTTGCTCTTGCTTCAGCAAGTGACCAACCATCTCTCATAATAACAGCGGCACCTGTATCGGATGTAGAAGAACCACCATTTCTATTTGGTATACCACAAATTGCAAGAACTGTTTGATATAAATCATCTGTAAGCGTTTGCACTTGTATTTGATTCAAGTCATTAGATACAATGTCAACATCTGCACTTTGTCCATCTACTGATTTTACTTTAATTGCTCCTAAATCTTTTAAAGCAATAAAATCATCTTTGGTAATATCACAATTAATAAATTTTACAAATGATTGCACAAATTGCTCAACACCATCAAGACGATTGCTAACTGTTGTATTAATAGCGTCCAATAAGGGGAGAACAATTTCAAAAGAACCTAATCTTGCATTATTAGCAGGGTATTCGATAATAGGTATCATTTCGAGAAAATGCTTTTCTATTTCTAAAATCGTTCCATTCTTTATTTTAAAATACTCATCTTTTGTATAGATATCATAAGTTTTTTCACCATTTCTTCCTTTACTGTAAGTGACACCCATGAGTGGCTTATTTCCAACGCCACTGCTATAAACTACAAATGTATTACGAGGGTCAAGTGTATATATTTCAAAAGGTATATCTTCTTTTTCGGAAACATCACTTGGTAAAACCATACGAAAACTAGTACCACATATTAGTTGCCATTCTATAATTTCTCTGTCTAAACTTACCTTATTTGCTATAAACATCATTTCATTTAGTTTAGATATTCCTGTAGCAACATCACCTTCATTTCCTCTAGCAATATATTGTATAGGTTCTCCACAAAGATAGCCAAGCTTGAACGATACAATTTCATTGGCACGGTTTTCTACAATACGATTACATATTTCTGGGCGTACTACTTTCACACGTTCCAATATTGGCTGTTTTCCCTTATAATACTCCCAAAGGTATTTTATATCGTATTCATTTGCAATATTGCTACTTTCTATATCATTTAAAACTTGAATCACATTATTTGCATTGATTTCAGAAACATCTGTTAATAAAACTCGGCGACCATGCAATACCCTTGGCATTTTTATTCTCCTTTCATTCATAATAAAAAAGTGTATTATCAATACAAGGACAACCCTTATGTGATAACACACTCATTAAAATATATACTATATCAATTTTTATCAGTATACCACAATATATAGATAAAGTCAATTTAACATACTATATATTGTATATAATTTGATGTTATATTATTTAAGCTGCTAATCGTTTTATATGATTCTGTTGTATAAAATTTTTAATTTGGTCATATCCCCAACCTATTCTAACAAGTCCACTTACTAGCTGCTCCATATCTGCTACTGCTTTTAAATCATCTTGAGAAAGAACATCTCTTATATTATCTTGCTTTCTTAATTGATATTTTTCTCTCAAACCACTTGCGTCTGTTCCAAATAAAACTTTATAAATACAATTTGTATAAACAGAATATGCGTGACCATGCATTCTTTCATCTTCTAAAGAAACTTTCAATGCATATGTCATAGCTTGTCTAGATACAATCCCTTTTTCTCTTTCTATCAATTTATTCTGCAATAATTTTTCCATTTCATTGAATTGGCTAATATACCATTCCTTGAACATCATTGCCTTTTGTCCAGTATATCCCATAACTAAAAGCACTAGACCATCTCTAGTTATATAATACATAGGCTGTTCTCGGTCTTGTGTATCCCTATATGAGGTTGGCTGAAAATTCAGCCGACTAAATTCTTCACTACATCCTAAGTTATGAATACTTTGCAGAACATTTTTATGCTCCTTTTCAAATGTTTGTGCAATTTTTAAACTAGTTGTCACAACTAATTCTTCTTTATTGATTTTCTGAATTTCTACTACCATAACTATCAATCCTTTCTGTTGATTTCTTGTTTTTTAAAGTTGTTTTTAGCATTTTCTTTTTTAGAAAACAAAAAAGCGCATGATTATTTGGTCAATAAAATACCTCGCAATCATGCGCTCATAAAATTAGAATACTTATATTAAGTTATGTTCGATATAACTATATCATATCTTATTACATCATACAAGCACCATTTTACAATATTATTTATTACCATATTCTTTTAAATATTTCTACTTTTGCCCCATTTAAACTTTGTGCAAATTCAGCAAGCATAGCCATACTATCAGGGACATCATCATGCTTATTTTTACCTGCTACAGTATAAGAGCATAACATATCCATAAATTTACCATATTCACTGTATCGTTTATATAAACTCTCATCTTTAAAAAGACAATGTTCTTTTACCCAAGAGCTGTTTACAATAATTTTTGTTTCTTTGTTTGTACTTGTAAACTTTGTCGTAATATGGGTAATACCATTTTGTTTTTTTACATCATTTTGTACTTTTTCTGCAATTCTACCCCCTGCTGAATTACTCTCAAACCGACACATTTTAACTTTATTTTTTAAAAGAATATCCACTAGTCTAACATCTACAATATCAGGTAAACCATTATCACATACCACATCATCTATATAATAATTACTGCCATATACATAAGCTACGGGTAATACTGCATAATCCTTTCCTTTATCTTTTGTATCACATACCCCTATGATAGCGTCTGGTTCTTCTAATGGCAATTCGAAATATCGTCTTAATTCTTCTACATCATATAATAAGCCTTCTCTTTCTATTGGCTGATTCATATATAATGCTCTCCAATTTATATCATCCATAATCTCTCTTTGTTCATGATAAAATTTTGTAGAAAATCCTACACCATAATCATAATCAAAATTAGATTCGTCATTATCGTTCAATGCTGAAATACGTATAAATTTTGCTCTTTCAGAATCACAATATTCTTTCTCTAATCTTCCTATTACATCATGCACCGACCATCTTGTTGCAATATGTAATTCCTTGCAAACATTTCCTATTTTACGTTGTCTAAGGTCTGTCGTATAGGTATCCCATAATTTATCAAGTCTTTCTTTAGAAAGTGCAACTTCTATGCCGCTTACTAAGTCATCACAATATAGCAGTGTTGCTGCTCTATATAACCCGGCATTTCCTGTGCCTATTGATGTAAATTCTAATGTTTCAAAACGCTTACTTTTCCCCAAATCAATACGACAATCCTTTGCATTTGTATTTACCACTTGTGGTATCGGAAAAACATCATGCCACAAATACTCTCCATTTCTATCCAATATTCTTAAACATTCATCATATACACCTCTTATAAATGAATTAGAATGACTGCCCGTCAGCATTGGTTTGTTAGGTTCTCTACCCGCTAACCATGTTAGATAAAATATAGCAAGTGTTGTTTTGCCTGTACCAGGAGGTAAACTAATTGCAAGTAAATCTAACTCATCATCGGCTAATTGTTGTAAAGATTTCACCACTTGCTTTAATATGGCGCGTCTAGGAGGATAAAATTTCGATTGTGGTTCTCTATTCCATTCCACATATAACAAATAGCTTTCGAAATCATATGGGGCTGCTAACAAAAGAACTTTTTTATGTAAATAAAATAAATGTTTTAAATTACCTTCGTTTTTTTCATATCTCATTCTTTTTTCAATACTATCGGATAGTATTTTCAAATACTTTACAGCTATACTACTATCAATATTCATTTCTTCATTGCACATATAATATAAATCATCATATGCTTGGTTACATTCTGGTTCTTTTTTTATTTTATCCAAAATTTTTTTAAGTAATTCTCTCATTTTCTCGCCTCATATCCAATAAAAAAGCGCATTACCATTCAGAGAATATTTCTCTGTGCGATAACGCACCATTTATTAATATTTATTCTATTTATCATAAATTATCAAATCATTCTTAATATTTTAGAATTCGCAGCCCTCAACGAATATTTGTCAAATTAATTTTTTAGTAACATATTTGCTACATTTTTTTATGCCTCATAAAATAATAAATACTGCATACTAATTAAGTGAATATCTTTATTTTGATTCAGTACATTTTTATCGAACCAATAATAAAAACTACTCCAAAAATAAAACAAAGTATAGACCAAATAGCAAGGTCTGAAAAACTGCCATAACTAGCAATTCCTATTAAACCACCAATTATGTAAAATACTCCAGATACAATACCTCCTACTTTACTATCCCTAGTACATATACCAACAATTCCAGCAATAAGCATACAAAAAGCAAGAAATAAACCAGCAGAACCACTTATTTCACCATTCTCTGCTAATGCATTTCCCAATCCTGCTGCACAAGATTGAAAAGAAATAAGAATAAATAAAATAATACTAATAATTCCAATTATTAATTTTGCAATTCTCATAGATTTTTATAGGTTATCAAAATTCACTATTACATAATAGTAAAAAACAACCATACCTCCCTTTTTAATTATTCAATAGTTATTTCATTATCAGTACGCAATATTTTTACTGGCATTAAAATATTCATTCTTATTATACTTATTAAGCAAGTATAATATTTTATAATGATTTTGAAATTATGAATAGAATAACATCTCTACTTATACACCATATCATTATACACAACATTTTTCAATATCTTTTCACAAATTTTGCCTTTTTATTTTTTGGGGATATTTAAGCTACTCCCTTGCGCCTTGCCAGATGCGGATTATCCCCCACGGGTACCCATCTCAAATATTTTATTGCATAAAAAAAAGCCTATGATACGGCTTGTACAACGGCAGAAAAAACCGCCATAAATAGCAGCTTTTTCAATTTCATAATTTAATTATTTTGATATTTTTAATAATTCCCATAATATAACTATAGGTAGCACTATTATACATAGTATCAATGTCATGTTGTCACCTCCTTTATTGTACGGTAAAGCGTTTATATTGTGTGGTTTTACTATATTTATTATATAAGTCACTATATTCTTTCTGGAATGATGTACTATCAAATTTTGTGCTGGATACTGTTTTGTATGTAACTTTTGCAGTACCTTGTACTACTGTATCATTATCCTCCATTATTGTAATTATATCATCTTTTATACTATCATTCAACGCCGTAAGTTCTTCTATCATTCTTTTATTTTCTCTATATTCATTACATAATACTTCTAATTTAGTCATAATATAACCCCCTATTTAATACCCTTCCTCTGCTAATATTTCACGGTCAATGTCATCTGGTACAAGTGCATATAATTTCATAGCTTTTCCTTGCGTTAGGTCATCTATTCCCCCAAATTCAAGCCGAAAAACATTATCATTATAACTGTCATATACAGTAGCACCACTTGTATAATTAGACGTGCAATAGCTTTCACCAATGAAATAACAATCTATATCTTCTAATATCCAACTTAATACTTCTACATCTGACGCTTTATCTGATTTAATTAACGCAATATAATCAGGTGAAAAGCGAATATTTATATTACCATTTTTAAAGCGTTTAGCCTTATAATTATCAATCATTATTAGTCATTCCTTTGTTAAATAATTCCTCAAAATAACTATCAATATCATCTGTTATATCTTCCGATATAGGGTAAGCACCTTCATCACTGCCCCAACTAACCCCGATTATACGTTTAGCTGTATCTATCCAAGCCGTGGGACCATTCAAGGCTATATATACCAATACACTATAATAATTAAATTGACTGTCAATGTGATATTCCACATCAAGTACATTATCCGTCAAATAATCATATAAATCGACCGCTTGCAATTCACTTTCGTCTACTAATTTTTTGCAATTAGGGCAAAGATAATGCTGTGTATCAATATTGTAATTTTCATTAACGAAAGGTATTGCTTCGCCACATTCTGGACAATAGTATAATTCTTCATTGTAATATTGTTCTAATTCGATTGCTAATTTTTTTGCTATTTCTCTTGATTCGTTTTTCATAATAAAACCCCCATTTTTTAATTATATTATTTAATTTTATTTTTTTAAATTTATTATTTAATTATTTAATTTAATTATAGCATATAATTTTTAATTGTCAAGCATTTTTTTTAACTATTTAATTGATTTTTAAATTTTTTTGATATATAATGTAATTATTACAAATACTTTATAGGAGATGAAATAATACATGTTTGCCAAAATGATAAAACATCAACTTGTAGACAAAGATTTGAAAGTGTCAGACCTTGCACGCTTGTTAAATACTAGCGACCAGAATATCAGTCAAAAACTAAAACGTGACAACTTTAGTGAAAAAGAGATGACTGATATAGCAAGGGCGTTAAATCTAACATTAAAAATCACGCTAGAATAAATTTGTTGCACCGTTGGGACAATTTGACTTTTTTTATCTTTTGTTGTATAATAACACTATATTTAACATGAGCTTTTCTTCATGTTTATGAATATATATTAACATGAACTTTTCTTCGTGTCAATACCTTTTTTAATTTTTTTAACTTTTAAGGAGTGTTATTAATGTCTACTTTTCAAGAACGTTTAATTAGTTTAAAACAAAACAAACACGTTTTACAAAAAGATATTGCTGATAATCTAAGTATTTCATTGCGTTCCTATCAAGATTACGAAAAAGGACACGCAGAACCTAAACTAAAATATTTAATTGAAATTGCTGATTACTTTGATGTTTCTATAGACTACCTTGTAGGACGTTCAGACGACCCACACCGCTACTAATTTCTTTAGGCTACTATCATGTAGCCTTTTTTTGTTGCACCGTTGGGACACTGTTGCTTGTTATGGTTATAGTATAATATATCTATGCAGATATGTCTATCGGCAAAATAGATTAAAATATATCTATGCAGATATACTATATTTGTGCAGATATACTATGTATTATACAATATGCATATTTTCAATATATAATAAAACATATGTCTATATTAAAATTGTATACTTGTGTAGATATATAAAATACTATATAATATAAATAAAAAGGATGTGATATAATGCCAGCTAGTAAAGCGCAACAAAAAGCGGTCAATAAATATATGGCTATCAATTACGATAGAATTAATTTAACAATGCCAAAAGGTAAAAAGGAAGAAATTAGAAATCATGCGGAACAAAATGGGGAAAGCGTAAATAGTTTTATAAACCGCGCCATAACTGAAACAATGAAGAGGGATGAAAACAAATAAAAGAATAAAATAAAAAAAGCCTTGCTATATGCAGGGATTTCATTTTATTATAGTAGAATCAGTATATATAATATTATATAATATAAGGAAATTACACTAAAATAAGGAGGTTTCCGAATATGGCTAATTCTGCAACAAAAGCAAAAAATAAATATAATAGCAAAAATTATTATAGATTCCCTGTAACATTACCTATTGAAAAAAAGGATAATTTAATAGATTTCATAAATCAGAAAGGCTATAAAAGTTTAAACGAATTTGTAGTCATTGCTATAACTGAAAAAATAGAACGAGATAACATAAAAGTAAAAGATAGTTCAAATGAAAATTGAAATATATGCTATCATTGAGGATAAAAAAGGATGTGCTATAATGCCAGCTAGTAAAGCACAACAAAAAGCCGTATATAAGTATACAAAAGCGAATTACGATGTTTTTCAAATCAAAATGCCAAAAGGTAAAAAAGAAGAAATTAAAAATCATGCTGAACAGAATGGCGAAAGCGTAAATAGCTTTATAAACCGCGCCATAACTGAAACAATGGAGAGAGATGAAAGTAAATAAAAAGATGAAATAAAAAAAGCCTTGCTATATGCAGGGCTTTCATTTTATTATTTTACTTCTTTTAATTGTCTAATTTCATATGTATGTGATATTAGTGTATCATCTACTATATTACTTTTTAATTTCAATGATGTTATATCTTTGCTCATACTATCAATTTTTGTTTCTACTTTGTTAATATGTTCTTCTACACGGTCAAGTCTTTCTGTGACAGTATCTATTTTATCACTTAAAATATTATGACTGTCCTTTATAATGTCAATCATCTCTTTCATACTGTTAACAACTTCTTCTTTTACTGTCTGCTTTATCTCTTTTCTCATTTCTGTAAGTAGTAAGTTAGCAAATTCTTTTAATTCATCATTCATTTTAACCAATCCTTTCTACATATGTTATTATACCACATTTTTTTATTTTTTAGTATGGTTATATTATATACACTTATTAAGTGAAGTTCAATATACATACTATCTAAAAACTAAGCAAATATTTTAAGTAATTTGTACACTTGTTAAGTGACTATTATTTATATATAATGTAATGAAAATAATAAAAGGAAGTGCTTGTAATGGCTCAAAAATATACGGAAGCCCGCAAAAATGGTAATAAAAAATGGGACGCTGCCAACCTTGACCGGATATCAATAGCTATACCTAAAGGCAAAAAGGAAGAAATAAAAAGTCATGCTGATAAGCATAACGAAAGTATTAACGGTTTTATAAATCGTGCTATTAAGGAAGCAATAGAAAGGGACAACACCACACCAACACAATAAAAAAAGCACTCCCATACCGTGGGAGGCTTTTTATTTTCTATTCCTTATATCGGTCAAAATATTGTTCTGATTGTTCTTGTGTTAAATGAAATCTTTTTTGCAATTTTAACAATATTTTTTCTTTTGTAAATCCCTCATCCAAATAATCTAATATTACGGCTTGAATAGCTTGTTGTAATCCTTGTTGTAATCCTTGTTGTAATCCTTGTTGTAATCCTTGTTGTAATCCTTGTTGTAATCCTTGTTCTAACCCTTCACGTCTACTATCTTCTGCTTTTACTCTACAATAATCTTCAAACGTAAATTCTTTTTGTACCATGGTTTTAAACTCCTTTCTATCTAAATAACTTATTAAATACCCTTTTTGCTTACAATCTGCTATTGCTTTATTCATAGCAGTCCGCCGCCTTGTATTATCATCCTCTATACTAGATTTCAATTTCTTGTCATATATTTCATATTGCTGTATTATATAACTATATCCTGCTAATGTGCTTGATTGTGTTATTTGGTGGTCATTCAATTTATTATAATGAATGTCTATATTTTTAACACGAACTTGCAAAAATATATCATCTGAAAAGGCGGTTATATTTTCAAAATTTATATTATGTTTAGTGAATAATTCTTCACTATTTATGTCTCCATTACCAATATATAATACATAAAATTCTGGTTTAGGTACTTTTAATATAGTATTTGAATATATTTTATCTTTGAAACCGTTCTTGTTTTCTTCATTTTCTCCATAGTTTTCATTATAAAAGCGTTGTATCAAATTAGCATAATATACAAGACATCTTAATGTCATATTAGCACATTTTGTAGATTGTTGCTCTAATAATATAATTACACTATTATCTTTTGTTCTAAAAGAAACGTCGTTATACCAATCTGTTATTACTAAAGAATCCAAATTATATAATTGTATATCATTAGGGCTAATATATTTGGTTGTTAATGCCTTGTATAAATTAGATACCTCTTGTTCATTATTAAATAAATATCGAAATAGACTATCTTTATATTTTGTGTTATGTTTCATTTCATCGTTTTGCCTAAAATAACAACCATCATCTAAATTTATACCATCATCCATTAAAACACCCCTTTCTTAACTTATCGGAAATAATTACTATATTTATATTATATACGATGACACGTATATATTCAAGTCAAAATATTACACAAAGTTATATTTTATAAAGTATGTAAATTTTATGCAATTTATATACTTGTAGACGTATAAAATATACGTTATAATAAATATAAAAAAGGGGGTAAAATGATGGGAACAGCTGCCACAAGAGCAAAAAACAAATATGCTAAAAAAAACTATGATAGAATTATTTTGCTTGTACCTATTGGACAAAAGCAAAAACTAGTAGAATATGCACAAGAAAAAGGATATAAAAGTACAAGCGAATTTATAAAAATGGCAATTAAAGAAAAACAAGAAAGAGAATCATTACAATAAATTTCCCCTCCTAATTATTGGAGGGGTTTTATATTGTTTTGACTATTTCAATATTTCACATTTTATGACTACACATTTTATTGTATTATCTATAAACCTTATGATTTAATTGTCAACTTGTTTAGTTATTCTTACATGATTTTATTCTATTTGTTCAAAAAATTGTACTCTATTCACTTAATTGTTTTTACCCTAATCATGATATAATTAGCTTTTTTGTTGTAGTTAAAAATGGTTAAATTTTCCATCTTATTGTTAAATTTATAACAATTAGCATAAAATTCATTATATTATATTTTATTCAATATATTGATTATTTAAAAAATTATTTTTTATATAAATTTCCATAAATAGTATTTTATTACATAATTTGTAACCTTATTTGGTATTACATACTATTTATTTTTAATACTCAATTGGATTTTTAGTATTTTTTTGTTTGCCGTTATTTTGTCTTTAAATCAATTTTTTGTTGCAAATGATATTTTATACCAAAACGATATTAAAATTTGTTATATATGCCAAATTTTCGATTTTAAGGCTATTCTGAAAGTCGATACCAAAGTCGAAAGTCGAAAAGTCGATAGTCGGAAAGTCGAAAATTAAATTTTTGAAAGTCGAAAGTCGTTTTTCTAAACTAAAGTCGTTAAGTATCAAAGTCGAAAGTTGATAAATTAAGCTAAAATAGTTAGTAAATATATAAAATCAATGGGTAGTACATAGTCGTTAGCCTTTGTCTATATCAGAAAGTTGTATACAGTCGTTAGGTGGTAAATAGCGCTGTCTGATATCGTCCGCTGAATAGTCTTCTTGCTGCTTATTTGTCGCTATTACGTGTTCTACCTTGTCCTCATAGCCAAAATGATTTTTGCCTAAAAATATTCCTGACGCTGGATTTATTTTTCCGTTCTGCATGTAATTCTCCCACAAATTTTCCATGAGTCTATAAGCTTTTTTAATCAAGCCCCCCACCTCTTGCGGCAATTTTGGCGTGCTGGAGGTCATATTTCCAGATTTAATTTCGTAAAGTCGACGCCTATCCATTCCATTCAGAGCAAGTCCTAAGCCAGATACAGTGGGCTTCATATCTTGTTCTACATGGATTTGAAAGAATTGGTTCAATCTGTTCTGTACTTGAGCAGTATTGGTCAAATCAATATCTGGCAAGCTCATTAACGTCATCGAGAGTGTTAAATACTTGCTGTTATCGCCTTTCTTGAGGAGTGCACCATTCTTGTCTTTCCATGGTGAATTACCGCCTCTAGGCTTTTTCTTGGTGGTGTCTACATACTCCGCAATGATTTCATCTGGTTCTATTGGTTTTGTTTTTTTATCGCTCTTTTTCCTGCCACTAATCTTTATTTGTTTTAGAACCAATTTGTCCTAAACAGTCTTCTTTATTATCCAAAACAGTCTTCTTGATATTTTCTTGTGTTTCTGCCATAAAATCAATCTCCTTTCTTCAATGGGACACCTGAAGCAAATACACATTTCTCGAAAAAGCCCCATTTTATCAACATTTTGACACATGGGCAGAAAATTGGACTAAAAAACTTTTTATACACACGCGTGCGTATATATAGACTTTTTTTTCTAAAAGTTCTGCCCCATTATAAATTTTAATAAGATTAGACCTAGAAATTATAATATTTTTGAATGGGACAGATAACCTTTTTTTAACTGCCCAAAGCGTCAATACCTGCCCCATAGTGTCCCAAACTATTTTCCATAAATTTACAAATTATCGTTATATAATTAACAAGGATGTGCCTTCATTTTTCCATTCTTCTTTTACATTTACCCCTTTATAACCTCTTACACGCTTGCCTTTTCTAATTATATGTTTAGAATATTCCATACCATACTTATTGCAATTATTACTAAACCAACTTTGCATACGTCTTACACTTACGTTTGACATATTATTTTCTTTGCACCAGCTCTCATATAATTTTCGTAATTCCATACAAGATATATCAGAATCTTTTTGTATCGTGATGGTATCATTTATAAATTCAGGGTAATGTACCACATTACTTTTTATATCACCCATGTATTGGTTAGACCTATCACTCCATGTAATTTTCCAGTCATTAGCAATCAATCGTTTTAATCCGTCTATCGCCCACATTACAATTTGAGGTAATTCTTCTTGCACAATCTTTTGTCCAAAGTTTTGTATGTTTTTTCTATTGGGGTCTTTTCTTTTCACCATAATTGGGTGCAGCCTTCTGAAAAAACCGTCCGAATCATCATACAATGATGATAACATAAAGTTTGCACAACAGATTACTTTACAATAGGGTTTAAAGTTGTAAGCATCTTTATATTTTCGTTCTGCTCTAATTGGAGTATCTGCTGTAATCAGCTTTTTAAATGTACCAGTTGATGTAAGAGCTGCTTCTCCTAAATCATCATCATATGCTACTAATTTATTTTCTATAGACGCTACTTCAAATCGTCCTTCTGAAAGTTCTTTTGTCTGCATACTGTAAAAGCCATTTCCTAATAATGCTCTTAATATCACACCTAATACAGATTTACCTACTTGTCCTTCTCCTACTAAGAAAAACGCCTCTTGAGCAGCTGTAGTAGGTACCAGAGCGTATCCTAACATCTCCTGCACTGTGGGTATATCCTCTTTTTCAAATACATCATATAGCCATTTATCAAACAATGGTGATGGTCTATTCGTATCTATAAAATCAGCAGATAACCTATAAGGGGTATGTCGTTTTTCATTATGTTTAAATATCCATCTACCTTCTTTTTGTATGTACATATCACCGTTTTTAAAGGGTATAATATTCTCATGTGCACTTAGTTCAGGTACATATGTAACATCCTTTAAACTGGTTAATATGGCGTTTGTAGGTACATCTAACCTTTGTCTCCAACCTTTATCCACCAAAGAAAAACTAATATCTTGTCTCATTTGCCCTTCTGCTATTACACCTTCTGGAGTATAAAACATTCCGTTTGAATAAACACAATTATTTATTTTAGCAAACGTATTTGTAAAATTAGCATAATGGATTTTTAATATTCCTTTGTCTTCATAAAATAAATTGCTCTCATCAATTACAATAGGTTCTTGTTCACATTCAATTACAAGTATATCACCATTATTATCTTCCACATAATCTGGTTCACCATGTATTTCTACCCATTCTTCAAATGTTTGTGGTAATGGTTCTATTGGTATCATTGATATATCATTGCATAATAATTTATCAAGCCAATCTCCTCCCATATTATCAACCCTTCTTCCATTTTGTTTGTTTAATTAACTTATCTAAAATATATTCACCATTGATATCATCGTTAGATAATAGCATAAACCAATCTGACTGAAAGAAATTTTCACATCTATATTTCATAACATCTGGTTTAATACCTGCTAAATATCGTCCTTTTATAGCTGACTTGTAATCTCGTGCAGCTTGTAATATTATTGCCATTCTTAAATTATGTACACCTTCTGTATTTATTACCATTATACTTTTCACCTGCTACCTTTTGATTATCTCGTGATTATCACTCAACTTCTTATAAAAATGTGCGGTTTTCCTTGTATTTCCTAATCCTTTATTCATTTTCATTTTTCATTTTCCTTTCTTCTTCATCAATCCACATTTTTCAAGCTGATTTTGACAGGCAAAACGACAACTTTCTTTTTGTTTCTTCTTTATCTTATTGATAATTTTTTCTTTTTCGCTTGGCAAAATGCCTATAATACAATCTTCATTGCCTGTCAGAATGTTGCATATATTCATTTACTCATTTATTATCATTCTGATTTATCTTTTATATCGAGTTATACTATTACATATTGATTGCAATTCTCTATCATCAAGCGGCAATTCACAAGCTGTATTATTGGCATATACTAACTCATCATATATCTGCAATCTATTGTATCCTTGATTATGAAGCATACCTGCTAAAGACGTTAAACAAATATTTCTACTACCTTTAGGTATGTTAGGGTAATGTGGGCGTAATGAAATACGCCCGTTTCTTGCCACATTTCCCCATATCGGATAATATATTTTACATCTATTTTCTTTTTGATTTTCTAGTGGTGTGTTATTCTCTGCAAAATATTTTTTCAATATATAATCAATCGCTTCTTGATTTTGAATAATATCTTTATACATAAATACATTACCTGTCATAATAAAATAACGCGCTGCCTTGTAAATCTCTATGCCATTATTGTTATTTCTTCCTTTGAATGGTATATTTCCTTTTATTATGATATGAAAACCTCTGCCACTTTTCGATATTTCTGTATAGCTTTTACATTTGTTTATGATGTCTGCTCCTAACTCATTAACAAAACCATATTCATCGTACCCATGGTCTATATCAATACCAATATAGCCATTATCAGCGAATACAAAACCACAATAATCATAATATTGTTGTTTTACTGATTCTAAAGCTGTATAAAAGTCAACCCATGTATCACTGTTAATAGATGAAGCTGGTTCATTCCGCCATGCCTTCATAGGAATTTTGCTATATTCATAAACACATACCCATTGCTGCATTTGTTTTAACTCACAAGGGATATTTTTATAATTATTTATTACAAAAGTCCTCTGCATTTGGCGACATTCCTTTCTAACCTTTCCATCATCTTCCATATTTTAGATTGCTTTATATCTCTTTCTTTTGATACTTGGTAAACATTATCAGCAAGTGTATCTCCTTCTTTATAAACTTTAATCAACATCTCTTGTTCTTTATCTGAAAATTGTTTGAACACTCTTTCACAAGCTAACCAGTTCTTTTTATCAACCTTACTATTAAATATAGGCGCAGGATATCTTGCATAAAATTTCAAACAGTGCCTAACATATGTAGAATAATAATTATTCATTTTTATACACTCCCTTATTCTTTTTATTGAATAGTAATCCACATTTTTCTGGGGAATTTTCACAAGCATATCTGCAATTTTCTTTTTGCTTACAATCTGCACAACAAATATTTTTTAACAATATCTTGCATTCAAATGTTGTGCATTTTCTTCTATGTTTACCTCCCATACTAAACCCCTTCTTTCATAACCGAAAAATCTTATTTTCCCTATTTCAGCCTAAAAGTTCATCTAAATTCATGCCCTGTGTGTTTTGTTCTGTTGATTTTTGAGAAATATTAGCATTATTATTTTGTGTTTCTTCAAACCCATCTGCTGCCCACTTTTCACCAAGATTGACATAAGTAAATTGTTTCGATGGGTCTTTTGTAGATGGAACTTTTGTATGAATCACTTCTGCTTTAATATAATGATTAACAAGTTGCTCGGGGTCAATAGAATCCATGCTAAAGTCATTCATTACTGTTTTTGCAAAATAAGAAAATGCATTTAATGCTCTTTCATTTGGCTTATCATTATTGTCTTTTATAAAAAATCTTTCAGTATGGTTTGCTCCTTGTGCTGTTACCATTTTTATTAGTATTTTTCCAAAATCCTCATCATAATTTACTTCTGAAATACAAAAAATATGTATACCTTCTGATATAGGTGCAAACCCATTTGTTAATTGTATTCTTGCCATAATAAAACACTCCCTTATAACGTCTGATTTAATGCAAATGATGTAACTAATTTTAATGATTGTTCTTCTGTAAAACCTACTAATACATAACTATCGTATGTATCTTTCATTAATTGTGCTATTTTTAATGTATCTGCTTTGGTGTCAATACTTTGGTTTTCTATAGCTGTTCCTAATAATTTAGATGTGTCCTGTAATATCTTTTTTAATATTTCCGTTTTATTCTCCATTACGATATTCTCCTTTATTTCACTATCATTTTATAACTTTCTGCAATTTTGCTATATTTATCTAAAAGACCATCTGCTGCAAGTGCCTCTTTGTCAATACTTTTGGTTTCAATACGAGATACTGTCCCCTTATATTTTGTACCCATCAATTTTACCTTTATATCATCTTCACCAAATTGTGATAATGCATATTTTTTTATCATATCATTTAGCTCTTTATATCGTTTTTCTTTTGCGGATATTTCAACTGCATTTTTATCTAACTCTACTTTAAGTTGTTCCGCTTCTTGTATAAGCTGCTTTATATCATTAGTAGGGGGTAATATATTGGTTCGTAATGCTTCTAATATATCGGCGTCCTTTTTCTCATCATAATCTGGTGAAACACCAGTATCTACATAATCATTCCACCATTTTTTTACCCTATCTACTTTTTCGGTAAAATTAGGATATCTCTCTGAAAGTTTAAAATCTCTTATAATTGTGTTTGATATATTAGGCGAAAACCGTTCGGGATTGTCATAGTCCTTTTCTTCTAAAAAAGAGGCAACCATAATTACATCATCTATACCTAATAAATGTGCATAAAGTGCTGCTTGTAGTGCATAATATTCAGGAATATCATCTTTCCAATCTTCTGCTCGTTTTGTTGTTTTCATTTCTAAAACGGCTTTTGTATTGCCTTTTTCATCTGTTAAAAGGTAGTCCCACATACCTCCTAAATGCTTATGCTTTGGAAAAAAGTCACCCCATGTTTTACTAAAATAATCTTTTCCCCATACATCACTTGGTGAAGTGAGTAACATTGCATAAGAGCGTTTCATATATTCGGCTTGCTTAGGTTCTATGATTTTACCTGCAAGAGTATAAATAGTGTCTTCAAAAGGCTTTTCATATGTTTTAGTAATGGCACACCACATTTCAAATGGTGTAGACCATGGATTTAATCCTAATATTGTGGCAAACCTTGTTCCTGTAATTTTCTTTGTTCTTTTAGGAGGTTCTATTTTGATATGTTTATCAATCCATTCTATATTTTTCATATTATTTTTCTCCTTTCGGTTTCTTAACTGGTAATACAAGTGATTTATATTCCTCATCATTATTACTTTGAGAAATCATTACTCCATTTGATTCACCTAACCAATCTATACAAATTGGTGTTTTATGATTGGCAAATGGTTGTAAAGAATTGATTAATAATTTTGGATTAAAATAAGTACTGCCTTTGGATTCTCTCCAATATCCCTTTATATTTGTTAATTCGCCATAAGATTGTGTTATTTTAAAAAGATATGACCCATTTTCTGTATGATAAGTAACATTATCTTCTTCTACTAATACACTTACTACACCATCTTGTTTTGAAAATAATCGCTTTGGTATAGGTAAAAAACAAATATTTTCTTTATTTTCAACCTTTGTAATAGGAATTGTTATTTCTGCAAAACTGTACGCATTAATCAAATTAGCTGTTAATTTATTTTCACTTATACTACAATGCGCAACCTTATACTTTTCAACATATAAACTATAATCAATATAGCCTTTTGCAAAACGAACTAATGTATTTGCACTATCTATTGACAATATAAATTTCATGATTTCACTCCTAACATATCTGTAATACGGTTGATATAATCCTCACATTCTGTTTTAGATAACACTGTAAATCCTTGTGTATTCAATGCTAATTGTTGAATAAATGTTTCTTGCGTAGGGTCAGTTTCTCTTAATTTCTTTAAAACCGTTTTCAGTGCCTCTATTTGTAAATCTGTTGCATTTGCTTCTGTATTAGTGAGCGCTATTTTTACATTTTTTCTATCTTCAGGTGTAGTTGGTGTTTTAGCTGTATTTTGTTTAGGTTGTTCTATAGCTATTGTTTGACTTCCTATATTTGCGTCAATTTCGTCATTCTCACAAATATCTAGTGCTATCATATATAAATAGCGTCTCATATAGGTAATAGAAGCTCCTAACGCTTGCATTTCATTTGTGGCATTTGTTCCTTTGCTATTACTTATAATTGGTGAAATCTGATTAAATGGTGCAGAAAATGAAATAAAGTCAGTTGGATTGTCACAATCAATAATAAGCATCGCCGCTGTATCATTTGTAAAATTTACAATGGGAATCAATCCTACCTCTGTAAAAATAGATATAGCCGATGGTACAATATCTGATAATTCAAAGTACTTGAAAGCCATATACATATTTTTACCTGTTTTCTGTATACTTTCTTTTGCAAAGGCGGCTCTTGCCTTTAATAATTTTAGATATACATTATCTGTTTTTTTTGTTGTTTTACTTTCTGACATTTTCTTTGTGCCTCCTTTTTTCTTTTCCGACTTTATACCTAAAAAATCGTTCATACGTTTTTTTGCTACTTCTATATAAAATGTTTTATCTATATCTTCAATAGTCAAATGATTATCATTATCAATAATACAATGTTCAGGGAGCATTTCTATTTTCGCAATTTGACCATTCTCTGATTTTATTTTATATAATGTCCCATATGTTTCATCAGAAGTAGCATATACTCTATTTATTTTTTGTATAGATATTTTTTTACCATTTACCATCTGATAGGATTCATTATATTTTGAACCTGCTTTTGCAATAATTTGAAATTGAAATATATCGTTACACTCATTTATGGTATCTTCTATTGGCACATTATTTACAAAATATTCTATCAGTGCTTTTTTAACAATTATCATACTGTTGTTAATTGCCCAAGCTCCCTTTACCGAAATACCATAGTTTAAATATGCTCCTACTTTTTTGACATCTCCATTTGTTTTTATCATAAGTAAATTATTTACATCTTTAATCCAAACTTTAGAAATATCGTCCGTTTCTAATTCAAATTTGGTTTGCTTTTCCCATTCACTAGCTATACTTTCTACAAGTGGTAATTCTTCCTTATCAATGGAATACATTAAGCCATCTGTATTTAGATTAAGCAATTTAATTGTTTTACAAGCATTCAACAATCTCATTGTTAATACTGTTAAAAATAGTTGTCCTGATATTCTCAATGAACGAGTAGGTAATGGGTCATACAAATCGTTGTATGGATTGTCTTGCGCTCCAGATACTGTATTTAAAGGTAGTTTTAAATCATTTGCTGTCTGTTTATCTCCATTATGTTTTGCTGTAATACGTTCCCTTTTAATTTCATAAAACAATTCGGGGTTTGGCACATTTCTTGATAAATAATTGTAATGTTCTATCAAAGAAGGATATAGGCTAGATACATCTTTATTTTGTATCACTCTATTTTCACTTGATTGTTCATGGTATCCTTTTAAGCTACCATGAACCCCACCCCAAGCATATTTACAAGGCATGTCTCCTATATCAATTTCCAATTTTGTTTTAAACAATTTTTCATCTGGTATTGAAGTGTCATGTATAGTATCAAAAAAATCCAATATCTCTTTTGGTATAACAGACTTGTCCAAATTATCAGGATAAACATAATTTCTACCATCGTTCCATTCTTTACAGGTAGCATGTAACATCATTGCTGTTAACTTTGCATTTGTAGAAGCGAGGGATTTTACTTCTTTAATATTCGCTCGTTTTCCCAAATTTAATTTTGTTTTAAGATAATCTTTTCTAATCGTAATTAGTCTTTCTGTTGTATCAACATCATGCTTGCAATAAAATATTGTTTCTTGTAATTCTTCTTTTGTAAGAGGTCTTCCAATATCAAAGGGTACAGTACTTTCTCTAATATCCATGCCTAAATGTCCTTCTATTGCTTTTAGAGACAACCCGATTTGTATATCATTCATGATATCTACATTGTTAAAATAGAATGATATACCTTGCAATAATGGACATTCCCACCCTTGTTTTCCACCAATTATATAATCATTAACTTGCTTTATTTCTTCTGGTGTAAAGCCTGCTACAATCGCTTTTACGATATATTGGTCATACCCTTTACTATTAAATCCTACATAAATGCTATCGTTATTTATAATATCTCGTAATGCTTCATTATCGTTATGTATTATTGTGTAATAACCAGTAGCTGTATTTTTAAATACAATTAGCCAATCATATTGGAATACTTCGCAGTCATATACATATGTAGTCACATACCATCCTCCTCTACAAAATAGCAATTATTCTTTCTGTAAATCACACGTCGCTTTTTATACGAATTTACAAAATATCTGATATCGTCCACAAAATCATAGGCAATAGGTTTACATTTTCTTTCACACAATCTAGCAATTCTTCCTATACTTTGTGTTACAATAGCATAGTCCTTTTGAGGAGTAGTAAGATATAATCGTTCTAAACAAGGAATATCTAGCCCTTCTTTTGCTAAGGAATAGGTAGCAAAAAGATACTTCTTTTTTCCATTTCTCATATCTTCTATTGCTTGCTCTCTTTGCTCCTTTGCCTTTTTGCTTGTCATTTTTCCACTTATCATAACCGCCTGTTTTCTCATATCATCTGGTAATAAATTCATAAGTGTTTCAATATGTTTTAGCCTATCCGATAGTATTAAGGAAGGTTTTTGTTCTATTGTGTTTACAATTAACTGGTTTCTCTCCTCATTCTCTGTAAGATATGTAATTAGCTTTGCGTAATTTAAAGTACCGTCTGTATTCAATGCTTCTTTGCTCATATGTACATTTGTTGATATTGGGTATATACCAACGCGCATAATTTTATTTGATACTGCATTGTTTGGTACCTTATAAGCAATATCTCCTACCAATGCACAAGTGGCTTGTATCATATTATCAGACCGATGAACAGTTGCTGATAATCCATATTTGTGTCTTGCAGCTAAACTATTTAATACTTTTTGATATTGTGTAATTGCGGTAGGAGTACCACTTACTCTATGAACTTCATCTGTAATAATGCAGTCCCATTGATTCTTATATTGAGTTAAATCTAAATTTGACATTGTTTGTATTGTAGCAAATGTAATTCCCTTACCTATGTTTACTTTACCTGCTGCAATCGTTCCTATCATATCTTTGCTAATATATTGTTCTGCTCTTTGTTTACTTTGATTTACTAAATCTACTGTATGGCATAACCATAATGTAGGTCTATTTAATTTAACTGCAATCGCAATACCCATTTGTGTTTTGCCGCTACCCGCAGGGCTTTGTAATATGCCGTATTTCGCTTTTATCATAACATCTACTGCTTCCTGCTGATAATTATATAAGGGTATATCTGCATTAAAATTTACTGTTTTAATAGGAGCGAAATCACTTTCAAATTTTGCTTGTTTTGTAACATCTAATGGAAGGGACTTTAATACTCCAAATGGTAATATCAATTCTTCTCCTCTCATTTCAAATAATTCAAGTAATTTAGGTGTATTTCCTAACCACAATCCCATTCTCACTTTTTTAGCATATTCTGGATTGGGTATTCTCAATACTCGTTTGCACCATGAAAATATATTGATATTAGGGTCTGTTACCGTGATGATATTTGACACTTTTATATTCATGATAACCACTCCTCTAATGTTTCTCCATATGTTTTAATGTCAACTAATCTAGCATATTGCCTACGCTGCTTTACTACTTTTATTCCATGTGTATTCATAATATAAATTCCTTCGCTTGTTTTAAAAGCAAATAAGCACGCAGGGTTGCCACAATCCTCCCATAAATTCATAGCAAAGTATTGATTTTCTTCTATACGAGATAATGCAAATTTATCATTGGAACAAACCTTACAATCAATTAGATAGGCTAGTCCATTCCTCACCGCAATGATATCGGCAGGTTGACCACTTGCATTTTGTGTTAAATTATGTACCCAAAAACCATGTTGCCCTAAAATTTCGCAAAATTCTTTTTCAAATAAATTTCCTAATTTTTTATTAGATGGATTCATTTTTCGTCCTCCTTATTATTGCAATATGAAATCAAATCTGATATAATAATATTTAATTTGATTTTAACTGTATGCGATAAGGATTATAGTAGTTTTCCAGTTAACCAATACACACATACCGCTATTAGTATACCAAATAAGTATTCTCCTCCTATTGCATAATAACCTCGCTGTATATATGCTATATTGATTGCCCAAAATAGACTACTACTGCCTATCGCAAATGCCGATATTATTTGTATATATCGTTTCACATGATATCCCTTCTTTGTATTTTGGTTATTGTGATACTATCTTCGCAATGATTTGATTTTGCTTTATGAGATAAACGATATGTACGCTCTCTTTCTCGTATTTTTCGTTTAATTTCTGGTTTTTGTCTATGCAGTTTTGTTTTTAGTGCAATTTCTTCTTTATGTTGTTGATAATAGTTTTTGTTGTACTCTTTATAATAGGCTTGCATTTTTTCTTTATTTCGTTTCCTCCAATTTTCATTATACAGTTTTTTCTTTTCACTAGGTGTAATATCTACAACACAATCTGGATATTTACATTCAAAACAATTTTCATCACATACTGGTTCTTTTTTCTTTTTGCTCATATTTCGTATATCGTTCTCCCCTTTACAATAAGCTTGTCCAATCATTGCCGCCCCATATTGATATGGAGCAATATGTATATTACAAAAATTTGAACTCTGTTACTTTATAACCTAGACCATTCATTACATTTCTTGCCATTTTTTCAATAGCATATTTTTGTTCTTCATCTGTTAAATCATCCCACATTTTTGTTTCACCAGTTTCCTTGTAATAAATCATAGATGGTAATGCTTTTCCTTCTACCATAGTTATCTCACTCCTTTTTAGTATTTTATTCTTATAATAGTTTGTCTTATACATAGACTAATGTTTTCATGCTATTGATACCTGATATACTTTTATAATTTATTATGGTTGTTTTGCTCTATTAAGAATTGTGCAATATCTAACATTGTACGTGCAGTAGTACAAAGTTCTTGCTTAGGCAACAATTTACTACCCTTGAATAGAGTTTTAAACATAATTTCCATATCTGTTATAATTTCGTCCGTAATTATATGAGATTCCATTTTTAAACCCCTTTCGTTTCATTAACTAATTTTTTGAAATCCAGTTATTTCATTTGGTGTGCAATCTAATACCAACGCCAAATGTGCAGTTAGCTGTAAACTTGGCATTTTCTTATCACGCTCAATGTTAGTAATCATTGTTGGAGTAACAAGCAATTTTTCTCCTAATTCGCGTTGTGTCATGCCTTTTCTTTCTCTTAACATTTTTACATTTTCTCCAATAGTCATTTTAGTCACCTCTTTCGTTTTCATTTTCAAAAAATAACCACCAATCTATCCCAAAATATTTACCTAATATCTTGGCATTTCTTACCGAAATGTTTCTCACACCTCGGCGGTATTTGTGTAGTGTCGAATACTCAACACCTGTTTGCTTACTTAATTCATATAATGATATATTGCTATTTTCCAATATATTGCTTATCTTCATATTTTCACCTGCTCTATATGGACATTTTGCCCTTTCTGTGATACAATTCTTTTTGTATTAAAATATTTGATTATAGAAAGGATTGCATAACAATGACTGAATTTAAGTACAATGATTTAACGCATCCTAAAATAAAACAATTTAGACAAATAATATCTTCTACTATGCAACCACATATATTAGAAAATATAACAGCTAATCTAACATCAAACCAAATTCAAAAAACTAATGCAATCTTAAAGCAAATATGTCAACCGTTAATAAATGCTCAAAATTTTTTTGATGATATTGTGTTGGATATGTCCACTACTAAAACCATTACATCTAAAATTCTATCAAACATAGATATTTCATTATTAAATCATCAAGCTAAATACTTTTATGACAACATATCTGATACCATTGATATTGAATTTGATGAAAATGACCTATACATTGCTAATATTGTCCAATAGAATGTAAAAGAATATAATGATAACCCTCATACAACTACCAAAATCAAAGTTCCTAGTTGCAATATAGGTGTTAAACAAACTTTATATTATATTGTTTTATTAATTGTATTTTTGCTAATTGTAACTACTTTCTTAGGATTGGATGCTAATAGTATAATAGCTTCATTCATTACAAATATCACATCTTCTGAAATATATAATAAAAGTAAAGAAAAACCTAACATCTAAAAAAACTGTATTAACCAATTACCCATTATTGGCAGTGTTAAATCAAGCAATTTTAATATAAAAGATATAGCAAAAGTTATTGATAAAAAGAGGATAGGATTACTGATAATAGGTATTCCTTCTCTTTCTATTTTCTTAATCCTTTCTTCAAGTAATATATTGGTATCTAACTTTTGTTCTAAACTAATCACCCTGTCTAATAACTTATTATAGTTATTTTCCAATTTTTTAATTTGTTCTGATTCAGTCATTTTGATTCTCCCTTGTATTTATCGTTTAATCAATATTTGTATTACACCACTCACTGTCACATTTAGGTTGTCACACTTATTTTCCATCGCTGCTATTATTTCGTTTTTTTGCTTAACTTCTTTTTCTAACTGTATTCTGGTATCTCTTTCCCCCTTTAGTCTAGTTAGCATTTCAATAATCATATCTGGACTGTTTATTATTTGAGTCAATGTTTCTTGTGGTACATAAATGCCGTATTTTCTAATAGATTTTAAAACTTTCTTTACTTCTTTTTTAAATTGTTTAGCAATCGGCTTTCTACTTTGCATTAAAACTTCATATACGCCATCTTCTGTTAAAAACCACATTTCCCTATTTTGACCTGATACAAACAATGTTTGGGTCAGCTTTTCATCATCATCAATATTGCGTATCATTGTTGAAACATCACTATGTTCAATCCACTCTGCCACTTCTTTTGCCAAAAACAATGGACTTTCAAAATCCCCATATACTGTAAATGGCTTACCAAGTATTTCTTGGGTTTGTATTACTGATAATTCGTTCATCCATTCTACTCCTTTCTTTTTTTTACATTTTGTGTTATTCTTAAATTGCTAACCAACTTGGTTATATATTATCATAGTAAACTAAGATTGTCAATAATTTTTTCTTAGTTTTATAAAATATTTTTCAGGAGGGATATTTATGACATTTTTTCAACGCTATGAACAATTATGTGCGGAAAAAGGAACAAAGCCCCAAAATGCCGAAATGATTAAAATAGCTGGTGTATCCTCTGGTGCAATCAGTGGTTGGAAAAAAGGTTCTTTACCTAAAGGTGATGTCCTTTGCCGCCTTGCTAAATTTTTTGATGTTACTACTGATTATCTTTTAGGACTTAATGAACTAAGAAATTCTTATTATGCAAACAACAATGATAGCAGTGTTATACAAGGTAATAGTTCTGTCGCTGTTAATGGTTCGGTTTTTAATTCTGGTTCTATTTCTGCCTCTATACCTACTAATGGAGAAAAAAACCTATCTAAAGAAGAAATTGGAATATTAGAAGTATATCGTTCGTTAGACATTCGTGACAGAGCGAAATTCATGAATTTCGTTTTTGATATGGAGGATAAGGCTACCAAAGCATAAACATAGAAGAAATAAAAGGAGATGAAATAAATGCCAACGATAAGTATGTTTTATGGAATTATTATTCGTATGTATGCAGAAAAGGGTGGTCAGCATAATATACCACATATTCATGCTGGTTTCAGTGGTTACGAAGTTGTAATTGACCTAGATGGTAATGTAATAGAAGGTAAATTTCCAAAAGGTAAAATGAAATTACTATTAGCATGGATTGAAATTCATCATGATGAACTAGAAGCTAACTGGAAACTTCTTTGTGATGGTGAACCTGCATTTAAAATCGAACCTTTAAAATAAAAAAACAGGAGGTATTTTTTATGAATCCTAGACCAACAGATGTAAAAGTATTAGATAATTATGAACTTCTTATATTTTTTCAAAATGGAGAACAAAAAATATTTGATGTAAAGCCCCTTTTCAATTTACCGCTTTATCAGCCTTTACAAAATAAAACTCTTTTTCATTGTGCAAAAGCAGATGGAATGTGTGTTTTCTGGAACGATGATATAGATATTTGCCCAGATATATTATATACAGATTCTCGCCCTTTCAATATACAGATAGAACAAAATTCATGAATTTCGTTTTCTATATAGAGGATAAGGCTACTAAAGCATAAAATAATAAAAAGGAGGAATTGATATGTCAACTTTAGAAAAAACAATTACATTATTACAAGAAATGCCTGAAACATCTATTGAAAAAGTTTATCAATTTATACAAAATTTGCAATCAGAGCAAAATAGTGCAACAAAAACTATATTAAAAACAACTGAGAATAATCAATCAAAAGCTTTAGAAAGTTATCAAGCACTTCAATCTTATGTTGGTATATTACCCAAAGATTTTGACTATAAAAAAGAATTGGAGGAAGCGAGGAAAGAAAAATATGGTCATTTTGATTGATACAAATGTTATACTAGATGTTTTTCAAAAAAGAGAACCTTTTTACAAAAGTTCCAATAAAATATTAAATTATTGCGCTTCTGGAGAAATAAAAGGTTATATTGCAATTCATTCTATTTCTAATATTTTTTTTATTCTTAGAAAACAGCTTTCCACAGATGAACGAAGAAAAGTACTTCTCATGTTATTAGATTTTCTTGAAATTGCAAATGCTAGTCATAAAAATGTAAAACGTGCTTTATTGAGAAGCGATTTTATTGATTTTGAAGATTGTCTACAAGATGAATGTGCAAAGCAAGTTTTTGCTGATTATATTATAACAAGAAATACAGATGATTTTTTAACATCAGAGATACCTGCTATTTCTCCAGTTGATTTTTTAGAAGAATGGAAGAATATGAAATAATATAAAAAACTATAATTTACTTGAAGAATTAAGGAGTTAATTGATATGGCTAATATATTTGATGAAGCAATAAAAGCATTAGAAGAAGCTATTGAATATGAGAAAGGCAATCAAAACAAAGGATATTCTGTTTTTAGAGAACTGAAACCAATTACATCAGAAAAAAAATAAATCAATTGAAAAGGATAAAGATAGCTTACAAAAAACAGAAATTATAATTCGTTGAAAAAACTTGATATTTATTATATATTAGTTATAGGAATTTGAGGACGGAACGTGCCGGCAGCGCCCTTTGTTAGGAGATGTGGGAGTGTCGCCTCACCTTATTTCTATAACTATTTTAGTAAATGTTTAAACTGTCATTTTTGGCAGTTTTTTTTACATTATTCGACATATATTAACAAATATCTCCTTTACTTATATATGTGTTTTGTGATATTATTAAGTTAACAACCAACTTGGTTATATTATAATTCAGAATATTCTAAAAATCGATAAAGAACAAAATGTAAATAACCAACAACTGTGTAAAATCTTAAATATTAGGGGAAAAGCGCAATTTTTAAATATGGCGTTAGAAATAGAAAAAGGTGTAGAAAGGGAGTTTTAACAATATGAAAAAAAATATTTTATTAGGTATGATTCTTTGTTTATCAACTACTATATGTGCATGTGGCAACGATGCGCCCAAAGGTGGAACATATAACTCACCTAAATTAGTTTCAAAAGAAGAACTTAATGCACAGCAAGAGCAAGACGAACAACAGGCGCAACCACAAGAAGAACAAAAAGATATAGAAGAAACATCTTCCGATAATGGGGCAATTAACGATACTTGTACGGTTGCTATCAAAGATTACCTTCTATCAACTGATATGGAAGGGAAAGATGTTATTATTGTAAATTTTGATTTTTCTAATTCTGATTCTGAGGGAAAAAGTTTTTCAGTTTCTACTTCAACAAAAGCATTTCAAGATGGTATTGAATTAAGTCATGCTTATTTTGTCGACAATGAATATTACAATTCGGAAAATTCATTGAAACAAGTAAGAGATGGCGCCACAATAGCCGTACAAGAAGCATTTGAATTAAACAACTTAACTTCACCAGTAGAAGTAGAAGCAAGTGATATGTTTGATTTTTTGGGTAAATCTGAAACATTGAAAAAAACATTTGAATTGCAATAAAAAAGCTAGTGGTTATGGCACTAGCTATTTTATAGATTGAAAGGGGAATATAAATAATGGATATAGAACAATTTATAACAGACAGGGTTGATGACCAAATTAAGTGGCATGACAAAAAATCTCAAATTGCTCAAAAATATTATAAAGCTTATCAAGTTATCGAAATAACCTTAGCTGCTATAATACCTTTACTTTCCTTCTTCGCTGACAAATTTATAATACAATTCACAATTGCAGTAATAGGTTCTTCTATTGCTATTATAGAAGCAATCACAAAATTATACAAATTTCATGAGAATTGGATAAGCTATAGGTGCACTTGTGAAGCCTTAAAAACTCAAAAATACTTATATGTTACTAAATCAGCTCCTTATAACGTTACCCAAGAAACCGTTGATACATTATTCGTTAAAAATATTGAAATGATACTTTCTTCCCAAAATAATCAATGGTCTAATTTACATAATCAACAACAAATAAATATATAATTAATTTGCTTTTTCATAAGTTTTTTCAAAAATATCGGGTTTACATGGATATTCTTCACCATGTACACCAGTTATAATCCAGTCACCTGGAGAAGCTATCATATCCCCTTCAAGGGTATGAATTATCTTTTTGACAGGGGTTTGATATGCCTCTACTGTTACTGGTTTCTTTTTAAATTTTTCTTTTTTTATTAACATTAATTTCACCACCAATCTAGAAAGGAGTTATTATTATGAAAACTTACAACATTTTTGTTAGCCATGCCTGGAGATATTCAGAACATTATTACAAAGTAATGTCATGGCTAGAAGAAGCAAAGCAAGATGGACTTTTTGATTACAAAAGCTATTCTGTACCAATACATGACCCACTTATTGACCCCAATACATCTATTGGGCAACAAGAATTGCAACGATTACTTGATGCTCAAATTAAACCAGCTTCCATTGTAATTATCCTTGCTGGAATGTACGCTACTTATAGTGATTGGATAACATTTGAAATCAATACGTCCGTTAAATATTCTAAAAATATAATAGGAGTTAAACCTTGGGGGCAAGAAAGAATTCCTCAAATAGTATCTATTAATTCTAATAAATTAGTAGGATGGAATAAACATTCTATTATCAATGCTATTTTAGAATATTAATTAAATATTACATCTTAAAAAGTCTAATAAAGTATCAATATTATGTTATTAATATATCATATTTAGATAGGTTTATGAATATAGTTTAATAAATTTTTATAGTGAATTATAAGAAGTAAATACAATTTTTAGTGCATTGTATTGATAAATCACGAATTTTATGTTATTATAAACGAAATATAGAAAGGAGTTAAACTATGGCAAATTTAAACATTCGTGTGGATGACACACTAAAGCAACAAGCAGAATTGATATTTTCCGATATTGGTATTACCCTTTCTGCTGCTACTACAATATTTCTCAAGCAAGTTGTTCGTTGCAATGGAATTCCTTTTGAACTGAAAGCTGACCCATTTTATAGTGCAGAAAACCAACGTCATTTGGACAAAGCAATTTCTGATATAGAAGCAGGTAAAGGACAAATTCATGAAATAATAGAGGTTGACGATGAATAAGTTGTGGCAAGATGAAGCATGGGAAGATTATATTTATTGGCAAGCACAAGATAAAAAAACATTAAAGCGTATTAATCAGTTATTACAAGACATTAACCGAAATGGCTATACAGGCATTGGCAAACCTGAATCATTAAAAGGAAATCATTCGGGTTGGTGGAGTCGTCGAATAGATGACACAAACAGATTAGTTTATCGTATCAATAATGGACAAATAGAAATTGCTCAATGTCGTTCTCATTATGGAGATAAATAATTACAGTATATAAAAATAACAAAGATAATATTAAATAATATACAGACTTTTCTTTTATAAAAATTTGTGATAGAATAATATTATGATGAAAAGGCATAGCTTTTTGTAGGAAACGGATTGTGATTCGTTTCCGATTTTTTTTTAATTCCATATATAAAAATAAAGATAGTATTTCATTATATCATTCGTATATATTATAATAGAGGTATCAAAACAGAAAGGATGATACTAATGCAAACTGTTGCTGCTTATATTCGTGTTAGTACAGATGACCAGTTGGAATTTTCACCAGACGCACAAAAAAGAGCAATTAGAGAATATGCAAAACGAAACAGTATGTTGTTAGATGATAAATATATTTTTATTGATGAAGGTATTTCTGGAAGAAAAGCAGAAAAACGACCTGCATTTATGGAAATGATTTCTACTGCTAAAATAAAACCAAGACCATTTGACATAATACTAGTTCATAAATTCGACCGTTTTGCTCGTAACAGAGAAGATAGTGTAGTTTATAAATCTTTATTGCGTAAAGAATGTGGTATTAAAGTAATCAGCATTACAGAACAACTAGAAGATGACAAATTTTCTATTATATTGGAATCCATGCTAGAGGCTATGGCGGAATATTATTCTCTTAATCTTTCGGATGAAGTCAAAAAGGGTATGTTTGAAAAAGCACGTCGAGGGGAACATATCGGAAAAGCACCATATGGATATGACATCAAAAATGGACAGCTTATTGTAAATGAGTATGAATTTTCTATTGTACAAATGATATTTGACTTATATGTAAATAAAGGGCATTCTTATTCTTCTCTTTCAAAATATCTTAATCTTAATCATATTACTACCAAAAGAGGCGGAAAATGGAGGACATGTACAGTAAAATATATATTGGGAAATCACTTGTATACAGGTGTCACACGATATAATTATCGTGCTCCAGATGGTTATCATGTAAATACTGAAAATGACTGGATAATTGCTCCTAGTAATCATGTTGCTGCGGTAGATATGTCGACCTTTGAAAAAGCACAACAAAAAGCTAGTATGCAAACTGGTTTTGCTTTTCGGAACACAAAATCCTCTATTAAAACATGGAGTCAACATTTAGTTTGTTGTTCAGATTGTGGTACTCGTTTGACATTACATTCTAGTGACAATGGCAAATATTTTGCGTATGAATGTGTTCATACTGGAGAAGGAAGATGTTCTCAAAATAAATCATGGTCAAACCGAAAATTAGAAAAACTCATACTTCAAACAATAAAACATGATATAGAACAACCTCATTTAATGCAAATTGAAAAAACCTCACCTATCAAAATAAATGAAATTTATATGTTACAACAAGGTATTCAAAAAGTACAACAGAAAAAGGATTTAATTAAAAGAGCATATTTAGCAGAGATAGATACATTAGAAGAATACAAATCAAATAAAAAAGAATTAGAAAAAGAAGAAACCGAATTATTAAAACAAATTTCGCTGTTAGAACAACAAGAAAAAACACCTCATGAAATATTAAATGCGGAAAAGTTGCAAGCATTTTATAATACACTCATATCAAATGATATATCCATTGAAGAAAAGCATAGTACTGCTACAGAATTTATACATAAAATAGTGCTTGATTTGCATACAAAAACAATACAGATTATTTACTGTATATAATTTTATGTAATAACGACAATTTAGTCAACTTACACAGCGTGCTGGTAATTTTATTGTTTCTCGTGAACCAGAACCTAATTTTAAATGGTCAGATATTAAAGGAAAATCTGTAATTGGAGGCAGAATAGGTGGTATGCCCGAATTGGTATTAGAATATGTATTAAAACAAAATGGAATTATACCAAATAAAGATATGGAATTAATCAATAACATTTCTTATACATCAACATCAGGTGCATTTGTGGGCAACATTGGAGATTATACTGTAGAATTCGAGCCAACTGCAACCGCATTAGAACAACAAAAAAATGGTTATATTGTTGCTTCATTGGGTACAGCAAGTGGTTATGTTCCTTATACTGTATACATGGCAACTAGTGCCTATATAGAACAAAATGCAGATGTCATACAAAAGTTTACAAATGCTATACAAAAAGGTCAAACATGGGTAAAAGAGCATAGTTCTGCTGAAATTGCAGAAGTCATACTCCCACAATTCCCAGATTCAGACAAAGAAACACTTACTATTATTATAGACCGTTACAAACAACAAGACACATGGAAAGAAAATACGCTTTTTGATAAAGATGGATTTACATTAATACAAGATATTATGGAACAGGGCGGAGAACTTTCTGGACGTGTACCTTATGAAGATATGATAGTTACTACTTTTTCTGAAAAAGCAATGCCATAAAAAATTAAGGGGAAAAAATTAATTTTCCCCTTTTTTATATTAAATTATTCTGCAATAATATATCCACAATGATTACATCGAAATGTAGTTTTTTCTTTTCCTAATAAACCAACAGCAAAAGTAATTAAACCAATTAATAATATATATGATATCAATTTTATATCATAAAAATTTTGCTTTCTAACTTCAATTTTAGACATATAACTTGAACATTTTGGACATAATATAATAAACCATCTCCTTAATTTTTTAATATGTCTTATTAAAGGACATAAATATTCTGATAATACTATATTATTCTTTTTGTCTTATGTCAAGACAAAAGGAGTGACTTTATGGCAAGAATTATAGAAGGTAAACAAAAAAACATAATTGGAAGTAAATTAAAAGAATTGCGTATCAAAAAGGGACTTACACAACAACAATTATCAAATAAACTGGAAACAATGGCTATTTATATTTGTCGTGGTTCTATTTCAAGAATAGAGGAAAAACAAAGAACTGTAACAGATATTGAATTATATGGACTTTCTAAAATACTTGATGTTTCCATAGAAAGTTTATTTGAAAAAAGAGATATTTAAAAGGAGCGTAAAAATACGCTCCTTTGTTTTATAACGATTACTATTATAATGTAATGACTGTACCCATCAATTTTACAAATTCTGCTACAATAGCGGAGTCACCAGGCCATGCTGGAGAAGTTACCAAATTGCCATCTACAACTGCTTTATCTGCATCTACTGCAACATATGTGCCACCTGCCAATGTAATATCAGGACCTACCGCTGGGTATGCTGTTGCTTTTTTACCTTTCAATACACCTGCTGCTGTCAATATTTGTGGACCATGGCAAATTGCTGCAACTGGTTTATCTGCATCAAAAAACTCTTTTACAATTTCAATTACTCTTGGTGTCAATCTTAAATATTCTGGAGAACGTCCGCCAGTAATAAACAAACCATTATAATCGGCTGTATTTACTTTGTCAAAGTCAGCTGTCAGCGCAAAGTTGTGACCTCTTTTTTCAGAATAAGTTTGTTCGCCTTCAAAATCATGAATAGCAGTTCTAATAATATCACCTGCTTTTTTATCTGGGCAAACTACATCTACTTGATAACCGATTGCTTGTAATGCTTGAAATGGTACCATTGTTTCATAATCTTCTGTAAAATCTCCAGCTAACATTAATACTTTTTTAGACATAGTGTCATTCCTCCTTTTAATACATATGAATAAATACATTCATTATATTGATTGCTAATATTAGTATAGCTGAATGATACAAATATTGCAAATTTTTTTGTGAAATGGTATGATAAATTTAATAATAAAAGTATACAATATTGATAATTTGTTGTAATCACAAAAAGGAGTGTTTATTTTTATGATGGAAATAGAACAAAAAATAAAAGAAGCAGCAAGCTATATACAACAAAATTGTATTTATCGTCCAAAAGTTGCTGTAATATTGGGTTCTGGGTTAGGAAGTTATGGAGATAGTCTGACAGACGCAAAACACTTTCACTACCAAGATATACCACATTTTCCAGTATCTACAGTAGAAGGACACGCTGGCAAATTCGTTATTACAGAACAAGTTCTTTGTATGCAAGGCAGATTTCACTATTATGAAGGATATGATATGGAATCTGTTACATTTCCTATACGTGTTATGAAACAAATAGGTATAGAAAAATTAATTGTAACAAATGCTGCTGGTGGTGTAAACAAAGCATTTGAATGTGGTGATTTAATGCTTATCACAGACCACATCAATATGCTTGGAAAAAATCCTCTTATAGGAAAAAATATAGATAGCTTCGGATTACGTTTTCCAGATATGTCAGAGGCGTATTCAAAAGACATGATTGAAACAGCAAAAAAATCAGCAAAAAAAATCAATCTATCATTAAAAGAAGGTATTTATATGTATTTTTCAGGTCCTAGCTTTGAAACACCTGCCGAAGTCAGAGCTGCACGTATATTAGGGGCAGATGCAGTAGGTATGTCTACCGTTCCAGAAGTAATTGTAGCAAATCATTGTGGCATAAAAGTATTAGGCATCTCTTGTGTTACAAATATGGCGGCTGGCGTAGTAGAGCAACCTCTTTCACACATTGAAGTAATGGAAACAACAGAAAGAGTAAAAACAAAATTTGTAGAATTGGTAAAAACATTAGTAGAACAATATGCATAATAATAAGGCATTAGAGTAATACTCTAATGCCTTCACTTTTTTATCAATATTATATATTCATTTCGGAAAAAATAAATCAAGTGTTTCTTTTTTTAAACAACCTAATATCATTAAAAAAAGTAAATACAAAAGCATCATACAGCAAATACAAAGTAAAAAGAACAGTTTAGAAGGTGTACCAATCTGCACAATATATCGTATGATTAATCCAGATGCTAAACCAGCTAAAAGAGGTTTAAAAAAGCAATTTCCTATATAAATATGTACTTTTGTGCAACTATAAATTTTATATAGAGAAAGTAACATTGTTACAAATAAGCTAAAAAACCACCCTACTAAATATGCATTAACACCATACAAAGGAATAACAAAATAGATAAATGCAATATTGATAATAGAGGAAAGTACATTTGTTTGGAATATAAATGTATGCTCTCCTAATCCATTTAATAATCCGTTTATTGTCATTTGCATATACAAAAAAGGACATATAAAAGCAAGCAAAAAAAGTATATTTCCCAAATCACTATGTCCATACACAATATAGCAAACTTCTTTTGGAAAAACAGCAAAAACAATACCTGCACCTATGCTTAATATAGAAGAAAATAGAAGTGCTGTAGATACTGTTGCTGTAATTTTATTTTGTTTGTTTATAGCAGATGCTTCTGATATTTCAGGTACAAGAGAAACAGATATAGATGTCAAAAATGCAGAAGGTAATAATATCAGAGGCATTGCCATACCTGTTAATTCTCCATATACACTCATAGCGTCTGTGGCAGACAATCCAAAAAACTGCAATCTTTGAGGGATTAAAATATTTTCAGCAGTAGACAAAAAAGAGCTTACAACACGGCTTGCTGTTAAAGGGATTGCCATACCACAAATCATAAAAAATGCTTTTGAACGAGAAAGAGTTGGTTTTTTAATATACTTCTTTTTTCTTTTGAATCGTATATAATTACAGAATACAAATAAAAATGATATCACTTCACCACAAACAATACCTATTACAGCACAAACACAAGCATATGAAAGTCCTTTTGGTACAAATAATGACGCAGTAAAATAAATAGCAACAATACGCACAATTTGCTCTAACACTTGAGAAAACGCTGGAACAAGTGCATATTGCAAGCCCAAAAAATAGCCTCTTATACAAGAACCACTTGACATAAATGGAATTGCCATAGCAAGTACTCTAAAAGCAAATGCTGTACGTGGTTCTTTTAATATTGTTTCTGAAAACCAATCTGCACAAAAAAATAAAAAACCACTTATAATAATGCTTGCTGTAACTGTCATAAAAAGAGATTGTTTTAATATACGTCCCATATTACCTGTTTGATTTTTTGCTTTTTCTTGTGCTGTCAATTTTGATATTGTTGTTGTAAATCCAGATGATGTAATACTCCATGTAAGCATATAGATAGGCATAATCAACTGATAAAGCCCCATACCTTCTGTACCAATTAGATTTACCATATAAACACGATAGAAAAAGCCTATAAACTTTGTAATCAGACTTGCTGATGTTAATATCAATGTGCCAGCAATGACTGTTTTTTTGCTCATAAAAAAACCTCTTTTTTGCATAGTTTGTTTAACATATGCCAAAATAGAGCAAAATAGAACTGAAATACAATAATAGGGTAAATTCTACTATATTAAAACTGTATTTACATAAATAAAAGTTTTTAGTTAAGCATTTTCTATCATTTTATCAATAAAAAAGGAGAACTTTTTTATTATAAAGAGTTCTCCCTATACTATCAAAAATATATCAAATCATTTATTTTGCATTTTCTCTCAATTTTTCTTTAGAAACAGCTATATTATGAAGTACTACTAATACAGCAACAAGACATACAATAGCGACGCCTAATGTAAGCAAAAGATTTTTTGTAATACCAGCAACAATATATCCTGCCATACAACAAGCACCTACACAAAGTGCATATGGAATTTGTGTAGAAACATGGTCAATATGGCTACACCCTGCACCTGTAGAAGAAAGTATTGTGGTATCTGAAATTGGAGAACAATGGTCACCAAATACAGAACCTGCTAATGTTGCAGAAAGAGAAATAATTGTCAATTCTGGTGCAACTTTAGAACATACTGTAGCAATAATTGGTATCAATATACCAAATGTACCCCATGATGTACCCATAGAGAATGATAAAAATCCTGCCACCACAAATATAATTGCTGGTATTAGCATAGTAGGCATATTAGAGTGTTCTACTAAATTTCCTACATATTCTCCTGTACTTAATAAGTCACGGCAGACACCACTAATTGTCCATGCTAATGTCAATATAATAATTGCGCCTACCATAGACTTTACGCCTTGTCCTACACCATCCATAAACTCTCTAAAATTTAATATTTTTCTTGGTACAAAAAGCAAAAAAGCTACAATTAAAGATGCAAAACTACTAATTGCAAGTGCAGGACCTGCGTCTGTATTGCCAAAACCATCTGCAATAGTCATACCACCTTCGAAATAGCCTCCAATATACAACATAGAAAGTATAGAAAATACAATCAATGCTGCAATAGGTATCAATAAGTCAAATACACGACCTTTTGGTGAAATACGAAGCTGATTTAATTCATCTGCACCTGTAGTACTGGAAGAACCATCAGAATCTAATTTTCCATATTTTATAGCATCATGTTCAAATTTTTCCATAGGACCAAAATCTAATTGCAGACAAGATATAATAATAATCATTAATATTGTTAATATTGCATATAAATTATATGGTATAGACTGTATAAATGACTCCATGCCATTTAATCCAGTATCTCCCATTTGAGAAATAACAGACGCTGCCCATGAAGAAACAGGAGCAATAATACATACTGGTGCTGCTGTTGCATCAATCAGATATGCTAATTTTACATGAGAAATACGTTGTTTGTCTGTAACAGGTTTCATAACAGTTCCCACTGTCAAACAGTTAAAATAGTCATCAATAAATATCAATGCGCCCAATGCACAAGTTGCAAGTGATGCACCTGTACGAGATGTAATTTTACTGCTTGCCCAGTTACCATATGCACGAGAACCACCTGCTTTTGTAATAACAACAACAAGCGCACCCAACATAGCAAGGAAAAGAACAATAGCAGTATTGCCTGCCAATTTATCTGCCATAAGTGCCATTGTTGTATCAAATGTTTTGACAACAACACCTAATCCACTTGCAAAATGACAAGCATAAATAAATGTACCAGAAAGAATACCAATAATTAAAGATGAAATAACTTCTTTTGTTACCAAGGCAAGTCCAATAGCAATAATTGGTGGTAAAACAGATAAGAAGCCTACATTGATTGATTCCAAAATTAATCCCCCTTTTCTATCAAAAATTTATTTTTTGGAACAAAATTTAACATTTATCATCATAACACATATTTTATCAATATTCAATTCTATAAAGCCTGCTTATGGTAGTTTTGTGTAAGTTTTCCTAATTCTATACATAAAAAAAGTAATTATTTTGAATATTTATTCTATGAAATAATTGACAAATAAAAAATCGTATTGTATAATAGCAAAAAATAAGTAATATACAGTGCAAAAGCACTAAAAAAGCATTTTTTTGCATTGTTATATTTAAAATTTTATATTGCCAAATGAAGCAGCAGGGAAATTTCTAAATTGTGTAATATCATACATAAATGAAAGCCGATGAAGCAATTTAAAATCGCCATATTTTAAAGAATCTTTCAGGCACACTAACCTGTTGCAGATGGAACTCTGGAGAGCATTCTTTTGATAGAATCACCGTAGGAGTAACGCTTTCAGGTTTACAATACAGAGATATAAAGGCAACGTTTTTTACGTGTCTTTATATCTCTTTTTTTGTACTCTATTATTGGCAAAAAATACCATTTTATATAGAAAGGGGAGACGATTTTATAAACGCAATACTATTTTATTTATTATTTTGTTAATTAACACAAAAATCAGCAATACTAAAATATGAAATTAATAAAAAAATGGCTTATTGTAAGGAGGTTTTTATATGTCAAACAACAACAATGAAATGAAAAAGACATTAGGTTTATCAACTGCTTTAGCAACAGTAGTAGGTTCTGTAATAGGCTCTGGAGTATTTTTTAAACCTCAGGCAATTTATACTACAACTGGCGGCGCACCTGGATTAGGTATGCTTGCATGGATTATAGGTGGACTTGCCAGTATTGCAGCAGCATTGACATTTGCAGAAGTTGCTATATTAATTCCTAAAACAGGAGGGATGGTTGCCTATTTAGAAGAAGTGTTTGGCAAAAAGGTAGGATATTTAACAGGCTGGATGCAAACAGTACTTTTTTATCCTGCTATGATTGCAGCACTTGCAGTAATATGCGCACAACAATTTGAAATATTTACAGGAAATCCTAATATTACACCTGCTGTAAGTATCGCTATTATTATTATCATTATTATATTAAATGCACTTGGTTCTGGTGTAGGTGGAGCAGTACAGGTTATCTCGACAGTATGTAAATTGATACCATTAATTGTGCTTATGATATTTGGTTTTATAAAAGGTTCTGGACAAAATCCTATATTTAGTCCTATGGTAGGAGAAGGTGTAAGTGCTGGAAATGCTTTAAGCTCATTACTTTTAGCTGTATTATTTGCATTTGAAGGTTGGACAAATGTTGGGGCGATTGCTGGAGAAATGAAAAACCCTGCAAAAGATTTGCCTCTTGCTATTGTTGGTGGTGTTTCTGCTATTATGGCAGTATATTTTGTAATCAATTTAGCATATCTTTGGGTACTTCCTGCAAGTACATTAGCAGGAACTGCAACACCAGCAGCTGATGTTGCAACAGCCATATTTGGTGAAGTAGGAGGAAAAATCATTGCTGTTGGTATTATGATATCCGTTTTCGGTGCTTGTAATGGTTTCGTGCTTTCTGGCTCTCGTGTTGCCTATTCCCTTGCAGCAGAAGGTACATTGCCTGCAAGCAATGTATTTTCAAAATTAAATGGTGCAAAAGTTCCTATGAATTCTATTATATTAGTAGGAGCTTTGGGTTGTATTTATTCCTTAACAGGACAGTTTAATTTATTAACAGACCTTGCTGTATTTTCCTGCTGGATATTCTACACATTAACATTTGTTGCTGTTATTAAGTTGAGAAAAGCAGAAAAATGGGCAAATGTTGAAAGAATATACAAAGTTCCTCTTTATCCTATTATACCAATTATTGCTATTGTAAGTGGTGTTTATGTTATATTTAATCAGCTTTTAATTTGTGATAGCACAACATTATCTGAAACATTTGCAACATTAGGTAGTGGACACTTTGTAGAAGCCATATCAGGAGATAATCGTTTACGCTCTATTATTAGTATTATTATTACAATAATAGGACTGCCTGTTTATAGTGCTATGTCTAAAAAATTAAACTCATAAATATATAAATACCTTGGAAAATATTCCAAGGTATTTTTTGTAAGTTTTATCCACACCATCAACTTTTTTATTCATTAACACAATTTTTTATTTATTTTTCATGCTCTTGGATGTGCATCACTATATACTTTTTTTAAGCTCTTTTTTTCTTTTTTTATGTATATTTGTGTTGTAGAAATATCAGAATGTCCTAGCATTGTCTGTACTGACTGTAAATCTGCGCCATTTTCGAGCAAATGAATAGCAAAGGAATGTCTCAGCATATGAGGAGTAATTGTTTTTTGAATACCTGCTCCTCTTGCATATTCTTTAATAATTTTCCAAAAACCCTGTCTTGACATTTTTTTTCCAAAGCAATTCAAAAAAAAGATATTTTCATTCCTTGCAGCTTTTTCTTCTAATTCTTCTCTGCTCCAATTAATATAGTATTGAAGTGATTCTTTTGCCCTTTTTCCAAAAGGTATTACTCTTTCATGCTCTCCATTTTTGCATGTAATATATTCCAAATTCATATCAACATCTTCTATTTTTAATAAGAGCAGTTCTGAAACACGTATACCAGTAGCATATAATAATTCTAGCATTGCTTTGTCACGTATACCTTTTACTGTTGTTTTGTCAGGCTGGTCTAATAATTTCTCTACCTCACCTAAAAGCAAAAAAGGAGGGGCTTTTCTTTTGACTTTAGGCGATTTCACTTTTAACATAGGATTTTGTGAAATTTCTCCTGTCTGCATTAAATATTGAAAAAAATTTCTCAATGATGCCATATTTCTGGATATTGTAGTATCTGTTTTATTTTGCTTTTTCATTTCATATTTATAAGCCATAAGTGCTGTTTTATTTATAGATTGAAAATCAGGTATATTAATTTCTCTTAAAAAAGCAACAAATTTTTTGATATCTGTACCATAAGAAACAATCGTATTTTCTGACACACCTTTTTCCTGTTTTAAATAATTTATAAATTCTGTCACTTTTTGTTCCATTTTTTATCTCCTTTTTGCTGCATATAAATTTAAAATCATATTGCTGTCAATATTTTTTATAATATGTATTATATCATATTATATATAAAAAGTCTACATAATGTATTATATTACTATTTTAAAAAATAATATTTTATATATCCTGATTACAATAATGCACCTATCATATGAAGTAGTACTTGTGATAAATGAATTTCTATAAATGATGCTATGGCAATTACCACAACAGAAACCCAAAGTAACACAGCATATTCTGTCCATATTCTTGTTCGCTCTCTTTTTAATGCACCTTTTCCTATTTGTCCTCTTTTTTGTTCCATCAAAAAACAATATGCAAACCATGTCATTAAAAAATAAACAGGTAATAATATTAAATTTTGAGGCAACATAGAGCATATTACAACAAATATTCCCTTTACACCATATGCTCTAAATACAACAGCAGCAGTATATCCCAAAGATACTCCTCTAAATGCAAGTGTTGCAGCAGAAAGTGCTGCACCATAGCAAAAACAACCTCCTGTCCATATCAGTACATCATATTTTAAATATTTTAAAAATACAGTCAAAAAACTTTTTTCTGTTTGTTTTTGATTTTGAAATAAATTTTCAATGTCACCTTGCATAGTATGTACTTCTTCTATTGAAATACCATTTGCTAATACTGCTCCTGCTGCAACCGAAAATAAAAAGAAAAGGCAAATCATGAGTATCATCATTTGCCTTTTTTCTTGTTTGTTTATTTTTCTTTGCACATAGATTCCTCCTCATATCAGATTGATTGGATTTCTTTTGTTTGTTATTATCAATATAATATTGTAAACAATATTCATTCTGATAAATTGTATTATTAAAATCATATGCGCAATGTTATTTAATTATGTGCTTTTTGTGACTGATAAGCAAAAAGAAGTAATATTGTTTTACCATCTTTTATTTCGCCTGTATGTACCATATCCAATGCTTGCTCTAATGTATATTTCTCTACTTCTATAAACTCATCATCATCAAAGTGTTGTTTTCCTTTTTCCAAATTGTCTGCAATATATAAATATAATTTTTCCATGCAAAAGCCAGGTGTAGGATACATCTCACATATAAACTGTAATTCTTTTGCTTTGTAGCCTGTTTCTTCTTCTAATTCTCTTTTGGCACATTCTGCTGGTTGTTCTTCTTTTTCCATAATACCTGCAGGTACTTCTAAAACCATATCACAAAAAGGGTGTCTATACTGACGTACTAATATCACATTTCCCATATTATCAATAGGCAATACTGCTGTTGCTGCTCCTCTTTCTACTACCTCACGAAAAGCTGTATTGCCATCTGGCATAACGATTTCATCTTTTCTAACAGATAAAAATGTCCCTTTATAACACAATTCACTTTTAGCTACTTCATAGCTCATAATAAAAATTCCTCCTCTTATTCTCAATCAAAACTACAATATTATAATTCCAGTTGTTTTACAAAATTTTCTATTCTATCCATACCTTTTTTTATCAATTCCATAGATGCTGCATAAGATAGTCTTATATAATCTGTCATACCAAAATCTGCACAAGGCACAACAGCAACATATTCTTTTTCAAGAAGTAATTTTGCAAAATCTGCTGCACTTTGTATTTGTTTTCCTTCTGATTTTTTACCATATGTATCAGATACATCTACAAATAAATAAAATGCACCTTCTGGTTTTAAAGCATGTATATAAGGTATCTGTTCTTCTCTTTCAAAAATATAATCTCTTCTCTTTTTAAATTCTTGACGCATATCTTCTACACACTGCTGAGAACCATTTAAAGCTGCTACAGTAGCTTTTTGTGCAATTGAGTTAGGATTTGACGTCATATGAGATTGTAATGCGCCTACAAGTTTTGCTATGGTTAAAGATGCAGCCATAAAGCCGATTCTCCAGCCTGTCATGGCATAACTTTTTGATACACCATTTATTACAATAGTTCTATCATAAATTTCTTTTCCTAAAGAAGCAATACTAATATGTTTTTTATTTTGTTCATATATCAATTTTTCATAAATTTCATCTGATATTACAAATATATCTTTCTCAACAGCAAACTCTGCTATTATTTTTAAATCCTCTATTGTAGAAACCATACCTGTTGGATTAGATGGGCTTGTTAATACAAGTGCTTTTGTTCTTGGAGTATAGGCATCTATCATCTGTTGTTTTGTCATCATAAAATTATTTTCTTTTTGAGTATATACAATAACAGGAACGCCTCCTGCAATCTTCACCATTTCGGAATAACTCAACCAATAGGGTGCAGGTATCATTACCTCATCGCCCTCATTTAATATAGCCATAAAAACATTCATAAGAGAATGTTTTGCTCCATTACTTATAATAATCTGTTCTGGTTTATAATCTATATCATTATCATTTTTTAGTTTTCTACATACAGCTTGTTTTAATTCCAATGTACCAGATGCAGGAGTATATCTTGTTTCACCATTTTTTATTGCTTCTATTGCAGCATCACAAATATGTTTTGGTGTATCAAAATCAGGTTCTCCCACACCAAATGTTACAACATCAATACCTTCTGCTTTCATTTGTGCTGCTTTTGCAGAAATTTCTAATGTAGAAGATGGTTTGATTTCTAATGCTCTTTTTGATAATTCCATATATGCACTCTCCTTATTCTATTAAATAGTTTAAAAGCCGACTTTCGTCGGCTCTTTTATTATTTTGCATATTCTACTGCTCTTGTTTCTCTAATCAGATTTACTTTAATCTGTCCTGGATATTCTAGCTCTTCTTCAATTTTTTTCGCAATATCTCTTGCTAACAATGTCATATCATCATCATTAACATCTTCAGGCAATATAACAATACGCAATTCTCGTCCTGCCTGTATAGCAAAAGATTTTTCAACACCTTTAAAGTTATCTGCAATTTCTTCTAATTTTTGAAGTCGTTTGATATAAGATTCTAAAGTTTCTCTTCTTGCTCCTGGTCTTGCTGCAGAAATAGCATCTGCTGCCTGCACCAGCACAGCAATAATACTTTCTGGTTCTACATCACCATGATGTGCCTCTACAGCATTAATAATAATAGGAGATTCTTTATATTTTTTACAAAGACCTACACCTATACTTACATGCGAGCCTTCCATTTCATGGTCAACACTTTTTCCAATATCATGCAACAAACCAGCACGCTTTGCTATATTTACATCAACGCCAAGCTCTGCCGCCATTAATCCTGTCAAATGTGCCACTTCTACAGAATGTTTTAATACATTTTGTCCATAGCTTGTACGATATTTCAGCTTGCCCAAAAGTCTAATCAATTCTGGGTGGAGTCCATTGACTCCTGTTTCAAATGTTGCAGTCTCTCCTTCATCTCTTACAATCACTTCTACTTCTTTTTTTGCTTTCTCAACCATTTCTTCAATGCGTGATGGATGCACGCGCCCATCCACTATCAATTTTTCAAGAGCAATTCTTGCAATTTCTCTACGTATTGGGTCAAATCCAGACAATATAACAGCCTCTGGAGTATCATCAATAATCAAGTCTATACCTGTTAATGTTTCCAGAGCTCTAATATTTCTACCTTCACGCCCTATAATTCTGCCCTTCATTTCATCATTAGGTAGTTGCACAACAGAAACTGTTGTTTCTGCCACATGGTCTACAGCACACTTTTGTATTGCATTTGCTACAATTTCACGAGAACGTCTATCTGCCTCCAATTTTGCTTTGTTTTCCATTTCTTTAATCATTATGGTAGCTTCATGTTTGACCTCATTTTCCACTGTTGCTAAAATATAATGTTTAGCATCTTCTGACGTTAAGCCTGAAATTCTTTCCAGCTCTTGCAATTCTTTTTGCTGCAATTCTTTTACTTCTTCTTTTTGTTTTTCTAATTCTTCCATTTTTTTAGACATTTGTTCTTCTTTTTTTTCATAAGATTCTACTTTTCTATCCAAAGCATCTTCTTTTTGAAGTAAACGTCTTTCACTTCTTTGTAATTCATTTCTTCTGTCACGTGCTTCTTTTTCTACGTCATTTTTAATACGAATACTTTCTTCTTTCGCTTCCAATAATATCTCTTTCTTTTTCGCCTCTGCATTTTTTGTAGCTTCGCCTACTATTTTATCTGCACGTTCTTCTGCTACACCAATTTTTGCTTCTGCGATACGTTTTCTATAATGAAAGCCTATTGCAGCTCCAAGCAGTATTCCTACAGCAATACCTATTATCATTGCTAACCAGTCGATGAAAAACACCTCCCCTATTCTTATTTTTTATTTTTATCTCTTGAACCTCTTATCACTAATCATGATAATGTTGTTGGTTAATAACACCAAACAGGTCAATTTTTCAACAAGCTCTATATGTCGTCACTGATTTCAGTATAGTACTGTTTTTCTACTTTTATGATAAAAATCACAAATGTATGTGACACGTTTTATCAAAAAATGTAAGTATTTTTAAAGAGTCTTGTTTTTGTGTAAACTACACCTTTTTTATTTTAAAACGTTTCATTAGTTATGTCAAGACAGAATTAGCAATCATACATAGCATACTGTATCATTTCCATGATATATCAAATGCACCAAATGGCATGTTTTCATTTGGAACACATATTATTTTTTTATTAAACTGTCTTTCCAGTTCCTTTTGAAATATTTCGTTTTTTCCACAAAAAGCATTCAATAATTTTTCATTTCCTTCTATAATAATATTTTGATATATAGTATTTTCAAATATAGATGTCACTTTTCTCTTAATCTGAGCAACTGACCAATTTAAAGATGGTAGTCTACCTGTACCATCACAACATTTACATACCGTTGTCATCATTTGTTGTAAAGAAGGTCTTGTCTTTTTTCTTGTCAACTGCATAAGTCCCAATTCTGTCATACCCATCACAGCTGTTTTTACATGGTCTTTTTTAACATATTGTTTAATTGCTTTTGTTAATTCTTGTTTATATTCTTCTTCTGCCATATCAATAAAATCAATAATAATAATACCAGATAAATTTCTTAATCTTATTTGTTTTGCAATTTCTTCTGCAGCTTCCAAATTTGTTTTAAATATTGTTTTTTCTAAATTTTTTTTACCTGTATATTTTCCAGTATTCACATCAATTACGACACATGCTTCTGTTTGTTCTATTACTATAAAACCACCGTTTTTTAGCCAGACTTTTTTTTCTAATGCTTTTTGTGCTTGTCTTTCTACATAATATTCTGCAAAAAGAGTATCTTTTTTTTGTGACAATACCACATTTTGATACTCTTTACTAATTTCATCAAATATATATTTATCATTCACTACAATTTCATCAATATTACTTGTATAGCAATCTCTTAATTGTTTCAAAACAGTATTTCCATATTCATATAATAGTGTAGGTGGTTTTAAGTAGGCATACTGTTGTTTTATTTTTTCTGCTCTTTGAAAAAGTATATCTATCTCTTGTTGAAATTCATATTCTGTTTTTTGTTCTCCATTTGTTCTGACAATAATACTGTAGCCTTTGGGTAATATATTTTGAATACATTTTTCAATACGATTTTTTTGTTGTTTTTGTTCTATTTTTTTTGAAATTCCTATTTCTCCTGCACCATCTGGCAAAAGCACAACAAATTTTCCTGCAAATGAAATATCGTCTGTTACAACAGCGCCTTTTGTTCCTACAGCATCTTTTTGCACCTGTACTAAAACACTATCTCCTACTTTGGGCTTTTTACTATTTTCATTAGGTTTATTTGTCTCTGCTCTTTTATTCCCATAATAATAATAAGCATTTTTTTGTTGTCCAATATTTACAAATGCTGACTGCATACCTGTTAATACAGCCTCTACTCTTCCCACATAAATATTACCTACAATGCTTTTATTTTGTTTGTTTTCTACAATGTATTCTATCAACTCCCCATTTTCCACAATACCTATATTTACATGATGTATAGAACAATCAATCAATATTCTATTCATTTTTCCACCTCACAGTATATAGCGAAACAATTCCGAATGTAAATATAAAAATTTGTAAGTGTGGACAGCGTTCACAAATAAAATGTTGTTGTTTTGTTAAAAACCTCAATAGCGCTGCTCTCAAACTATCGCCTTCTTTATAAAAAAGTAGTACAAAACTTTTACCAGAAAACTTCATTTTTCTAATCACAAACGGAATTTCACATTATTTATAAATCAATATATTTAACAGATTCCTATACCTTCTCCAAGTCCCACAAGTCCTTTATTAATATCATTTCTCATTAAATCTACTCTATGATATTTCATATGATACTTTTCAAAATGCAATGATAAAAATTCATAAAAGCTTTTCATAACCACTTCTGGTTTTAAATTTCGTTTACTTCCTGCAGCTAAATAAAGATATATTTTATTTCCATATTCATCAGAAATATTTTTCATGTCAAATATATCTTCTCTAATATCTGTTATTTTTTCATTTCTTTTTGTTTTTTTCATGACTAATATTTCTTTTTGTAATAAATATTGTTCAATTTGCTTTTGAAGTAATGTTTTATTCAATTTTTCATCTGCAAAAACAATATATTTCGCTGCTTCAATAGCAGCCATAGCACTTTCAGTTTTTTCTGTTATCAATACACTTTTTTCTATACTTACACCACATGGTAATGTCTTATTTAATTCCTGCATAACGATATAAGGCTCTATTTTTTCAGCCATTTCAATATCACCATATTCTCCCTCGCTTGTTGTGCCTAATGTCAAAGGATTAGCAAATGATAATAATTGATGAGGATTAAATCCTTGAGAATATGCTACAGGTAATTTTGCCCTTTTAATTGCCCTTTGAAATAATCTCATAATGTCTAAATGTCCTATAAATTTTACTTCCTCTCCTTTTGTAAATTTCACCCTATATATATAATGTTCTTTGGGTTTTGTAAAACCTTTTTGAGTATAATCAATTTGTTGTTTATTCATGGCAAACACCTCCCCCAAAACATTTTGCGCCACAATGTGAGCATTGCTGTCTGCAATTTGGTGTTACTTGTTCTTTCAATGCTTTTTCTCTTTCATCTATTAAAAATTGCTTTGAAACACCCACAGAAATATGGTCCCAAGGCAATATTTCATCATAACTTCTTTCTCTATTAGCATAAAAAGCAGGGTCAATGCCTGTATCCTCAAATGCTTGTATCCATTTATCATATTGAAATAAATCTGACCAGCCATCAAATTTACAACCTAATTGCCATGCTCTATATATAACTTTTGCAATTTTTCTGTCTCCTCTTGCAATCACACCTTCTAATGAGCTTAATTTTGCCTCATGATAATGATATTTTATTTGTTTTTTTGTGATTTCTTTTTTTACTATTTTTGCTTTTTGTAAAAATTCCTCAGCAGTATTTTGTGCATCCCATTGAAAAGGTGTAAAAGGTTTTGGAACAAAACAAGAACTGCTTGCAGTTACTTGTACAGGTCTAGGACGTTGCTGTTTTGGTAATTCATAATATTTTTCTGTTATTTTTTCGCAAAGTGATGCAATTCCTTTTAAATCCTGTTCTGTTTCTGTGGGTAAACCAATCATAAAATACAATTTTACTCTTGTCCAACCTCCCGAAAAAGCTAATTCACAGCCTTTCAATATTTCTTCCTCTGTCAAATTTTTGTTTATAACATTTCTTAGTCTTTGTGTACCTGCTTCTGGTGCAAATGTTAAAGAACTTTTTCTAACTTCTTGTATTTTTTCCATCAAATCCAATGAAAAGGCATCAATTCTTAATGAAGGCAAAGAAATACTTACTTTTTCTTTTGAAAACTGTTCCAAAAGACCATTCGCTAAATCTGAAAAACAAGTAAAATCACTTGTACTTAATGAAATTAAAGAAATTTCTTCATGCCCAGAGGCATCTATCAATTCCTTTGCTTGTTTTAATAACGTTTGTGTTTTCTTTTCTCTTACAGGACGATATACAAAACCTGCTTGACAAAAACGACAACCCCTTATACAGCCTCTAAACAACTCCAATGTTACTCTATCATGTACCACATCTATAAGAGGTACTAACTGTTTTTCAGGATAATACACAGTATCCATATCTGTTACAACTGCTTTTTTTAATATCTTTTTTGCATTGCTATGATTTGGTAAAAAAGAAGCAATTTCTCCATTTTGTTTATATGTCACATCATAATATTGAGGAACATAAATACTATCAAATTGCAACATTTTTTCTAAAAATTGCTTTTTTGTTCCGCCTTGCTTTTTATTTTGTTTATACAAGTCTAATATTTCATCATACAGTACTTCGCCCTCACCTAAATAAAAAAAGTCTACAAATTCAGCCAAAGGTTCAGGATTATAGGCACAACTTCCTCCACAAATAATGATAGGATGTTCTTCTGTCCTATCTTTTGCAAAAAGTGGTATACCAGCCAAATCCAACATATTCAGCACATTTGTATAACTCATTTCATATTGTAATGTAAATCCTAAAAAATCAAAGTCTTTTACATATTGTTGTGTTTCAATAGAAAAAAGAGCAATATTTTGTTCTCTCATTTTTTGCTCTAAATCTATCCAAGGCGCAAATACTCTTTCACAATAAGTATCTTCTCTCCTATTCAAAAAATAATATAATATTTGTAAACCCAAATGGGACATACCAACCTCATAAACATCAGGAAAACAAAATCCAAATCGAATATCTACTTTTTGAGGATTTTTGATTACCATATTGATTTCATTTCCTGTATATCTTGCGGGTTTTTCTACCTGCAATAATATTTCATCTGGTATACAATTTTTCATTATATTTCCTCCTAAAAAATAATATGATACTGTTTCATAATACTAAATATCAACATAACAGTATCAGCAGCACTTTTATCATAACCCATTTTTTATAAAATTGCACGAAAAATATTTTAAATGCAAAAACAAAAAACCTTTCAAACAGCACATTGCTATCTGAAAGGTTGCAATTTTATATACTATTGTTCCTCTTTTTCAGCAGAAAGAGTATATACAAAATTTGCACATTGCAATATTTCATTGCTTATTTTTTCTCCTGTTAATATCACATCCATATAAGAAGCTCTTTTGCATAATGCACATTGTAGCTCTTCTGCCGAAATATATCCTCCTTCTACAGCGTCTAATATGCTGTTTAATATTAGTACATCACATTCTCCTGTTTCCAGTATTTTTTTTGTAAATGTAAAACTAATTCCGATTTCGTTAGAAATCTCTTTTTTTACACATTCATCTGTTTCGTCCACAAACTCTCTTGTTTTTTCAAAACAAAATACTCTAAAATCTGGCTCAAGCTTTTTTAGTGGCTCTATCTCTGTTTTATTATCATAACCCATAAATCGTACCATTATCACAGAATGACTTTGGCTCAATTCATGAATACCTCGTCCAATGGCAAGTGATGTTTTGCCCTTTCCATTTCCATAATAAACAAATACATTGCCTTTTCTCAATATTCTTCAGCTCCCATATACATAAAATGTAAAAGCAGAATGATGACTGCTTTTTATTATTTTCCTTCTACATGGAAACTACCTGTTTCTGTACCATTTACAACATAATAGCAAGTGCCTTCTTCTGGTTTATAATATAAATCCAGTTCTCTCATATCTTTAATTTTTTTGCCTTCTTCTTTCCAAACTAATTTCGCTTCATCTTCCAAATCTTTTACTGCAACTTTTTTTCCACAAAATTCTATATTAATATTTGCTTTCATTTTAAAACCCCCTATATGTTTAATATCATAATCTTTTTGTTATGATACTAGAATTTTTTTAAAATGTCAATGTTTGAAGTCTAAAATGAATGATTTCCCACAGAAAAAGCTTGTTTTTCTTCTTCTCTTTTGTTTGCTCCCACTTCAATTTTAGAAATCGATACTTCATAGGCAATTCTTTCTTCTAATATATCGCCGTTTTTTTTCTGATATTTTCTGCTTTGCATACGTCCCCATATTTTAATATTTTCTCCAACAGCCAAATTTGACAAATATCTTGCATTTCTTCCCCATGCAATACATGGAATATAGTCGGATTTATTATAAGCCCTGTTGACTGCTACCAAAATATCAGATATTTCTCTGCCAAAAGGCGTTTTTCTATAAACAGGCGGTTTACAAATAAAACCATTTAAAAATATTTGATTAGGATTTTGTTCTGTTTCTTCTTCTAATAAACTAATTTCTCTTGCAAATATTGTCAATACCAGTTTATTTTTTTTGCTACCATAGTTATTATAACTTCTTAGTTGTCCTATCACTTCTACTCTTGTGCCTAATGTCAATTTTTCTTTTTCAATCAATCTCTCTGAAATGGTGATAGGTAATATATCCTCGTTGTCACTTAATCTTTCTGAAGAAATTTTAAATAAATAAAAGCCTTCTCCATATACTTCATGGCTAAAAACGCATTCTTCCGTTATTTTGCCTGCAATATAAATGCTGTTATTTTCCAACAATCCTTCTGTCTGCATAACCAAATCTCCCCTCATTGTTTATTTGACCGTTTTTTATTTCTATAAAAATATTCGCTTTTTTTTAAATTTTTTAAACACAAGAAACGGTTCTATATTTTACTTCTGTATAGTATCATATTCTATTTCTATTCTCTTTAGAATCACTTTTATTCTGTATATTCCACTTTTTAACAGACTTTTTGTTTTTATTGTATTTTTAAATATTTTCATATCATGCTATCATTCGCCTAATATATTATTGCATTTAACATACAGCAAATTAAATATCACCAAATTCTACATCTGCTGCAATTAATGCTGTAATTGCTGCCAATGCTCCAGAAACACTTTTTTGTCCTTGCTCTAATAAAAGTGAAAATTCCTGTGGTTCAAAAATGTTCCCAGAAACAGTGGGAATCTCTCTTTGTATGCAACACTGAATTTTGCCTTTTTCATATGCCATAGGTTCTAAATAACTGGAAAGCGTTACACTTGCTCTATGATTCAATCCGCAAGTAATCAATTTATTTCCTGTTTTGAGTTTTAATGGAAAAACCCGTCTGTCATCTGTATTGACCACTAATATTGTATGTTTTGACAGATAAGCAATATCTTCTTTTGTATTTTCATCATTTTTAGTATTGCCTAAATACAGAAAAATAGAAAATGATAAATTTCTGCTTTTGCAATATTTTATTGTTTTTGCATAAATTGGTACTAAAAAAAGCGAATTTTCAGTATTCTGAGCATTTTGGTATGCTTGTTCAAATTCCTTTTCTTTTTTTGTTCCGCAAAAACAAACATAATTGTCTGCATATTGTTTCACAAAATAGATAATTTGTTCCATCGTTTGTTCTTTTAAATTCTCCCCCAATATACCAATGCACAACATAAATACAGCCTCCCTTGCATTTTTATGTGAAGCTATACTTATCATTTGTCCATTGGTGTAAAAATATGCAGTATGAAAAATCTCTCTATTTACAAAAAAAGCCTTACACCAGTACAGCAATGTAAGACATTCTTTTGTGAAATCAATCATGAGACTTTTGATACTGCTCTACTATACTGGCAGAATATTCAAAATTTTCATTTGTTTTTTACTCTAACTCTACATCAATTTGTTGGTTGTTACGAAAGACAAAAGCAATTTTCACGCAGTCAATGGCAACAACCATTGTATATTCCCTTTTTCGATACACCATAGGCAAGCCGTTTTTTTTCACAATTACAGCGTCTACTCTTTTGTTTTTTCTAATCCAATAAGAAAGAAAATAGAAATCCTCTGTATGATGTATTGTCCACTCATAATCAAGAGGTTTTATAAAAAACTCTCCTTCACATTGAAAAAACTGCAATACTTCATTTTGTGTTTGTATCCATTCCTGTACCACATCTCTGTCTTTTGTCATTTGAATCCTCCAAAATCTACTAAAAACTAGCTAATTATATGGTACAATCTTGTTTTGCTTTTGTCAATACCTAAAAAAATACAACATTTTTTTCGTTTTTTTTGTGCAACAAGTCATAAAATGATGGTAAAAATCATTGTTATAAAAACATATTTTCTATTTTATATTTCTTCTATTTGTTTATAATTTGATTTTATCATAAAATGGAAATTTTTTGTAGTATTTTTTTAAAAATAAATTGATTTCTTTTATTATTTTTCTTTTTTTTACAAAAATATGATTTTTATAAAAATTTTTGATTATTTTTTGGAACAAAATGAGGGATAATATTGTTCAAAAAATAGTAAAATATTGTTTTTTTATAAAAGTCGTTTTATTGTTTTTCCAGTACAGCTTTTAAATATTTTGCAGTATAGGAATGTTCTATATTGCAAATTTCTTCTGGTGTACCTTCTGCAATCACTTCACCGCCTTGATTTCCGCCCTCTGGTCCTAAATCAATAATATAATCTGCTGTTTTTATTACATCTAAATTATGCTCTATTACAACAACAGTATTTCCCCCTTGTGTTAGTCTTTGTATAATATAAACCAATTTATGAACATCTGCTGTATGCAGCCCTGTAGTGGGTTCATCTAATATATACATTGTCTTTCCTGTGCTTTTTCTGCTCAATTCTGTTGCTAATTTTACCCTTTGCGCCTCTCCTCCAGAAAGTGTTGTAGAAGACTGCCCAAGCTGTATATAACTTAATCCTACATCATACAATGTTTGTAATTTATTTTTTATTCTTGGTATATTTTCAAAAAATGTTAATGCTTCTTCTACTGTCATATCCAAAACATCAGAAATGGTTTTCCCTTTGTAGTGTACTTCTAATGTTTCTCTGTTATATCTCTTACCATGACATACATCACATGGCACATAAATATCAGGCAAAAAGTGCATTTCAATTTTTAATATACCATCCCCTGCACACGCTTCACATCTTCCCCCTTTTACATTAAAACTAAATCTACCCTTTTGATAGCCTCTTAATTTTGCTTCCGTTGTTTGTGCAAATAAATCTCTTATTATATCAAAAAGTCCTGTATATGTTGCTGGATTACTTCGTGGTGTTCTTCCTATAGGTGATTGGTCAATATTTATCACTTTGTCTAATTTTTCTATGCCTATTATATTTTTATGTTCTCCTGCACGTACTTTTGCTCTATTTAATTCTCTCGCTAATCTTTTATATAATATTTCATTTACAAGAGAGCTTTTTCCAGAACCACTTACGCCTGTTACACAAGTAAATACGCCCAAAGGAATATTTACATTTATATTCTTTAAATTATTTTGTTTTGCGCCTAGTATTTGTATCACAGCATCTTTTTCTGCTTTTTTTCTGACACTAGGTATTTCAATTTTTTTTCTTCCACTAATATAATCTCCTGTAATAGAATTTTCATATTTGATTAAATCTTGCACACTTCCTGCAAATACAATTTCTCCTCCCGATTTTCCAGCACCTGGACCAACATCTACAATAAAATCAGATGCAAGCATAGTATCTTCATCATGTTCTACAACAATAAGAGAATTACCAATATCACGAAGTCTTTTTAATGTTTTAAGCAATTTGTCATTATCTCTTTGATGTAGTCCAATACTTGGCTCGTCCAATATATACACACAACCTACAAGCCCTGAACCAATTTGAGTAGCAAGTCGTATTCTTTGAGATTCTCCTCCAGAAAGTGTACCTGCTGCTCTTGATAATGTTAAATATTCTAGTCCCACATCTACCAAAAAGCCTATACGAGCATGAATTTCTTTTAGTATCTGTTTTGCAATCATATTTTCTCTTTCTGTTAATGTCAAATCAGTAAAAAACTGTTGTATATTTTTTACTGACATTGCTGTTACTTCAGAAATATTTTTGCCTCCTACTGTAATAGCAAGCACCTCAGGACGTAGTCTTTCTCCTTTACATACAGGACAAGTAATATTTGTCATATATGCTTCATATTCGCTTTGCATCGTTTCTGATGTTTCTTGATACCTTCTTTGTAAATTGTTTATAATACCATCAAAATGATAATCATATGTGCCTGTCCCTCTTGCATTGCTGTATGTTACTTTTATTTTTTCACCCTTCGTACCATAAAATAAAATATCTTTTACAGTATCACTCAAATCCTTAAAAGGTGTATTTAGTGAAAAATGGTATTTTTCGGCAAGAGCATCAAATAATATACGTGCCATACCTTCTTTATTTGATATCGACTGATATCCTGGTGCTGTAATAGCACCCTGCAATATACTTAATTCTGCATTTGGTATAATTAAATCTATGTCAAATTTCATTTGCATACCAAGTCCTGTGCAAACTGGACAAGCACCTGCAGGATTATTAAATGAAAACAGTCTTGGTTCAATTTCAGATAAATTGATGCCACAGTCTGGACAGCTAAAATTTTGACTAAATATTAACTCTTTTTCTCCTAGATTTACATCAACTATTATCAGTCCATCAGACAATGCAGAAACCGTTTCTAACGATTCTGTTAATCTTTTCTGCATATCTTCTTTTACAACAAGTCTATCCACAACAATTTCAATATTATGTTTTTTGTTTTTTTCTAATTTAATATCTTCTGACAATTCATATAATATACCATCTGCACGTACTCTTACATATCCACTTTTTTTTGCATCTTCTAGTAGTTTTATATGTTCGCCTTTTCTACCTCTTACTACAGGCGCAAGTAACTGCAATTTTGAACGTTCTGGCAATGCCATAATTTGGTCCGCAATTTGGTCTATTGTTTGTTTTTTAATTTCTTTGCCGCATTTTGGGCAATGAGGAATACCTATTCTTGCAAAAAGTAATCTTAAATAGTCATAAATTTCTGTTACTGTTCCTACTGTAGAGCGAGGGTTATGACTTGTTGTTTTTTGGTCAATAGAAATTGCTGGAGAAAGTCCCTCTATATATTCCACATCTGGCTTTTCCATTTGTCCTAAAAACTGTCTTGCATAAGAAGATAGAGATTCTACATATCGTCTTTGTCCTTCTGCATAAATGGTATCAAAAGCTAATGATGATTTCCCAGAACCGCTCACTCCTGTAAATACTACAAATTTATCTCTTGGTAATGTCAAATCTATATTTTTTAAATTATGTTCTTTTGCCCCTCTAATCACAATTTCATTTTTAGACATATATAAAACACTCCCTTATTTATCAATCATTCATTGCTTTTTTTAGTTCTTCTATTTTATCCCTCAATTCCGCAGCTCTTTCAAATTGTAATTCTGTTGCAGCTCTTTTCATTTCTTTTTGCAATTTTTGTATTTGTATCTGTAATTCCTTCTGACTCATAGATTCTGGTGCTTTGTCAAATCCAAATTTTTGTTTTTCATCTACTGCTTTTGTTGCCTGTATAATATCATATACCTTTTTTTCTATTGTTTTTGGTATAATACCATGTTCTTCATTATATTGCTGTTGTATTTCCCTTCTTCTTTGTGTTTCTGCTATTGCATTATGCATACTGTCCGTTATAATATCAGCATATAATATAACTCTGCCTTGTGCATTTCTTGCAGCTCGTCCTATTGTTTGTATTAATGATGTTTCAGAGCGCAAAAAGCCTTCTTTATCTGCGTCCAATATTGCCACAAGTGCTACTTCAGGTATATCAAGCCCTTCTCTTAGCAAATTAATTCCTACTAACACATCAAATACATTCATTCTTAAATCTCTTATAATTTTTAATCTTTCTAATGTATCAATATCAGAGTGCAGATATCTAACTCTAATACCTGCCTCTTTTAAATATTCTGTCAATCGTTCTGCCATTTTTTTAGTTAATGTTGTAATCAATACTTTATGTTTATTTTCTGTCGTTTTTTGTACCTCCATAATTAAATCATCAATTTGTCCTTCAATTTGCCTTATGTCAACATAAGGGTCTAATAATCCAGTTGGACGAATTAATTGTTCTGCTGTTTGTTGAGAATGCTGTTTTTCATACACAGAAGGCGTTGCAGAAACAAAAAGTATTTGATTGATTTTGTTTTCAAATTCTGTAAACTGCAAAGGTCTGTTATCCAATGCAGAAGGTAAACGAAAACCATATTCTACTAGTGTTGTTTTCCTAGATTTATCTCCTTCATACATTCCTCTAATTTGTGGTATAGATACATGAGATTCATCTGCAATTATCAAAAAATCTTCTGGGAAAAAATCTATTAATGTATAGGGTGTTGCTCCTTTTTCTCTTAAAGATAAATGTCTAGAATAATTTTCAATTCCCGAACAAAATCCCATTTCTCTCATCATTTCAACATCATAATGTGTTCTTTGTTCCAATCGCTGTGCCTCTAATAACTTACATTCAGCATTTAATTCTTTTAATCTTTGTTCCAGTTCTTGCTCTATTCTGGAAATAGCAATTTCTAATTTATCGGGTGGTGTTACATAATGAGATGCTGGAAATATAGCAACATGATTTCTTGTTCCCAATATTTTTCCTGTCAATACATCAATTTCTGTAATTCTGTCTATTTCATCTCCAAAAAATTCTACACGAATCGCCTGCTCACTACTTGCTACAGGAAATATTTCTACAACATCTCCTCTTACACGAAATGTTCCTCTTTCAAAACTAATATCATTTCTATTATATTGTATTTCAATGAGCTTTTTTAAAACATCATCTCTATCCTTTTGCATACCTGGACGAAGGGAGAGCAACATTTGTTTATAACTTTCTGGGTCACCCAATCCATAAATACAAGAAACGCTTGCTACAATCAATACATCTTTTCTTTCTAGTAATGCTGCTGTTGCAGAATGGCGTAATTTGTCAATTTCGTCATTAATAGCGGAATCTTTTTCAATATAAGTATCTGTACTGGGGACATATGCTTCTGGTTGATAATAATCATAGTAGCTGACAAAATACTCTACTGCATTGTCTGGAAATAATTCTTTAAATTCATTGTATAACTGTGCTGCTAGTGTTTTGTTATGGGCAATAACAAGTGTAGGCTTTTGTAATTTCTCAATAACATTCGCCATAGTAAACGTTTTTCCAGAACCTGTCACTCCCAATAAAGTCTGATATTTCAACCCTTTTTGAAATCCTTCCGCTAATTTTTCTATTGCTTGAGGCTGGTCGCCTGTGGGTTTATATTGTGAACTTATTTTAAAGTCCATGCCTTTAAAACCTCCTTATTTTAATTTTTTTCAGCTTAAAATGAGCTTCTTTAATAAAGTTATTTTTTTACATTATTTTCCTAAAAAACGCCCTTTTACGAATTTAGGTCACAAAAACCATTTTACAAATTATTTCACACAAAATATATTTCTATTACACTCATTTTTATATTTTACCATAAAAATAAAAAAAGTACAGAACATTTATTCGAATAAATAATCTACACTTTTTTTATTAGAGAAATTAGATAATGGATTTTTTTTAAAAACATATTTCTGTATAAAACATAATAGTTTATGCTAAAAGTTCATATGTTGAATTTATAAAAACTTCTTTTAGTAGATATTCTTCTGAATCTAATTTAATATTAGAACATTTATCAGTTTCATTAAAGCCAGTTTTTTCAAGCACATTTCATTCTTTGTTTATTATTTGGAATATAATACCAGCGACTGGAGTACCTGTAGAAACATCTTTACACAAAAAAGTAACAACATACTAGTATTTACTTAGGAAGATATCCTCACAATTTCACCATTTACTTCTATTTTTTCAGATAATTTATAAATGCCTACCTTAGCTGTAGAAACAGCAATTCCTTTTTCATTAGTAGTAATTGTATCAACTAAATTTTCTTTCATATCTGTTACTTCAATGGTCATATCTATTTTTCTTCTCCTGCTTATACATACAATTTTTACTACTATTTATGTTTTTTTATTTTCCTACTAACAAAACATTTAACTGAAATAAATAATCATTCCATTTACTATTTAACAATAGCTATGCTATTTTCTAGGTGTTAATCTAAAAATAAATGCTGTTCCAAATGAAATTTTGTATTTTTGACATTAAATATACTATTCTTATCAATGTTTATTACTGTTAAATATCTATCCATAGGCTAATTACATCATTATACTTAAAATCATGATAACTTTTATTCCTCTTTCTAATAAAAAAATCATAATAGGATAAAAGTATATATTAAAACCAAACAAATATTCTTTATATTTATATATGGCAATATAAAAAAGCCCAATATAAAACTATATTGAGCCTCAATGATTCATTCTCCCATTTTTTCAAGTGCATATTGTGCTGCTGCTTGTTCCGCTTCTTTTTTACTTTTTCCAGTACCTTTACCTAATATTTTATTGATATGGTGTACCTCTGCCATAAACTGTTTATTATGGTCTGGACCTGTTTCTCCTACAATAATATATTGTACAGGATATTTGCTTGTTCTTTGTATTACTTCTTGTAAATGGGTTTTGAAATCCACAATTTTAAAGCTATTTTTTGTATTTTGTATTTCTTGTTTCATAAAGCTGAGAATATATTTTGTAACATTTTCTATACCCCCATCAATGCAAATTGCTCCTATCACTGCTTCAAAAGTATCTGCTAATATAGAATCTCTGTTACGTCCCCCTGTTGTTTCTTCTCCTCTTCCTAAAAAAAGATATTCTCCAAAATTTAATTGTCTCGCCAATTTCGCTAAAGAACTTTCACAAACTACACTAGCCCTTAATTTTGTTAATTCTCCTTCAGGCATTTCAGGAAATAATCTATACATATATTCGCTGACAACCATATCTAGTACTGCGTCTCCCAAAAATTCTAACCGTTCATTATTTTCATGATTACTCTTTTTTTGTTCATTTGCATAAGAACTATGCGTAAATGCCAACAATAATGTATTTTTGTTTGAAAATGTGTATCCTATATTGTTTTCAAAATTTTCAAATTGTTGTATATTCATATTATTTCTCCACTGCTGATTTGATGTATTCTATGGCATCTCCAACTGTTTTTAAATTTTCTGCTTCCTCATTATCAAATTCTATCTCAAACTCCTCCTCTAATGCTGAAATAATTTGAAATAAGTCTAGAGAATCAGCTCCCAAATCTGCTAATATTGTATCTTCTTCCAACTCTGATGCAGAAATACCAAGCTGCTCTGCAATAATTTCCATTACTTTGGATTCTTCCATAATCATTACCTCCCAAATGATAATAAACAATTTTTATTTTTTAATATAAGCATTTGCCTATTAATATGATTGGTAAATAAATATTTTACCAAACAACAATATTTTATCAAATATTATAGAATACTATAAAACATTTGATTTTTTATTATATTATTTTATGATGGTATCATAAAAAATAATCATTTGTATACACTGCACAAACAATAGTAATATACCATATATAAATTTTTACATACATTAAAAAAATATATCCATATTAATGTATGTATGGTAGTATTTTCTATAATATACTCCAAAACACTAAATTTGTCAGCATTAATTTTATTAAAATTGAAATTTTTTAAATAAATTAACTATTTTTTATTACACAAAGCAATATTATTTATATCACCAAAAATGAAAATAGTGCGATTGTTATATTATTTATACATTTTATATCTTTTCTCCTATTTTATCAACTATATCTTGTTCAGCAAATAGTATACATTGTTTAATTGCATTTTTAATTGCTTTTGCATTAGAACTACCATGTGCTTTTACAACAAGTGATTGTAACCCCAAAAAAGGTGCGCCTCCTATTTCGTCTGCATCAAATCTTTTTTTGATATTACGGAATGGTTTTTTTAATGCTGCTGCTGCAAATTTATAATATCCCGTTGTAATCTCCTCTTTTATAATGCCCAAAAGTGCCATACTCAAACCTTCTGAAAGCTTTAATATTGTATTGCCTAAAAAACCATCACATACAATAATATCCGCTTTTCCAAAAGGAATATCTCTAGGCTCAATATTTCCTATAAAATTCAAATCTGTTTTTTCAAGCAATTCATATGCCTCTTTTGTCAGAGCATCTCCTTTTTCTTTTTCTGCACCAATATTTACAAGCCCTACTGTTGGGTTCGCAATATGATACATATTTTCAACATAAACAGATGCCATTTTTGCAAACTGCTCAATATATTTCGCTTTACAATCTACATTTGCACCACTGTCTACCAAAAATGTAAAACTTTTTTTATTAGGCAGACAAGTACCAAGTACAGGACGCTCTACACCTTTTATGCGCCCTACAATAAACAATGCTCCTGTAAGCAATGCTCCTGTACTTCCTGCTGAAACAAAAGCATCTGCTTTTTTTTGTTTTACTAAATTTAATCCTACTACCATAGAAGAATCTTTTTTTCTTCTAATTGCTTGTGTAGGCGACTCCTCTGTTGATATTACTTCTGTTGCTGGCACAATTTCTATATAATTTTTATCATAATTATATTTTTTTAATTCCTGCTCAATTACTTGTTGATGTCCTACTAATATCACATGTGCTTGTTGCTCATTGACACTTTCTACAGCACCCTTTACAATTTCATATGGTGCATTATCTCCGCCCATAGCATCTACTGCAATTTTAATTTCTTTTTGCAAAAAAATCATCTCTCTTTTTTATTTATTTTATACAACAGAAAAGACAGCAATACATTGCTGTCTTTTACTTGTCAATAAAATGAAACTATTAGACTCTGCTCAAACTCGCTCACTTTTTCATAAAATAGCAGGGTTTATAGCACTTTTTGACAATCTGTCTTTATTTTTTATCAGTCTACATTTATAACAACTTTTTTATTGTAAGAACCACAAGCCTTACAAGCACGATGAGATACCATCAATTCACCGCATTTACTACATTTCACTAAATTTGGTGTTGCAATTTTCCATGATTGGGCTTTTCTTTTATCTCTTTTAGATTTAGACACACGTCCCTTTGGTACAGCCATTTCTACACCTCCTCGTCAACATTAAAAAGAGTACGCAAACTTTCTAATCTTGGGTCAAATTCTGTATTACTACAGTCACAATCACCCTCATTCAAATTTTTACCGCATTTCGGACACAGTCCTTTACATTCTTCTTTGCAAACGACTTTCATGGGCAAATTTTCCAATATACTCCTTTGTATCACATCGGTTAAATCCATTTCGTCATCACAAAAAGTTTCCGCTTCTTTTTCATTTTCTACACTGCCTGATGGATAAAACATTTCATTAATATTAAATTGAATTGGTACTTTTACTTTTTCCAAACAACGGCTACACAAATATATTGCCTCTGTATTGCCATCTGCTTCAAACAGTATTCCCTTTTTGGTATTTGTCAAAACACCTTTTATCACAACAGGCTCTGAAAAACACACAACATCGGGATAACCCATAGTATTTTCTATATTTTCAGAAAAAGAGACTTCCATGCTTTCGCCTGTTTTGCCTATTATCTGAGAAATAGTTAGTATCACTTTCATCACCCCATAGTCGTACCTAAAGTATTATACAAAAAGGCATATTATTTGTCAAGCAAGTCTTTTGTATCTCTTGCAATCATAAGCTCTTCATTTGTTGGTATTACAAGTACTCTAATACGAGAATCTGGAGCAGAAATTTCAATTGCTTTTCCTCTTAAACTGTTGTTGTAAGAGTCAATATGAACGCCTAAAAATGCTAAGTAGTCACAAATTAAACGTCTGATAGAGCCAGAATTTTCTCCTAATCCTGCTGTAAATACAATAGCATCTACACCATTCATAGATGCAGCATATTCACCAATATATTTTGCAACACGATATGCAAATATATCCAATGCAGCTTCTGCTCTTACATTACCCTCATCTCTCGCACCTTCAATATCTCTGAAGTCGCTTGAAACACCAGAAATACCAAGTACACCAGATTTTTTATTTAATATATTGTCCATTTCAGATGGAGTTAAATTTTCTTTTTCCATTAAAAATGTAATAACAGCGGCATCAACGTCGCCTGCACGTGTGCCCATAACAAGTCCTTCTAATGGTGTAAATCCCATAGAAGTATCAATAGATTTACCATTTCTAACAGCACAAATACTTCCACCGTTTCCTAAATGGCAAGTAATAATTTTGGATTCTTCCAATGGTCTATTTATCATTTTTGCTGCTTCTTGTGCTACAAATTTATGACTTGTACCATGGAAACCATATCTTCTGATTTTGTATTTTTCATAATATTCATATGGCAAAGCATAAAGAAACGCTCTTTCTGGCATTGTTTGATGGAATGCTGTATCAAATACTGCTACTTGAGGCACACCTGGCATAATTTTTTCACAAGCATCAATACCAATTAAATTCGCTGGATTGTGTAAAGGTGCTAATTCACAGCATTTTTGTATTGCTTCTTTTACTTCTGGAGTAATAATAACAGAGCTTGCAAAATATTCTCCGCCATGTACCACTCTATGACCTACTGCATTAATTTCTTTTGCACTAGATACAACACCATGATTGCTATCTAACAAAGCATCAATTACCATTTTTACTGCTACTGTATGGTCTTCCATATAATCGTTAAATATAACATCATCTTTTCCCTTTGGCTGATGTTTTAATTTAGAACCTTCAATACCAATTCTTTCACAAAGACCCTTTGCTAAAACAGCTTCTGTATCGCTGTCAATCAGCTGATATTTCAAAGAGGAACTACCACAGTTTAATACAAGAATTTTCATTTTTTTCTCTCCTTATCTTTATTAAAACAACTTTCTATACAAAAACGACTGTTTTTGTTTTTTATTTTTTAAGTAATTTCTAGTAAATAAAGTTTCCTTATTGAAGTTTTTTGCTTGCTTTCATTTTAGAAAGCAAGCAATATTTCTAATGTATTTCTATTATTGCATTTGTGCCTGTATTGCTGTGATAGCAATTACACCAACAATATCTTCTGCTGAACAGCCTCTTGAAAGGTCATTAACTGGTTTTGCAATACCTTGTAATATTGGACCATATGCTTCTGCTCCTGCCAATCTTTGTACCAATTTATAACCAATATTTCCAGCGTCTAAGTCAGGGAATACTAATACATTTGCTTGTCCTGCAACAGTGCTGTCTGGTGCTTTTTGAGAACCAATTTCTGGAACGATTGCAGCATCTAACTGTAATTCGCCATCTACTTTCAAATTAGGATATTTTTCTTTTGCAATGCGAACGCCTTCCACAACTTTATCTACATCAGCATGTTTTGCACTGCCTTTAGAAGAATGGGAAAGCATAGCAATTTTTGCTTCTGCATCCACAAATGTTTCAAATGATTTTGCAGAGCTTGCTGCAATACCTGCCAATTCAGCAGATGTTGGATTTTGATTTAAACCACAATCTGCAAATAAGAATACACCATCTGCTCCATATGTTTTATCTGGGCATACCATCATAAAAAATGCAGAAACAAGGTCAGCACTTGGGTCTGTTTTTAATATTTGAAGTGCAGGACGTAATACATTTGCTGTTGCGTGAATTGCGCCAGATACCATGCCATCAGCAACACCCAATTTTACAAGCATAACACCAAAAAATAAAGGGTCTTCTAACATTTTTCTAGCGTCATCTGCTGTAATGCCTTTGCTTTTTCTAATTTCTACCAATGTATTCACTACTTCATCCATTCTGTCGTAGTTATCTGGGTCAATAAATGTTGCTTTTGATAAGTCACAATCTGGTGCAGCTTCTAATATTTTTTGTTTGTTTCCTACTAAAATAATATCAGCTAAGCCTTCTTTCAGTGCTGCATCTGCTGCTTTCAAGTTTCTAATTTCATAAGATTCTGGTAATACAATTGCTTTTTTGTCTTTTTTTGCTCTTTCTTTGATTTTTGTTATAAAGTCCACAACTAAAACCTCCTGCTCCATAAAAAAATAGTCATAATTATCGCCTAATAAAACATAATAAATTTTTTACTATCATTTTTTTACTTTTATTAAGCTGATATACAGTAACAAATTGGTAATTTGCACCTTTACTTATTATTATAAACAATCTGTCAGTTGTATACAATACTTATTTTTAAAAATTTGGCACATTTGTATAAAAAATTGATTATCAAAATGAATAGAAATGATATTGATAGAAAAGTTTTTGAAAATATTATTTTATAATTATATAAAATAATATTTATTTGTAAAATTGTTTTACAAATTTACTACAAATATACAGCTTCTCACAACGCTTTTTTTATCACACATTGTCAAACACTGTATATTATAGTAAATTTACAATATAGAATAGAATTATACTAAAGGAAATTCTATTAAAAAAGTGGTCCCTCTATGCTCTCGGCTTTCAATTTCTATACTTCCTCCCAATGCTGCAACACCTGCATTTACAACATCTAAGCCTATACCTCTTCCTGAAAATAAGCTTACCATGCTTTTTGTTGTAAAACCAGGCTTCAGCAAAAAGTTATATACTTCTTGGTCTGTATAGCATTGTCTTTCTTTTTTCAGAACACCTTTTTTTTCTGCAATATTTAATATATTCTCTCTGTCTAATCCTCTGCCATCATCATAAAATGCTACAGATACTTTTTGCGCTACTTTTTTCACTTCAATGCGAATCCTTCCAATATCGCTTTTACCTAATTTTTCTCTTTCTTCTTTGCTTTCAATGCCATGGTCCATACTATTTTTTACCATCTGCATAACAGCCATAGAAATTTTTTCATAAATATCCTTAGGTACTTCTGTTTCTTTTCCAATCATTTGCAAATGAACCGTTTTATCCAGTTCTCTGCCCATTATGGTTATCATTCTTTCTGCTTTTTGATAAAGACTATCAAAATTCTGAAAAGGTATAATTTTTCTTCCTTTTCTTGTATACTGCATATTTTCAGCATTAGGGTCCATTTCTTCCCCTTCTATATGCTCTAAAAAGTTCTTAATTCTTTTAACAATTGCCCAGCCAAAATCTGTTACATCTTCTCCTGTTTCCATACGTTTTAATTCTCTTTTTACGCAACTGGAAACTGTTTTAGTCAATCGCAGTATTGTTTGTAAATCTTTTTGATTTATATTGTCTTCTTCTTGCAAATAAGAAAATAAATCTTCTGCGCCATGTATCATTTCTGCAATCGTTTGATGTCCCATCATAAATGCTGAACCTTTAAAACTGTGCAATATGCGAAATATCTGATTGCTTTCTTCTTTTGTAATCACAATCTCATGCTGTTCCAGACATTTACAGTCTAAAAAAGCATCTATTTTATCAACGCTTTTCCAAGCTTCTTCTATAAAAATATCTTGTAAAAAATCAAAATTTATGTTTTTGGTATCCAAGCTATTCATCCTCTTGACTAAACTCTTTACTAAAAATAAAATAATATCAATCTGTCATTTCATTAGATATGAAATCATTCACCTATTTCAAAAGCAAATAGTTATCACATTGATTCAGTAATATAAATTTTTACTGAACAACAATTCCATATGAAATGCTATTTGTTTTCGGGAATATTGTTTTATAAATTTGCAAATATATTTGACATTACTGCTGTAAGCGCTAAATGACAAAAAAAGAAATTTTTTGATATTTTCTATTGCAGATTTTTTGTTTATTATAATATATTAAGTATATCTCTAAACTGCAAAGAATACCATAGTAAATTTTAATAAATTGTAATAAATTTGTTATACTTTTACTGTCTAAATACTATGATATTATACAAAACCATATTGCTGTAAATAAAGTAATCAATATATACTACTGTAAAACTATATTTTTATATTACTTTTTATAATATTGTTATATTTATTTTATATTTTTACTTTTTTTGTTCATAAATTCGTCAAATGTATTTATCAATATTACAGTAAAACAGTAAAAAAATATTTTACAAAAATATACAAATTACAACATAAACTTTAGAAAGGAAAAAGACATATATAAAATATGTGTATTACAAATAATTATGAAAATATTAGGCATTATTGCAGAATACAACCCCTTTCACAATGGTCATGCATATCAAATACAAAAAGCAAAACAAATAACAAAAGCAGATGCTGTTATTGTTGTAATGAGCGGGAATTTTGTGCAACGAGGTGAACCTGCCATATTAGACAAATGGACAAGAACACATATGGCACTTTGTTGTGGTGCAGATATGGTAATAGAATTACCTATACTATATGCTACAGCAAGTGCAGAATATTTTGCTCATGCTGCTGTAAAACTACTCCATGACACTGGTATTGTCACAGATATCTGTTTTGGTTCAGAAATAGGAGAAATTACACCCATTATACAAACAGCAGAATTGCTTTTAAATGAAAGTGATGCTTTTAAACAGCTTTTAAAACAACATTTACAATATGGGCTTTCTTATGCTTCTGCTCGTTATACTGCACTTGCCAAACTATATCCTATTACTAAAAATGTGCTTGCTGAACCAAACAATATACTTGCTGTAGAGTATGTCAAGGCACTTCAAAAACTAAATAGTCATATATGTGCCCATACTATAGCAAGAGAAGGCAATCATTACCATGATAAACTGCTTTCGGAACAAAAAATAGCATCTGCATCTGCTTTAAGAAATGCGCTTTTACGTGGACATACAGAAGAAATATACTCCCATATACCACAGCAGTGTCACGATATTTTAAATAAAAGCATATCGCAAGGCATTGCTCCCATATTTTTAAATGATTTTACAACAGCACTACAATACTGTATACGTATGCAAACCCCTCAACAAATTAAAAATATATTTGAAGTAACAGAAGGTTTAGAAAATCGCATCTATCAATCATTAAATACACAATATAATATAGAAAATATGATTTCTTTTATTAAAACAAAACGCTATACGCAAACACATATACAAAGAATGTTGTTACACATATTACTTCAAATACAAAAAAAAGATGTGATTTATTTCAATCAAAGGGGATATTCTCCTTATATACGTGTGCTTGGTTTTTGTCGAGAAAAACAAAATCTATTTTCTATGCTGAAAAACCATTGTGTATTGCCCTTGCTTACCAATTTAAAACATCATAAAAGTGTTTTAGATGAAAAAGGACAATATTTATTGTCATTAGAAACAAAATCTACTGATATTTATTTTATTGCTTCTCCCAATAAAATATACAGTCGTATCAATCAAGATTTTACAACACCTATGGTTATGATTTCTAATTCTCAAACATAAATTAACTAGAGAGAATCAAAAATTTTTATTGACACAGCTTATTATTATATTTTTTATTACAAAGGAGATAGAGCAATGAAAACACGCAGTATATTATTAACCATAGCAACACTTTTTTTACTTTATTGTTTATTATGCTTTCCTCAAGCGATATTACAAAAATCAATGCAAAGTGTTGATTTATGGTTTCATAATGTTCTGCCTTCTCTATTTCCATTTTTAACAGCAACAGGTATTTTAATTCGTTTAGGTGTTGCTCACAAAATAGGGCATTTTTTCCAACCTATTATGAAACCTTTATTTGGCATATCTGGTATTTGTGCCTTTCCTCTAATATTAGGTATGATTTCTGGTTATCCTTCTGGTGCTAAAATTACTGTTACACTTTGTCAAAAAAATGCACTTTCTCAAAAAGATGCACAAAGAATACTTTCTTTTTGCAACAATGCAGGACCTCTTTTTGTAGTTGGTACAGTGGGAACTGCTTTTTTAAATAATCCAGCAATGGGCTATTATATGCTTTTTTGTATATTTTCAGGTGCTTTGTTTACAGGAATAGTATTTCGTTTTTTTTATGTTCCTACACAAAATAATATTGTTTCAAAATATCATTACACTATACCTCCTGCAACAGAAACTACAGGCAAAATATTAGCAGATTCTGTTTCAGATGCTATGGAAACCGTAACACAAATAGGGGGATTTATTATACTTTTTGGTGTCATAATAGAATCACTTTATCAAACAGGTATTATTACATATATTTCCAAATTACTTTCTATTATATTACCTATATCTATTTATGATATAGAAGGTATACTTGGGGGAATATTAGAAATGACAAATGGTGCTTCACTTTTAAGTCAATCATCAGCATCTATACAAATACAATTAACTTGTATCACAGCAATACTTTCATTTGGTGGACTTTCTATATTAGCACAAACATTAGGCATATTGTCACCTATTTCTGTATCCAGTGCAAAATATATATTTTCAAAATGTGTAAACAGCATTTTTTCCGCTTTAATATGCTATTTTTGTTATGCATTATTTGAAAACAAATTAATAAAAGCGGTTTCTGTAGCCTCTTTTGCTTCAAAAACCGCCTCATATTATTATATTTTTGTTTTTGGTATTCTTTTTTTATCATTAGCATTATTACTGCTTTCTATAGATTATTTTTATCAAAAATAATAGTTATCTACCTAACCGTAATTCCTGTATATTTTCAGATAATACAGATAATGTGTCACCGAAATATTGGTCTGTTTTCATACTTTCATCATATACTACATTTTTAAGCTCTCGCAATCTTTCTTGTGCAGAGCTTAATACATCTTCTGCATATTCCATAGCACTGACACGCAATTCTTTTGATGTTTTTTTTGCATAATCCACAATCTCTGCTGCTTGTTCATGTGCCATTTTTGTTACTTCATTTTCATCTACCATACGTTTTACACGTTCTTCTGCATTTTTCACAATCTCGTCTGCTTCTTTTTGGGCATCAATCAATATTTTATTACGTTCCTCAATTACCCATTTTGATTGTTTTAATTCATTAGGAAGTTTCATACGAATTTCTGTAATAATCTCATACAGTTCTTCTTTATCAACAGATACTCTATTACTAAAGGGCACTGCACGGCTATTATCCAATGTTTCTTCTAATTCATTCAGCAAATCTAAAACTGTTTCCATATTGCATTCCCTCACTTCTTATATTTTTCTGCTACAAACTCCCTAATTTCCATAGGCACCATAAAATCAATATTGCCTCCAAATATTGCAACTTCTTTTACATTTGTAGAACTGAGTGCCAAATGTTCCTCGTCTGCTGCCAAAAAAATCGTTTCGATTGCTCCATACAATTTTCGATTGATTAAATACATTTGAAATTCCGCTGCAAAATCTATACTGTTTCGCAGTCCCCTAATTGCAATAGTTGCACCTATTTTTTTTGCAAAATCTACTAAAAGACCTTGAAATGATGCAATTTCTACATTTTCAATATCTTTTGTAACAAGTTCTAAATGATATTTTCTTTCTTCTACTGTAAATAATGCTTTTTTATTGGGGTTTTCCAATATTGCTACAACTAAATGGTCTGTAATTGCCGCTGCCCTTTTAATAATATCAAGATGTCCTAATGTTACAGGGTCAAAACTACCTGCATAAATTGCCTTTATCATATTTCACTTTCCTCCAACGCCAGAAATGTCATTACTGTCGTTTTATAACTTTTTTGTTTTATCACATATAAACCAGAAATATCATTTATGTCTATTTCTGCACTTCTTTCCCATATAATATATCCTTTTTTATTTAGCAAATTATATTTTACAATTTTTTCACATACTGATTCTGCTAATCCAGAAGTATAAGGTGGGTCTAAAAATATAATATCAAATTTTTGATTATTTTGTTTTAATACATCAAGTGTTTCTAATACATCTCTTTGATATAAAACAGCATATTGCTGTAATTTTGTATGTTCTAAATTTGTTAATATCATATCATAAGCTAATTTTGATTTTTCCACAAAAACGCATTCTGCTGCGCCTCTGCTGAGTGCCTCAATACCAATCGCACCACTTCCTGAAAATAAATCTAAAAATCTGCATTGTGGTAAATCAAATGCTATCATATTAAACAATGTTTCTTTAATACGATCTGTGGTAGGTCTTGTTTGTAAACCTTCTATGGTTTTTAATTTATGTCCTTTTGCTTTTCCTGCAATGACACGCATATTTTGTCACACCTTTTTACAAAATATTTGCCTTTTCATTATATGAATAAACGTTTTTTGTATTTTCTACATCTTTAGAGTATAACAAAGAATATACAAAAAAACAATAATAAATGTTTTACAAAAAAAATATTATATACTTCTTTGAGGGCTTCACTTATATCTATAAACTTTTTTTACAAAAAAGTTTGACAAAAAAATGTTATCTTTATTTAACACAATGCTTTTATTATTCTATATAGATAACTGTTCATTTTGCCATAAAGAAGTTACTTTTTGTTTCATATCTTCATGTATAGCAAGTTCTAAATATCTATCCTTTTGTAGCATTGTTTCTGCTGCACTTTGTGCCTCTTTCAATATCGCCATATCTTTATATAAATTACCAATTTTCAATTCAGGTAGTCCATGCTGTTTAGTTCCAAAAAACTCTCCTGGACCTCTTAGTTGTAAATCCATTTCAGAAATTACAAAGCCATCAGAAGATTTTTGCATAACATTCATTCTTTGTTTTGCTATTTTATTTTTTCCTTCATTTATCAATATACAATAAGATTTTTCGCTTCCTCTCCCTACTCTACCTCTTAATTGGTGCAGTTGAGCCAATCCAAAACGCTCTGCATTTTCAATTAACATAATCACAGCATTAGGTACATTGATACCAACTTCTATTACTGTTGTAGAAACAAGTACATCAATTTCACCATTTGAAAAACTTTGCATAATCTCCTGTTTTTGTTTAGATTTCATTTTTCCATGCACACAAGCAACATGATACTCTTTTAATTGATTTTGCTGCAATGCTTCTGTATAAGAAAGTACTGACTGTACCTCCATTTTCTCATTTTCTTCTATCATAGGACATATAATATAAGTTTGTAAACCCATATCAGCGTGCTTTTTAATAAAATGATATATTCTCTCTCTGTACGATGGTGTAACAGCAATGGTATCAATCTTTTTTCTATTAGGTGGTAGCTCATCAATAATAGAAATATCCAAATCTCCATATAATATCAATGCAAGTGTTCTGGGTATGGGTGTTGCTGTCATAACAAGAACATGAGGATTTTCTCCTTTTTCAGATAATGCGCCTCTTTGTCTTACACCAAAACGATGCTGTTCATCTGTAATAACAAGAGCCAATTTTGAAAATACAACATCCTTTTGTATTACCGCATGAGTACCTAGTATCATATTTGCTTCTCCTGAGGCAATTTGCTGTAATACTTCTTTTTTTTGTTTTGCTGTTAAAGAACCCGAAAGAAGTACTGTTTTAATACCCAAAGGTTCAAACATTTCACAAAAAGACTCATAATGCTGTTCTGCTAAAACCTCTGTAGGCACCATCAATGCAGCTTGATAACCATTTTTTATTGTCCAATAAGCAATTGTCATAGCAACAGCCGTTTTACCACTACCAACATCTCCTTGAACAAGTCGATTCATCACTTTACCTTTTATCATATCTTGTTTGATTTCCAGTATGACATTTTTCTGTGCATTTGTCATAGTAAAAGGGAATTTTTTTTCAAATTCTGATATTACATATTGCTTTTGTAATATTATACCTTTTTTTCCTTGCTGTAATGTTTGTTTCATTAAAAGCAATCCTAACTGTAATAAAAAAAATTCTTCAAAAACAAGTCGTCTTCTCGCTAAAAAAAAATTTTGCTGTGTTTCAGGAAAATGTATATTCTCTATTGCGAAATTACGTTCACATATAAAATATTGTTTTCTTAGCCAATGCGGTAAACATTCTTTTAATTGTCCTCTTGTATTGTTTATAACATCTCCTATCATCTTCCGCCATATTTTTTGAGATAAACCATTTACAGAAGGATAAATTGGTACAATTTTATTCATAGCAACATCTGCTTTTTCATATTCTGGAGAAGATATTTCTAATTTACCGTATTTTTTTTTGAGTTTTCCTTTAAATAAATATTCTGTTTTTTCAACAAAAGCCTTTTTCATATATATTTGGTTGTACCAAACAGCAAAAACGCTTCCTGTTTCATCATATAATTTTACACGAGTAAATGTAATATCTTTTACACGTATGGTTTCTCCTTCTCCCTTTACATAAGCAATAAATGTATTTTCTTCATTCAAAACCAAATCTTTTATTTTGCAAATATGACTTCTATCATCATATTCTCTAGGAAAATGTGTTAACAAATCCTCCATAGTAAATATACCCATACTATTTAATTTTTTTGCCCTTTGCTGCCCTATATTAGGCAGTTCCAAAACAGGACAACTTAAATCCATATTTTTACTCACTCCTAAATCTATTATAATAATCGTATTCATTTTAAATCAATTTTTGTTAACTTTTCATTTATAATGCTGACTCTTTCATAAAAAAAGCGTTATAAAAAAACGTAGTCGTTCTTTCATAACGCTCTTTTATCATCTATTCTACTGCAATAATATAGTAATATAAAGGTTGTCCACCTCTTTGCAGTTCTACATCACAATCTGGGAAATTATTTTCTGCATACATTTTCACTTGTTCTGCTTGTTGGTGTGTAACATCTGCACCATAATAAATACTAATCACTTCTGCATGTTCTGTTACAATTTTATCAAGCAACTCCTGTGCGCCTTTTTCTGGATTTTCTGATATAACAGAAATAATATCTTCCTGCATACCAATAATGTCGCCCTGCTTTATATTCTTTCCATCAAATACAGTTTCTCTCACAGCATATGTGACATTTGCAGAAATCACATTTTCCATACTTTCTATCATATCTTGTTTTATTTGTTCTGGTTGTTTTTCTGTTATATTGAGCATTGCTGTAATACCTTGTGGTATTGTTTTAGAAGGTATTACAATCACCTTTTTATGCTCTGTTAATTTTGCTGCTTGTTCTCCTGCCAATATAATATTTTTATTGTTAGGCAATACAAAAACTGTTTTTGCATTTACTTTTTCAATGGCATTCAATATATCTTCTGTACTAGGGTTCATTGTTTGTCCCCCTTGTATTATCTCATCTGCACCTAAATTTTGAAAAATTTGTGCCAATCCATCTCCTGAAGAAATTGCTACAAAACCTATCTCTTTCATTTCTTCTGTTTTCTGTTTTGTTTGTTCTGTATACTGTTTTTGAGAATTTGTAAAATCAATGCGATTTGTATGTTGCTGACGCATATTATCAATTTTTAGTCCACTTAGTTCTCCTAATATCAAAGCCTTTTCTAGTGCAAGCCCTGGATGGTCAGTATGCACATGTACTTTAATTAAATCATCATCACTCACACATACAATAGAATCTCCTATTGTAGCAAGATATGTTTTTAAATTTTGCACTGTTTTTTCTTCTACATTTTTTACAAGTATAAAAAACTCTGTACAATAACCAAATGTAATACTTGTATTTTCTACCGAAGCAAGTGCTGCAAAATTTTCATGAGGTGTTTTAACATCTTCTTCTATTTTAATCGTATCAATACTATTTCTACTTTGTAAAGCACCCTCTAGCAAATAAAGCAGTCCTTTTCCTCCTGCGTCCACAACGCCTGCTTGTTTCAATACAGCAAGCATTTCTGTAGTTTGTAAAAGCATAGCATTACCATCTTCTATTATTTTTTGCAAAAATACATCAATATCCTCTGTTGTTTCTGCTGCTTTTAATGCACTTTCTGCACATGCTTTTGCTACAGTTAATATTGTACCCTCTTTTGGCTTCATAACTGCTTTATATGCTGTTTTTACAGCCTGTTGCAATGCTTGCGCCAACTCTTTTGTATTCGCTTCTTCCAGCCCTTGTAATCCCTTTGCAAAGCCTCTCAATATTTGAGAAGTAATCACACCAGAATTTCCTCTTGCACCACGTAAAGCACCACTTGAAATTGCTTTCGCTACTTCACTTACAGAAAGAGAATTCACTTTTTCTCCTTCTTTTGCCGCTGCAAGTGCTGTTAATGACATATTTGTACCCGTGTCGCCGTCTGGTACGGGAAATACATTGAGTGCATCTACAATATGCTTATTTTCATTTAGACGGTTTGCTGCTGCAATCATCATTTTTTTGAGTACCAAACCATTTAATTTTGTTAATGCCACTTTGCTTTCCTCCTCTATATCAGCTGTCTACACGAACACCGTCTACAAATATATTGATGCCCTCTACTTTTAATCCTGCATATTCTTCTACTTTATATTTTACAGTGCTTATAATATTGTTTGCAATTACAGAAATATTTGTACCATATTCCACAATAATATGAAATTCCAAATTGATTTTATTTTCATTAATTGTCATTTTAATTCCTTTTGTCAAGCTTTCTAATTTTAAAAGTTGCACAAGCCCATCTTTTACATTTTTTGCTGCCATACCCACAATACCATAGCAATCCAAAGCAGCATAACCTGCAATTCTTGCAATTACTTCATCATCTATTGTAATCACGCCATATTCATTTTCTAATTTTGCAGTCATAATGTTTCAGCCTCCCGAAAAATATTACCATAATAGTTATGATACAAATATAATTTAGTATACCATTAAATATTATTTTTTTGAATGGAAAATACAAAAAAATTTTAGCAACAATATATTTTTTTCATAATGATTTATAAATATTTTATGATATGTTTGATATGCATTTGTCAACTATTTTGTAAAAAAGAATATTTTATTACAAACTTTACCATAATTTATAATATTATAAAAAATATTTTTTAAATAACATAATATACTTGTTGCAAAAAATATTGTTTTCTGATAAAATATTTTTGTTGTGTCACATAAGCAAGCAAGGAGGTGCGTAGCAATGGCTAAATGTGAGATTTGTGAAAAAGGCCAAATAAAAGGTCATAGAATCAGTATTAACCGTAGTCAGGTTAGTAGACGTGCAAACAGAAAATGGAAACCTAATGTAAAAAAGGTGAAAATCATTGATAATGGAACAGTAAAATCTATATACATTTGTACAAGATGTCTTCGTTCCAATAAAGTAACACGTGCAATATAATAAACGTAAATATGAATCATTCTAACTGTTATTAACAGATGGAATGATTCATTTGTTTTTTATCAGCAATCAGAAAATAATAAAAATCCTCCAGCGGCAACCAATATCACTGCTACTATAAATCCCCACCAAGGTATAATTAGTACAATCAGCATACCACATCCGCCAGAAAATAACGTCAGCCCAAGCAGACGTTTTTGAGGCACACCGCCAAATCGTCTGCCCATATATCCACCCCATTTTATATTTTTTAATCATACTATTTATTATTACTATATTATGCAAAAAATATAAAATATTGCTTTTCCCTATTAATTAACATTATTAGTCTTTTGAACGTATGACAAATAAATATCCTGTTTTGATAGAAATTTTACATTGATTTTGCAACATAATATTGCTCACGGCAACAATATCATCATCTATTGTTAATGTATGGTCTTTTAAGGGGTAGGCAAATCCTTCCAGTGTAATACCTGTTACTTCCATAGAAAGAGGAATGGTAGAAACCAATTCCCCTTTTTTTCCTTCTAATATAATATCTTTATCAATCAATTCTATACAATTTTTTTCATCAACAAGCATTGCTTTAATGCCTTTTTTTAAAAGTCTTAAAAGTATATGAGCATTTGCCAATGTATGGTCAAAGCGACTTCCTATTCCTCCAAATATTACAATCATATCTGCACCCAATTTTACAGCAAAATCTAATCCTAATTCCATATCTGTTTCATCTTTTTGTGTAGGAAATGTTTTTATAGTAATGCCCATATTTTTATAATATTCCAAATCTTCTTTTCGGCAGGAATCAAAATCTCCTAATATATAATCTGGTACAATGCCTAATGCTCTTGTGTGTCTCATACCACTATCACAGCACAATATAACATCTGCATTTTTTATATATTTTTCACAAAAATCATATCGTTCTATTTCTGCTCCTGCAAATAATACTGCTTTCATTTTGTTTTCTCCTGCAATATATTTAAAAATTCTTTTGTTCTTTTTTCAATATTCTCAGCGCCAAATATAGCAGAACCAGCCACAATGACATTAACCCCTGTGTCCAATATTTCTTTTATATTATCCATATTGACACCACCATCTATCTCAATATCAAATGAAAGATTTTTTTGCTCTCTTATTTTCACCAATTCTTTTACTTTTTCCATTTTTTCAGCCATAAATTTTTGTCCGCCGAATCCAGGTTCTACTGTCATAATCAGCACCATATCTACCTTTTCCAAATATGGTACAATTTTAGATACAGGAGTATCTGGTTTAATTGTAATTCCAGTTTTTGCACCTATATTTTTTATTTTGTCTAGTGTACCATCTGGATTTTCTGTTGCTTCTACATGAAAATTGATAATGTCTGCTCCTGCATTGCGAAATGCTTCCACATAGCGTTCTGGTTCTACAATCATTAAATGTACATCAAACACTAAATTAGAGTTTTTTCTGATGCTTTGTATTACAGGAATACCAAATGATATATTAGGTACAAATATGCCATCCATAACATCTAAATGAATGTACTGTGCACCACCTTTTTCTATTTGCTCCAACTGTTGTCCAATTTTTGTAAAATCTGCTGCCAATAATGAAGGTGATAATATATTTTCCATAATTATTTTTTCCTTTCTTTCTCTAACTCCTCATAAATTGTTACATATCTTTGATATCGTATTTCACTAATCGCCTTGTTTATTTGTTCTTTTATACGACAGTCTGGTTCATGTGTATGACTACAGCTTGTATAATAGCATTTATGCAAATATGGTTGAAATTCTTTAAAATAGTATTGTAATGTTTGTTGTGTAATGCCTTCCAAATACAAAGAAGTAAATCCAGGAGAATCCACAATATAACTTTTTTCTCCTATTTGTATCAGTTCTGCATGACGTGTTGTATGTCTTCCTCTTTGTATTTTAGGACTGACTTCTCCAGTTTCCATATTTGCATGGGGAAATGCTTTATTAATTAAGCTAGACTTGCCTACACCAGAAGGACCTGCAAAAACAGATATTTTGTTTTGCAGTACTTGTTTTAAATCTTCTATACCAATATCTTTTTCTGCACTTAAACATAATACTGTATAGCCTGCTAAACGATATAACTCTGCTGTTTTTTGATATAACTGCGTTTTATCTTTATCAATTTTGTTAATACAAATTACAATATCTAATTGTTGCTCTTCTGCCAAAAGTAAAAACCTGTCCAGCAAATCTAAATTTAAATTAGGACTTTTTGCTGCAAATACAATGATGGCTTGTTCTACATTCGCCACTCTAGGACGAATTAAAAGCGTTTTTCTTTGCTCAATTACATCTAAACTGCCTTCTTTTTCATTTTCATTTAATACAGATATTTCTACAGTATCTCCTACAGCAGGCTTAATACCTTCTTTTCGGAATATTCCTCTTGCACGACATTCATAAACACCTTTTTCTGTATCTACATAATAAAAACCACCTATACCTTTTATAATTGTACCTTTTAACATAATTCTCCTTTCTAAAATTAAAAAATAAATATCATTTACTTCTTATATTATCACTTTTTTATAAAAAAGACTTGCATGATATTGATATTTGACAAATATATTTTTTTAATATTTAACTGACAACAATAAACTTAAAAACTGGGGAAACCTTTTACAAGTGAAAAAAGTTCCCCCAATACTCTCGCTTGCCAAAAGCATATTCTATAATATACTTTATTTACTATATATCAAAATTTAATGACATTTAAAATGCATCACTCCACATTTGAACACCATCAATGTAACAAGTAATCTGTCCATCCCCTGAACCTGAAATTGGTACAGAAAATGGTAATGATTTTTGTTCATCTAATACAACACTTTCGCCATTATCGTCTGTTTTTACAATTTTAATATGTGCCTTTGTCACACCTGCCGCTGGTGGATTTACAGTATATGTTTTTGTTTTTGTATTTTGTACTGGCGGTTGTGTTTGTTCTGGTGACTGTGTTTGTTCTGGTACTTGCTCCTCTGGCTGCTGTGTATTTTCTTCATTTTGTTCTGCTTTTCCCAAGCTGATGACAAGTCCCACTTCTGTGCCTTCTGGCACTTCTTCTCCTACTTCTTTTGTTTGTGTAATTACAATACCTTCTTCAACACTGTTACTTTCTGTTAGTGTAACATCACCTACATTTAATTTAGAGGATTTTAATGCTTTTTCCGCTCTAGACTGTGTCAATCCTTCTACTTTTGGAACAATAGTCGTTTTAGTTTCTTTTCCTCTTGAGACAACAATACTAATTGTTGTTTCTGCTGTAATTTTAGTACCATATGAAGGTGTTTGTTCCATAACAGTTTCCATTTCTGCATCTTCATCATATTCATAAGATACTTTTGGCTCTTTTCCTATCAAATTTTTAATTTTTTCAACAGCAATTTCTTCTTTATCACCCTTCAAATCGGGCATAGTTTCCTCTGTTATCTCCTTTCCTAAACTAACTGTAACACCTACTTCCATACCTTTTTTAATATCACTGTTTTCTTCTGTAGACTGTGCTGTAATAATACCCTGCGCATATCTTTCACTATAAACAGATTTTTCTTCTACAACACGATAGCCATCTTTTTCTGCCAACTCTTGTGCTGTTTTCAGTTCCATTCCTACAAATGACTTTACTTTTGCTGTTTCAGAACTTTCTCCAAATAATCCAGCTTTTGTTCCAAATGCCTTTACACCAATCGCGCTAATGATAGCTATAATAATTAATGCTGTTGCAACTGCTGCAAAAACAACTTTCTTTTCTCTTGTCTTATCATATCCTTGTTCATATTCTTCCTCTTGTCTTGGATTTCTTCTATTTTGCATATCCAATTTAGGTCGTCTGCTTCTTCTAACTGGTTCTACTTCCTCATATTCCCTTTCAAAATCATCATCTTTCGAAATTCTAATATTTTTAATACCTTGCTTTTCCTGTTTTGCCATCATTTCCTCCGCTGCAGACAATTCTTCCTGTCTTACTTGTTCTATTCTTCTTGCCTCTGCTTGTTTTTTATTATTATCTACAGCAGAAAGATATTGTATTTCAGGTTGTAATGCAGATGTTCTTGTTCTAGGAGATGCTTGTTGTGCAACACTATTTGTCTCATTTTTTGCTGCTGCTAATTCTTGTATCATTTCCTCTATTGTAGCATATCTCTCATCTGCTTTTTTTCTAGTTGCCTTTCTAATAATCATTTCTAAACTTGCAGACACTTTGGGATTATATTGACGAATATCTGGCAATTCTTCATTAATTTGTTTCATTGCTACAGCGACAGAAGTATTTGCTTGAAAAGGAAGTTGTCCTGTTACCATTTCAAACATTGTAATACCTAAAGAATAAATATCACTTTTTTCATCTACATAACCGCCTCTTGCCTGCTCAGGCGAAAAATAATGCACAGAACCCATTGCTGTTGTACTTGTTGTCATTGTTGCACCATTTGCTGCTCTTGCAATACCAAAATCTGTTACTTTAATAATACCATCCGTACCTACTAATATATTTTGTGGTTTTATATCTCTATGTATAATATGATTTTTATGTGCTTGCGCAATACCAGAAGCAATTTGCATAGAAACATTCAGTGTTGATTTGGTATCAAAAGGTGCTTTTTCTTTAATTGCCTGTTTTAATGTATCCCCATGCACATATTCCATAACAATAAAATAGACATTTCCTTCTTGTCCTACATCATATACACGTACAATATTAGGGTGAGAAAGTCTTGCAGCAGCTAAAGCCTCAGAGCGAAAGCGTGCTATAAATTCTTCATCTCCTATAAATTCTTCTCTCAAAATTTTAACAGTAACATATCTTTCTAATGTTCTGTCTTTGCCTCGAAACACAATAGCCATGCCGCCTGAGCCTATTTGTTCCAGCAGTTCATATCTGTCTAATAATACAGTACCTATTCGCAACATGATTATTCACCTCTTTATATTTCAATTAATATTAATGAAATATTATCCAAGCCACCTTTTTGATTAGCAAGGAGTACTAATTTTTTAACTTTTTCTTCTGTAGAACATTGTTGTTTTAATATTGCTGCCATTTCATTTTGAGATACCATATTACTTAGTCCATCTGTACAAAGCAGTATTTTATCATCTTGTTTAATATCTTCTATTACAACATCTGCTTCAACATCTTCTCTTATGCCTATTGCTCTTGTAATAATATTTCTCTTTGGGTGAACTTCTGCTTCTTCTCTTGTAATTGTACCACTTTTTACCAATTCCATAACATAAGAATGGTCTGTTGTAATTTGTTTTAAATCATTTTGTCTATATAAATATGCTCGGCTATCTCCCACATAAACAACAAATACTTTACTTTTTTCTATTGCTGCTGCTACCAAAGTTGTACCCATATCTACAAATTCTATGCTCTGCTTTGATTTTTGAAATACTTTTTTATTGCATATCATAATGGATTCCATCATTTTATCTAATATTTCCTCATTTTTAGATTGTTCCATTGCCTCTGCAAAAGCAGAAATTGCTGTACTGCTTGCTACTTCTCCAGCATTACAGCCTCCCATACCATCGGCTACTAAATACAAATTCTTTTGCTCATTAATATAAATTGCATCTTCGTTGTTTGTTCTTCTCATGCCAATTACACAATTACCAACTGCTTTCATAATGAAAACACCTCCCAAACACATGGTTTTGTTCTACATATTATGATAAAACTTTATCAAAAAAAGTCAAATATATTACTCAATTTACAAAATCAAAATGCATTATTTTTTCGATAGCTTCTTCTTAATTGTCCACAAGCTGCATCAATATCACTACCTAATTTTCTTCTAATTGTTGTTTCAATACCCCTTTGCTGTAATATCTGAGCAAAATGCTGTACTTGTTTTTCGCTGCTTTTATTATAGTTTCTTTCTTTTACATCATTAACAGGTATCAGATTGACATGACAAAGCATATGATGAAGTTTTTCAGACAATTCCACAGCACAACTTTCGCTGTCATTGATATTTTTTATAAGGGCATATTCAAATGTAATACGCCTTTTTGTTTTATCACTGTATTGTTTACATACATTAAATATTTGTTCCATACTATATATTTTTGCAATAGGCATAATACTTTGTCTAATATCATCATTTGGCGCATGGAGAGATATTGCTAATGTAATTTGTAAATCCTCAGAAAGCAAATCATATATTTTATCTACAATACCACAAGTAGAAAGTGTAATATGTCTTTGTCCTAAATGCAATCCCTTTTCATGGTTTACCAAATGTATAAATCGTATCACATTATCATAATTGTCTAAAGGTTCTCCACTTCCCATAAGTACCACACCTGAAATACGTTGTCCTACATCTTTTTGTATTTCATAAATTTGAGAAAGCATTTCTCCTGCTGTCAAATTTCTTTCTACACCATCTAATGTGGAGGCACAAAAACGACAACCCATACGACAGCCTGCTTGTGTTGAAATACAAACTGTATTACCATAATCATATTTCATTAATACACTTTCTATCAATAAACCATTTTGTATTTCAAATAAATATTTTGTTGTACCATCTATGCTAGAAACCATTTTTTTTATTTGTTTTACACCACAAATATCACCATATAGTTTTAATTTTTCTCTTAAATCTTTTGAAATATTTGTCATATCGTCTATTTCTGTAATATGCTTGTTATGCAACCAATCAAATATTTGTTTTGCTCGAAAAGATGGCTGTTTCCATTGTTTGATAATACTTTCCCACTCTTCTAAAGTCATAGAAAGCATATCTACTTTTTCCATGTTTTACTACTCCTTTCGTATAAAACGAGCAATAAAAAAACCATCTGTATGATGTATATGAGGGTATAGTGTAACATATCCCTTTTCTGCCGTTTCTGAACACAGCCCAGAAGGCAAATACATACGAATATCCTCTAATTCAAAATTTTTATATTGCTCTAAAAACCACTCTACATTTTTTTCATTTTCTTTTTTACATATTGTACATGTACTATAAACCAATATGCCATTTTGTTTAACATATTGTGCTGCTTGTTTTAATATATTTTTTTGTACTATCAATATATTGTCAATATCATTTCCATCTTTTTTCAATCGTATATCTGGTTTTTTTCTTATTAGACCCAATCCAGAACATGGTGCGTCTACAAGTACTCTATCAAATGCTTTTTCGTACTGCTTTTGATATACTGTACCATCATGCTGTTTTGGTGTAATAATAGAAATAGACAATCTTTCTGCACCTTCTTGCAATAATTCTAATTTGTGCTGGTATATATCGCAAGAACAAATATTTCCTTTATTTTGCATTTTTTCTGCTATTAAAAAACTTTTTCCTCCAGGAGCAGCACAAATATCTAATATATTTTCATTAGGCTGAGGAGAAAGCACTTCAATTGCTGTTACAGAACTTTCATCTTGCACATGAAATTTTCCGTCATAATAACTTTGCAATTTTGCTATATTTGCTGTTTTATGCAAATGCAGTATATTTTGATAATATTTACTTTCTTTTACCACTATACCACATTGTTCTAATTCCTTTTTTAATTCCTGTTTTGTTGTGCATAATGTGTTTACTACAATACTTACATCTGGAGGTACATTATTTTGTATACAAAGTGCTTTTACAAAATCATAATCATATTGATGTAACCACATTTTTAAAAGCCACAATGGATGAGTATATTTTAAACAGAGATACTCTACAGCATGTTGTTTTTCATCTGGAAGTACTATATTGTCTTTTTGTCTTATAGCATTTCTTATTACTGCATTTACAAAACCTGATAAACTGCTTAAACCTCTTTTTTTGACTAATTTCACAGATTCATCACATATAGCATTTTCAGGAATTTTCATAAAATATAATTGATATACAGCCGTTCTCAATACAGCCAATATATAAGGCTTTATTTTTTTAATTTTGACATGAGAAACGTTATCTATTACAAAATCAATATAATATAAATTTCGTAATGAACCATTTACCATTTCTGTTACAAATGCTCTGTCTTTGGGAGGCATTGCACCATTTTGTCTAAGTAATTTTCTTAATACTGTTGTGTTATATTTTTCCTCTTTTAAAATTTCCAATAGAGCCTGTACAGCAATTTCTCTTGGATTAATTTGTATTGTCATTGTTTTTCTCCTAAAATATCATTGCACTTTGTTTTTTACTCATACTATTTTTAGAGTTATTATCAATATCATCTCTTATAAAACTATATTTTACATGATACACCGCATTGCCGCAACTATTTTTATATTACCATTTTCTTAAAAATATAAAGGGGAAAGATACTTTTTAAATATCTTTCCCAAATCGCCAACATTTTTAATCGTTTTAGTCTCTATTACGTGCTGAAAGTAGTGAAAACAGCCTTAATAAATTGACAATAGCCGTTGCTGCTGCTGCAACATATGTCATTGCTGCTGCTGTCAAAACTTTTTTTGCACCACTTAATTCTGCATCATATAAATAACTTTGATTTTCAAGCATATATAATGCCCTTCTAGAGGCATCAAATTCTACTGGTAATGTTACTAGTGTAAACAATACAACAAGTGAAAAAAGCAATACTCCAGCTAATATTAAATAATAACTCAAATTACCATTAATAAGCAATCCTATCATAACCAAAGGAATAGACAAATTAGAACCTATATTGCTAAGAGGCACAACAGCACTTCTTAGCCACAAAAAGCTATATTGTTCTGCATGTTGTATAGCATGACCTGTTTCATGTGCTGCAACGCCTAATGCTGCTACAGACTGACTACCATATACAGATTCAGACAATCTTAATACTTTATGACTTGGGTCATAATGGTCTGTTAAGTTTCCTGCTACTCTTTCAATTCTAACATCTGATATTCCTGCAGCATTTAACATTTGTCTTGCTACATCTGCACCCGTCAATCCTTTGCTATTTGCAAATTTTGAATACTTTTTAAATGTGCTGTTTACACGAAACTGTGCTACAACACTAAATATCATTACAATAAAAAATAATCCCAAATATGATGTATTATATCCCCAAATCATATTCACATTCCTCCATTTCTATTATGAAAAATGTTAGCAATACTTTTCTATCTATCAGTAATATCATATTGCATAAAATATGGAACACTGACCAATATAGTCAAATGTATTGATGAAATTCGTTTACAAATACATATGACTACGAAATCAATATTTTTTATATGATTTCATAACATCATACGATATTTTTATTATTTTGTCTGTTTTTATGCTAATATTGTACCAATTTCAATGCTATGTCCTCTTAAATAGGCATCAGCAGTCATTCTTTTCTTACCTTTTGCCTGTACTTCTGTTACAACAATACTTCCATCACCTGCTGTCACAACAAATCCTTTTTTATTAACTGCTGTCACTTCTCCTATTTTTCCAGATGGCTGTTCTATTTTTTCTGCCTGCCATATTTTAATCATATCATCATGATACATAGTATATGCTGTAGGTGCTGGGTCTAAACCATGTATTAAACAAATAATTTCATCACATTTTTTTGACCAATCAATATGTCCTGTTTGTTTTGTGAGCATAGGAGCATAACTTGCTTCTTGTTCATTTTGAGGAATTCTTTGTAATGTACCCTTTTGTAATTGTTCTATTGTTTTCAAAAGCAATTCCGCACCTATTACAGACAATTTATCATGAATACTTCCGTATGTGTCATTTGGTAAAATATCAATGCTTTGTTTTAAAAGCATATCACCAGTATCCATGCCTTTTGCCATATACATTGTTGTTACACCTGTTTGTTTTTCTCCATTAATAACAGACCATTGCAAAGGTGCTGCGCCTCTATATTTTGGCAACAAAGAGCCATGTACATTAACACAGCCATACTTTGGCATATTTAATATTTCTTCTGGCAATATTTGACCAAATGCAGTCACTGCAATTAAATCTGCATGATATGTTTTTAATTTTTCTATAAATTCTGTTTCTCTTACTTTTGCTGGCTGAAGTACTTCAATACCTAATTGTAATGCTTTTTCTTTTACAGGAGAAAAAGCCATTTTTTTGCCTCTGCCTTTTGGTTTGTCTGGTTGTGTAACTACAGCAAGCACATTATGATTTTGAAAAAGTATTTCTAATGAAGGTACTGCAAAATCTGGCGTACCCATAAATATTATTTTCATTCTTTGTCCTCCCATATCGTTTCAGTATCTGGCAATGCTTTATCTGTATAAAGTATACCGTCTAAATGGTCTGTTTCATGGCAAAGTGCTACTGCTAAAAGTTCTGTACCTTCCACAATAATTTTTTCTCCATTTCTATCAAGTGCTTCTACTTTTACATATTCTGGACGTTCTACTTGTGCAGTCTTTCCTGGTAAACTCAAACAGCCCTCATCTCCTACTACTGTTCCTTTTGTTTCTACTATAACAGGGTTAATCATTTCAATTAAACCTTCTCCTGTATCAATTACAACAACTCTTTTTAATATGCCCACTTGAGGTGCAGCTAATCCTACACCATTTGCTTGATACATAGTATCTGCCATATCATCTAATAGTGTTATAATTTTAGGTGTAATTTGTTTTACCTCTTTACATTTTTTTCTTAATATTTCATCGCCTTTTAAACGAATTTCTCTAATAGCCATTTGTTTTTTCTCCTCTCTCAATTTACAGTCCTTCTGAATCATAATGAAATTTTGTTATTATACTACATTAACTGGATTCATTGTTAAATTCAAAAGCACGTCCCATTTTTTATGTGCACTCCATTTTTGACAGCAATACAGCACAAAATCACGCAAAAGTTCCTCTTGCGTACATTTTATTAGTATTCTCCATCGATATTCCTGACGGAATTTAGAAAGTATTGCTGGTGCTGGTCCTAATATTTGAAATAATCCCTTACGATTATAATATAACATAATATCCGCCAAATATATAGCACTTTCTTTCACTTCTTTTTCGTTTTTTCCAAAAAGCAGTACCGTAAATATATTTGAAAAAGGCGGGTATTCCATCATCTGACGGATTTGTATTTCCTGTTCATAAAATGTTTCATAATACTGTTTTGCTGCAAGTACAATACTGTAATGTTCTGGGGAATAAGTTTGTATAAATACCTCTCCTGCCAATTCGTCACGTCCTGCCCTGCCTGCCGCTTGTGTAATGAGCTGAAAAGTAATTTCACTTGCTCTATAGCTTGCCATATGCAATGATAAATCTGCCGCCAATATTCCTACTAATGTAACATTAGGAAAATCATGTCCTTTTGCAATCATTTGCGTTCCTATCAATATATCTGCTTTACCCTGTCTAAACTGTTCTAATATTTTTTGGTGACTATTTTTAGACATTGTAGTATCTAAATCCATACGCAATACACTTGCCTCTGGAAATATTTTTTTAATTTCCTGCTCTATTTTTTGTGTTCCTGTACCAAAATATTTAATATATTTTGAACCACATACAGGGCATACAGAAGGATTTTGTACTCTTTTGCCACAATAATGACAAACGAGCTCTTGTTCTGAATAGTGATATGTATACGCAATATCACACTGGTCACACTTCATTACGTGTCCACACTGTCTGCAAGATACAAATGTAGAATGTCCTCTTCTATTCAAAAAAAGTATTGTTTGCCTTTTTTGTTGTATATTTTGTTTCATTGCTTCTAAAAGCTGTCTACTAAATACAGAACGATTTCCTTGTTCCAATTCTTGACGCATATCTGTTATTGTTACATGAGGCAAATGACTCCCTTTTGTTCTATTTTTTAATTTTAAAAGTGTATATTTTCCTTTTACCGCTTTATGATATGTCACTAAATCTGGCGTAGCACTTCCCATTAAAAGCAAACAGCCCGTCATGCGACTCATTTGTATTGCTACATCTCTTGCATCATATTTTGGTGTAATATCAGAGCGGTAACTACTTTCGTGTTCCTCATCTATAATAATGATGCCTAAATTTTCAAAAGGCATAAACAATGCAGAACGAGGTCCTATAATAATTGATATTTCTTTATCTCTTGCTTTTTTCCATTGGTCATATCGCTCTCCATAGTTCAGACGGCTATGTGTTACAGAAACTTTTTCACCAAAACGAGATAAAAACCGTTCTACCATTTGAGGCGTTAATGAAATTTCAGGAACAAGTACTATAGCTTGTTGTCCTTTTTGTATTACTTTTTCAATCATTTGCATATAAATCTCTGTTTTTCCACTTCCTGTAATACCATGTAAAAGCACTGGCTTTTTTTGTTTTTGCTCCAATATATGAGTTAATGCACACAATGCTTTTTGTTGTTCCTCTGTTGGTACAAATGCCTGTGTATGAGATACAGTATATTTTGTTACCTGTCTTTTTTCTATTTTTCTAATTTGTTTTAAAACACCTTTTTTCAAAAGTGTTTTAATAGGGGAATCTGTTAAAAGCAATTCTTGTTTCATATCATATGCAGTTGCCTGTTTGCCATCTGACAAATATTCCATTACTTTTTTTTGTCCTAGCATATTCATTTTATATTTTGCTTTTTCCCATGTCTCTGTAATTATGACATCATCATCACTTAATGTATATAATATTACTTCTTTTTCATAATTTTTTTGTTTCATATTTTGACGTAATATTATAAATTCTTTTTCTTTTAATGATTGTATAGCATTCTGAGCATTTTTTCCTAATTCTTCTATAACATCTTCTATAAAAGCAGTGTTTTGCTTTTGTTTCAAAAAATCAATTAATTTTTTTTCCATAGAAGAAATAAAAACATCTTTTTCTGTTTCTTTTTTTAATATAATTTGCCATTGAATTTTAGTTTTAATACCTGCTGGCATCATTGTCTGAAGGCATTGACTCAATGTGCAAAAATATTTTTTTTGCATCCACTGTGCCAGTGCAATACTTTGTTTTGTAAAAATAGGTTTTCCGTCATCAAGCACTTTTATAATACTTTTCACTTTTTGAGGAGGTACTTCTGTTTGTTCTGCAATATCTACAATATAGCCTTCTGTATTTTTATTTCCCTTTCCAAAAGGAACAATAACACGAACGCCAACACAAATAGGGCAATATTCTTGTGGTACAATATAATCAAATACTTTATCTACTTCTTTATTTTTTAGACTTAATATGACTCTTGCATACATAAAAATTGCCCTCCTTGTTGTACATATGGCTCTATTTTTACAACAAAATTATACTTTGTAAAATCAAAATATAAATATATCATTGTGCATTGGTCAAATAAAGGGAAACTTTTTTTCGTTTCCCTCATACATAATAGTTCTTTTTTTATTTCCTACATCATTCACATGATTATTGAAATATCATTTTACATTTCTGTATTTTCCCAAACTTCATCTTGTTCTTTTGTAGAAGTATCATTTTGTATAATTTTAATTTTTCCTTCATACAATTCATTTACAGCAATTGACACTGGACGGTCTATTTTCGTTTTTGTTGTCATAGGTTCAGCATGGTCTACAAGCTGTCTTGCTCTTTTTGCTGCCACAATCACAATAGTGTATCGGCTACTTACTACATTATCTGCATCCGCATCTTTGTTTAATACTTCCAATAAATCTGTATAAGATGGTCTTAACATGATGTAATCTCTCCTTTAAATTGTTGTTTGATATTAATATTTCTGCTACTTTTCATACCTTCTGCTTTTACAATATCACAAATAGCATCTGCTGCACATGAAACAGTGTCATTAATAACAATATAATCATATTGAGGTACAAATTCCATTTCTTCTATTGCACGATTGATGCGACGTTGTATTGTTTGTTCATCTTCTGTTGCTCTTTCTGTCAATCTTTTTTTCAATTCTTTTGCACTAGGTGGTATCATAAATACTAATATACAATCTTTATAAATCTTTTTTATTTGCAAAGCACCCTGTACTTCAATTTCTAATATCACATTTTTGCCTTCTGCCATTTGTTGCTCTACATATTTTTTGGGTGTGCCATAATAGTTTCCACAAAATTCTGCCCACTCCAAAAGTTGATTTTCATTCTTCATTTTTTCAAATGCTTCTTTGGTGTAAAAATAATAATGTACACCATCTATTTCATTGTGTCGTGGGGAACGTGTTGTTGCAGAAATAGAAAGCGCAAATTGTTGTTTCTGCACTAATTTCTTTACAACTGTTCCTTTTCCTGTGCCAGAAGGTCCAGAAATAATCACTAACATTCCTTGTTTTTTCATTCTTCTACTGTCCTCCCTTCGTTTGCCTTTTCTATTTGTTTTGTCGAATCCAATCTGCCACCTATTGTAACAGGTACATTTGGAGAAAGCACAATTTGTCCTGTATCCATCATAATTACACTTCTTGTTTTTCTGCCATATGTAGCGTCAATCAACGTTCCCTTTTCTTTTGTTTCCTGCACAATTCTTTTAATTGGTGCAGAATCTGGACTTAATATAGCAATAATACGATTTGCAGAAACCATATTACCATATCCTATATTTAAAAATTGTATGCAATTCATTTTATTCTCCATTATTCTATATTTTGTATCTGCTCTCTTATTTTTTCAATTTCACTTTTCATATCTATTGTAATACCAGTAATTTCAATATCATTTGCTTTTGATGCAATCGTATTCACTTCTCTGTTCATTTCTTGCACCAAAAAATCTAATTTTCTGCCAATTTGCCCACCTTTTTGAAGTATTTCTTTTAACTGTACAATATGACTTTCCAGTCTTGTAATTTCTTCATCCACACAACTACGGTCTGCAAATAATGCTGTTTCCATAGCAATACGTTGTTCATCTATTTCCATGCCTGATGAAAGTTCTTTAATTCTGTTTTCCAGCTTTTCTTTATACTCTTTTACCACAATAGGACTTCTTTTTTTAATTTGCTTTGTCATTTGTTGTATTAAATTTCTTTTTTTTAATATGTCATTGACAAGTGCTTCTCCTTCTTTTTGACGCATTTCTACAAATTTTAATATTGCCTCATCTAGTGCAGGCAAAAGTGTTTCCCACAATACTTCTTTTTGTTCTTCTGCTTTTTCTACAGAAATTACATCAGCAAAACGTGCTACTAAATCCAATTTATATTCTGAATAGAGACCAAATTTTTGCTCTAATTCATAAAGTTTTTCTGTATATGCTTTTGCTAATGGTTCATTTATTTTGACTACAACATCATGATTAGAAAATGCTTCAAATGTAATATAAATATCTGTTTTTCCTCTTGCAATATGCTGCATAGCCTTTTTACGAATTGCATCTTCTAATTCATTCATAAAACGGGGCAATTTTATAGAAATATCATTATATCTATGGTTTACAGATTTCATTTCTACCACAAAACGATAATCGTTTGCCATATGTTCCCCTTTTCCATATCCTGTCATACTCCTTACCATACCATTTACCTCTTTTCTAAAAAACATTTGTAAAAACAGACTTCCTTTATGTATGGTCAAAAATATGTCTGTTTATAGTATTGTCTGTTTTTGCTGTTATTGTTTTTTTGAATCTTTCCTATTATATAATATTATTCCCCTTTTTATCAAGTATTTTATCAATATCAAGCAATATAATTATTTTAATTTTTATTATAGTTATACTATAAAATTATCAATATATTTACTTTAAATCATAATTTGTTTCTATATTTTATATCATTTTTGATAGTTTTTATGTTATACTAACTTTTAAAAAAGCAATTCAGAAAGGAAATGTGATATGGCACTTGATGGCATTACCGTTGCGGGCATTGTGTCCGAATTAAATAAAAAACTGTTGGGAGGCAGAATTGATAAAATTTATCAACCTCTTGCTGATGAAATTATATTTACTGTCAGAAGTATAGGACAAAATTATAAAGTTCTTGTTTCAGCAAATTCTAGTCACCCTCGTATGCATATTACACAAATACAAAAACAAAATCCTATATCAGCACCTATATTTTGTATGGTTATGAGAAAATATATTGCTGGTGCAAAAATTACAAAAATATATCAGCCTGATTTTGAACGTATGATTATATTCGAAGTAGAGTCTATGAACGAATTAGGGGATATAACACCTAAAAAATTAATACTAGAAATTATGGGGAAACATAGTAATTTTATTGTTATAGATGAAAATAATAAAATATTAGACGCTATCAAAAGAATTTCTCATGATAAAAGTTCTGTAAGAGAAGTTTTACCTGGAAAAGAGTACAATATGCCTCCCTCACAGCAAAAGCAAAATCCTCTTTTTATGACAAAAGAGCATATTTTTGAACAATTACAAAAGCAATCTGGCGCAAGGGTACAAGAAGTACTTTATCAAAGTTATACTGGTATCAGCCCTATATTTTCCAGTGAAATTTGTTTTAGAGCAAATATAGATACCAGTTGTTTTTGTGGGCAACTTACAGAACAAAACAAACAGGCAATCTATACCACTTTTTATAATGCATTAGAGCAAATAAAACAACAGCAATTTTGTTACTATATTTATTATGATGAATATAAAATTTTAGACTTTAGTGTATTAAATATGGAGCAATTTGAATGTTTTTCAAAAAAGCAATATGAATCTATATCAATGCTTTTAGAAGACTATTATGCCGAAAAAGATAATTTATATCATGTACGCCAAAAATCTCATGATATGCGTCGTATATTATTATCTAATATAGAACGCTGTTCCAAAAAGAAAGAAATACAAAAAAAGACAGAGAAAGAGGTTTCTTCAAAAGATAAATGGAAAATAAAAGGGGAACTCTTAACAGCAAATATTCATGCAATATCAAAAGGTATGAGTATTTTTCGCACTATTAATTTTTATGACCCTGAATATAAAGAAATAGAAATTGCCATTGACCCTACAAAAACACCTTCAGAAAATGCACAAAAATACTTCAGCAAATATAACAAAGCAAAAAGAACGCTTGCTGCATTAGAAATACAAAAAAAACAAAATGATGAAGAACTTGCTTATTTAGAAACCATATTTCAATCATTAGAAACAGCAAAAGAAGAAGCAGATTTGGATGAAATCCGTATGGAATTGGCAGAACAAGGCTATATGAAACGAAAAACAGCAAAAAAAAATAAATCTCAAAAAATTAAAAAAACAAAACCTCTCCACTATATTTCTTCAGACGGTTTTGATATTTATGTAGGAAAAAGTAATATACAAAATGATGAATTAACATTACACATTGCACAAAGTAATGATATTTGGCTGCATACAAAAGATATTGCTGGTTCTCATGTCATTATTAAAACAAATGGTATTGATGTGCCTGATAGTACATTACTAGAGGCAGCAAATATTTCTGCTTATTTTAGCAAAGGCAAAAATAGCTCTCATGTACCTGTAGATTATACATTAAGAAAATATGTCAAAAAACCAAATGGTGCAAAACCAGGTATGGTAATTTATGAAAAAAATAAAACAATTTATATTACACCAGATGAAAAAAATATTAAAAAATTAGAAAGCAACACAAATTAAAAAGTTGCATTAACAATGTTAAGCGATACAAATGATAAAACAAATTATCATTTGTATCGCTTTGTTATTTTATGTAATAAATAATAGTTTAATATTAATTATTCACATCTTAAATATTCTGACATAGTAGCAATAAATTGGCTGTTTGTAGGTTTGACTATAGGGTAATATCCTGCCATTTCATAAAAAATCTCTTTTCCTGTTCTTTTCCATGCTGTTTCTATAGCATGACGCATTGCTCTTTCCACTTTTCCTGCTGTTGTATTATATTCTTTTGCAATGTCGGGATACAATCCTTTTGTAATAGAAAGTATTGCTTCTCTATTTTCCACAACCATCATAACACCTTTTCTAATAAAATGATAGCCTTTTATACTTGCTGTAATACCCATTCTGTTTAGTAATTTAGAAATTGTACTTTCCAATTCATATTTATTTTGTTTTTTATTATAATCATTTCTATCCGTTTCCATTTGTGATAATACTGCTTTTTGTTTGATACATGACATTTCTTCTGGTGCAGTCAATACTTGTACCATTTTTTCTAACAATATATTATTTTTTGTAGGCTTTATAATATAATTTGTTGCACCTAAGCTCATGGCACGTTTCATAACACTACTTTTTTCTATAGCAGATAATATAATACAATTGCTGTCAATCCCTTTTTTATTTAGTTCCTCCAAAAGCCACAGACCATTCTTTTCCCCCAAAAGAATGTCCATCAATATAATATCTGGTCTTTTTTGTTCTGCTTTTTGCAAAGCCTCCTCCCCATTGCTTGCCATATCAACTACTTTTACACTAATATTTTTTTCTAAATCCTCTTTTGTTATTTTCATATAGTCTGTATCGTTGTCTGCTAGAAGTATGGTTTTATTAGAAATATTCAACATACCATCATTTCCTCTCTTTATCGTATTTTTAACTTCTTCAGTAAAAAATGCAACAAAATGAGTACTTTTACAATATTGATAAATAAGTCTATCAAACATATACTGTGATTTGTAAATCATACAAATCCATTTTATAAAAAGTATTCCCTTTCTCATTTTTATTGTGCATACTACCATTATATGACTTGTTATGATTTTTTGCTATACTATATGTACGAAAGCATAACTTTTATGCACCAAATGATTTTTATATGTCGTTTTATATACTATTTCAACATTTCATGCAATATTTTGTACTTTTCATGCAGCAAATAGCAATATAAAATTATTATAAAGTAACAATATAAATTTTTTTATACTGATATGAACAAAATGCATTTTATATAGAAAATTATTTTTGATAAATAGCATCAATAATTATTTTAAGTGTCATTTTATAAATATCTATATTGACATTATTCTTATTATAAAATATAGTATAATTTAGTGATATTGAAATAAAACACTAGATATTCTAATCTGATAAATCATTTCAATCACATACTACAAACAGACAATGTTTGATATTATATTTTAATTAGTATAGCATTTAATCAAACATATTTGCTAATGTCTGACATTATATTTTTATCACAAAGGAGGACACTTTTTTATGCTTTTCTCAAATTGTAGTATATTGCGTCCTAATGGGGAAATATTAGAAAACGCATATTTACAAGTTACAGACGACAAAATCACATATATTGGTACAAAAAAACCAACTCGTCATACAGGTGCTGTTTATGATTACACAAATAAATTACTTTTACCTGGATTTATCAACACACATTGTCATGTTCCTATGACATTACTTCGTAGTGTGGGTGCAGATTTACCTCTCGACCGTTGGCTTTCTGAAAAAATTTTTCCTTTAGAAGATAAATTAAATAAAGACTGGGCTTTTTCTGGCACATTATTAGGTATTGCAGAAATGCTTCGTAGTGGTGTAACTTCTTTTTCAGATATGTATTTTTTCGGAGAATCTCGTGCAAATGCTGTTTTAGAATCTGGTATTAATGCTAATCTTTGTATGGGTATACTTTGTTTTGATGACAGCCCATTCGATAAAGCACCTATGGTACAAGAAAGCAAAGATTTATTTCATGCTTATCACAATGCAAATGGTGGACAATTAAAAATAGATATTGGACTTCATGCAGAATATACATCAAATCCTATGATTGCAAAAGCAACTTCTGACTATGCCAAAGAAATTGGCGCAAATATGCATATTCATCTTTCTGAAACAAAAAAAGAAACAGACGAATGTATTGCAAGATATGGTAAAACACCAACAGCCTATTTCAATGATTTAGGGCTTTTTGACAATCATGTTACTGCTGCACATTGTGTTTGGCTGACAGAGCAAGACAAACAAATATTAGCAGATAAAAAAGTATCTGTTGCACACTGTCCTATAAGCAATTTAAAATTAGGAAGTGGTATTGCAGATATGTTTTCATTAATAGAAAAAGGAATTAATATTTCTATTGGTACAGATGGTGTAGCAAGTAATGATAATTTAAATTTTTTAGAAGATATGAAATTAACAGCATTACTTCAAAAAGGTCTTCATAAAAATCCTGCCATATTTCCTGCAAGTGAAGTATTCAAAATGGCTTCTCAAAATGGTGCTTTGTCACAAAATCGCTTGCAAACTGGTGCTTTAAAATTAGGTAATCAAGCAGATATAATTGCTATAGATTATCATTCTATCAATCTTCTACCTTGTATTGACGTCATTTCTTCCCTTGTTTATGCTACATTACCATCTGATGTAAAAATGACAATGGTAAATGGTAAAATACTTTATGAAAATGGTCAATTTCATACGATTGATATTGAAAAAGTAATGCATGAAGTAAGTCGTATTGGTAGAAAACTTTACTAAATCAATTTACTATAATCATTTTATAAAGCTATACGAATGAATCATCATATAAACAGTGTAAAATAGAAAAAATCGCATGATATCATAGTATTGCAACATTATATATAATGTATTTTTTCTATTTTCTATTACACTGTATTATTGATGATTTTTTATATTGTAATATTCCATAAAACTAGTAATTGCAATATTATTGTTAATACGATATAATTTTATTATATTATATTTGCTTTCAAACTTTCTGTAATCATTTAGTAATATACATTATCATTTCATATTTTATTAAAATGCATATTATATTAAAGGGGGCTTTTTTCTCAATACATATCTCTGTTTCAATCAACAAAATACCCGCTAAAACAAATTTACATCATGTCTTTTATCAATATTCGCTGTTTTTTGGGGAAGTATAACGCTAGGGGGGAACTTTTAATTATGAAAAAATCAATAAATCAATCTACTCTTATTATTATATTAAATGGCATTTCCATTTTTGTGTTGTTGTTAATGATATTTTCATTACTGATTTATCATGGTGCAAATAATCAATTTGATATTGCTATGGAAAAGCGTTTTGACCTCACATATAACGCTAACCGCTTTATGAATGCATCATCTTATTTAACAAATGAAGCAAGAGCATTTGCAGCTACAGCAAATCAAGAACATTATGATAACTATTGGAATGAAGTAAACAACGAAAAAAATCGCGACATTGGTGTTGCAGCAATGCAGGAAATCGGTATTACACAGCAAGAACAGCAAATGATTAATGAGATGTCTTCTCTTTCTAATGAATTAGTACCATTAGAAGAAAATGCCATGCAAGAAGCACAGCAAGGACAAAATCAAATTGCAATAGATTATGTTTATGGTAAAGAATATAATACCTCTATTACCAAAATCAATTCTTTAAAACAACAATTTTTAGACACACTTGATGTAAGAACAGCAGATGAAATCAAATCCCTTGATTTCGAAAGAAATATTATTCAAATTTTTATGATATTTACACTTGTGTTAGTTGGCGTTATGCAATTTTTAAATATGGTGATTATTAGAAAACGTATTTTACGTCCTGTACTTACTGTAAAAGAACAAATGACAGAAATTTCTCAAGGTAATCTTTCTAAGGATTTTCCTCTCAAATCTGACACATCAGAAATGGGGCTTTTGATTGCATCTATACACGAAACAAAACATGAATTAAAAAAATATATCAAAGATATTGATACTAAACTTGCTGAAATGGCAAAAGGAAATATGTCTTTAACTGTACAAAACGATTATAGAGGAGAATTTTTGCCAATACAAATCGCTATGGGACAAATTTTAAATTCTCTCAATGAAGCACTCTATCACATCAATGATACAGCAGAAAATGTTTCATTGCAGTCTAAAAAAATGGCCTCTAGTGCAGAAGTATTATCAAATGGTGCAGTACAGCAAGCTGCCACTGTTGAACAGCTTTCACAAAGTATACAAACAATAGCAAACCAAGTTAGTCGCACTTCCTCTGACGCAAATACTGCAAAAGAATGTTCTATAGAGTCTACAACACAATTAGAAGTTTGTGGAGAAAAAATGAAATCTCTTACTGGTGCAATAGAAGACATTGCAAAATCTTCTCGTCAAATTGCAGGAATTATAAAAACAATAGAAGATATTGCTTTACAAACAAATCTTCTTGCTTTAAATGCTGCTGTAGAGGCAGCACGTGCTGGAGAAGCTGGAAAAGGGTTTGTTGTTGTAGCAAACGAAGTGCAGACTTTGGCAAGTAAAAGCTCAGAATCCGCAAAAAATATTACAACATTAATAGAAGAATCCGTTAAATTAGTAAAATATGGTACATTTTTGTCAGAAGAAACTACATCATCATTATCTTCTGTTGTTTCAAGTGCTCAGCAAACAATGCATATTGTAGAGGGTATTGCAGATTCTGCTGCAAGTCAAGCAGAGTCTTTGCAACAGCTTACACAGGGTATGGAACAAATTTCTAATGTAATACAAACAAATGCTACTACAGCAGAGGAATCTGCTTTGTTTGCAAAAACATTAGATACACAAGCTGAAGAACTAAAAAATTCTGTTCATAGATTCCAATTAAAACAACAGTAAAATATAATATTATAAAATAGCATTTATATTAATTAAACTTTTATAAAAAAGACGAGTACAAAATAAATATTTTTACTCGTCTTTTTTATTTTATTGTATATTTCACATACCATCACAAACTTTTTTGAAATAAAATTATATAAAACACTTTTAAATCAACTAATATCGTTTTACAGTTATATCAGTTCATATATTTTTTATTATAATATTGTTTTTTCTGCTTTTAACATATTTTCTATAAATATGCCATATCCTTTTGTAGGTTCATTTACAAATACATGAGTCACAGCACCTACAATTTTATCATTTTGCAATATAGGAGAGCCAGACATTCCTTGTACAATCCCTCCTGTTTTAGAAAGTAATTCTTCATCCGTGATTTTAATTACCATACCTTTACTTTCATTTTTACTATAACGATTTACACTTTCTATTTCCACATCATATTCTTTTACTTCTTCTCCTTCAATATTAGATAATATACTTGCCTTTCCTTCTTGAATATCCTGCTGTAATGCAATAGGTAGCTTTTTTCCTGTAAAATAGCTCTGTTTCCCATCTTCTACAGTACCATAAATTCCTACTTCTGTATTGATAGCAATACTACCTAATACCAAATCTCTGCCAACATTTCCTGTTAAAGCTCCAGGTTCTCCTTTTTCTCCTTTTTTGACATCAATAATAGAAGACTGTGTAATTTGTCCATTTTTGATTTGCATTAATTCTTGTGTATCTACATCATAAACACCATGTCCCAATGCTCCAAAAGTGTTATTATCTGGATTAAAATAGGTAATTGTACCAATACCTTGTGTAGAATCCCTTACCCAAATACCAATTTTACAGCTATTGTCTTCTTGGCTAAATACTGGTGTAATTGCCACTGTTTGCTGTATACCATTTCTATCTACTAAAAATTCCATAGACTTTTCTCCATTTTGCTCTACAGCCTGCATTAAATCCTCTTTATTTTTTAATGTTTTTCCCCCAGCCTGTAATATCATATCACCCGCTTGTAATATTCCTTTTGCAGGTTCATACACTTTATTTTCTATACCATTTACATATCCTGTACCTAATACCATAATACCTCTTGTATCCATAGATACTCCTACAGCAATACCTCCTGCAACAACTTCTGTTCTAGGAATGACATTTGCTTGCACTGTTTTTAAAGGCAATACTCCCATTAATGATAATTCTATTTTTGCTGTTCCTTGGTTTTCTGATTTTACAGTAAATGGTTTTGCCATATCAATATGAATATTTTCAGAAACAGGTTGATTATTTACACTTAACACACCTATATTATCTTCTATAATATCCGCTTGTATAGGTAAATTTCCCTCAAATGATGTTTCTTTTCCCTGTATCATATGAATTTCATCAGGAATAGAATGTGTAAAACTGCACCATGACACCATAAGCACTACTACGCAAGCGAAAGGTAATATCATTTTGACATATTTTTTATTTTGTTTTATAAACATTTTTTTCAACTCCTGACTATAAAAGGGTATAAAATTCTATAAATATGCCATGCTATTAATATCATACAATATTGTTTTGCTATTTGTTATGTTTTGTAAAATATTCTACAAGATTCTATTATTTCAATTCAAAATATCAAAAACAGAATCGGTTTATATTATCACAATATATAATACTTTTTATAAACAGAGTATATTTATAGCATACCTCTTCAGTATAACTGATATATCACTTTATTCGGCAAAAACAAGGATACATATATTAAATTAACCCAATTATTATAGAGTTATACAGCCAATACTTGTGAACTTGCTAAAATATAATATTAGCACAAAAAAACAAGAGATATTTTAAAAATATCTCTTGTTTTTATTTTCTGTTATCATGATATTACGAAATTTACATATACTCATAAAATTCTTAATAGTATACTATATATATTTTAATATATCTAAAATATTAATTCTCTTTTTCTTTATAGTCTACATCAATACAACCATCATCTAAGGGAATAATACAAGCACAAATAATATACAGTATAATTCCTGTCAAAAATGCTGTCATAAATGAACCAGCAATCCAAAGTAGTCTAATAATCGTAACATCTACATTAAAATATTCTGCTAATCCACCACATACACCAGCTAATTTTACATCTTGTGAAGAACGATATAATTTTTTATTCATAATCCATTTTCTCCTTTACTATATTATATTCTGTTATGGATAATATACTCATAAAAATCAATATTGTCCATTTTTTTATAAAAGAGTAGAAAAAATTTTTTTACTTTATTAGCATTAGCAAAATATTATAAAAAGCATCATTTTAATAACAAATATCATTTTTAATAAAACCATTATCAGCAAAACTAAAATAATTTTCTTCTGATGTAATAACATGGTCTATTACTTTAATTCCTACCGTTTGTAGTGCAGATATCAATGCTATTGTTAAATCAATATCTGCCTTGGAAGGATATAAATTTCCTCCTGGATGATTATGAGCAAATATTACTGAAACTGCTTTACTAAGCAATGCCTCTTTTACAACATCTCCTGCTTCTACTTGTACTCTAGACTGAGAACCATGAGAAATACATACTGTTTGTATTAAATGATTGCCTGCATCTAAACAAAGCATATAAAATTTTTCTATTGTTTCATACATCATTAAATGTGCTGCATATCTTCCACTGATTTCTGTAGAATTTATAAGAGCTCTGCCTTCTATTCTTTCTTTTTGACACCTTTTTACAATTTCTCCTATTGAACTTAAAAATATTGCTGTATTCATAGAAACATTGCATTTTGAAACAATATCTCTACAATCACTATTTAGCAATATATTGAAAGAATTATCAAAATTTTCCATCAGTCTATGTGCAATAGGATTTGTATCTTGCATAGGAATGGCATTATATAAAAGTAATTCTAATAATTCATGTTTTTCAAATGATTCTCCGCCTTGCTCCAAAAAACGTTTTCTAACTCTTTCCCTATGCCCAGCATGAGGATTTGATTTCTTTTTTTCAGATGTGCTCATTCTTTCAGCCCCATTTCAAAGTATAACTTCGTTTTTTGCTTCCATGTACCATTATATATTATAGTAAGCAAAGCATCCAATCTATAAAGTGCTTTTTGTGCCAATTCCAAAGACAATATATTTTTTTCTAATGCTTCTGCAATTTCTGCTATATCTACCACCTTTATAAAACCATTTTCATATATCAATACATCTGCAAGTAAATCTGTAAAAATATATGTATTATTTTGAGCAATATACTCCGTCTCTATAATATCACAATAATGGTAAACAATGTTGTCATTTTTATTAATAAAACGACTAATTTTATAACCTTCCTTCAGAAAATAGCAAGAAATCCCTTTTGAAAAATCTTCTCTTGGTTTCAATACATTCCATTTTGTTACAATGACATCTTCATTTTGAAACACAATGTTATCGTCTTTTAATAAAATAGTTTCCATTGGAATAAAACGCTTACGATATAATGTTATATTCATTCACTCTTCCCCCAATCAGTATATTTATTATTTTAATAAATCTGGACGTTTTTGTTTTGTTCTTAATATAGACTGTTCTTTTCTCCATTTTTCTATATTAGCATGATGCCCCGAAAGTAAAATATCTGGAACAGCTCTCCCCATAAATACTGGTGGTCTTGTATATTGAGGATATTCCAAAAGTCCATATGAAAAACTTTCTTCTTGAAAAGATGCCTCTTTGCCTAAAACATTAGGTACTAGTCTTGCAACAGCGTCAATAACAGCAATCGCTGCAATCTCTCCACCTGTTAACACAAAATCGCCAATAGAAAGCTCTTCGGCACATAATTCTTCTAATACTCTTTCGTCTACGCCTTCATAATGACCACAAAGAAATACAATATTATTTTCTTCAGATAATTCTTGTGCTATTTTTTGTGTGAATGTTTTTCCTTGGGGTGATAAATAAATAAAACGACCTCTTTTTTCATATGGTATACTTTGATAGGCATCATATATAGGTTGTGCCTGTATAACCATACCTGCACCGCCCCCATATGGATAATCATCAATATGTTTTTGTTTGTTTTTAGAAAACGCTCTAATATCTATTGCATTAATATGGATATGTCCTTCTTTTTGTGCTCTTGCTAATATGCTATGTGAAAATGCCTGTAATATCATTTCTGGAAATAATGTTAAAACAGTATATTGTTTCATTATCTCAACCCTTCCAACAATTTTACAATCATTTTATGATTTTCAATATCTACTGATAAAATACATTGTTTGATTGCTGGAATCAGAATGTCTTTTTGTCCTTCTTTTCTGACAGCATACACATCATTTGCACCCGTTTTATAAATATCTGCCAGTATGCCTAATTCTTCTCCTTGTTCTGTTAATACAGTAAGTCCATACAAATCACGCATATAATATTCATTTTCTTCTAATGGAAGTGCCTCTTTTTCTGGAATCCAAATGCCTGCGCCTTTATACAATTCTGCTTCATTAATATCTTTTAATTCCTTTACTGTTACCAGCACAAACTTTTTATGATAAGCAATTTTTTCTATGTGAAAGGTTTCTCTTTTTCCTTTATTTTCTACTATAATTTGTTTTAACAATTCAAAACGAGATGGTTCTTCTGTTGTAGGAAATACACGTAATGTTCCTTTTAAGCCATGTGTTCCTGCAATTTTGCCAATTTCAAAATAACGTTCCATAATTCACCTCTTTTTTGTTATAGTATAAAATACAAAATGCACAGAGAACTCCCTCTGTGCCCAATGTGTCAAAATATTATTGAAAACTTTTTTCTTAATAAATGACTTTATGGATAGTATAAAAATATTTAAATAGACACTACCCATTTCATAAAGCCAATGGGCTTTTTTGTTTTATTCAGTATAATTAATATTTTTAAAAATTTTAAAATAAAGCCGCCAATATTATGGCTGCTTTATTTCAATAATTACTCTTTTATCTTCATGTGTTGCACATGCTTTTACAACAGTGCGTATTGCTTTTGCAATTCGTCCTTGTTTTCCAATCACTTTTCCCATATCTTCTGGTGATACATAAAGTTCCAATATCAAAGAATGTTCTTCTGATATTTCTTTTACAGAAACTTTTTCAGGATAGTCCACAAGATTTTTTGCAATGACTTCTAATAAGTCTTTCATAATAAAAACCTCCTGCTTGCTTTGGTTTTTATTCTCCAATTACACCAGCTTTTTTCAGCAATGCTTTTGCTGTATCAGAAGGCTGTGCGCCTGTAGATAACCATTTTTTTGCTTGTTCAGCATCTACTTTTAATACGTTTGGCTCTTTTGTAGGGTCAAAGTAACCAATTTCTGCGATAGACTTACCATTTCTTGATGTTCTGGAATCTGCAACAACAATTCTATAAAATGGAGCCTTTTTTGCGCCTAATCTTTTTAATCTAATTCTAACTGCCATTTGTTTCACCTCCCATATTTTTTCATCATTCTGTTATAATAAAATCATACTGATTTTAATTGCCTTATTTATAACAGAATTTTTTCTGGCAAATTTATCTAAAAAAAGGAAATTTCATTTTTCCTCTTTTGCCCTTTTGCATATCGCTCATCTGTTTCATCAATTTTTTCAGTTCTTCAAATTGTTTTAATAAGCGATTTACGTCAGCAATACTTCTACCACAGCCATTGGCAATTCTTTTTTTTCTAGGACCATTCAATATAGAAGGGTTTGCCCTTTCTTGTTTTGTCATAGACTGTATAATTGCTTCAGTACGACTCATTTCTTTTGCAGGGTCTACATTATTTAAAGCATCCATATTAAATTGATTCATACCTGGTATCATACCAATCAAGTCTTTAATAGGACCCATTTTTTTTACCTGCTGCATTTGCTCCAGAAAATCGTCTAATGTAAAATCATTTTCACGCATTTTCTTTTGCAATTCCATTGCTTGTTTTTCATCAAAATTTTGTTGTGCCTTTTCAATCAAAGAAAGCACATCTCCCATACCTAATATACGGGAAGCCATACGGTCAGGATGAAATGGCTCTAAGTCCTCCATTTTTTCTCCCATACCAATATATTTAATAGGCTTATTTGTAACACTTCTAACAGAAAGCGCTGCGCCACCTCTGGCGTCACCGTCCAATTTTGTTAATATAATACCATCTATACCTAATTGTGTATCAAAGCTTTCTGCAACCGTTACAGCGTCTTGTCCTGTCATAGCATCTACCACAAGCAGTATTTCTTGTGGACGTACAGCAGTTTTAATGTTTCTGAGTTCTTCCATCAATTCTTCATTGATGTGCAAACGTCCTGCCGTGTCAATCAATATTACATCATGTTTTTGCTCTGAAGCATATTCCAGTGCCTTTTTTGAAATTTCAACAGGGCTTACAGTGTTCCCCATTTCAAAAACAGGTATATTATATGTTTTTCCTACTACTTGCAATTGTTTAATTGCGGCTGGGCGATATATGTCACAAGCTACCAAAAGAGGATTTTTACCTTGTTTTCTCAAAAGTCCTGCCAATTTGCCGCTACTTGTTGTTTTACCAGCACCTTGCAATCCTACCATCATATATATTGTAGGGGGTCTGTTTGCAAATGTTAGTTTGCTTTGTGTAGTGCCCATTAAGTCAATCAATTCTTCATTTACAATTTTAATAACTTGCTGTCCTGGATTTAATCCTTCTAATACCTCTGTACCAACAGCACGTTCTGTAACTTTTTTGATAAATTGTTTTACAATTTTAAAATTGACATCTGCCTCTAAAAGTGCAATTTTGACTTCTCTCATAGCAGTTTTGACATCATTCTCTGTCAATTTTCCTTTGCTTCTGAGTTGTTTAAATACTTCTTGTAATTTGTTAGAAAGACTTTCAAATGCCATATGCTTTCTCCTTTATTCACGCTAATATTTCAGCGGCAATTTTCTGAATTGTTTCAATATTATATTTTGCTTTATCAGAAAAATGTTCTTCTTTTTCCATTTCTTCAATAATACTTTTTATTTTCTGTACAGCCGTTTTTTGTTTTAAAAACTTTTGAACAAGCTGTAATTTACTTTCGTATTGCTGTAATATTTTTTCTGTTCTTTTTAATTGGTCACGAACAGCCTGACGGCTGATAAGAAGTTCCTCACCAATTTCTGTAAGTGACAAGTCATTCTGATAATACATTTCATACACCAATTTTTGTTTTTCTGTCAGCAATTCTCCATAAAAATCATAAAGTAATGTGATATGCAAAATATCCTTCATACTGCTCGCCTCCATATAGGCTGTAAAGTATTTTTACTTCACTTGGGATAGTTTATAATATTTTATCCATTTTGTCAACACTTTTTACTTTACATTATAAAAAAATTTTGAAATATAATAAGGCAACAAAAAAGGGGAATTTTCATTTTCCCCTTTAATATAATAAATTTTCCACTTTTTTGGTAATACCTAGTATTCTAAAAAATAGAAAGAGAACTTTTTTATAAAGCAGTTCTATTTGTTTCATTTCCCCATACTTGTTGTTTTGTCATTGTAATAACACTATCAAAAGGAACGCCTGCAATACTACTTCCCAATATAGTTAATTCTCCACTGTTCATCATAGCAGCAAGTTTTGCTTTAGCCTCTGCCTTTTCTGCCATTTGCTGAGTAGAAAGTGAAGGCATATCAAAAGATTCAAAAGATTGTGCTAAATTCATTAAACCAGTTAAATTTGCTGCACTTAACGTACCTCCTACAAGGTCAAATAATCCATATGATTTTGGAGTACCTGTTAAACCATTTAAAAGCATTTCATGTCTTAACTGTCCCTCTAATTGTAATTGCATAAAATATTTATGGCGTAAAGAACGTTTTGTCCAAAAATCTAATGCCATATCAGTACCTGAACCGCTACTGCTTTCAGAATAAGAAAAACGACCTTGACTATGTGATTGTGCATTCACAATTTCTCCATCTTCTCCTATTGCTACACACCATGAACTTCTAGCAGTAATACCTGGCATCATTGCTTCATTTCTTAATTGGTCAAATGTAAACCATGTTTCAATTCTTTTCATAATTTCTTTAGCATATTCGGGGTCTTTATCCATTTTTTCTTGTACCTTTGGATGTATCACTACTGCTGTTGTACCTACTGGCACAGAACTTAAAGCTTTTATTTCTTTTGGAGCAGTAAATACACCACCAATAGAACCATAAAAAGGATTTTCACCGCTTGGCTTCCAATTTTCCAATGCCTCTGTGTCTATGTTATCTTGATAAAGCAAATAGTGAGGATAATCATTTCTTGTGCGCCAATAACTACTACTTGCATCAAAAACATGATATTTCAAATTTGGATATTTTTCTCTTAACATACTTTCCAATGAAACTGCTTGACTTTGTGAAACAGTATTTGTATGCATTTCCTGTTTTACTTCCGAAACATCTTTTATATCTTTTGTTATGTTATCTGTATTTTGATTTTTTTTTGCTACCATATCCATAAATGTAGCATTTGATTTTGATGTGCGAAATTTGTGTTGATTTGCTTTTACTATTTGTACTACATTCGATTTTGATACATTTGCCTTTACTGTTTTTGCTGTATTTGATATCGGTTTACTAGCCTCTGTAAAATTTACATTTTTACTCATTGCCTGCATATTGTTTTGCCCCCATTCTAAAAATATCTTTGTGGTAATTTCGTCATATCTAAGCAATAGAAATTCCATTATTTTTTACAATCATTTTCCCTTATCCCATGTTATACGGCTCTCATAGTATAATATCGTCAAAATATGGTAATACTTTACACCTTTTCAAAAAAATAAAATTGCTTTACATAGTCATAAATAATATATTTATTTTTTATCTATACAATTTTACTACTATATTTTTATTATTTTTCTTATAATTTTTAATAGAAAAAGTGAGGTGACAACACCTCACTTTTTTATCATTTTATTCTCCAAACAAAGCCTTAGCAAATTGTTTTGCATCAAATTTTTGTAAATCTTTTATACCTTCTCCTATACCTATATATTTTACAGGCAATTTTAGTTCTGATTTAATAGCAATAACGATGCCACCTTTTGCTGTACCATCCAATTTTGTTAATATAATCCCTGTAATATCTGCTGCTTCTTGAAATACTTTTGCTTGTTGCATAGCATTTTGTCCCGTAGTAGCATCTAATACAATATAGACTTCTTTATGTGCCTCTGGATATTCTCTATCAATTACTTTCGCAATTTTTTTCAATTCTTCCATAAGATTTTTTTTGTTATGCAATCTGCCTGCTGTATCGCATATCAATAAATCAGCCTTTCTGTTTTTTGCTGCATTTACTGCATCAAATACTACTGCTGCCGGGTCAGAATTCTGTTGATGTTTAATGACATCAATATCCGCTCTTTGTCCCCAAACCTCTAACTGTTCAATAGCTGCTGCTCGAAATGTATCCGCTGCTCCCAACAAAACACTTTTTCCCTGTTCTTTAAAATTATATGCTAATTTTCCTATTGTTGTTGTTTTTCCCACACCATTTACACCAATTACAAGCATAACAGTAGGAGAAGGCAATTCTTTTTCCTCCTGTGCATCTTCTTCTAATATTGCTGTAATTTCTTCTATTAGCATACCCCTAATTGCTTGTGGGTCAACAATATGTTCTTTTTTTACACGTTTACGCAAATTTTCAATAATATTCATAGTGGTTTCTACGCCCAAATCTGCCATGATGAGTGCTTCTTCCAATTCCTCAAACAAATCTTCATCTATTTTAGTAAATGCTCCTAAAACATTATCTACACCACCCATAATATTTTTGCGAGTTTTATCTAAACCTTCTTTTAATTTTGCAAAAAAGCCTTTTTTGCTTTGTTTGTTTTCTTCTGTATTTTGCTGTTGTTCTGTTTGTTCTGCTTGTTCAATTTGCTCAATCTGTTCTGTTTGTTTTATTTGTTCTGTTTGTTTTATTTGTTCTGTTTGTTTTATTTGTTCTGTTTGCTTTATTTGTTCTGTTTGCTTTATTTGTTCTGTTTGCTTTATTTGTTCTGTCATTTCTTGTTGCTCTGATTGCTGTTCTATGTTTTCTACTTTTGGCGTAGACAATTCTATTGCTTTTGATAATGCTTGCTGTATTGTAATTGCTTCTTGTTCTGTTAAAGGCTTTGGCTGTTCTAAATCTGATTGCTCTTGATATAATTTTCCTCCTGTTGCACTGTATAATTCAATATCTTGTTTATCAATCGCTTTATGAACAGCCTGATTGATAGCAGTTGTATTATCTTCCCCTACCAAATTTAATGAAATTTCATTTTGCTGATTTTGTTCAGAAGGTAATGTAATTTCAATACCATCACACTCTATATTATCACTTTTTATTTCAATATTACTTGTTTCTTCTTTCTTTTTTGATTTTAAAAAATCGAATAAACCCATTTTATTATACACCTCATTTTTATTTATACATATGCCTCATCATCAAAATGAACAGAAATCATTTTTGACACACCTTTTTCTTGCATTGTAACACCATACATAACATCTGCTGCTTCCATAGTACCTTTTCTATGTGTAATCACAATAAACTGTGTATCTTTTGAAAATTTCTTTAAATAATCCGCATATCTTTTTACATTGGCATCATCTAATGCTGCTTCTATTTCATCTAATATACAAAAGGGAGAAGGTTTCATTTTTAATATAGAAAATAATATTGCAATTGCTGTTAATGCTCTTTCTCCACCTGATAAAAGCATCATATTTTGTAAACTTTTTCCTGGTGGTTGCGCAATAATTTCTATAGAAGACTCCAGTACTTTTGTTTCATCACTTAATTTTAAATATGCCTTTCCTCCTCCAAACATTTCTCGAAACACTTCTCCGAAATTATTTGAAATCATTTCAAACTGTTCTCGAAATCTATTTTCCATCATTTGTGACAAGTCAGTAATTAGTAAATTTAATTTTTGTTCTGCATCTAATATATCTGATTTCTGCTCTATCAAAAATGTATATCTATCTTTGACATCTTTATAATTTTCTATAGCGTCCACATTTACATGACCCAATTCTCGTATGTCATTTTTCCATTTTTTCACATTTGACTTGAATGATTGATAATCTGTTTGATTGATTTGATTATCATATTGTTGTTTTATTATATCATATGTCATTTGATATTCTTCCCATATTTCATCATAAAGTCTTTGTTTTTGTTCTGTAATTTTTTCTTGTTTTGTTTCTATACGAAACACCTCATTATTTAAGCGAGAGAGTATTTCCATTGTTTGTTTTTGCTGTTGTTCCAATATTTCTATTTGTTGTTTTTGTTGCTGTTTGTTTTCATTTAATGCTGTAAATACAGTTTGTTGTTTTTGCTGTTGTTGTTTATATTCTTCTGCATATTGTTCTAATTGTTTCTGTTCTGTTTGTTTTTCATTACATTGTTGTGTAAATACTGCAATTTCATTTTCTGCTTCTTTTTTCTCTTGTTCTAGAAGTATACTTTGCTGCTGTAAACGTTGTACGCTTTCCAGTACTGCTTTTTTATTTTGCTGTTGTGCTGACAATTCCACTTTTAATTCTGTCATACTATTTAAGAGTTTATCTCTTTGTTCTTTTTCTTCTACAACATTATTTTGATATGTAGAAAGTTTTTCATTAATCATATTTTTATTTTGTTCTGCTTGTTCAATTATTTTTTGAAATTCTTTTAATTCTTTTTCTGCCTCTTGGCACTGTTCTGTTATTTGATTTTGTTCCAAATCATATAATTTTTGTTTTTGCTGTTTTTCTAAAAGCAAATTTTGAGTATTTTGTTTATCTTGTTCATTTTTCTGCAAAGATAATACTATTTGTTGTATTGTAGTATGATTTTGAATATTATCTTTTTCAATTTGCTCTATTTGATTTTGCAATATTTGTATTTGTTTTTGTCCATTTTGAAATATAGAATTTTCCTTTTGAATACTTTCTGATAAATCAGTTATTTCTCTGCTTCTGCTAAATATACTCGTCGTTTTTTTTGCTGTGCCACCTCCTGTCATAGCACCTCCAGCATGAAATAATTCTCCTTCTAATGTCACAATACGATACTGATAATGATATTTTTTAGACAATGTAATTGCTGTGTCCATATTTTCTATAATAAGCGTTCTACCTAAAAGTGACTGCATCACATTATCATAAACCATATCATATGTAATTAAATCACTCGCTACACCCAATACACCCATTTCTGACAATATATTTACATTTTCCAATTTTTTACCCTTTACTGCTGTAATAGGTAAAAATGTAGCTCGTCCTAAATTATTCTGTTTCAAATATTGTATTGCCTGTTTTGCATCATATTCCGTTTTTGTAACAATATTTTGTAAATTACCTCCCAATGCAATTTCAATAGCAGTTTCATATTTTTCAGTAACATGAATCAATTCGCCTACTGCACCACATATACCCTGCCACATTTCATTTTGACTATTTTTTAAATGAAGTATGCTTTTCACACTTTTATAATATCCTTCATGTTCTTTTTCCATATCAGAAAGTATAGCAAAGCGAGAGCGTTTTTGTGAAAGTTGCTGTTCTATTTGTTTTTGTTTTATAGAAAGCTGTTCTTTTTGGTTATACAAATTATTTCTTTGGTTTTCCAACTGTAAAAGCAATTCTTCTAATTTTTGTTGTTCTGATTCCAATTCTTGCTGTTGTTTGAAAAGAACTTCCATATGTATATTGTGTGTATGAATTTGGTCTTTTATATATTCCCTTTCAGTCAAAAGTTGTTTTTGTCTTTGTTGAAATTGCTCTAATATAGATTGTCTTTGATTTCTATCACCTTTTGCTTCTGTACTTATGCGTATTTGTTCCAGCATGTCAGCTTTATAATCTTCCATACTTTTTTCACTTTTATTCAGATTGCTGTTTAATTTTTCAAATTCACTTTCTTGCTGCTGTAAACGGTCTTTTGTACTTTTTTCAGCCATGTTAATTGCTGTTTTTTTTGACAAAAGCAGTTGTTGCTCATTTTGATATTGTTCTTTTTTTTGTTCTTTTATATCAATTTCTTTTTCCATTCGGTGTATATTTTGCAAAAAATGTTGTATCTGCTCCTTTGCTAATAATATATCGCCTTCTGTTTTCTGCTGTTCTGTACGAGTAGCTATAATTTGCTGTTGTGTTTGTTGTATATCATATTCTAGTTTTTCTATTTGCTTTTGCAATATTTGTTTTTGCTGTGTTTGTTTTGTATTTTCTTGTTCTGTATCTTTTTTATTTTGTAATGCAATTTCTTTATTTTTTTGATGTTGTTGATACTCCTGTTCCATATTATCTATATCTGTACAAAACATAGACAACACTGCATGTTTTATATTATCTCTTAAATTCAAATATTGTTTTGCTTTTTCAGATTGTTTTTCCAAAGTATACATTTGTCCTTGCAGTTCTGAAATAATATCTTCTATTCTAATTAAATTTTGTTGTTCTTTTTCCAATTTTAATATTGCTTCATTTTTACGTATTTTATATTTTACAATGCCAGCTGCTTCTTCAAATATACGTCTTCTATCATCTGCTTTTGAGCTTAATAATTCATCAATACGTCCTTGTCCTATAATAGAATAGCCTTCTCGTCCTACTCCTGTATCCATAAACAACTCATGAATGTCTTTTAAACGACAGTTTGTGCCATTAATTTGATATTCACTCTCTCCCGAACGATAAACACGACGTGTTACTGTTACTTCTGTATAATCAATAGGCATTTTTTGGTCTTGATTATCAATAGTAATGGCAACCTCTGCAAAACCTAAGGCTTTTCTTGTTTCTGTACCAGCAAATATAATATCCTCCATTTTGTCACCACGAAGTGACTTTGCTTTCTGTTCTCCTAATACCCATCTTACTGCATCAGAAACATTGCTTTTGCCGCTGCCATTTGGACCAACTACAGCCGTAATGCCTTTATTAAATTCCAGTTTCACTTTATCAGAAAAAGATTTAAAACCATGTATATTTAACTGTTTTAAATACATTTTACACCTCTTTGATTACAAAAATTATGTCAATATTCTTCCTCCTACTATGGTACAAATCACTTTTCCTTTTACTTTTGCACCTGCAAAAGGAGAAAATTTTGCTTTTGAAACAAATTTTTCAGGGTCTATAATATAGCTTTCTTCCAAATCTACTATCACTAAATCACCGTCCATACCTTCTGCAATACTACCTTTATTTTGTAGTCCTAATATTTCTGCAGGTTTTGTAGAAAGCAATTCTACCAATTTTATTAATGATATTTTTTGCTGTTTTACCAATTTTGTAAAACTTAATGAAAATGCTGTTTCAAATGCAGAAATACCATAATCTGCATTATCAAATTCTTTATGCTTATCTGTCAATTTTGTAGGGCTATGTCCTGATGTTATCACGTCAATAGTGCCATCTAATATTCCCTGTAATACCGCTTTTACATCTTCTTTTGTTCTTAAAGGCGGTTTGACTTTTGCTAATGTATTATAATTTTCTACTGCGTTTTCTGTTAATAAAAAATAATGGGGACTTGTTTCACAAGTAATACGTGTACCTCTTTTTTTTGCTTCTCTAATCAACTGTACAGAACCCTTTGTGGTAACATTAGCAATATGTAATTTTGCTCCTGTGCCTTCTGCTAATATAATATTTCTTGTTACAATAACTTCTTCTGCTTCTTTAGGTATACCCAAAAGTCCTAAACTAGATGACATATATCCCTCATTCATAACGCCTTTTCCTGCAAGATTTTTATCTTCACAATGTGTTAACACAGGCATATCAAACATTTTAGAATAACGAAATACATTCGCTAAAAAAGAGGCATTCATAATAGAACGTCCGCCATCTGCAATGCCTACAATACCTGCTTCATGCATTTCTCCTATTTCTGCCATGTGTTCTCCTAAACACCCTACAGACATACTACCATATGGAAAAATATTCACAATAGAATATTCTTTACTTTTTGAAACGATATATTCTACAACTGTCTTATTATCTATAGCCGGGTTAGTATTGGGCTCACAAGTAATACTTGTAAAGCCTCCTCTTGCTGCACTACATGATGCCGTTTCAATGTCTTCTATATATTCATATCCAGGGTCACAAACACTACAATGCATATCAATAAAGCCTGGCAGTATATATTTTCCTTCTGCATTTAATATTTCGGCACCATTCTCCTCTAAATTTTCTCCTATTTTTTTAATGATACCATCTTCCATATAAATATCTAGTTTTCTTTGACTGTCAAAGCCTTTTCCTATAACATGACCATTCTTGACAATACTTTTCATCGTAATCCGCCTCCTATCTGTGATAAAATATACAGTATAGCCATACGTACTGCTACACTGTTGGCAATTTGGTCATTAATAATGCACTGCTTGCTGTCTATGACATCAGCAGAAATTTCAATACCTCTTTGTATAGGACCAGGGTGTAGTACAATAGCGTCTGGTTTGGCATAATGTAATAAAATTTCATCTACTCTAAAAAAGTGTTTATATTCTGTCAATGATGGCACAAGATTTTTATCTTTTGTTTCTATTTTCATTCTGCTTGTTAATATAACATCTGCATCTATTACTGCTTTTCTGGCATCATAATATACATCAACACCAAACTTTTCAATATCAGGTGGAAGAAGTGTAGGAGGTCCAGAAACACAAACATGCGCACCTAATTTTGTTAATGCCCATATATTGCTTTTACATACACGGCTATGTATCAAATCACCTATAATCACTACTTTTAGCCCTTTAAAACCGCCTTTTTGTTCTTTAATTGTCATCAAATCCAATAAGGATTGTCCTGGGTTTTCATTAAAGCCATCTCCAGCATTAATAACAGATGCACTTACATTTTGTGCTAATAGTCTTGCTGCTCCTGCCATAGGATGACGTAGTATAATAAAGTCTGCCCCTGTTTGGTCAACAAGTTGTCCCATGTCTTGTAATTTTTCTTGATAGACGTTTGTTGCCATTGTCATATCTACAACGTTTGCACTTAAATGCTGTGCGGCTAGTTCATAAGATAACTTTGCCCTTGCACTTGGCTCATAAAATAATATAATAACAGATTTTCCTTGTAAATGAGGTGATTTTTTATTCTTTTGATTTAATATGTATTTCATTGTTTCTGCCGTACTTAATATATAGCGTATTTCTTCTGATGTTAAGTCACGTATACCAAAAAAATCTTTTTCTTTGAAAACCATATAATACCTCCTGTCTGTTATAAAATATGATGTCATATTATAATCATTTTTAATTTCATAATTTTATTATATAATACAAAACATTATATACGCATTTCTAATTTTGTTATTATTTTTGAAAAATACTCTGGTAAAGGTGTTTCAAACTCCATATATTGATTTGTGCTAGGGTGTACAAAACCCAATATTTTAGCATGAAGTGTTTGCCCTTGTAATAAAAAAGGCTGTTTTTTTGAACCATACACTGTATCTCCTAAAAGAGGATGCCCTATGTATGCCATATGCACTCTAATTTGATGTGTACGTCCTGTCTCAAGCTGTGCCTCAATATAGGTATAATTTCCTAACTTTTGAAGTACTCTATAATGTGTTACAGCATTTCGACTATTTTTTTCTGTAACAGCCATTTTTTTTCTATATTGTGTATTTCGTCCAATTGGTTTATCCACTGTTCCTTGTTGCTCTTTCATACCATTTAACACAATAGCATGATATTTTCTTGTAATACTATGTTCTGCAAGTTGTAATGCTAAACTTTGATGTGCCTTGTCTGTTTTTGCTACCATAAGTACACCTGAAGTATCCTTATCAATTCTATGCACAATACCTGGACGCTGTTCTCCATTGATGCCAGAAAGCTGTCCTCTGCAATGATATAAAAGTGCATTTACAAGTGTTCCTGTCATGTGTCCTGTAGCTGGGTGTACTACCATACCTTGAGGCTTATTTACTACAATGACATCTTTATCTTCATATAATATATCAATATCTATATTTTCGGGCAATATTTCAACTGGTTCTGCATCGGGTATTGTCAATGTTATGATATCTTTTTGTTTTAATTTATAATTTGACTTTACATTTTTATCATTTACTTTTAAATATTGTTGTTCTGCCAATTTTTGTATTCTACTTCTGGAAATAGTATAATCCATTTCTTCTAACTCTTCAGCTAAAAATATATCAATTCTTTTTGACATACATTCTTGTTCCACTGCCCATTTTAAAACTTCCATACTAACTCCTTTATACTTCTTTTTTTTCATCTTCTTTTATTACAAAAAGACTTAAAAACAATATTAAACAAGCCCCTATCACAACATAAATATCAGCTAAATTAAACACAGGCCATTTTATAAATGTGATTTCTAAAAAATCTACCACATAGCCTCTCACCATTCTATCTATAACATTGCCAAACGCTCCTGAAAGTACAAGAATCAAACCACATTTTAAATAATAATACTCTTTTGTTTTGGGCAGCTTATAAAAACTGTATACAATTCCTATTGCAACAATTGCCGTCAGCACAATAAAAAATACTCTTTGTCCTGATAATATACCAAATGCTGCACCTCTATTTTCTACAAATGTAAAATCTAAAAATCCCTCTATCACTACTCTATTTTTAATAGGCTTTAATTTGGTTAATGCCTGCCATTTTGTGAACTGGTCTAATATTACCAAAAATATTATAGTAATAACAGAAATGATAATAAATTGATTTTGATTATTTTTTTTCATATTATTTCACCACAAATTCTATTGCTTTCATAATGTCATATTCTGATAATTCACTTGTAGTATAAACCTCTCCTATTCTTTTTGGCAATACAAAACGAATTTTATTTTGATTTACTTTTTTATCTAAAAACATTTGCTGATACACTTTTTCTTTTGAAACATCACTTACAAAAAGGGGTAAATCAAAATAACACAAAAGTTGTTGTATTTGTTCTAATTGATGTTGCGTAATATTCCCTTGTTTTACAGCTAATTCTAGTACTGCAAGCATACCCAATGCAACACATTCTCCATGAAGCATTTGGAAATTAAATATTGTTTCTATAGCATGTCCTATAGTATGTCCAAAATTTAATATTTCTCTTAGTCCGCTTTCTTTTTCATCTTTAGATACAACATCTGCTTTAAACAAACAACATTGTCTAATCATTTCTATTAAAACATCATGTTGCATAGACAAAATACTTTTTTTATGATTCTCCAAATAATTAATAAAATCATTTGAAAGTATACAACCATATTTTATAACTTCTGCCATGCCTGCTGAAAATTCTCTTTTTGGTAATGTTTTTAATGTAGCTGTATTGATATATACTAGTTCTGGTTGATAAAATGCACCTATACTATTTTTTGCACCATTAAAATCAACACCTGTTTTTCCTCCCACACTGCTATCTACTTGCGAAAGCAATGTTGTAGGAATTTGTATAAAAGGAATTCCTCTTAAATATGTTGCAGCTGCAAAGCCCGCCATATCTCCGCAAACGCCTCCGCCTAATGCCACAACAACTGTTTTTCTATCAAAACGATTTTGTTGAAAAAATTCATAAAAATGATTTATAGTCTCTAAATTCTTATATTTTTCTCCAGCTGTAAAATGATAACAATATACATTTTCTGATACCTTTTCTAATTGTTTCTTAACTTCTTCACAATATAATTGATGTGTATTTTCATCTGCTATAATACACATTCTTCTACCAGCAATATGTTGTTTTTTTATACTATCTGCTAATGACTCAAATGATTGTTCAAATAATATGGGATATGTTTTATCTGGTGTTGTTACAAATATGCTTTCCATAATTCACCTCATAATATAATAATAATCAAAAATAAAACTTTTTCATAAAATAGTATATTTACAAAAAGCTGCTGTAAATACTGATAAAACAGCATCACCGCAGCTTTTTTATTAAGATTGTTGTGGATTTTGAAATGTTTCTCCTTCCTGTGCATAATCTGCTTCTTTTTGAGAAATAATTTCATTTTTATCCAACAATTCAATTTCTGCATACAATAACAGTTTTACACGAGTTTTCATTAATTCATAGCGGCTTTCTAATCTATGTATATCCTGTTCCAATTCAAAAGCTCGTGTTCTGGCACTGCCAATAATTTCCTCTGCTTTTGCTACAGCGCTTTCTGTAATTTGTGCTGCTGCTGCTCTAGCATTTTCTTTTGTTTCTTCTGCTACTCTTTCTGCTAATGTTAATGTTTTTGCTAAGGCTTTTTCAATAGTCTGGCTTGTTTGTTGTGGTGAAAGCGGTGCGGTTGGTACTGGAGCTGTCTGCTGTTGTGCTTTTGGCAGAGGTGCTGTCATTTGAGAAACAGCAGTATTATTATTTGCCATATTATTTAGTTTCATTTTCATTTCTCTATTTTCTCTAAATAACTGCTCATAATCCACACATATTTCATCTAAAAAACGGTCAACCTCTTCTGGAGAGTATCCAACTGCAACCTTTTTAAACTCCTTATCTTCAATGTCAGATGGTCTAATCATAAAATATAATCCCCCTCGCTGCAACAAAAGCAGTATTATTCCCGCCCTATTGTCACACAAATCCTATCTTTTTTCGTTATATTGCCTATTTCAAAAATTTTAATGCGTCCAAAACCTCTTATTGAAATCATATCTCCCTGTTTTAACAAACAAGAAGTATTTGTTGTTGTATTCCAATTTAACTGAACCAATTCCTTTTTTATATACTGCTGTACTTTACCTCTTGCCATATGAAATGCACCACCTGCAACAGCGTCCAATCTCAAAGATGCCACTGTTATAGTTTGATATTTCCACTCTTTTTCAGGTAATGTTACAGCAGAAATATCATTTATAGATACATCTACTTTTGTATGAGAAACATACTCTAATGTATTTTTTATATATTCTGCTAAATCTTTATGAACATAACATATTGTTTGCTGTTCTAAAACAATAATATCCCCTAATTTTGCTCTATCTATACCCAAAGCAAGTATAGAACCTAAATAATCTCTATGGTTTAAATCAGCTTGTCCAAACTTTTTATTTTTTGTAATATGCAATGCTTGTATAGGAAAATCCTGTTCTGTTAATTCCATATAGTCTGGAGCAAATGCTATCATACGCCTTTCACTTTGTTCATATCCTCCAAAAACCATTGCTTTTACATTTTGAATTGACTTCACATTTTCAAAAAAAATTTCACTTTTATGTCTGTCCATAAAATCCGTTGTTGTTTTTTTATGATGCAATATACTGCTTTGTGCGGCATCTAATACTTTTGCAAACAAAAATTTTTGCTGCTGTTGTAACTGTTTCTGCAAAGAAATATCCTCCCTTTAAAAATATGGTTTTGTTTTAACATTTTTTACATTCACTAGCAATATATAAAAAATGTTAAAACAATCCTAACAAAATATTTATTACAATCATTCGTATAAAATACAACAGTATCATTGCAAACCAAGCAGAAAAATCAAGCATCATACCCCCTAAAGGTGACCTATCTAGCAATGACCTTATTGGTGAAAGTATTGGCTCTGTTAATGCATATAAAACCTGTACCAATGGATTGTTTCTTCCTAAAGGAATCCATGATAATATGACACGAGCCAATATTAAAAACTCTAACAGTTTAAAAAATGTATTTACTGTTTGTATGAATAATATTTGCATATACTCTGCCTTTCTTCTATTATTTATTATTTACTGCCTGCCCATGGGAACACTACACTGCTCCTGCTTTTAATTTCTTCTTTAAATTCACCAGAAATTTCTACATTTTCAGGTGCAATTACAAATATATTATTTGCTACTCTTTGTATGCTTCCCTCTAATGAATAGCAAGTACCACTCAAAAAATCCATAATTCTTTGTGCTATTGGATATTCTACCTGCTCCAAATTTACAACAACAGGTTTTTTTGATTTCACTTGGTCACAAATTTGTTGTGCATCTTCATAGCAAGTAGGTTGTATCACAACTACTTGCATTTGTACATTGGTATTAATGCTATACACATTAGGGTTTGCTCTGCTATTTGAAGAATTTCTCCTACTTGGAGAGCTGTATTCCGGTTCTCTATCTTTGTTTACATCTCTTAAGGGTGTACGACGTGTTTCTCTGGCGGGTTCTTCTTCATATTCTTCATCATCGTATTCATCGTCATCATATTCATCATACTCGCCAAACATCAAATCCCTTAATCTATCAAACACTTTTGGCATGTTACAAATTCCTCCTATATGTTATTTGACCCTGTGCCTATCCTCTCTCCTTTCTATCAATCATTAATTATTACTGAGGATAAACTCTTTTGCCGAAAATATTGGTTCCCACTCTTACAATGGTTGCACCTTCTTCAATTGCTACTTCAAAGTCGTTAGACATACCCATTGATAAAACACTCATATTTACATTATCAATTTTTTCTGCATTAATGTCAACTAATAATTGCCTCATTCTTCTGAAACAATCTCTGTTTTCTTCTGGATTATCGACAAAAGGTGCCACTGTCATAAGACCTTTTATGCGAATATTGTCTAAAAAAGCAATGTTTTTTATAAATGAAAGTGTTTCTTTTGGTGAAATACCAAATTTACTTTGTTCATCTGCTATATTCACTTCTACCAAAATATCCATAATTACATTTGACTGCTTTGCACGTTTACTAATTTCTTCAGCCAATTTTACGCTATCCACAGAATGTATCATATTCACTTTGTTGATGATATATTTTACCTTATTTGTTTGTAAATGTCCAATTAAATGCCAGCAAACATCTTCTCCCATAGCATCATATTTTTCTAATATTTCTTGTACTTTATTTTCTCCAAGCTCTTTCAATCCACAATTTACTGCTTGTTTTATACGTGATACATCAATCGTTTTGCTTACAGCAAGCAATAATATATCTTCTCTTTTCCTTCCACTTCTTTGTGCTGCTGCTGTAATTCTTTGTTCTATATCTATAATATTTTGCTGTATTTCTAGCATATCAATTTACATTCCTTTCTATAAACATTTAATATAATGTTTGATTTTCACCTATATTCTTCGCATCTGAAACAATAATATCATATGCCTGTAATTCATAAGAACTGCTGCCTGGATTAACAATAGTATATTCTTCATTTTGTCCTATCACAGTAATTGCTGTAAATTTTGCAATAGAACTGTTTCCTACAAATACACCTTTCATTGTTTCTACATCGTTAATGGTATAACTGCTTGCATTTTCACCAATAGCATAACTACCATCTTGCTGTTCTGTTCCTTGTGATATCATATCTCCTACTTTTAAATTACTGAAATCTTGCACTACATATCCAAATCCCTCTGTTTTACTGTATCTTATTAATTGCAAAGGAATAAATTCTGTTTTTCCATTTACTATTTTATAAACACCCTGTTCTCCTGCATTTTGTATGATACAATTTACTGGTATTTTTAATACTGTTTTTTCTATAATCGCATTGTTTGGTATTTTAATACCTTCTAAAGAAGTACTTTGTATACGAAATGAAATATTTCTCAATCCAATTACATTCAATATATCTTGTGTAGCACTAAATACTACCCTTGCTTCTTTTTCATTTATAGAAAGCGATTCTACATTCATAGAAAATCGTTTTTCTTCTTCATTAATTGTTGTATATAAATATTTTGTTTGTCCTTCTTCCCATCCACTTACTACTTCTGGTGGTAAATAGGAAACAATATACCATTTATTATTTGTTACAATTTTAAACATCACTTCATTTTGTTCCACTGCACCTGTTTTAGAAAGATACTTTGGTGTAATTTGTGTAGAAACTTGCTTTTGCTCTATCATATTCAAATTTTCAGGTGTCAAAACATCTTCTTGTCCATCAATTTGAAAAGATATCAAACCGCTTTTTTCTGCCTTAATAGTAGAAATACTGTCTGCAAGTTGTTGCTGATATTGATTTTTTTCTTCTGAAAGATTTGACATACCTTCAATATTTTCAGTCAGCCATATTTCTGTTCTTTGATTCATTTCTGATGCAATTTGATTTTTTAAAGAAGCAATATCCATAATATTTTCACTCATAAACTTTCCATTATAAGTACTAATTAATTGCGAAATATTATTTTCCACACGAGAAACATCTTCTTGAAATACAGAAAGGTCACTTCTTTTTTGCAATCCTTTTAATATATCCTTATCTATATTATCAATTTTTTGTTCTATTACAGCAGAAGTTTCTTCATCTCTTATAATACATATTGTTTCTCCTTTTGGTATTTTTTCATTTTCTGAAAAATTATATACTGGCATACCCGCTCTGTCACTTGTTACAACATATTCTTCTCTTACTATCAACCCTTTTAAAGAAGAAGCATTTTCAATGCTACCATATGTTACCTGCTCTACAGGAATAGATGGTCTATTTAAAAAAACCCATATATAACCACAAAGATATATTGTAAAAAACAAAAATATCAACACTGTAAACACCTTATAACTGCCTTTTGGTGCTGGCATTTTTTTTGCAATGCGTTGTCTTTTTTTATGTACTGGTGTTTTTTTTGTTTTTGGTGTTGTCTTTTTTATCTTTTTTTGTGCAGATGATTTTGTTTTTGTATTACTTTTTGAACTGGTCTTTTTTTGATTACTGCCTTTTTTTCTATTATTTCCTGCCATAAACACCCTCCTTTACGTTACGCATTTAGGCATTGTAATATTATAATATATTTTTTTACATAGGTAAACCCAAAATTGCAGAAATATGACAAAGCTTAGAGCAATATGCAAAAAAACAAACATCTGTTTGTATAAACTCTATTGCATATCATACAATATTGATTCATATATTACATTGTATGGATACATTTTTTAAAAACAAAGGAGGATTTTATTATGGAACAATTTGACATTTATAAAGATATTGCAGAACGTACAAATGGCTGTGTATATTTGGGTATTGTAGGACCTGTTCGTACAGGAAAATCGACTTTTATAAAACGTTTTATGGATTTGCTTGTATTACCCAATATAGAAAACAATTACGCCAGAGAAAGAGCACAAGATGAATTACCTCAATCTGCATCAGGCAAAAATATTATGACAACAGAACCAAAATTTGTACCAAATGAAGCTGTTGCAATTACAATAGGTGATGATGTTAATTTAAAAGTTCGTATGATTGACTGTGTAGGGTATATTGTGCCAGAAGCAGAGGGACATATGGAAGAAGAAAATACACCTCGTATGGTACATACTCCATGGGCGCAGGAACCTATGCCATTTTTAGAAGCGGCAGAATTAGGAACAAAAAAAGTGATTACAGACCATTCCACAATAGGCATTGTCATTACCACAGATGGAAGCGTAACAGATTTAAGTAGAGAAAGCTATCAAGATGCAGAACAAAGAGTAATTAATGAATTAAAACAAATTGGGAAACCCTTTGTTGTTCTTTTAAATACTTCTCGTCCTTACAACGATGACACTATTGCATTGCAGCAAGAACTTTCTGAAAAATATGGTGTTCCTATATTACCTGTCAACTGTGCGCAATTAAAAACAGAAGATATTAAAAATATATTAGAAAAAGTGCTTTACGAATTTCCTATGAAAGAAATACGTCTCCATTTTCCGACATGGATTGAAACATTAGAAGAAAACCATTGGTTAAAACAAAGCATTATAACAAGTTTAAAAGATTTAATGAATGTTGTTGAAAAATTGACAGATGTAAAAGAAAACTTAAATGCTTTGGAACAAAATGAATACATAAAAAAAGCCTACACTGATGGTATTATGCTAGGAGAAGGCGCTATTGACATTGCTTTATCTGTTGATGATAGTTTGTTTTATAAAATATTAAGTGAAACAATTGATATGCCTATTGAAAATGACTCTCAATTAATTTCTACAATTAAAATGCTTTCTGATATCAAAAAGAAATATGACAAAATAGAATGCGCACTTCATGATGTAAAAAGAAAAGGATATGGTGTAGTATCTCCTGTATTTGAGGAAATTAAATTAGAACAACCTGAAGTATTTAAACAAGGCTCTCGTTTTGGCATAAAATTAAAAGCAAAAGGCGAATCTATACATATGATTAAAGCGGATATTGAAACAGAAGTTTCTCCTATTATAGGAAATGAAGAACAATCTAAAGAATTTATTGACAGTTTAATACAAGATTACGATGCAAATCCACAAAAAATATGGGATTTGAATATATTTGGAAGAACACTACAGTCTATGGTGAGTGATGGTATGCAAAATAAAATTTATAGAATGCCTGAAGAAGCACAAATGAAATTGCAGGAAACACTGCAGAAAATTGTAAATGAGGGCAATGGTGGATTAATTTGCATTATACTGTAATATACTACATTTTGGCATCATAAAAGGGATACTTCTATAGTATCCCTTTTTTCGTGTCTAAATTATAATCCGTTTACCATTCTTGTTAAACTGGATTTTTTTCTAGCAGCTGTGTTTTTGTGATAAACACCTTTTGTATATGCTCTGTCGATAGCAGATACAGCACCTTTTAATGTTGCTGTTGCTGCTTCTTTATCTCCTGCATTTACTGCTACTAATACTTTTTTAATTGCTGTTTTTGTTTGAGATTTAATCATTTTATTTCTTAATGTCTTTTTTGTAATGACTTTAATTCTCTTTTTTGCAGATTTAATATTTGCCAATTTCTGTTCCTCCTATTTATTATATATTTTTTACGAATTTGGATATTTGGGGAATATCACTTATTATACTTCTATTAATCGCAAAAGCATTTTTTTATGCTCCGACACGTCTGCAATTAATTCAACATAATATATTTTAACCGAAAGCAATCCATAAGTCAATGTATATATTTAAAATTGAAGGTAAAAATAATGGCAAAAAAATTAAAGTTTTAATTTATTTCATAAAAATATTGTATTTTATAAAAATTTTTATGAAAAAGCTACTCTTTTACTGTTTGTTATAGTAAATGAACAGAATAAAATTACAGGAGGGATATTATGAAAAAGCAAAAACAAAATGAAATTGCATGGAATTTCAGCCCCAGAACAGACCTTGCTATTGAAGCAAGAGAATTTGCACAGCAACAAAAACAAAATGCTGAAGAATTAGATGGCGTAAAAGTTGAAATTAAAAATACAGATATCTATCAAATTACACACGTCAAAATATTAAATGAAACAGGTAGCCAAACAATGGGAAAACCAATAGGCAATTATATTACCATAGAATCAGAATTACTAAAACAAAATGACATTACAAGTCATGAGCAAATTATGAAAACAGCTGCAGAACATATTGCTGGATTATCAAAATTAAATCAAAAATCTACAATATTAGTAGTGGGTCTGGGAAATTGGAACATTACTCCAGACGCTCTAGGTCCTAAAGTAATTGATAAAATACTTGTTACAAGACATTTAGATGGTGTATTGCCAGAAGAAATACAAAAGTCTGTTAGAAGTGTTGCTGCAATCAGTCCTGGTGTAATGGGTATTACAGGTATTGAAACAGTAGAAATTATACAAGGTGTTGTAGAGAAATTAAATCCAGATTTGGTCATTGCTATAGATGCTCTTGCAGCTAGAAAATTCAGCAGGATAAACAGTACAATACAAATGTCTGATACAGGTGTTGCTCCTGGTGCTGGTGTAGGAAATAAAAGAATGACATTAAATGAGCAAACTCTTGGTGTACCTGTTATTGCATTAGGAGTGCCTACTGTTGTAGATGCTGCAACACTCATAAACGATACTATGGATAGAATGTTAGAAGAAATGATTGCGCAAACAGAACAAGGCAGTGCTTTTTATGAAATGCTTCATAGTATGGATACAGATGAAAAATATAGATTAATTGTAGATATATTAAACCCTTATGTTGGTAATATGTTTGTAACACCAAAAGAAGTAGATGCGGTTGTAGAACGTCTTGCTAATATCATAGCAAATGCTATCAATATTGCCATACAACCTGGTATCACTATAGAAGATATTAATCGTTTTACTTATTAATACCATTCATTAATAAAAGGAGAAATGACTTTTTTTATGTTTTTTCTCCTTTTCTATTGCAAAAATAATATTTTGTGTATACAATATTTTTGTAAAAGATATGTTATAAAATGAAGGAGGATATCATATGAAAGGAATTATAACAGTATTAGGTAAAGACCATGTAGGTATTATCGGAACAGTTTGCACATATTTATCAAGAAATGATATTAACATTTTAGATATTTCTCAAACAATTGTAGGAGGATATTTGAATATGATGATGATTGTAGATTTATCTATTGTAAAAAAGGAATTTACTATTTTAGTAGATGAAATAGTAGAATTAGGAGAAAATATGGGCGTTGCAATCAAAATGCAGCATGAAGATATATTTAACTCTATGCATCGTGTTTAAGGAGGGTCTTTTTGTGATTACAAGAAGTGAAGTATTAGAAACAAATAAAATGATAGAAGATTACAATTTAGATGTCCGCACAATCACTATGGGTATCAATCTTATGGACTGTGCAGATTCTGATATTGATAAATTTAATGAAAAAGTATATCATAAAATCACCACTTGTGCAAAAGACTTAGTAAAAGTGGGAGATGATTTAGCAAAACAATTTGGTGTACCTGTAGTACATAAAAGAATTTCTGTAACCCCTATCGCTATTGCAGCAGCAGGCTGTCAAACAGATTCCTATGTAAGTGTAGCGCATACTTTAGATAAAGCCGCCAAAGCAGTTGGAGTAAATTTTATAGGCGGATTTTCTGCACTAGTACAAAAAGGCTGTACAAAATCAGATGAAATTTTAATCAATTCTATTCCCCAAGCATTAAAAGAAACAGATGTTGTTTGTTCTTCTGTAAATATTGGTACTTCTCGAAATGGTTTAAATATGGATGCTGTGAAAAAAATGGGTGAAATTATATTACAAACAGCAGAATTAACAAAAGAACAGGATTGTTTAGGTTGTGCTAAATTGGTTGTATTTTGTAACGCAGTAGAAGATAATCCTTTTATGGCTGGTGCTTTTCATGGTGTAGGAGAAAAAGATTGCGTTATCAATGTAGGTGTTAGTGGTCCTGGTGTTGTAAAAAAAGCATTGCAGGAAGTAAGAGGTGCAGATTTTGAAACACTTTGCGAAGCTGTGAAAAAAACTGCATTTAAAATTACAAGAGTAGGACAATTAATTGCACAAGAAGCATCAAAAAGATTAAATGTTCCTTTTGGTATTATCGATTTATCACTTGCACCAACACCATTGATTGGAGATAGTATTGCTGAAATTTTTCAAGAAATGGGATTAGAAGAAGCAGGCGCACCAGGTACAACAGCCGCACTTGCTATATTAAATGATAATGTGAAAAAAGGCGGCGTTATGGCATCTTCTTATGTAGGCGGATTGAGTGGCGCTTTTATACCTGTAAGTGAAGACCATGGTATGATTGTTGCTGCTGAAAAAGGTGCATTGACATTAGAAAAACTGGAAGCTATGACTTGTGTTTGTTCTGTTGGATTAGATATGATTGCTATACCTGGAAATACTTCTGCTACAACACTTTCTGGTATTATTGCAGATGAAGCGGCTATTGGTATGATTAATAATAAAACAACAGCAGTTCGTTTGATTCCTGTAATAGGAAAAAATGTAGGAGATACTGTAGAATTTGGTGGACTTTTAGGTTACGCACCAATTATGCCTGTTAATACTTATAGCTGTGAAAAATTCATAAAAAGAGGAGGCAGAATACCTGCTCCTATTCATAGCTTTAAAAACTAATAAAATATTAGCCTTAAGAATTCAATATCTTAAGGCTAATATTTTTGTTTTCTATAGTTTTATTACTTCATTTTTTAAAAAATGCTTTATTATAATATCAAAATTCAATTTGTTTTTGTAATGTAAATATATTTCTGACGCCACCATCTGAACGCTTTTCTTGTTGTAATGATATATAGCCGCATCTTACAAGTAACTGAAAATGAGTTTGATAAACATCTTCTGTCATATTCAAATCTTCTAGTATTTTATTAAGAGGAGGAAAAAGAGAAGCCTTCCCTTCTGAAAAACTACAAAAATAAGCATAAATTGATTTCGAAATAGCAGAAAGTCTTCTATCCTCCATAATCAAACGTGGAATATAGCCATATCCCTTTTCGTAAATATTATGACGCATAATCAACGCTCCTTTTTATATATTTTCCATTTCCTTTGTAATATCTGCCTCTTTTGCCTCCACAAAAGCAATTAGCTTTTCTGGAGCAATCAATATTTGTTGTCCCCTTATACCAGCACTGACAGCAATTTGTTCAAATATCATTGCTGTTTCATCAATATAAGTAGTATACTTTTTTTTCATGCCAATAGGAGAACAGCCTCCTCTAATATATCCTGTTAAATTTAATAAATCTTTCATATGTGTCATTTCTACTTTTTTATTACCCGAAACAGAAGCCGCTTTTTTTAAATCTAATTCCATATTAACAGGTATACAAAAAATAAGTATACCTGTTTTATCGCCTTTTGCAACAAGTGTTTTAAAAACCTGCTCTGCTGGCAAACCTATTGCTTCAGCGGCATGAATACCCGAAAGATTATTTTCATCATATTCATACTCCATTGTATCATAATCAATATGGCTTTGTTCCAATAAACGCATTGCATTCGTTTTTGTCATAACATCATTTCCCCTTATTCGTCCAATACAATAAATGTTGGTGCATTTTGATTATCCAATTTCATAGAATCCACTGCATCAATTGCAGATTTTACTTTTTTAATATCCCAATCATCATTTAATTTTTTGCCTAAATATCGGTCACCACCATAAAGAACAATATAACAATAATTTGTAGTGCTGCATATGTATTTTACTTGGCTTTGTTGTTCTATCAATTCATGATATATCATATTTCTTAATATATCTGAAAAATCCACTTTCATATCGTTTTTATAAAAGAATATGTTATAGGGTGGAAGTAAACTCAAATTAAAATCTGGTAACACACTATTTACAGCATAATGTAAATTGGATTGTTTATGCAAGTCATTTATTGCTACTTCCCAAAAATTATCTTTGTTCACCAAAACATATTGCTTAATATTATTCGCACTGTTTTGTGATGAAAATGTAACAACAGCATATTTAGAATCCAGACGAATATCTCTTACATAATACTTATCATAATTCCCTTCATAAACACGTATAAAATTTAATATTCTTTCATATTCGTCCATTTGAGGGGAAAGTATATGAATTGCACCATTATAATTTTGATATTTCTTTAATAATTTTTTATAATTTTCTTCTGATATACTTGCTACCTTTTCTGTAGGAGAACAAATCATCATTTTATTTCCAGAAGGTTGTTTCATTGCTGTAAATATTCCCATATCCATATGAGAAATATCTATATCTGTATATTCTGCAATATCACTACCTTTTAGTAAAAGAATATCACAATCAAAATCAATAAAGTCTTTTTCCAGTAAACCATTATTTACAAAATAATTTACTGTAACATAATATGCTGTACTACTATTATAAAGTTTTCCGCCCTTGCTGAGCAATGTAAAACGACTACCATTATTATTATAAAATAGTTGTGCTGTTTCTGCTACTTTTTGTAATTTTTCCCAATATTGAGCATTCGATTCTCCCCAATACAAAAAAGGTGCTGGTTTTGTTTTTTCTGTTTGATTTGTATTGGATTCTGATGTTTTAGATGTTTGTGGCGGTTGTGTTTCTGTTCGCTGTTCTGTCTGCTCATGATGTTCATTATTTTGCTGTGTTTGTTGTGAATCATTTATTTGAGGAGTGTTTTCCTCCTCTATAATAATTTGTGGTTCTGATTGTTTTGGCTTTTGTATAAAAGGGGGTTCTGTTGCATTTTGACATGCAGTTATACCAGCCACCAGCATGATAAAAGTAGAAAAAATTTTTAAAATTTTATTCAATATAATCATCCTTCTTGTCTACTATTGCTTCGTATACAGAATACAATTCTTTTTGATGCGACTGTAATATATCACATAGTTTTTGCTCCATTTCCTCTTGATTATCTAAAAAAGGAAATGATACCAACCATACAGGATTGTATTCTCCTTCTAATTCTTCTATAGTATTTACAAATGGTTTTACTGTTTCCATATCATAATAATCTAATATTGCATTATATTCCCAATCTAATACTTCTCTTTCACAAGTTAATTTTGCAAAAACAGTAATTTCATTTTGTTCATTTTGTTCTGCATAAATATTAAGTAGTATATTTTGCTGTTCTCCTAAATGATAGCAGCTTAATTCTTTTTCTAAAAATCCTGTTTGTTTATCTTTTAGCATAATTACAATAACTGTTTCGTCCATAAAAACCTCCTTGATAACAATATAATTTGTCATACAAACTGTTTTGAAATCAATCAAATGCTATGTCATATAAATTAATGTATTTTTTCATTATAATACGGAATACAAAGAAATGCAATAACATAGAAAAGAGCTTAATAAAAATGAAATAATTTTTATAAAAAAATCATACCTATAATTAAATAAAAAATAGTGAAAACGAAGTTTTCTCTTTAAAATTCTTGGTCAAACTTTCTTTTAATAAAATTTGCATGTATAAACAGCATCTACAAAAAGGATTTTATAAACAAACTAAAAGACATGCCAATAAGGTATGTCTTTTTTTATTTTTACTTATATATGTTCCTTTTTTCAGAAGTATAATCATTTAATAAAAAATCCTTTTTTTTCACAATATTTATGTATATAATAGTAACATGAAAAAATTACTATATAAAATAAACAAGAAAGGATTGTATATTATGTTTCGTACAATAAAATGGTATTTTAAATTTGTTTTTTGTTTAATATTAAAAACAGTTGATGCTAAAAAAGCAGATAGAATATTAAAACAAAAAGGTGAAAATGCTTATGATGAATATGTTTATAATGTTGTTTCTCGTTGGGCTATGGCAAGAGTAAAAGACAGCGGTGCAGAAATTACAGTACATGGAAAACAAAACATACCTCAAAATAAAACAGTACTTTTTGTAAGCAATCATCAGAGCGATTTTGATATTGCTATATTTTTAGCTATGATACCTGAAAAAAGAGAAGGTTTTGTAGCAAAAGTAGAACTGGAAAAAATTCCCTTTTTAAGCGATTGGATGAAAAGAATACATTGTATTTTTTTAGACAGAAATGATATGAAACAATCTGCAAAAACAATATTAGAAGGTATCAAATTATTAAAAAGTGGTCATTCTATGGTTGTTTTCCCAGAAGGAACAAGAAGTAAATGTGATAAAATGGGAGAATTTAAAGCAGGAAGTTTTAAACTCGCTACAAAATCAAAAGTGCCTATTATCCCTGTTACAATAGATGGTTCTTATAAAATATTAGAAGGCAGTCATTATCGTATTTGTCCAGCAAAAGTAAATGTATATATACATGAACCTATCGAAACAGCAAATTTATCAAAGCAATGTGAATCTAAATTACCAGAAATGGTAGAAAAAATCATTAGAGAAGGTAAAAAGTAATATAAAAAATAAGGGAGAACAAGTCATGAAACAATTTTTAATAAAAACAATACTATTTTGTTTAATTATTATTAGTTTTGCATGTTGTTCTAATAACACAACAGAACAGCAACAAAGCCAATCACAGGAAAAAAAAGAAACATATAAATTATCTGCTTTTTCAATGCCATTACAAACAGAATATGTATATGATTATTTAGGAATGCGCTTTCAGTTGGGAGAAGAAGTCAACAAAGCGCTAGAACAAGGAAAATTATTTATGTATCTTGATGCAGGCTATTCACAACACACAAAAGAATTGGAATATGCACGTCAGGCAATATTATATGTTTCACCAGAAGACAGACAACAAACATGGGATAATGATGAACAAAAATTACAGGAGTGGAAAAATCAAGCACAAATACTGGGTTATATTGGTGCATACAAAAGAGATGTTATAGAGCAAGTGGATATTACTGTATTAACAAACTGTACCAAAAATAAAAATATAGGTGAGACACCAGATGGTACATGGCAATATTATATTAGCAGCAATGATATTACAGAAGTACAGCAGGCAGCAGAACGTTTTAGTAGAACACTTGTAACAATATACCAAAGCAAACCTTTTGTAGAAGGTGTTAGTATATTTGCCCAATCAGTAGAAAACAAGCCTAGTATAGGAGATTTCCAAACAAATGACATTTATGGCAACACTGTTACAAAAGATATTTTTTCTGAACATGACATCACATTAGTAAATGTGTTTACAACACAAGCAGAACCCTGTTTATTGGAAATAAAAGAACTACAAGAATTGTATACTTATCAAAAATCAGAACAGCAATCTTTTCATATCATTGGTATTGTTTATGATGCTTGGCAAAATCAAAAAGAACAAGCAGAAGAATTAGCAAAACAAATACAAAAAGAATATAATATAACATATGATATTATATTACCTGATGATGTTTTAATGAATAATTGTCTAAAAGATATTAGTGCTTTTCCCACAACATTTTTTGTTGACAAACAAGGAAATATTATAGGAGAATATTATTTAGGCGCAAGACCCAAAGAAAATTTACTTGAAATCATGGGAGACTTGAAGGAGGATAACAGTAGTGCAGCAGAAACACAACAGGAATAAAAAAGAAGAGATTGGTATATTTTTTATTATTATTGGTATTGTGTTTTTGATTACATTTTTTAAACAAATATAATATTTTTTTATTTTATTATTAAAAATGAAATTTTATAATAGGGGAATTTTCTTTTTATAAAAAGAAAATTCCCCTTTACAATTATATTCAATTTTTATATATAGTGCAATTTTTATTTAAAATTTTTTAGTATATCAATCTCCTATAATTCTCTGTACTTTTGCTCCTTCAAAATAATGTTCCAATATTTGCTGATAATCAAATCCCTTTTCTGCCATACCCATAGAACCATATTGACTCATTCCAGCACCATGTCCATTTCCTCCGCCATATATTGTTATACTTTCTAAATCATTTTCAGGTGTTTTTTGTTCTTCTATAACAATAAAAGCACTTGGCAATATGGCATAATTGATTTTTTCACTTCCATCTTTTAATTGCAATATAACATCTGTTTCTCCCTCTCCTACTGGTTTTAACACATTTCTGATAGCATATTCTGTTTTAATGCGAGCACTGCCTTTTTCTCCTGTTACTGTTAAAAACATAGCGTTTCCGCCTTCTCCTCTTTCCGAAATACTAATACCTTGTATTTTTCCCAAATCAGAAGGACGAGATACTTTCCATGTGCCATCTTGCTGAAGTACTTCCACCAAATTATGATTAGAATCATAAATTTGCAATATTCTTTTATTTAATTGATTCAACACTTCTTTTGGTAATGTAGTTTTCCATCGAAACCAAGGAGAAGCACTGTCATAACTTTCTACTTCCCAATTTTTTAAAAATGCCTCTGCATTTTCTGGTATTGTTAAATCTCCAATTTCTTCTGTCAATCCTTGCTGTTTGCTAATTAAATATCCTTTATTTTCAGAAGGAAATGTTTTTCCATTGTCTGCTGCCCAAACTTCTCCAGAATTTGCTGTTACACCAGCTGATGTAGAATAAAAATTAGCATTTACTACTTTATCTCCATATGTTACACCCATACCCTCTGTTTCTTCTACTGCCCTATCCGAAATATTTTGTGTGCGACTGCCATTATATACTTGACTATTTGTAGAATCATCCACATGAGCGCCATAATCACTATATCTGTTAGCAAAAAATTGATTATATGCATAACTTCTTGCTGAAACAGCCTGCACTTTTAAAGGCTCTAAGCCAAAACTAACAGGCATTTCAAAAGGTACAACCCCCTTCAAATAAGTTTCAAAAGGTACTTCATTAATCATAATAAAGCCATTTGGTGTTTTTTCCAATTCCAAACTACCTCTATATTGAGGAAAAACATCATTTCTTGTAATATTTTTCACTGTAAATTGTCCATTATCCTCTGTAGTAATATACACTCTACCTTTTTCAAAAAGACCCAAATCATTTTCAGGTGTTAATGTAAATTCTTCTCCAGATTGAAATGTTTTTATAATATCTCCCCCTTTTACTGTAAAAGGCTTATCTGCTGTAATTGTCACATTAGGATGTGTGTAACTATTGTATGCTGTATTGCTCAAAAGTACTCTAATATTGTTTGGTATTGCCTCTCTACGTATGACAGCCGCTGCTACTTTTCCATCTTTGTAATAAAAATCCGCAATATCTGTGCCACTGATTAAACGTGTTACAGGGCGTCTTGTTACGACACCATCTATATCCTCATATATTTTGGCATTATCTGCCCATTCCAAAACACCTTTATTTTGCAGTTCTATATTATTATTTGTTGCTTTTTTAATTATATCACTACCACCATTTTCTATAGATGTAATAGACAGTATAGTATCTTCTTGTATTTGTATATCTGCGATGCCGCTTTTTGGCAAAGATTCTGTATTTTCATATTCATAAAATACAATACCATCTCCTGTATTGATTTCTATACCATCATCTACTACAGCAAAAAAAGCATTTTGTATTGTAGGAGCTTCTTCTAATACTTCTTCTATAGCAACAATTTCTCTATCTTTTTGAAGTACTTTTATTTTTTTATTTTCTAATGCTTTTAAACTACGTCCTGTTGATGTAAAAATACCATCTTCCATTAAAAGTATTGTACCATTATCTGCCGTATCTAGTAATACTTGTTCTCTAGGTAATATACCATAAGAATATAGACTATTTTCTGCACGTCTTCCTTGTAATGCTTCTTGAAAAAGCTCCAACCATAAACTATATGCTACAGATTTATTTTTATTTTCATCATTTATTGTAATTTTTGTTTCATTATCCGGATTTAAACGATTAATCAAATGTTGTGTTTGTTCTAACGTTACATTTTCTTCTGGAAAAAAATCTTCTCCATCTCCTGAAAGATATCCATCTATTACTGCTGCATTGATATAAGGATAATACCAATCTTCTACACTAACATCATGAAATTGGATGTTGTTTTTCATGTCTGCTATTTCTTTTGGTGTATAAAATGATAATGCAATCATTTTTGCCATTTCTCCCCTTGTAATAGGGATATCATCACCAAAACGTCCTACTCCAGAGTATTCTGTTTGTAGTAATGTACCTGTTTTGGGTGTCTGCATAGGTTGCTCTCTTGTTTGTGTATTCTCTTTTTTGCATCCTCCTAATAAAAGCATAGCAATACAAAATAAAAGAGTTGTTTTTTTCATTTTTTAGTCTCCTTCCTCTTTTGCAGGTTTTGTTCTGTAAACATTATGATTGCTGTGTTTGCAATATCAAAAATTTTTAGTCAAACCTTTTAGTGAAAAAATTTGCAGTTACGAACAATATCTATATATAAAAGATTATTATTCTGTTAGAACATTGAAAGTGTTGCTCTCAAACTTTTATCTACTTTTAAAAAAATGGTACAAAACTTTTTTGTAAAATTTCGCTTTCATTACAAATATAATTTTGTTTCATTTTTTTAAATTGCTATTTATAGGAGCTTATTTTATTAACATATTTACTTTTTAATAAAAATCTTCTATTTTTATATATTTTAAACTTGTACCATTTTTTAAAATGCCAAACAGCACAAATCAAAACATATTATTTTTATCATTCTATTCCAAAAAATGTAATTTATTCCTAAATAGCACACAAAAAAAATGCCCTATTATTTTTTCAAATAATAGAGCATTAAAATTTTTCATCCCAAAATGCCGGTTCCTGCCTCTTGACACCTAGCCTAAGCCAGGTGGGCAACCGCAGCAAAGACTCTGCCTTCCCCCGCCCAATGGGAATTATATTGAGGCCTGACATATCGTTTGCGTATAGGAATCCCGTTGAAGTCATGTAGGTTCAAATATGACAGGATTATCGAACACTTCAGGAATAGAAAACAATCATGTAATATTTTGTATTATATTTTATATTATAGTATGTTTTTGTCATTATGACAATACCTATTTTACATCATTTTTCATTTTGTTTTATTATATTTGAAATCACAAAAAGTATTGCACCTATAGCTATAAAAATATCAGCAACATTAAATATAGGACTGCATTTCTGAAATACTTTTTTAATGTTACTATTATCATTTTTGTTTTGATATTCAAAATATAAAAAGTCTGTCACTTCACCATATCGTATTCTTTCTATAAAATTTCCTAATGCGCCTCCTAGCAAAAATGTGCAGCCCATACTGTTCATTTTATCATCCTTTTTCATATGAAAAGCACAATATAGTATACCTATTACAGAAATACATTTTATAATTGGCATATACCCTTCAAAACTATTATATGCTGCTCCCTTATTTTTTATGTACCAGAAATAAAACCGTTTTTTTACAATTTCTTTTTTTTCTCCTATTTTCATATTTTTACAAACTATTTTCTTTGTAAAAATATCTGTTACCAATATTGCTATTGCTATCAAAAATTTATTCATATACGCCCTCCTTTTGTTAAAGTATAACATATTTTTAACGAAATTGTTTTAAAAAATGTCAAAAACCCTTGTCACAAACTCAATGCTGTATTATAATTTAACTGAAAGTATTTGATTCAAAACTTTTATAAAGAGAAAGAGAGAGGTGTTTTAAAATGGCTTTAGTTACAACAAAAAAAATGTTTGAAAAGGCTTTTGAAGGACATTACGCAATTGGTGCATTTAACATCAATAACATGGAAATTATACAAGGTGTTGTAAATGCTGCAAAAGCACAAAATTCTGCTGTAATATTGCAGGTTTCCAAAAGTGCTTTAAAATATGCTGGTCCTCTTTATTTAAAGGCAATGGTTGACGCTGCTGTTGCTGAAACTGGTCTTGATATTGCATTGCATTTAGACCATGGTCCAGATATTGAAACAGTAAAAGAATGTATTGCTGCTGGCTTTACATCTGTTATGTTTGATGGCTCTCATTATGACTATGAAGAAAATGTTGCAAAAACAAAAGAAGTTGTTGACTTTGCACATGCTCATGGCGTTGTTGTAGAAGCTGAATTGGGTAAATTGGCTGGTGTAGAAGACGATGTAAAAGTAGATGCCGCTAATGCAACATATACAGACCCAGACCAAGCTGTTGATTTTGTAAAACGTACTGGCGTAGATTCTCTTGCTATTGCTATTGGTACAAGTCATGGTGCTTATAAATTTGCTGGAGAAGCAAAACTTGATTTTGACCGTTTAGATACTATTACAGAAAAATTAGAGGCTGCTGGATTACACAATTTCCCTATTGTACTTCATGGTGCATCTGCTGTTGATGAATCTTCTGTTGAAACTTGTAACAAATATGGTGGAAAAATTGCTGGTGCAAAAGGCGTTCCTAACGAAATGCTTCGCAAAGCTGCATCTAAAGCAGTTTGCAAAATTAACATGGACACTGATTTAAGACTTGCTATGACAGCAGCTATTAGAAAGAGCTTTGGCGAAAAACCAGAAGCATTTGACCCAAGAGGTTACTGTGGTGATGCAAGAAAATTGATTCAAGAGTTAGTTGAAATGAAAATTAAAGATGTACTTAGCTCTACTGATTCTATGAAATAAAATATATTAATTATTTGAGGCTGTCGATGATATCGATAGCCTTAAATTGTTTCTATATACTGTTTTTATTTAGGGAGATGATAAAATGTATGAATTAGTTCAAGTGGCAGAGCATACTTATTATATAGAATGTCCTGCAAAAATAGGCATATATGAAGATACAGACGGTGTTTATGTTATAGATAGTGGAAATGATAAAGATGCCGGCAGAAAAATCAAAAAAATACTAGAACAAAAAAATTGGAATTTAAAAGCAATATTGAATACACATTCCAATGCAGACCATATTGGTGGCAATCAATTTTTGCAAAAACGTTTTGACTGCCCTATATACTCCACACCTATGGAAAATATTGTAACAGAAAATACAATATTAGAGCCTTCTTTTTTGTATGGAGGATATCCCTTTGGTGCATTGCGTCATAAATTTCTTATGGCACAGCCTAGTCAAACACAAAATATAGCTGATGCTACATTGCCAGAAGGCTTTGAAATACTCTCTTTACCTGGGCATTTTTGGGACATGATAGGATTTAAAACACCTGATGATGTATATTTTTTAGCTGATTGTGTTTCCAGTGAAACAATATTAAATAAATATCATATCTCATTTATATATGATGTTAGAAAATATTTAGAAACACTTGATTTTATAAGTACATTAAAGGGAAAAATTTTTATACCATCTCATACAGAAGCAACGGAAAACATTGCTACACTTGCAGATGTAAATAGAAAAAAAGTTTATGAAATTATGGAGCTTTTGTTTTCATTCTGTCAAACACCTTCCACAGCAGAAGAATTGTTGACAAAAGTGTTTGACCATTATCAATTAGTAATGGACGCAAGTCAATATGTGCTTGTGGGTAGTACAATACGCTCTTATCTGTCTTATTTGGTAGATGAAAAAAAATTGATGATAGAAATTGTAAATAATCGTTTTTTATTCCATACAGCAGAGTAAATTTAAAATAAGGAAACGAAGTTTCCAAAAAAATTTAGGGTCAAGCACTTTTTAAAGGGCTTGCAGGGGGTGGGACAGCGTCCCACGGTCTTTATGCTTACAGGCGTGTTTTTGAAGGGGTGCTGAACGTCCAGTGGACGTTCGTCCAGCACCGACCGGAGCGAAGCGTAGACTTGGGGAAACTTTTCACAAGTGAAAAAAGTTTCCCCAATATTATTATAATAATTTATTTGTAGATTTTCTTCATTCTATTTACTTTTTTAATATTTTCATTCTACTTTTGCAGTATATTCTTTCATTAGTTTTTGTACTTCCTTTTTTACTGCTTGCATAATATCCCGTTTTGCTATGATATTACTTCTTCTCTCTGTCATACCATTTTTTTCTGTTTCAAAAGAATCTAAAAGTGAATAGGTATCTATCATCATTAAAGCACCTATTTGATAGCCATATACAAATTCTTCTACTCTAATATCAGATTGTAATTCAGCAATCATGTCATCATATTCATCAAATAATTCTTTTCCTTCTTCACCTAATTTATCTATTATCTTTTGTTCTAATATTTCCATTTTTTTAAATTTGTCTAAATACTCTGTTGTGTAATTAAAATCTCTTGTATCAACTTTTATTTCGTCTTGTGCAAATAACTCTAAAATACTTTTCATAATCATGCTCCTTTCAAAATATGACTTTTTTCCCTATCAATATAGTGTCTTTATAAATACACTATTATTAAATCTATTTTACATAGATAATAAATAAAAAGCAAGTGTTATTTCAAAAAGATAGGGGATAAATAATGATAAAATATGACCGTTTGTGGATAACTATGAAAAAAAAGGGAATTACGCAATATGACCTTTATACAAAATATCATATATCTCGTTCTTTGTTGGATAGATTACGACATAACAAAAATATTCAAGTTGGAACTATTGATAAACTTTGTGATATTTTAGATTGTAATGTTGAAGATGTCATGGAGCATTATTAACAACAGTATACTTTTCGATATATATTCTATCTATGAATTTCTTTTTGTGGACGCTGTCCACACCTACAAACTTTTTTGAAAAAAAGTTTGACAAAAAACTTTACTGGGAAAACTTCGTTTTCCCTATATTGAACGGAATTTATTGGACGAAATTTATTGAATGAAATTTTAACAACAAATATTTTTTCACAAAATAAAAGAACACACCATTATGGTATGTTCTTTTACTGTATAAATAAGGAATGAATTTATTACGAAAAAATGATTATAATTTTCCAATTTGTTTCAAGAATGCTTCAATTTTACCGATAGCAAATTTCAATTCATCCATAGAGTAAGCATAAGAAATTCTAATAAATCCTTCGCCACAATCGCCAAATGCTGTACCAGGAACAACAGCTACTCTACCTTCAAAGAGCATTTTGTCGCAGAATTCAGCAGATGTCAATCCTGTCAACTGTATAGATGGGAATACATAGAATGCGCCTTTTGGTTCAAAGCAAGTCATACCCAATCTATTAAATTCGCTGATTAAGTATTTTCTTCTTTCATCATAAGATGCTCTCATTTCAGCCACGTCTTTATCACATTGTACAGGGTCTTTCAATGCTTCAATACCTGCGTATTGGCTCATTGTAGGAGCACACATAATAACATAAGCGTGTACTTTATTCATAGCTAATATCAAATCTTTAGGACCTGCTGCATATCCTAATCTCCAACCTGTCATAGCAAAAGATTTTGCAAAGCCATTCAATACGATTGTTCTTTCATACATTCCAGGAATGGAAGCGATAGAAACGTGGTCTAAACCGCCATAAGTAAGTTCTGCATAAATCTCATCACTAATAACAAGTATGTCATGTTTAATCAATACAGGAGCAATTTTTTCCAAATCTGCTTTTTCCATAATACCGCCAGTAGGGTTATTTGGATATGGGAATATTAATGCTTTTGTTTTAGGTGTAATAGCAGATTCCAATTCTTCTGGTGTTAATCTAAATTCATTTTCAACTTTTGTTGTTAAAACAACAGGAACACCACCCTGCAATGTAATACTTGGTTTGTAGGAAACATAAGAAGGTTCTACAACAAGAATTTCGTCGCCTGGTTCAATAATTGTTCTTAATGCAATATCGATTGCTTCAGAAGCACCGATTGTACAAAGAATTTGGTCAGCAGGGTCATATTTTGTATGGAATCTTCTATCAAGATAATCAGAAATTACTTTTCTTAATTCAGGCATACCTTGATTAGAAGAATATCTTGTCTTACCTTCTTTTAAAGAGTCTATTGCAGCCTGTCTAACGTGTTCAGGTGTTTTAAAATCTGGTTCGCCTACGCCCAATGAAACAACATCTTCCATTGTTGCAGCAACATCAAAAAATTTTCTAATACCAGATGGTGGCATTTCTTCAACGTGTTTTGCTATAAAATTTCTCATTGCAAATCAATCCTTTCAATAATTAAATGATAGAAACAATTTGTATTACTTCGTTGTATTTTATTTCATTACTATACTACTTTTTGAAGAATTGTGTTATTTTTTCAACATTCTTCATTGTTATATCAATAGCATACAATAAAATGCCATAAAAATCAATAGAAAAATACGATTTTGACAAAAAATATTTATTTTTTATATTTTATTGTAGTATATACTGCTACTATTTTAGTACATAAGTTATTAAAAATATAATTTTTTAATGATTTGACTTACTACTAAAACATACTTAAATACAACTAGAATCTATATATTTGACTAAAAAAATTTACAAACTTGTGAAATATTTATCTGTTTTTTGTATTAAACATAAACTATAAAAATTCACACTATATCAAAAATATACATTCTTTCTGAAATACCTTCATTATCATTTACCATACATAAAAATTTCCAGCCACATTTTTCATAAAATGTTGTATGGTCTGTTACTAAATATAATTTTTTAAAACCCATATTTTTCATATCTTCTATTACAAAATGCAATATCTTTCTTGCAATACCTTTTTTTCGATAGCATTGTTCAACAAACAAAGCACACAAATTAGGGCTAAAATGTGTATATTCATGAAAATCATTTTCAATTACTCCAGCACCTGCTATAATATTATGATTTTCATCTATTACAATATACCATTGTGGTACATTATTTTTTTTACTTATACATTGCTGTATACTATCCTCATACTCTTTTTGAGGTATTCCCCATTTTGATGAAAACCATATTACAGCTTTTTTTAAAAATAAATCATTCTCCCTCAATTTTATTATCGTTTCCATTATTTTATATTGCCTTTCTTATCATAACCATATGTCAACATATCTATTTAAATTTTACATTATACAATGCATCACTCTTTGGTTGATTTAGTATACCGATTTTACCATTTTGTATGATTTGTTTTTCTTTTTCTGTAATCTTTCCTATTATTGCACTTTCAATGCCCTGCTCTGATAGTGCTCGCACTATTTTATTACCATCAAAAGCAGTAATAATCATACTTCCGCTTGATATTAATTCATAAGGACTGATGTTTCCAGCATGACAAATTGCTTTTGTTTCTTCTTTTACAGGTATTTTTTCTAATTCTATAGTAATACCTGTACCTGAACAGTCTGCCACTTCCCAAACCGCTCCTAATATGCCTCCTTCTGTTACATCATGCATTGCTGTTGCGCCCATATTTTTAGCAATTTGACTTTCTTTTATAACAGACAAAAAGCCTCTCATAGATTTTGCTTTTTGAAGTAAATCTTTATCTATTTTTTTAGATAATATTGTTTCGTATTCTTTTGCCAATATTACTGTTCCTTCTAATCCAGCACATTTTGTCATAATCACATCTTGTCCTACCTTTGCGCCGCCTGTTGAAATAAAATGATTTTTGTCTGTTCTACCTATTACAGCCGCAGAAACAAGAGCTTTATTTACTGCATTTGTTACTTCTGTATGTCCCCCTAATATTTCAATACCTGTTTCTTTTGCTGCCTCATAAGCTCCCTCCATAATATCAGATAATACTGTTTCATCACTTCCCTCTGGTAACAATATCGTTAAAAGTATACCTATAGGCTCTGCACCACTTGATGCAATATCATTACAATTAATGTGTACTGCAATATAACCAATATCCTGTTCTGCTCCTGTAATGGGGTCTGCTGACAATATACAAAGTTCTTCGCCAAACAAAACCGCAGAACAATCCTCTCCCGTTTTAGGGCGTAAAAAAACATCATTTCTTTTTAAAGCAAAATGATTAATGGGATTTAAAACAATTCTATTTAATATTTCTGGTGGTATTTTTCCAATTTCCATAATAAAATCCTCCTTACTTTTATCAAAATATCTTTTTCCCTAGCCATACTCCTATCATACAAAATACAATACTACATATTATATAACAATATGCTATACCATTATTTTTTTGTTCTATTAGTGTTATACTTTCTAATGAAAATGTAGAAAATGTTGTAAATCCTCCACACAATCCTGTTTTTAAAAATAATGTCATTTTTTCTGATAAACCATATTTTGCTGCTACACTTACTACTATGCCTATTAAAAATGCACCTGCAAAATTTGTAAATAATGTGATAATAGGGAATGTTGTTTCAAAGGGTAACTGTATTTTTGTTAATAAATAACGGAACACTGCACCCATACCACCCCCTAATGCAACCATTAAACATTGTATCATATTTTCTCCCCTTTTCGTTATAAAGGTTTTTATCAAATATTATGCCTTGTATCTTTCCATATAAAAAAACACAAAAGCGTATCGCATAAGCCGATACGCTTTTGCATTACTCTGCGCCTATTGGTGCAGTATCCACTATTAATGGCTGTTCTTCACTCTCACCATCTGATGATGGTGTAGTTGGTGTTTCTGGTGTTTCATTTTGTTCTGGTGGTGGTGTTTCTTCTGCCTTTTTAGTACCTATTGTTACCTCATCAGGTGTAGCACGATATGTTGAACTAGAAAACCACTCTTTACTAACTTCTTTTCCATTTTCTGTAACAATTTTATAAGTGCTGACTTTACTGCCTGTTTTTCCTGTATAAGTTACTTGTCTATACCCTTCTGGTTTTGTAGCATCTTTTGTTATTTTTTCTGCTGGTTTTGGTATTGTTCCTTCAAATACCATTTCAAAATCAACTTTATGTCCTGTGTCATGTATTTCATGTCCATAAATATTACATACTACTTTGCCATCTCTAGCATATGCTTCAATATAAACAGGATACTCTGTATCATTTTTAAATTTCAAATCTTTATAATCTCCTGCCACTGCTGCATCTCTGCCTAAAGGTACATATCCTACTGTCATAGAATGAGGATATCTTTCTACAATTTCTAATTCTGCCAATATTACAGCATTATATAATGTAGATGTTACTTGACAAACACCCCCAGCAACACCTTGTTCTACTTTTCCATTTACATATACACCAGCATCTTTATAGCCATTAGCATATGTTTGAGGACCAAGCCCTACATTCATAGAAAACACTTCTCCAGGTGCAAGCACAGTACCATCAATATTATTACAGCCTACACGAAGATTTTCATTTCTTCCTGCGGCATTTGCAGAATAGCTTGTGTTGTAACTTCCTATTAAATCAGTTACTTTTTCATTATCTGCTTTTGTTATTTTAGGTTCTGTAACTGTTATTTCAGGCTCTACAATACCTCCTGTATTTTGTTCAAGCATTTCCTCTACTTTAGGTACTGTTTTGTTAATATCCATAGCATAGCCTTTTTGTTCTTCTGTAATTTGAAAAGCACCATTTTTTCGAGTCATTGTACTATCTTTTGCTTCCACATTAAATTCTTGTGCAATTTCCTCTAATTTCTGTGTTACTTTTTGTTTATCATATGTGTATGAAATTGGAATATTTAATTTATCTTGTTCAACATCTGTTACAATTTTGTATCTTTCTTTTAATTCTCCTGTTCTTCCTGTTCCCCATGCTTCATTTACTGCTGCTTCTATATCATATTTTACATCTAAATCCGAAAAAGGAATTTCCCAGTTTTTTTCTTGTTGTTGTATTGTAATTTTTTGGCTGCCTAAATGCACATCTGCTTCCTTCTGTAATTCCTGCAATGCCTGTTGTTTTGTCATGCCAGAAACATCAATACTGTTTACAGAAATACCACTATAAATTGTATCAATATTTACAACTTCTTCCATTTTGTTTTTCATGTATTGACCATAAGCAAATACACTTCCTCCTGCAATGACACCAACTGTCAATACACCAAGTATAAACATTTTACGCTTTGCTTTTTTTCTTCTTGCTGTTCTTTTTTGCATTCTATTTTGGTTGTGATGATGATTCTGATGATTTTGCTGCACAGTTGGCTTCCCCCTTTCCCTTTTTATAAATCCTTTTTCATACGAATATGCTTTTATGAAAATATATGAGCTATATTTTCAAAATATAGTTTGCCCATTCAAACATAGCATATTATTTTATAATAACGGAGCAATGTTGAAATATGGTATCAATTATATTAAATTTTCTTTACAAAGTTATAAACTATTATAAAACGTCATATTATAACAATATATGACAATATAATATACCAAATAAATAAGCAGCATTACTATACTGCTTATTTATTATAACATAAAATGTTGTATAATTGTTTTATTTGTACATATCATGTCATAAATGACAATTTCATATATTATTTGTAAAAGGGAAAACAAACAAAAACTTAATAAAAAGTTATCTTTTTCTTTTTTTCTTTGCTTCTGCCAATTTTAAAGCCATATCATTTTCTTTTTGCTCTGTTTGTTCTTTTGAATTTTTATATTGTTTTTGTTGTCGTTTTTGTGCTTGTTTCATTTCTTTTTCAAAACGTTTATATTGTGTTGTTTCATTTGGTACTGTTTGTTTTTTATACTTTTTCAAATGTTTCATCAAATTTTCTACATATTGTGTTGCAACATAAAATCTTCTAAAAAATATATCAATCAAAAATGTTATGAAAGCCAATATTAAAAATAGATTTGTTAAATTTTTACTTTCTGTAACAGCTTGAGGCTTTTCTGTAAATACATCTGCACCATTTGTAAGTATACGTCCTCCTGTTGTTTCTGCAATTCTATTTAATAAAACACTTCCTTTTCCCCAATTTCTTCTATCATACTCTTTAGGGTAGGCAATAGCAAAACCAGTATTGACTGTATCTGTTTGTCCTTGTTTGTTTGTTATTTGCAGATTTAATATATATCCTCCTTCTGTAATGCTATCAATTATGCCTGTATAAACATTAGGAGATGTTCTGTTTAATGCCACATCAAACGTTTTATTATGGTTAGAAACAACTGTACCTTTTACCATTTCTATATTTTCATCATATGCCATATTAACAGTCAATATTGTTTTTTCGCCTTCTATTTCTGCACTCACATTTACATTTTTATCACTTTGTTTTTTCATCACCCAAGAAACAGTATTTTGTAAAATTTGTCTTCCTTGTTGTGACGCAAGCCAGTTTTTTGTCCATTTTGCAGAAACATCACTTGTCCAAACAGCAGTTCTACCTAGTCCATACTGCCATGTTGCTAATATAGGCTCTTGTTTATCACTTTCTAAAACAACATCCGCCCTTGGTTTTGCTGTTGTACCAATATATCCTCCCAAACTTGCCATACTGTCAATATCTGCCATAATTGCAGATGCATTTTTTTGTTTGGGATAAAATGTTCTATTATTGATATATTCTTTACCAGCAAGCAATGTTTCTTTTGCAAATATTTCAGGCAAATCACTAAATTCATTTGTAAAATAATATCTTCCACTACCTTGTTCTGCTAATCTTTGCAGCAATAAAGTATCTGCTCCTGTTCCCACAGCAACAGTTGATAATGTAATACCACTTTCATTCATTCTTTCTATTATAGTATCATATCCTGATTGTTCTGCTTGTCCATCTGTCAGCAATATAATATGTTTCTGTTTGGTATTTGCATCTTTTAATATATTATATGCTTCATTTAATGCTGGTAATATGCTAGTGCCTCCTCCAGGCTGTATACTGCCAATACCCATACGAATATCTTCAACATTATCTTGCACACTTTGAAAAGGTACTGCCCATTCTGCTACATCATCAAATGCAATAACACCTACACAATCTCCTGGCATAAAACTATTTAAACTTCTAATTGCTGCCTCTTTTGCCATTTCCATTTTAGAAACGCCATATGCACCACCATCCATACTGCCTGAACGGTCAATCACCATTATCATACCAAGACTATTGTTTTCGCCTTCTGTTTTTAGTTCCATTTCTACAGGGAGTATTTCCTCCAATTTTGTTTTATAATATCCACCTAATGCAAAAGAATGTTCTCCGCCTGTTACAAAAAGTCCTCCACCTGTTGTTTTGACATAACTTTCTAATGCCTCCAAAAATCCTTTTGGCATTTGTTCCTCTGGAACATCCGCCAATATCACACCATCATAATGATTTAACTGCTCTACTGTAACAGGAGCATTTTCTATAGACATTTTTGTTACAGCAACTTGACTATTTTGTAAAAAATCTTCCCAAATATTATCACTTTGCTGTTGTTCTATCAATAATAATTGTACAACATCTGTTACATAGCAATAGCCATATGCCTTATTGTTTTGAGAAAGTGTATCTTGTTCTGCTGTTAATTCTGCACGATACAATATGCTTCCTCCGTTTTCTGTTTTATCTGAAAATACAATATTACTATCCCCTTTTGTAACTGCAATTTGTTCATTTGCAATTAATGTATTTCCTTTAAACAATTTTATATTTGCATTTGTATCAATATTACTGCTGATTTGCAATGTAACATCATATTCTGTATTTTTGTTTATTACACTTGCAATTTTGCACCCAGAAAGTTGTACCTCTGGTTGTTCTTCTGGTTCTAAACAATATACATCTACTGTAATACCTTGTGCTTGAAGTAATTTTGATTGTGCCAAGGCGTCTCCTGCTGTTTCAATACCATCAGAAAGTAACACAACTCTTTTTCTTGTTTTTTCTGGTATAACAGAATAGGCAAGATTCAACACATTACTAATATTTGTGCCATTCTTTTTTACATAAGATAAAAAGTTTTGACTAAAAGGCACATTATGGACAGGTGACTGCTCTAATACAGCGTCTGCTCCAAAACAAAGCAGTCCAACATCGTCCTTTTCTGTTGCAGTGCTTTCTGCTTGTTTTAAAAATGTTTTGATATTTTGTTGTGACTGTTTTGTACTATCAGATAAATCTACTGCAAATATTGTTGTGACACGCTGAGATGTTTTTTGTATTGTAATATTACATAATGCTAATATCAAAAACAATGCAACAATACTTCTTATTAATATAAAAAAACGGCGAAAAAATGTATTTTGAAAGTTTCCTTTTTTTGCTATATACCATAATATTACAGGCACAACAAAGCAAAGTAAAAGCCATAAAGTATTGCCTATGTCAATATTCATTGCAATTCACCTTCCATTCTAAAAATAAGAGCAAAAGCAATACAATAATTACAAATGTTTGAATGCTTCTTCCAGTTTTTATTACTTTTTTAGTATTCTCTTGTTGCTGCTGTTGTTCTGTTTGATATTTCTGAATCAAATCAGATTCTCCTTCTGTTTTGGCATTTACAGCAAATGTATTTTTTGTTTGCTGTTGTGTTTCATTTTTTTGTATTAATGTGTAAATACCTGTTTGCTCTGTATCTATAAAAGGCAATGGTGGAAAAGGTGGCGCAATATTAACACTCTTTTCATTTGGAAGTAGTACATATGACTGTTTTGTTTCTGGTAAAAGAGAAATTTCTAATACTTGTCCTGATACAATAGACTGTAATGACTGTTGTATATTTTGTGCAAAAAACCAATTTTGCAGATTATATATCAATATAGGGAATTCTTTTTGTAGAGGTAAATCCGTATCATGTATATCAAATGCAAATATTGCCATTTTTTTGCCATTTTGTTCTCCTGCAATAGCAAGTGGTTTTTCATCTGCTTGTAATATTGTAGACGCCCATATAGGCACATCAAACGATTTTGATTTTTCAATGTCAAATGTCAATGTTTCTGCCAGTGTCATATTTCCGTAACCTTGTGTTGTTGCTGGTTCGTCAATTTTTTGCTCTACATCTATATGTAATATATTATTTTCATAAGGGATATTCCAAAATATAAAAAATCCATCATTTGGCAGTGTCTTTGGTATTACACCATCAAAAATATAAAGAGAATACCCTTTTAACTGTTCTATATTTTTGGTATCCGTTTTATATAATTCTACATCTGGCAAAAGACGATACACTTTTTCTAAAAATATATTTTGCTCTGAAACTAAAAGCACTTTCTTTTTTGTTTGAGAAAAAGATGCATCATATGCTCTGTCATCTGCTTGCAAAATATCTTCTGGTGTTAATGTTGCCATAATATATTCCGTTTGCTGAGGAATTGACGTAAATATCACATCTTTACTTTCTCCTCCCTCTATAGTAATTTGTTTTCTATCAAATGCTTTTCCATCACAAAACAAATTGACTGTTTTTGATATACTACCCTCTCCAAAATAATTTACTTTTGCAAGTACCTGCCAGCCATTTTCTCCTTGGCTGTGAGAAAGTAATGTAATTGCAGTATTTTCACTATTTTTTCCCAATATCATTTGCTCTATATCCATACCTTGAAGCAATTCTTGATATTGGTCAGTAAAAACAATCATATGTGCATTTTCTCCACCTGCAATTTGTAATACTTCTTTGCTATTTTGCCAATTTACACCACCATTTGTTGCTTTCACATTTTCTATTTTATTGAGCAATGCTTTTTTATCTGCACTACTACTTAATGCTATTTCAGGTGTATCTTTTAAAAATACTATACTAAATTTCTCATTTGGTGATGCTTGTTCTATTTGTTTTTTGACTTCTGATGTTGCTTGTTCTAAACGACTTCTTCCTTCTTCACCATCTTTTGCCTGCATACTTAAAGAACAATCCAAAGCAAATACTGTATGGCTACTTTCTATTACTCCCATAATATATGGATTGGCAAGTGCTATTGCCAATAAAAATACAAATATTATTTGTAATATCATCAATAAATTTTTTTTGAGTTTTTGCCATGGCTGTTGTGCCATACTATAACTTTCCGCTTTTTTCCATAAAAATAAGCTAGATACTATTTGTTCTTTATATTTTTGTTTTAACAAATACATTAATATAATAATAGGAATCCCTATCAATGCAAAAAATCCCCATGGTTGAAAAAAACGCAATGATTTGCCTCCTTTCTTTTTTGATATATTATAATAGAGTATAATTATTTTTGTGAGTTTTGTTCATTCAATAAAAAATTAGACAAAACTCTATACTAAGAAAAAAAATATCATTTTCTTAACTACAAACAATTTTTTATTATTTCATTATTGTTCTAATGTTGAAAAATATTCTGAAACCAATTCCCTCATACCATATGGTACATCACTATTTTCAATATCTCTCAAAGCATGATTTCTATAAGAATCATAAACTTGTTCATATGGTACGCTTTGTCCAATTTCTCCTATTGTTTGTTCTCTTGTAATATTAGTTTGTCCTTGTTCATTTTGCTGTCCTTGTAATTGTGTGGCATAGCCTGCCATATTTTCCGCTTTTCTAGTATAAATTTTTTCTGTCTGTTGGTGTCCACTTCCTCTGCCTTGTCCTGTATTACTACCTTCTCCACCACCTTGTCCACTACCACCTTGTCCACTACCACTTTGTTCTCCTTCACCTTGTCCTTGTCCCTGTCCTTCTCCTAATTGTCCAGATTGTCCAGACTGTTCTGTTTTTGATGTGGTATTTTCAGATGCTAATGCTTGATTTAGATTTTCCATATTTTGAATCAAATCTTTATTTTGATTTGATAATGCTGCTAATTTTCCTTTTAATGCTTGTCCTTTCATATTTGCCTGTGACAAATTACCTTTAGAAAGCTGTTCAGATAAATTTTCAAGCAATTCTTTCAATTCTTCATCGCTCAATTCTTTTCCCATATCACTCATTACCTGTGCAATCTGTTCCAATTCTTGTTGGCTCATACTTTCTAGTTTAGAAAGTAGCATATCCATTTGATTGTTTATTTGCTGTGCATCTCCTTGTTCTAAAGCATTTGCTAACTCTTTTGTTTTTTCATTTTGAGAAAGCTTTTCAGCAGTTTTTTTTAAATCTTTGGGTATACTTTCCTTTTCAAGTGCTTTGATTGCTTGCTGTGCCTCTTCCACCAATTTCTTACTTTCTTCCAATGTTTGTGCTCTTTTTAAATTTTTAGTAATATTGTTCATTTCTTTATCAAATGCTTTCAAAACGTCTTCGTCAAATTCTTTTTCTCTATCAATTTCACTTTTTACTTCTTCAATTTTTTTAAGCTGTGCAAAAGAATAACGCTCTGCCTCTTTTTGCTGTGCTGTAGTAATAAAACTTGTGCCAAATAATATAGCAAAAAGTATCGCAAATATTTGTATTTGTTTTTTAGGTAATGTTAGTTGATATTTTTTATGTAATTCATTTTCATTTGCTTTTTGTAAAGCGTCTTTTATTACCATCTGTTCCATATTACTAAGCACTGTATTTTTTTCTAATAATTCTAGTGCAGTAATAAAACGCTCCTCATAACCTAATTTATCTGCTTGCTGTGCTGTTTTCTGCCATGTAATGCGCTTGAAATATGTCATTATAAAAGAACATAATAAAACAACTATAAATACTATTATAAAAAATAATTTGCTATCACATAAATAATTCCATTTTGAAATAACAGCAAATACTATCATGATTGTTATGCCTACTATAGAAAATTTTAAAAATAGCTTATACCATAATTCAAATAATAATTTTATTTTTAATTTCAAAAGATATTTTTGTAATTGCTCCACATTGCAACCTCCTTTCTGCATTACGATATTGTAACTACAGTTTATATATAGATAAAATCCATAATAATATAACAAGTAATCAATACCAAACATCAATATTATTATGAATTTTATATTCAAATTTTACTTCATATTTATTTCTTTTTTTTCAATGGATTGACAAATATTGTTGCCAAAAGTATAAATATTGTAGAAATAACAATATCAAATACCAAATTTACTATCCAATAATGTTGTAATACCCTACTTAAAAAAGGAGTATCTTTATAAGCGTAATAAAGTGCAGAATGTATCATATCTGTTCCTAACTGGTTATCAACCAATGAAAAAAATCCTACACCTGGGTTGGAACAAAGTACAACTAATGGAAATGTTAATGTTGGATTTGTTTGATACATTGTAGCATAAAGACCTTTATGAAGTGCTGTTACAACCAATGTACCAATACAAAACACACCTCCTATAAGCAAATATACCACAACCATAGATACTACTGTCTTTTTAAATATACATGAAAAAAATATGGATATAGAACATGCCATACATGCTGTTGTAATAATAAATAAAAACATTACTAACAATGAAAATATAGAAACACCGCCAAAATAAAACACTATAGAAAATATAGGCAATGTGGCAACAATAATCAATATCAGTGTTGCCATAGATGACATAAATTTTCCCAACACAATAGAAAGAGCAGACATTTTTGTCATCAAAAGTAAATCTAATGTTTGGCGCTCTCTTTCTCCACTAATACAGCCTGCTGTCATTGCTGGTGCAGCTAAAAGTATCAATCCCATTTGTATGGCACAAAGTACCACATACATAATTGTAATTTCTTCTGGGTCAAATGAATAATCATAAGAATTGAACATCGTGCCATATATAAATATCACTGCGCCTATTGTCACTATGGCAACATATGCCGTAAGTACTGCAAACATTTTCCAGCTTCTTAGCGCCGTTTTCATTTCACGACGCAATACAGGATTCATCATCATTTTTGTTCCCCTCCTGTCACTTGCATAAATATTTCTTCTAAATTACCTTCTTTTTCTCTAAAATATAATACATCAATATCCGCTAATATAATTTGTTTTAACAATGCTGCCAGTTCTTTATCTGTTTGTTGAAATGAAAATTCCACATCAAATGTATTTTCAACTATATTTTCTACAAAAGGCTGTTCTTCAAGTAATTTCAAAAGTATATCCATATTCTCCAAAGGGCGTATTTGTATTCTTCTTACTTTTGTCATTTGTTTCATAATTTCCTGTACGCTACCCTGCACAACAATATGCCCTTTGTCAATGATACCTACTTCTGTACACATTTCTGCTAATTCTGGTAATATATGAGAACTTATCATAATTGTTTTTCCCATTGTTTGTAGTTGTTTCAAAACCTCTTTCATCTCTACCCTAGCCCTTGGGTCAAGCCCTGATGCAGGTTCATCTAATATCAACACTTTAGGGTCATGTATCAAACTTCTTGCAAGGCAAAGTCTTTGTTTCATACCTCGTGAAAGATTATCAACATAAGAATCCTTTTTATGAGAAAGGTCTACAATTTCAAGAAGATTATCAATTAACGCCTCTCTTTGTTCATATGGTATGTAATATGTTCCAGCATAAAAATCCATATATTCTGATACTTTTAAATCATCATAAACGCCAAAAAAGTCAGGCATATATCCTATACGTTCTTTTAATGCTTTAGGATTTTTCGTAACATCTACATCATCAATCATAACATTTCCGCTTGTTGCTTTTAAAAGCCCTGACATAATTTTCATTGTAGTTGTTTTTCCTGCTCCATTTGGACCTACAAAACCAAATATACTACTTTCTGGTATACTCAAATTCAAATCGTCTACCGCAGTAAATTTACCATATTTTTTTACAAGATGTTTAATTTCCAGCATATTGTCCTGCCCCCTCCAATCTAATTTCTGGGTATCTGACTTCTGTTTGTTTTTGTACAAAATATTTTACCATAACATAATTATTTTGCTGTTCTGGCATATCTGCATATGAATCAGTATTGATGTACTCATCAATATCATAATAAGTATCACTTTTTAATGCTTCCCATGTATCTGTTTTGACATTATAAATTTCTGGTGCTGCATAAAAATTGCCTGTATCATTTAAAGAGCGGAACTGCATACTTTTTATATTTGTATTCGCTGGTAATGTAAATCCCCACATTACTTCAGATGATAATTCCGAATAAAGAGAGTTATCACCATAATCTCTTATTGTATTTTCATTTTCATTATAAATCACTTTTCCAGACAATATACCAAAAGGTATTTCAAAACTTTGCGCATTAGACAAAGTAATATCATAATCTATCATATATAAATTTAATGTATTTTCTATTGGCTCATTCTGATTCACATAAAATGTTTGGGGTAATATACCTTGTTCATCAAAAGCATACAAATATACTTTAATATTTCCTTCATTTAATAATTTTCTTTCTGATTCATTCCAGTTAATATACTCTTGTACTAAATCATTTTCTCTCATTATTCTATAAGCGTCTTGTCTTGTAATTTCTCCTGCTTTAATTCTTTTATTTAATGTAGCTCTATCACTCAAATCATTAAATATTTCCCACATTCTAATAGAAACATTTGTATTTTGTTTATCTATCATTTCCTCATTAAAATCTATGCTTTCTCCTGATTTCAAGTGGTCTATCACTGATACTTTTTTACCTGCAATGACAATAATATCTTTTAAATTTCTATTGGTATGATTGGCAATATTTCCAACAAGTCTATCATTTTCCATTTTCATGTCACAATCTATTGTACCACCTAAATCTGTTAAAGTTTCCATTTCAAAATCATTGCTTTGCCAGCTTCTTCTATTCAAATATGTAATCTCTGTTTTACCTGACAACAATATCTTGTTAATACATTTTTCTTCTGTAATATCATTATATCGATAAGCATTTTTCATAGGTATTGACAAATTAGCAAACTCATCAGATGTCAATGTGATATTTCCCTTTTTTCTGGATTTCACATAACCATATATATCTGTTTTTGCTGTACTTTGTCCCTGTTTGATTTCTGTTGCAGAAACAATATTTAATATACCATTTTTATATTGGCTGTTTATACTTAATACAAATATTACTATCATAAATATTGCAGAAAGTGCTGGAATCACTACCCAACCCATTTCTCTTTTATCTTTTCTTTTTAATATGATATACACAATAGGTCCAATTACAACAACATATATCGCTACAGTAGCTAATATAATATAAATACTGCTTGTTTTTAATTCTGGAAATCTTCTTGCTATATACTGCATGGGATTGTTCTCATAGCTATCTGTATATTCTATTAATTGTAAATTTTCTGAAGCATACTCACAACATTGTTTGATATTATTTACAAATCCAGCCATATTTGTTACAGGTGCTAATGACAATGAAATATCATATAATATAACAGAACCTGTCCCTATTTTTATGATAGAAGCATTATCTGTAATTGTTTCGACACCATCTATTTGAGATAGTTCCAACTGTGCCACATCTGCTCTTGCTCTTTTTCCTTCTATTACAATACCTTTTGATATGGTATCATAATTGTAAACAGAAACAATATTTTGCAAACCGCCCAATGTTTTAGAGGCATTTACTCCAGTACCTATTACACAAACACCACCATATTCTATCCATTCTAAAAGCGCATCTTTTTGTTGTTGTGATAATTCTTTTGTATCAAAATCATCTATTATAATTACTTTAAAATGATTCATAGATGCTTTTTCGCTTGGGAATGTTTCTTTTCCTAAAAAAACAGTTTTGGTATAATCTCCTGTATAATCTTCATTTTCTGCAAAATGTATTGCAGATATATATGACATATCTGTTGGTCTTTCAGAAAGTACACCTACTAATATTGTTGCAGGGTCAAGGGGTTTTGCACTAAAATATTTTTTATATACTACTTTTCCCTTTTTATCTACTAATGTCACTTCAAAATCTTTTTGTATTGTTCCAACAGGTATTGAAAAATTGATTTGTTTTCCTGCACCTTTTTGCAATTCCAAAGGCTGATAATAAATACCATATTCTTTACCTTCTTGTTGGTTATAATATGTATAATCTACTTTTATCTGAAATTCCCCTTTAAAATCCTCTCCATTATTTACCATAATAGCAGATACTGGTACTGCATTCCCCACAATATACTGTTGTTCAAAACCAATAAAAGTATTTACTGAAAAAATATCTGTACCAATTTCATTTTCTTTTTTATAGCTTTCAGAAAGCTGTAAACCATTTTTATTTTGTTCTGTAACTAATTTTGTAGTCGTTTGTGTTGCCATTGCTCTTGCAGAAAATATGGGCGCAATTAAACTAAGTATCATAGCAATAACAAGTACAATGGCAATCATTGCTGCCATACGTCTTCTTTTTTGTTCTTTTTTATTATTGTTCATATCACTACATAACCTCCCTTATTTATTACATTAATACTAAAACAGCAAAACAAAATTTATGTATTTTGAAATAAAATATATATTTTTTTATATTACTAACACATGATGATAAAGTATACTGTCATATTAACATAACAAAATATTTTTACTGTCATTATTATATCAATTTACAAAAAATATAAATACTAATTTTTTCTTACACTTTTATAATATTAGCCATAAATTTTATTGAAAGACTTTATTTTCATACATAAATTTTATATTTCATTTGTATTGTTTTTTATTTATTACAAACCAATTTCTTTTAAAAAGCAAGAGCGTTTTGTTTTTTTGTCATGTCTTTGTATAATTTCAGAAATATAAAGTTTACTTTTTGCTCTTGTAATTGCTACATAAAATAATCTTCTTTCTTCTTCTATCTGTTCTGGTGTAGTGCTTTTTTTATGGGGTATCACCTCCTCTACAATACTTGGAATAAATACCACTTCAAATTCTAGTCCTTTTGCAGAATGCATAGTAGAAAGTGTGACACCTTGTATTTGTTGTTCTGTATTTTTTCGATTTTCCTGCTCCATTTGTATTTCCATGTCTTGTAGTTTTTTCAAAAAACTTTCTACATCTTCTGTATCTTTTGCAAATTGTGTAATTTCTTCTGCGATTTCCAAATATCCCTCTAAACTTGATTTACTAAATTTTGCATATTCCTTTAAATAATCATCATACCCTACTATATTTCGTATGTATTTTATTGCCTGAAAAGGATTTCTTTTCTTTATTTGTGACAAATGTAACTGCAAATCATTTAAATTTTGTTGCTGATATTTTCTAATATTAGGGAGTGTAAATAGCGCTCTGAAAAGAGGCATACTCTCATTTTCTGCCAATTCTAACAATTCTCTACTGATATATCTTTTAGGCTTATTTACAATGCGACGAAACTCTCCATCACACTGTATATTTTGTGACAATTTTAAATATGCACAAAAATCTTTACTAATCCAATGACTATACAAATTAAAACTTTTATCTTTTAATAAAAATGGTACACCTTTTTGTGCTAATGCTCTTGCAAAAATGCCTCCTTGCAAATTTGTTCTATAAATAACAGCCATTTCTTGATATGGAATACCCTTTTTTCTAATTTGTGACAATTTTAGAGCTATTTTTTCTGCCTCATTAATAGCATCTTTTTCAGTAAAAAATATTATTTTTTTTCCTTCTCCTTTTTGTCCATACATATTTTTCTCAAAACGCTTTTGATTATGGTTAATTACTTTTTCAGATAATTTAATAATTTTTTCTGTAGAACGATAATTTATACGCAATATTACTTTTTGAGCATCTGTATATTTTTGAGTAAACTGCAATAAAAAATCTGGACGTGCTCCTCTAAAACAATAAATACTTTGGTCATCATCTCCTACAGCAAAAATATTATTCTCTGGTTCTGCAAGTAATGAAATACACATATTTTGTGCTTGATTAATATCCTGATATTCATCTAACAATATATATTCATAATGATTTTGCCAATATTTTTTACCCTGCTCTTCTGTTGTCAAATATTCATAACATTGCGTCAGCATATCATCAAAATCAATTTTATTTTTTATTGCTTTATATTGCTCATATTTTTTTACCATATATTGAAACGACTTTTCAGAAAAATTGACAGGGTGATATTGTTTTAATGATATCAATTCATTTTTCATAAGTGAAATTTCAGAAAGTAAATCTTTAATATATTCCTCTTGGTCATTTGTTTCAATATTCAATTCAATAATCAATTTTTTAAAAAAGTTCCATTTTTCATCATTACTTATAATCTGCTCTAAACGATAACCATATGCTTTTCTTAATATTCTAAAAAATATATTATGAAAAGTACCAAATGTTACTGATTCTCCTCCCAAAACATTCAGTTGCATAAAACGTTGTTTCATTTCTGTTGCTGCTGCCTTTGTATATGTTACAACAAGTATTTTTTGAGGTGGTACATTATGTTGTTCTATCAAATATTTTACACGATATATAATAACTGTTGTTTTGCCACTTCCCGGTCCTGCAAGCACAAGCATTGCTCCTTTATGGTGTCTTATTGCTTTTTGCTGTTCTACATTAAAATCCATGTTACTGCTCCTGTTCTATAATATACTGCCTTTTTTAATAGTATCATATCACAACAAAATATTTCGTGAAATATATTCGTCAAATTCTTTCACAAAATCACAAATTATTTATCAATTATTGCATGATATTTGTAAAATTCTGTCGCTTTTCTTACGTTATATACACAATAGTTGCCAATACTTATTTTTTGTATTAAAATGCCTTTAGGTTTTAAGTATCATAGCAAATAAATTTATCAATAAAATTTTTTATGTGTTTATTTACACATATTTTTACTCATGCAATTTTACCATAATTTATAAAATAACATTAACAGTTAGGAGGTTTTATTTGATATGAATATTGGATTATTTACAGATACTTATTTTCCGCAAATTAATGGTGTTGCAACGTCTGTCCATACGCTTGCTGGTGCATTAAGAGCAAGAGGACATAATGTTTATATTTTTACACCAAAAGACCCCAATATAACAGCAGAACAAAGTAGTGAAAATGTCATTGCTATGCCTAGTCTGCCGTTTATGCTTTTACGTAACTATCGTGTGGGATTAATATATTCTCCTCGTGCTTTTAATCAAATTTCACATTTACATTTAGATATTGTGCATACACAAACAGAATTTCCATTAGGTATATTCGGAAAGCTACTTTCTACTGTTAAAAAAATACCTATGGTGCATACCTACCACACTATGTATGAAGACTATGTACATTATATTGCAAAAGGCTATATTGTTACACCAGCTATGGCAAAAGAATTCAGTAAATTATTTTGCAACAGTGCTACAGCCGTTGTTGCTCCAACAGAAAAAGCAAAACACTTTTTAGAAGAATATGGTGTCATAAAACCAATTGAAATTATACCTACAGGTATTGATACCTCTTTATTTTCTAAAAAGAATTTTTCAGAACAGGATACTATAGCACTAAAGCAGTCTTTGGGGCTTGAAAAAGATACTCCTGTTATATTATCATTAGGTCGTGTAGCAAAAGAAAAAAGCATTGATGTAATATTGCGTGCATTGCCTAAACTATTTCAAAAAATGCCTCAGGCACGTATGGTAATTGTAGGAGATGGTCCAGAAAGGGAAAATTTAGAACATTTAGCAAAAGAATTAGACATTGCACACAAAGTACTTTTTATAGGTGCAAAGCCTTGGGCAGAAATTGGAAAATACTATCAAATTGGTACTGTATTTTGCAGTGCCTCTGTATCCGAAACACAAGGGCTGACATTTGCAGAGGCTATGGCTGGGGGTATTCCTGTTATAGCAAAAAGAGATGAATCTATAGAAAATATAATAGAAAATAATAAAACAGGATTACTTTTTGAAACAGAAGAAGATTTAACAGAAAAGCTTTATATGCTTTTAAATACACCAGCATTACAAAAAAGACTTTCAAATGCTTCCATAACAAAAATGGAACTACTTTCTGTATCTGCATTTGCAGAACATATGGAACAGTTATATGAAAATACCATTGATGTTTATCATTCAGATACAACACAGGAACATTTTGCAAAACGTCCTCTTTCTGTTGGTGTGAAAACAGTCAAAAGTATTTCAAGGTTGCCTAAACAAATAGTAAAAAAAGGGACTGGTTTATTATATCTGCCTTTGCTCCACAAAAATAATACTGCTCATACAGAACAAAATACTACAGAACAATGTAATGTAGAACAAAATCAAATAGAATATGATAATGCAAAAAAATAATGAGGTGAATAAATTATGTCAAATTGGGAAAAAAATCTTCGTAAAATAGCACCCTATATTCCTGGAGAACAGCCTAAAAATAATAATATTATAAAATTAAATGCAAATGAAAATCCTTATCCACCTTCTCCAGAGGCAATCAATGTGCTTAAAAATTTTGATGCAGAACATTTATGTATGTATCCAAATGCTTCTTCACTCAAATTAAAATCTGCTATTGCAAAACATTTTAATTTAAAAGAAAATCAAATTTTTGTGGGTAATGGCTCTGATGAAGTAATTGCTCTTGCATTTATGGCTTGTTTTAATTCTTCTAAGCCTATACTCTTTCCAGATATTACTTATTCTTTTTATCCAGTTTGGTGTTCTCTTTTTCATATAGATTATCAAACAATACCATTAGATAAATATTTTTGTATCAATGTAGCAGATTATAACAAACAAAATGGAGGTATTATATTGCCAAATCCCAACGCTCCTACTGGTATGGGATTATGTAAAAATGATATTGAAACACTTTTTAATCAGAATAAAGATTCTATTATTATAATTGATGAAGCATATGTTGATTTTGGTGCATATTCTTGTATAGAATTATTACATAAATATGAAAATGTTATTGTAATACAAACATTTTCAAAATCTCGTTCACTTGCTGGTATGCGTATTGGCATGGCAATGGGCAACGAAAAAATAATACAGACACTAGATGCCATCAAAAATTCTTATAACTCTTATACTATGGATAGTATTGCTATAGAAGTAGGTGCAGCCTCTATTGCAGATGAAAACTATTTAAAACAGACTTGTCAAAAAATAATAGCGACAAGACAACGCACAGCAAAAGCACTGGAAAATATGGGATTTTATGTATTTCCTAGTCAGTCTAATTTCTTATTTGTTACACATAATACTATACCTGCAGTGGAAATCTTTGAAAAACTAAAATCAGATAATATATTGATACGTTATTTTAATCTGCCTCGTATCAACAATCATTTGCGTATTACAATTGGTACAGATGCAGAAATGGATATATTATTACAACATATTTCAAATATTGTATCAATGTAATATTATTTATTATATGAAAAGGGAAGAACTTTTTTATTGTTCTTCCCTTGTTACTCACTTATTTATTTGTATATGCTATATTTTTAACATATAGTTATTACATCATACCCCCATCTATTACCACAATTTGTCCAGTAATAAAAGAGGCACTATCTTCAGCCAAAAAAAGTGCCAACTTTGCTACCTCTTCTGCTTTTCCCATACGCATTAATGATATTTCTTCAATCATCATTTGTTTTTCTTGTTCATCAAAACATTGATTCATATCTGTATCAATTACACCACAACTAATGGCATTTACTCTAATACCAGAAGGACCTAATTCTTTCGCCATAGCCTTTGTAAAAGCATCTACACCACCTTTTGATGCAGAATAAACTGCCTCACAAGATGCGCCTTTTTGTCCCCACATAGAAGAAATATTAATAATATTCCCTTTATGATAATGCAACATATATTTTAATGCAATATGTGTACAATGCAATACAGACTCTAAATTGACAGATAATACTCTCTTCCACTGTTCTGATGTCATATCAGAAAACAAGCCAATATGTGCAATACCTGCATTATTTATCAATATATCTACACCACCATATTTTTTTTCTATTTCACAAAACAACATTTTGCATTGCTCATATATAGAAACATCTGCTAATACAGCAATACAATCTATACCTTGCTCTGTTAGTTCATTTTTGGTATTTTGCAATGCTTGTATATCTTTACTTCCATTTAACACCACTGCATAACCATTTTTTCCAAAAAGCGTAGCAATCGCTTTTCCAATTCCTCGAGAAGAGCCTGTTACTAATACCGTTTTTTTTGTCATATTATCTATCTCCCAATTTTAAACTAGGGTTTGCATTCAAATCTAAACCATCTGTAATGCCGTTTTGATATTCATAATAAGCTGCACAGCCTATCATTGCTGCATTATCTGTGCAAAGTATAGGAGAAGGAATATTTAATGTATACCCTCTCTTTTCACATTCCTGTTTCATTCTTTGTCTTAAAGCACTGTTTGACGCAACGCCTCCCGCCAAAGCAACATGATAAACTCCTTTTTGTTCTACGGCTCTCATTGTTTTTTCTGCCAAAACATCTATTACTGCTGCTTGGAAACTAGCTGCTACATCTTCTGGTATAATCGTTTTACCTGCCATATTGCATTGATTGATATAATTCAGCACAGCAGATTTTAGTCCACTAAAACTAAAATCATAGCTATCCCCTTCTAAAAGCACTCTTGGAAAAGCAATAGCATGTGGATTTCCTCTTTTTGCAGCTTCATCTATTTTAGGACCTCCTGGATATCCCATACCAATAGCACGTGCTACTTTATCATATGCCTCTCCTACTGCATCATCTCTTGTTTTTCCTAATATTTCATATTTTCCATAATCAGGTACAAAAACAATATGAGTGTGTCCTCCTGACACTACAAGAGCAATAAAAGGTGGTTCAAACTGTTTATTTTCTATATAATTGGCACAAATATGTCCTTCTATATGGTGTACACCTATTAAAGGCTTTTGTATAGCAAAAGAAAGTGCTTTCGCTTCTGCAAGTCCCACAAGCAATGCTCCTACCAATCCTGGACCATATGTTACAGCAACCGCATCAATATCATTTAATGTAACATTTGCTTTATGAAGTGCCTCCATAATCACACCATCTATATTTTCAATATGTTTTCGAGAAGCAATTTCAGGTACAACACCACCATATAGTGTATGTAATGCAATTTGAGAGGAAATAATATTAGAAAGTACTTCTCTACCATTTTTTACAACTGCTGCTGCTGTTTCGTCACAAGAACTTTCTATCGCAAGTATTAATTGTTGTTTCATATTTTTTCTCCTTTATGATGTCAAAACATTATTTTTTTACAAATCCTTTTTAATAATATCTCTCATTTTTTTACGGTCAAATTTATATTTTTTATCAAACTCTACAGGTAGTCTACACTGATATACAAAATAATACAAAAATAAAAGCATGTCCATACCCAAAGCAAATACAGGAAATATAAAAAACAAAAAAGCGCCACCTATTAAATACATACTTTCAAATAAAAGCATTATAAAACTACCTATCATATAATATAAATAAATTTCGCCTTTTATATAAAATTGCTGTAAAAGCAAATAGCCAAAAAAAATTGCAATAGGTATACGTCCAAAAGAAACTGCAATATGTAAAAGCAACATCATAATACCACCTATAGGAAGTCCTACAACAGAATAAATAAAAATAGCTATCACAGCAACTATCATACTATATAATACAATACCTGTTTTTAAAACAGTATTACTTTTTTTTAAAAGTATCATAGTGCCTTGTTCCCATATAGAACGAAATAAATATAATATAAAAAAGCCAATTGCTATTCGTATAACCGTTATAAATAATAATATCCATTTTATAGAAATATTTTGCAATATATAAAATATTTTTGTCAATCCAAAATACTCTATAATATTTTCTGCTAATTCTACAAAGCTATTTAAAAACTGCACTAATTCATAAGGATAAGCTCTTGAAAGCCTTAATAATGTAATACCAATTACAACAGTAATATAAAGCAAAAACCAATCTGCTTTTTTTATTTTATCCATTTATGTTGTATCCTATCTCTTTCTTTTTTTCGTTTTAATATAATATATTGTGTAGCACAAACAATACAAAGCAATACTAATATGATACCCAAACTATTTGTAATGACTTCATCTATCCATAATATGATATTTTCTGTCGCCGTTTGTACTGCTTGTTTTTGTTGTGTAATATTTTGCTCAATAGGAGCAATATTTTGTACCCATTGTTTAAAATATTTTGTATCTTCAAGCGCACTGATAATTGGTTGTTTATAAAATACAAGTATTGCACCTGTACCAAATAATACTGTAAACGTCCCCCATATATGTCCTAATATACGATTTTTTACAAAACTTCTTTGTTCTGTTTGTTCCAATAGCTGTATTTTCATCATTACATTTGCTTCAAAATCTTCTGGTGCTTCATGCATAGGCATTTGTTCCAAAAGCTGTATCATATTGTCATAAAATAGAAAACTTTCTTTGCAGCTTTGACATTCTCGTATATGCTGGTTTAATTCTTCTCCTTCTTTTTGAGAAATTTCACCATCCATATATTTCATAATATATTTTTCCGCATCACAGCATTTCATATCCCCTCACCTTTTTCCTTTTCCAAACTTTCTCTAAGCATTTTGCGCCCTCTGAATATTCTGTTTTTCACTTTAGATAAAGGTTCACCGATTATATCTGCAATTTCTTGATAATGCAAACCTTGTTGATGATACAGAACAATAGGAATTTTATATAAATCTGGTAATGCTTTTATAGCATATTCCAACATTTTGCCTTGTTCTTTTTTAATATATTCCCCTTCTGGTGTGCTTTCATTTGTCAATTCATAATGCACTTCTTCCATGCTTATTGTTTCTTGTTTTCTTTTTCTGCGATAATCAATGACGTGATTTGTAGTGATGCGAATTAGCCATGTAGAAAATTTATATTCTGGCTGATATTTATCCAAATTTTTATATAATTTAATAAAAATTTCTTGTGCCAAGTCATTTGCTTCTTCTGTATTGTTTACCATACGTAGCACTACAGAATAAACAAGATTTTTATATCTGTTTAATAATTCTGCAAAAGCATTTTGGTCACCTGATACAGCCTGTTTTACCAATTCGTAATCTTCTTCCTTTTTCAATTTGATTTCCTCTTTCCAAAACACAACATTGCATTAGCCTAATATCTGCTATATACGAAAAAAATATTGTATTTGTTTTCTATTTACTTCTACAATATTTTACCATGATAGTATTTTTACTACAATCATTCTGTAAAATAAAGAGAAATGACTTTTCTTTCCTCACCCAATTCTGTTTTCTCAAAAATTTGCTGTGCATATTGTAAATATAACTCTGGTTCTAAAAGTGCGGGGCTAAAATGTGTTAGCCATAAGCGTGATACATTTGCTTGTTTTGCCAACCTTGCTGCCTCTGAAAAAATCATGTGTTTTTTTTCAATGGCTTTTTGTTTTTTTTCTTCTTCTCCATACATTCCCTCACATATCAATAAATCAGTACATTTTGAAAAAGCAATCAAACTATCTATAGGACGGCTATCTGTGCAATATACTACAGATATCCCTTTTCTAGGCTTTCCCATTACCATATCTGCTGTATACTCTTTATCATTATAATAAGCAATGCCTTCTTTTTGAAGTTTTGACCATATTGTTTTTGGTATATTTAATTGTTCTGCTCTTTTTAAATCAAACTTTCCTTTTCTTGGTACATCAATACGATAAGCATAACAACGAACCATATGCTCCACTAATGTATAAGAAATATGAAATCCACTTATTTCTATGGTATTTTGTGTTTGTTGGTTTAGTTCAATATATTTTAGTGGGAAAGGTATTTCTGGTGCAATTCTTTTTAATCCTTCCACAACATATTGTAGTCCTGTTGGTCCAATCAATGTAAGGGGTTCTGTACGTCCTGCATTTCCTATTGTTAAAAGCATTCCTGGCAAACCTGAAATATGGTCTGCATGAAAATGTGTAAAACAAATTACATCTATCGTTTTAAATCCCCACCCCAGTAATTTCATAGTAACTTGTGTTCCTTCTCCACAATCTACTAAAAGTAATCGCCCGTTTAATCTTGCTAGCATAGCAGTTAAAAATCGGTTAGGAATAGGCATCATGCCTCCTGTTCCCAATAAACAAATATCTAACATAATATTGTAATCTCCTTATATAATACATTTATTTTCATTCAAAAAACAAGCATTGTATTACATCAATAAATATATTTTTCTCTTTTATTATGTGTGGTTTTGGTATGTGATAGAAATAATATTAATATCATGCAGAACAATCTATATAATAGTATGGTATAATATAATGTATTCTACAAAAAATCTTAATGTTTTTTTCTGTTTTTTCATTTACTTTTTCTTTCATTACTTTCCTATCTACCACCACTACCATGAATACTTATTTTATCATATCATAAAATACATTAGAATACTTATATGGAATAAATTTTATTATTTCATATTTTGTAATACATTGTCAATAAAAAGACTTCTTTCAATTTCATTATCATTTTAAACAATATATTATTATAGAAAGTTAGTATATTAATTATAAAAAAATATATCATTATCGTTGTATATAACATTAATTCAAAATAATAAAATAGGGCTTTTCTTTTTTTTATTTTTATAGTATGATACAATAGTTTTCTATGCATTATGATAATAATGAAAGGAAGTTATTTTTATGGACAGAACAACAGCAACCAATTTTACAGTACTTTTTATGTTTTTAAATCTACTATTTTGGACATTGGTATGGGAACCTGTAGCAAACACATTACATATGTCAACACTTTTTCAGCTTGCATTTTTTCAAGTATTGCTTTTTATGATACCATGTGGATTATATTTATTTTTTACAAAGTCATCACCAAAACTAGTATTACGACTACACAATATTAGTTTTAAAAATGTCATATTGATTATATTTATTGCTATAACAATACAGCCTGCTATGACTATGCTTTCTTTTTTATCTTCTTTTTTATTTAAAAATAATGTTTCTGCTACACTTTATGCAAACAGCGATTCTAATTTATTTTTACTTTTAATTTCTGTTGCAGTTGTACCAGCAATATGTGAAGAATTTTTTTTTAGAGGGATTGTTTTTTATAATTTCCATAATTTACGCTTGGGAAAAGCGTGTTTTGTGACAGGGCTATATTTTAGTTTTATGCATATGGATTTACAACAAATTACATATACATTTGTTATAGGTACATTTTTTTGTTTTTTAGTATATAGAACAAATAGTATCTATTCCTCCATATTAGCACATTTTGTTATTAATGCTAGTCAAACAATATACAGTACATTAATGTTAAAACTTGAAAAACAAGGTATATTATATACTATACAAAATTTACTTGCTCCAAAAGGGGAATTATATTCCATTGTAATGCTATTTTTGTTTTCTATACCATTTTTTGCAGGATTTTTATGGTTATTTTGTAAAAACAATATTCCACAGTCTATACCAACGGAAGAAGGATTTCCAGAATATCACCCTAACAGAAAATGTAAAGAAACACCATACGATGTTTTTTTCTATAGTGTAATTGGTATCTATATCATTGTAACAGTGATACCATTATTGAAATAAAAATTGTTGAAACTCATAAAAAAAAGACTCTGTTTTATTACAAAAGCAGAGTCAAGCAAAACATTTTCTATAAACAATCACTTTATTTAGGTACACTGACACTCCCATGCCTGAAGGCATGGGGTTCTTAATTACATAAACTTCTAAATATACTCGAAAGTATACAAAACTAATCCACTTTATTAAGACTTTCACTACCAAAGATCCTCTTGCATCCATTAGCGATAGTATAAGGCTTGTGTCAAAACCTTTTATTTTTCTTAAATAGCAATACTACTTAAATTTTTATTTTCTTTTAGTCTCTCTAAAAAAAATTTTTCTTCTATATCTTGGACAAAATACAAAATGATAGTTTATAAAAGATACTGTTGTATTGGTATATCTATAATTATTTTCTATAATTTTATCATACCATTTATCGTGTATAAAATCAATATTAACATACATTAATCAAATTTTAAAATAAGAAAAATTAAAAATGCTTTCATCCTGCCCCTAAAGGAGTAGGCTTTTCGCATTTAACTTGTAAACCATATAGAAAATATTTTTGTTGTAGTGATTGGAGTGCAAAATATTTTAGGTACTTTCATTGTTTATTTGCCGCATTTTTATAAGGGACAACATAAAAATGCGGCTATGATTTTGCGACACTTCTATATTTTTGATTTCTATATTATTATATAACACTTTTATAAAATATATATAAGTTTTTTTAATTTTTTTAAAATTTTTTACATTAGGTACATTATCTTCTGCACTACTTCCAGAACTATATCCAATTTTGTACAAAAAAAACAGCTTATAAATATAAGCTGTTTAAATGCTATAATATTTTATTAACATAATTTTTCTGTTTTTTAGTTTCCATATCTACTTGTAGCTGTATAATCCACTTTACCATCTGCTCGTGTTCTTTTCAAAACATATGCGCCATCTGCTTGATATATTACATCTACTTTAATATCTCCTACATTAGGATTTTCAGGTGCTAAAAATCTTACTTTTATTGTACCATTTTTCATAACAGATTCTATTTTCACAGGCACATCTAAATCATTTCTAAATTTAAAATCAATACTACCCCAAGAAGCTGTGGCATCTCTACCACTAGGCATATATCCCACTTTTAAAGAATGGTTTCTTCTTTCTGTAATGGTCATACCAGAATAAAGTGCTGCTTGATATAACGTTGATGAAATTTGACAAATACCTCCGCCTATTCCTGTTGCAACTTTGCCATTAGAGTATATACCTGCTGCTTTATAATCTTTGCCATTATGACTATTTTTTAATATAACATCATTATAAGAAAAACTATCTCCCGGCTGCAATATTATGCCGTTAATAGAATCTGATGCCAAATGCATATTATAATTTCTGTTATTGGAGTCTGCTCCTGTATATTTTGTAGTATAAGATGCAATATCATAATCATAATTGATTTCTTTTGGTTTTGGTTCTTCAACTGTTTCTGCTGGCACTAATTCTGTCATAGGTTCTTCTATTATAATAAATGGCTCTTCCTGTTGTTGTTCTGTTGTGGTATTTTCTGATACAATTGGTACTGTTTCATATTCTGGTACTTCTGTTGCAGGTACATTCCCTGCTACCATTGTTAATACCAATATATCCGCCACTGATTTTAACATATGTACTCACTCCTAAATTTTCAATATTACAGTAATACTGTGATATCATTATAACCCTTTTATACAATGTATGCAATCCTTTCCATGTCCCACATTATGCCAAAAAAATTGATATATTTTTTTGGCATAAAAAAAGGTTAGAACAATATTCTAACCTTAGTCTGTCAATAAAGTCCTTTTTGTGGGTTTCATCTACACCTACCAACTTTTTTTAAAAAGTTGGACAAAAAACTTTATTAGAAAAACTAACATTTTCCCTTATAAAATCAGTACTTTTTAAGAAAACGTAATTTCCATTTAAAAGTTTCGGTCAAGCCTTTTCAAAAGCTCGTGGGAGTTTGAGGGCTAGCTCTCAAGTTTTTTTGACAAGTTGAGGCTAGAACAATATTCTAGCCTCCCAGTATATTCTATATTTATTATTCAATAGGTTCTACTGCACCCTGATATTTTTCAGAAATAAAATCTTTTATTTCATCACTCTTCAATACTTCTACCAATTTCTGCAATTCTGTACGGCTTTCATCACCTTCTCTTACTGCAATAATATTAGGATATGTTTTTGCGCCAAGAGAATCTTTTTCTTCTTTTGCTAATGCGTCACTCATATTCAATCCAGATGCTACAGCATAGTTACCATTAATAACTGCAAAATCTACATCTTGTAAAGTACGTGGTAATTGTGCTGCTTCCATTTCTACAATTTCCAAATTGTGAGGATTTTCTAATATATCTAATTTTGTTGCATTAATACCAGCATCTGCATTGATTTTCAAAAGACCATTTGCTTCTAACAAAAGTAATGCTCTTGCTTCATTTGTTGGGTCATTTGGTACAGAAACTTTTGCACCATCTGGAATTTCTTCTAAAGAAGTTGTTTTTCCAGCATAAATACACATTGGTTCATAATGCACATTCCCCATAGAAACAAGATTTGTTCCATTTTCTTCATTAAAAGAAATCAAATATGGTTCATGTTGGAAATAGTTTGCATCCAATTCTCCACTATCCAATGCTGTATTTGGCAATATATAATCTGAAAATTCCAATATTTCTATATTAATTCCTTCTGCTGCCAAAGCATCTTTTGCTTGCTGCAATATTTCTGCATGAGGTGCTGGAGATGCTCCTATTTTAATTGTAACGCCTTCTCCTTCTGCAGAATCTGTTTCTCCTTCTGTTTTCTGACTGTCATCTGTTTTTTCTGGTTCTGGTGTTGTACTGCTACAGCCTACAAAAGCACCTGCTGCCAACACTGTACCCAACAATAATGCTAATACTCTTTTTTTCATTTTTTTTCCTCCCTTAAAAACTATTATAATCTTTTATCGCTTATATTTGCGATTTTCATGCCAATTTCTTGCATAATCTGAACGATTATAACAAGAAGTATGACAGTAATAAACATAATATCTCTTTGGTATCTGTATAAACCATAATTCATAGCGATTGCACCTAAACCACCGCCACCTATAATACCTGCCATAGCAGAATATCCTAATATTGTTGTAACAGAAATTGCAGCACCTACTAAAAGAGAAGGTTTTGCCTCTGGTAAAAGCACCTTAAACATAATTTGAAAAGGAGATGCTCCCATAGATTCTGCTGCCTCTATTACGCCCTTATCTACTTCTTTTAATGAAGATTCTACTACACGAGCAATAAAAGGTGCTGCTGCAATCACCAAAGGTACTATTGTTGCTTTTGAGCCTATTGTTGTACCAACAATTTTTCTTGTTACAGGTATTACTGTAATCATCAATATCAAAAACGGTACAGAACGCAATATATTTACAATAAAACCCAGCAACTTATTTAACCATACAACAGGAAAAATACCGTCTTTATCTGTTGATACAAGTATCAAACCCATAGGCAAACCAATTACATAAGACATAAATGTAGAAATCAATGTCATATATAAAGATTCATATATACCCATGCCTAGCATTTGTATCATACCCTCTTTAAACATAGTCTACCTCCTCAAAATTAACATCTTGTGTTTCTAAATAAGCAATCATTTTTTTCGCTATACGTTCTTCTGGGGGAAGCTGTACAACCATTTGTCCATATGCCTGCCCATCAATATTTCTTGTATTTGCATACAAAATATTAACAACACCCTGACATTCTAATATCATATTTGCTAATATTGGTTTAAAAGAAGTTTCTCCATCAAATACAATTCTGCAATATCTTTTGTTTGTATCATCAAATTCTACTTTTGGCTCGCCTTGAGGTTTGCTTTCACTATAAACAAGCTGTTTTCCTATATTTGATTTTGGTGCAGTGAATATTTTTTCCACTGTACCAATCTCTGCAATTTTACTACTGTCTATAATTGCCACCCTTTGACAAATTTCTTCTATAACACTCATTTCATGTGTAATGACTACAACAGTAATACCTAGCCTTTTATTAATATCTTTTAACAATTCCAATATACTTCTTGTTGTATTGGGGTCTAATGCACTTGTTGCCTCATCACAAAGCAATACTTTAGGATTGGTTGTCAATGCTCTTGCAATCGCTACTCTTTGCTTTTGTCCTCCAGAAAGTTGTGCAGGATAAGAATCTTTTCTCTCTTGCAATCCTACAATTTCAAGTAGTTCTTCTGCTCTTTTTTTTGCATCATCTTTTTTTACACCAGAAATTTCAAGAGGAAAACAAACATTTTCAAGTGCTGTTTTTTGCATAAGTAAATTAAACTGTTGAAATATCATACCCATAGAGCGTCTTGCTTGTCTAAGCTGTGCTGGTTTTAATACTGTTAAATCTTGCCCATCAAATATCACTTGTCCTTCTGTTGGTCTTTCAAGCAAATTGATACAACGTACTAATGTACTTTTGCCTGCACCACTCATGCCTATAATACCAAATATTTCTCCTCTGTTTATTTTTAAATCAATTTTATCTAGTGCATGTACTACACCATTTTTGACCGTAAAAGATTTGCTCATTTCTTTTAGTTCAATAATTACATTTTCCTGTTCCATACTTCACCTCAAAAAATTGATAGACCATTATTTACATAAATTTCACAAATTACTTGTATTTTTCCAATCATATGTTGATGCATTTTCTCCATTGCTTGTGCCAAAACCCATATTTCTTGTTGATAAGACGCTCCAACTGTATGGATATCAAAGTGTTGAAAATATTCATCATCAATTTCAAATTTCGTTACATAGCCCTTGTGGTCATCATTATATTTTGCATTCCACACTGCAATTTCTGTTGCATATTTTTCATTTAATACAGGATAAAATATCGGCTGTTCTGGTAATCGTGCTGGATATTTCGTGTATTCACTTTGTTTAATCAATTCTAATTCCTTTGTTCCAACAGGACGATACAATATCATATTTTTACGCTCCTAAATTTAATCCACAAAAAAACTCTCTCCCCAGGAAAAAATTCCATAGGGACGAGAGCATAGCTTCGTGTTACCACCCTATTTTGCTCATATCTCACGATATAAAGCCTTATCAAGTGCGAGTTTATAAACTGACACTCTAACGCTGTTACGGGCGTTCCCGTCATAGCCTACTTACAAATTGCTTTCAGTATGCAGCTCCAAGACCATGTTCTGCCTTTTCCAAACCATCCCTTTTCAGCTCTCAGGACTCTCTGTTGATTTTTTCAAAGCGTACTTTTCTTTTCATTGCCTTTATGATTAATTACTTAATGATATTTATTATACGTTTTTTATATTATTTGTCAAGTGATTTTTTAAAACTTTTATTGCTGTTCAAATGGTATATCATCATATACAAATTTTTGTAGCATATCTGTAGCTTGCTCCAAATCATAATGATATACCCATAATTCTACACCTTCTACTTCTGTTTTTGTTTTATAGCCATCTGTTTGTATGTAATCATTAGGGAAACTATCTTGTTCTAGCATTAAATTTTTATTCATAGCAATTGGTGCTAACTGCAATATTTCTAAATCTGTCATAGATGTTTCCATCATAGGCATAAACATTTTAACATAAGAAGGATATTGCAGTGGTTTAATATCTTTTGCTTTTTCAAATAAACACATCATAACTTTTCTTTGTCTTGCTGTTCTCATATCATCATTATCATTTTTTCTAATTCTGGAATAGCTTACAGCTTGTTCTCCATTTAAATGCACTGCACCTGTCTGTTGTATTTTTTCTACTCCTGGTGCAACATATTTATTTAACTCTTGTCTTTCTCCTTCATTTATTTCTACATCAATACCTCCCATTTTCTCTATAATCTGAGCAAGCTGTTCAAAATTCACAGTAACATAGTCTGTAATATCCATGCCAAAATTTTCATTTAATGTTGCCATAGCAAGTTCTGGACCTCCATAAGAATAAGCATGGGTAATTTTTGTTTTACCATATTTTGGTAAATTTACATAGGTATCTCTTGCAATAGAAACCATTTTTATTTTGCCTCTTTTGCCATCTATAGAAACAATCATAATGGCATCTGAATTGCCAGTATCTTCTCCATTTCTGGAATCTACACCAAATACAGCAATATTTTTAATTTTCATTTCTACAGATTGCTCTTTTTTTACTTCATTTACATTTAATACTGTTTCATCTACTGTTTCTCTTTTCATATCTTTTGTATAATATTTAAATGCTGCAAATGCTGCTCCAAAACATATAAATAATATCAAAAATACAATCAGAAATGTTTTAATAAATATACTCATAAAGCTATGTTTTTTTTGCTTTTTCTGTCTTCTCTGTATTCTTGTTCCTACATTATTAGGGTTTTGTTTATTTTGAGGCGGTCTGTTGTTCATTGGTGGCATTTGCCTGTTTTGAGGTGGTCTATTACCCATTGTTTGCCTTTGTCCATTTTGAGGCGGTCTGTTGCTCATTGGCGGCATTTGCCTGTTTTGGGGTGGTCTATTACCCATTGTTTGCCTTTGTCCATTTTGAGGCGGTCTATTTGGCGGCATTTGCATACCTTGTAGCGGTCTGTTGTTCATTGGGGGTATTTGACCATTTTGAGGTGCTCTATTACTCATCGGCGGCATTTGCCTGTTTTGAGGTGGTCTATTACCCATTGGCGGCATTTGCATACCTTGTAGCGGTCTGTTACCCATTGTTTGCCTTTGTCCATTTTGGGGTGGTCTGTTGTTCATTGTTTGCCTTTGACTATTTATAGTCTGTCTGTTTCCCATTGGGGGGGATTGTCTATTTATTTGTCTTCTATTTTTCTGTTCCCAATTTTCATTGCTCACAAAATCTCCTCCAAAACATCAATATTCACAATTTCAAATCACATTCTAATAGTGTAATCAAACTTCTTATAATACACCAAATGATGTCACTATAATGACATTTCAAATGATATATATTTTCATTAATTTGTTTAAATATATACAAAAAATACAATTTTTGTACTACACTATTGCTCAGTATACCATAAAACATTGTTTTTTGACAATTACAATTCTATTAATGCAAAAAGACATCTATAAAAAAGATGTCTTTAAATAATCAAAAAATATATTATTCTGTCTCCATACCTGCTTTTTGATACAATGTATAAAAATGATTTGTTGGACCAACACCCTTACCAATATCTAAAGAATGGGTAATTGCAATTGTAATATATTCTTTAGCATTTTGAACTGCTTGTTTTACATTTTGTCCTTTTGCTAAATTTGCAGCAATCGCAGAGGATAATGTACAGCCTGTACCATGTGTATTTTTTGTGTGTATTCTTTCGCCTTTTATATAAGTATATTTTTCACCATCAAAAAGTATATCTGTAGCTTCATTTTCCATATGTCCACCTTTTATCAAAACATTTTTTGCACCCATATCATATATTATTTTTGCGGCTTTTTCCATATCATTCAAATTTTTTACAGATATACCTGCAATCACTTCTGCTTCTGGTAAATTTGGTGTTGCAATATAAGCAAGTGGAATCAATTCTTTTATCAATGTTTCTTTTGCCTCTGGTTTCATTAAATCAAAACCGCTTTTTGAAATCATAACAGGATCTAATACTAAATTTTTTACATCATATTGTTTTAGTTTTTCAGAAATTGCTTTAATTGTTTCAATTTGAGAAACCATACCAATTTTTACTGCACTTACTTCAATATCTGTAAATATGGCATCTATTTGTGCCTTTATGATATCAGGTGTAATATCTTGACAACCAAAAACACCCTGTGTATTCTGTACTGTTACAGCAGTAATTACACTCATACCATATGTTCCTAATGCAGAAAATGTCTTAATATCTGCTTGTATACCAGCTCCTCCACAAGTATCACTTCCAGCAATGGTTAAAACGTATTTCATATAATATCCTCCTTATTCTTTATTCTTTTGTCATTTTGTTTGCTGTTGTTATCAGTATTTTTGATTGTAGCATAATAATAGCAACTAGACTTCCTCCTACTGAACTAATCAAAAATGGTACAACATATACAAAAGCACCTACAGCATTTCCCATAATAAATATTGCAATTGGTACAGCCAAAAAACCTCCTAATATACCAGTACCAAATATTTCTGCAAATGCTGTCATATAATTATTTTTTGTGATACGATATATCTGTCCTGCTAAAAACGCTCCTACCATACTTCCAGGAAAAGCCATTAAAGAACCTGTTCCTATAAAATTCCTTAAAAGTGAAATACAAAAAGCATTTATTACACCATAATAAGGACCTAATAATACAGCAGAGAGCACATTAATAGTATGTTGAACAGGAAAGCATTTTGATGCTCCTATAGGAATATAAATTAACTGTCCTGTCAGAATTCCTATTGCAATAAACAATGCAGATAATGTTAATTTTTTTGTTTTCATAGCCATACTCTCCTTTTTTACATACAAACAGAACATCATAATCATTACTTGAAATTGATTAAAAATGATTGAAAACTTATTCTATATTATTTAGTTTTCTATAAAACAAAAAAGCATAACAAATATTAATATATTTGCTATGCTTTATGCACTAAACCGCTTTCCTACGTCGGCATTACCCGATTCAGGTTCAAGGGTACAAAATTTACATTTTGTTCTCAGCCAAATAGATTTGGCACCCCTAGCAATACTAATTTTAATATTAGTATAATATTCTTTTTTTTAATTGTCAACAATTGTTGTTGCTAAAATATATCCCTTGTTGTCTTGTCTTTTTTCTACACTCATTCCAAACACTTTTGCTAAATCCTCTATATTAAAATATAAATCACCATCTATTGTATAGCATTGCACATCTACTATTGTACCATCTACAGCAATATGATAATTACTTTTTTTAGTAATATACTTTTCACTTTTATCCAAAAGCATTTCATTTCCTATAGAAGTATATACACCACCTTTTATAATATTTACTGTATTTGTTACACTATCATATTTTATTTCAAACTGTGCCTCTGTATCAGAAACAAGTACCGCAAAATCTCTCAATTTAATATAATCTTTTCCCATAATAGTATTAAAATTGATATTGCTTTCTTTTTGATTTATCATCATTCTTCCAGCCCAAAAAGGTGTTTTTTTCATATTCACTAAATCCAAATCATATGGCTTAATATAATCGGTATAAATGCCATAACAGCCAGCATCCAACATCCTTTTAAAATCTAATATTCTATTTACTGTATGTGCATATACTTTAATGCCTTTGGCAGTTAATTTCTGAATATTTTCTTTTTTGACTGCCTCATAATTGATTGTAACAACATCAACACCATTTTCTGAACAAAATGTTGCAATCTGCTCATAGTCAGGATTAGGTGTTTGATATAATGTATATATCCAATTTGTAAAAGGATGAATTTGTTTTATTGTTGAAAGCATTTCTGTATTATAAATCTGCACTACAATTCTATTCAATATATCTTCTCTGCCCATTGTTTTTGCCACGTTTACAATAGCATGAAATTCTTTTTGTATTCTTTCTGTATCTGTATATTTGGTATCTGTAATTAAATATACATCTTCATATTCTGCCATTAAATATAAAAGTTGTGTTGCTGTCAAAGGAGTATATCGAAAATTGATTTTTTCATTGCTGAAACGGTTTGTTGTCATTTCTGTACTACCATTTACAATTTGTTCTAAATTATAATAAGAATCTTGGTCAAAATCATGTCTTACCACAAGTGTGCCATCACTTGTTAAACAAAAATCTGCTTCCATCACTTTATAGCCATTGCTCCAAGAATGTATAAAAGCCTCTTTTGAATTCGTTTCTTTTTTATCTTCTATTGCACCCAAAGCGTGTGCTACTAATCTATTTTCATCATACCATTTTTTATTTTGTTCTGCATAAATAGGTGTGCATAAAAATATTGATGTCAATAAAACTGCTATTATTTGTTTTAGTTTCACATTTTCACCTCACATGATACTATTTCCCCCTGTAAAACATACAAATGCTTACAGGGGGAAATGAATTATTTATTCTTCTTCCTCATACAAATTATAAAATGCATTAGAGACTTTTTCAAAATCTTCATCATTTTCTATTACATCTAAAACAATTTCTTCTCCTTCTTCTTTATATTCATAAATATAAACTTCTTCTCCTTCTAATGGTAGAAGTGCAATATATTCTTTTCCTTCCATACCTTCCACTTCAAATACACCTAATATGCCACATTCTATTTCTGTATCATCGTCTAATGTTAATGTCATTGTTTCTAATTCCATTTCTTCTTCGTGGTCATGCCCACAGTTACAATTATGTTTGTTATCACTCATATAAAGTCCTCCTTTTGCCTTTCACTATTTGCTGATTATGCTATATAGTAGTATCTGTTTCACAAAATACTTTTATTAGTATACATGATATGACACACAATAACAATTATTTTTCATATTATCATACTGATTTTTTTTTACTATTTTTTTTATTATGTTTATTGTATTTTTTGGCTTCTATTGACCCTTTTTCATATTGCTTTTTTTGCTGTTTTTGTTTTTTCATAATATTACTGTCTGACAATTTTCCAAAAGACATTTCTTTTTGTTCAAATGTAATATGCCATGTTTTTTGATATCTTTGCAACCATCTTTTTTCATAAGGTGTAACAATAGAAATTACTTTTCCTTGTATACCTTGTCTTCCTGTTCTTCCTGCTCTGTGTAAATAATATTTTGGGTCTTCTGGCACATCCATATTGATAACATGTGTCACACCTTCTATATCTAATCCTCTTGCACCAATATCAGAAGAAACCAATATGTTAATATTTCCTTGTCTAAAATTTTCTAAAGCATTTTGTCTTTCTGTTTTATATGCCTTACCATATATACCATCTGCTTTCAAACCATGGTAACAAAGTTTATCCACTGTTACAGCAATATTTTCTTTATTATTTAAAAATACAATTGCTTTTGTTGGTTTTTCTCCTGCAATAATTTTTCTCAAAATAACAAATTTTTGTCTTTTTTCACTCAAAATATAATCATGTGAAATATTATTCGGCATAATACTATTTTTTATAGCAATTTCAACTACATCACATTTCATAATATTTTTTGATTCTTCTATTGTTTTTGCTGTTATGGTAGCAGATAAAACAACTAATTGTCTTTGTTTTAATGTTGTTTTAATAACTGCTTTTACAGCATTTATATTTAATTCATCTAAAAGTTTATCTCCTTCATCTAACACCATCGTTTGCACAGTATGTGCTGAAATTTTTTTCTTTTGTATCAAATCTAATATTCTACCTGCTGAACCTACTACAATATGTGGTTTTTGTTTTAGTTTTTCAATTTGTCTTGTCATACTTGCACTGCCTATTATAAGTGCACTTTTAATTTCCATATTTGAAAATTTAGAAAGCAGTTCTATTTGTTTTTGCACTTGTGCTGCCAATTCATGTGTTGGTGTCAATATTATCACTTGTGTTTTTTTGAGTGCAATATCTATTTTTTCAAATAAAGGTAGTAAATATGCAAATGTTTTACCTGAACCTGTTTCAGAGCGTGTAATCACATCAGTACCTTTTAATATTACTGGTATTACTTCTTTTTGTATTGCAGTAGGCACAATAATGTTCATATCATTTAGTCCTTTTTCCAATGCCTCTGAAATACCTAGCTCTGTAAATTTCTTTTCATTCATAATGTTTGTCCTTTCTCACTTATATTTTCAAATTATAGCCTTTTTCTATCTAAAAAGCAAGCATACACAGCTATCAAAACAGCAAAATATATCGACAATTCATTTAATAAAATGAGTTTATTTTTATTTTTAAATTGGGAAAAAGTTTTTTTTGATTTTTCAAAAGCAAAAGCATGGAAAAAATTCCATGCTTTTATAAAATAGATTTTTATTCTTCAATAATATGGGGAATTTGTGAAATCATATTGTCAAAATCTTCAAATAAACTACTTTTTGTAGTACCTAGTTTACTTGCAGTATTAATATGCTGTTCCACCTCTTGATAACGCTCATTGATTTTATCAAAAAAACCGCATACAATTCTCAAATCATTATGAGATTCATCCATTACCCTTCCAATTTCTGTCTGAACAGATGTTGCTCCTTCTGAAGCATCTATAATTTTATGAAATGTTTCATATATCTTTTCTATTTTAAATGTACCTGCTCCTATGGATTCCTGAGAAGTTTTAATACTATCGTTCAAACCTTCTGTTCCAGTTTCCAATGCCTTTACACTAGCGTCAACCTCTGTCGCAAGCTTTTTAATGCCATCTGCTAATGTTCTAACTTCTGTTGCAACCACTGCAAAACCTTTTCCATGCTCCCCTGCTCTTGCTGCCTCAATAGAAGCATTGATAGCAAGTATATTTGTTTGGTCTGCTATGGATTCTATTTTTTCCATATATTGTTTTATTTTTTCCATATCTTGTTGCAAAAGTGAAAAAACATTTTCCATTTCTTTAAAATAGGTATTCACTTCCATAGAAATATTTTTTAAGTCTTCTACTTCCGTCTGTGCCTCTGATACAGAATTTGATATATCCCCTTTTACATTGTCAAATTGATTAGAAACTTGGCTAATACTCTGAAAATTTTGCTCAAAATTATCTAGTTTGGAACGAAACTGTTGTGCCTCATTCAAAACACCATCAAAAGAACGACTTATCATATTTAATTCAAAAAGTGCAGAAACTTCTTTCTGTACCAATTCCTTATGGTATTCTTTTAAACTTTTTACAACGTGCAATATAGGATAAATATTTTTTTCCGATTTTTGTTGTGTATTGTGTATCTCTTTTCTCTCTCCTTTTTTACGAAAGAACATATTTATTTTCCCCCTCATTCGAACACAACGCAAGACATAGACTGATTTACAAATTGATTATTAAAATGTTCTCCATATCCAATAAAACCAGCATGACTTCCCAATGTGCTCATTTCTTTTAAATACTGTTGCATATAATTACTTTGGCTAAATAATTTATATCGAAATAAACAGTTTACAGAAAATATAGCAGATGGATTTTTAAAATCATGACGTATATTCTCTATTGTTTGTTGAACAATCGCCTTATAGTCTCCCAGTTCTAATAACATCAGTACATCTGAATCATTTACTTGGCGAAAACAAGCCAAAGCATCTCCTTGTACCTCTTTGATAGAAACAATACAAGTATCATTACCACTAATTTTACCAAAGGGATTTTTAAATGTCTGTGTCAATATTTCCTGTTCTGTTACATGAAGTATATCTTGATATACTTTTTTTGCAGACTGTCCATTTAATGCTCCTATAATATATTTGCCCTTGTCTGTTTTAGAAGCAATAAATCTGTGGTTTTGCATTTTTCGATAAATATTTTCTTTATAAGCCTTCACTTTTCCTTTGTTATTTTTGATTAGCGCATAAGCTACTGCATCATCATAAATTCTGCCATTTGCTGACACTTTTCCGGCATCGCCTGTTCCGCCTACCAAAGAAACACCTAAAGGCTTTAAAACAGTATGTATTGTTGTTAAAACACAAGCATCATTACCAGAACAAAAATCAATACATATAGTATCTTTATTTGTTGCATTGATTTTTTTTATATCATTTTGCAGGCGCGCAATATACTTTACTGGCATAGTAGATGCATTTTCTAAGACATTTGCTGTAGCTTGTATGTTGTCATAAAAAGCAATGACTCCAACGCCATTTTCTTCTACTTTTTTATGATAACTCATTCCTATGCAACCTATACTAGGTACTCGTGGATACATATTTTCAAGTTTTGCTACATGGCTTTCAAACTGTGCTTGATTTGACAATAACATAATAAATGAAGGATTATTCAACCCCTTCACTGCTTCCTCTAAATTTCCCTTGGGGCTATTTCCAAAAAACTGCCTCATTGCGAATGCTCCTCTCTTTTGTGCTATATGATTGCTTATTACATTATACTTCAATACTGTCTGATACTTCAACCATAATTTTTTAAAAACAATAAAAAAGGAGTTTTTAAATATATGTTACTATTTTATAATATATTATAAAAATCAGTTAATTGCTTCAATACCTTGTTTTTTTAATTCCTCTAAATTTTTTTTCATTTCTTGTATACTGCTTTGAGAATGACCTTCCCATTTTGTTATTTCACCTATAATGCGCAATGGCTGTCTACTACGATAAGACCTTGTTGGATTTCCTGGAAATTTTTTATCTGTTAAATTAGGGTCATTTTCAAATGTACCTGTAGGTTCTACACAATAAATACGTTCTGGCATATCACCAAGCGCAAGCTCTGCTCCCCAAATTGCTGCATTCATAGTAGCAGAAAAATATACAAAATTTGCTTTTTGTCGCTTTCCATAATTAGAACAATAACCTGCTACTAATAAATCTCCCTGTTTTAAATCTGCCTTTGTACCATGATAAAAAGGACCTGCATCTAAAATATTAGCATTGTTTTCTTTGTTTTGATTCATGTTGTATCCTCCTTATAATCAATAATGAGAATACTATTTTACATTGTCATTACTGCAAATACAATACTAGTATTTTATAAATATTTATGATATAATAATAGAAAGAGGGACAATATCAAAATTGTCCCTTTTTTTGTCAATAAAATTCTTTTTGTGGACTCTGTTTACACCTGCAAACTTTTAAAGAAAAACTAACGTTTTTCATTATAAAGTCATTATTTCTCAATGAAATATACTTTATTAATAACTATTCTTCTTCTAATTTTAAAACACTCATAAATGCCTGTTGTGGTACTTCTACACTACCAATCTGGCGCATTCTCTTTTTACCTTCTTTTTGTTTTTCAAGCAATTTTCTTTTTCTAGAAATATCTCCACCATAACATTTTGCTAAAACATCTTTTCTCATAGCGCTAACTGTTTCTCTCGCAATAATTTTGCTACCAATACTTGCCTGTATGGGTATTTCAAAAAGCTGTCTTGGTATTTCTTTTTTCAATTTTTCGCAAATTTTTCTTCCTCTTTCAATAGAAGTAGATTTATGCACAATAAATGATAATGCATCTACAACTTCTCTATTTACCAATATATCCAATTTTACTAATTCACTCTGTTTATAGCCTGTTAAACTATAATCAAATGATGCATAGCCTCTACTTCGTGATTTCAATACATCAAAAAAGTCATATATAATTTCATTTAAAGGCATTTCATATATCAGCATAGCTCTGTTTTCATCTAAATATTCTGTACTGATATATTCTCCACGTCTTTGCTGACACAATTTCATAATTGCACCAATATATTCTTTAGGTAACATAATTTCTGCTTTTACAATAGGTTCTTCCATATGTTCTATTTTTGCAGGGTCTGGCATATTGCTTGGATTAGAAATTTCTGTTTCTGTACCATCTGTCAAAAATAGTTTATATATAACACTTGGCGCAGTTGTTACCAAATCTAAATTATATTCTCTCTCCAATCTTTCCTGCACAATTTCCAAATGGAGTAATCCCAAAAATCCGCATCGAAAACCAAATCCTAATGCAACAGATGTTTCTGGTTCAAAAAATAATGCTGCATCGTTTAACTGCAATTTTTCTAATGCCTCTCTCAAATCAGGATATTTTGCACCATCAGCAGGGAATATACCACAATATACCATAGGATTTACTTTTTTGTATCCTGGCAATGCCTCCCTTGTGGGATTATCTGCATCCGTAACTGTATCACCCACACGAGTATCTGCAACATTTTTAATACTTGCTGTAAAATACCCCACCATACCTGCCTCTAATATATCTGTTGGTATAAATCTTCCTGCGCCGAATACGCCTACTTCTACTACATCAAATTCTTTTTCTGTTGCCATCATTTTTACTTTACTGCCTTTTTGCAATGCACCATCAAATACCCTCATAATAACAATAACGCCCTTATATTGGTCATATACAGAGTCAAATACCAATGCTTTCAAAGGTGCATTTTTATCGCCAGAGGGCGCTGGTATATCTGTAACAATTCTCTCAAGCACTTCTTCAATATTGATACCATTTTTTGCTGAAATCATAGGCGCATCTTCTGCTGGAATACCAATAATATCCTCAATTTCCTGTTTTGCCATTTCTGGATTGGCACTAGGCAAATCAATTTTATTGATAACAGGTAATATTTCTAAATCATTATCTAATGCCAAATAAACATTCGCAAGTGTTTGCGCTTCTATGCCTTGCGCTGCATCTACAATTAATACTGCACCCTCACAAGCTGCAAGGCTTCTTGAAACCTCATAATTAAAGTCAACGTGTCCAGGAGTATCAATTAAATTAAAAACATATTCCTGACCATTTTTTGCTTTATATACAAGGCGTACAGCCTGTGCTTTTATTGTTATACCTCTTTCTCTTTCCAAGTCCATATTATCAAGTACTTGTTCTTGCATTTCACGTTCTGTCAAAAGTCCTGTTTTTTGTATTAGTCTGTCTGCAAGTGTAGACTTTCCATGGTCAATATGTGCCACAATACAAAAATTTCTAATATTTTCTTGTCCTGTCAAAGACATATGATTTCTCCTTCCTTATTGTGTTCATTATTATTTCATAAAAGTTGTACAACATTATACCACAGTAAAACAATCAAAGTAAACATTTACATAATAGATATTCAAAAATATTACCATCAAAGCTATTTTTTGAATAAACATTCTATTTTTTAGAGAGTGGCTAAATAAGCAAAAATGTTCAGAGTTTTGCTTTTTAAATAACAACATAATTGCTTTCACAAAATATAAAGTTTGTGGGTGTGGGATAATACTATTTTTGTCCCTTTTAAGTAAAGTGTTGCTGGGATATAACTTCGGCAGTTTCTACAAAACCAGATTGATATGGTAATTGTTGTGTGGTATAATGTGTCCGGAAAATCGGGCTTTTTAGGAGGGTAATGTATGGCAACTAGGACAAAAATAAATATTGTTGATAATATAGAACTTCGTAAAACATTAGACGATGAATATGAAAAATCTTCTCAAATAAAGTTATGTAAGTATGCTCTTTTATTAGCAACACACATTTTGATAATGATTGATTATGATGATATCAACAATCCTATTATCACAGACGGATATGCAGTAAATGAGAAATGGCAAAAGGGAACCGCGCGTATGCACGATGTAAGGCAAGCTGGATTTCAAATTCATCAGTTAGCGAAAAACGCACAAGACATTGTGATTCAAACGTCGTTACAAGTGGTAGGGCAAGCTGTTGCTACAGGGCATATGCGGGAACATGCAATGGTAGCTTCTGATTATGCAATTAAAGTAATCAATTTACTGTTTCCTAATGATGTTAACACGGTCAAACAAGAGCGATTATGGCAGATAGAGACATTAAATAATATAGCTGACAGTTGCTAAAACCAAATTTATCAGGTAGTCATTCTCTAATTGATGACTACCCGCTTTAGGTATTTTGACCAACTGTTTTGCTAAATGGTATAGAGCAACACCAGTCTGAAAAGTGAGCTATTTTGTTAAAACTTTGAGAACTTTGCTCTCAAACTCTCACTCGCTTTTTAAAAAAAAAGTGAGGCAAAAACCTTTTATGGAAAACTTCGTTTTACTGATAACAAACAGAAATAAAAATTATTTTTAAAACTACTCTTTTTGGACACTTCCTATTTTTTATAATACATTTTTGACACATAAAACCACATAAAAACTCACAAAGTATATTTATAAACATTTTTATTAGAAAAAAAGACTGTTTTTTTTAACAAGGGTTAAGAATTTATTAAGTATTTATTCATAAAATGGACATATTTTTCCAGTATACTAATTTCAGAAGTTAAGAGAACCATAAGCATCCCTAACTTCTTATACCGTATCTCCCCGCCCCGGGAGATACCCCCCTTAATGAATAAAAAAAGAAGGCTTGTAATATGGCAAAAACAAAATTAGAAATTTTAGAAATTTATGATTGCGAAATAGTAGATATGAATAGAACACAAAAAATAAATAAACAAAAAAGCAAGCGAAAACTTCTTTTTGAAATAATTAAAAATTGCTTCGTATCAGCCTTCCCCAAGGTTGAATGACTATATATTGAATGTTTGACAATATGACAAGCTCCCCTCCTCACATTTGGAGCTATGTCAACATAATTACCCCCCTCTCTTATGACTGATGATACCCCTTCATCAGTCATTTTTATTACACCCTCTTATGCACAATCATTTCTACATTGATATAACAAGCCCCTTATACTATATTAGCATAAGGGGCTTTATTTTGTTTATGTATTATAATTATTTGTTGTCAATTACTTTAATTTCATCATCAGAGAAACCGTCTAAGTTATTATCCCAAAGGTATTTTTTCGTTTCAGAAACGATAACACCACTTAATCCTAACAATGCAATACAGTTAGGCCATGCCATCAAACCATTTAATATGTCGGCAATCAGCCATACCAAGTCAAGAGCTGTTACACAACCAACAAATACAACAAGTGTCCAAAGAACTCTAAAAGGCATCAATGCTTTTTTACCTAAAAGATATTCCCAACATTTTTCACCATAGTAAGACCAGCCTAATATAGTGGACCATGCAAATGTAATTAAACCAATTGTTAATACAATAGGACCAATTACTGGAATAGCAGAAAATGCATGTGTTGTTAAATCGCCACCTGTATATAATGCGTTTGTTGCAGGGTTGATTGCTGCTTCAGGCTCTTTAATAATTGTAGAAACAAGTACAAGTCCTGTCATAAGACAAACAACGATAGTATCCCAGAATACACCAGACATAGAAACCAATGCTTGACGAACAGGGTTTCTTGTTTGAGCTGCTGCGTCTGCGATAGGAGCAGAACCTAAACCAGATTCATTTGTAAACAAACCACGAGATACACCAGAACGAAGTGCTACCATTAAGCCGCCGCCCATGATACCGCCAGCGATTGCTTGTTCTGTAAATGCACTTGTGATGATTAATTTAAATGCAGGAATGATATAAGCACCATTAATAACACAGATAATTACACAACCAAGAATGTAAAGTCCAGCCATCAAAGGAACTAATTTTTCACAAACTTTAGCGATAGATTTTACACCACCAAGTATAACGCATCCAGTACCAACTGTCAAAACAATACCTGTAATAAATGGAGATACATGGAAGTTACTTTGTACCATTGTAGAAATAGAGTTACCTTGTGTCATGTTACCAATACCGAAACATGCAACACCTGCAAACACTGCAAATGCAACACCTAACCATTTTTGTTTTAAACCATTTTCCAATGCGTACATAGGACCACCAAGCATCATGCCGTCAGCTGTTTTTACTCTGTATTTTACAGCTAAAAGACCTTCGCCATATTTTGTTGCCATACCAAACAAACCTGTTAACCAGCACCAGAACACTGCACCAGGACCACCTGCTGCAATCGCTGTTGCTACACCAACGATATTACCTGTACCGATTGTTGCTGCAAGTGCTGTTGCAAGTGCTGCAAATGAACTAACGTCACCACTTGCTTCTTTATCAGGTGTTACAGAAAGTTTAATTGCTTTAAATGTGCTCGCTTGTATAAATTTTGTACGGAATGTTAAAATTAAGTGAGTCAGTACCAAAAGTATAAGCATAGGAGCACCCCAGAGTACATTATAAATACTTTGTAATACTTGCATTGTATTTCCCCCTTTTCATTATTATAAAATTTACCATGATACATTACATATTTTGACATGTCATACAGAAAACTAATAAATAAATAATAAATAATTTCTAAAACCATTTTATATGTATTTAATAAAAGCTCCTTTCATCTTTTATTGGGCAAATCTGTATTAAATGTTCAAAATATTGCTGATAATTATATTTTAATTGTCTTTTTTTATTTTGCAAGTACATTTTTTATACTTTTTTTTCCAATTTTAATATTTTAGTCATACAAAATGAACAATAATAAAAAAATTTTTATATTTTTATTATTTATTTTTTCTATTTTGATATTTTTTATTCAAAATTTTGGTAAAACGCATATTTATCATTTTATTTTTAAAATGTCACTTTTAGGCTAATTTTAAAGTAATTACATTTGTACACTGCTGTCATACAACAGAGAAAAATAAAATTTATTTTATTTGCATTATTTTATTTAATTTTACATTTTGACTGAAATTTATTATCGTGAATGAAAAGTATACAAAAAAACAAACTGTTTTCTTAACGGTTTCTTAACGGTAAATAAATACAAAATAGCTAATTTGTATTTATATAGAATACAAATTAATTATTATTACATTTTTCAAATATATTTATATTATCCATTAAAATAACGTTAGTAACTACTTTATCAAGTATATTACTAACGCTTTATAAAATAAATATCATACAGATTCTATATCAAAATAATTCATAATACCTATATAGATTGCCCATGCTATTTTTTCTTGATATTCCTGTGTATTTAATTTCTGTTCTTCTTCCAAATTAGATAAAAAACCACATTCTACAAGTGCAGAAGGCAACTCTGTCTTTTTTAATATGTAATAATTTGTATTTTCTTTTATTTCTCTTGTATTTTCACTATCCACATATTTTTTAAGTGATTTTTGTATTTCCTCAGCTAGCTTTTTTCCTTCTTCTGATTGTTTATGATAAAAAACCTGTGCCCCTTTTGCACTTCCTTTCGGAAAAGCATTTTGATGTATGCTTACAAATATATCACCTTGACTTTCATTTGCAATTCTTTTTCTTTCTTTCATATCTTCTTGTTTTTTTGCTCCTAATGCTTCATCAGTATCTCTAGTCACATATACAATTGCTCCTCCTTGTTCTAAATATTGTTTTAATTTTTGTGTAATTTGTAAATTGATATTTTTTTCATTTTCTCCTTTTGTACCTGTTTTACCAGGGTCCCAACCTCCATGTCCTGCGTCTAATATCACCACTTTGGAGTCAATAGGCAACATAGTATTTACTGCATTTTGCTTTTTTACTGTTACACATGCACCTGCTATAATTACCATAAGTAATACAATAATGCTTAAATTTTCCATTTTTAATGCTAATACTTTCATAATTAATTACCCCTTTTGTTTTTCATTTTTGTTGTGTGAATAAAACATTTTATTTTCAAATTTTGCTTCATATTGTTAATAAATATATTTTTTGTGGACTCTATTCACACCTGTAAACTTTTTTATATTAGTATATGTTTACAATATTTTATATAATACTTATCAAATATATATTTTGAAACTCTTTACATTCTTTCTATCAACGTATAAACTAAATAATATCAATATAAGAAAGGAAGAACACAACATGGAAATTAGAACAAGATTTGCTCCAAGTCCTACAGGCTATATGCATATAGGCAATTTAAGAACAGCACTTTATGAATATTTAATTGCGAAATCTCAAAATGGAAAATTTATACTGCGTATTGAAGACACAGACCAAGAACGATTTGTAGAAGGAGCAACAGAAATTATTTATAATACATTAAATATGACAGGATTAAAACATGATGAAGGTCCAGATATAGGAGGAGAATATGGTCCTTATATACAAAGTCAGCGCATGGGAATGTATATGGATTATGCTAAGGAATTGATAGAAAAAGGACATGCATATTACTGTTTTTGTACAAAAGAGAGATTGGATACATTAAAATCAAGCAATGAAAAAGGGGATGCTTTTTCAAAATATGACCGTCATTGTTTGACACTTTCTCAGGAAGAAATACAAAAAAATTTAGATGCAGGTATGCCTTTTGTAATAAGACAAAAAATGCCTACAGAAGGCACAACAACATTTCATGATGTTGTATATGGTGATATTACTGTAGAAAATGCAGAATTAGACGACCAAATATTGATGAAAGCAGATGGTTTCCCCACATATAATTTTGCAAATGTAGTAGATGACCATTTAATGAAAATTACACATGTTGTAAGAGGCAGTGAATATCTTTCCTCTACACCAAAATATAACCTTCTTTATGATGCTTTTGGTTGGGACGCACCTGTTTATGTGCATTTGCCTGCTGTTATGAGAGATGCGCACAATAAACTTTCTAAACGTCATGGTGATAAATCATTTGAAGATTTAATTAATGAGGGATATTTACCAGAAGCTGTTGTGAATTATATTGCACTTTTGGGCTGGAGTCCTTCTGACAACAAAGAGATATTTTCATTAAAAGAATTAGAACAATGTTTCAATATAAGTGGTTTAAGTAAATCTCCTTCTATATTCGATATCAAAAAATTAACATGGTTAAATGGTGAATATATTAAAAATATGGATGCAGAAAATTTTTATATGTTAGCAGAAAATAGATTAAAAAATGCTATTAAAAGCACAACATTAGACTTGAAAAAAATTGCTGTATTGCTTCAAAAGCGTCTTGAAACATTAAATGACATTCCAAGACTTGTGGATTTTTTTGATACATTGCCAGAATATAGTACAGATTTGTATATACACAAAAAAATGAAAACAACAGAAGAAATTGCACTTTCCAGTTTAAAAGCTGCATTACCAGTACTTGAAAATCTATCCGATTGGACAGAAAGCAATATACATGATGCACTGATGTCATTGGTACAGACATTAGGTATCAAAAATGGACAACTTTTGTGGCCTGTTAGAACAGCACTTTCAGGAGAACCAACTTCTCCAGGGGGAGCCATGGAATTAGCTGACATATTAGGAAAAGAGGAATCGTTAAACAGAATCAAAATAGGTATTGAAAAACTACAAAATACTTTATCATAAAAACAAAAACTGTCGGAATATTCCGACAGTTTTTTATTTTTGACATTATACAATCGTAATCATTTTTGTTCTGATTTTTGGTAATCCAGTTCCATTTGATATTGTTACTTTTACAATAACATTACCTTTATTTGTTGCCCTCAAAATATTTTTTTCAATAGAGGACATTGTGCCACCATCATTTGCAATACTCCAAACAGCATTTTGCAAATCTTTACCATCTGCTTTTTTTGCATACAGTACAATATCGCTGTTTGTTACAGCACTTCCCATATAGCTTATTATAATGCTAGTATCTTCTGGTTGCGCTGGTACGATTGGCGTTGTAATCGTTTGTCCTGGTACTACTGGTGTTTCTGGTGTCACTGGTTTTTGTTCTGGCTGCACTGGTGTCACTGGTTTTTGCTCTGGCTGCACTGGTGTCACTGGTGTTTGCTCTGGCTGCACTGGTGTCACTGGTGTTTGCTCTGGCTGAACCGGTGTCACTGGTGTTTGTTCTGGCTGCACTGGTGTCACTGGTGTTTGTTCTGGCTGCACTGGTGTCACTGGTGTTTGTTCTGGTTCTACCGGTGTCACTGGTGTTTGTTCTGGTTCTACCGGTGTCACTGGTTTTTGCTCTGGCTGAACCGGTGTCACTGGTGTTTGCTCTGGTTCTACTGGTGTCACTGGTTTTTGCTCTGGCTGCACTGGTGTCACTGGTTTTTGCTCTGGCTGAACCGGTGTCACTGGTTTTTGCTCTGGTTCTACCGGTGTCACTGGTTTTTGCTCTGGTTCTACCGGTGTCACTGGTTTTTGCTCTGGTTCTACTGGTGTCACTGGTTTTTGCTCTGGCTGCACTGGTGTCACTGGTGTTTGCTCTGGCTGAACTGGTGTCACTGGTGTTTGTTCTGGTTCTGTTGGTGTTACTATTGGTGCTTGTTGTGGCTCTGTAAATGTAATGACAAAGTCTTTTGTGTATGCAGTGCCATCTTGTGCGCTACCCTCAACATATGCCTGCATTGTTACAGTACCTGGTCTATCCATACGAACAGTATGACTATCTGGTATTTCTGCAAAACCTCTCATCAAATACCAATTTACTACAAAATTGTTTTCGCCTACTGTTTCCAGTTTCGCCTGACTCAAATCAAAGTCTTTACCTGCTTCACATTGCTGTGTAGGGAGTGTAATGTCTTTGATATATGGTTTTTGAACAGCTTGAGAAGCTGTATTTTGAGCCGGCTGTTGTGCGATAGCTTGAGGAGCCATGTTGTGAGCTGCTTTTTGTGGAGCTGCTACTTTTGGTGCAATTTGCTGTTCATCTTCACTTGGCTCATCATTTTGACTATCTATTGAACTTACTGTTATTTCCGTACTTGCTGCATTTGCTTGTTGCTGGTCACCTTGTACCCATGCTTTAACAGTAATTTGATTACTTATTGTCGCATCTATTCCAACAGTTAATGTGGCAGTTGTTCCTACTTGATTACTCAAACTTGCTTCACTACTGTTTCCAGATTCTGTTTTACTCCATTCTATTGTTTTTCCATATAAATTGTTACCTGTTGCTTCTAATCTATAAATTTTGTTTGTTCCTGTAACTTCAGTCGGATTATTAACATTAATTCCTGTAACTTCTCCTGTTGTATCTTGTGTAATATAAATATTACAACTTTTTGCTAAAGTAATATCTTCTACATCTTTCAGCTTTGCAGTCACTGTTATAGTTTTTAATTCTGTTGTATCTGCTTTTAATATTGTTGCAGTCACTTTTTGGTCATTTCCACCATTTGTTGAAGTTGCAATATTAATATAGCCTTCTGGGCTTGTTGTCCATACTACTTTGTCTGCTGCTGTAACAGTATTGCTACCATTTGCTTGCAATTCAAATGTTGTAGGTTGACCATTTGTTTCTTTTGCAAAAGGAGAATTTAAATCATTTTCAGGATTTACTGTAATAGATTCTATTTTTTTCTTTGCTGTTACAGTGATGGTATATTCTTTATTAATATTACCAACACTTGCTGTTAATTTAGTTGTTCCTGCTGTTTTTGGAATTACTGTATAATTTGGTGCGTTTCCTGATATTTCAACAACATTTGTATTATTACTTGTTAATGATACTGTTTTATCTGGAAATGCAGGATTTAAAAATGCTTTTATTAAAATATTATTTCCCTCTTGCCAACTATTTGTATCAGCTAATAATTTAGTATCTTTCATTACTATAATATTGTTAACTGTTGGTGTTTCTGGCAATGAAAGCGGTATAGTAAATTTTGCTACAAAATTAGCTTTTCCAGCTTCCTGTACTGATGCTTGTATTGTTATATTTTGTGGTAATGATGTTACTTGCTGTGTTTTATCAAAAACATCTACTATCAATTTACCATTTGTTATACTTGCTGATAACTTATGATCCATCTGAAGTAAATTTGTATCTACCACAGATAAATTAACTGTTTTACCACTTGGGTCACTTGATGCTGTCAATGCATATTCCTGACCTATCGTTACATCACTTGTAATAGACGCTGTACCATTGTTTGTATTAACTGTTACACCATTCAGTGTAATACTATTTGCAGCAGGTGTTGCATCTGGATTGGTTGAGCCACTTGCTGTTATTGTAAATCTCTCTGTGGCTTCTTTTCCTGTTCCACCACCGTCCACAGTTGCTTTTACAGTAATTTTATTTGTTCCTGTAGGTTCATCGCTTGCAATTTGTAATGTTGCTTGTTTTCCTGTTGCAGATGTAATTTTTGTATCTGCTTTTTCTTTTCCAGAAATTGTCCAAGTAATTGTCTTTCCATCTAAATTACTGCCTTCTGCTGTCAATGTTGTATTGCCACCTTGTGCAATACTTGTGCTACCTGCTGTAATTTTTGTCAATGTTGGCTCTGTAGGTGTTGTACTTTGTTTTAATATTGTAATTTCTCTTGTTGCACCTGTATCTCCATTATCCACTTTTGCAGTAACAGTAATTTTTTTATCACTTGCATCAGCTTTCAGTGCTTTAATTGTTGCAATTTGACTAGAACGTTCACTTACTGCAATACTTACATATTCTTTATCATCGGAAGACACTGACCACACTACTTCTTCACCATCATTTAATACTCCATTATTTACATTTGCTGTTAATATAACATAATCGTTGACTCTTTCTAAAGAGTATTTGTTAGGAGAAATAGTATTTTCAATATTTGTTACTTTTGACGCTGTTGGTGTTGGTGGTGTCACATTACCTGAGAATGTAATAGTAAAACTTTGTGTATATGCTGTACCAAGTGCTTTACCATTATCTATTGTTGCTAAAAGTGTCACTGTTCCATTTTTGGTTGCATTAAGTACTCTATCACCTGAAATGTTTGCACCTGCGCCATTTGATGTAATTGTCCATTTTACTGTTTTATATGACGCTGTACTTGGTGATACCACTGGTGATAATGTCAATGACTGTCCTGTGACACCTGTTGTTGGTATACCAGATATTCCTGTTACAGCCGTAAATGTTGATGTTTGGTCATTGTTTACAATACCACTGTCCTTTGTTACATTTTTATCTGTTCTGATTGTTTTAACAGTACCATTACCTCTTAACACAACATCAGAACTAGAATCTAATGTACCAATATAGCTACTACCTTCCATACGGAAAACAACATTTCTACTTGAAATGACATTTACTTTGTCAATTTTTGCTCTGCTTGTTATTCTAACGTCACAGTCTGAATTCACTTGCAATGTCTGCATATTTGCATCAATTATCAAATCTTCATCTAATGTTCTTTGCACAGAAACGTCATTTAATTTAATACCATTTTCTGCTCTAATAATGGTGTTACCTCTTACAGTAATATCACCATCTATTTCTGTATCATCTTCAAATTCAAGTGCAACAGGCTCATCGCCATATCTGCTATCTGTATCTTTATCGCTTATAATATCGCCTTGTATATCACAATCACGGAATATAACGGAATTTTTACCTCCGCCATAAATATAAACATCACCACGAACAGTTATATCGTCCAGTATAACCTCTCCGTCTTTGACATCTCTTGTAATTGTCAAACGATTGTATACGATTGCATCACTGAATTCAACGCCATCTGCTTCAATGGATACATTATGATATTTTTCACCATCTGCATCAAAATTTTTGTCATCACGGTCTATTGTCAAGTCGTCATATTGTGAGCCACTACTAGATGAGCCACTACTTCCGCTTGTATAAGAAGGTTTTTCTCCGTCGCCTCTTGTTGTCAATTTATCTGGTTTTATGCTGGAACGGATACCGCTTACATAAACTGTCATATCATTGATGTCGCCCTTACCATATATGCGTATTCTGCCTCTTATTGTCATATTGTCAACTTCTGAACCGCTTGTAAATGTAACTTCGCCATCTTTTGCATCTGATGTGACTTCTAATGTAGAAACATCTGCATTTTTATATAATTTCAAATTTGCATCTGTATCTAATTCCACATAATTTACTTCAGCGTCAATGGTTGCTTCTGATACATCATCATCTCTTACAACAACATTTTCATAACCTGTACCTTCAATTTTTGCTTTATTCAAAAATTCCAAATCTCTTACTTTTGTTTTGCTTTCGGCACGGAATACAACATTATTTTTATCCAATTCTACTTTATTAAAATCGCAGTTTTGTGCTTTAATTGTTCCGCCACCCTGTACTTTCACAGTGCCTTTTACTACCACATTATTTAATGTAACGTCTTTGCTATTTAAAGAACTGGATATAATTAAATCACCGTTTATTGTTCTGCCACGCAAAGAAGTATCTTCTAATGTATAATTTGCACTATTGTTATTTGTATTATTGTTGTTATTATTTGTACTGTTGTTTGTATTATTATTTGTGCTATTGTTGATATTTGTATTGTTGTTTGTGTTATTATTTGTATTATTGTTTGTACTGCTGTTTGTATTGCCGTTTACTGGTGCAAATATTGCATTTTCTAATGCAGTTACTGCTTCCGCTCTCGTCATAGATGTCTGAGGGCGAAATGCACCATTAGGAAAACCTTGCATTACTTTTGCACTGGACACTGCACCGACATAAGGTTTTGCCCAGTTTGCAATGGCATTATAATCTGTATAACTTGTTGAAGCATTGGCATTTGTTTGCAATTTTTTAATTTGTGCCATCATTACTGCTGCTTCTTGTCTTGTTACGGCTGCCCCTGGGCGGAATGTACCCACAGAATCGCCTTTGATGTAACCTGCTGCAACACCTTTTTGTATTTCAGCATATGCCCAGTACTGCGGACGTACATCACTAAATGATATAGATGCTTGTGTGTTATAACCAAATGCCTTATTTGCCAATGTTACAAACTCCGCACGGCTAATAGCATTGTTTGGACGGAATGTACCATCTGGATATCCACTAATATATCCGCTTGAAGTCCATTTATTGATTGTGCTTTCTGCCCAGTGTCCTTGCGTATCAGAAGCTGCAAGAGCCGTTTGTGCTGACGTTATCGTCATTGTACTGGCAAAAAGTATCATGGCCATAAATGATGATAATTGTCTTTTTGTCCTTTTCATAAATAACAACCCCCTTTATTATTAAAATCATATACAAAGTTTTTTAAAACAGTACTGTAATTTATAAAAATATGCATACTATATTTACTGTTTTTCTCTTTGTAGCAATACAGTATATATTACTGTTTTCAAATAAAAAAACTGCAAAATGGTCATGACACTTATATCATTTATATGATAAGAATACAACGATTGGTCAAAATTTACAACTGGTTTTGTCTATTTGAAAGAAAATTGTAATATTAGGTACAAAATATGGAAATATGTTACATGATATGACATAAATAAAACCGAAATTACTATTATGTATTCACTATTTTTATAGCAAAAAACGGAGCGTTAACGCTCCGTTTTATCTATTTCATTATTATTTACCAGCCATTTGTTTTTCTTGTGCTTCAATCATTTTTTTCACCATGTATCCGCCTACATAGCCATTTTGTGCTGATGTCAAATCTCCATTATATCCTTTTTTCAATGGTACACCAATTTCGCTTGCTACTTCATATTTGAATTGTTCTAATGCTGCCATTGCCTCTGGTACTGCTTTTCTGTTTCTACTTGTCGCCATAATTTGTTACCTCCCTAATATAATAATTATCCCATGCAATACAAACAGCACGAATTGTTTTATTGCAAAACATTTTTTGTTTCCTGCTGTTTCATTGCACTATTATTATGACACACACAAAAAAAATCATACAAACACTTTTTACCACTTTTTTAGACAAATACTAGCAATTTTCACACTTTTGCTTTACCATATTAATTATTGTACTAAAAAAAGATAGAGATACCAAAAAATATAAAAAATAAATATCTATCGTTTTTTTGAAAATAAATTCAGTATACAAAACATTTTCTATTTTTTATAATAAAAGTATTTATATAAATATGATATCAAAAACAAACAAAGCAGTAAAACAATATTATTTCTGCTTATTTTTTATAAAATCCATTTTTAAAAATAGAAATATCATTTATATAAAATAGTTTTATGATTTAAAATTGTTCTGATAAAAATACAAATTCACTGAAATTTTATTCATTATAAAATACCATTTCAGCACTTATCATGCATGAGGCATAATAAAATGTGCATAAAAAACGACTTGATTTTTTGTTTATTTTGTTTTAGTATTTTGCCATGCTACAAAACAGCATAACAAAATTATTTTAAAAGGAGTGAAAAAAGTTTTTTATTGCATTTATATTTTTTATTTTTTGAAACATATGCAATCATATTTTATAACACAACAATATAAGGGAGGAATATTATGGGAGGATTTGCAGAAACTTTAAACGGCTATGTCAGCATTGTAAATGGCTGGGTATGGGGTCCAGTTATGTTAATATTATTATTTGGTACACACGTTTTTTTAACAATTAGAACAAGAGTAATACAAACACATATTTTTAAAGCAATCAAACTCTCGGTTACAAAAGATACTTCAGCAGAGGGTGACATTAGCCAATTTGGTGCGCTAACTACGGCACTTGCTGCTACAATAGGTACTGGAAATATTGTAGGTGTTGCGACAGCAGTTGCAGTGGGAGGTCCTGGAGCAGTATTATGGTGCTGGTTAACTGGTGTTGTAGGTATTGCAACAAAATACGGTGAAGCATTACTTGCTGTAAAATACAGAGTCAAAACAAATGATGGTACTATGCTTGGTGGTCCTATGTATGCATTAGAATTAGGTGTTGGGGAAAAATACGGCAAATCATTCGGCAGAATATGTGGCATTATATTTGCTCTTTTAGCTGGTATTGCCTCATTTGGTATAGGAAATATGACACAAGGTAATTCTATTTCTGGTATGGTACAAAATAATTTTCATGTTCCTAATTGGATAACAGGATTAGTATTAGCAGTATTAACAGGTGTTGTTGTAATAGGTGGTGTCAAATCTATAGCAACAATTTGCGAAAAATTAGTACCTTTAATGGCATTTTTCTATATTATTGGCTGTATTGCTATTATTTGTATTAACCGTGCTTATATACTGCCTGCATTAAAAGAAATTTTTTCAAGTGCATTTTCGGCACGTGCTGCTGGAGGTGGCTTTGTAGGTGCATCTGTTATTACAGCTGCTCGTTATGGTATTGCAAGAGGATTATTTTCAAATGAGTCTGGCTTAGGTTCTGCTCCTATTGCGGCGGCAGCAGCACAAACAAGAAATCCTGTTCGCCAGGCATTAGTTGGTATGACTGGTACATTTTGGGATACTGTCATTGTTTGTGCATTAACAGGTATTGTACTTGTTTCTAGTATTATAAAAGACCCTGTGGCATTAGAAGGACTTTCTGGCGGTGATTTAACATCAGGCGCATTTAATGCTATTCCTGGTGTTGGTCCTATTGTATTGACAATCGGCTTAATTACATTTGCATGGTCTACAATATTGGGCTGGTCTTATTATGGCGAGAGAGCATGGGAATACTTATTAGGTAAAAAAGCAATATTTCCTTATAGAGTACTTTGGGTATTAGTCGTATTTGTAGGCTGCGTCACAGCGCTTGACCTTGTTTGGAATATTGCTGATACATTAAATGCTTGTATGGCTTTCCCTAATTTAATATCATTGCTACTTTTAAGCGGTGTAATTGTGAGTGAAACTAGAAAATATCTTTGGGAAGATAACTTGGACGCAAATTCCACTGATGTTATCCCTCAAATTAAAAATTAAATACAATATATTATATTGCCAACCCATTTCATTATTATTTTTATACCCCCTATAAACAATATGATGTTGTTTATGGGGGGACTTTTATGTTTTAATGTTTTTATTTCCATCATTTTTTATTACTTTTTTGTTGCACTATATTTAAATCATCATATTATATATATTTTTTGCATACAATAAGTAAAATATTATTTCAAAAACTGGTGATATTATGCAAAAAAAAGTTGCTATTTACTGTCGTATTTCCAACAAATATCAAACACATACAGAAAGCGAAAGTATACAAAATCAAAAGCAAATATTAAAAAACTATGCTCAAAAAAAGCATTGGACAATTTATGATATTTATTGTGATGAAAATTATTCTGGATTATACGACAATCGTCCAGATTTTAAACGTATGATAAATGATGCAGAAAAAGGTTGTTTTTCTATTATACTTTGTAAAACACAATCTCGTTTTACAAGAAATATTATAACAGCAGAAAAATACTTACATCATTTATTTCCTGCATGGGGAATACAATTTGTAACGATTGTAGAACATATAGATAGCAATGATAAACAAAATAAAAAGACAATGCAAATCAACAGCCTTATCAATGAATGGTACTGTGAAGAACTATCTGAAAATATTAAAAAAGTATTTCGGCAAAAACAAAAACAAGGTCAATTTTTAGGAAATTATGCACCTTATGGCTATCAAAAAAGTAGTGATAATAAGCATAAATTAGTAATTGATAAAAATACCGCACATATCATACAATTTATATTTGAACAATATGCCTATCAAAAAAAATCATATGCAACAATTGCGCAAATGCTTACAAGTCAAAATATCCCTACTCCCTCACAATACAAAATGCTACAAGGCAAAGATATGGGTAGAAAAGGCATAAAACAGTATGGTGTGTGGTCAGCATCAACTATACGAAATATACTGCATAATGGTGTTTATATTGGACATATGATACAAAATAAAGAAAATAAAATCAATTTTAAATGTAAAAAAGTTGTTGGCGTGTCAAAAGAAAATTGGATTGTGGCAAAAAATACCCATGAGCCAATTATTACATATGATTTATTTATGCTGTGTCAAAAAAAATATAGATAATAAAAAGGTATCAATTAGTATAAATTGATACCTTTTTATTATCACTTTATTATAAACAAACTTTTAAAACAATTTTGTATGATGATTTGTAAACGATTTATTGTAACAGTTGTAATATTTGTTGAGGCATAACATTTGCTTGTGAAAGCATTGCCTGTTGTGCTTGTGTTAATATTTCAAGTTTGACTTGATTCATCATTTCATGAGCCATATTAGCATCTCTTATTAAACTTTCTGAACTTGTTAAGTTCTCCTCATAACTCGCCAATTCATTAAAAGAGTATTCTAAACGGTTATAATCTGCTCCAAGTATTCCCCTTGCTGATGCAATAGCCATGTTTGCCTCATCAACACGTGTTAGCCAATCTGTAGCACTTTGCTCTGGGTCATTTAGGTCTACTACTTCTGGTGGATTTAAACGTAAATAAGTTAAATCTAAATAAGGCAGATGAATGGGTATAAATTGTGGTTCTGGTTCAGAGCCAACAAAAATTTTAACCTCAGAATTATGAAAGCCCACAGAATTTTCTCCTCCTGGAAGTATCAAATCCTCATTTTCAAATGTGTCATAAACAAAATTAGATTCTACACCTGTCTGCACTTTACCAATATAAAATTTATTAGGGTCATTAAAGTCTTTTATTTCGCCACGACGTTTATCACGAGCAATTAGAGTTGTAGGTGGTTCTCCTACTTCCACTGCTGTATAATGGTTTAAAGAAGGACTTACCTGTCGAACAATATCCTCCACAATTTTATCGCCACTCGTAATTTTAGATAACTCTACTGGTATATTATGAATGGTACGCATTTCTCCTGTTTCTTCATCAAGACGCTCAAATTTTAGTGGTACAGTGCCATCATTTTCCCAGCAAAAAAATACATTGATATACTCACCTGCACAAGTAGCGCAGTTAATTCGGAATCCTTTGCCTAACAATGTTTCTATATTGTCAGAAGTAATAGAAGAAAAATCTAACTTTTTATGAGAATAGCCAACATTTTTACCTCCTGAAAATTTTACAGGGCTATCTTTCATAATACCTTCTGCACCATCTGTAACATGAACATTATTTCTAGGTTCTTTTTCAAATGAAATTTTCATAATACCATTATTATCAATAGATACTTTATATGGATTTCCTTTAGCATCTGAAGTATTTGACAGAGCTTGTTGTATTACCTGCTGCAATGAACTATAATCTGTGCAAGCCGAAATATCAATATCGGTGTAATCTCCATGTTGTCCCGTACTACCATTGGTAAACTCATATCTTTTATAAGTATAAGAGGAGTAACCAACTGCAACGCTAAAACCTTTTCCTATCAATTTATTGATATCTAATGGCTTACCTAAATCAAACAATAGTTCAGTTTCTCTACTAAATGAACTAAATAGTCCTAATTCAGAACTACTGCCACCTGTTCCTGCTATGTATTTATAAGGTGTCACTGTAACAGCTTCTCCATAAACATAGGAATTTAAATTTAATTTATCTCCAATGTTATTAGCTGTAACATTTAATGTATTTCCACTGACTATTACAGTTCCTCCTCTTCCTTGTGCATAATTTCTAATTTGATTCAAAACATCCTTCTTTATTTCATCTGCTGATTTTCCATTGGTATCATATCTTATAGGAGTATAAAAAGAAGAATAGTCTGTATTGTTATAATCTCCATGTTTCAGCGGATTTTTTGTACTATCATAGTACAAATAATGGTAACTTCCTAATTTAAAAGAGAAAGGTACTTTTAAATCTGATGGAATTGTTATTGTTGTTTTTTCAGGCACTTCATGAGTTGAGGGCGTAGTCTGAATATTGATTCCAAGTGCAGTACTTGTCCATTTATTTCCTTCTTCTCTTTTACCTCCAGAAGTTGGCACAACTCCTTCTGTAAATGATACAGTTGCATTATATGGTATTACTGAGAGAGGTGCTTTTACACTAACATCTAACACTCCTGTGGTATTATTATAATTTGCTTTATACTCAATGTTATTCACTGTTCCACTTACAGCAGCAGCAAGTGCATTGCCCAAACTCGCTTTTGTCATACCTACTGTAATAGGAGGATTAAGAGTATTCAAGTCAATTGTCCGTTTTGTTGAACTGTTCACTCTAAATTCAAGTTTGTTTTGCAAAAGATTGTCCACTTGGCTTTGTGTAAGTGGTCCTGTAATACTTCGTAGTGATATTGTGCCTTTTACTTCTTCAGAATATTTAGGTTGATTATTGATTGCACCTGTACCATCTACTTGAAAAATAGAGGCATCTCCAAGAGGGTTTTGAGCAATCTGGTCATTCATATATTCAGCATTGCCATTTGGTGCTGAATAATTTGTTACTCTTCCGTCTGCCTCTACAGAATAAGATAAAGACCTAATATTTGCTGTCAAAGTTACAGTATTCCCATTAATCTCCACTTTTGCTATATCAGAAGCATAATTTGCAATTGCCTTCAATGCATCTTCTGTTTTGGTATAATTCTTTAAATCTATTCTTGTAATATCGCTACCACTAGAAATATTGGAATACGAAGTTGACGTGGTGGAAAATAAATAAATTTTATTTCCAATTTTAATGGATTTTCCTTCTAGTGTATTCACATCATTCAAATCAATGCTATCCGCAAGTGTAAACGATGTTGTAGCAGGTTCTGCTTTGGGTGCTTGGTCAAAATCTTCAGATTTTATAAATGTCATTTCGCCCCATGTTGCGAACTCACCAGGAGGCAATTTATCAAAATTTTCTACTCTTTCATAGTAATAATCTTCATAAATCTCGCCACGAAACAAAGGAATACTATTAAATTTTGTTCCAGCAGTAATACGGTCAATTTCTTCAAAAAGCTGATTCATTTCATCACTAAATTTATCTCGTTCTAATTCGCCATATGTGCCGTTTTGTGCCTGAACACACAAAGAATGTGCACGACGGAGCATAGTATTTACTTCTTCCAAAGCTGCATCAGCAGTTTGTGCCAAATTGATACCTTCTTGTATATTATTTTGGCAACGACTTAATTCTGTTATTTGAGCCCGCATACTTTCTGATATACTCAGACCAGCCGCATCGTCTGCTGCTCTGTTAATGCGAAATCCTGAAGACAACTTTTCTAAATTTTTCGACATTTCCCTAGTCGTTTTGTTTCTTGCATTCATCGCACGCAAAGACGAGCCATTCGTTCGTATAATCATAATGCCACTTCCCTTCGCAAAATTATATTTTTCAGAATAAAAAGTCTTTAAAAATTTTTTGAAAAAAGTACTTAGTAGTCCATATTTATCTGTCGAATATGTATAAGCAGGTGACATTTAAGTAACTTTAGTATTTTTATAATGGAAAAGTATACCTTTTGAAAAAGCATTTTTTTTTGCACATTTTCCAAGCTTTTTCATTTTTATTAGACAATTTAAATAAATTATTTCATAGTAAATGTATCAAAATATATAAAAATTGTACCTATTTTTGTAACAGTATAAAATTTCTTAAAAAGTATACCTTTTCCAAAAGCATTTTTATAAAATATATCACAGTATTTTTTCACAATACCACACATTATATATTATAAACTTCACTTTTATTTATAACTAATTTGTAGTATAGCACTATTCTTTTGTATTCTGTCATTTTATTGTAGTATATCACGAATAGAAAAAGATAGCAATATGCCATAAATAACTAAAATGCCTCACAATAGTAATGTAAATGGCATAAATACAAATACTATCAGTCTATATTTTATATTAAATCCTCACAAGATATATAAGTTTTTACTATCATTTCGAGTATGTTTTTGCCCCTTTTAAAATAAGTGTTGCTGGGATATAACTCTGGCATTTTCACTAAAACGCTCAATAAATATGTAACTGTATCCCAAATGTTAATATGTGTTGCTTGTGGCAATGGACAGTTTTACCTATAATAGTGGTAACAACTGAAAGGAGGTGATTCCTGATGCTCAACGAAAATATTAAAGCAATCAGAAAATCAAAAGGACTTTCGCAAACAGAACTTGCCATCAAGTTGAACGTGGTGCGACAAACGGTTTCTAAATGGGAACAAGGATTGTCGGTTCCTGATTCTGATATGTTGCTCTCCATATCGGAAGCGCTTGAAACACCCGTAAGTATATTGCTTGGGGAAACCATCATTGAGTCGAAAGTTGATGACTTAAAAGCGATTTCCGCAAAACTGGAGGTGATAAACATATATATTGCACAGAGAAAAACCACGAGAAAAAAACTCCTACATTGGTTTCTTATCTCATTGTGCGTAGTTATAGCAGCAATTTTTGCAATCTTATTGGTGTTAGAGAGTCCTTATTTGGGATGGGATTATAGTAATACTGAGACCGCCATTCTTGGAGTAGTAGTTCACTCATTTGAGTGGCTGTTTGTCAGAGTAGCACCGGCTATTCTTATCAGTGCAATGATTGGAATTTTCTTAACACGAGAAAAATAATAAAAAAGAATAAAACTATTGAATTTTTTATTATTTTATTTAAGGTACAAGGGACTGTTATACTCAGCCATACTGTATTTTATACACGTAAATCTGTCATTTTGACGGAGAATTAAAAAAATAGGACTTTAGCAACATCAATCTGACAAAGAGAGATATTTTCTGGAAGTGTCCAAAAAGAGTAGTTTTAAAAATAATTTTTATTTCTGTTTGTTATCAGTAAAACGAAGTTTTCCATAAAAGGTTTTTGCCTTGCTTTTAAGGGAAAGTGAGTGAGAGTTTGAGAGCAACGTTCTCAATGCTTTAAATGCGTGTTTAGCCACTCTCGATATTTTCTATTACATTGCAAGTTTTATTTTTTTATGTTATGCTAATTTTAATATTAAATTTTAAGTATTCTGGAGGTCTTTTCATGATAAAACATATCATATCTCATCTAAAATCGCAGACACCTCTGATTCATTGTATAACAAATTATGTCACAGTAAATGATGTTGCAAATGTACTTCTTGCCTGTGGAGGTTCTCCCATTATGGCGGATGATATACAGGAAGTGGCAGAAATAACATCTATTTGTAGTGCTACTGTTATCAACATAGGCACATTAAACACAAGAACAATAGACGCTATGCTGACTGCTGGAAAAAAAGCAAATGAATTAGGACATATTACAGTACTTGACCCTGTTGGAACAGGTGCAACAAAACTGCGCACAGAAACAACACTTCGCCTTTTAAACGAAATTCAATTTTCTGTTATAAAAGGCAATATTTCAGAAATTAAAACAATATATCAAGGTAGTGGTAAAACAAAAGGTGTTGATGCAGATATTAGTGATATTGTAACAGAAAATAATATTGATGAAGTGATTGCATTAGCAAAAGAATTAAGCAAAAAAACAAATGCTGTGATTGCCATTACAGGTGTTATTGATATTATAGCAGACAGTAAAAAAGCATATATTATAAAAAATGGTCATGCTATGATGTCAAAAATTACTGGTACAGGCTGTATGCTTACAGCAATGATTGCTGCATATTGTGCTGCAAATACAAATAATTTATTAGAGGCAACAGTGGCAGCAGTTTCTGCTATGGGACTTTGTGGAGAAATGGCTTATTTACAAACACAAAAAGCAAATGCTGGTACTTCCAGCTTTCGTATGTACTTAATTGATGCAATTAGTAAATTAGATGACGAAACATTCATAGGAGGTTGTAACATTGAAATTAGAGAGTAAAGCAATGCTTGTTTATGCTGTAACAGACCGTACATGGCTAAATGGAAATACATTAGAAGAGCAAGTAGAACAAGCAATAAAAGGCGGTGCAACACTCATACAATTACGTGAAAAAGAATTATCATATAATGCATTTTTAGAACAAGCCATACAATTAAAAAAAGTAACGGATAAATATCACATTCCTCTTATTATAAATGATAATGTTGATATTGCAAAAGCAGTTGATGCAGATGGTGTTCATGTAGGGCAAAAAGATATGGAAGCGGGTAAAGTACGTCAAAAACTGGGTGAAAATAAAATAATAGGGGTTTCTGTGCAGACAGTAGAACAGGCATTACTGGCACAAAAACAAGGAGCTGATTATTTGGGTGTAGGTGCTGTTTTTTCTACTTCTACAAAATTAGACGCAAGCGAAGTTTCATTTGAAACACTTCAAAAGATTTGTCATACTGTTTCTATACCTGTTGTAGCCATAGGTGGTATCAATGCACAAAATATCATGCAATTAAAAAATAGTGGCATTGATGGTGTTGCTGTTGTTTCTGCTATTTTTGCTCAAAAAGATATTATACAAGCTACAAAAGAACTTACTAGTTTAACAAAACAAATTGTATAAAAATCAAGTTTTTATACATTGAATACATTATACTTTATAAAATTATGGGTGAATTTAGATTATCTCTTTAGAAGTTCTTATATGTCGGTATAGCCCGTATTTTCGGGCTTTCCCGGCATTTTAGATATGGGGAGAAGTTCTTATATACCCTCATAACCTTTTAGGTTTTCCCTCTCAATGGTAGTAAAAGAAGTAGTAAATCCGTCTGCGGCTATGCTGCAATCAGCCTTTCCATTTCAGCCTTTGCGGAAGCGAAAGTTGCGTGTGCGTAATAGTTCAGCGTCATGGTGATATTGGAGTGTCCCATGATGTACTGTAACGCTTTCGGGTTCATTCCGGCATTGGCTAAATTGGTGCAGAACGTATGGCGCAGGGTGTGAGGTGTCATTACTTTGGGTAAGGCTTCCTCATGGCACTTGTTGTACTTCTTCGCAAGTCCCCGAAACATGGTAGCATAGTTCACATTCGTTTTCGGGCAACCGTCCCGATTGAGGAAAAGGAAATTGCTGTAACCGTTAATGGCGATCTGCTTCGTTCCCTTGCGGTTCTCCAACACGCGCCCTAACGCTTCATACACTTTTTCACTCATTGGAATTTGTCTGATACCGCTTTGCGTTTTGGGCTTCTCTATGTAGTAGCCTGTTTCCGCGCTCCGTAAAAGCTGGTGGTCTACATTGATTATCCTGTTTTCAAAATCAAGGTCGGTTTCAGTCAGTCCGCAGAGTTCGGAAATCCTAAGCCCCGTCCCCAGCAGTATGATAACCTCGTCACGGTATTTTTGATAGACGCTATCACTTTGCATAAAGGATAAAAGGCTTTCTTCCTGTTCCGCTGTGAGGGGTACTTTCGGCTCTGTGTCGTCCTCGATCACGGTGTTTAGCTGGAAGTCAAAGGGGTTCTTCCTTATACAATCGTCCTGTATCGCAGTATAGAACGCAGCTTTTAAGGAACGCTTGTCGTTGCTTATGGTCTTGTAGGATATTCCCTTTTCTTTCATGCGCAACGCCCATTCTTTCGCGTCGGACAGCTTCACACTGTCAATGGGGCAGGAACCAAGTTTATCCGCTTCCAGCAGCTTCATCAGCCGTTCGCGCCCCTTTGTGGTGTTATGCCTTACATTCCCCCGGTGGCGGTTCTGCTTCGCGTAAAGCTCGCAGACAGTCATTTTCTTTCCGATTGTGTCAATCCCGTCGTCAAGGTCTTTCTGTATCTCTTTTTCCTTTTCTCTAAGGGATATGTCGTCACGCTTCCCGGCAGGGGTCTTGTCCGTAGGCACTAACTTCCACGCATAGACAAATTGCACTTTACCAAAAGTATCGGTATATTTGTAAGCATATCTCCCATCTTTTCTCTGGCTCTCTCCCGAACGCAAAATGCGGTTTCTATTATCACGTCTTTTTTCCGACATTGTTTTTGCTCCTTTCCGTGTCGGAAAGAGCCTTGATATGCCTATATTTATTATAGCATATTCAAGGCTCCTTTTCACTATATTTTTCGCTAAATTGCGTCCAGTGTGTCAATGATTTTTTCAAACTGTTTCCTCTTGATCTGAATACGGTTTCCGTTCAAGATCACCCAGCCAGCCGTGGGATTTTCCTCTGCAAGTTTCCGTAACTTGTTTTCCCCAATGCGGAAATATTTTGACGCTTCCTCAATGGTAAGCGTGTATTTTTCCCAAATAGGCACATCAGCATTGTTCATTCTATAAATCCCCCTTTCAAAAATGGGTAAAAAGGTTAATAGTGAAAAGGGGCTGTGATCGGACGGTTAATAGCGTAACCTCACGGGAGTTTCACCCCTGCATGGTTCTCATGCAGCCCTACCCATTGCCTGCGACGCTTTGAACGCTCGGACTGTGGCGGTAAGGGAGTATCATTATATATTCTGCGCTGTCGTCGCCCGCAAGCTGCTAAACTTGCTCCCCGGCGCGGTGTTGGTCGCTCGGCTGTCCCGGCGGGGAAAAGAAAACCCCGCCGGGATAGCGTCATGGCGCACCCGCTGTATGGCTCGGCGCAAAAGGGACGTATCCGATCTGCCCTATGCTGCGCCGCCGTTATCTTGCGCCGCTTTCTTTGTCAAGGTGCTTAAAAGGTTCTGCTGGGGGGACGGGCAGTGGAAAGGGGGACGCTGCCTGTCCTAAATCAGCTTAAACCTCGAATGAAAGGACAGCCCGCATAAGCCGTGACCGTAAACGGTCGCGTATGTCCTCGTCTATGCCCCAATATACATTTCCTCTCTCGTCGTAGAGCTTGCGCATAGACAGGGACGTTATGTAGCTTTCGTAGTGCTTGACGACAATCGCCATAGCTTCCGGGTCGCCCTTTGTTGCGGCTATGATTACCGGGTAGGGTAACAAGCCGCGTTCAGCATTTTCATTGTTACCAGTCTGTGCAGTCATAGGCGCGTTCCTCCAAATAGCGTTTTAGTAGCTCAAAAGAGCTGTTGCGGCGATACTTCACTGTTGTCCTCGGAATGTTGCAGAGCCTTGAAATCTCGGTTTCGCTCATGTCAAAGAAATAATACAGTAGGATAGTTTCGCGCTTTTCTTCCGGCAAGCTCCGCAGGGCTTCGGCAAGCAGCTTTGCGGTTATCTCTTTTCCCGCAATAATGAAAGATTGTTCAGCTTCATCATCTGCAAAATATTTGTCGTAGGTATAAAGCTGGCTTTCTTCCAGTGGTGACAGGTCGGAAAAAGTGACTTCCCGTGACTGCTGCCGCTTTGTGTCCCTGTGGGCGTTCATTGCTTCGCGCTTCAATGCCTGTTTGCAAAAGCCATTAAAAGCACAACGGATTTGCCATTGGGTACGGTTCGGTTCATTCATGTTTTCACCTCCTTTCGCAGCCGCGAAAGCGGGTGATTTTTTCTGATGTCCCCTTTCATAAACCCTCAAAACCGCGCACCCCCGAATAGGCGGTGATTTTGCAAACTTTTTGAAAAAATTTTGCCAGTGGAACACAAAACGCCCGTCTACAAAATTGCAGACGGGCGTAGAGGAATTGTAAGAAGTATTTAGTTGATTAAACAGTTCATATTCATGGGTAGACTTTTCTCCGGCGGTGGACGGGCTTTTTTTGATATGTCAATGACCGTCGGATTTTGTCGATAGGGTATGTGCTTCATGGCGGCTACCTCCTTTAGCCGCCGCTTTTAACAGTGATACCGCGTCATTCCTTGAGAAGATAAAAAAGAAACGGCGGCTTTGATTTTTCAAAACCACCGATTAAGTTTGATTCTTGAAAATGAACGCAAAAATCCTACCTGTCAGCGGTTTTTTTCTTTTCCCGCATTGGCAGGTATTTTCATTTCTTTTGTTTTATTTAGATATTATCAAGTCAACATCAAATCCAATATCTTGAAATTGTAAAATCCATGTAAAACAAAAAAGCTGCCTTATGCAGCTTTTTTAAAAATTGGTTATACAATTAAATGTTTCATTTGGGAAAGGTTACAATAACCGTCGTGCCTTTTCCGACATGACTTTTTACATCAACTTTAGCATTATGGATTTTAGCGGCGTGTTTCACAATAGAAAGCCCAAGCCCGGTTCCCCCTACTGCCTTAGAATGGCTCTTATCAACACGATAGAAACGCTCAAAAATCCGCTCTTGATGTTCGGGTGCAATTCCTATCCCTGTGTCCCCCACTGATAAAACTACCATGCCGTTTTCACTCTGTATGTTCACCATTACTTTTCCGTTTTTGTGATTATACTTAATCGCATTGTCACAAAGATTATAAATCACACTGTATAAAAGCTGGGGTATACCGTTAAGGGGAGCCGGAACGCCGGAAAGCTCCAATGCAACACATACGGTATCTGCCTGTGGCTCTAAGCTCTGTACCGCCTTTTCTGCCAATATGTATAGATCGATATTTTCCCTCTGCATATCGCCCGCGCCTTCGTCAAGGTGCGAAAGACTGATAATGTCCTCTACAAGCCGTATCATACGTCCGGCTTCATCATAAATCTTTCCGGCAAAAGGTATTTTATCTTTCTCCTTTACCATATCGTTTTTCAATAGCTCCGCATACCCGGAAATGGAGTGAAGCGGGGTTTTTAATTCATGGGACACATTAGCGGTAAATTCTCGGCGTATCTGTTCCGCTTTTTCTTTTTCTGTCACATTGAAAAAGAAAAGTGCGGCTCCTTTCACAATGTTTTCAGAAGTGATCGGATCAGCGTCAATTTGATAGCTTTCTCCATACAGCCGGATAATGTTCTCGCCCCGTTCCCCTTGCAAGGCTTTCGTAAGGATTTCCTGCAATTCAAGATTACGGCACAAGGACAGCATATCAGAACCGATACAGTCTGTGTCAGCGTCTAACAGTTTTCTTGCCGCAGGGTTTATACTGATAATTTTTCCTTTTTGATTTAGGAGAATCATGCCCTCATTCATGCTGCCGATAATCGTATTTAATTCATTCTCTTTTTGGAGAAGCTCGGCTTTCTGTCCCCGTAGCTGTTTTTGCTGGCTGTCAATACGCCGTAAAAAAGGGGAAAGCTCATCATAGCCCTCATTTGACAACGGATTATCAAGATCAATTTCATTTAATGGCTTTACTATTTTTTTTGAAACTTGAATAGCCAAAACAATAGAAAGAATCAGCGCGATTACAAATATAATGCAAATCGGCTGTGTCATGCCTAAAAGGAGCGTTAAAATAGAATTTTGAGATATAGAAAGCCGTAATATGGTGCCATCATCAAGTTTCTGTGCAGAATAAAACGAACGCTCCATCAAAGTAGCAGAATACCGTCTGCTTTCACCATAGCCCGAAGAAAGGGCTTCTCTCACTTCTTCCCGCTCTAAATGATTTTCCATTTCCGCAGTATCAGACGTACTGTCAAAAATAACATTTCCCTCTGCATCAATCCATGATATACGATAATTTTTCACTTTCAAATCATGAAAATAATCAATGCCCTCATTTGTAACGCCCTGTGCGGCAAGGGTTGTCTGCATTTTTAGCTGTGCCTGTTCAACATTTGAAAAGTATTCATACAGAACACCCATGAACAGGACAACGGACGCAAGAAAAACAGTCAATGCGACAAGGCAGATTGAGCGAAAAATTCTTTTCGTCATACTTTCCCCTCCATTCGATACCCAACTCCCCGCACCGTTTCAATATAACTTCCACATTCGCCTAATTTTGTTCGGAGCGTTCCAATGTGAACATCTACGGTTCGGGTTTCTCCTATGTAGTCAATGCCCCATATCATTTCAAGGAGCTGATCGCGTGTAAACACCCGTCCGGGGTTTTCCATAAAAGTATGGAGCAGCTTATGTTCTTTCAGTGTCAACTGAATCCGTTCGCCGTTTACAAGTACAATATATGTTTCCAAATTCAATATCAAATTTTCAATTTTGAGCGTTTTTGTTTCTTCTTTTGGACTTGTACGGCGCAATACCGCTTTCACACGGGAAATCATTTCCATCATGCCAAACGGCTTTGCAAGGTAATCATCAGCCCCCAAGTCAAGCCCGATTACTTTGTCGTATTCGGTTCCTTTGGCTGTCGCCATAATAACAGGAATATCCTTTGTCGTCCCCTGCATACGCAGCTTTTTCAATATGGAAATGCCATCTTCGCCGGGAAGCATTATATCAAGCATAATAAGCTGGGGCTTTTCTGTCTGCAAAGCGTCAAAAAGTTCGTCCGCGCAGTCAAAACCTTTTGCTTCAAATCCGGCAGAATTTAATGTGTATATCATCAAATCACGGATAGAGCTGTCGTCCTCAACACAATAAATCATATAAATCCGCTCCTTTCTTGTGGCAATATTCCGAACTCAATCATACCATATTGCCTGTATTTCATCAACGGCGGTATGCTCACCCCTCTTTATTCCCTGTGATTGAGAACAGAACCCATTTTGCAATATTGACCGCATGATCTCCGATACGCTCAAAATATTTTGCTATCATCAACAGGTCTATGGCATATTCACCGTCTGTTTCGGGCTTGCTGAAAAGCTCGATCAACATTTTCTTCACCTTATCAAAAAAGGAATCCACTACATCATCATAATCTATCACGGCTTTCGCCATCTGCATATCCTTTTTCACAAAAGCGTCAATGCTGTCCGTTACCATCTTAATGACAGCAACCGACATATCATGGATAACCTGTGTGTCGTCGGTGGCGTGGATATTGGCTAATGTGATTATTTCCGCTATGTCTGCGGATTGATCTCCGATTCTTGCCATATCTGTCACCATTTTCAGCGCAGACGATATAACTCTCAAATCTTTTGCCACGGGCTGCTGCTGTAAGAGCAGCTTTAGACACATAGTTTCAATTTCGCGCTCCTTGTGGTCTATCTGAACAGAGAGATCGGGAACAGCCTTTGCAAGCGCGGGATTCCCCTCTGTCAGAGCTTTTGCGGACAAAGCGATTGCATTTTCACAAAAAGCCCCCATTGTAATCAACTCTTTATTTAATATGTCTAACTGTTCATCAAATTTCAGACGCATTATCCAAACCTCCCCGTAATATAGTCCTCCGTCCGCTTGTCCTGCGGTATGGAGAATAATTTTTCTGTTTCTCCAAACTCCACCATTTCTCCAAGCAGGAAAAACGCTGTCCTGTCGGAAATTCGGAGTGCCTGCTGCATATTATGTGTCACAATGACAATGGTATAGTCCTTTTTTAATTCTGCGGCAAGTTCCTCTACCTTTGCCGTAGAAATAGGGTCAAGTGCGCTGGTCGGTTCGTCCATCAGCAAAACTTCCGGCTCCACCGCCAAGGCGCGGGCAATGCAAAGACGCTGTTGTTGACCGCCCGACATACCAAGTGCGGATTTTTTCAGCCTATCTTTTACCTCGTCCCAAATTGCCGCCCCTTTTAAGGAACGCTCCACAATTTCGTCTAGCGCGGCTTTAGAACGGATACCGTGCGTCCTTGCGCCAAAGGCAACATTGTCATAAATACTCATAGGGAACGGATTCGGTTTTTGAAATACCATTCCCACACGTTTCCGCAGTAAGTTAATATCCATATTACCATAAACATCTTCACCGTCTAAGCGGATAGTTCCTTTGATGTGGCAGCCTTCCACCAAATCATTCATTCGGTTCAGTGATTTTAATAATGTCGATTTACCGCAGCCCGACGGTCCGATCAACGCGGTAATTTCGTGTTCCTTAAACGCCACATTTATTTTTTTCAAGGCTTGAAAGTTTCCGTAGAATAAATCCAAATCCTCAACCACGATTTTATCCATCTGTGTTTTTACCTCCTATCTTTTTTGCCACAAACCCGGAAAGCCCGTTTATCAGAATGACAACCACCAATAATACAACCGCAGTTGCGTAAGTCTGCTTGATATACAGCCCCTCGCCCGAAATAGAATACATATGGACGGATAACGTTCTTGCCGATGAAAAAATGCTTGTTGCTATTTCTGCAACGGTTCCGGCAGTAAAGATCAGTGCCGCCGATTCCCCGACGATACGCCCGATTCCAAGAATAACGCCGGACAAAATACCCGGAACGGCGCAGGGCAGGACAATGGAAAATACGGTTCGTAACTTTCCGGCTCCAAGCCCAAAGCTGCCCTCACGGTAACTGTCGGGAACGCTTCGCAAGGCTTCTTCTGTTGTCCGCATAACAAGCGGCAAAATCATAATGCTTAAAGTCAAAGCCCCGGACAGCAAAGACAACCCCAGCCCAAGATATTTTACAAAGAACAGGGAACCGAACAGTCCATAAACGATTGACGGAATCCCGGACAATGTTTCAGCGGTAATACCTACGATAGAAATAAGTTTATTTCCCCGTCTTGCGTACTCTGTCAGATAAATTGCTGCACCAATTCCTACGGGAACCGCAAACAGCAGAGAAAGCAGCATAATGAACAGCGTATTGATAAGTGCCGGAAGCAGGGACACATTTTCTGTTGTATATTTGCTGTCAAATAAATCCGGCGTTAAATTTGGAATCCCTTTTATCAATATGTATGCAATAATAAAAATAAGCGCAAGCATTGTAATCAATGCTGCAAGGCATACAGAAAGAAAGAGAACAAAAGATTTAGGGTCGCGTCTGTATGCGCACCATTTCCGTTTCAATTTCCCAACCATTTATTTCAGCCTCCTTTTGAACAGGGAGAGGGACAGATTGATAATGAGAATGAAAACAAACAGAACAACAGCCGTACCAATTAACGCTTCACGGTGTAAATCCGTAGAATATCCCATTTCCAATACAATGTTTGTGGTCAGTGTCCGAACGCCGGAAAGCATACTGTCTGGGATAACCGCTTGATTTCCGGCAACCATCATAACCGCCATTGTTTCACCGACTGCCCGCCCAATCCCTAATACAACCCCTGCAAAAATGCCGCTCTTTGCTGCGGGAAGAACCGTAAAAAATACGCTTCTTTCATGGGAAGCTCCAAGAGCAAGCCCTCCCTCATAGTAACTTTCCGGGACAGCCCGGATTGAAGTTTCCGAAACGCTGATAATGGTAGGTAAAATCATCAGCCCCAGCAGGACAGAAGCAGTAAGTACACTCATACCGCGCCCGCCAAAGGTTTCCCGAATAAAAGGCACTAAGACTACTAATCCAAAAAAACCGTACACAACCGATGGAATCCCCGCCATCAGATTAACAGCAGCTTTCAAAAGCGCATAGATACTTTTCGGAGCAAACCTTGCCATGAATACCGCTGTCAATATTCCAATCGGTACGCCAATAACCAATGCCCCGGCAGTTACATAGAGAGAGCCGACGATCATAGGGAGAATCCCATAGAGATTATTTGCGGGTTTCCAGCTTGTACCCAGCAAAAATTTGAAAACGCCTATTTCTTTTATTGCAGGAATACCGCTTGCAAACAGGAATATGCAGATTAGAATTACCGCTGCTATGGAAATAAGGGCTGTTAAGAAAAAAAGCAGTTTCATCACTTTTTCTTTTATATTCTTCATAATCATGCTCCTTATTGAAAAGGGGCGGCGGCTTTCTTACCGCAGCCCCTTAAAATCCTACTGTGTTATTTCACTCCAATGAACCGAATTACCCATAAAAATATCTTTTACCTGTTCGCTTGTAAGGTTATTTATGGGACAGTCATTATTAACAATCACTGTAATACCGTCCATCGCAATTATGGTAGCGGTCAGTCCTTTTTCCATTTCGGAATCTTTCAGCTCACGGGAAGCCATACCTATATCGCAAGTTCCGTCTATCGTGTCAGACATACCAGTAGAAGAATCGCTTTGCTGTATCTCAATCGTAACGCCCGGATTTCTCTCAAGATAGGCTTCTTTGAGTTTTTCCATAACCGGGGTGACAGAGCTGGAACCCGCTACAATAATTTTACCCGAATCCATTTCCCCGCTGTAACTTCCCACATCAGATACAGAAATATATCCATTTTCTTCAATCACCGCTTGACCGTCCGCACTCATAATAAAGTCGATAAAATCCTGCGCTGTGTCACTCAAACCGTCTTTTGTTGCAATGTTAAAGGGACGCGCGATCTTATATGTACCATTTTTGATATTTTCAATCGTTGCTTCGCAGTCGTCAATCTGAATCGCCTTTACAGTATCATTCATGGAGCCAAGAGAAATATACCCGATAGAATATAAATCCCCGGCAACCGTTGTCATCATAACAGACGTAGAATTTGTAACGGCGGCGGCGTCTGCTGTATAGTCAATTTTTTCTCCTGCTTCATTTTTCTGCTCGATTCCAAACAGCTCTATGAACGCGCCGCGTGTCCCCGAACCATCTTCGCGGGTAAGTACATTGATTTCTCTTGACGTGTCAAACTTGCCGGAATCGCCCACGTTCTTATTACCGCACCCCGTTAATGCAGAGAGCATTAGAACACTCACAAGGGCAAATGCCAAGTATTTTTTTGATGTTTTCATTTTTCTGAATCTCCTTTGCTTTTTATTGTTTGTTTCTTGAAGTGACAGCTATATCATACAGGACAAAAATCAAATCCAATATCGCGGCATTGTAAAATTGATGTAAAGTTTCTATGCAGAAAAGGGAATTATTTAGGCTATTAGTAGGTATTGTGTAGACATATTCAAAAAGAAAGATGAACAGTAAAATGTAATAGGGTGAATGAATATGGCAAAAAGACCAGTACCACGATATGACTTTAAGGCTTTTGGGGAAGCAATCAAGACAGCCCGGAAAGGGCGTAAGGAGAGCAGGAAAAAGGTATGCGACGAAATGTATATATCCCCGCGCTACCTTGCGAATATTGAGAATAAGGGGCAGCACCCCAGCTTACAGATATTCTTTGAGCTTATGCTGCGCTACAACATATCCGTAGATCAATTCCTTATGGAACAGCCCGCCGGGAAGAATACCCAGCGGCGGCAGCTTGACGCTCTGCTGGACGATATGAGCGATACGGGAATACGGATAGTCACCGCTACGGCGCGGGAGATCGCAGAGGTTGAGGGTGAGGGAGAATAGCCCTTGTCCGGCTAAAATTGAATAGGGACTAAGAAGCGTTGCAATTATTTTCAGTTGCAGCGTTTTTCTTTTGCGGAAATTCGCCAAATCAGACATTCCCGGTGTTGTAGGTAGTAGGAAGAACTTTCGTAGCAAGCATAGGAAAAGAGTACCCTTTTCCGTATTTCTGCCCGCCTTGTCGGTCAGAAATTGCTTGTTGGGAAGTGTCCCAAACCCTCTATGAGAACGGAAAGGAGCGAAAAACCATGAACGGACGCAAAAGGACGGTACAGGTCAAATTCTATGTGACAGAGGAAGAACGGAACTTGATTGAGGAAAAAATGAAGCTCGTCCCCACAAGCAACATGGCGGCGTATCTGCGCAAGATTGCCATTGACGGGTACATTATCCAAGTAGACCACACGGACATAAAGGCAATGACAGCAGAGATACAGAAAATCGGTATCAATGTTAATCAGATCGCACGTCGCGTAAACGCGACGGGAAACGCCTATAAAGAGGATATAGAGGAAATTAAGGGGGTGCTTGCGGAGATATGGCGGTTACAAAGATTAAGCCTGTTAAAAGCACTCTAAGCAAAGCCCTTGACTATATCGAAAACCCGGACAAGACGGACGGAAAAATGCTGGTGTCCTCTTTCGGGTGCAGCTATGAAACGGCAGATATTGAGTTTGGCTATACCCTCTCACAAGCGCGGGATAAGGGAAACAATTTAGCCTTTCACTTGATACAGTCCTTTGCTCCGGGGGAAGTTGACTATGAGAAAGCCCATGAGATCGGGCGGCAGCTTGCCGACGCGGTGACAAAGGGGCAGCATGAATATGTACTCACGACGCACATTGACAAGGGGCATATCCACAATCACATTATTTTCTGCGCGGTCAACTTCGTAGATCATCACAAGTACGTTTCCAATAAGCGGACGTATTACGGCATACGGAACATGAGTGATAAGCTGTGCCGGGACAACGGGCTTTCCGTAGTAGTCCCCGGAAAGGGCAGCAAGGGAAAAAGCTATGCGGAGTACCAAGCGGAGAAAACGGGGACAAGCTGGAAAGGCAAGTTAAAAATTGCTGTGGACGCGCTCATTCCCCAAGTTTCCAGTTTTGAGGAATTATTGCAGCGGTTACAGGCGGCGGGTTATGAAATCAAACCGGGAAAATATATCTCATGCCGCGCACCGGGACAGGAACGCTTTACCCGTCTGAAAACCCTCGGCGCGGACTATACAGAGGAAGCCATAAGGGAACGGATAGCGGGCAAGCGCACCCGCGCCACCAAAGCTCCAAAGGCAGAGCGCAGGGGCGTTAATCTTCTCATTGATATTGAGAACAGTATCAAGGCACAACAAAGCCGGGGCTATGAACAGTGGGCGAAAATCCACAATCTGAAACAGGCGGCAAAGACTATGAATTTTCTCACCGAAAACAAGATTGAACAGTACGCCGATCTGCTCACCCGGATAGAGGAAATCACCACGGCAAGCGAACAGGCAGGGGACAGCCTAAAGGAAGTAGAAAAGCGTCTTTCGGATATGGCATTGCTCATTAAGAATGTCACTACTTACCAAAAGACAAAGCCCCTCTATGAAGCCTATCACAAAGCCCGGAATAAGGAGAAGTACCGGGCAGAGCATGAGCGCGGTATTATCCTCCATGAAGCGGCAGCAAAGGCACTAAAGGCGGCGCAGATCGGCGGCAAGCTCCCCAGCGTCCCCGTTCTGCAAGCAGAGTATGAAAAACTCCAAGCGCAAAAAGAAAGCCTTTACGCCGACTATGGCAAGCTGAAAAAACAGGTTGCGGAGTACGACATTATCAAGCGGAACATAGACAGTATTTTACAGGCAGAGAAACAGCCGGAACGGGAACGGCAGACAGAGCGCGGATAAAAACACAAAAAAAGAGCCGGGACGCGGCAGCTTTTCAGTAGCCACCGCGCCCCGGTTTTCTTATGGGTACAGAGATTGAATTGTTACGCAATAGAACGGCATTTCTGGGGGTAAAGGTATAAATCCCTTGCCGCCTTATTTTCCCGCCCGGAAAGCCGCATAAATCAAGGCTTATTTTGCCCCTATCGCGTCACATTCGCTCGCATTTTCCTCATACGCTCGGCGGTCTGTCTGCGGGTGATACGTTTCCGGCAGTCCGGGCAGTAAATAGCCCGGTTAGAGCTGGACGCAAAAGGTGAGCCGCACACGCTACACCGCCGCATATCCTCCGCATGGTAAAGCTCGGCGTACAGCTCCTTATCTGCGGGCAGTACAGCGATACGGAACCATTTACAGAGCAGGGAATAGGAAATAAGCTGCGGGCATACGCACTCGTCCCCGTCGTCCAGTAGAATACAATTCCCATTATCGCAGTTACAGCACGTCCGGCGCACAAGGGCGTTGACTTTCCGGCTTTGTGGCGGCGTGAGCCGCTTGATCCCGTTCATACCTCGTCGGCAGGGTAAAGGGCAAGCCCCGCAAATTCCGCTTCGGTCATGCGCCCCACTTTGGCAAGGGTGAGGGCGGCAAAGTCCCGCATTTCCCCCTCCATAAAGGGCAGCGCGGCGTTCATAGCCACCAAAAGCCCCTCCTTGCTGCCTGTCATGTAGATACTCAAAAGATTGGTTTCCTCAACCGTAAAATTATTATATGTGTTCATGCTCATACCTCCAATCCGTGATTTTTTGTTTTCGCCGCCGCTTTCTTCGGGGCGGTTCTCTTCTTGTCCTGTGCAAGCTGCGCCCGGACAGAGGGGCGGGGCTTTTTTATCTGCCTGTCCCGGTTCTCGTCCTTGCCGATCAGCGCGTATGTGCCGTAGCTGTTCTTGATTTGTGAGAAAGCAAGGCGTTTATAAGGCAGCATGGAGAAAAGACGGTCAATGTCTTTGGTGGATGCAAGATTAAGAAATGTTGGCGATAATTCCACCATGAAATGAGATTTATCCGGGCTGTTGGGGGCAGACAGCTTTTTCATGTCTGCCACAATGCGCTGTGCTTCCCGTTCAATCAGTCCATAATGCAATGCGGCTATATGTTTCTTAAAATCTCCCGGTGTCAGCTTATCCCGGCTGTTCTTTTCCTCCCATAACAGGGATTGCAGGGCTTTTGGGTCTTTGGGCTGAATTTCACGGCGTTGTGTAGCAGGCTGTCCTGGTGTCCCATACTCAAAGAATTGCGTCACTGTTCCAGCGGTAACGGAATTGTTCTTGACGCGCTCATAGTGTTTCTCATAGTCCAGCTCGTACAGGTTGCCCTTGATCTTCCCTTCCTCTTTCCCGGTCAGTTCCACGGCATATGCAAGGATATGGTCGCGGGTCTGTTCCTTGTAAAAACGCCATGTATTGTGTGAGGGTGTTTCATTGATAAAAACGTCACACTCCCGGAAACAGTATGTCCCGGACGGGCGGGAAAGCCATAAAAGGATTTTATCCTCTTTATTGGGACTTGCCACACGTTCTAAAATAATTCGCTTGTCAATTTCCAAGTCCCCTTGATAAAATCCCGTGTTCTGTTTCATAATCGCTTCAAGGGAAGCGAATACGTCCACATCTTCAAATTTATTCCGTTTCCCCATAGGGTCAGCTCCTTTCCAAGTCCTGCGACTTACTTCTTGCCTGTTTCTTCTGCGCCGCCCGTTCCTTGTCGGCTTTAAGCTGCGCCCGGATAGAGGGCTTCTTTTCCGGCTTTTTCCCCGGCTCCGCTTTCTTGCCCTGTTCCTTATCCGCTTTCAGTGCAGCGGCATACTCGGCAAGGGAGATCTGTTCGCCGCTTCTCGCCTTTGCTTCCAGCTCGTCGGCAGTAGGGGTGGGCGTGTTGTTGATGATACCGTCAAAATTATTGTCGTTCTGCTCGATAGCGTCCTCGACGTGCTTTAAAGGGTTTACCTTTTCCGGCTGCTCTGCGGCAATCGCAAACGCTTGTGTCTCGTTCCCCATAATGAGATATTTTCCGTCCTCCGACGTGTGGTGAAGTCCATACCCAGCTTCTTTCATCTGCTCGGCGGTCATATCGGTTACAGAAAAGCTCCCCCGTGGCGTTCTGATCTGCTCCCCAGTCATGCGGGTGTCGGGGGTAAGCTGCGGGGTCTGCTCCTGTAAAAACTCCGGCACTTCTTTATAGCCGAAGCTGTCAACGTAATGCGCCGTGTCCTCCCCGTTCTGATGAAGCACCACTATATCCGATACGGAAAGGCTATGTCCCTTAAAATCTTTGGGGTGGTCGATATTGAAGCGGACGGAAATATCTTCAAGCGTCATATCCGGCGCAAGTGGCGCGGTATAGATAAGGTCATAATTTGCCGCTTCCACGGAAAGCCCCGCCGCCCGTAAGCGGTCATAAGGTTCAAAGCGGTAGTCCCTTGTTTCTTCGCCGCGCTTTAGCTGGTAAATGGTAAAGGTGTCCTTGTCCGGCTCTTTCTCTGCGGCGGTCGGTTCCGGCGTTTCCTGTCCCGGCTCGGCTGCGGGCTGTGCTTCCTGTGCCTTTGCATAGAGTTCTTTCACGTCGCCCTGTGTCAGCTCCCCGGCTTCCAGCTTCCCCAAAAGCTCCCGGCATTTCTCCGGCGTTCCTGTGTAGAGAATATCCCCCAGCTTTGCCATGCCGTTTTCCTGCGTCACATATTCCTGCAAAATGTAGCTGTTTTCCGGGCTGTCACTGTATGGGTTCTGTCGCACTTTGTAAAAGGTTTCCGGCGTGGCGGTATTCCCCGGCTCCGCGCCCTGTGTTTCCTCCTGCGGCGGCTCCGGGGCGGCTTCTTTCTGTGCGGCGGCTTCCTGCCTTGCCCGCTTCTGTAACTCGGTGGGGCGTTCCCCGGTAAGGGGCTGTATGCACTTGATACAGTCGGCGGCGTAGATCGCATTGTCGTTTAGCTGCCGCTGCCATGCTTCCGCGCTGGGCGCATAGCGGAAGCCGTTCCCTTTGAGTTCTTCCCGTATCTCCTTATCCGGCTTTTCATCAAAGAAAATCTGCAAGCGGTTATCTGCTGTGTTGGCTTCCACACGTCCCCCGTCAAACTCCCAGCCCACATATCCAAGCTCTTTCCTCCGGGTAAGGGCGGTAATGCGGTTTTTCAGCCTGTGGATTTCCGCGTTGTTGTTGGATAGCTGGTAGCTCTCAAAAGGTTTCGGGTTCGCCCGGTAGCTGCCGGACATGGACGCTTTCAGCTTTTCGATCTGCTCCGGGGATAAATGGGGGCAGCCGTCAAGGGTCTTATGCTTGCGGTAGTAGGCGTTGACCGCTTTCATGGTTTCCTGCAAGGCTTCCAGCTTTGCAAGTTTGCTTTCCAGCTTAGAAACGGCGTTGGGGTCGTCGGCACTGATACCGCCCATGCCCGTACTGTGGATTTTGTCAAGCAAGCCTTGTATCTCCCGGTATTCCTCCATGTTCTTATCTGCGGCGGCGTTCTGTTTCTCCTTTTTACGGACAGGGAAATTGCTTCCCCCGGCAATCATAATGGACGGGACGCGGGCGGTGATCTCGTAGCCCTTATTCATGTTCGCCGCCAATTTCCGGGCGTAAGCGTCAAGCAGCCCGTCGATCTTCTCATGGAAAGAGGGGTCAACGCGCTTTTTCTGCCTTGCGGCAATCTCGGCGGCTTCGTCTACATAGTGGCGGTATTCTGCCGTTGCGCTTCCGGGCTTGTAATCGGAAAAGCTGATTGCTTCCTTTGCGCGGCGGGCGGCGTTCTCATTGATCGGGTAGTATGTAACCGTTGTTTCCGTCGGCTCCGGGGTGGAAGTCTGCGCCGCTTCGCTGGTGGTTGGCTCTGCCTGTTCCGGCATATCTGCTTTTTCAGAAACGGGGCTTTCCGGCTCCTGCGGCTTTTCCTGTGCTTCGGGTTCTCCCGGCTCCGGCGGTTCGGCGGTCTGCGCTGCTTCCGGCTCCGGCGTGGTGTAAGGCTCGTACCCGCCCTCGGCGTATTCCTCCACGGTCATTCCCGCGTCTGCCGCTTCCTGTGCGATTTCTGCCTTGACGTGTTCCTTGTAGGCGGCAAGCTCCACGTCAAAATCTTTGAGCTGTGGGACGGGCGGCAAATGGTATTCGCCTTGATTGATAAGCCCCCGGCACTCGGCAACGTAGGTTTGCATGGCGGTATGGTAGGCGGTTTCCGTTGGGGTAAGGCTCTCCCCGGCTTGCAAGGCTCCTCCGGCGATACGCTCCATTTCAGATAAGTTACAATGCAGTTTCAGATAGGGGATAAACTCATTCAGCAGCATTGCCCGGTGTTCTTTGTCGGCTTCCAGTGCTTCCTTGCCCTCATGCTGTAAAAGATAGTTTTCCCAATTCGGATCATTGGCATAATAGGTATGGTACTTTTCGATATGTTCTATCAATGCACCCTCCCCGTCGCCTAAATCCTGCCGCCCCTCGTAGTGGTCGGGTATTCCGTTCATCACATAATCAATGCGGAACTCCGTTTTATCATATCCGGGGCTTGCAAGGTTCGCTTCGTCAATGGCTTCGATAAGGGCATTGGCACGGGACAGGGTGAATGTGTCGCCCTCCCGTAGCTGGGGGCTTTCACTCCAAAGGATTGTGACGGTCGGCTCTGCGGCAAGGTCGGGGATTGGCTCTTTTTCTGCTTCCTGTGCTTTCTCTGCTTCCCGTTCCTTTTGCAGCTCCGCAAAATGCCCGTCAATGGTGTTGATGATCTCGGCGGCGGTGGCGCGGATTGTTTCAAGGGAAATTTTCAGCTCCGCAAGCTCCCGCCCGCTGCTCCACCCGGCGACGTACCCAAAAGAATAGTCGGACGTGTCAAGCCCGTAATGCTGGCACACGGTATAGGCGATACTTTCCGCCTGTACCTCCCTTGTCCTGCGGTCGGGTCTGTCCGGCTGTTCCGGGGCGTTAAGGTCAATGTCGTGCAGCTTCGCGTGGGCGATCTCATGGATAGCAGTCTTTAGGTTCTGAAGCTGGCTCATGCCCTCGTCAATGGCAATCCGCTTTTCCTCTAAATGATAGTAGCCGTGGGCTGTCCCCTCGATCTTCTCAAAGCCCATAGGCACGGGTGAAGTCTTTTCCAGCGCGGCGAAAAAATCCTCGTATTGTTCCACGTCCCCGGTCAGCTCGTTTGCGGAAATGCTGGGAAGCTCCCGCCCCTCGGTCTGCGACACGTCAAAAACGGCGACAACTTTATAAGCGGGGATTTGGATTTCCTTTGTTTCTGTGACGGGCTTCCCGTCCTTGCCTATTACTGTCTTTCCCGTCTGCGGGTCTTTCTTCTCTACCTCCTGCCGGATTTTGTACGGCGACGGGGCAAGTATGCGTATGCCCTTTTCCCCGCGCATTACGTTCCGTCCAAAGTTATTTTTCCATGCGTTAAATCCGGCGATAAGGGAAGCGTCTGGCTTTTGCATGGCGATCAGCAGCGTATTGTTGAAGCTGTAATTGTGGAACTTTGACATGACTTGCAGATATTCCTTGTAGCGTTCACTGTCAAATAATTCTGTAATTCCCTGCTCCAAGCGGTCTGTGATTTCTTTCAGCTTTTCAGCGGGTTTATCGGCGGTAAGAATAATCGGGTTCACCGGGCGCGGCTGGGCTTCCGGCTGCGGCTCCTGCGGGGCGGCTTCCTGTTCCGGCGCGGCTTCGTCCTTTTCCAGTTTATCCGGGGTAGGGCGTTCCGGCTCCGGGAAGCTCATAACCTTGTATTCTTTCGGTATGTCATTGTCCCGCCCTTTGTACCACTGTGAAAAGGTGTTGCCGTTGTTGTAGATATAGCCTTGATCGGTAAACTGTCCCCGGTCTTTCTGAACCGCGTCCCGCCCGTATTCCTCATACTTGAAATACTTCTTTGCTTCTTCGGGCAGCTCCAATTCGTCCAGCTCGTCAATGAGGTAATAGCCGTAGTCGGCTTCGCTGCGGACAGTGGGGTATATCCAGTAGCAGTCAAGGTTTTGCACAAGGTTGATAAGGTCTTTCACGCTCCCGGCGTGTTCCTCCAGCATTACCGCCGCCGTGAATTTATCCCTGTCCTCGTCGCTTTGCATTTCTAAGAGCTTGCCGAAATAATTCAGCTCGTCAATGGTGCTGCCCTGTATCACGGAAAGCGGCACGTCAAAGGGGTATTGCTCGGTGTTGGAAAATCCATTGATGAAAAAATCCTGCGGGTTCTCTGCGGTAATGCCGACGCTTCTCATAGCGGCGTGAAGCTGCTCCGCGGTGGTCGGCATGGAAAGCCACTCGCCGCCCGGTTTCCCGGTTTCAAAGCGGGTGCGGCTGTCGATTAGGATTGAAAATGTTTCGCTCATTTGCTTGCTCCTTTCTTCGTTCATCATGCGGTGCATAAGCTCGAAATCCTCTATGCTCATGCTCCCGTCAAATACATAGGGGTTAAAGTCCTCCCCGTCCCGGTAGGGCTTTTCCGAAAAGGGAAGCCCTGCGGCGTGGGCGGCGGCTCTTGCTTCCTCCAACAGCTCCGGGGGTAAGGTGTCATCGTGGGCTTCGATAAAGTCAGCCACGTTGTTATAGCCGTTCTCATAGTGGCGGCGTACCCCGGCGGTCAGCTCCGCAAGGTTCATGTCCTCGCCCAAGTAACCGCAATAGTAGCCGTTTAGGACAACGGCGGCGGGGTCTTTTTCCTGTATCTCCCGCAAGCGTCCCCTGTCCTCCGGGGTGAGGGTGTCGTCCGTTTCAAGGTAGATATAATCGCTGTGCCATGAACGCCCCTCCCGCCAAAACGCTACCCATGCAATCCCCGCTTGCAGTTCGTCTTGATAGTCCTTTACGGCTTCCCGTAAACCTGCCATAGCTTCATTCCTCCTTTCCGTTGGAGCAGAAAAAGGGCGCGGCGTTCCGGCTCCCTTGTCCGTCCTACACCGCGCCCGCGCTTTCTGCCAAAGTTTTTTGTTTTTTCAAAGAGGGTTTGGGACACTTCCCAACAAGCAAAATCCCCGTCCGGCGCGTCAGCGTCGAAAGGGGATTTACGGAAAAGGGTACTCTTTTCCTATGCTTGCTACGAAACTTATTTTTTCTTCGGTATCTCTATCTTATAGTTGACGTACTTCCCGCCCGTATCAGCTAAAACAATGCTTCCGTCGTAGGTTTTGCCTGTTTTCGGGGAATACAAGCCCTTGACATTCGCCTTGCCGGATTTTAAGAGGGCGGCGGCAATCTTTACAGAAAAGGTGACTTTCCTTTCCTCAAAGAAACGGTCGTTTTTCCACATGGTAAAGGCGCACTCCCGGTTAGAGCAGTAGAAATTTTTCTTGCCCTCATGGACGGGACAGCCGCACCGGGGGCATTTCCCGATAGAGGGCTTTTCCTCTCCGCCCGTGAAAGCCGTCTTGTCTTTGTCGGCGGTATGGTTTTCCTTTACCAGCTCCCGCGCCATAGCTTCAATGCGCTGCATAAACTCCCCAGCGTCGGCGGCTCCCTTTGCGATCTGCGTCAGATTGTTTTCCCATTCGGCGGTAAGCTGCGGGGAAGTCAGCATATCCGGCAGGACAGACACAAGGGCGGCTCCGTTCTGCGTGGGGATAAGCTGCTTTCCCTTGCGCTCTGCAAAGCCGGACTTCACCAGTTTTTCAATGACAGCGGCGCGGGTGGCGGGTGTGCCAAGCCCCCGGCGTTCCGCGTCCGGGTCGGTGTCCCCGTTCCCGGCGCGTTCCATTGCCGAAAGCAAAGTTGCTTCGCTGTGGGGCTTCGGCGGCGTTGTGAAATGCTCCGTTACCTTTGCCGTGGGGTGTTCAAAGCTCTGTCCCTCGGAAAGCTCCGGCAGGGTGTTTTCTTCCTCCATATCCTCCGGGTCGGGCTTGCCTTTGAGGGTTGCCCGGTAGCGGCGTTCAAGGTCTTTCCAGCCGCCCGCAAGCACTGTCTTTCCCCGCGCCGTAAACTCCGTACCGGCGCATGAGAAAACCGCCGTGACCGCTTCAAAGATATGCGGCTCGGCGGCAGCGAAAATAAGACGCGCCCCGGCAAGGGTGAGGATATTCCTTTCACTTTCCGGCAGGGCGGCAGGGTCGGTCTTTGCAAGCTCCATAGTGGGGATAATGGCGTGGTGGTCTGAAACTTTGCTGCTGTCAAGCGTCCGGGAAACGTCCGGGGTAATTTCTGCGCCCTCCATAAAAGGCAGCTTGCCGGACAGCATGGCGACGGTCTTTGCCGCCGTGTCCCCCATGTCGTCAGTCAGAAATGCGCTGTCTGTCCGTGGGTAGGTAAGCAGCCGTTTTTCATACAAGGTCTGTGCAAGGTCAAGGGTCTGCTTCGCCGTGTAGCCGTAGATTTTATTGGCTTCCCTCTGTAAAGAAGTGAGGTCAAAGAGCTTCGGCGGGGCGGTGGTCTTTTTCTCTTTGGTGAGGGAAACACAAACCGCCATTTCCGTTTCACAAGCCGCTTTCAGTGTGTCGGCTCCCGGTTTATCCGAAATCCTTTCGCTGGCGGCTTCCGCGCCGGATAAGTCAAGGCGCACATGGTAATATTTTTCTTTCTTGAAATGGGAGATCGCTTCGCCCCTCTCAACCAGCATTTTCAGTGTGGGGGTCTGCACCCGCCCCACGTTCAAGGTCTTGTGATACAGGCAGGAGAAAAGGCGCGTCGCGTTGATACCGATTATCCAGTCAGCCTTTGCCCTGCACAATGCGGAGGCATAGAGCGCGTCATAGTCCCGCCCGTCTTTAAGGTCTGCAAAGCCCGCCTTGATCGCTGCGTCCTCCATTGAGGAAATCCACAAGCGGCGCATAGGCTTGTTACACTGTGCCACACCATACACAAAGCGGAAAATCAATTCCCCCTCGCGTCCAGCGTCGCAGGCGTTCACCACTTCGGAAACGTCGGCGCGGTGCATAAGCTCCTTTAAGGTTTTGAATTGTTTCCCTTTGTCGGCGGCGACGGTGTACTGCCATTCCTCCGGCAGAATGGGTAAGCTCTCATAGCTCCACTTTTTATACTGCTCCCCGTAGGCGGCAGCGTCCGCAAGCTCCACCAAATGACCGACACACCAAGAAATGAGGTAGCCCCCGCCCTCGATATATCCGTCTTTCTTTTCCTTAACGCCAAGCGCGGCGGCGATACTTGCCGCGACGCTGGGCTTTTCTGCAATCACTAACTGCACTTAAAAATCCTCCTTTCATTTTTCTGTGTTTTTCTCTGTCAGCTTCTTGATACAGTACCCCACACAAGGCGGCTCCCGGTTGTAGGGACAGCCCTTGCAGCGTGGGGGAATGGAAGCGGGCGGCGATTTTCCACGCCGCCCGTCGCCCGGTTTCTGTATCATCATTCTTTCTAAGGGGTTGTCGGTGAACAGGGTCATGCTTCCTCGTCCTCCGTTTCCCCGTCGTCCCCGGTTTCGTCGGGTTCCGACTCGTCCTCGTCGTAATCATCAAAATCGAAATCGTCAAGGTCTGTGCCGCCCTTTACGTCCTGTTTGGGCTTCATAATCTTAAAGTAATAGAACGCACCGCCGCCCCCGGCAATGGCGACGATCAGAAAGAGCAGCAGCCCGCCCGTGCCTGTTTTCTTCTCCTTTGGTTCCTCCGGCTCGCCTTGTTCCGGCTCCGCTGCCTTGCCGCTGCAAGCGGTCATGTTGTCCTTACAGACGGGACAGCTTACATTTACTTTCCCGGCTTCGCATTTATCGGTACAACTGCAAACGGCGGGCGGCTCTGTTTTCGTGTTCCCGTCCTCCATAAGTGCCATAAGGTCGTTTTCATCTACCTTGTTCAAGAAATGGACGGTGTTCTCGCCCTCGTCGTCCCGGTCAATGAGGATATAAAAGTAATTGCCGTTTTTTGTCGTAACGGTGATAAGCTGCTTGTTGCCGCCGAAATCGTCAACCAGCGTCGCGTTCCCGTCCGGGGTGAGGGGTTCTTCCTTTTCGGGTTCCTCGTAGACAACGCCGCTGTCGTCGGTCGCGTCGTCCTGCCCCTCCGGGGTCTGCGCGTAGGCGGTGACGGAAAAGCCGCCCATGAGGATAAGGGCGGCGCAAAGGTTCAAAAGCATTTTAAGGGTTTTCTTATTCTTCATCTTCGTTTTCCTCCTGTTCGTCGTTGTCTGCGCCGTAAGAAGCGGGCGCGGGGGTCATGCCGGGGATTGCCCCGTTTTGCAGCATGGCGGTAAGCTCCTGCGGGGAAAGCCGCATAGAGCGCACAAGCTGGACGATCTGCAAATTCTCCGCTTCGGTTTTCTGCGCTTCCAGCCCTTTGAGCTTGTTCTGATACTCGGTGATCTTCTCGCGGGTCTTTTCAATCTCCCGGTTGATACGGTCAATCTTGTTTGCTGCCATAGTGTAAAACTCCTTTCATAGTCAAAAATGTGTTCAGTTCCAATTCATCAAGCCGTACCCTTTGATACAGCCATAGTCAAGGGGGTAGCTTTTTATCTTGCAAGCGTCCCCGGAATTGCCCTCGACGGTGTAAACGCGCTGCCCGTCCGTGCCGATTACAAGCCCCACATGGTCTGCGCTCCCGTCCCCGTCCCAATCGAAAAAGATCGCGTCGCCGGGGGCGATATTCTCATAGCCCCTCGCGCCCCATTGCCCCCGTGACTGGAACCACGGTACGCCCTGTGACTGGCACGCGGCAAAGCGCGGCTCGCTTTTCCCGGCTTGATTGTAGCACCATGAAACGAAACAGGCGCACCATTCCACGCGGCTGTTGAAGCCGTACCAGCTCCAATAGGGCTGTCCCCCTACATTGCCTACCTGTGACTTTGCCCGGTCTACCACGGCGGTATTTCCGGGGCGTGTGCCGTTTACAAGCTGCACCCCGCTTAAATCCTCCGACGGGTTCCCGTCCGGGGAACCGCCGCCGAAAATAAGGGGCTTGTTTCCGCTGGTTTCCAAGTACACCCGGAACATTTCAAGCTGCTCCGGGGTAAGCAGTCCCGGCGCAAGCTCGGATATGGGTTTGTTCTCCAGCTTGATATTGAGGATAAAATACTCATAGGGGACTTCCTCGGTGGTGGTTTCCCCGGTGTCCGGGTCTGTGCTTGTTTCTGTGCGGTAACGTATTTCCACTTCCTCCGTCAGAGTGAGGGTATATTGAAGTTCAAAGATACGCTGTATTTCTGCCTGTGCGGTTGCCGGGGTATAGGTCTGTAAAAGCGCGGTCAGATAAGACGCTAATTCATGGGGGTTATGCCCGATACTGTCAAGGTCATAGCGGTACTCGTCATAACCGGGGTTGTCGCGCTCGATATTGTCAATTCTGCGCTGCAAGTCCGTTTCCAGTGCCGCATAGTTGTTTTCCACGGCGACTAAATCCGCGTCCTCCGACGTGTAGGAAGTCCCGACAATGCCGTTAATCATGCCGGAAAACATAGCTCCACAAGAAGATAATGCGGAAGAAATCATAATGAAAAGCAGCAGCGCACCTATGGCGATACATACGCCCGCCGGGTGTCGCCCTACAAATGCGATTGCCTTTTTGGTTCCCTCGGCGGTCTTTTTAACGGCTTTTCTTGTGTTCTCCGCTGCGTTCTTGACAGACTTTGCGCCCTGTGCCTTGACAGACTTTGCATACTGTTTTTTGATACGCTGCTTCTGCATATACCGGGAGAATGGATTTGACGCGGCGATCTGCGGGTTGTCATGAAGTGCCTTTTGGTAGAGATAGTTGGCGTTTGCTTTCTGCGCCGCCTTTTCAGCCTTTGCCGCCGCCCGGTAGGGTTTGAGCTTGTGGCTGCGGTAGCCCTCCTTGACTTTCCGCGCCCCGTACTTCGCGGCTTTTTCGGCGGTTTCCTCGGATTTGTGCGCACCCTCCACGCCGGAATTGTCCTTTTCCACGGAATGTACCTTGTTATGGACGAAAATACCCGCTTCCTGCGCGGGGCGGGATAACGGGTTTTTATGTGCCTTGCCGCCGTTCATTGGCTTTTCCCGTTCCTCAAAACGTAGGCGGGTCTTGCCTTTCCCGGTGGCTTCGTCAAAGGTTCGCTCCTTGACAAGTTTCTTTTCCTTTGGGATTTTCGCCCTTGCTTCGTCCAGCCTGTCAGCGGCTTTGTCGGATTTCTTGATATAGGGTTGCAGCTCCGGCGTTGCCCGTTCTTCCTCGGTGAATTGCAGCCGGGAAGTGTGGGCGCGGCTTTCTGCTTCTGCCTGTGCTTTCCGTGCCGCCTTTTTACTGGCTCTGCGGGTGTGCGCCCCGTCGATATGCTCTAAGACGCGCTCGGCGGTTCCCGTGTCCTGTGCGGCTTCCGTCCCCGGCGCATGGGGCAGGGGCGGCGCATTGGGGGATATGTCCGGCGCGGGACTGCCCGGTATGGGCTGCGCTGCCTGTGCGTCCTGTGCCGCCTGTTGCTCCGGCGTTTTCAGTAAGACAGCTTCCCGCGCCCGTTTGCTGATACGCTTTTGTTTCCCGGTCGCCGCGTTTACCTCGATAGCCCCGTCGCGGCTCATTTTCTGTGTGATTTTATCGCGGGCTTTGTACTGCTTCATGGTCTGTCACCTCCGATCTGCGCCCTAAAGGACGCATTTTTCTGTTGACATTTTTCCCGCCCATTGTTCAGCCATAGCCTTTGCAATGCCGGGAAAAGTCTTGCTTCTTGCTTTTGCCCGTTCTTTCTGTCCTCCTTTAATCCCCCTCATTCCCTCACACCAGCCTATTTTCTTGCCCCAGCATTTCACGCCCTGGCAGACATACATAGGCTGCGGTTCGGGCAGTATGTTTGTAGGTTCCAGTTTGGGCAGTCCTTTCAGCCAAAGACAGGTGCGTTTTTTTGCGTTGTCGCCAAAGAAATACGGGTGTATGATCTGGTCGGGTTTCCTCCAGTGTGTATTCATATAGCCTACCGGGTTTTCAATAGCTGTCCTGTCACAATCCGCACCCGCAAAAGCCATAAAAAAATCAATGGCTTTTGCACGTTCCTTTATCCGTTCTGCAACTTTTTCAGCACTGTTGCACTTTAAGGAGTAATGCCGTATTCCTGCCGACGTAAGATAGGTACAAGGGGGAAAGGCAATAATCATGTCCCATTTCCCGTAAACATTGTGCTTTTTTCCGTCAGCCGTTTCAAAGCTGCAGTTTCCATTTAAGACAGGTATAACGTCATGCTGTATGTGCCATTCCGGGTGTCCGCCGCTGCACGGCTCTATGTCACAAGAGTACGCTTCATGCCCCAGTTTCCGCATTTCGGTTGTTACCCGCTGGCTTTCCTCGCAGGCAATCAAAATCTGCAATCAAGCACCTCCTTTCTGTTTCCGGGCGTAAAAAGGGCGTATCTGTATTGCTTTCAGATACGCCTTTCCAGCCTTTTATAAAATATAAGATCATGCGCCGCCTACTTCCTCCGGCTTCGTCGTCATTACCCGGTAAAGCTCGGTGTCTTTCGGGAAGCGGTCTACAAAGGGCAGCACCACGTTCCCGTAGAAGATAAGCCCCTCGCCCGCTTCGGTGTGGGTGACATACTTCATCTGCTGCGGGGAGATGTTGAGCTGCTTTGCAAGGATAGCCCGGTCGCCCGCCGCCTGATTGAGCATGAGGACAAAATCAGAGTTTTCAAAGATATTCTCCACTTCGCGGGAAGCAAGCAAATCGAAGGGTAGGGCAAAGGCGCCTTGTTGCAGGTGCAACAGGTTTCCTACACCCTCCCTCGGAACCGG
>JBCLQL010000004.1:0-302782 GCA_041223565.1 Lachnospiraceae bacterium 46-61
CAACCATCTGTAAAACAATAACAAATTAGTAACAAAATATGCGGAATTACTTAAAATACTAAGTTTTCCCGCATATTAAATTTATTACTTAATAAAGGGGAAATCATAATGGATTATAATGAACTAGCAAAACAGCGTAATGAACAAAATCATTTTGCACGTTATATTGGTATTGTAACAACAAAAATAGAAAAGGGTTATGCAGAAGCAGTATTAACAGTAAAACCTGAACATATGAATACTACAAATATTGTTCATGGAGGTTGTATTTACACATTGGCTGATGTTGCTACAGGCTCCGCAGCAGCATCTTTATGTAATCAAGCTGTAACAACATCTGGAGAATATCATTATTTATATGCTGCAAAAAATGCAAAGCAATTAAAAGCATATTCAAAATGCATTAAAAATGGTAAAAATGTTTTGCTTTTTGATGTAGAAATCAAATCAGATGATACTATTATTGGAAAAGGTACATTTACTTGTTATCGACTACAGTAATAAAATAGAATCCCTTCATAGTAATATTATGAAGGGATTAATTCTAATATTAGCTTATTTAATATATTATGATATGCAGAACTACCATCTAATATTGTTCCAAATGTATCCATCCATAATGGTATATAATGACATTTGCTTGCTACCATTTGAGAAGCGATATTTGTAACAGAAGCAGAATAAAAGGGCACAATATTTTTTTCAATACATTTTTTTGTTAATTCATTTACTAAATAACTTGCAACACCTTTACCTCTATGTTGTTCCATAACATCAATGCCAATTTCATAAATATTATCAAAATTCGTTTTTGATGCACCTGCTACAGCAATCACTTTTCCATGTTGTTTTGCCATATAAATTGCTTTTGTTGCTGTATTTCCATATTGGTCAATGTAGAAGGCATTTTGAAAATGATTTTCTATTTTAACATATTTTATAGATTCCCCAAAAACAAACTCTGTTTGGTAATTTTGAGGAAATGACATATTATAATGAATATCATTAGGAACATAATGTATTGTTTGTCCATATACAAAAGGATTTTCAAAAATTTCATCTTTATTTTTATATTGTAATATACTTTTAATATTATTTTGCAAATTTTTTGATGTACATACTACAATACAATTTTGATATGTTAATATTTTTAAATAATTTTGTTTTGTATTTTCGCAAACGGTATAGATTGTATTACTACTATGCAATTCATTTAAACTGCAATAATATTGATTTAACAGCATACGTTCTATAGCATTAATTATCATTTTTTTCAAATTATTATCACCTATCCTATTGTTATTATTTTATTTAGCAATATTTTTCTGATAATACAGCCCCCACTGTTCCATAGAATCCATAATCGGTTTCATGGAATATCCTAATTCACTCAAGGAATACTCTACTCTTGGAGGAACTTCAGCATAAACAGTACGTACAATAATACCATCTTGTTCCATAGAACGCAAACTATCTGTTAATACCTTTTGACTGATTCCTTCTAAATTTTTACGCAGCTCATTAAATCTCCATGGACGAATAAACAAATTTCTTATAATAAGTAATTTCCATTTACTTCCTATAAGTTTTACTGTTGTAGCAACAGGACAGTCAGGCATTTCATGTTTTGTTAGCATATTCAAAACCTCCCTTATTTCCATAAAAATGCAATATTAAAGTGATACTACTTTATAAAAAAATACAAATATATAATTAGAACATTATGTTCATTAATAATGTGTCAAAAAAAGCGTGACGAATATAAAATAAAATATTATAATAAACTAATGTAATCTATTATAATGACAGTAACATAATTTAGCAATAGAAAGGGAGATATTATGAAAAATATAAAAAAAATTGCAGTATTCAGTTTTATGATTTGTACATTTGTAACCGGTTGTAGTAGTGAAAAACAAATAGAAAAACAATCAGAACAAATTTTTGAAAATCAACAGACAATGCAAAATATAAATAATGAAATGAATGTTTCTTTTAGTAATTTAAACACTTTTGAAGCAAAAACATTAAATGATGAAATTTTTACACAATCTGATTTTTCAGATAAAGATGTAACAGTAATTAATTTTTGGTCTCTTCTTTGTGGTCCATGTATTGAAGAAATGCCCGATATTGCAGAATTTTCAAAAAAATTACCTGATAATGTTCAAATCATAACAGTATGCCTTGATGGTGAATATGATACAGAAATTACAAAACAAATTTTAGAAGAATCTGGTTTTGATGGAACAACATTGTTAACAGGCGATGGTGATTTTCAAAAAATTTACAGTGAACTACAATATACACCTACAAGCATTTTTGTTGATAAATATGGTAATATTGTTGGTGATGCTATCATTGGTGGTCAAAAGAATTTTGCAGAAAGTTATACAAAAGCAATTAATGATATTTTAAAATCTATGGGAAAGGAAGCAATTAGTATTGAATAAATATATTGAAAAAATAAATATCATACGTTTTGCTGTTTTAGCTGTTTGTATCATTTTTATTGCTATTGGATTGTTAAAACACGAACAAATAGAAGTATTTACAAAGGCGGTGAAAATATGTCTGGAATGTATCGGAATAGCATAACAATTTCATTGCAAAGAATCATTCAGATTAGCTCAACAGTACTGTTTAATGGATATATTATAGGATTTCAAAAAGGCAAAATTTTTACAGGAAAAAGTAAAATGTTATGTGTTCCTGTTCTAAATTGTTATTCTTGTCCTGGTGCTCTGGGAGCTTGCCCGATTGGTTCACTTCAAACAGCACTTGGTGCAAGAAACCGCCATTTTCCATTTTATGTGCTAGGACTTTTGATGCTATTTGGTATTGTATTAGGAAGATTGATATGTGGCTTTTTGTGTCCATTTGGTTTGGTACAGGATTTGCTATATAAAATTACTAGTACTAAAATAAATATTACTCCAAAAATTGACAAACCAGCACGATATATAAAGTATGTTATTTTATTTATAACGGTTATTTTATTACCTGCTTTTGTAATAACAAAATCTGGTATTACACCACCTTATTTTTGTAAATATATTTGTCCTGCTGGTACACTTGGTGGGGGAATATCACACTTATTGGTAAATCCATCATTGCGACAAGTAGCAGGTATATTATTTCAATGGAAAATGTTAGTGCTTTTGTTAGTAATTATATTGTCTATATTGATTCATCGCCCATTTTGTCGTTATATTTGTCCATTAGGCGCTTTTTACTCCTTTTTTAATCGATTTAGTTTTTATCAGATGTATCTGGATAAGTCAAAATGTATTGATTGTAAAAAATGCGAACAGAATTGTACTATGGCTGTGCAGGTAACACAAAATATCAATAGTGCAGAGTGTATACGATGTGGAAAATGTAAATCTATATGTCCAACACATGCTATATCATCTGGATTTTATAGAAATACAAAAAAGTAATATCAACAATAATGTATTTATCTTCTTCCGAAAAGAACAGAAGAATGGCAAAATTTTATTGTAAATATGATTTATGTTCTTTTGTATGGATAGCCTTTTTCATTCATAGGTGTAAAAGGCAATCCTCTTTCTCTTGCTTTTTGATATATTGTGCTGATATGCATACCAAATTTGTCACACATATCACTTCCAGTAATTTCTCTGCGTCGCCAACGTAAATACCATTCGTCAAATTCTTCTGTGACTTCTTTTTTCTCTCTTCCAAATTTTACACCTCTTGCTTTTGCTGCTGCAATACCTTCGGCTTGCCTTTGTCTTATGCTTTCTCTTTCGTTTTGTGCCATATAGGAAAGTATTTGCAATACAATATCAGAAATCAATGTTCCTGTTAAATCTCTTTGTATGCTTGTATCTAAAAGGGGCATATCCAACACTCGTATATTTGCCTGTATTTCTTTTGTAATGAGTCGCCATTGTTCCAAAATTTCTTCATAATTTCTTCCTAAACGGTCAATGCTTTTGACAATAAGTATGTCACCAGGTTGCAATTTTTTTATTAGCCTTTGATATGCTGGACGTTTAAAATTTTTACCACTTTGTTTATCAAAATATAAATTTTCTTCTGCAATATGATATTCTGATAGCGCATCAATTTGTCTATCTTCATTTTGTTCACGTGTAGAGACTCTAATATAACCATAAGTTTGTGGCATATTCATACCTCCTAAAATATATATTCAATAAAATACTTTTTATTTGCTTATTCTCTCATTATATTACTTTATACTACTTTATATTATTTTTTATTACCTTTTTATATTGATATATACATTAATTTTAGTATAATCAATATACATAGCAAAGTCAAACATCTACTTTTTGAAATAACAAATTGATTATATTTGGCTAAAAACAGCACAATATAATAATTTTATAATTACAAATTTATGATATCAATAAATTGAACTCTAATTGTAGTATTTTAAAATTATCAAATATATGTTCTATTTTTGAAAATATAAAGACCTCCACCATTTGCAATATAGTGGAGGTCTTTGTATTATTCATATTCAAATAAACATCTTTCGTATGCATTGATAATGTGTGTACTGCCATGCTGTATATGACGTTTGTACTGTCCATAATTCATATGCATATGTCCATGTACAAAAAATTTGGGCTGATATTGATTGATAATACTATGAAATACTTTAAATCCCCTATGTGGTAAATCCTTCCCATCATTTAAACCATATGCTGGAGAATGTGTAAGCAATATATCAAATCCCTTATTTATCAAAAGCTTAAAACGTAATTTTTTAATTCTTTCTGTCATTTCTTTTTCTGTATATTGATTGATACCATTATTATATCTCATAGAGCCACCTAAGCCCAATATTCTAATACCCTTATGAATATATATTTTATTTTCTATGCATATACAGCCCTCTGGAGGGTTATGAAAATATTTATCATCATGATTCCCTCTTACATATAGAACTGGAACAGATGAAACTGTTGCTAAAAAAGAAAGATAATCAGGGTCTAAATCTCCACTTGAGAGTATCAGCTCCACATCGTCCAGTTTCTCTTTTTGATAATAATCCCATAGATATTTTGATTCTTCATCAGAAACCGCCATAATTTTCATTTGTTATACCTTTATTTTCTTTTTCCACTCCTTCTACTCCCTGTAACAATATCATAGGTTTTGCTTTTTCTTTTAAATCGTCCATTTTAGGAATAGAACCAATTACATTTTCAGCAAGCCAATTCATATTAATAATTTCTTCTGGTGACATACTTTTATTTTTATTTTTTTGTACAACACCATTTTGAGAATAAAGTATACCCGAAAATGGATTAAAATCACCACTACATATTGTCTTTCTAAGCAGTGCAATCAGTCGTGCTGTACCAATAGGCAAATGTTTGGAACAAAAAACATCTACAATACCTGCTGACATTCCCCACCAATAATTTAATCCCTTTGTATCATCTGAAGGGTCATCATATTTCCAATTTCCATTCATAATATTCCTTATCATTTGTTCATAAAATTTGCCCCAATTCCATACAGGCATAGCAACATTTAAAGGAGAGTTTTCTTCTAATCTATACAATCCAAAATGGAAACCAATTTCGCCAGGGCTTAATATATCTTTGCCCGAAATATATTGCACATCATTTTTTAAAAATTTCTCATGTATATTTTTGTCTTTTACTTTTGTCCATTCTAAATAAATTTGTGCATTGGCATTTACCATTTTTGCTCCTAGTGCAAAAGCATTGATATTAGCTATATTTCCTAACATAGGGTAATCTGCAATATAACCTATTTTGCCATTGCTTGAAAGTGCACCCGCAATCGCTCCCATAAGAAATTTAGGTTCATACATTCTTGCATAATATGTTCTAATATGTCTATGTGCCATATTTAATGAACAATTTAATATTTTAACATCTGTATGTTCTACAGCCGTTTTTAAACTTGCTTTTAAAAGTAACGGTGATGTGGTGAATATTAAATTGTTTCCGTCTTCTACTGCTTTATTTAATAATTCGTCCGCATTTTCTTCTGTAGCACATTCATAATAACTTGTGTTTATTTGTCCCTCAAATGTTTTTTGTAAATATCTTCTACCCAATTCATGGGCGTATGTCCAGCCAGATTTAATAATGGTGCTACCATATATAAATGCTGCTCTTTGCTGAGGCACATTTACAGGTATCAATCTCATAAAGAAATTTTTTTTGTTTTCTGGCATAGGTGTCATTTGTAACTCAAGAGGGTCATCTGTTAATAATAGTTTAAACTCTTCCCAATATTTATTTACTTTTTGTTGCATTTCTGATTGTTCCATATTGATTAAATCTTTATAATCATATATTTCAATAAAGCTTAAAAATGCATCTCCTATTGTAATATTAAAATTTTTACCTGCTTTTAATTTAAATTCTTTTGAAAATCTTGTGTATACAGAATTAAAATTTGTTTTTTCTGTTTCTGTCCATACAGAATCTGGTATCTTTCCTGTGAGTCTTTGTAATTTTGCAAAGCTACCCTCTTTTGAAAACCATATATAGTTAATATCCGACAGCCTATAAAAATCCATAAATTCATAATAAATTTTATTTTCTTTTTCTTCTGTTCTAGGTGGTATAATACGTACTACATTTCCTTGTATTGTTGCCGCCTCTAAATATTTTAATACACTTACTCTTTTGTTGCCTTCCAGAACATAAAATTTGTTCATATATTCATATGCTTGTATAGGGTCACGTATTCCCTCATCAACATGGGACTGATAAAGACGTATCCATTTGTCTGCAAATTCTGTATGTTGCTCAATTATAGGATAAAAATTTTTGCTAAAAGCATTTGCTCTGCCTTCTGTTTTTGTTCCTACAATCAACTCTAAAGGAATTTGTACTAACCCTAGTGGTATTTCTTTTGGAGTCAATATTTTTTGTTCTTTTAATATGTTGTCCAGCACTAAAGGCGTTTTACCTTCTTTTTTTCCTATGCTGAGCGCTTTCTCATAATTTGAAATTGCTTCATTGCTGATAGAACCTGACATATTCACACTCCTTTGTAGACTCATAACACTCTGCTCGCCTCATTCAAATTTTGCAGTTGCGAACAATGTTTATGTTATGATTTTAATTACATTTTTTTATAAAAATCATATAGGAATCATAATTACACATTGGTTTTGGAAGAACGATACCCCCATTCATAAGCGCATTACCAGAATACTTTTTACCATTCAAATCATATATATATTCTTTTGATAAACCTTTCCATTTTATACGCATAGGAGAAGGATTACCATGTAAATCTGTATACACCACACTCAATACAGCATTTGTTTTATCTTCTGAAACATAACTCCATGCTGTAAAATCATGATTAGAAAATGGTGAGGACAATCTATAATAGTTTCCTTTTTGGAATAACTCATAATGTTCATTATAAATTTTTATCTGTTTTTTGGCACATTCTTTTTCTTGCTCAGACATTTGACTCAAATCCATTTCGTATCCAAAAGCACCCTGCATAGCACAAATACCCCTTGTTTTAAAAGGTGTTTCTCTATTATTTTGTTCATTTGGACATTCTGAAACGTGTGCCGCCACAGTAGACATAGGATAGCCAAATGATGTACCATAATGAATTTTTAATCTTTCTATTGCGTCTGTGTTATCACTACACCATATTTGAGGAGTATAATACAACATACCTGCGTCAAATCTTCCGCCACCTCCACTACAACCTTCTACCAATATTTTAGGATAATTCTGTACAACATATTCTAATAACTCATACAATCCCAAAACATATTTATGTCTAATTGTTCCTTGTGCTGCTTGAGGGTCTGCAAAAGAATACAAATTATCAAGACTTCTATTCATATCCCATTTAATGTATTCTATATTAACAGATTTTAATATCGTATCAATAGAATGAATGATATATTGTTTCACTTCTTTTCTTGACAAATCTAATACAAGTTGATTTCTTCCTCTGTTTGGGTCACGTCCTGGTATTACCATAGCCCAATCTGGGTGCATACGATATAGGTCGCTATCTTCTGAAATCATTTCTAATTCTACCCAAATACCAAATTTTAATCCCATACCATTTATTTTTTGAACCAATTCAGACAAAGAACAACCTAATTTTTGCTCATTTACATACCAATCGCCCAATCCAGAATTATCATCATTTCTTTTTCCAAACCAACCATCATCTAAAACCATCATATCCAATCCAATATCTGCGGCTTGTTCTGCAATAGAGAGCAATTTTTTGGCATCAAAATCAAAATATGTTGCTTCCCAGTTATTGATTAATGTTGGTCTTTTTTTATCTTTCCACCAACTTCTAATTAAATTTTGTTCAAAAGCTCTTTTTAATCCATTTGATAAATCAGAAAATCCTTCATCTGTATAATACATTACTGCCTCTGGTGTAGCAAATGTTTCTCCCTTTTGAAGCACCCAACAAAATTCATCGTCGTCTATACCACAAACCACTCTTGTACCTTCAATTTGTGCTACTTCTGCTTGTATTTGATAACTTCCACTGTATAAAAGAGAAATACCGCAGCAAATACCATAATCTTCTGTAGTATCACTTTTGCAAAGTACAACATATGGGTTATGTTGATGACTTGATGTTCCTCTTTTACTGCTTATTTCTGTAATGCCATGAAGTAATGCTTTTCTTTCTACTTGTCTTTCACAAGCATGTTTACCATAAAAATGAACCATTTCCATATCGCCGTCCATAAAGTCAATACACATACTCATAGCTCTTTTGATTTCAAGTGTTTTTTCTCCTCTGTTTTCTATTACTGCTGCTCTTGTTATAACATTCTTTTGTTCAAATACTCCATAATATAAATGCACATAAATATCTTCATATAAATCTTTTAATATAATTTCTAATGTTTCTGCTTCTTCTCCAAACATTGCGGGAAGTCCTGCAATACTATATTTCCCTTTAGATATGTTATAACTTTCAAATCTTAAATCCAAAGAAGGTACACAATTTGTTAAATTTGCTTTTAAACATTTAATACGATAATCGCCATTTCCATGAACAGGATATTCTAATGGGTAATAATCCATAGAATATGTTCTTTCATTCCCTGCTCCACTAGGTTGTCCACAAAAACCATGGTCTTCTGGTACCAACAAATAAGAATAATCACTGTCATCTGTTGATACGCCAAAATAGGTATGTAACAAAACATTATACTCGTCCACTTTCATTTGATAAGTAGACTTTTTTGTTTGTAATGTAAAAGTTTTTGTTTGTTTATCGAATTTTAACGCCATAATAAACTTTCCTTTCCATATAATATTTATTTTTTCAACAGATTTTGAACAAATTCCCTGCCAGATATTGCCAGACAGGGAATTTATTAATATTGTTTATAGTGCATTGTAAATATATTTATTTATAAAATACTGCTTGTATTAGTAAAAAATTTATTTTACTCATTGTCAACAGAATTTTATAATATATTTATTTTATATAAAATTTACATGAACCATAAATATTCATATGGTCCTAACAGTATATTACCATCACCTAAATTAATTTCCCTTCCTGAAACAGCATCTGTTAATTTTTCATTCAATCCAAACCAGTCAAATCTGCGTGTATCTACCCATTGCTCATGCTCTGAAAAATTAGCAAGCACAATCATTTTATCTTCTTTATGAAAAGCAAATACTGCTTTATTATTCAAATCTACTGGTATAGATGGTATATCAGAGCGAAAATATTCGCAATTTTTTCTAATATCAATCATTTTTTGAATACCTTTGAAAATTTTGCCTTGTATTGTTGTAATATCGTTACGTTTTTCTACGGCTTTCCAGTCCATATTGCCCCTATGTAACCATCTGGAATCACCTGCAATATCTTTTTGATTTTTATAACTCCAATCATTTAATTGTCCAATTTCGTCACCGCTATATAACAAAGGAATGCCTGTGTAAGATATGATAATGGCATTTAAAAGCAATATCCTTTTTAATGCAAGTTCTATTTTATAACCATGCTTTTCATTTAATGCCTGTTCTAATCCACACATGGAGGCAAATGTACCACTATTTCTTGCGTCCAATGTTACTGGGTTAAACTCATATAACTCCCCTACTGAAAAACTTCCATAAAATTTACCTTCCATAAACTGTATCATAAATTGTTTGTGTGCCTCTGGGTCAAATCCAATTTCTCTCAATATATCCTGTTCAAATCCCCAACCGATATCATCATGACATCTTGCATAATTTATCCATACTGCATCATCAGGCACATCATACTTTTTAGAAAGAGAACGCTCCATCAGTCTGACATCTCTTGTTGCTATGCTATTCCAAAGCAATACCATCAATGAAGCATTATACATAACATTACATTCTTTTTCTTTTGCTGTGCCAAAATATTTTACAATTTCTTTAGGTTCTATAATTGCCTCTCCTAAAAATATTACAGAAGGACATACCTCTTGTATAATGCAATACATCATTTTTAAAAGTGTATGAACATTTTTATGATTCATACAATTTGTACCCAATTCTTTCCACATATAAGGTATGGCATCTAATCTAAATATATCAATACCTTTATTCGCCAATGTCAATAATACTTCTACAATTTTATTAAACACATGAGGGTTAGCATAATTCAAATCCCATTGAAATTCATAAAAACGTGTCATGACATACTTTTTCATATCATCATAATATGTAAAATTCTTAGGTGCAACTTTCGGAAAAATTTCTGTCATAGTTTTTTCATATTCATTGGGTATGGTGTCATCATCGAACATAAAATACATATCGTCATAATCATGATTTCCCTTTTTATATTCTTCTGCCCATATGTGTTCTTTTGCAGTATGATTTAACACAAAATCAATACATGTGCGTATTCCCTTTTGTTTTAACAATTTTACAACTTTTTGAAGTTGTTCCATATTTCCTAAACGAGGCTCTACATTCAAATAGTCTGATACGGCATAACCTCCGTCGTTGTTGCCTTCTCTTGATTGTAGGAGAGGCATAAAATGGACATATGTAATGCCAAGCTCAACAAGATAATCTATTTTATTTTCAATATCATATAAATCTTTGCAAAAACGGTCTACATATAACATCATACCTACCATTTTTTCAGATAAATACCAGTTGTTTCCTAATTTATCCTGTTTTGTCAGCCATGATGGACGTTTTTCTTTTGCATATTGTATGATATTTAAAAGCTGTTTATAACGTAAATCCGTGTTTTCATTTTTTCCGTATATTTCATAATAACTTTGCTTTAAATCCATAATAACTGCCTCTCCTATCATTATATTTATCTATTTCATAAACTGGGAAAACTTTTTATAAGTTAAGTAAAAAAAGTTTTCCCAATATTTCTTTTGTAATTTATTTCATTCTTTTGTACTTTTGTGAGCGTTATATACACTTACCAATTCTTTTGTAAATTTGTGTTGATATTAAATTATAACTTTTATTTTACTGCACCATTTACAACACCATTTATAATTTGTTTCTGGCAAACTACATAGAACAACAATATAGGTATCAAAGCAAGTATATAAGATGCAAATGCTAAATTATAATTTGTACCAAATTGTGTTTGGAAATTCAACTGTGCCAATGGCAATGTATTTTTACCTGTACCAGACATAATAACAAGTGGTGTCATAACATCATTCCATGTACTCATAGCTGTCAATACTGCCACTGTTGCATGCATTGGTTTCATCATTGGGAATATAATTGTCCAATAAATTTTCCATGTACTTGCACCATCCACTCTTGCAGCTTCTTCAATAGCAAGAGGAATATTTGTCAAAAATCCTTTATACAACATAACATTTAAAGGCATATAAAATACAACATACAGAAGTATAACACCAAATCTATTTGCAACGCCCATTTGTGCTGTTTGTTTTACAAGTGGCATCATCAATATTGCAAATGGTACAAACATACCGCTTACAATAAACATATATATAATGTTATAAATTTTATTTTTCTGCATACTTCTTCCTATAGCATATCCAGCCAAACCATGTATAATAACAGATAGCACAACTGTTGCAACTGTAATTAAAAGGCTGTTTCCTAATGAATGCCAAAAGTCAGTTACTCTCATAGCCTCTTGAAAATTGGCAAAACTCCATTGCGCAGGCAGTGAAAGCGCACCAGATATATCATTTGTCATTTCAGAAGGTTGTTTCATAGAAATCATAACAGCCATATATAATGGGAAAAATATTGTTAAACAACCCAATATCAGTAATATTGTAACTGGCCAGTTTACGGCTCTTGTTTGTTTATTTCCTTTGCTCATCATAACTGTTCCTCCTTCTTATTCATAACTGTCATTTGCACAACAGAAATTACTACAATGACTACGAAAAACAAAAATGCGTTTGCACTTTGGAAACCAAATTGACCACCGCTCATACCATTGTTGTATATCAAATAAGATATAGATTCTGTACTTTGTGATGGACCACCTTTTGTTAACGCCATAATTTGGTCGAATACCATTAAAAAGTTTTTCATAGAAAGCACCATATTGATTCCAAAGAAAGGAATAATTAATGGGAATGTTAAATCTTTAAATTTTCTCCAGCCTGTAACACCATCAATCGCACCTGCTTCATAAATATCTTCTGGAACAGTCTGTAAACCAGAAATATAAATAATTGTGTTCATAGCGATTGCTTGCCAGCAACCAACAATAACGATAGCAATCCATGCTGTTGATGTATTAGAAAGCATACTGCTACTTAATACACTAATTCCTAATGACTGTCCTATTACTGGAAGTACATATGTAAATATAAAGCTGAATATATAACCAATTACCAAACCACCAAGTACATTTGGTATAAAATAAATACCTCTTAATACGCTTTTGCCTTTAATTTTGCTGTTTAATCCCATTGCGATGACTAAACTAATCACATTTGTTAATATTGTACCAAGCAAAGCATATTTAAATGTAAACCAGTATGATTTTGCTACACGTGCATCAGTAAATAAATCAGCATAGTTTCTCAAACCTACCCATTCATAAGAGCCATAACCTTTAAAATTGGTAAAGCTATATATAAAACCTTTTATCAATGGCAGTGTATTAAAACAAATAAACAAAGCTACTACTGGAATTGTAATAAGAAGAAACGTACGTTCTCTATCCTTATCGCCTCTCATATTATTCTCCTCCTTCTTTCAATTTTTCAGGATGTTCAGAATAAAATTTCTGTACTTTTGCAATCAAGTCTCTGTTATATCTTGCCCAATCATTATCAAATTTTGTAAGGAATGTATCTGTAGCATTTTCACTATTATCTACTAAATAAGTCTGTATCATAGCGTCAACAGCCATTTCAGCAGGATAATGATGGTCTTGATAGTCTGCCATTCTATCATTTTCAATATATGTTTTCATGCCGTCCAACATAGATGGCAGTTCAAAATCTCCTTTTTTACATGGTACTGCACTTTGGTCATCTAAATAAGTTTGTATGTTTTCATCTTCATATAAGAAACGAAGTACTTCATATATTGCTTCTTTTTTGTCTTCATTTCCTGCCATAACAGACCACTGTAAGTCATTACCAGAATTCAAAACGTTTTCTTCTTTATTATTGCTTGCTGGGAATACAAATGAATCTATATTAATATCTGGATTAACTGATTTTATTTGTGGTACTGCATAACTTCCTATTACATACATTACAGATTCTCCTCTTGCAAATGCAGTACAAGCATCATTATAGCTATAAGCAACAGGGTCTGGCTGAGCATATTTCAAAAGTGATTTTGTAATTTCTGCTACAGGACGATATCCCTCTGAGAATGTAGCAAGCCCTGCATTTACTTGTGAACAGATTTCAGGGTCAGCAACATCTACTGCAATCGCATTCCAAGGTGCTAAAGTAGTCCATGTATCCCTAAATCCAAAATACAATGGTTGCATACCTTTTTGTTGTATATCTTCACAAAGTTCATAAAATTCGTCCAATGTTTCTGGAATTGTCCAGCCATTTTCATCAAAAATATCTTTGTTATATAATACACCTGCGGCGTTTGCCATATAAGGCACTGCGTACACACCGTCTAATGGTATAAATTCTAATTGTTTATCAATTTTTAAATAAGATTCTTTAATATCTGATAATCCTTCAAAATCAGAAATATCCATAAGCATTTCTGCATCTAAGAAATTAGAATAATTAATATCACCACCGATACCAATAATTTCTGGATAGTCTTCTCTAACAAATCTCGTTTTTAATATTGTCATGGCATCGTTTGGAGAATCAACAACAAGTTCAATATCATCATGTGTTGCATTAAATTTTTCCTCCAAAACCTCAAACGCTTTTACTGCTTCTGGTTTATATTGCACAATTTCTATAACCGTTTTACCTGATGCTGTTTCTGTACTACACCCTGACAGCAGTGCCGCAGAAATCATTACCCCTGCCATGAGTATACTGCTGGCTGTTTTAATTCGTGATTTCATAAAAAACTTCCTCCTCCCTTTTCTACCATAATACTGTTTGTATTTTTATTATGGTAATTTCACATTGTTGTTTTTGTAAAAACAGTGCTTATTTACACTGTACAACATACTAATTTTTTGTTACAAATAATGCGAAACACAAAACAGAAAACAGAAAAAAGAAAACATAAAATACACTTGCATATTGCATATAAAACAATAAAATGATTAGAATGATACAATATAACGCTATATTAATATTTTTTACAATACAATTTTCACTATAAAAAAATATAAGCAGTGCGAAGTAGTAAAGGGGGAGAATTTCATTTATAAATGAAAAAACAGCGTTTTTTCAGTATTTCGCACTGCATATTTCATATTTTTTATTATTATAGCATACCATTATGTGAATATTGAATAGCTATAAAACAGTGTTTTTATATCATATTGCTGTTTTTCTATTTTTATGTGCAATTCATATAGCATTTTGATATATTTTGGTATATAATAGCATTAGTTACTAAAGATTTTTTATATTTATAGCATTCATTTACACAAATCACAAAAAAATATAGCGTACAAAGGAGAAAGCTTATGGATAATATTATTTTTTCAATATTCCCCAATGAAAATTTTATTGACCTTTGCCTTTATCAATTTGGCTGGGAAAAATGTATGCCTGCTCATTCATTTGGTCCTGCCGCACGTAATCATTATTTATTCCATTATGTAATATCTGGAACAGGTACACTTATGGCAGAAGATAGCCACAAAGTTACACAAACATATCAATTAAAACCACAGCAAGGATTTATGATTTTTCCAGGACAAACAACAATGTATATTGCATCAAAAGACTGTCCTTGGGAATATATTTGGTTAGAATTTGACGGACTTCGTGTAAAAGAAGCTATTGAAATTGCTGGGTTGTCTGTAGACAATCCCATATATCGCTCTCATTTTAATGACCTGCAAAATGATATGTTAAATGAAATGAATTATATTGTGCATCACAAAGATTATCCACCTTTTCATTTAATAGGACATTTGTATTTATTTCTGGATTATTTTATAAGGTCTGTGGCTCATACTCCTTTACAATGTCATAATAAATTGCGTGATTTTTATTTAAAGGAGGCTATTTCTTATATTGAGTTAAATTTTCAAAATGATATTTCTATAGAAGATATTGCTGAAAACTGTGGTTTGAATAGGAGTTATTTTGGTAAAATATTTAAAGACGCTGTTGGAAAATCTCCTCAGGAGTTTTTAATCAATTATCGTATGATTAAAGCAACAGAATTACTCCGCTTGACACAATTATCTATACAGGAAATCGGAAATGCTGTAGGTTATCCCAATGCACTTCATTTTTCAAGAGCATTTAAAAATGTTTATGGTGTTTCTCCTCGTGTTTGGCGCATAGAAAAATGTGCTGCAAAATAATATTACATTATAATGTAAATATATTGTTTATTCTATTTTTTTATATATACATTTACATTATTTTTCAAAAATGTTATAAAATCCCGTTACATAATAATAACAAAGTTTTTATTATTTAAAAACCTGTTCTTGAAATGGTTGGGGGAACTTTTCACTTATGAAAAAGTTCCTCCTTTCTTTATTTATAAATAGTTTCATAATCACATTAACATATGCGCATATTTTAAATATATTAATGTACATAAATTTGACACTATACCATATGTTATAATATATCAAAATGCAACATAAATTGCATATAATGCTAGAAACATAGCAATATGATATAAAATTGCTTATTTGTTGCTATTTTATAGACGCATAATGATATGTTATGATAATAAAAAGAAAAAAGAACAGAAAATATACATACAAATCAGATAGATACTATATTGCCTATAAAAATGTTTCAATTTTTACTATAATAAAAGTCCTGATTATGCATGATAGCAAACAGGGGGTAATATATAATAATTAAGGGCTTGTGAAATCGTAAATAACATTATCATTAAAAAGTGGCATAAAAATTTTACTGCAAAATTTATTGCAAATACATGATAAAGGAGACGAAAATATGGCAAGTATATCTTTAAAAAATATCTGTAAGAAATATTCAAATGGTTTTGAAGCTGTAAAAAACTTTAATATGGAAATTGAAGACAAAGAATTTATTATATTTGTTGGTCCATCTGGCTGCGGTAAATCCACTACATTACGTATGGTTGCAGGGCTTGAAGATATTTCTTCTGGTGAATTACTTATTGACGGAAAATTAGTAAATGATGTTGAGCCAAAAGACCGTGATATTGCTATGGTTTTCCAAAACTATGCTCTTTATCCTCATATGACTGTTTATGAAAATATGGCTTTTGCATTAAAACTGCGCAAAACTCCTCCAGATGAAATTGACAAAATGGTACATCATGCAGCAAAAATATTAGACCTTGAAAAATTATTAGACCGTAAACCAAAAGCATTATCAGGTGGACAAAGACAGCGTGTTGCTATGGGACGTGCTATTGTTCGTAATCCAAAAGTATTTTTAATGGACGAACCTCTTTCTAACTTGGATGCAAAACTTCGCGTACAAATGAGAGCAGAAATTTCAAAATTGCACCAAAGTCTTGGCACAACAATTATATATGTTACACATGACCAAACAGAAGCTATGACATTAGGTACACGTATTGTTGTTATGAAAGATGGTATTGTGCAGCAAATGGATACTCCTCAAAATCTTTATAATCACCCTGCAAATCTTTTTGTTGCAAGTTTTATTGGTTCTCCTCAAATGAACTTTTTAGATGCTGTTTGTGAAGTAAATGGTAATCAAGCATCATTGAAAGTAGGAGAATATAGTATATCTATTTCAGAACAAAAATCAAAAGCATTGATTGATGGAGGATATGCTGGTAAAACTGTTGTTATGGGAATTCGTCCAGAAGATATTTATGACTCTGAAGAAATGCTTGAAAAGTTCTCAAACAGTACTATAGAATCTACTATTAATATTTCTGAATTATTGGGTGCTGAAGTATATTTATATTTTGATGTGCAGGGAGCAAGTGTAACAGCAAGAGTTGCGCCTACTACAAAAGCTAAAAATGGCTCTAAAGTACGCTTTGCTTTAGATGTCAATAAAATACATGTTTTTGATAAATCAACTGAATTGACTATTACAAATTAATATACTATCATTTTTGGTTAAATTGACAACTTACTTTTATACGATACCATATAAAAAAACTTCCCATATTTGTGGGAAGTTTTTTCCTTTCATTAAATAATAATAATGAGAAATTTCTAAATGTATATAAAATAAGTTTATTTTTTTAGTAATTTACAACATTGTTCTGGTGTATATTGTTTTGTAATGCCATCATCATCATAAAGCAGATATTCACTATTTTGATAACCATATAACTGCATACTTTCCATATCAATTTTTTCTACACATTCTGCTGCATCAACAATAGGAATACACTTTCCTTCTCTTACAAACAATACCACTTCATTTAATGCCACGGCAATATAATGATATCCCTTTTGATATTGTTCTGTTTGTATACTGCCGTTTCCTAAAAATTTTACCATCATCATGTTTTCAGGCAAATACACACTACGTCCCTTTGCATTTTGTGTATAAACAGGTGCAATCATTATTTCATTTCCTATTATTAACTGGTCTTCAATTTCTTTTGCAATATCATCATGAGCATATACAAACGCAAGCGGTTTAAAATACATATCGTTATATAATGCTGCTTTCATATATTCACTATAAATATATGGTATCAATCTATAACGCACATCAATAATTTGTTTCAATTCTTCTATTTTTTCAAATTGATAACATTCCTGTCTCCTTGTACCATCTGCGGAATGATTTCTCATAATTGGTGTAAATATGCCAAGCGCTAACCATCTCAAAAGTAATTCTCTTGTGGTATCGCCTCCAAAACCTCCCAAATCTGCACCAATATACAAAAATCCACACATATTTAATGAAGGCATCATTTTTATATTTAACAAAATATGTGACCACCATGACATATTATCACCTGTCCATATTCCCCCATATCTATGCATACCAATATAAGAAGAACGGGAAAACAAAAGATATCTGCGATTGCTGTCTATTTCATTTAATCCCTCTGCTGCCGCCCTTGTCATATTGTATCCATATAAATTATGTACTTTATCATGACGTATTTTTTGTCCATCTACATTATGATAAAATGAAGCATAATCAGAACTATGGTTTGCTAAATACAACATTTCGTCTTTCATAAACCAAACATCATTTTTAGAAGGCTGTTTTTCAACAAATTTTTTCATATGATTTTTTATTCTTTCTATGCCTTCAGGTGTATAAAATATTGCTGGCTCATTCATGTCATTCCAAAAACCTTCAATACCCTTTTCTGTTAATATTCTATATTTTGAGCCAAACCATTTTCTTGCCTCTTTGTTTAATACATCTGGAAAATGAGTATATCCTGGCCATACTGCTGCAATAAAATCTGTGCCATCTTCTTTTTTGCAGAAATAATTGTTTTCAATGCCTTCTTCATATATAGAATATCCTTTTTCTATTTTTACACCTGCATCTATAATGGGAATTAATCTCAAATCATATTGCTTCATTTCTTTTACAAATTCATCAAAATCACTAAAATTTTGTTTGTTAAATGTAAAATCTTTAAAATCTTCCATATAATCAATATCCATATATATCATATCAATGGGAATGTGGTGGTTTCTGTATTCTCTTGCGACTTCTCTATAATCTTCTTTTATTTTATAACCCCATCTACTTTGTGCAAAACCAAATGCAAATTTTGGAGGAATGTAACTTCTTCCTATCAGTTTTCTAAACTGTTTTACAATATCATAAGCACTTTCACCATATATTACATAAAAATTCAAATCACAGCTTTCGCATACAATACTTAATTTATCACTATGAGTATATCCTATATCAAAGCAAACAGAAGAAGGATAGTCAATAAATATACCAAAATTTTTTTCTCCTGATATTATAATAAAATTGTGCGCACCATAAAATGATGATTTGTGTTCTGTATGTTCTGGGTCGTCAGTGCAGTTGCTAATATAATAGTAGCCTCTTTTGTTTATGCCTCTGTTACTTTCTCCCAATCCAAAAATCATATCATTTTCTGACATTTCATATTCAAAACAAAATTTGTTTTCACATGATATATTTCCATACTCTGGAATACCTTCTGTTTTTTCTATATTAATGGTTGTTGCTTCTGTATCAAATGGTGTACCATAAATATATTTTTTTATCATTGCTATAGTTCTCCCTTCTCTTTAGTAATTGCATAACTGTGTTTGCAATATTTAAAGTTTTTTGACTAACTTATTTAAAAATTCCATTTTCACAATAGTAAACCAAATTTCATTATGGTTTACAAATACCACATGGTGTATATCCTTGTGCTTCCAACTGTTTTCTAGTACCTTCAAATTCTTGTTTACTATCCTTTTTCATTGTACTAACGCTAGAACAATCAGATTCATGAAATTTTTTAGAATTTGTATTTAATATGTATTTTACTGTATCATCATTTAATGAAAAATCGCCATCTTCTGCAGTAGCCTGTTTGCTTTCACCTGTTTTATAATCTAATACAATACCTGGTTGATTATTATAGCAAAATACATTAAATAATATATCTTCTCCATTATCCTCTACAGATTCTGCCTCTATCTGTACACCTTTTGCTAAAAGATTATCCCCTTCAAATATCGGTGTAACACGATATAATACATGATTATTTGTTTCTTTTACATAGTCAGCAACCATATTTTCAAATGGCAACATACCCACTACATTTAAATATCTTGTTCCTGTAATTAAATTCTTTTCATTTGCGTTTTCTCCTGTTAACTGAAAACCAATTAAATGACATCTGTTATAAAGATGTTTTCCATCTACACAATCATATTTTACACTATGCCATGCTGTAGGTTTTACTTGACTGATAGAGCCTCTTTCTTCTGTGGGCATAATGTCTTTTCCAACATTGGCAAATGCAACACCACATCTTCCTAAACTGTCTAAATCGCTATATGTTTCAAAAGATTCTGTTGTAAAATATTCCTCATCAAAATTAGGCTCATTGTTATTTAATACAATATAAGGTTCTCCAGAATATTCTGGAATACTTTCCATTGTTACTACAGACGATGATGATGTTTGTTGTATTTCTTGATATAAAGCATCTATATCACCACACGCCACTGTAAATATCATTGCAATTAATGCAATGAATAATGCAATACTTTTTCTTTTTTTAAACATTTGTATAAACCTCCTCTGTAATCATGTCATGTGAATTTCCTTTTATATCAGAAACTTTTTGCAGTTTCCATATATCTTCGTTTATGGGAAATTGAAAATAATAATCTGCTGGATAAACTCTATTCCAACGATATAATATAATTTTTTGGATATCATTTCCATATTGTGATATGTCTACATTTTCCACAAAACAATAATCTTGCTCTAATGCAATATCTAAAAAATCAGACTGCACAATTATATTTTGATGCTGCTCTTTTAAAAATTGCTTTGCTGAATACTCATTCATCAATAACCTTTTTCCTTCTGTTAATTGTAATATGCGATTGTATAAAGCAATATCTCTGCTTTGTCTGCGCTGATGAAATAACATACCATTATTGTCATCAACACACGCTATTATTATCATGTAATATCCCTCCTACATATATAATATTTTGTTATCTGTACTATATCATATCATGGAAATATTTACAATTCATTTGTAAAATAAATAAAAATGATGTATGATATTGCTAAAATTTCGTTTGTAATAGTAGAAATGGATTTTTACCATATGCAAAATAAAAAAGAGTAATATCTATAAATATACTACTCTTTTTTATCAAATATTTTATTTAATATATTAATAATTTTACCATTTACATTTATTTTTGTATTGTATGAACAGTATATTCTATATCATCAGAAAGTTCAAATATATCCACAATATCTTCGCTAATATACATTTCATTACTATCTGTAATCAATATCATACCAAAATTACTTAACTTTCTCCACAATTCACTGCCCTTTTGTAATCCTGCCACCATAACAGAAGTAGAAAGCGCATCTGCCATAGCACCATTATCACAAACAATAGTGACAGAAAGCAATCCATTTTGTGTGGGCTTTCCTGTTTTAGTATCAATAATATGATGGTACTTTTTGCCGTTTTGTTCAAAAAACCTTTGATAAACACCTGATGTAATTATAGAAGTATTCTCTACATTTAATATACCAACATATCCTTCATTATTCATAGGGTCTTGTACTGCTACACGCCATTTTGTACCATCTTGTCTTTTTCCAGTTACAGAAACATTTCCCCCTAATGATATTACTGCTGATGAAATATTATTTTTTTTTAATATTTCATTCACTTTATCAGAAGCATATCCTTTTGCAATACCACCTAAATCAATAGACATATATTCATTTTCTAAATATACAGTGCTATTTTGTTTATCAATGTGCAGTTTATTGTTATCTACTAATTGCAATTTTTGTTGTATTTCTTCATCAGATGGTACTCTTTTGACTTCTTCTGTAAATCCCCATGCTTTTACAACAGGTGCTATAGTAATATCAAAAGCACCTTCTGTAATACTATAATATTCTTTTGCCTTTTCTATTAAATCAAATGTATCTTGTGAAACTGACACAGGTTGTTTTGCTGCATATTGATTCACAGCAAATATTTCACTTTGTTCCATTGTTGTAGAAAACAGTCTTTCTAAGCGATTGATTTCTTTTTCTGCCTCCAAAAGTGCCTTCTCTCCGTTTTCACCTTGTGCTTTTAAATCTATAAATGTGTCCATAGCAAACATTTGTATCTCTGCCATATCATTTTTTTTGTGCATTTGGCAGCCACAAAATAGTATACAAATTATTATTGCTAATATATATTTTTTCATAAATAATGCCCTTTCAAAAATATACTTGAAATTATAAATAATAACACAATTTTGAACATAAAAAATAAAGTTTTTTACTCACTTTTTTCAAAAAAGCGAATAGTAATTTAAGTACAATATCTTTAATATCTTAACAAAATATGATTATTATTCCAAGCAATTTTTTACAAATCATGGAACAAATCTGTCATATCAAATGTAGCAAAATAATCTTTTGGTGTTTCTGCACGTCTGATAAGCTGGCTTGTACCATCTTCTTTCAAAAGTACCTCAGCAGAACGCAATTTACCATTATAATTATATCCCATTGAAAAACCATGTGCTCCTGTATCATGTATTACCAAAATATCCCCTATATCAATATGAGGAAGCATACGGTCAATAGCAAATTTATCATTATTTTCACAAAGTCCACCTGTTACATCATATTTATGGTCACACATTGCATTTTCTTTTCCCAAAACAGTAATATGATGATAAGAACCATACATTGCTGGACGCATTAAATTTGCTGCACAAGCATCTAAACCAATATACTCTTTATAAGTATGTTTTTCATGTATTGCTGTAGTAACAAGACAACCATAAGGCGCTAACATAAATCGTCCCATTTCTGTATATATTGCAACATCTCCCATACCTGCTGGCACTAATATTTCTTCATATGCCTTTCTAACTCCTTCGCCTATTGCCATAATATCATTAGGCTGCTGGTCTGGTGTATATGGTACACCAACACCGCCTGAAAGATTAATAAAACGAATGTCTGCACCTGTTTCTTGTTTTAATTCTACTGCTGTTTTGAATAATATTTTTGCTAATTCTGGATAATATTCATTCGCTACTGTATTGCTTGCTAAAAAGGCATGTATGCCAAAGTATTTTGCTCCTTTTTGAATCAATTTTAAATATCCTTCTGTCATTTGTTCCCTTGTAAAACCATATTTTGACTCACCTGGTGTATCCATAATATCATTATTAATTTGAAACAATCCTCCTGGATTAAATCGGCATGATATTGTTTCTGGTATGCCCCCTGTTACTTTTTCTAAAAAATCAATATGTGTAATGTCATCTAAATTGATAATTGCACCCAATTTTTTTGCTAAAACAAAATCCTCTGCAGGTGTTACATTAGATGAAAACATAATTTCTGAACCTGTAATACCTACTGCCTCAGACATTAATAATTCTGTATAAGAAGAACAGTCTGCTCCACAACCTTCTTCTTTTAATATTTGTAATATTGCTGGTGTTGGTGTTGCTTTTACAGCAAAATATTCTTTAAAACCTTTATTCCAAGAAAATGCCTGCTTTACTTTTCTGGCGTTTTCTCTAATGCCTTTTTCGTCATAAAGATGAAATGGTGTAGGATATTTTTGAATTAATTCCTGTGCTTGTTGTTTTGTAATAAAAGGTACTTTTTTCATTCGTTCCACTTCCTCATTTTTAATTAAAAATATTATATATTGTGTTTTTATACCACTAAAAAGTACATTACAAATTATATCAAAAGTTTTTTTAGTTTGCAATCAAAAAGTTATTTGCTTTACTTCATGAGTACGATATAATAAATAATAAAAGTATTCTGCTTGATAAATAGTAAAATGAAGTTTTGGAATAAAAAATTTTGTCTCATTTTTTGAAAGGGTAAGCAATTATGAAAAAAAACAATTTCAATCAATTTCATATTTTATTATTTTTTTCTGATTTTTTAAAAACAATATTGATACTTTTCATTGCTACCATACTTGCTTTTACATTAGTTAGACTTTCAGCCATAGCCGATAATATTTTTAGTATATATATACTTGCAGTAGCATTGATTTCTGTTGTAACATCTGGTTATATTTGGGGTATTTTTTCTTCCTTTTTAGGTATATTTAGTGTCAATTATTTTTTTACATTTCCTTATAATGCTTTTAACTTTCTGCTTGCTGGCTATCCTCTCGCATTTTTAAGTATGCTGATAATTTCCACAATTATTAGTACATTAACTGTCAAAATCAAAAAACAGGCATTAATATTTTCAGAAAGAGAAAAACAAGCGGAATCGTTACACGATATCACAAAAAGACTTTTAACTGCGACAGGTATGGACAATATTAGAACACTTGCTTTGGATTATTTTAGTAATTTTTATCATTGTAGTGTCATTATTTATTTCGGCAACCCTTCCATTGACCAAAATTATGGTATGAAACTGCTTACTACACAGCATGCTGCTATATTTGAAAACCAAACAGAAAAAAATGCTGCACAAATTTGTTATGATACTTCTGCCGTTGTAGGGGCAGACACATTTTCTAAAATAAACACTAAGGGTACTTATTTGCCTATCAGTACAGATGATACCGTTTTTGGTGTAATAGGGCTTTTATCAGAAAATGAGGGTCTAAAACAGCCTAAAACATTAGATTTTTTAGGTATTATGACATCGCAGCTTATACTTGCTATAGAAAGGCAAAACCTTTTTGAAAAACAGCAAAAAATATTAGTGGAAACTGAAAAAGAAAAAATGAGAAGTAATTTATTAAGAGCGGTTTCTCATGATTTAAGAACACCACTCACTTGTATTGTATTTTCAGCAACAACTGTTTTAGAACAAAATACTGCATTATCAAAACAGCAGTTTCAAAAACTGTTAAATGATATCATACAAGACACACAATGGTTAATACACATGGTTGAAAATTTGCTTGCTGTTACACGCATAAATAATGAACATGCTGTTATAAAAAAACAGCAGGAAGCAGTAGAAGAAATTGTTGCTGCAACAATGGTAAAAATTAAAAAAAGATTTCCTGATGCACAAATCAAGGCAAGCGTTCCCCAAGAATTTATTATGATTCCTATGGATGCAACATTAATTATGCAAGTGCTTATCAATTTGCTTGAAAATGCTATTGTACATTCTCATAGTACAGAAGCTATATTATTAGATGTTGTTTATACAGAACAATATGCTATTTTTTCTATAAAAGACAATGGTGTGGGATTAGATGAAAATGAAATTAATCATATTTTTGATGGTGTTTCTATTGAAAAGACAGGAGATTCTACAAGGGGTATTGGTATTGGTCTTTCTATATGTAAATCTATTATATTTGCACACAAAGGCACTATATCAGCACAAAATAATAAAGAAGGTGGTGCAACATTTCGCTTTACATTACCCAAAAAAGGAGAGGATATAAATCATGGCGAATAAATTTAAAGTTTTAATTATAGAAGATGAAACAGCAATTAGTAATTTTATAGCTACAACATTAAAATCAAATGGTTATACAGCATTGCTTTCTTCAAACGGTAAAGAGGCACTTTCTATGATTGCCTCTCATTGTCCTGATGTAATATTATTGGATTTAGGGCTACCAGATATAGATGGATTAGAAATACTAAAACAATTAAGAAAATGGTCAAGTATTCCTGTTATTATTGTCTCGGCACGTGTAAACGAAGAAGAAAAAGTGGAGGCATTAGATGCTGGTGCAGATGATTATATTACAAAACCATTTGGCACATCAGAATTACTTGCGAGAATACGCACTGCTATGCGTCATGCCTCACAAAACAGCACAATACAAAATGATAAATTTTCAGTAAAAGGCTTGTCTATTGATTTTGGTAAAAGACTTGTTATAATAGATGGTAAAGAAGTACATTTGACACAAATTGAATTTAAAATTGTTTCGCTTTTGGCAAAAAGTCAAGGTAGAGTGTTGACATATGACCAAATTATTGCAGAACTTTGGGGACCTTATGCTGTAAAAGATAATCAAATATTACGTGTAAATATGGCTAATATTCGTCGAAAATTAGAAAAAAATCCTGCTGAACCTCAATATATTTTTACTGAAGTGGGTGTTGGCTATCGCATGGTTGATGAGTAACATGTTTCATTATAAAATTAGTATTTTTTAAGAAAACGTAGTTTCCTTATTAAAGTTCTTTCGTTTCCTTTCTTGAAAGAAAGGAAGTAGAGTTTGAGACAAAGTCTCAATGTTTTTTAATAAGCTACTTTGAAGGCAACTTTCTCAAATTTTAACATTAAAGAAAGTTTGACAAAGAATTTTACAAAAAAACGAACGACTTTCATTGTAAAATTGATATCTTTAAGGGTACTGAACATTCAGTGGATGTTGTCCACACCTATAAACTTTATATTTTGCAAACACAATTTTTTCATTTATTTTTTTAAGGAGGTAATATTTATGGCTTCAATATTTGGCAAAACTTCATCAGGTGAAACAGTACACTGCTACCGACTTTATGGCAAAGAAAATGCATATGTAGAATTTTTAGATTATGGTGCGTCCATTCATGCAATATGCGTACCAGACAAAAATGGTGTATTGTGTGATGTCGCATTAGGTTTTTCAGATATTTCATATTATGAAAAACAAGACTGCTATATTGGTGCAACAGTAGGACGTGTATGTAATCGTATTGAAAACTCCACATTTACATTAAATGGAAAAACATATCCTCTTTATGCTAATGACGGCAAAAACCACTTACATGGCGGAAAAATAGGATTTGACAAAAAAATCTGGCAAGCAGAAGAACATGATGACAGCATTACATTTACATATGTAAGTGCTGATGGTGAAGAAGGCTACCCTGGAACACTTACTGTTTCTGTAACATATACATTTGACAAAAATAACAAATTAACAATACTACATACAGCAACAACAGATAAAGATACTCTTTGCGCTTTAACAAATCATTGTTATTTTAATTTAAATGGCGACAGCAGTACCACTATATTAAATCATGTTTTAACACTTTATGCAGATAGTTTTACAGCAGCAGACGTAGAATCAATCCCTCATGGCGAAATTGTACCCGTTACTGGTACGCCTATGGATTTCACAACACCTACACAAATTGGTAAAGGTATTGACAGCGATTATGAGCCTATTTATTTTGGTAAAGGATATGACCACAATTGGGTATTAAACAATACTGATATTGCAGCTCATGCTTATTCTGAAAAAAGTGGTATACAAATGGATATGACTACAACATTACCAGGTGTGCAATTTTATAGTGGTAACTTTTTAGATGGCAGTTTGATGGGTAAAAATAATGTACCTGTTACACATCGTTCTGGTTTTTGTTTAGAATCTCAATATTTTCCAAATGCTATCAATGTCGATAATTTTGAAAAACCTTTATTAAAAGCTGGTGATGTTTATAAACATCAAACAACATATCAGTTTTCTATAAAAAAATAATATTTACTATTCACATAAAAGTATTATGCAATTTTTTTAAAAAAATTGTATAGTACTTTTTATATTCTATATTACTATTATATCGTATTGTATAGAGTTATTTCTACAATTAAAAAAAATAGTTATTATTGTGTTGTTTTTATTGATTATTTTATTATACTGCAATATAATAACATTAATAATACTATAAAAGAGGTGAATTTATGTTACTTTCTATTTATCAAAATAATCGTCAAATGCCTATGATAGCCTATCAACAAGAAATACATTTACCCCGCATTTATTCTGCAAATTTAGGTGATACATTACTGCATATTGTTAATAAAAAAGAACTGCCTTACTCCTATGAATTTTTTGAACATTCTCAAAACCAAATAGAGCAATTACAGCAGTCACTTTTTCAAACAATACAAACACTTTGCCAAAATTTATACGAGCAAAATGATACAAATGCGTTTCAGTCATATTATAAATTACCTATATTATATAATCAGAATACAAATCAAAAAAATAATAAACTGTCATTTCACATTTATTATGAATACGAACCAACTGTGGGATTTATACAAATTTATAATGTGAATACATTGCAAGAGGCAATTACAGCAGAGTTAATAGAATATCAAAAATTTGTAGAATGTGCTATACTTCCTCCGCTCAAAATATGTCCACAATGTCATACTTGTTTTACAAGTAAGAGATTAGACGCACTTTATTGTTCTCAGTATTGTGTTGAAAAAAATTTTAAAAAACAGAAAAAGAAAGATGTGTATTATAAAAAATATAGAAGTTTACAGCAGTATTATAATAAACGCATGAATCAGTGGAGTCAAAAAAATCCTAGTTCTATTGAACTTTATAGAAAACAGTATGCACTTTGGCAATCATTAGCAAAAAGAGAATATGAAAAATTGTCTGATATGGAAAAACAAGAATTGCCCGATGTCGTTGCTTTTGTTAAAAAATTAAAAGGATATTGGACAATTGCTACAACTAAAACAAAACGTTAATATATCAAATAAAAATGAAGATTTTTTTGTGGGTTCTATATATATTAACAAATTTTTAAATATGTATTCATAATATTAAAACTAAAAAAGTACCTTATAAAATATAAGGTACTTTTTAATTATACATTAATTATTGAGCGTCTACTTTAGCCATATGTTGAATCAAATCAACAACTTTGTTGCTGTAGCCCCATTCATTGTCATACCAAGAAACCAATTTTACAAAATTGTCATTCAATGCAATACCTGCTTTTGCATCAAATATAGATGTATGGGAATCGCCTAAGAAATCGCTGGATACAACATCATCTTCTGTGTAATCCAATATACCTTTCATTGGACCTTCAGCAGCTTCTTTTACAGCAGCTTTAATTTCTTCATATGTTGCTGGTTTTTCAAGACGGCAAGTTAAATCTACAACAGAAACGTCAATTGTAGGAACACGGAAAGACATACCTGTCAATTTGCCGTTCAATTCTGGTATAACTTTACCAACTGCTTTTGCAGCACCTGTGGAAGATGGAATAATGTTTGCAGATGCAGCACGTCCGCCTCTCCAGTCTTTTTTGGAAGGACCATCAACAGTTTTTTGTGTAGCTGTTGTGGAGTGAACTGTTGTCATAAGACCTTCTACAATGCCAAATTTATCATTAATAACTTTTGACAAAGGAGCAAGACAGTTTGTTGTACAAGAAGCGTTAGAAACAACTTTCATATCTTTAGTATATTTATCGTTGTTTACACCCATTACAAACATAGGAGCGTCAGCAGATGGAGCGGAAATAACAACTTTTTTAGCGCCACCTTCAAAGTGAGCAGATGCTTTGTCAGTTGTTGTAAATACGCCTGTGGATTCTACAACATATTCAGCGCCTGCTGTTGCCCAAGGAATTTCTTTAGGATCCATGCAGTTGAATACTGTAACTTCTTTTCCGTTTACAACTAATTTGTCGCCTTTTATTTCTATTGTGCCTCCAAAACGACCATGAGCAGAATCATATCTCAGCATATATACCATATAATCTAAATCGATAAATGGGTCATTTACTGCAACAACCTGTAAATCTGTTCTTTCCAAAGATGCACGGAAAACAAGTCTGCCAATACGTCCAAAACCATTAATACCTACTTTTACCATTTTTAAATTCCTCCTCTTTTAAAAAACTGTACTGGTATATTTTGCTATACCTTTTACTTTTTTAGTATACCACAAATCATTTATTTAATAAACTACATTTATTATTTTTTTATCACAATCAAATGGTAGCATATTGTAAGCTTTATTGTTTTTTTGTCAAAATGCTTATAATTCAAAATGTTTTTAGTTGTAATTCTGTTATAATTTAACAGTAAATTGCTTTTACTTATTATTTTTATTTTTTTATTTCATATAATTTGATAAAAAAATGGACAACTTTTTCTACTAAATTAATGATATTACATTTTGTTTTTAAAATAACAATAGGGGGACTTTTTACAAATATAAAAAGTTCCCCCAAATATTTCATTTTCAACAATTTATTGTGTCTATAGCTATGAAATCATTTCCATATTTCATTTGTTATTTTTCACAATAATATTATTCTACACCACTATCACTATCATCGCTACCAGAGTCACCACCATCAGATTCATCTTTGCTTATGCTGTCACTTGGTTTTGTGCTTTGGTTAATACTTGGTGTGCTGTTGTTACTTGCGTCATTGTTTGATGTGTCACTATCACTTACATCACCACTTGGTGCGTCGCTTGGTGTATCACTGTCACTTACATCACCGCTTGGTGTGTCTGTGCTATCTACATCAGTGTCATTTGTGTCGCCATCTGGTGTGTCTGTGCTATCTGTATTAGTGTCATTTGTATCGCCATCTGGTGTCTCTGTGCTATCTACATCAGTGTCATTTTTGTCACCGTCTAGTGTTTCTGTACTGTCTGTATTAGTATCATTTGTGTCACTGTCTGGTGTATCTACGCTGTCTGTGTCAGTGCCATTTGTGTCACCATCTGGTGTATCTGTACTATCTGTGTCAGTGCCATTTGTGTCGCCATCTGGTGTGTCTGTACTGTCTATATCAGTATCATTTGTGTCACCGTCTGGTGTCTCTGTGCTATCTACATCAGTGTCATTTTTGTCACCGTCTGGTGTTTCTGTACTGTCTGTATCAGTGTCACTTGTGTCACCGTCTGGTGTTTCTGTACTGTCTGTATTAGTATCATTTGTGTCACCGTCTGGTGTTTCTGTACTGTCTGTATCAGTATCATTTGTGTCACCGTCTGGTGTTTCTGTATTATCTACATCAGTGTCATTTGTATCACCATCTGGTGTATTGTTTGTGTCATCACTTGGAACATCGCTATCACTTGGGATATCACTGTCAGCTGTGCCACCATTGCCACCAGAACCACCACTACCTCCTCCGATAGCACCATCTTCATCAGGTGTCATAGTGTCTTCATTTGTCATGCTGTCATCGTCCATGATACCATTATCAACAATTTCATCATCCATAATGATAGTATTTGCAGAACTAGGAGCAGCAGGTACTGTAAAACTTCTACTAATTGTGTTTCCATCATTATCAAATTTTATACGAATTTCATAATCTGCTCCTGGCTTCAACAGAGTTCCAACTCCTCCTCTAGCCATAAAACATAATCTAGTTGATGGTACTTCATTATAGCTTGAGCCATCAGCATGCTGTGTTATATCTGAGTAATATCCGTTGACATTATCAGTAGCAGCAATAAAATCAATATTTCTATTCGTAAAACTATCCGATGTGCCAAAATCACCACCCATATAGTCTATTTCTTGGTCAAATATAACATGAACATGTTGGTCAATATATTTTGTTCCTATATATTCTACTTTCACATCTACAATTTTTAACTGACCTTCGGGAATAGGAGGACGAACATTTCCTGTAACTTCTTTATAAAATATAGTATTATCTTCTGTACCATCTTCTGCTTTTGTAGCATAAGCAAATATTTGTCCTTCTACTGCATTAATATTTTCTATATAATTTGGTCCAGCTTTTAATACTTGAGAAGTACCTCCTTTATAAAGAGCTTCTGGCCTTTTTCCTTCAGCTGAACTAAAATCATAGTCAGAAGTATCATCTTTATCATAAACTTTGTAATAAATCGTACCTGCCTTGTCTGATCTAAATTCAAAATTTATTTTGTCTTCACTAATACGTGATACTGTTTCTTTAGAAATAACAGGTGGCATCACACCGAAATCAAATTGCTTTTGCGATTTTGAGCCGTCTGCAAATGTTACTGTCATGGTAAGTGTGTTATTACCTTTTAAGCCACTATTATTATATACAATATATGTTGTATTATCTTGTTTTTCTACCTTATACGTATTCAAATCACTTAAAGCAGGACAAGTTAAGTTGAAATTACTTAATGTTAATTCTTCTTCTACCTCTTTATCAAATTTTACAACAAAGTAGTACATTCCTGTAGTCATATTACCGTTAGGATTAAAATGTGCTATAACTTCAGTAATATTATAAGCTGCTGGTTTTGGTGGTTTTGGTACAACAGCCGGTTTTCCACTAATATCAATTTGTTTTACTGGAGTCATTTTTGTATCTGTATCTACTCCCATATAATACAATGTATAAGGAGTATTTTTATTCAATCCAGACAATTTTACTTTGTTCATACCTATTGACATATTTGCTTTTTTGCCTTTTGTAAGTAAATATTCTTCTGTAGGCTCATTGCTCAAAGGTGAAATATTTCTTGTATATAATTCAGTGTCTTGCTGTTCTGTAATGCTTTCATATGCAGCTAATACAGGCGCTCCCTGTCTTACAACAGTATAATATAATGTACCTACTGCATCTGAATCATATGAAAAATCTGCTGTTGTGTCATTTACTCTTTTTACTGATGCTCCTGTCAATTCTGGACAATCAGACCTTACAACAAAATCTTTATCATAATATTTTCCATCAATTTTTACTTGTAAATTGTAAACACTATCTTTATAATATGTCGTTGTCAAATCATATACTTTGTTATCTTTTGTTGTTACATTCAATATTCTCATACTAGAACCGCCGCCAGTACAAATAATACTGAAATCGCTTTTTGATAAAGCAAATTCTGTGCCTTTATTTAGTGTTACTCTTACAAAACCATTTGTAACACATTCTACATTTTTGATGCCAACAGTTTGCTGTGGTTGGTCATCTTCAAAGTCATCGTCAGTGTTGCCAGAACCACCACCAGAACCGCCTGAACCACCTGAATTTGAACCACCACCAGAACCACCAGAGCCGCCTGAATTTGAACCGCCGCCGCCAGAACTACTAGAACCGCTTGAGCCACTGCCGCCACCTTTTATTGTTCCATTTGATGTATTTGTTTGTGATATGTTTTTAGCAACAACCACATTTGTATTTGCAGTTTCCACATTTACATTTTCAGCCTCAACTGTTACATTTTTTACAACGCCAGTACCTTTTATAATGGTGTTTTGTGCATTCTGTAAAACAGTTACATTTTGTATTGTTCCCTCTGCATTCAAATTTGTTTTAGCAGATAATACCATTGTTTGTACATTTCCTCTTGTAGTGACATCTGTTGGGGAAGATACATGAACTGTATCAAAATCGCCTTCTAATATACAAGATGTTGTTACAGTGGTATTTGCTACACTACCGCCTTGTGTCAATATTCTAACAGGTGCGGATTTCTTTTGTACAGAAACATTATTGATATTACAGTTCTTTAATGTTACTGTGTGAATACCGCCACCTTTTACAATCAATGCACCCTTTACTGTTACATTTTCTAATGTAATGTCGCCCTCTCCAACACCTTCAGACAATATTAAATCTTTGTCAATTACAGTGTTTTGCAATGTAACATCTGGTGTATTGATAATAACATTTTTACCATTACTTGATACTTCTGTTGCACTTTCTGTCACCACATTTTCTACAGAAGTATTTAATAATGTTGCTACTTCTGCACGTGAAATCAATTCATCAGGGTGAAATGCTCCATCATCAGATGTGATGTATCCATATTGTTTCATAGCTGCAACATAGCCTTTTGCCCAGTCTGCAATTTGTGCATCATCTTCAAAATCTGTATTTCCTTCTGTTGGTGAAATACCCAATGCTTTTGCAAACATCACTACTGTTTCCTGTTTTGTCATGGTTTGCTTTGGCTGTGCCAGAGCGTTTGACTGCAATAATATACCTGCTTTTGCTGCTTTCAATATAGGGTCTGTATAAAATGCCTGGTCTAAATCTGTAAATGTATTTTGTTGCTTTTCTGTGTAATACATCATTCTATCCAGTATAACAGCCATTTCACCTCTTGTTATGGTGTCGTCTGGACGAAACATTTCATTATAGCCATTTAATACATTTCTTTCAGTCCACGTTGTAATAGCGTTTTCTGCCCAATGCCCTCCTACATCTTTGTAATTGCTTGCCCATGCAGTTGTGCTTGATGTTATCATAGCACCTGCCAATAGGTAAGCTACCCACCTTTTCATAAAAACCACTCCTTTATAAATGTATAAATTATATATAAATACATTAAAAACATCACTATTTTTACTATTATAAAAAATGTAAATTTCGCTTATATTTAATGTATTCTTTCAAAATAGTTTTGTCACTGTCAATATCAATTTGCTACACCATTCTATTATAAAATAAAAACATGGGGTATTTGTTTTTATATAGATTGCAGAAATTATCATTCTATTGACTTGTTAGCATAAAAAAGCAGTTTTGTTATACTATTTGCAATAATCATATTGTCACTATATTAATACTATATCATTGCTCAATATTTATTGCAATATTTTTGTTATATTTTACTATAAATATGTATACTTTATGCAATAAAAAACAACAACCACTAGATTATCTAGTGGTTGTTGCTATGTGGATATCAGCCATTATTGATTATTGTGTGACTGTAAAATCTATAGTAAATATTAAATTTTCATGTTCAGCAGTAACTTTTGTTGCTGTTTCTGAACTGTCTGTAATGAGTTCCTCTATATCATCAGAAAATACATAACCATATTTTGGTGTTAATGTTATTTCTAGTGTGTATGTTTTTTCCTCAAATATACCGCTGTCCTCCTCATCAGTGTCATATTTCCATACTGCTTTTACATCATAAGTATCTTCTTCAGTAGTTAAATCAGGTATTTCTATGTCATCGCCATATGCTGGTGTTGTTATACCGCTTACGCCAACACTTTCAATCACATCATCTATATCATCACTTGTTATTTTTGCATTTCTAGTAGCAGCAGTAATGTTAAATTTTGTATTTGTATTTGTATCTACATAAATTGGTACTGTTTCATCAATATCCAAAGAATCACCTACAGGATAATCGCCATTTATAAGATTCGGTGGTATTACAATTTCTAAAACTTCTGTTGATGTTTCTTCTGGTGTACCAGTTATACCAATAAAAACACCAGCACTAGTATTATCTGGAGCGTGTTTAATAGTGGCTTTTAATCCTTTTGGCAAATTTCTTATCCAACTTGATACATCTTGATACATCTTGATCTGCAGTAAATCTGTCTCCACGGAAGGTAGGTATAAAAGTATCAGAACCGCCCTCACTAGCTCCTAAAACAACTATAATATTTGTTTCTGATATTGGAGTGCCTACTGTAGTCTCTATTGTTTTGCTATTATCTATTGTTGCAGTTGGTTTTAGTCCTTTTGGTGTGATTTTTAAGTAAAATTCATAAAATATGCTTTCATCTTCCTTACTACGCACATAGAATACCATATTACCTCTTTGATTTGGTGAAATAGACAATTTTCCTTTTGCCTCTCCTTTTTCATTTGTTTTAGTGACTGCTTGTCTCTGGTCTTCAGTTTCCTCCTCTTCTTCTCCTATAAATTTTGTTCCAGATTCCAATATAGTTGAAGCTGTACCCTTATCTATACGCCATATAACTTCTCTGTCAGATTCTTCAATGATATTACCATTTGCATCTTTTATGACTGCTGTAAGCTCTACTATTACAGGTTCTGTTGCTGTTCTTAAATTTACCTTTTCTGATATATCTGTTATAAGCTCTATTGATTTTATTTCTGCTGGTTTTGGTTTTACAGTAACCTCTTTTGTTGCTTTAATATTAGTGTTATACATAGCTGTTATAGTCAATGTGCCTTTTGGTTCATTTTCATCAACAACTAATTTTCCTGTCTTTGGACGTATAATTGTTCCTGTTTGTTGAGCACCTAACATAATCCATACAATATTTGATTTTTCTGCTGTCATTTCATTACCATATTGGTCTAATATTCTTGCAGTAAATGTAATACCTGTTGCATCACCCGCTATTGCCGTGATGGTTGTATCTGTTGGAGCAGTAATTTCAATACTGTCTGGCTGAGCTGGTGCATTTACTGTTACAGTTGCAGTATCTGTTTTTCCTTCACAATCAGCCGTTACAGTAATGCTTGCTGTTTGTCCTTTTGTTAAAGTATCATAATCACCTATTGTCAAAGTGCCACTTGATATACTGCTTCCTGCTGTTTTTGCATCAGCATCAATATCAAATGTTATTGTTTTTCCTATAACATTTGTGCCATCTGCTGATTGTGCTTCTGCTGTAAATTGTTGTGTTTTTGTAGCACTTCCAGCTGTCAATACTGCTGTTTTTGGAGAAATTGCCACTTTTTCAACTGTCGCTGTGTCTGTTGTAATTTCAACAGTTGCTGTTGCTTCTTTGCCATCTGCTGTTGTTGCCTTAACAGTAAGTGTTTTAGCGGTATCAGCACCAGTATTTGCAATTTTTTTACCGCCTGTAATATCTGCTATGCTTACTTTATTCGCCTCTCCAGTATAAGGATTGTCCTCACCGTCTTTTATTTCCCATGTAACAGCTACATCTTCATTATACTGGTCTTTTGCTGTTGCAGTAATTTCTACTTCATTTCCTATAGCAAGAGTAACACTCGTTTTTGATAATGTAATGCTTTGTGTTTTTGGTGCTTCTACTGTTACAGTAGTAGAAGCTGTAAGTTTTTCATCGTCTGCTGATGTTGCAGTAACAGTAATCACTGTACCATCTGCTGTACCTGCTGGTATTGTCAATGTACCATTAGAAATAGTATACTCGTTATCATCTGCATCTTTTGCACTCCAGTTTACTGTGCCATCAATACCAGTTGCTTCAAATACTGGGCTAGAACCTGGTTTTGCTTTTCCATTTGTGACACCGCTTTTTGCTGTTACAGTTACTTTTGTAACTGGTTTAGATGGTTTACTTGGTGTTGTTGGCTTGTTAGGTGTATCTGGTTTTGTTGGTGTAATTGGTGTTTCTACTTCTTCCTCTTTGTTTATCGTACCCGGATTGTTTGCAGTGATAGTATTAATATCACCTGTACCAGTAATTGTTGTACCTGTTGCGGAAGAATTAGAATCAATGGTATCTACTGATGCATTTTGTTTGACGTCAATATCTGCTATTGCATTGTCATTTAATGTAATTTTTTCTACATTTGCACCACCTTCTACTATAACACCTGCATTTGCAGTATCATTTACAGCAATATTATCTACACTTGCGCCATTTGTTATTGTAACGTTTGTGCTACCATTACCGTTTAATGTAATATCGCTTACATCTCCTGACGCAACAATATTTTCAACATCTGCATTTTCTTCTACTGTTACAGAAGAACCATCTTTTGCTTCTACTTTTCCAATACTTGTACCTTCAGAAACTACAATCGGTGCTTGTGATTCTACTGTTTCTATATCAAATCCTACAATTTTTGCTGCAACTTCTGCAATAAATTTACTTATTTTTTTAGGAATATGTGTTTTGATTACTACTTGCGTATTCACATAATCATTGCTGATTACTCTGATTCTTCCTGTTACGCCTGTTGTACCTTCAAATATCACATCAATATCAGCGAAATATACTGCTGCAACAGCGGTATCTCCTTCCACATATGTTGCGCCTACTGCGACATCGCTTTTTGCATAAATATCTACATCGCCGTCAAATTTGATATTTGTTAAATCAATACCTTTGTCAGTAATATAAATTTTTGTTGTGCCTGTTACTGTTTCCCCAGAATAATAATCAGCCTGTGCTTGTGAACGTATTACTACATTATTGTATTTGTCGTCAGAGGTACTAGAAGAATTGCTTTTACTTCCTCCGCCACCGCTTCCGCCACTTTTCCAAACCATTTGACCGCTGTTTGCAGTTTTGATTTCTTCTGCATTATCTGGCTGTTCTGCTTGTTGTATTGGTGCAGTAGTTTGTTTCTGTGCTGTGTTTACTAATACTCTATCTAATGTTGAAACTGCTTCTGCTCTTGTCATTCCTTTGTTTGGATAAAATGTTCCTTCTGGATATCCTGATAAATAGCCGGCACTTACTGCCGCACCTACTGCACCCTTTGCCCAATTTGGAATTTCTGACACATCTGTAAAATGATTTGCGTCATATTCATTTGGTGTTAGTCCCTTTGCATTACATATCAATACTGCTGCTTGTGCTCTTGTAATGGTTTCGTTGGGACGAAATGTACCATCTTCAAAACCTTTTGTTATATTTCCGCCCACTGCTTTTGCTATATCATTATAATACCAATCCTGTTGTTTTACATCACTAAAATTCATTTGTGTGTTAGATATAAAAGTAGTTGTTGCTGTATTGTTTAATAAACGTATAAACTCCGCTCTTGTAATCACTTTGTCTGGTAAAAATGTACCATCTTGGTAGCCCCCGACTCTGCCTTCATTTTGCCATTTTGAAATTGCTGACTGTGCCCAATGACCGCTAATATCATTTACAGAACCAAATGTTGGTACAATTATGCCATTTAATGCTATTGCTGTAGTAAGCAATAATGCTGTCATTTAATTTTTTTTCATAATTTGTCTTCCCCCTTTAGTCAGTATTGTGATACTGTTTGTTTATTATTGTGGTTATTGATAAAATTAAAAAATACTTACATATAAAAATTTTACAGTAAATCAAAATACTGTGCATTGTTTTGGGATAATATGCATTTTTTATTATATATACTGTATTTTAATATGAGACATTTTTTTGATAATAAAAATAGTTTTGTAATAGTGAAAATAAAGTTTTGTATAATTTTTTAAAATTTTTGGGGAAGTGAATTGTCTAAATGATAAAAGGGAACATTTCATAAGTAAAATGTTCCCTTTTATCTATATTTTATTTATTTTAGTATTCTCTTTCTCTTGTATTCAAATCAATAATAGACATTGTCAAAAGTGCTGCAGATACCGCCAAAGATACTGCACTAAGAACTAATTTTGTTATTTTCACAATTTTTCCTCCTTTTTATTTAAAATAATTTACACCAGAAACAAATATTTTTTGGTCTTTTTCTCCAGAAACATTTTTATAAAGACCATTTCCAATTCTTTCAGAATGTCCCATTTTACCAAGCACTCTACCATCTGGGCTTGTAATGCCCTCTATAGCACAAACAGAGCCATTTGGATTATAGCGAATATCATATGTTGCATTACCTGAAGGGTCAACATACTGTGTTGCAATCTGTCCATTTGCGGCAAGCTCATCAATTACAGATTGTGGTGCAACAAATCTACCTTCACCATGTGATACTGGTATAGTATAAATATCATCTGTTTCTGTTCCCCAAAGCCAAGGTGATAAATTAGATGTAATTTTGGTATCTACCAAACAAGAAATATGTCTGCCAATTTGGTTATATGTTAATGTTGGACTATTTTCATCTATATCTCTAATTTCACCATAAGGCACTAATCCCAATTTAATCAGTGCTTGGAATCCATTACAAATACCTAGCATTAAACCATCTCTATTTTGAAGTAAATCCATAACAGCATTTTTTATTATAGGATTTCTAAATGTTGCTGCAATAAATTTTCCAGAACCTTCTGGCTCATCTCCTGCACTAAATCCACCTGGTAGCATAATCATTTGTGCATTTTTTATCATTTTTTCCATTTTCTGTATTGTTTGTTCCAATGTGGATACAGATAAATTTGCTATAACAAGTGTTTCTACTTCTGCACCTGCTTTTTCAAATGCTCTTTGAGAATCATATTCGCAGTTTGTACCTGGGAAAACAGGTATAAATACACGTGGTTTTGCAATGCCATGACAATGTGTTGCTTTTTGTTTCATACAGTAGCTTATAGGAGCAATCGTTTGTTTTTCTATTTGTTTTGTTTTTGTTGGGAAAACATTTTCAAGTGGTTTTTGCCAAGCTGTTACAGCATCTTTTATACTAATTTCCACATCTCCATATGTGATTATAGGTGTTGCTATGGTTTCTCCCAATATTATAGCATCTGCTCCTTTAAAATCAAATACTTTAGAATTTGTCAATTCTAATACAAAAGAACCATATTCCGGTTTAAAAAAGTCTCTTTTCTGCAATTCGTCATTCAATTTTACACCTATAAAATTACCAAATGACATTTTACTGATTGCTTCAGCAATACCGCCGCTTCTTACAGTATGTGCAGAAATACAAATACCTTTTTGAATATAATCATGCACTAATTCAAATATTTTTTTCAAATAATCATAATCAGGTAAATGATTTTCATCTAATTTTGCTGGCAAAAATACCACTTTATTGCCTGCTTTTTTAAATTCTGGAGAAATAATACCATTTATATTTTCATAATCCACAGCAAATGACACCAATGTTGGTGGTACTGTCATATCTTCAAATGTACCAGACATACTATCTTTACCACCTATTGCTGCAACACCCATTTCCATTTGTGCTTTAAACGCTCCTATCAATGCTGCAAAAGGTTTTCCCCATTTTTCTGGGTCTTCTCCTAATCTTTCAAAATACTCTTGAAATGTGAGTTTTGCTTTTTTATAATCTCCACCTGCTGCAACAATTTTAGCAAGAGATTCTACTACTGCAAATACTGCACCATGGAAAGAACTCCATTTTGCAATTTCTGGGTGATAGCCAAAGCTCATCATAGTAGCAGTTGTGGTTTCTCCTTTTAACATAGGCACTTTTGCTACCATTGCTTCTGGCTGTGTCAGTTGATTTTTTCCTCCAAAAGGCATAAGTACAGTACCTGCACCAATAGTAGAGTCAAAGCGTTCCACTAATCCCTTTTGTCCTGCAATATTTAATTTTTGTAAATTTTCAATCCATGCTTGTTTAAAATCTGTTTCAATTATTGCTTCAGAAACAGACATCTTTTTGAAAAAGCCATCTTTTGCAGGCATTTTTACAAAAACATTTGTTGTTTGTGTTGCACCATTTGTATCTAAAAAGTCACGGGAAATGTTAACAATATCTTTCCCTCTCCAATTCATTATTAAACGTCTATTATCTGTTACTACAGCAACTTCTGTTGCTTCCAAATTTTCAATTAAAGCATATTCTATAAATTTCTGTACATTTTGTTTTGAAACAACAACAGCCATTCTTTCTTGTGATTCTGATATAGCAAGTTCTGTACCATCTAATCCATCATATTTTTTTGGTACAGCATCTAAATTAATTGTCAGTCCTTCTGCAAGTTCTCCTATAGCAACAGAAACACCACCTGCACCAAAATCATTACATCTTTTAATCATTTTGCTGACTTCTGTATTACGGAATAATCTTTGTAGTTTTCTTTCTGTTGGAGGATTTCCTTTTTGTACTTCTGCGCCACAATTTTCTATTGATGAAACAGTATGCTGTTTAGAAGAACCTGTTGCACCACCACAGCCATCACGTCCTGTTCTTCCTCCTACCAATATAATGACATCTCCAGATTCTGGTATTTGTCTGATGACATTTTCTTTTTTTGCTGCGCCAATTACTGCGCCGATTTCCATTCTTTTCGCCACAAAACCGGGGTCATATACTTCTACAACTTGTCCTGTTGCTAATCCTATTTGATTGCCATAAGAACTATATCCCTTTGCTGCCTCTGTTACAATTTTAATTTGAGGTAGTTTTCCTGCTATGGTATCGGATACTTTTACAGTTGGGTCACCTGCTCCTGTTACTCTCATTGCTTGATAAACATAAGAACGTCCAGAAAGTGGGTCACGTATTGCACCACCTAAACAAGTTGCTGCACCTCCAAAAGGCTCTATTTCAGTAGGGTGATTATGTGTTTCGTTTTTAAACATTATCAACCAGTCTTCTGTTTGTCCATCTACATCTACAGGCACAACAATAGAACAAGCATTGATTTCTTCTGATTCATCTAAATCATTGAGCAGACCTTTCTTTTTTAATGCCTTCATGCCCAAAACAGCAATATCCATTAAATTGACATCTCTTTGCTGTTCTTTTTGTCCATATACTTCTTTTCTTTCACTTTGATATAATTCATATGCTTTTTGGAAAGGTGCTTTATATTTTCCGTCCTCTATTTCTACATTTTCAATTTTTGTTTGAAATGTAGTATGTCTGCAATGGTCAGACCAATATGTGTCAATTACTTTCATTTCTGTTACAGAAGGATTTCTTTTTTCTGTATCTCTAAAATATTGCTGACAAAATAGAAAATCTTGTTTACTCATTGCGGTAGACAATTCCTGACGCAGTTTTTCTAATTCTTCAGGTGTTTTATCAATAAAACCTTCAAATACTTTAACATCTTCTGGTATTTCTGTTTCTAACTGTAAGCTGTTAGGTTTTTCAAGAGATGCCTCTCTGCTATCTACTGGATTGATACAGTATTTTTTTATTCTTTCTAATTCCTCTACTGAAATATCCCCTTTTAATGCAAATACTTTTGCTACTGCAATAGTAGGTTTTTCTGTTTGTGATATCAACTGTACACATTGCATTGCTGAATCTGCTCTTTGGTCATATTGCCCTGGTAAATATTCTGTTGCAAAAATATATTCTTTTTCTGTATAAGGCATATTTTCTTCATAAACATAGTCAACAGGTGGTTCTGAAAATATTGTGTTTTTTGCACTTTGATAATCTTTTTCGCTGATTTCCTCTACATCATAACGATGTAGTATTCTTAATGAAAGCAAGCCAGTAATACCTAAATTTTCTCTTAAATCTTCTAAAAGATGCTGCGCTTCTACATCGCAGCCAGCTTTTTTTTCTACATACAGACGTTTTATTTCTCCCATATTGTTATCCCTTTCATACACAATCCATTTATTGTTAACATATCCCCGAAAAAATTTTTATTTGCTTTTCTTTCGGTTCTATTGTAATATTGTACCATGTTATGATATATATGTAAAAGGATTTTTCAAAAAATATAAAAATAATATCGAATGTATATTCGTATGGAAATGATAAACAGCATTTTATAATATATAAAGGAGTGAACAATGATGTTTTTTTTATTTGGTTTTGGTACACAACAAAAAAATCTTTTTTCACAACAAGGTATTTGCAAACACTGCGGGCATATGTGTCGTTTTGAAATATTTATGACATATCAATATTTTAGTTTGTTTTTCATTACTTTATTCAAATGGGGTAAACAATATTATGCAAAAAGCAGTTGCTGTGGAGCAATATACAATATACCAAAAGAATTAGGAGATGACATATTAAAATCTCAAGCACAACATATACCAGAGGAATATATGGAATATATCTCCTATTCTTCAGACAATAATTATTGTGGTCATTGTGGAGCACCTCGTAATGGTAACGAATATTGTACAAAATGTGGAAATAAATTTTAATGCGATATGCACCAAGTCTATTGTAATGATTTGACTTGGTGCATATTATTATGTTTGTTCCATTTTTTGTCTGATTCTTGAAAGTACTTTTTTTTCAATACGAGATACCTGTACTTGTGAAATACCCATTTTTTTCGCAATATCAGATTGTGTTTTATCTTCAAAATATCTTAAAAATATAATCTGTTTTTCCTTTGGTTCAAGCTGATTCAATATTTCTTTTAGTGCAATTTTTTCAATCAATTTATCATCATTGTCATTTTGTTTTTGCTCCAGCTTGTCCAATACATACATATGATTGCTATTATTATCTCCTTGATAAACTGTTGCGTAAATGCTTTCCACATCTCTGTCTGCGTCCATTGCTGCGGCAAGTTCTTCCACAGATACATCTAATTCTTTCGCCAGTTCCCCTATTGTGATTTCTCTGCCTGTTTTATGAATGAGCATTTGCCTTGTATATTTTGCTTTTACAGCGAGTTCTTTTAAAGGACGACTCACTTTTATCATGCCATCATCTCTTAAAAATCTTTTGATTTCTCCCATAATCATAGGAACGGCATAAGTAGAAAATTTTAATTCCATTGTAACATCAAACTTTTCAATACATTTTAACAAGCCAATCGCACCAATTTGATACAAATCCTCTAAATCATACCCTCTCCCTTTAAATCTTTTTACAATAGACCATATCAGCCCTGTATTTTCAAAAACAAGTTTTTCTTTTGCTTTTTGGTCTCCAGATTGTGCCTGTTGTATCAATTCGTATACCTCTTGCGTTTCTAAATGATACATGATAACTCACCTCACAAAAAGGTATCTCTGTTTATTATTTTTGTCATAGTGATTTTTGTACCCACTCCCACTACACTCTCTACTGTCATATCGTCCATAAATGTTTCCATTACTGTAAATCCCATACCTGAACGTTCTAATTCTGGCTTTGATGTATATAGTGCTTGTCTTGCCTGTTCAATATCTTGTATCCCTTTTCCTTTATCTGTTACAGTAATTGTTACTTTGTCATTTATGTACCCACAATACAATGTTACAATGCCTTCTTTATTTTCATATCCATGTATTATGGCATTTGTAACTGCCTCCGAAACTGCTGTTTTAATATCTGCAATATCCGATATTGTGGGATTTAGCTGTGATACAAATGTAGCTGCTACTACTCTTGCAAATGCCTCATTTTCTGATTTCGCTTGAAATTGTACTGTCATTTCATTTTCATACTGCATTTTCAACACCTCCTATTGCTTTCAATGCTTCTGTTATACTTGTATATTGTGGTATAATTTTCTGCATACCTGCCATTTGAAATATTTTTAATACTCTTTCGTTTGCATTTGCAACAGCAGTTTTTCCTCCATAAGCTAACGCATTTTTATATCTTCCTATCAGCATACCAATACCAGAACTATCCATAAATGTGACTTGTTCAAAATCAAATATTAAATTTTTGGTATCACTTTTTTGAAATTCCTTTTCTATTTTTTGTTTTAACTCTGCTGCACAATGGTGGTCAATTTCTCCCTGTATTTTTATAATTAATGTATATGATTTTTTTTGAAATTCTATTTTCATGATATTATTTCCTCCCTTGCATACGATTGCTTTATACCATTTTATGTGCTTGACAAATATCTCTTATTTACTATACACCATTTTTATGATGATTTTCTAAACTTTTCATCGTCAAATTATTTCATATTATTACAATACTTCCATAATAACTACATTTGGAATTTTATTATTGATTGAATAAAAAAATATTATTTTAGACACGCACATTTTAAAATATTCTTTCATAATATAAATTAATGACTCCTTTAGGAGGTGTTGCTGTGTTTACAGTATTTCTAAGCACATTTTTTATGTTTTCTTTTGTATCAGGGAGTAGTTCTTTTCCCAAACCATTATCAGCAGAAGAAGAAAAAAAATACATCTCACAATTTGAAACAGGTACAGAGGAGGAAAAACAACAAGCAAAAGATATACTGATAGAAAGGAATTTACGACTTGTGGCACACATTGCTAAAAAATATAATGGATTTCAAAAAGACCAGGAAGATTTTATATCAATAGGTACAATAGGCTTAATTAAAGCAGTTTCTTCTTATCATTCTGAAAAAGGTATCCGTTTAGCAACATATGCTTCAAGATGCATTGAAAATGAAATATTGATGTCGTTAAGAGCATCAAAAAAATATAATCAAGACGTGTCACTGCAAGACCCCATAGGAACAGACAGAGATGGTAATGAAATTGTGATACTGGATATTATCAGTGCTGAAAATGATAATATCGCAGAACAAATTGATTTAAAAATGCAAACAAAACAGCTTTATAAAAATTTAAAATCTGTATTAAAAGATAGAGAAAAACTTGTGATAGAACTTCGATATGGTTTATATGGTGGTGAGGAAGTCACACAGCAGGAAATCGCCAAAATGCTGGGTATTTCCCGCTCCTATGTCTCCCGTATTGAAAAAAAAGCGTTAAAAAAATTATATGCAGAAATGAAATAATGATTGGGCTTATGCCCTTACATAGATAGTATTATAAAAAAAGCAGTAAAAAATGCCACATAATTTCACATCATATATTTTGTCGATGCAATACTTTTCAAATTTTGTTTTAATATTGCAATATCATATTCTGAAAAATTACTTAAAACAACCTCATTTACACGTTCAATAATATCCTGCACTGGCTGTTGTAATGCTATTCCTTTCTCTGTTGCTACAATACGTACTTCTCGCCTATCTTCTTTATTTACAAAACGTTCTATCAATCCCTTTTTTTGCATTCTGTCTAAAACTCCCGATATCGTTGACGTTTCCAAACAAAGTATTTCTGAAATTTGTTTCGGTGTTGCATATTCTTTTGTCCATAGACAGCTTAATACACCATATTGTGATGGTGTGATATCATATTCAGATAATTGATTGCTCAAAAACTGAAAAACACTGTGCTGTGCTATTGTCAATAAATAATTAATGCATTGTGTCAGTTCCATAAGCGTGATTTCCTTTTCTATGTATCGCATTGATTGCGTATTTTAAATTGATATAAAATTCTGTTTCATATTAGGAAAATAAAATTTTACTTTTAAAGTTTTGCCCCGCTTTTGTAAAAGCGTGCCTGAAAATCATATTGTAATATTTATGATTTTGAAACAGCTTTTCTCATCATATCAAACTGTTTTACTGGTTTTGAAAACTGTATTTTTAAAATCTGCTGAGGATGAGGAGCAGAAAGTATTTGTTCTCCTTTTTCATTCCACATATTTTTTACTCTCATAGCAAAAGATTCTCCTTTTGCAGGCATAACCTCTATTGTTTCTCCCACTGAAAATTTATTTCTTTGTTCCACAACAGCACAATTATTTTCATCAGAATCTTCTTTCACCATACCTATAAAGTCATATTCTCTAATATAGCTGTTGTTGGTATACACTTGTTGATTGCCGTCTGGTTTTCCATAATAAAATGCTGTAGTGTAATCTCTATGGCTTGCTTTTGAAACTTCTTTCATATACAAAGCAATATTGTTTTGATATTTTTGAGGAGATTCTATATAATCATCAATAGCCATACGATATGCTTTTATAACTGTTCCCACATAAAAAGGTGTTTTCATTCTTCCTTCAATTTTTAAACTTACCACACCTGCATTTATTAAATCTGGAATATGCTCTAACATACAAAGGTCTTTTGAATTATAGATATATGTGCCTCTTTCATTTTCTTCTATGGGCATATATTCCCCTGGTCTGGTTTCTTCCACTAAATGGTATTTCCATCTGCAAGGGTGTGCACAAGCACCTTTATTAGCATCTCTGCCACTTAAATAATTACTCAACAAACAACGTCCAGAATAAGAAATACACATAGCACCATGTACAAATGCCTCTATTTCCATATCCTCAGGAATATTTTGTCTAATTTGCTTTATCTCTTTTAATGATAATTCTCTTGCTACCACAATTCTTTTTGCTCCTAAGCGATACCACATTTGAGCACTTTTATAATTCGTATTATTTGCTTGTGTAGAAACATGTATTTCTAAATTAGGTACGGCTTCCTTTGCTACAGAAAATACACCTAAATCAGATATCAACAAGGCATCTGCTCCTATGCTTTCTATTTGTTTGAAATATTCTGTCATACCCTCAAAATCTGCATTATGCGCATATATATTTGCCGTTACATAGACTTTTACACCATGTGCATGAGCAAATGCAATGCCTTCTTTCATTGTTTTGATATCAAAATTTTTTGCTTTTGCTCTTAATCCATATGCTTCACCGCCAATATATACCGCATCTGCACCATAAAGCACAGCTATTTTTAATTTTTCTAAATCACCCGCCGGGGCTAATAATTCTGGTTTTTGTATCATAATATTTTCCTTTCTTTGAAACAATATTGTATTGTTATCATTCATTATTTTTTTTATAGCAAATTGCTACACCGTCCCCCACAGGTAGTATACAAGATTCTAAACAATCATTATGAGAAATTTCCCATAAAAAATTTCTCATTCTTTTGTGTATTGTTCTTTGTCTTCTAGGTACGCTGAAACGAGTTTTTGCAATACTTCCTCCCTGCAATACATCATCTACTATCAATATCCCTCCTACTGGCAAAAGCCTAATACAATGAGGTAAAAAATTACCATACTGCCCTTTTGCAGCATCTAAAAATATCACATCATATTGTTCTTGTAATGTGGGCAGTATATCTGCTGCATCACCTTCTAATATTGTTATAGTATCTTCTAAATTCATTTTTTTAATATTTTCTTTTGCATCTTTTAACATAACCTCAAAACGGTCTATTGTTGTAATACTACCTCCTTGTTGCAAATAACGGCTCATAAGCCCCGCAGAAAATCCAACTGCTGTACCAATTTCAAGTATTTTTTTTGGTTTTTTAATAGAAAGCAGTACACTTAATAACCTTGCTGTTTCATGAGGCACAATAGGGACATCTTGCTCTATAGACTGCTTTTGTATTTCTCCTAATATGCCATCATACATAGGCTGCACTGTTCTTAAATATAAATTCATATCATCATCTGTAACATAATTCATAATATTATCCTCTGCTTGCAATATAATTTTCTTTCGCTTTTAAAAATTCATCGTATGTTTCTGTAAATATATGGTTACTACTGCCATAAGATTCTACAACATAATAAATATAATTGTTATCTTCTGGGTGTAATGCGGCATCTAGTGCTGCTGAACCTGGGTTTGATATTGGTCCAATAGGTAAACCTGTTACTTGATATGTGTTATAAGGGGAATTATATTCCAAATCTGACTCCATAACACGGTCTTTTGTAATGCCTTGAGCATACAATACAGTAGCGTCCATTTGCAATTTCATACCTTCTTTTAAACGATTTCTAATAACACCTGATGCTCTTTTTCTTTCTTCTGGTACTTGTATTTCAGATTCTATAATTGACGCAATGGTCACAATTTCATCTAATGTGTGTCCAGACTGCTCTAATTCTTGTTTAATATTTTGTGTATATTCTATTTCAAATCTTTGTAGCATTTTGTCTATTAACTCATGTGCTGTCACACCATCATAAAGTGTATATGTTGCTGGAAATAAATATCCTTCTAATTTATATTTTTTTTCTGGTGAGTCTGATACTTCTTTTAAAAATTCATAATCAAATTCACCTGTTGTCACTTCGTTTATAAATTCTTCTGCTGTCATAATTTCTTGTTCTTGTAATCTTTGGGCAATTTTTTCTACTGTAAATCCTTCTGGTATCAATAATTGATATGTTTCTTCTGCCTCTCCGCCTTTTTGAAGCAATTCCATAATTTGTTGATGTGTCATACTGGTATTTAATGTATACGAACCTTGTTGAAATGTACCATCATAATCATTCAATTTGCTTTCCAATTTAAAACGGAATTCACTTTTAATTAAATTATTTTGTTTTAATATTTCTGCAATCTGTGACGTACTTGCTCCTTGTGGTATTGTAATCGTTACATCCTCTCCTGCCGCAATGCCAACACCTGGATTGGACGGCATCATTAAACTTCTGAAAAATTGAAATGCTCCTGCACAAAGCCCCAAACAAACAAATATTAGTAGAAAAGTAGAAAGTATTTTTTTTCTTCTTTTTTTCTTTTTTTGTTTTCTTTTTCTTTCCATTGCTCTTTTGCTCTCTTCATAATATTGTCTGTCTGTTCTTTCCATTCTTTCTGTTCTCTCTGTTTTTTGTGACCTATTATTTGATTGCCTTTTTCCTTGTCTTGTTTGTCTTTGCGTTCTCTCTGTTCTTTCTGTCCTTTGTGTTCTCTCTGGTATTCTATCCGAACGAGGAGCTTTATTTTGTTGTTGTTCTGACAATATTTCACGCAAATATCTTGTTTTTTCACTTTCCAATTGTCCTAATTGATAATTCTGTCCCTCTCTGTCCTCCACGCTGACACCTCCAAATTACTTCAAAATACTTACAAAACTAATTTATTATACAATAATTATTACCTAAATGACAATAAAAACTTACATTTTGTAATAATATCGCTATAAAAAGTAATATTAAAAACAATATTTGACAATATAAATATTGTCTGCAACAATGTAAAATCTATTTTTTGAATGATTTACAAATAATTTATAATTGCTTGTAATATATCATAATATTTATCATATAAATTCCCTAAATAATAAAGCAGATTAGGAATATATGCCAAAATCTTAAAAAACTCTTATTTATTTTGTAATATTATTGCACTTTTAGCAATTACTGCTTATAATAATATCTTAGACAATAGTGTTTATACTATTATAAATTGCATTTCATACATCAATATTATTTTTAGGAGGTCTATGTCACAACATGGATTATCAGCAAGCCTTAACAATTATCAATCAAATTTCTGCATTTCATGCTGCAAAAGCACCTGGATTGGAAAGAATACAAGAGCTTTTAAAACGATTAGGAAATCCTCAAAAACAATTAAAATGTATTCATGTTGCTGGCACAAATGGTAAAGGGTCTGCCTGTGCTATGCTGCAAAGTATATTGACACAAAGTGGATACAAAACAGCATTATATACCTCCCCTCATTTAATAAAATACAATGAAAGATATCAAATTGATGGTATTTGCATTTCAGATGAATCATTCGCACAAGAAGTAGATATTGTATATCAGCATTATACAAAAATGATAGACTGTGGTTTTGATGCTCCTACATTATTTGAATTTTTAACAGCAATTTGTTTCCATTATTTTGCACAACAGTCTATAGATATACTGATACTTGAAGTGGGTTTAGGAGGCATTTGTGATGCTACAAATATCATTGAAAATCCTCTTGTTTGTATGATTATGTCCATTGGTATGGACCATATGGAATATTTAGGAGACACAATTCAAAAAATTGCATTAGAAAAAGCAGGAATTATAAAAGAAAATTGTTCTGTGGTATTGTATCCACAAAAGAATTTAGTATATAATAGTATTGTAGATATTTGTAAACAAAAACAATGTTGTATATATGACCTACAACAGATAAAAACGAAAATATTGCTTCAAAATTTAGAAAAAACATTGTTTTCTGTTACAACAAAATATTTTCAATACAATATGGTAGATTTAAGATTATTAGGAGAATATCAAATACAAAATTGTATTACAGTATTACTTGCCTGTCATGTATTAAATAAAAAAGGAATGCATTTGACAGAACAATCTATATTAAAAGGAATTCAATACACAGTTTGGCATGGCAGAATGGAAATGATACAAAAAAACCCTATTGTCATATTGGACGGAGCACACAATATAGATGGCATTAGTATGCTTTCTCGCTCTATCAAAAAATATTTTAAACATAAAAAAATTACATTATTACTTGGTGTATTAAATGATAAAGAATATCAAAAAATGGCTGAAGTGATACTTCCTATTGTAGACACTGTTGTATTAACAGAGCCTATGAGCCATAGAAAATTAAACATTGATGAATTAGAAAAAACAATACAACATTTCGATAAAAAAATATTTAAAAATGCTCATGTTATGAGTGCCTATCAAACAGCATTATCTGTTACATCAAATAGAGATGTACTGATTTGTTGTGGCTCTCTTTACATGATTGGTGAATTAAAAAACAACATCTCTCGCTTGGAGGTTTTATCATGATAGATTTTAAACAGGAACTTTCTAAATATCAACCTATATTAGAATTGGAAAGAATAGAGGATTCTATTCATAATAGTGAAGTACAGGACATACTTGACATATTACAGCATCTCTCGAAAGCCGCAAATTACTCGCAAAATGCGCAAAATCAAACAGTATCTAATCGCCCAACACAAAATAGGTAAGGAGAATGCAAAATGAAATGTCCAAATTGCGGCTATCTCATACAGCAGGGCGTAGTCTGCCCAAATTGCGGTGTAGATGCCTTTATATTTAAAAAAACAAGGAATACTTCTATTCGTTTATATAACAAAGGCTTAGAACAAGCAAAAGTACGTGATTTAACAGGTGCTATAAAATCACTTGAACAAAGTATACTTTTTGATAAAAATAATTATATTGCCCGTAATTTGCTGGGGCTTGTTTATCACGAAAAAGGACAAATTGCAGATGCATTAAAGCAATGGATTGTTAGTGCATCTATTGAACATAAAAATAACCCCGCATCACGTTATATGGAAACATTACAAAAAGATGGTAGAAAAATGGAGAAAAAAAACGATGCAGTGCAGTTTTATAATCAAGCCATTGCCTATTTGCAACAAGGTAGTGATGATTTAGCACTGATACAATTAAAACGAGCATTAGATTATAATAGTAATTTTATAGAAGCTTGCAATTTAATGACACTATGTTGTCTACAAGAAAAAAATTTTGATAGAGCTTCTTATTTTGTGCAAAAAGCACTTAAAATTGACCAATATAATCCCTTAGCATTGCGTTATGCAAGAGAATTAAATATTGCTACCGAAGAAAAAAAAGCAGTGAAAAATAATACTGTTGATACCACTACTGTAAAAAGAACAGACGCCGCACCTTCTGTACCCACATATCGCCGTCAAGCTCGTCAAAATAATTTGAAAAATGAAATTATTGCATTTTTTATAGGTGGTGTAAGCATTGCTATAGTGCTACTTTCTCTTGTTATGCCTGCACTTTCAGAAGAAAAAAATAAAACAATAGATGATTTGCGTTCAAAGGTTTCTTCTGCGTCAGCAAATATTACACCAGAAGAACTTGCAGAATTGCGCCAAAGAGCAGAAATGCTAGAACAAGAAAATGAAAAATTTAAATCAGAGGCATTAAAACAGCAAAATGTAACATTATTGCAAGAGGCAACAGCTTTATCAGAACAGGACAATGTAATAGACGCCGCAAATAAAATAGTTCTAATCGATTCTTCTAGTTTTTCAGAACAGGAAAAAGCAGAGCTAAATACATTAAAAATAAATGTTCTGCCTCAAGCGGCATCCAATTTGTATACACAGGGGAGAAATGAATTTTTAAATAAAGATTATGATACGGCAAAAGAACATTTGGAAAATTGTTTAAAATATGCGTCTTCTGAGGATTTTATTGATGATGCATTTTATTATTTGGGTCAAATTGCACAGGAAAAAAATGATATGGATACAGCAAAACAGTACTATCAAAGAATATTAAATGAACATCCAGACTCTAACCAATCTGCAAATGCACAGAATTCTTTGGAACAAATTAATACAATAGAACCACAACAACAGTCTGAACAGCAAGATCAACAACAAATGAATGAAAATACACAGTAAAATACTACTTGATATTATAAAAATTAGTTTTTCTATAAAAGTATATTGTAGAAAGGGATACTTTAATTATGATAAAATGGTTGATAATATTACTCTTTACACCATTAATTGCATTTTATAATATCATGCCTATTATGATAGAAAAACAAGCTAACTTTTTATATTTTATGTTATTAATAATATATTTATATTATTGGCATAAAATATTGCAAAAATCTAATTTTAATAATCAAAATAGATATTTCTTTCAATTTTCGGCTGTATTTTGGGTAGTAGCACTATTATGTCATATTTTAATGCTTTTTTGGCAGTTATATGAAGTGCATTTTCCCTTATTTACTCCGCTTGTTATGCTTGTTTATAGCTTGTTTTGGGGATTCAGCTTTTTATCAGAACACAATATTATATTGTTTCTATTAAATATTAGTATATGTTTGTATTATTTGTATATTGTATTCAAATATTTTAAATATACTAGTGAATAGTATATATACAACAGTAAAAGGGAACTTTTCATTTTTGAAAAGTTCCCCCAATAAACCAATTTTTTATTATGTCATATTTATTTACAAAATATGGATATATTTGTTATAGTTTATTTTGTGTATAATTGATTTACATAACATTTGTATCATGTATTATTTGCAGTATTTGTTTTAATACTGTGCTTTCTATCTGTCCAGGAGCAGAACTTTTATTCCCTACTCCAAATGTAACAGCAGAACCAAATATCTCCCCTACTATACGTGATATACTTCCCATTGCCCCCATAGACATTGTTATAAAAGGTCTATCAGCATATTTTGACTGCATTTGTTCTGTAGCCGAAAGAAGTACTAAAACATCTTTTTTACATTGTGGCATTACTGCAATTTTTGTGATATCTGCTCCCAGTTGTTGCATACGACATAAACGGGAAACAATTTCATTTTCAGTCGGTGTGCATTTAAAATCGTGACTGGATAATATTGTTTTTACAGTATGCTGTTTTGCTTTTTCTATCAGAGGCATTACAACAGCATCACCACTATATAATTCTATATCTACAATATCCGCTGTATGCTGTTCTATTACAGCATGAATCAATGTACTATATTGCTCTAATGCAATTTGTTTTTCTCCGCCTTCTTTTGATGTACGAAATGTAAATATTATAGGTATTTGTTTTGCTATCTGTCTGATATCGACAAGCACTTCTATCACTTTTTGTATATCAAAACAGTTTTCATAATAGTCCACACGCCACTCTAACAAATCCATATGGCATAAAATTGCTTTTTCTGTTTCATGAAGTATATCATTTTTTGTAACACCTACAATAGGAATACAAATTTTGGGTATTCCCTCTCCTATTGTAACGCCTCTTATTGTAATGCTCTGCATTTGTTTTCTCCTTTATGTTGTTTTTTCTTTTTTAGATGATGATGTTACTTCTCCAGTTTGTTTTGGCATAATAGGAGTATAAGAAACTGTTTTTACATCTGCACTTTGTTTTGGAGCTGTTTCTGTTTTTAATGTTATTTCACCATCTTCTGACACATTAAAACGAAATGTCATTTGTTCTGCTGTTTTTAATGCAGTTTGATATGTTTTATCTATATCACTGTTTTTAGTATTTTTGGTATTTTTTTTGCTTTCAGATGTTTTTTGTATATTGTATTCTGATTCCCATTTCATATCTTTGTAATCATCAGAAGCCATAAAAGAGGTATGTTCATCATTAAATGCAAATGTTAAAAATTCCGCCATTTCTTGGTCATGTTCTGCTACTGTCGAACAAAATTGCATTTTTTGTGAAAGCAATCTTTGTACATCATCTTTTGTTTTACAATTTTTCAATGCCTCTTTAAAATTCTTTCTCTCCTGCTGTACTGCTTCCGCTTTTTTATATAAATCTGGGGCGTGTTCTTTTAACAGTCGCATTTCTTTTTCAGAAAGTTTTTTACCTGATTTTAGTTTTGTTCTAATATCAGATATTCTTTTTGAAACTTCTTTTTGTTTTTGTTGTTTTTCTATTTTTGCCTTTTCAGGATTTTGTTTTGCAATATCCCAAATTGTCTGCATTTTTACATTATTCAAATAGCTGTTTATACTTGTTATACCTTGTATCATACTATAACCACCTTTCCATATGCCCTTTCATTATTTTTCGGCACAAAATGTGATTTTCTTAATAGAATCAATTTCTTTTTCTTACAGAAGCATGTTTTTTGTACTGTTTTGATTTACAAAGTGCTTTATCCATGTGTACATAAAAATATCCTGCTGCAATATAACAAGCACCAATTGCTGCAATATTTACAAATACTCTTTCCCAGCCTAATAAATCTACTGCAATAAAATTGTATGGATATTTTGTATTTTGATTGGGTATAAAATTTCCTTTTGATGCAATACAATATAGAAATACTATATAAATAGCTGGTATTGTTGTCCAAAAAATAGGCGACTTTTGAAAAAATGTACCTTTTTTATCCCATAAAAGCCAATCTAATAATACCAACAGAGGAGTATAATAATGAAGTAAAAAACTACCTAGACCTTCTGCTGTTGTAATAGATTCCATATGAAACTCTCTTCCATTTAATAAAAAATGATATATTAATGCTGTTAATAGTATCATCATAGTAATACCACCCTTTATATTGAGTAGTTTTTTATTTTCATTACATTCTGGAAACAATATAATAAATAAAAAAAATGCCAATACAAAAAAATTGCTCCAATTAGTATAATACAATAATGTATACCATTTCATTTTTCCAGTATAAAAGCCTAGTTTTATAAAAAGTCCTGTTGCACAGCCTGTTATTAAAAAAAGTCTGTATATTGTCCTTTTAATACTTTTACATGGCTTGTCCATAAATACTCACTCCTTTTTATGCTGTTTTTTTATACCTTTTATGATACCAAAACAACACATAAAATGCTATAAACTTTATACTGCAAAAATATCGTTCAAATGGAGTGTGTTTTGCTTTTATGACAAAAAAGTAAATAATGACACGATGGTCAACGCAAATGGAAAAGTTTTTTGTCAAACTTTTATTAAAAAAGTTTGTGGGTTGCTCTCAATCTCCTGCTCCCTTTTTAAAATAATGAAACAAATAAAGCCATTGGTTTTCACCAATGGCTTTATTATTTTTAAAGTGTACATTATTCATCCACACTTTTTACACGTTCAATGTGTATTGCAAAATAACTAATTTCTATATTAGGAAATGGCTTTTTAATACTTTGCTCAAAACTATCACAAATTTGTTTTGCTAATGCAAAAGAATCTGGAAAATTATCTAAAACATAATCTGTCATATCCAAATGCAATTTTTCACCATTTATCACACGTAATATCATAAATTTCATATGTGTTAGTAATCTTGTATATGAAATGGTAGCATCATCTAACATAGAGCCTAATTCTTTTTCAATCGTTTTTACACCTTCTTGTATCATACGTGCAACGTCCATACTTTGCACCACATGTTCTCTTGTTAAGGCGGTATGAACATGAAGTGTAATATATCCTACTTCGTCGTCATTGATTTCCACACCAATTTTTTGATTTATCAAATCCTTCCCTTTTTTTGCTACATTATACTCTTCTTCAAAAAGTACTTTGATTTCTTTTGCAAAAGGATTTTTTAGCTCTATTCCTTGCTCCATACGTTTGATAGCAAATGCAATATGGTCAGCTAAAGGCAATAGTATATTATTATCTACATTACCAAATTGTTTTTCTGCTTCTTCTATAATACTACCCGCAATTTCTATAAAAACGGGAGAGATGCTTTTTATAGTATCAATAGACTCCTGCCTCGACTGTTGCTCTGTAAAACGATACGCTTTTGCATTTTCAATTTCTGATATATTTTGATTTACCTTTTTGCCAAAACCTACCCCTTTACCAAGAAATATAAATTCTTGTTTTGTGTCCAAATTGATTACTAATATGCCATTATTATTTAAAACTTTTAAAATTTTAAACATTCTCCCCCTGCTTCCTTTTTGTCTACTGTATTATGATAATATCTTCTTTTGCTTGATATTCTGTTTTACTTGTATCTTTCCAAACTATTTTTTGATTTGGTTCTAAATTTGTAAATACCATAGGGATTGCTGTAGACGCCGCATTCTCTTCAATATATTTTAAATCTACTTCCATGAGTTTATCGCCTTTTTGTACATTGTCTCCATCTTTTACAAATACAGTAAATCCTTTGCCATCTAATTTTACAGTATCAATACCTACATGGAGCAATATTTCTGTACCCTGTTTTGTTTTTAAACCGATTGCATGTTTTGTAGGGAATACTGTTTCTATTGTAGCATCTGCTGGAGCAAAAATGGTACTTCCTTTTGGGAACATTACAATACCATCACCCATCAGTTTTCCTGCAAAAGCCTCATCTGGTGCTTCGCTGATATCTGCAACACGTCCTTCTACAAAACTGCTGAACACTTCTTCTTTTTTATCTTCTGCTTTTTGTTCTGTTTGATGATTTGTTTGCACTGGTGTTGTTTCTGGCACTGGCACATCTACTACTGTGTCACTTGCTGGGCTTGCTAAATAATCTTCCAAATTAGATTTAATTACAGTAACTTTTGGACCATAAATTACTTGCACACCAAGTCCTTTGTGTATAACACCTGCTGCTCCTGATTGTTTCAAAAGTGCATCTTGTACTTTTGAAGAATCAATAACAGTACATCTTAATCTTGTTGCACAACAGTCTACATCAGAAATGTTTTTCTTTCCACCAAGTCCTTGACAAATTAACTGTGAAACTGCATCTACACCGCCTGCCGCTACTGCTGCATTTCCTGCTTTTGCTGCATTGACATCAGCTCTTGTATACAATTTTGTTTCTACATCGTCATCTTCTCTACCTGGTGTTTTAAAATTGAATTTTTTAATCAATACTGTAAATACCAAGAAATATACTACAAAATATACAATACCTACAAATACAACCCATATCCAATTTGTTTTTGCATTGCCTTGCATAATACCGAACAATGTTAAGTCAATTAAACCGCCTGAGAATGTCATACCTACACCGACTTTGAATATATGCATAAACATATAAGCACAACCTGCAAAGAAACAGTGAATTGCATATAATATAGGTGCAATAAACAAGAATGTAAATTCCAATGGTTCTGTAATACCTGTCAACATAGATGTTAATGCTGCAGAAAGTAATAAACCTCCTGCAATTTGTTTCTTTTCTGTTTTTGCTGTTTTATACATAGCAAGCGCTGCGCCAGGTAAGCCAAATATCATAAGAGGGAATTTACCTGCCATAAATCTTGTTGCTTCTACATCAAATACCGTTGTGTTAGGGCTTGCTAATTGTGCAAAGAATATATTTTGCGCACCTTCAATTAAGCTGCCGTCAATTGTTGCTGTACCACCCACTGCTGTCTGCCAGAAAGGTAAATAAAATACATGGTGTAATCCAAATGGTATTAACGCTCTTTCCATAATACCATAAATTAATGTTCCTGCATAGCCTGAACTTCTTACAACATCACCTACAGCATAAATACCTTGCTGTATTACAGGCCATATGTAGAACATGATAATGCCTACAATTAAATAAACAACAGAACATACAATTGGTACAAATCTTGTACCACCAAAAAATGACAATACTTGTGGTAATTCTATTTTATAAAAACGGTTATGAAGTGCTGCAACACCTAAACCAACTATAATACCGCCGAATACACCCATCTGTAATGATTCAATGCCTACAACAGAACTAATAGAACCATTTGGTAATGTTTCTGCTGCATTTGTTACAGAAAGCATTGCTCCTATAGCAGAATGCATAATGAAAAATGCAATTGCCGCTGCTAATGCTGCAACTTCTTTTTCTTTTTTTGCCATACCTATGGCAACACCCATAGCAAACAATATTGGTAAATTTGCAAATACAATATCACCGCATTTGTTTAACACAGAAAGTAGAGCATATAAAAATGTACCCTCTCCTAATATTCCAGCCAAACCATATGCCTCTATCATGTTCGCATTTGTAAATGAACCACCAATACCTAAAAATAAACCTGCGACTGGCAATATGGCAATAGGCAACATAAATGAACGTCCAACTCTTTGTAATACGCCAAAAATCTTGTCTTTCATAATATTGTCACTCCTTTTTCTATTGTAAAAATTTTATAAGTGTTTTTGAGAATGTTGCATATCAAAAAATGGGAATGTTGATATTATATTATGCACTATAAAGTATTGAGGGCTTTTATATTATTATGATGCAATATTGCATTTTTATTTTTCAAAAAATATTATAAATTATATAACAATCAGTAACCGCGCGGAATATTTATAAATACTGATTATTGTACTATTTTTATAATTATTTTGAATAAACAAATGCTTTTTTAAAACAACTTCATCACTTTTTGACATTACAATACATTCTCTTATTATCGTGTCCATTTTTAATATTATTTTTCATTTATTACAACAAAAAATAAATATAAAAAAAGACACTAACTTCTAAAAGGCATAGTATACCCTTTAGATAGTTAATGCCTGATTGAACAGTAACACACTATTTATTATAAAATATCACATTGACATGATGTTTGTCAATGTCTTTTTTTCATTTTTACCATATTTTATGATAAGTATATATAAAACATTATTATGCTTTTTATAATATTGTATGAAATAGATTTAGATATTTTATATAAAAATACATTTGTCAAAAAAAACAATAAAATAGTATTATTATTGTATATTAAAAACAAATACAATAGAGCATATTATAATGTATAATAAAATTTACGAATCAATTATTATATTACTATTTTGAAAAAAATGATTTATTAAGAAATGAGGAGTAAAAATATGAGTGTTACTGTTGCAGACTGTTTAAAACTGCCTTCATTAAAAGAATCAAATGTTGTAGCAGGCTATGCAGGTTTAAATCGTCCTGTATCATCATTATCTGTTATAGAATATCCAGATATGGTAATGTTGTCACAAGGATTATTAGCAGGAAATGAAATTTTAATTTCTGCTTTAGTCAGTATAAAAGATGATGTAGATGCACAATGTTTTTTAATTCGACATTTACACAGCATGGGAGAAGCAGGACTCATATTATATTATGTTGGTATTTTTATACCCTATATTGATAAAAAATTGTTAAAAATTGCAGATGAATTGGCATTTCCTTTAATTATTATGCCAATAGGCAGAACAGAATTTCGATATAGTGATGTGATTATGGAAGTATTAGAATTGATAATAGCAGACAGAAAACAAAAACGATATTATGTTTCAGAAATGGTAAACAGAATTTCTATGTTACAAGCGCAATTTAGAACAATGAATTCTGTACTAAGATTATTAAGTGATGAACTGCATTGCACATTACTTTTAGCTGACCGTTATTTGACACGCAAGGCAACAGCATCATGGCCTATTTCAAAACAATGGGATTATGCTGAAATATTAGAATTATTAAAACAAAATCATACTGAAAATACATATCCTATAAAATGTACTTATTTAGAAAAAAATTTGACAATATGGGATATGCCTGTGGTTTCTCAAAAATACAGAGATTTTCATCTTTATATATTGGACGAGCAGGAAGAACAATATACAGAAAGTGTGCAGCAAGCAGCTGAAGTTGTAGAATTATTTTTAAATATTTGGAATGAAGATATCAACTATGAAGGCATAGACGCATTGATACATGCTATATTAAGTGACCAGCCTGAAGAAAAAGAAAGAATCATAGCCAGACTGCATATTGATATTTCTTCTATACACACAATATGGATTATGAGAATACTGGATAAAAATAAGCAGGAATTAGATGGAAATCAAAGATTAAATTGTTTAAGAAAATTACATTTCTTTTTAAAAGAACATCATAAACAGGTGATAGTAGACAGTTATTCAAAATATATTGTTGCGCTTACAGATGACTTGCTTTTTGAAGAAAAAGAAATTACTATAGCAGAGGAATTTTCAAACAGTTTACAGGAATATGGATTGACAACAGAGGGAGCAATATTTCAAATGATTGAAAATACCTCTCAAGCAAGAGATGCCTATATTATTGCACATGAAAATATTTCTGCCGCAAAAACAGTATATCCAACAAAATCTATTTATTCTTATTCAGAAATACGCTTTGTACAACACTGTCGTGAAATATTATCAAGAGGTGAAGCATTTGTAAAACAAAAAATAGCTTGTTTGGATAAACTGCAATTACAATATGATAAAGAAGATTTATTTCAAACATTATCTACTTATTTATTAGATGCTAATACAAATCTTCAGCAAACAGGAGATTTATTATATCTACACAAAAACACAGTGAAATATAGACTAAATAAAATTAAAGCAGTATTAAATTGCGATTTACTTCAAATGCCCGAATCATTTGACCTTTATCAAGCAGCAGCATTAAAACGACTACTCCATTTTGTAGAAAATTGATATTTTTTGTCCCGACAGACAATATTTGTCGGGATTTTTTAGGCTTGTGAGTATAATTACATTTTTACACTAAAGCCCTATAATAAAAACAGAAACAAATATAGTATATTTCATAAAAATAAATTAAATGGAGGGAATCATTATGGCGAAACGTATATTAAATGAGGAACAGTTAATTGATGTTATTTGGGGTGCAACACTTATGGGTGGCGGCGGTGGCGGCGCTATGGCAAATGGTATGGATTTGTTGAATACATATAAAAAACTGCATAGTGAAAAAGCTGTACAGTTAACATTGTATGATACAAATGAAATGGACGAAAATGCTTATGCGGCTGTAACTTGTGGTATGGGTGCACCAACTGTTTTAAAAACAGTTGATTTTTCAAAATATGCTGTAAATGCATTTAACACATTAAAAGATATGGCTGGACAAATGAATCCTCCTAGAAAACTGGAATATGTTTTCCCTGTTGAATTGGGCGGTTTTAATACATTTTGTCCTATGCTGATATCTCTTTTAGAAGACATTCCATTGATTGATACAGATGGTGCAGGACGCGCTGTACCTGCTTTGGATACACTTTTACTTCATGTAAATGGTTTGGAAACTTCCCCTCTTGCTATGGCTGATGCAAATAATAATCAAATTTCTATTAAATTACAAAATCCAAAAGATGCACCTATGGGCGAAGAAATTGGACGTTGGATTTGTACCGCTTTTGGACAAATTAGTGGACTTTCTGGCTGGATGGTAAAAAAAGCAGACATTGAAAACAGTTTACCTTGTGGCACAATATCACTTTGTGAAAAAATCGGTCATGAATTACGTGAATGTGCCAAAACAGGAGATAATGTATTTGATAGATTAAATCATATAGGTGTAGAATGTAAGCTTTTAACAAAAGGTAAAGTTGTAAAATGTGAAAATTTACAGAAAAAAGGTTTTGACTATGGCAAAGTTTATGTAGAAGGTAATGATGGTCAATGGATAATTTATTTCCAAAATGAAAACTTACTTGTAGAACATGAAAGCAAAGCAGTTATGACTGTACCAGATATTACATGCTTCTATAATACAGCAAATGGTATGCCTTTAACAAATGCAGATATTGAAGAAAATATGGAAATTTGCTTAGGAGCAATCAAAGCTCCTTCTGCATGGTGGAAAAATCCAAATATGTTTGAAATATGGAAACCTTTCCTTGAAAATGTTGGATATACAGGAAAAAATATTCCTTTTAGCAAATAATATACAAACCGAATCTCCCAAACAAACATTTATTATGTAACAATTTATCAGACATTAGTATGAATTAGAGTGACTACTAATGTCTGATAAAATACGCTTTATCAAAAAAATACACAAATGAAAGGAGAACGGTTTTATGGAACAAAAAACAATATCAAATGAAACTGTACAACAAGAAAAAGGTATGTCTCAGATATTACCCAATGAAAGAAGAACATGGATAAGTGTATCGTTTATATGGATTGGTACAATGATTTGTATTCCTATGCTTATGGTTGGGGGAATTTTTGCAAGTACATTAACAGTAGGCAGTATATTTTTTGCTACATTGATAGGGTTTGCAATTTGTTGTGTACTTATGGTATTGGGTGGTATAATAGGTTGTGATTTGGGGCTAAATGCAACAATGTGTTCTACAAGAGCATTTGGTATGACAGGTGCAAATTTTTCTATGGCTTTTGTAGTTTTTATAGCAGAAACAGGTTGGTTTGGTGTGCAGACTGCAACTTGTGCTACAGCATTTAATAGTTTAATGGCAATTATGGGAATATCATTTCCATTCTGGCTTGCTTGCATCATTTGGGGAGGGGTTATGCTTGTTACTGCTGTATATGGTGTAAAATGGATGTCTATATTAAATTATATTGCTGTTCCTTTGTTAGTGGTATTATGTGTATATGGCGGAATTCATTCTATCAATAGTGCAGGTTGGCAAAGTATATTAAATACAGTTACACAAAATAGTATGAGTCTTCCTGCTGCAGTATCCACTGTAATTGGTTTGTTTGCACTTGGTGCAACGTGTAACTCTGATTATACAAGATATTGCCATAATCGTGGTGATGTAGTAAAAGCTACTGTTCTTGGGGTACTTCCTGCTGCTATTTTAATGATTATGGTTGGTGCAATTATGGCACTCGGTACAGGTAGCTATGATGTCACAAATATGTTTGCAGGTTTAGGCTTGCCTGTTATTGCTATGTTGATACTGATACTTGCTACATGGACAACAAACACAGGTAATGCATATATGGCAGGGCTTGCAGCTTGTAAAATGTTTTCTGTAAAAGACAAAAATCGTCCAAAAGTTACACTGTTAGTAGGTGCATTGGGTACATTGATTGCTATTGCAGGGCTTGCAAGTGTATTAGAGGGATTTATTGGTATCATAGGTGCAACCGTACCCCCTATTATGGGTATTGTGATTGCAGATTATTGGGTAATATGCAGAGCAAATGCACAAAATTGGAAACCTCAAAGCGGTATTAACTGGGTTGGTATTATTGCATGGATTTGCGGAGGCGGTTTAGCACTTTGTGAAACATTGGGTATATTTTCCATTTTTAGTGCTGCATTAGATGGTGTTATTGTCGCATTTATTGTATATGTTGTGCTTTATAAACTATTCAGTCAATCCTCTCTTGTAGGACAGGGAGAATTGAGCATTGAAGAAGCAACAGCAAAAGCACGATAATGTATCATAAAACAATAAATGTATCTGTTTGTATAAAAATTAGGAGGATATTATGGAAAAACAAAAAGCATTAAATATCATATTAGAAGAATTTAATAAAATCGCTCAAATTCCTCGTCCCTCTCACAATGAGGAAAAAATAAGTGAATATCTTTATCAATGGGCATTGCAACATAAACTGTATGTTGAAAAGGATTGTTTTGGAGAAATTATAATTGATAAACCTGCCTATGCTGGTTTTGAAAATGTACCTCGTGTGATATTACAGGCACATATGGACATGGTTTGCGTTGCAGAAGAAGGTGTTGCTTATCATGCTTTAACTGATGCTATAAAAGTTATAAATGATGGTGAAAAACTTACAGCAGAAGGAACAAGCCTGGGAGCAGATGACGGTATAGGCGTTGCTATTTGTTTATATATATTACAAGATACTGCATTGCAACACGGTCCTCTTCGTGTAATATTTACTACAAATGAAGAAGATGGTATGGACGCCATTCATATGGACGCAAAATATTTACAGGGCGACTATCTTATTAATTTGGATTGGGAGCAAATTGGTTCTTTATGTAATTCTTGTGCTGGAGGAGATTTTTGCAATTACAGCAAAAAAACAGATTGGCAAACACCTCCAAAAGCAAGCAAAAATATTTCTATAAAATTGAATGGACTTTTAGGTGGTCATTCTGGTGTAAATATCAATTTAGGTCATGCCAATGCTATTGTTAGTGTTGCCACATTGCTTTGTATGTTACATCAAAATGGTATTGATTTTTATATAGCAGATTTTTCAGGCGGACAAGCTAAAAATGCTATCCCTTCCACAGCGTCTGCTGATATCGTCATTTCTGAAAATGATACAGAAAAAGCACTCAATATAATAGAACATTTTCGTAGTGAATTTATGACTGCATTTGGTGATATTGAAAAAGCCGTAGTATTATCTGCTACTATAAGTGATACACTCCCTACAAAAGTGTTAAGTGCAAAAACAAGCAGTAATTTAGCTGATTTAATTACTGTTGTACCAAATAATGTGCATACAATGAGTCCGTTTGTATATGGATTGGTGGAAAGTTCGTCAAATATTGGTGAAATTTCTATTGATGAAAATAGTATTCAATTTACTGTATTTGAAAGAAGTTCTGTAGTATATCAAGCAACACAAATTATTACAATATGTCATGCATTAGCAGAACATTTTGAATTTGATTTTAATTGTGATAGCCATATACCAGGCTGGGCAGTCAATCCTAACAGTAAACTGACACAAATTGCATGTGAACAGTATAAAAAACTGACTGGAAAAGATATGATAGTTGAACCAGTTCATGCAGGTTTGGAATGTGGTGCATTTGCAGAAAAAAATAGTCATTTAGATATGATTTCTATTGGTCCAACACTTGAAAATGTTCATACACCAAATGAATGCTGTAATATTGCTGATATTGAAATCATTGCGAAATTGTTGGTAAATACTTTGGAAAGTATTGCAAAATGTTAAAAATTTTTTCAATGTAATTTCACTCACTATTTTACAACATATTTCCCTTATAAAAAGTATTCACTATTTCATGTGGATACTTTTTATATTTTTTATCGCCTTTATTTATATTGAATGGTATAATAATAATATAATACAAAATTGGGTACGAAAATATATGGGATATCATACTATGCTACTTCAATTAGAAGCTGATAAAAATTTAGGAAGGTGAATGCTATGAAAAGTATACTAATTAGTGTGATTCTGTCAATTATCATTGCTGTACCAGTTTTTGCAAAACAAAACATCAATGTCATAATAAATGGAGAAAAACAATATACAAAAGAATACAATATCAATTTTAATAAAAATGATATCATTCCATTCTCAGTACGTCACATTGCAGAAAAACTTGGATATCATGTTCATTTTAATAATGACACCAACACACTTTATATTATCGAAAACAGTTGTATATTATATGAAAATGAAACATTAGGAATCGGCTTTATTGCACCTGATGAATGTCAAAATAATTATTATAAAATATTAGAAAATGAATATGACAACTATACAGTAATACAATTTTTAGATGCTGAAACGGATATGCTTATTTTTTCATTTGCCTATATTGATTTAGAATATTGGGATGATGAAATGAAAGAAAGCTTTTCTATCCCCTATACTGAAATATTTAAAAATAATGATACTCTATTATTATCTGTTTCTGTTTCAGATGTGCAGTATGATACAAATGATACAGAACAAAAAAATCGTTATTTAAAATTGTTGCATTTCAAACAAAAAATATGTGATAACATTTATACATTTCAGTATTAAATAAAAAAGCAGTTTGATATTTTTTTATATCAATCTGCTTTTTTATTGCACATTTAAAATATAATTTATATTTTATAAAATGCACATGACATACAATATTTGTTGAAAAATATCTACTATTGTAGTATGATGAATATAAAACATAATAATAGCACAATATAGGAGGAACATTTATGCAGAAAAAATTGAATTATAAAAAAATAATTATTATGATAGCAATATTGATAACAGGAGTATTGTTATATTGTGGTTGTCAGGCGAATTATCAAAAAAATATTGTAATAGGCGAACAAAATGCAGTATTTTTAAATGACACAGAAAAAGAGTATATTTGTTATTTTAATGATAGCAAAATATTTTATACAAAAGTAAATCAAATTGTAAATAATACTTATACTATTGATGACTTTTGCTATTATGATAGAAATACTCAAAATACTCAAAAAATATGTGAATTAGAAAATGCTTCCATACAAAATATGATTGATATGGGTGACAATATTTTTATGTGTTTTCTTTCCCACAACGGTGGAGAAATGATGAAAATTGACTTAAACAAAAATACAAATGAAATATTATATCAGTGGGATAGTAATCCACCTGTTTCTTATAGCGATAAATGGACAGATGATACCATTGTTACATTTTATCCAGAAAGTACAGCAAATGGATACATTTATCATTTTTCATTGTTTGACAATATTACTGGAAAACAAAAAGAATTTTTGAAAACAACATATGATGAAAAGAATAATGTAGGTGATATCGCAACTCGTTATTGCTTTTATCATAATGATATTGTCATTTATCATCAAAAATATGATGGAACAGATAATGTTGTAAGGAGTCTAGATATTTATGATATGGATGGAAATTTAAAAGACAGCATTGTAATAGATATTGCAGAATTTTTGGATTTATCTGAAGAATTTACTCCTGACACAACAGACACAATAAAAAGTATTCATAATTGTGGTAATCATATTGTATTATGTACACAGCATAACAGAGTATTATTTTTTAATATGGATTCCAAAAATTTAGTGGATATGAAATACTATGATATATTACATAAACCTTTGACATATTATAATACAGTAAATGATAATTACGCAATATTTTATAATGGTGCTTCAAAACGAACAGAAAATAATGACATTATCATTTTTGATGGAAATAAAGGTAAATTTTATAATTATAGTATTGTTATTGAACAACCATTTGAAAAAGAAAATATAAACTATATAGAATTAAATGATAATGATGAAATACTTATCACCACTGCACAAAATCATAGCTCACAATGCCATTATTTTATAGTAAATGCGCAGGATATTGCACAATAATATTTCTTTCAAAATAGATTGACAAAATATACAAAAAGTGTTATATTTGAATTGGTTCAAATTGAATGGATTCAAACAAAGGAGAGAGCATTTTATGAGAAACAGCAAGAGGGAAAAACAAAAAGAAATTATGGACACAGCATTACAGCTATTTTTAGAAAAAGGATATGAAAAAACTTCTATAAAAGATATTACAGAAAAAATGAACATTGCAACAGGATTATTTCATTACTACTTTAGTTCAAAAGAAGATGTTTTAATAAAATGCGCTTATTTAAACAGTCAAATGATTACAGAAGAATTGCAGTTAGAAACATTTTTTGAAGGCAAAGGCAATGCAGTAGAAAAAATCAATTTGCTTATGAGTCAAGTACTGCATAATGTATCTGAAAAAAATGATATCATTAAAGATAGTGCAAAAATCAATCAATCTCTTTTGTTGGATAGAATTACATATATTACATTAGAAATTATTATAACTAAATTAGTAGAATTTATAAAAGAAGGCAATGACGAAAAAATATTTGATTGCCCCTACCCCCAACAAACAGCAGAAATATTGGTATATGGCTTTGAAAGAATGTTCCGAAAGCAAAAAGAAAAAGATGAAAGTTTAAAAGATTGTACATTGAGTGAGTATTTTATGCAAAATCAATATAAACTTGCAGATATGTTCAAAAAGTTATTGTGTATGAAACAAGAGTACCATTTTCAATTTAATAAATGACAAATATGTCTGCTGATAGTATGCAGACATATATTTTAAAATAATATTGAATGAATTCAATCAAAAATATTTTAAAATACAAAAAATTCATTTTTAATTAGTAAATATAAAATAATGATATTTTTTTAATTTATTGAAACTTGGCAACAAACTCCGCAAACTTTTATTTTTGTAAACGCAATCATAACGAAATGATATATTAAGGAGGAAATCAAAATGAAAAAAGTAATCACATATATACTGTTAGCCGCATTTTTAACAGGGTGTAGCACAACAAATGCAGAACAAAGTAGCAGAGCGGAATTAAGAACAGTAGCAACACAAACAGTAGAGGCAAACGGCTATGGAAATGTACTGACTGTCAGCGGAAATATTGTTCCTACACAAACAGTAAAAGCATCTTTTAAAATACCTGGAGTATTATATGATGTTGCCGTATCAGAGGGAGAAAGTGTATTCGCAGGGCAGACCATTGCAACATTAGACAAAGTAGATTATAACATACAAGTAAAAGGTGCACAGGCACAAAGAGGCGCAGCGCAAGCGCAAACCAGTGCCGCAGTCGCACAAAGAGATGCTGCAACGGCGCAAAAAGATGCCGCAGCGATTGATATTGAAACTGCTCAATTACAATTAGATACAGAAATACCAGCAAAAATTGAACAGGCAAAAGCGCAATATGATTTAACAAAAACAAGCTATGACAGAGTAAAAACATTATACGAACAAGGTATTGCATCAAAAAGTCAATTTGATGAAATCAGTGCAAAATTGACAGTAGACCAAAATACATATCAGCAAGCATTAGATGCAAAGTCCATAGCAGAAAGCAAAATTAAATCTGCACAATCACAGCTTCATGCGGCAGAGGCACAAATTAGCATGACAGATGCGCAGGTTTCCGCATCAAATGCACAAATTGCAGCATCTGAGGCACAGCTTGACGCAGCAAAAAACAATTTAGATGATACTGTTTTAACAAGTCCTATCAATGGTGTGGTGCTTCAAAAAATTTCAGAAAAAGGAGAAACAATCAGCGCAGGTTATCCTATTGTTGCCATAGGAGATATTAACAATGTTTATGCCGAAATCGGTGTAACAGATGAAGCTGTAAACCAAATCACAAAAGGACAGCAAGCAGAAATATATATTTATGGATTAAATGAAACAGTAACCGGTGTGGTTGATGAAATCAATTCATTAGCTGATACCACTACAAGAACATTTCCTGTTAAAATTAGAATAGATAATGCAGATGGAAAATTAAAACCTGGCATGGTCTGTCGTGTCGAAATTGCTATGGATAATATTAAATCCATATTTGTACCTATTGACAGTGTGATACATTTTGCAGAAGGTTCTACAGTATTTGTTTTAAATGAAAATAATACTGTTTCTAAAAAAATTGTGACAACAGGAGAAATTACAGGAGATAAAATACAAATTTATTCTGGGCTGCAAAGTGGCGATGTTATTGTAACAAAAGGACAATTTACATTGCATGACGGTGATACAGTACAAATAGAGGAGATGACAGAGTAATGGTAAAATGGAGTGTAGAGCATAAAAGTATTGTTATGCTTATTACAATTGTAACATTGATTTCAGGATTTTTGCTTTATGGCAATATGGAAAGACAAGAAAATCCTAGTATAGCAAGCCCTATTGCTACCATTCGCTGTATTTATGGCGGAGCAAGCCCAGAGGATATTGAAAAATTGATTATCAAACCTATTGAAAATGAAATTGGTGATATTTCAGAAATTAAAAAAATAGAAAGCTTTTGTATGGATAGTGTTGGTGTTATCAAAGTAACATTAAAAGATTTAAGTGATAGTGCTATTGCTAAAGTTTGGGACGACATGAAAGAAGATATTGATAGTGTAGAGTCAAAACTTCCCTCTGATGCACAAAAACCTGTAGTAGAAACAGACTTTACAAGCAGTTATGGCATATTATTAGGCTTAACATCAAAAGATTATACCTATCAAGATTTAAAAAATGTTGCAAATGAATTGAAAGACGTTTTAAAAGAAGATGATGGTGTAAAAGCAGTTGATATATTTGGAGAAGTTGGACAACAAATAGAAATTAGTCTGGATATGGTAAAACTGCAGCAATATGGCATTACACCAACAAATATTGCTACATTTTTAAAAGCAAGAAATATTAATATTCCAGGAGGAAATTTAGAAATTGCAAGCACAAAAATACCAGTACAGATTTCGGGAGAATATGAAACGGTAGACGAAATTAAAAATACCATTGTAGGGGTTTCAAAAGAAAATGGCACACCTGTGTATTTAAAAAATGTTGCTGATGTGGTGCAAAAAGAACAAAAAGCAGATGCCTTTGCTGAAGTAAACAATCAAAAAGCATTAATTATAGGTGTAAAATATGCTGATGCTCAAAATATGCTCACAATACAAAAAAGATTGTATAATAAAATAGACGAATTTGAGCAATATCAGCTTTATGCCAATATGGAAATTGTAAAATTGACAGACCAAGCCGATTTCGTAAAATCTTCTATATCATTGTTTCAAAGTAATTTATTATCCGCTGTGATACTGGTTGCTGTGGTAGTGCTTATCACTATGGGTATCAGAAGTGCTATTGTAGTATCATTGCCTATACCTGTTGTCATTGCTATTGTATTTATATATATGGTGCTTACAGAAATACCATTACATCAAGTTTCTATTGCCTCTTTAATTATATCTCTTAGTCTTCTTGTAGCAAATGGCATTGTAGCAAATGATAATATTAATGTGTATTTAGAAAAAGGATATAGCAAAAAAGAAGCATGTATAAAGGGTATCAAAGAAGTGAATATAGCAATATTGACATCTACATTGACAACAGTTGCATCATTTTTACCTCTTGCTATGATGCAAGGTAGCGCAGGCAAATTTGTAAAATCATTGCCTATATTAGTATCTGTTGCATTATTGGGTTCTTATGTTACATCATTAACATTAGTTCCCTCAACAGGTTATTGGCTTTTACAGCCAAAAAGTCAACAAAAGAATATTGCATTGAAACAAAAATTAAAAACAATATTTCGTGTAGAAAAAATAGCAAAATGTGTATTATTTGTTTATGAAAAATTGTTAAAAGCAGCATTAAAAGTACCAAAATTATTGATATGTGTTTTTGTTGGCATATTTGTGTTAAGTGGTACATTAGTTCCTTCTATGGGTATACAAATATTTCCTCCCGCAGAACGTGACCAATATGCATTAAATGTTATGGTGCAAGATGGTAGTACAATAGAACATAGCAAAAAAGTTATGGAAGAAATTGGAGCATATTTAGATGCAGATGAATCCATACAAAATTATTCTTTTATGGTAGGTGACGGCTATCCTAAATATTATGTTACATTTACACCAAATGAATTGGACACTGGAAAAGCGCAGTTTTTGGTAAATGGTAAACTTTCCGAAATCAATAGAATAGAAAAAGAATTAAATGAAAATATACCTGGTGTTGTAGTAAATGCCAAAGAATTGGAAATTGGTATACCTGTTACATATCCTATTGAAATCAGAATAACAGGAGCAGATACAGAAGTATTGAGAAAAATAGGCGATGATGTTAAAAATAGAATTTATCAAGTAGAAGGCGGTAAAAATGCAGAAGATAATTATGGTTATTCTTCTAATAAATTAAAAATAAAAGTAAATGAAGAAAAATCAAATATTGTAGGCGTTTCTAATTATGATGTTGCCTCTACAGTCAGAATGGCTGTAAATGGCTTGCAGGTGTCAGAACTCAAACAAAAAGATATTGATGAAGACCCCTACCCTATCAATATTAAAATACCAGACAATAATAAAACAAAAAGAGAAGTATTAAACGACATTTATGTAACATCACAAATTACAGGTGAAAATATACCTTTACCTCAAATTACAAATATAGTTACAGAATCTTCTATGAATAAAATTGTAAGACGAGATGAAAAAAGAACATTAACAGTAGGACTTTTTGTAGAAGATGGTTATAATACACAAACCGTTATGAAACAATGTGAACAAGCATTACAGGATTATGAAATACCAGAAGGATATAGCATTGTTTTTGGTGGTGAAAGCGAAGAAAATAAAGATACATTTTCCTCTCTTGTGATACCAACATTGATTGCTGTTGTAGCGATTTATTTGATATTGGTATTGGAATTTGGAGATATTCGCCAACCTCTTATTATTATGGGAACAATACCTCTTTCATTTATAGGCATATTGTGGGGGCTGAAATTGTTAAATTATCCTATTGGATTTATGGCACTTTTGGGTGCAATCAGTTTAATGGGTGTTGTAGTAAATAATGGTATTGTGCTTTTGGATTATATCAATGCATTGATAAAAGAATATGATAATCCAGTTGATGCCATTGTGGAGGCATGTAAAACAAGATTGCGCCCTATTATGATTGGTATGATTACAACAGTAATATCATTGATACCGTTGGCACTTACAGGCGGATTACTTTGGGCACCTTTGGCAACTTCTATTGTTTATGGTATGCTGTTGTCTTCTGTATTGACAATGTTCGTAATACCAAGTGCATATTATGTGTTGCTTGCTAAAAAAAGGAAATCTAATTAAAAATAATATCAATAAACAAAAAATACTCTCTTATATTTAGGGGGTATTTTTTTATTGTTTCTATACTACATTCAAAAAATATTGTAATGCTATTAACTTTTACAACAATATGACGATAGTATCAGTATAATATAAATGTATTAATATGGAAAAAGTTTGTATGTAATATATGCATTATGAATACAATGTTTGGAGGGGAAATGTATGAATTTAAACAATATACCAGCTATATCATCGTCAAACAACCATGCTTATACATATCGTTTGACACAACTCAATTATGCAGACAGTCAAAAACAATATCAAAGTAAAAATAACAATTTTAGTTATAATCAGGGAAGAATGGCTATAAAATATGATATTCAACAAAATAACGACTTACTTACAAAATCTCTTGTGGCATCAGACAATGACTATACTAAAAAAGATGCAATATTGCACCAATGGAATTTGGAGGGTAGATTTAACATTTATGATGTTATGAATGGTAATGCTACTGTAAAACTACAAGACCCCAACCCTAGTGAAGAAGTATTGCAAGAATTTGAAAAAAAATTACAAACAAATGGTATACAAAAAGATATAGATTGGTCTTCACTTTCATTTGATATGAGAGGAATAGGATTTGATTCTAATGCAAATCCAAACAGTATAAAAGAAAACGATTTTACTAGAAAAGTAAATTATATTGCATCTCGTTATGCTGCTGTAGAATATAAAATTAAAAATACAACAAGCGGCGAACAACAAACAGAACAATTAAAAAAATTACAAGAAGTATATCAAAATGCAGTAAATGAAATTGCAGATGGCTATACAAATATTGTAGGTTCTTTTTTAGAAAATAATGATGTAGAGGGAGAAAGAGAAAAAATACATCAATCTATATTAAACGGTGTAGAATCAAAAATAAATGAATATCGCAAAAGTATTACAAATAATGATACATTAAAATCATTAGAAGGTACAAAAGATAGCTGGCTTTTAGACGATGATGCCTATGTTGCAGCCGTTTTGCGTGAAACAGATACTACACAACAGCAGCAATATACAGAAAATAATACAGATAATCATGCGGATTATACATTACATGATTTAGAAAATTTGGGACAATATGTTTCATCACTTTATGATATGGAAAACAATTTCAGTGTATTTCAAACAGATGAATCACGTATTGGTATTGATTTTGCAATGCTTACTATGAAAACAGATGTATTGCAAAACAAAGGCGGTATTAGTAAAAATATGGCTAAAACAATACAAAAAATAATGGAAGGTTTTAAAGAAAATTTATTAAATCGTATGGATAAACAGTTGAGCGAAAAACGATATAAAGGTAATGTTGCAGATGCACAAATAGGGTTTGCAGCACTCAACAGAACGATGATATGGAATGTATACAACAAAACAATACAACAATATCAAAAAAATGGTAATGTAATACAGGCACTTACAGAAGGTGCAAAATATGGTTCACAAATAGCAAAATCACAATATACAAATGGCACATATCGCTGTAAAAATAGTGTCTCTTATTGGGATTCCTTTTTTGAAAAAAATACAGAAAATACTTCTATAAATGCTTATAAAGACAATGATACCACATTACAAAAATATTTAGCTGGCTGGAATGATTTTGAAAATAGTTTAAACAAATCTGTTCATCTAAATATGAAATTACAGTCTGTACAACAATATCATACAACAAAAAGCAGTACAATTTCAAAAAAAGCTTAAATCATATCACGGAAATCAATTTTAAAAAAATTTTATTTTTTAGAACTTCCAAAAATACTCTGGAAACATACAAAACTGCGAGATTTCACTTCACCTTCTCACTTGCTTTTTGAAAAAAGCCATGTAAAAACTTTATTATATTTGAATACAATTATAATGTAACAATTTTATTCATAATATGGAGAATTTTTACTTCAAAATAAATTAAAAATTGATTTTCGTGAAATCATATTTTTTGTATTGACAAAATGAAATATTTATCATATGATACATACAATATCACATAAAAAAGCAATAAAAAGGGAGTAGTTTTAATATAATAGCAACATACCCGACAAATACTGCAATTTGTCTGTTATTATATGCCAATACAAATGGTTACAAGACTTTTTATTATCATTTTTAAGAATCGTTTTTATGATTTTTGGAATGATAATGAAAAGTCTTTTTTTATGGGTACCAATAATCAATTTACAAAAGGAGGAATATTGTTTATGGAAAAATATTATAGTATGCCATTACAAAAAGTACTGGAGAACGTGGAAAGTTCTGAAAAGGGGCTTTCAAATGAACAGGCACAAAACAGGCTACATAAATATGGTAAAAATGCATTGCTGGAGTCTAAAAGAAAAAGCACATTTGTAGTGTTTTTAGAACAGTTTAAAGACTTTCTTGTTATCATATTGATTGTCGCTGGAATACTTTCGTTATTTTTATCAGATGCAGAAAGTGCCATTGTTATATTTGTAGTCATTACAATCAATGCTATATTAGGTACCATACAGCATATAAAAGCAGAACAATCACTTGAAAGTTTAAAAGCACTTTCAGCACCCTCTGTAAAAGTGCTGAGAGATGGACAAAAAATAACAGTACCCTCTCAAGAAATTACTGTGGGAGATGTTGTTTTTTTAGAAGCAGGAGATTTTGTGAGTGCTGATGGTAGAATATTAGAAAATTTTAGCATGAAAGTGAATGAAAGTTCTTTAACAGGAGAATCTGTGAGTGTAGAAAAGGAAATAACGGAATTGCCTGAAAATGCTGCAATAGGTGATAGAAAAAATATGTTATTTTCGGGCAGTTTTTTAACATATGGTCGTGGTAGCTATGTTGTAACAAATATAGGCATGGATACGGAAATTGGAAAAATTGCACAGCTTTTAAAAAATACAGAACAAAATAAAACACCTTTACAAAAAAATCTTGATAGCTTTGGTAAAAGACTTTCTATTATTATTATAATTGTATGTGCAATATTATTTTTTGTAAATATTGCAAAAGGTGGAGAAATAATAGATGCTTTTTTATTTGCTGTAGCACTTGCAGTTGCGGCAATACCAGAGGCATTAAGTTCTATTGTAACAATTGTACTTTCATTAGGAACACAAAAAATGGCTAAAGAAAATGCTATTGTAAGAAAATTGCCAGCAGTAGAAGGATTGGGAAGTGTTTCTGTTATTTGTTCTGACAAAACAGGTACATTAACACAAAATAAAATGACAGTGCAAAAATATTGTGTCAATAACACTATGACAGATGGTGAAAATATAGATATTACAAAATATATGGATAAAAAATTGCTTATTATGAGTGTATTATGTAACGATGCTGTAATCAGTAATGGGCAGGAATTGGGGGATCCTACAGAAGTAGCATTGATACAATTTGCCCAAAAGCATACTGTAAATGATGAAAATATAAAACAAAAATATAAAAGACTTCTTGAAATTCCTTTTGATTCAGATAGAAAATTAATGTCTACCGTTCATAATATTGATGGAAAATATATTATGATAACAAAAGGAGCAGTGGATGTTTTATTAGATAGAGTGGTATCTATAGAACAAAATGGAGAAATATTACCTTTTACACAACAGCAAAAACAAAAAGTAATATATGCAAATAAAACATTTTCTGAAAATGGTTTAAGAGTACTTGCATTTGCATACAAAGAACTACAACAACTTCAATTAGAAAAAGAACAAAATTATACTTTTGTAGGGTTGATTGCTATGATAGACCCCCCAAGAGAAGAATCTAAAAAAGCGGTAGAAGAATGTATGAAAGCAGGTATTCGTCCTGTTATGATTACAGGGGACCACAAAGTCACCGCATCTGCTATTGCAAAACAAATAGGCATATTAACAGAAAATAAAAAAGCTGTCGATGGTACAGAAATTGATAATATGACAGACAAACAACTGGAAGATTTTGTAGAACAAGTTTCTGTTTATGCAAGGGTTTCTCCAGAACATAAAATTAGAATTGTAAAGGCATGGCAGAAAAAAGGTAATATTGTCGCTATGACAGGTGATGGCGTAAATGATGCGCCAGCGTTAAAACAGTCTGATATTGGCGTTGCTATGGGTATTACAGGCTCTGAAGTGGCAAAAGATGCCTCTGCTATGGTACTGACAGATGATAATTTTGCTACAATAGTGAAAGCAGTGGAAAACGGCAGAAATTTATATCAAAATATTAAAAATGCGATACAATTTTTGCTTTCAGGAAATACAGCAGGTATATTAGCAGTATTATATGCCTCATTTATGGGATTAGCTGTACCTTTTGCACCAGTACACCTTTTATTTATCAATTTGCTTACAGATAGCTTGCCAGCAATTGCATTAGGTGTAGAACCTCATACCAATAAAGTAATGAATGAAAAACCTCGCTCTATACACACACCTATTATGACAAAAGATTTTTTAATAGATGTAGTATTACAAGGAGCAATTATTGCAGTATTCACTATGACATCATATTATATAGGCATGGAACAAGGCAGCAGAGGACTTGCTAGTACTATGGCGTTTGCAACACTTTGTTTATGTCGTTTGTTTCATGGTTTTAGCTGTAAATCAAAAGAAATGGTGTTGTTTACAAAAAGAATGTTTGATAATTGGTATTTGTGGGGAGCATTTTTGATTGGTTTTGTACTTTTAAATATTGCAATATTATTCCCACCTTTTAGAGCGTTTTTTGTGGTAGTACCTATCAATGGTATGATGTTGTTTACAATATATGGTTTATCATTTGCTTCATTGCTTGTTATACAACTGTTAAAAATGATAAAAACAAAATTGTAAAATCATAGCAAATATCATTACAACAAAAAAAGGACTTTTTATATTTATAAAAAGTCCTTTTTTTACTTCTTTATTACAATATTACTCTACATCATACATTGTTTGAAAACGTTTTCCTAACAAATTTGCATTTTGGCTTGTTAATGAACCATTTACATTTTGACTTTTTAATGCAGAAATGTCTTGATACAATGCACCATTATTTAACATATAATTGTAATTTTGGAACATAGCACTTTGGTTAAATAAAGTATCTTTATCATCATGATTATAATCTGTATTCATAATAGAGCTTAACAATGAGGAAGTCATATCATTTTTTAAAGATTCCACAAAAAGGAGATAATCGTCTTGTGTGAGTTCTTCAAAATTCAATATAGACTGCTCTATTTGATTTTGCAATGACGTATTATTATTTGTTATTTTATTAGATATATTCGGTGTGTAACTGCCTGCTGTTAATGTTTCACCAGCATAAGACATAACTTTTTTTACATAATTTTGTGTTTCTTTAAAAGGAGGGATTCCTCCATATTTTTCAACATTGCCACTACCAGCATTATATGCGGCTAAAGCAAGCTTAACATTGCCATCATAACGGTCTAACATTTGTTTGATATATTTTGCACCGCCCATAATATTTTGTTCTGCATCAAAAGAATCTGTAACACCTAATGATTTTGCAGTAGCAGGCATAAGTTGCATAACACCCTGCGCACCAGCACAAGAAACTGCATTTGCATTAAAATTGGATTCCGCTTTGCCTATTGCTTTTAATAAACTCACAGGGACATCATATTTTTGTGCGGCTCTTTGAAATATATCATCTAATGATTGAGAGCCTGTACTTTTCATTGTATCTGAAAAAGAAGTAGTATTTGTCAAATTTGTTTTTGTATTATTTTTATGCAGTGCATATAAGTCTATAGCATTAACCTGTAACATACTTTTCCTTTCCTCCAAATATTATTTTAAATGTTGTGATAAATTTTTTTTGCTTTTCAAAACAACACCATTATAAAACATATTATAATCATTAGTATCATTTTACTACTTTTGAAACAATTTTACAATATTAATTGTATGTTATTTCAGTACAAAATATAGTAAAATAATAGTATCAGCTTATACATAAAACTGACAAATATATACAATGTAGAAAGGAGAATGATATGATGTTACATACCATCAGAACATTTGCAGCAAGGTACATTATGATTACAATAGGAATATTACTTGTTTCTATTGGATTGGAAGTATTTTTAATACCCAATCATATTATTGACGGAGGCATTACAGGCATTTCTATTATGTTTAGTTATTTAACAAATATTCCTCTTAATGTCATTGTGGTAATATTAAATTTACCTTTTATGTTTGTTTCATTAAAACAAATGGGAAAACGTTTTGCTATAGGTTATTTATATGCCATGATAGCACTTTCTATTGGATTGATGATAGCAGGAAATCTTGAAAGAATTACACATGATACATTGCTTGCAACATTGTTTGGGGGTGTGTTGTTGGGTATCGGTGTAGGGCTTGTAATAAGATATGGTGCTTGTATGGACGGCACAGAAATGGCTGCAATATTGATTAGTAAAAAAACAGATATGTCTGTGGGACAATTTGTTTTGATTTGTAATCTTTTTATATTTACAGTAGCTACATTTATATTTGGATTTGATAGAGCAATGTATTCTCTTGTAGCATACTTTGTTGCATCAAAACTCATTGACACTGTTGTAGAAGGCTCTAATCAAGTAAAAGCTGCTTTGATTGTAACACAACATGAACAAGAAGTATCACAGGCAATATTAAAATGTCTGGGGAGAACCGTCACAATAATGGAAGGAGAAGGTATGTTTAGTGGTAAAAAAGGTATATTATATGTTGTGTTAACTCGTGTAGAAGTAACCGAATTGCGTACTGTAATAGAACAGGTAGATATTAAAACGCAAAGTCCTTCTTTTGTCACTATTCTTGATGTTTCTGAAGTAATGGGTAATAATTTAATGAAATACGGAAAGCAGAAAAATAAAGGGCTTTCACGTATACTATAAATATGCATTATAAAATCACCAACTTAAAAAGTTGGTGATTTTTGTTATTTATTACAAATTTCTATATGTTTCATCATCCACTGGCTCACACCATTCATTACTTGTATTTTCGCCTGGAACTTCTACTGCAATATGGGAAAACCAACTATCTGCTTTTGCACCATGCCAATGCTTTACTTCTGCTGGTATTGTAATCACCATTCCTGGTGCTAAACTGATTGCTTGTTTTCCTTCTTCCTGATACCATCCACTTCCTGCTGTACAAATAAGCAGTTGACCACCTCCACTTTTTGCATGATGAATATGCCAATTATTTCGACAACCAGGTTCGAATGTGATATTGGCAAGAAATACCGGTGTTTCTCCAACAATAGTTAAAGGATTCAAATAGGAATTTCCTATAAAATATTGTGCAAATGCTGTATTTTCTTTTCCTAAGCCAAATATATTCTGTTTATCAAATTCTTGTTTATTATCTATTTTCACAACGATATCCTCCTTTATATTTATATTATACAGCAATATCATTTTAAATGTCTAATACCTACGTTGCATAATAGCAAATGCCTAAAGTGAATATTTATTTTACATTGTACTACTTTTTATGCTTTGTCCATAAGCTTTATTACAAGCAACTCTATACGATTATTGATACGAAATGGAAATGTACTATTTCCAAGTCCTCTACTAATTATCATTGTGGTATTATTTTTTGTATGAACACCATTTGTATATTTTGGGAAAAATCCTTGATGTGGTGCAAATATTCCTCCTACAAAAGGTATTCTTATCTGTCCACCATGGGCATGTCCTGTTAATACTAAATCAATATCATATTGACTATATATATCAAGCAGTTCTGGTCTATGAGAAAGCAATATTTGAATAGACTCTTTTTCCATTTTGGTTAGTACAGACAATGCTTTTTGATAATTTGAATTGACTGACTTATCTTTTATACCCAATATAGCAATACTTTCTTTTTGTTTTGTAATGATTTGTTTATTGTTTTCTAACACAAATACACCACATTGCTCTAATAATGCTATCAAATCTTGATACTTTCCTGACTGATGTTCATGATTTCCTGAAACATAATAAACAGGCGCAATATTTACAATTTGACGAATCAATTCTATGGCAGATGATACATTTGTGCGGTTTCTATCAAGCAAATCTCCTGTTATGACAATACAATCTGGACATTGCTTTTGTATGATAGAAACTAATTTTTTATGATGTTTTCCAAATATTTTATTTTGTAAATCCGATATTTGTAATATGCGATAACCACAAAATGATTTCGGTATTTTGCTGTTTTGATACTGATATTTTGTTATCATAATACCATTATTCTGCCAATACAAATATGCTGTTGCTATGAATATACAAAATGCTATTTTTTTCATTACTTTCATGGAATTGCTCCTTGTTTTTTTATTTTTTTATTCTTTTAAATTTCTGTCATTCTTTGCCTTACCACTTCATACATCAATACACCTGCTGCAACAGAAGCATTTAAAGATTCTGCTTTTCCCACCATAGGAATTTTAACAAATTCATGACATTTTTGAGCTATTTCATTTGTAATACCTTTTCCTTCATTTCCTATTACCAAAGCACATCCTTTATGAAAATCAGTGTTATAATAATATTTTTGTGCTTTTAAATGTGCAGCAAATAGCATAATATTTTTTTGTTTCATATGATGTATATATTCTATAAAATCTACATTTTGAAATATAGGCAAATGAAACAATGAACCCATTGTAGAACGCAACACTTTGGCATTATACAAATCTACACAACCCTTTGACAAAAATACGGCATCTGCATTGCAGGCATCTGCTGTGCGTATCATTGTACCTAAATTTCCGGGGTCTTGTATATTTTCTGCCAATATATAAAATCCTTTTTCATTTAATACATATTCTGATAACGCAATAGTATTTTTTTTACAAATAGCAATAATACCTTGTGTATGTTGTGTATCACAAATGGTATCAAATACAGTATCAGAAAATACAAAAACTTGACTTCTTTTTTCATATACAGATATATCATTCATTTTCTGAAATGTATGAGAAACAGCTATATAAAGTATATTACTACTTTGTGGTATTTCGTTCACAAAACGTACACCTTCTACAACAAATAATCCTTCTTTTTCTCTATTTTTACGCTGCTGCAATGATTTTATTTTTTTTACTAATTTATTTTGAACACTTTCAATCAATACTTTCACCCTTTTTTATTTAAAAACTTTTGTATATTAACATTTTCGCCTAATACAATCAGTATATCATTTTGTTGAATGACATAGCTTGGTTTAGGAGAAGCAATAATATCTTGATGTTGTCGTATAGCAATAATATTTAAATCATATTTTGCACGAATATCTGATTCTATAATACTTTTATTTAACCATTCTTGTTTTGGTATGACTTCAGCAATGCTGACATCATCAGAAATTTCTGTCAATTCAAAAAAATTACCATAAAGCAATTTATTTGCAATATGTACGCCCATTTCTCTTTCTGGTAATATCACTCTGTCTACACCAATTTTTTCTAATATCTTTTTGTGATTTTCATCTAGTGCTTTTGCAATGACATATGGTACACCCATTTCTTTAGCAAGAAGTACAGCAAGTACACTAGATTCTAAATGGCTACCTGTTGCAATAATGACAACATCAAAGTTACCTAGACCCAAATTTCGCAAATCTGTTTCATCTGTAATATCGGCAATAACAGCGTGTGTAACATATTCTGATATATCTTGTACTAATTCCATATCATTGTCAACTGCAAGTACTTCTGCACCGTTTTCTGATAATGTTTTTGCAACACTTCTTCCAAAACGTCCCAAACCCAATACAGCAAACTGTTTTTTGTTTATCATTTTGATATCCTCTCTTTCTTTTATCCCACAATAATTTGTTCTTCTGCATATTGTAATTGATATTTATTTTGATTTTGTTTTTTTGTTAATGCAATTACAATACTAATTGGACCAATTCTTCCCATAAACATAGCTATGATAATAATAATACGTCCTACTTTTGATAAATATGGTGTAATGCCTGTTGTAATGCCTGTTGTACCCAATGCAGATGTTGTTTCAAATAATATGTCCATAAAATTATGTTCTATTGCCATATTTCTTTCTGTATAACTTAACAATAATGTCATCAATAATACCATTGTTAAACTGATAAAAAATACTGCTAATGCTTTTTGTAATGTAGAAAAAGAAATATTTCTTTTAAATACATGAGTCTGTTTACTGCCTCGTACGACTGAAAGTACAGCAATCCATAATACACTTAATGTTACTGTTTTAATACCACCTGCTGTTCCTCCTGGAGAAGCCCCTACAAACATCAATAATATAGATACAAATTTTGAAACTTCTGTCATACTGCCTTGGTCAATGCTATTAAATCCTGCTGTTCTCACTGTAACAGATTGCATGGCAGAAGCTAATAATTTCCCTTTTAATGATAAATGTCCCATAGTATAGGGATTTGTACTCTCCCATACAAAAAATATCAACATACCAAATGCTAAAAGTAAAAATGTAGAAATATATACTATTTTACTGTGTAATGATAATCTTTTTATTGCAGCTCTATATGACCATTTTTTTGTCCATTTTAATTTGAATACTTTTATAGTATCCAGCCACACCATAAACCCCAATCCACCTAATATCACAAGTATAAATATTGTAATATTGATAAGTGTATTATCTACATAGGGTATAAAACTTTCTAAACTAATGATATCAAACCCTGCATTACAAAAAGCAGAAACAGCATGGAATATGCCATATAATATACCTTTTTTCAATCCAAATATAGGAACAAAAGCGATTGCTAAAAATATAGCACCAATACCCTCTATGAGAAGTGTACCAAATATTATTTTTTGAATATATTTTACCATACCTACAATATTATTTTGATTGTAAGACTCTTTAATTAAAAGCCTGTCTGATAATGTAATTTTTTTGTGCAAAGCCAGAGAGCCTAATACAATAAATGTCATAAATCCTAAACCACCTATTTGTATTAAACAAAATATAACGGTTTTTCCAAAAACTGTCCATTGTTCCATAGTGTTTACTACAACAAGCCCTGTCACACAAGTGGCAGATGTTGCTGTGAATAACGCGTCTAATACATTTATGCTTTGTCCATTTTGACTAGAAATAGGAAAACAAAGTAATATTGTTCCCATTGCTATCACTACCAAAAACCCAAAAACAATCATTCTGGTAGGATTATTTTTAAATAGTTTCTCTTTTATTGTGTTCATGTTTTCAATCCCTTTTTATATATATTTTACATAGCATTATAACATAAATAAAATTTTACTACTTATTGTAACATAAATCAAATATTTTAATATCATATAACTTCAAGTGAAAGACGCTCATCACATTGAATATTATTTGATGTAAACATTGCATTAATAAAAGTTTCATCTGGATTATTCAAATCAATATCTTTGTAATAATAGCCATCCTTCGATACTGCCTCTTCATCAAAATATTCTAAAAATATTTTTTTTAGCTCATCATTGATACATTCCCATATTTCCCATAAATCATTTTTAAACTGACTTGGTGCTATATCAAGCTGTCTTTCTACCTCAAACTGAATTCCTGCTAGGAATTTTTTGGATGATACCTTTGTTTCTGTTTCTGGCAAAGAATTTTTTACAGTATTATAAATTAAATAATTGTTTTTGTGTAATCCAGAATCAGAAAATTTTCCTGCAATTTCATTGGCAAATTTATTTTTTTTCTCTTCTGAAAGAAACGAAAAAACAGCTTTAACATTATTCTTTTTGTTCATTTCTTCCAATAATTTTTTTGTAAACACATTTTTATCATAGTCCATATAATACGCGGCACTTTTTACTGAATCCTTAATAATTTTCGCCCACGACTTTACAATTATCTCTGTAAAAAGTGTTCTTGTTAATATATTTTCAGAAAGAGTAACACAAACTGTAATTTTATCATCATTATTTGGGTCTGTTATATAAATATATAATCGTTACTTTAATGTTGAATTTGTTTTTCAAACACATTTCAATAAAATTTTTCTTGCTTTTGCTGCTGCAGGAACAGTAGCACTTTCTGTCTTACCATCACCAGTTCCGCCCAAAAACTCAAATATTCTAACATTAGGCTTTAATTTTTTATTTGTATACATACAAATTCCTCTTATATTATTAAATAAAAAAATTTGTGCCACCCACTTGGAATGATACAGATTGATAATTCAATATTTATAAAAGGTACACATTATCTATTGCCTTTATTGTCTTTCACTACACAATTTCATTTTTTGTTGAGGGTGGTTTAAAGGTGAGTAGCCTTCTACTACAAAACTAAGAACGAATTTTTATTATTTGCATTCGCTATAACACAATAAATTATCAAATGCAAGAGTTTTTTTAATATTTATTATATAATTTTATTGTAACACAATAAAAATTGTTCTTTTAAAAAAAAATCTATTAAAAATAACATTTTTATGCTAAAATGGATATATTGTTATAGAAAGAGGTGAAGTAAAATTGTCTGGCTCTATATTTGGCAAATTATTTACCGTTTCTACTTGGGGAGAATCTCATGGTAAAGCACTAGGTGTTGTAGTAGACGGCTGTCCTGCGGGTATTTCCATTACAGAGGAATATATTCAAAAAGAATTGGATAAAAGAAAACCTGGTTCTAATCCTTATGGCACAAAAAGAAATGAAAGTGATGAAGTACATATTCTCTCTGGTGTATTTGAAGGAAAAACAACAGGCACACCAATATCCATGATAGTATATAACCAAGACCATCACAGCACAGATTACAACGAAATTGCTCAATATTATCGCCCAGGACACGCTGACTATACTTTTGATAAAAAATATGGTATACATGATTATAGAGGTGGCGGACGTTCTTCGGGGCGGGAAACACTTTGTCGTGTTGCTGCTGGTGCGATTGCAAAAAAAATATTACATCATTTGAATATAGATTTATTTGCTTATACAACATCAATAGGTAATATTACTATTTCTGAAAATCGTTTTGATAGAAATGCCATATCACAAAATAAGCTTTATATGCCTGATATGGTTGCCGCAGAACAAGCAGAAAATTATTTAAAACAATGTATGCAAGAGCAAGATTCTGCTGGCGGTGTAATAGAATGTGTGATTTCTCATATGCCTGTGGGTATTGGCGAAACTGTTTTTTATAAATTACCTGCTGTACTAGGTCAAGCACTGTTTTCTATTGGTGCAGTGAAAGGTTTGGAATTTGGAGAAGGGTTTTCTGTTTCAAAATTAAAAGGTTCTCAAAATAATGATGCCTTTTATATAGATGAAAATGGCAACATACAAAAAAAGACAAATCATTCTGGAGGGATATTGGGTGGTATGAGTGATGGCTCTCCTATTGTATTCCGTTTAGCATTCAAACCAACACCATCTATATACCAAACACAACAAACTGTTACAAAAAATGGTGAAAATATCAATATCAATATTAAAGGACGTCATGACCCTATTATTGTGCCTCGTGCAGTTGTAGTAGTAGAGGCTATGGCAGCGATTGCTATTGTAGATTTATTATTCCAAAATATGGTATGTAATATCAATCATATTACCAATTTTTATAAACATTGAAAGGAGTTTTCATATTATGGCAAACGAAATAATAGAAAAAAGAAATGCTTTATTAGGTAAAACAGTAGTATCTAATTTGGAAAAAAGACATTTTGAAGCATACTACTGCACAACAGCACAAGAGGCATTACAAAAAGCAATAGAGTTGATTCCAGAAGGCAGTTCTATAGGTTGGGGTGGCTCTATGACAATAAGAGATATGGGATTGACAAAAGCAATTCATGAAAAAAACTACACTGTTTATGACAGAGATTTAGCAAAAAGCCCAGAAGAAACAACAGAAATATTAAAAAAATGTTTAACAGCAGATTATTTTATTACAAGTACAAATGCACTTTCAGAGGATGGTATACTGGTTAATATTGATGGCACAGGTAATCGTTTGGCTGCTATTTGTTTTGGACCTAAAAATGTTATATTTATTTGTGGTATCAACAAAATAGAACAAAATTTAGATGCAGCAATATCCAGAGCAAGATTTACAGCTGCTCCTATCAATGCTGGACGTTTTGATATTAAAACACCTTGTAAAACAAGTGGAAAATGTCATAATTGTACTTCTTTGGACTGTATTTGTTCAGAAGTGTTAATTACTCGCACAAGCAGACCCGCAAATCGTGTAAAAGTCATTATTGTGGGAGAAGAGTTAGGATATTAAATATTGATTTTATAAAACACTCCTTATTTAATAAATAAGGAGTGTTTTTTTATATTGTTTGATTTCTGGTATTTCAATATGGTGTCATACTAATTATCACATTATGTATGATATTATCAAAATATATACAATATACCAATATAATATACTTTTATTACTAAAAATACTGCTTGTCATTGTTTGTACAAGTCTTTTTTTATATAAAATTGAAAAAAGGACAACTCAGAAATAGCACCCATTTTTATAATATACATATGATATAAAAGAATCAAACAAAAACAATTTTTAAAGGAGGCTTTTATTATGGGAGCATTTGATTTTGAAAATAATAAAGTTGGTTTAAGTGCAGAATGCAGAAATTCATGTAGCAATGAAGAATGTATCATTGCACAAAAGATATTTGACCAATTAAGATTTCAAAAATGCCTTTCTCCTGCTATAATCGGTCCAGCAAGAGCAGCAAGAGGCATTTCAAATGGTACAGATATGTTTTGTGAGGGTGACGTGATTGTACCACCATGTAATGCAGTGAGTGTATCTATCAAAAATACAACATTATCAAAAATTGACATTATAAGCAAAAAGAAAAATCCTTTCCGTTCTAGCTGCTGGGACGTAGAAGTAAAATACACATTTTTATATACATTAGATTTTAGAAATTGCGAAAGTGTATGTATTGGTACAATAGAGGGTACGAATTCATATAATCAAAAAGTCACATTATTTGGTGGCGCAACAGGTTCTTCCGAAACAGAAGTAACCGTTGCATCTGATTTATACCAATGCTTTGATGAAGCAGCAGCGGGACCATTTGTTAGTGTAGAAGGTACAGGAGTAGGATTACTTGCTGAATTGAAATATGCTAATAACTGCGGTTGCAATTATCCATGTAATTGCGGTGACCCAAGCCCTAGAGCAATGGAAGATTCTTCTTATGGTGCACCTATTGCAGTAAATGTAACATTAGGTTTGTTCTCTATTATTAGAATGTTCCGTACCACAAACCTTTTGGTACACACATCAGGAAATTGCATACCAGACGAAATACGTTGTGTATCTAACCCAGACCCTTGCGATTTCTTTGATAAATTAGAATTCCCTATGGAAATATTTGCTCCAAAAACAAATGTAACACATTGTCGTGGATTGGGTAATTGTGCTTCCAGTGGTAATGTAAATGATAATTGCGGTTGCAATGATAACTGTGGTTGCAATGACAACTGTGGCTGTAATGTACCTCCAAAAAATAATAACTGTTCTGCAAGAAGTAAAAACACTATTCAAAAAAGATAATTCCCTTTTATATTATGTACTCTCTCCTTTATTTATAACAAAAAAACATTGTTTTTCACTCCCCAATGTTTTTCACTCACATCACCATAATACAATTATCAATATAACAAAAGCCGGTATGTTATCATACCGGCTAATTTTAATATTTGCATTCATAATCATTAGGAAAACGAAGTTTTCCTTTTAAAGTTTTGCCCCGCTTTTTCAAAAGCGAGCGAGAGTTTGAGAGCAGAGTTCTCAAACTCTTAACAAAATAATATTATTTTATTTGTGAACATTGTTCATTCTTACAAACTTTAATATTTGCGTTCATAATCATTAGGAAAAAGGAAAACGAAGTTTTCCTTTAAAGTTTTGCTTCACTTTTTCAAAAGCGGGCGAGAGCTTGAGAGCAGAGCTTTCAATGTCTTAACAAAACAATATTATTTTATTTGTGGACATCGTTCATTCTTACAAATTTTAATATTTGCGTTCATAATCATTAGCAAAACGAAGTTTTCCTTTAAAGCTTTGCCCTGCTTTTTCAAAAGCGGACGAGAGTTTGAGAGCAGAGCTCTCAATGTCTTAACAAAACAATATTATTTTATTTGTGGACGTTGTCCACACCTACAAACTTTCTTAAAAGAAAGTTTGACAAAGAACTTTAACTTTCGTGTTCGGAATCGTATCGTTATTTTACAACAATATTTACAATTTTAGCTGGAACATAAATCTCTTTTACAACTGTTTTTCCTTCCAATCTAGACGCTAACACTTCTTTTGCTTTTGTCAAAACAGTTTCTTTACTATCTTCTGCTCCAACCACTAAATTTTCTCTAAATTTACCATTCACTTGCAAAGCAATTTCAATTGTATCTGTTTTTAATTTTGTTTCATCACAAACAGGCCATTTTTCTGCAAACACAGATGTTGTATGTCCCATTTCTTGCCACAATTCTTCTGCAATATGTGGTGTAAATGGTGCAAGCAATATAACAAGTGTTTCTAATGTTGTTTTATCAATACCATTTTCTTTTTTCGCAATATCAACCATTTTATTGGTATATTCCATAAAACCGCTCACAACAGTATTCATTGTTAATGCTTCCAAACGGCTTGTAATTTCATATATCAATTTGTTTCTAATAAATGTCATATCTTTTGTTTCTGCTATGGTATTATCTTTATATGTTGCAACCAATTTCCAAACTTTATTTAAATAACGGAATACGCCATCAATACCACTATCGTCCCAATCAGAATCTAATTCTGGAGGACCAACAAAAAGTTCATACATTCTCAATGAGTCACAACCATATTTTTCTACCAAATCATCAGGAGAAACTACATTTCCTACTGATTTACTCATTTTTGCACCATTTTTAGTAATCATACCTTGATTAAACAATCTTGTAAATGGCTCATCAAAATCTACTGCACCAATATCATATAAAAATTTTGTATAAAATCTTGCATATAATAAATGTAATACAGCGTGTTCAATACCACCAACATACAAATCAACAGGCATCCATTTTTTGAGTGCCTCTTTGCTTGCTAATTCTTTATCATTGTGGTTATCTACATAACGCAGGAAATACCATGAAGAACCTGCCCATTGAGGCATTGTATTGGTTTCTCTTTTTGCTGGACCACCACATTGTGGACAAGTAGTATTTACCCATTCATCAATATGCGCTAATGGAGATTCTCCTGTATCTGTTGGTTTATAAGATTCCACTTCAGGAAGTTCAATAGGGAGCTGGTCTTCTGGTACAGCAACCGCACCACAATGAGGACAATGTACAATAGGAATAGGCTCTCCCCAATATCTTTGTCTTGAAAATACCCAGTCACGCAATTTATAGTTAATTGTTTTTTTGCCGAGTCCTTTTTCTTCCAAATAATGAGGTGCTTTTTCTTTTGCATCAAATGCTTTCATGCCATTCCAGTCACCAGAATTTATCATAATACCATCGCCAGTATATGCCTCTTGTAATTCTTGTTCCTTTTCGCCTTCTTTTAATATAACTTGTATAATAGGTAAATCGAATTTTTTAGCAAATTCAAAGTCACGTTCATCATGAGCAGGTACACACATAATTGCTCCAGTACCATAATCAGCCAATACATAATCAGATACCCATATTGGTATCAATGCACCATTTAATGGATTGATTCCATAACTTCCTGTAAATACACCTGTTTTTTCTTTATTTGTAATACGGTCAACAGATGATTTTGTAGATGCTTCAAAACAATATTTTTCCATAGCATCTTTTTGTTCTGGTGTTGTCAATTCTTTAACATCTTTATATTCTGGTGAAAGTACCATAAATGTAGCACCATATAATGTATCAGGTCTTGTGGTATATACTATAATTTCTTTATCACTATCTTTTACTTTAAATGAAACTTCTGCACCATAGCTTTTACCTATCCAGTCAGACTGCATTTTTTTCACTTTTGATGACCAGTCTAATTTTGATAAATCTTCTAACAATCTATCAGCATATGCTGTAATTTTTAACATCCATTGTCTTAAATTCTTTTTTGTAACAACTGTTCCACAACGTTCACAAACACCATTTGTAGCTTCTTCATTTGCTAAAACGCATTTACAGCTTGGACACCAGTTTAAAGGCATTTCTTTTTCATAGGCAAGTCCTTTTTTAAACATCTGCACAAATATCCATTGTGTCCATTTATAATAAGAAGGGTCTGTTGTATTAACTTCTCTGTCCCAGTCATAAATAGCACTAATTTCGTGAAGTTGTCTTTTTACATTTTCAATATTATCTGCTGTAGAAATACGAGGATGTATGTTATTTTTAATTGCAAAGTTTTCTGCTGGCAATCCAAAAGCGTCCCAGCCCATTGGGTGCAACACTTGGTATCCCTGCAATACTTTATAACGACTTACTACGTCACTTAATACATATCCTCTCCAATGTCCTACATGAAGCCCTGTACCGGAAGGATAAGGAAACATATCCAAACAGTAAAATCTAGGTTTTTCATCATCTTCTTTGTTTATAGGATTTTTTTCCCAAGTTTCACGCCATTTTTTTTCAATTTCTTTGAAATCATAACGACTGTTCATTTTTTGACTCCTCCTCATTTTTTATAAATTGATAAGATATTCCCCATACTGCCTATATCATAAACACAGCTTATTAGTATATTGTAAAATATAAGCCCTCCATCTCCCGTTAGAGATAAAGGGCTGCTTTGTATTGTCGCTCCAATTTGCTAATACACATTAATACTACAACGGGGATACCGTTATGATAGATACTACATATTCATATCATTTCATTTGATATTAAAAAAGGAATATTATAACACAGCAATCATTTTATATTTGCAGCGGCTAACAAAATGATAAACTGCTTGATTTTCTTTCCATTCCTTATATCATTATGAATAAATTTATATCATAAATTTGTAAAAAAAGCAATATATTTTTTAAAATTTTAAATATCTTTTGATAAAGCATTACTTTATTTATAGTATCATTACTTAAATATGCTATCATTTACAAACTGTTTTGTTATATGGCATAATGGTAATAATATTGTAAGGTGGAGATTCTCATGACTGAAGAAACAAAACAAATTATTGATGTTGTTATGGACGTTGCAAAAATATTAAATGAAAAAATAGACAATGTGTATACAGAAGTACAAGAAGTAAAACAAAGAGTCAATAATTTAGAAACAAGAATGATTAAACTAGAAAACAGAATGGATAATTTAGAAACAACAATGACTGATATGAAATCACAAATGAATACTATGTCAGAAGATATTGTATCTATCAAATTAAAAAATGATTCTGTTAATACTACATTAATATCACACACATATGAAATCAATCGTTTAAGAAAAGCAAAATAATATCATATCCATTATAAAAAGCTGCTGAAAATCAAAAACTATCAGCAGCTAAAAATTTATTGCACCGTAATAGGCATTGTTATTGCTTTTAATGCTTTATATGGATAATATAACGATACTATATAATCACGCCCATCATTCATAATTACTTTTACATCTACAGTATTTTGTTTTTTAAATTTTTCATTATCATTTGCTATATTTATAATAGAAGCATGTTGTATGTGTGTTTTGCCTAATTTTTGTGCTACAATCGCCCTTGCTTCATTTATCCAGTTTTCATCATTTACTATAGAATCCATATTATTTTCATTTATGATTTCATTTTTATAATTTTGGCTGGAACGAGATACTGTTATATACTGTTTTTGTTGTTTTTCATAAATCCATACAGCATAATTCCAATTAAGTGCATATGGCATATCTCCTTCTGGATATAGTCTAATAAACCAACCATCAGGCTGTATAGTACTGTTATGATAATAATTAGAATATATTTTCAAATTTTGTACATCTGCATCAAATAATTTTTCAATATACTGTTTTGCTGTTTGTATTGCCTGCTGTTCTGTGATGTTGTCAATATTAGTATTTGTATCATATTGTAAAGAATTTGCATATTCTATTGCAAAATTCCATTCCACAAGCTGTAATATTTCCTCATCTGTTAATTCTCTTTCTGGATAGTGAAACATTCTATTATTAAAATCAACATAAAATTGTTGTGTTTCAATTTCTGTATTAATTGTATTTTGAGGACGCAAATCGTTTTGTATATATTGTTTTGTTAATTCTGCAATTCTTCGCATTTCTGCATCTGTTAATGGTCTTGTTTGTATTGCTATGTTGTTATTTTTGTTATATATTATATCTTCTTGAAATTTATAAATATGTTTTAATTGATGTTCTGTTAGTGTTTGGGCAAAATTTTGATATATTGTATGTAATTTTTCTTGTTCGTTATCATATTGCTGTGATTCATAAACATTATTTACAATGCCATCTGTTTGATTATTTACATTAGCATTAATTTTGTAAAAATGAAAAAAATTAGAATAGATTACAGTACTGCATAAAAAAAGTAATGTAATGGATACCCTTTTATATTTTTTGTCACTTTTAATAATGGAAATTCTTGTTTTTAATATATTTTTATTATTTTGTGCCCATGTTGCAGTATAAAAATTATTTTTTGTATGACATTCTATTTGATTTAAAAGCATATTGCCATATTTTATTTTATTGTCTTCACTCATATTTTTTGTTACCATTTCATCACAACAATACTCACAAGCAGCATTAATATTACATAACATTAAATAAGATATGGGATTAAACCAATGCATGATATGTACTGTTATTGCAGCAAATCTATAAATCATGTCGCCTCTTTTACAATGCATAAGCTCATGTTTTATTATCATATTAAAATCTGTTATATCAATATTGGTATTGGGCAATATTATAATAGGTTTGAATATACCTACAAATATAGGAGAATGCACAATATCACTTTGTTTTAATGCAACATTTTCAATGATGCCCATTTCTGAACGAATGTCATAAAAGTATTTTAAATATAATTCATTTGTAATGTCTTTTGCTGTATTTTTCAAATTTTTTATAAATATAATATAACGAATACAATAGTATAACAAAAATGATACAAAGCCTATAAAATATATAACTAGTATTATTTGTTTTGCTGAAACATGATATTGTTGCATAGCCATTTTAGTATTTTCATTTATATTGCTATCAGTATATTGATTATTTTGCTCTGCATTTATAGTCATATTATGCGATGTTATATCATTATTTGAAAAATTTATATATTCTTGTTGAAATTTTGTAGTACGAAACCAATCCCCTATATCAAACTTATAGGGTATACAATAACATATCAATACCAATATCCATATATAATAATACCAAACACCACCATATTTTTTTATGAGTATATTTTTAAATGTTATAAGTAATATTGTTAATATACTTCCGAATATTGTTAAATAAAATAAATTTGTCATAAATACCCTCTCCTTATTTATTATTTTCGTTTTTTAAAAATGAATACTTACTGCTTTTTATTTAACATTTCTCTTAATTCTTTCAAATCTTCTTCACTAATTTCATTATCATCATATAATGCAGCAAAAAAATTTTTAAACGAACCTTTATAAAATTCATTTATAAATTTTTTAGAACACATTTTTTTATATTCTTTGTTTGAAATCACATAGCTATATAAATAATTTCTTCCTTTTCTTTCAGCTTTTAAAAACCCCTTTTCAATCAGTCTGGAAAGCAATGTCAATACTGTTGTTGTTTTCCATGTATTGTTGGGTATAAAAGACATAATTTGTTTGCTTGTTAATGGGTTTTCATAATGCCATACAATTTTCATAATTTCCATTTCTGCTTCTGATATTTTTTGCATAATATTGCACCTCACTTTATTCTACACTATATAGTTCTATTTTTATTCTACAGTATGTAGTTTTATTTGTCAATACTATTTTATTTTTTACAAAAAAAAGCAGGAAATTATATTATAAATTTCCTACTTTACAAATATATAAAAATATTTTTTACAATACATATTGAAACATAAACAAAACGTGTAAAGCACTTCCTCCCATTACAAACAAATGGAATATTTCATGAAAACCAAAATATTTTAATTTTAGTTTTGACCATTTCACGGCATATATCAGTGCACCAACAGTATATACAATACCTCCAGAAGCAAGCAATACAATGCCTCCAATAGGAATTGCTTGCTCTAAAGGCACAAATGCAATTAATACTAACCAACCCATAACCACATATAACAATGTTGAAAACCATCTTGGTGCATTTAGCCAAAATATTTTTAACAATATACCACCAAAAGCAAACCCCCATACTGCTATAAAAAGTGTCCAGCCCCATTTTCCTCTTAATGGAATCAAACAAACAGGTGTATATGTTCCAGCAATCAATACAAATATCATCATATGGTCAATGCGCCTTAACAAAGCAGTACCTTTTTGAGAAATGTTTAATGTATGATATATTGTACTTGCACCATATAAAAGCAACAACGATATGCCAAATATCAAAAATGCAAATACAGATAACAAAGAAGCATTTTTATATGCTTTCATTGTTAATGTTATCAATATTGGAATAGACATTAAAAATCCTAAAAAATGTGTGATTGCATTTATTGGTTCTTTAATTTGAAATTTTTTATTTTTTTCATTTTCCATAACATACATCTCCTAACCATATTATGATTTTTTATATTTTATGATTATTTAAATATCAAAACTATACTACATAGTTTTTAAAACTATATATTATTATATTGATATTATACTCTTTTTTCATTATTTTTACAACAAAAATTTATATTTTTTATTGATACATAATTTATAATACTATATAATGTAGTTACTTCATTATTTTTTTACGATATTATCAAAGAATATAAGGTGAATATTATGGAAAAACAAAAAAAAGCAATAGAACAAATTTTAAAACAATTAGAAGGCAATTATATTGTGCCAATACAGTCTATACCCAATATAGATTTATATATGGACCAAGTGACTACATTTATAGAAAGTGCTTTATCAGATTGCAAAAGAAATAAACAAGATAAAATACTGACCAAAACAATGATAAACAACTATGCAAAAGCAAAAATTTTTCCGCCTCCTCAAAAAAAGAAATATACTAAAAATCATGTTATGCTTTTAATTATGATTTACCATTTAAAATCCATATTATCTATATCGGATATTGGTAGGCTTTTAAAACCAGTAACAGATGAACTGAATAAAAATACTAATTCTACTATTTTAGAAATGATTTATAGCGATTTTGTTGCTTTGCAACAGCAAAATGAAAAAAATATTGCTATGGCATTAGAATGTAATCATACTGACATTATGCAAACATCGTCAGAATATCATAAATATGAAAATGAAACCATACAAAATATTATTGTTGTGTTGGAATTGGTAATACACTCCAATACTCAAAAAAGAATTGCTGAAAAAATATTAGATGCTCATTTTTATACAAAAAAATCCCCCTCATAATATAAGGGGGATTTAAAATTCTATACCGTTTGTGATTATAAAAATAACGAAATAATTCTGAACGCATAATATAAAGTTTTTGCCCCGCTTTTTTCAAAAAGTGGGTGAGAGTTTGAGGTGCAAAACGTCCAGTGGACGTTTGTTCTGCACCGACCGGAGCGAAGCGTAGACCAACGCTCTCAAGGTTTTAACGAAACAATATTATTTTATTTGTGGACTCTGTCCGTACCTGCAAACTTTTTTGAAAAAAACTTTAACTTTTTGCGTTCGCTTTTTTATCATTATTTACTATGCAGACAGAAATCTCAAAAATGTTTGTACACCAAAATAAAGCAAAACCAATATTCCCAAAACAATTCTATACCATCCAAAAGGTTTAAAATTATTTTTCTTAATATAACCCATTAAAAATTTAATGGCAATAATAGAAACTACAAACGCTACTACCATACCTACCAAAAGCACAATCACTTCATCATGTTCAAATGCCACACCAAATTTAATCAATTTTAACAAACTTGCTCCAAACATAACAGGTACAGCCAAAAAGAATGTAAATTCTGCTGCTACTGTACGTGACATACCAATTAACAAACCTCCTATAATTGTAGCTCCAGAACGAGAAGTACCTGGAAATACAGCAGCAATTAACTGAAACAATCCTATTAAAAAAGCAGTTTGATATGTAATTTGTGAAAGTTTTGTAATTTGAGGCTTTTTACCATAATTCATATTTTCTATTACTAAAAATAATATACCAAATAGTATTAACATAATAGATACTGTTTGATAATTATAAAACCATGCATTTAATTGGTCATCAAACAATATACCTATAACCGCTGCTGGTATACAAGCAAATATAATTTTAAACCACATTTGCAATATAGGTATTTTTATTTGTACTCCCTTTTTAAATGAAAATGGAAAAAGCTTATTCCAATATAATAATACAACAGCTAATATCGCTCCTAATTGTATCACAACAAAAAACATTTCCATAAATTCTGCTGACATTTTTAATGTCACAAATTCTTGAAACAATATCATATGTCCTGTGCTACTGATAGGCAGCCATTCTGTAATACCTTCTATTACACCAAACAAAAATGCTTTAAAAATTTCTTCCCAGCTCATTTTGTCCTCCTTCATATTTCATTATATTTTTTACATTTTAAACGATTTTTTTGATATTGTCTATATAAAATGTTATACTATGAATTGACTTTTTAGCAAAAAAGCTATACTCTTAATATGGAATGATGATTCGGAAAGGAGTTCATATATGCTCAAAAAAATATTTCTTTCTATTATGACATTGTCTGTCTGTTTTTGCTGTGGGTGTCAAAATATCGTTTCTCTTTTTGATGAACAAAATACCATTACTGTTTCATCAAAAAATACTACTACAAAAGCGGAATGTGTTTCATGGATATATGTTCCCTCTACAAGAACAATCAAAAATACTATGACATCATATGCCTCTCCTTTGGAATTTACAGTAAATGATGTCACTGTAACAGAACACTTACCTAAAGCAAAAAATTTAAAAAATGCCTATGAAAGTGATTTAAACAATTTTATAGAGAATTTGAGCTCAGAATTTGGCGATGCCGTATTATATGATATTGATTTTACAGCATTACAACAACAGACAGCATTACAGACAAGTGATTTGCAAAATCATATCACTATAGAAGGTAATTTATGTTTTATTGGTCACTATGCCAGTATACAGCTTACTGCAACACCTAGTATTATAAACAAAAATACAAATGAAGAAGTAGAATTATATAATGTTGAAAACAATACTTATTATATTTCAAAATTTTATAATGTAAAAGAAAAAAAAGAAGCACAATTAAATGAATTATTTACAGAAGATAAATCATATATAACAGCTTTACAAAAACAAATTCAAAATAAAATATTATTGCAAAGTACAGAACATTTTGATATATTAAAACGTTCTTTTCACAATTTATCTGAAAGCGATTTTTCATTATATTATGATAGCGGTGTTGATACCAACACAGCACCTCATTTTGTATTAACATTAAATGAGCAAAATCCTTATTGTATCAATGAAAACAGTATTGAACTCAATTTATCTGTTTTATTACCATATCTTTCTTTTTCTCCTAACGAAATAGAGGATATTATGGATATTACAAATTTACTTACAAAGCAATTTATTGATACAACAGATACTTTTTTAGTAGAGCAAGATGATAGTATTACAGTAGAAGAATGTGAAGATACTTTATTTATTGCTGTTAGAAATTACAAAAATCAAGATATGACAGACTTAGTAAATGAACAATTAAACATTACACAAAGATTATATGCAGATACCACTCCTGTATTAAACTATGTTTCTAAAGCAGATGAGATTTCTATTAAAGTGGTATCGTTTAAAGCATTAGGACCATTTTTAAAAGTATTTATATCAAGTAATGCTATTGTAAATAATCAAAAACTATTTAATCAAAGAAATATATTGATACATATGCCTACAGGAGAACAAATGTCTGTTCGTGATTTACTGCTGCCTGATAGTATAGATGGATTAACAGAACAACAATTAAGTTATTTGGATAGTACTGATTTTACATTAGATAGCAGTGGAAAAATCACTGTGCCTTTGCAACCCACAGAAGAAGATAATACTATGAATCTTGTTTATGAAAGCAAGCTATTTGATTTTTCAAAATATGCAAATTTTTAATAAAAGGAGTATTTCATGAAAAAGTCTACAAAAATATTTATGTCTTTTTTATTTATTATATTGTTTGGAAGTATGATTTCCACTGCTGTTTACGTTCGTGTTGTAAGCGAAAAAGAAGCTACTGAAACAGAGCAACAAGCAGATGAAACAGAACAACAGACAGAACAAACACAACAAACAACATCTGAAACAAATTGGACACAATATTCTACAACAGATTTTTTTGATAGTCCATTCCCTAATATTGGTGTGACTGCTGTTACTGCGCCATTAGGAGAAAATATTATTTCTGCTTTTTCAAAAAATACGGATGATAGCGGAACAGTATTACATTATTACACTATAGATGAAATTTTTAACACTTTACTTTCCAGAGAATGTGATATTGTATTATCCCCTGCTCCTTCAGAGGAAATGCAACAGCAATATGGTGCATCATTAGATTTTATACCGATTTCAAATGAGGCAATTGTATTTTTAGTAAATAAAAAAAATAGCATACAAAATTTATATTTAGAAGATATTCAAAATATTTATTCTGGACAAGTAACAAGCTGGGAAAACTTTACAAGAGAAGAAAAAGATATTATTGCATATCAAAAACCTGAAAATTCTTTACTGCAATATTTGTTTCACTCTCTTGTATTATCACAGGGAAGCATGATGTCTCCCCCTCAGCAAATTAGAATAAATGAAAATTATGAATTGGAAAAAGTAATTAGCAATTATGATGGTGGAGAATATGCTATAGGATATGATACTTACTATTATGCAAATACTATGCTTTATGATTATAATATTAAAATGCTTTCTATTGATGGTATCTATCCCACAAAACGAAATATTGCAAAGGGTATTTATCCTATTATGACAAATTATTATGCTGTTGTAAGAGCAAATAGTTATACAGAATCTCCTGAACAAAAACTTGTGCAGTATCTGACATCACAAACAGGACAAGAACTTATAAAACAAAGTGGATATATTCCATTAAGCTAATAAATAATAGAATAATCCCGAATGCATAATATAAAGTTTTTGCCTCGCTTTTAGGGGAAAGCGGGTAGGATTATAATGGCAACGCCCTTAAAGTCTTAACAAAACAATATTTAAAAAAATATATTATAAAGTTTTAGTGAAAAAGCTAAAAGGATTTAAAACAATATTATTTTATCTGTGTACGCTGTCCACACCTGTCAACTTTCCTCCTAGAAAATTGGACAAAGAACTTTAATTTTTGCGAACGCAATTATATTGTTAATTTAACAGCAACATTCTCAATGTTTTAACAAAATAATAAATTATATAAATAAAGGGGGAATTTTTTCATTTGTGAAAAACTCCCCCTTTAAAATTTATTTCAATATTTTCTTTTTATTATTCTTTCATTTCTTTTCACATTCCCATATTGATATCACACAATAAATAATAATAGAAACTGCTATCATTGCAACTGCAACAGAAGCATGATTTATATTAAAAATATCTATGTAATTTCCCGACAATTTAAAAACAGCATATTGTATCAACTGTAACAAAAAGCGGAAAATATTCCAAACAAAAACGGAAATAAAATAAGAAAGCAATATAATAATTTTATATTTCTTTGTATTTTTCATAATGACTCCTTTCTTATAAAACTTCATAAATCGACAATAAATACTTGACCATTTATAATATAATATAATATAATATAAGAAATAGTCAAGTATATTTTAATTAAGAAAGGTCAAGGTGAAATTATTTATGAAGAAGAAAATTTTTATAGGCATTTTGTCAACAACTTTATTATTTGCCAATTCATTTACTTTTAATGTATTTGCAGCAGACAAAACAGAACAAGAAATCGTTATGAAATTAAACGAAGATACTCATCAACTTGTTATTGAAACAAATACAGATGAAGAATTAGATGCAATCTTTCAAAAGATTGAAGAAAATAATGAAAAAGTAGATAAATTATGGGAAACAGCATTAAAAGAACGTTCTTGTAGCAATAATAATGAAAACCAAATCCAAAGCAAAGCAAGTTATCAAGATTATCATGAGAGCGCAAATGTTCTTATGATTGGAAAATTTGTTGGATTGCATGGTCTTAAAGCCAAAACAACAACAGAAAACAATCAAAAAAGATTCGTTAGCTATGACAGAGTGTATGTTGTTTCAGATACTCATGAACTTTTAGAAGAACCAGATAATAATGTACAAGCATTAGATTCTTATAGAACATATTCTATTAAAAGTAATATATATGTTACTGGAAAATCTAGAAGTGGTTTAGAAAGAGCTAGCTTTATAAAATTATATACTGAATTTTATGCAGATGGTGGTGCAAAAAACTTTAATTAAACAATAATTACAATAATAAAAAGCCCCAAGGGGCTTTTTATTATTGCTCAGATTCTTCTTTTTTCTTGCCCAATCCAAGAAAACCTTTTTTTTCTTTTTCTTCTTTGGGCTGTTCAATTTCTTTATTAGAGAGATTTGGTTCTCTTTTGCCAAACACTTCCTGTTTTAACACTGGTATTTTGACACCTTTATTTGTGCCAAATTCAATTACAAAACACTCTGCTGTAATATCTGCAACTTTACCGAATAATCCACTATTTAACACTACTGTATCACCAACAGAAATAGCGTTTCTCATTTCTTCTAATTTTTGTTCTCTTTTTCTTGTTGGACGAACAGAAAAGAAATACATTACTGCGAATATAATGACACAATACATTATAATCACCATAAAAGGATTACTTGGAAATCCTCCTGCTGCTTGCTGCTGTGCGGCTTGTGATGCGGCATCTGCAACAGGTGCAGCCGCTTGTGTACCACCCCCAGATGGTATAATTGGCGTACTGACATCTAATAAAAATGTTGTTAAATTCATGCTACATTCTCCTTATCTTTCTATAAACTTCATATACAATACATTATTATATAAAATTTATTAACATACGTCAAGAAAAACAACTGCGAATTCTATTTAAAATACTATAAAAAGCAATTCTATTTATTTTAAAAATTGTTTTAGAGAAATCGGATTTTTAGATATTCCTGTATATTTCACTGTTACTTTATCATGTAGTGCAAATTGCATATAATAATCTGTAATAGAACCCTTTTTACAATAAACTGTTTTCAAATCATCACAACCAGCAAAAACATCTACACCAATTGATAATATATTATCTGGTATTTCAATTGTTTCTAACATACAACAACCCTCAAATGTACTATCTTCCAAATGAGTCATAATACCTTTTAATTTTACTTCTTTTAATGAAGTACAAAATAAAAATGCCTCTTTTCCGATATGACTTATATTTTCCGAAAAAACAGCATTTTTAAGCATAGAGCAATATCCAAACGCACACTCTCCAATATATTCCAGATTTTGAGGAAATACCACTTCTCTTATATTTTCACACCCATAAAATGCTTGTTCTGCAATACAAACTAAATATTTTGGAAATTCTATTGTTTTAATATTTTCGCAGCAATGAAATACTCCTTTTTCAATTTTTGTAATGGTATCAGGCAATATTAAATTTTCTGCCTTTCCTGTATATTTTGTCAATACTCCGTTATTTATTTTAAAATTTGCAGTTGTGTCTTTCATATTTATCACCAATTTATTAAATATATTTATAATTCTTTTATTTATATCTAATAATATTATAATTATCTAATTTTGTAAATATAATAGCCATAAATATTGTTTATATTTTTACGAAAGGCGGAGTATTTATATTTAATTATATAGAATTTGGAAAAACAATTAGAGTGCTTAGAAAAAATACAAGTTTTAAATTGATTGATGTTGCTGAACAATTAAGTATACATGAATCTTATTTAGGTAAAATAGAAAGGGGAATTGCAATACCTTCTGTAGAAATTGCAGTTGACTTAGCAAATTTTTTTCATATCAGTTTTCAGCAGTATAATATTTATAATAAAAGCAGTAATATTTTATTACAAAATGAAATTTTTAAAAATCTTTCTCATTTAAAACCACAGGAAAAGAAATTTATATATAAATCATTATTAGAATTTATTTGAAAGGTTTGTTTATTATGTATGATGCTGTTAAACTTGGAAAAAAAGTAAATTTTTTTAGAAAACAAAAAAAGATTTCTCAAAAAGAATTAGCGAAATGTATAAATGCTTCTCAAAGTAATATTTCTAATTTAGAACATGGTAAAAATAAATTTAATATCAATAAACTTTCTGAAATTGCTAATGCATTAGATGTGACACTAGATGATTTATTAGAAGATTCTCTTGTTGTACATCAATACAACAAAGATACAACATTTTATGATATGGAATTAAAAAATTTAATTGCAAGTTTTAATGATTGTCAGTTGTTAAAAACATTACATTTTTTGGAATACTATCATGATTTTAAACTTCAATATTTTAACAATGACTGACTATATAGTTTTATATTTTAATTTGTTTGTATATACTTTTTTGTTAATATATTTTTTTCATTTTGTAATATTTCCCCTGTCCAAATAAATAGGCAGGGGATTACTTTTGTATCCATTTTATATTATAAATTTTTATATTAAATTGCAATGTTTTTACTTTTTTTAGCGATATTCAAATGTAGAAACAATTTTTTCTTGTTCCACATCACCAATAAGCTTTTCGTCAAAAGCGATAACATATATATTATTTCCATTTACAAAAAAATAATAGTCTGTACTAGTACCTTCTTCTGAGCCTATCCACATATCAAAATCAGCATAATTAGAATCACCACCAGTCATTTGTAATTTGTTTTCTTTGTCATGAAGTCGTATTCCCATAATGCTTAAAAAATTGTCTGTAATAGAGCCTAGCTGTTTATTTTCATACTCTTTTTTAAAATCAAATCCTTCATCAGTATTGACATATTTTTTAATATGACCTAATGTCACATCATTTTTATAATCGCAAAAATAGATTGTGTCATCATAACGAGATACTTCATGGCTAATGTTTTCTGGTAAATTTAATGTATATTCTTCTGTTACAATACGACTTTGAGGGGCATAAATATTTCTTCTGTTCCACAATTCTATATTATCACTTTCTGTAATCAGTACCGTTTTTAAATCATTATCCCAATAAATATGATATTTGAGCATTTCTGCAAATGTTCTAACAGGCACATAAACCACATCATCTATTACTTCTCCATATAATGCTACAGGGTCATTTTTTCTTATTGTAACGGTTTGCTCTTTTGTATTATAAGTGCTTGATGGTACGCCTAAAGCAGTTTTTAATTCTTTAAAAGGTACCATTAACTGATTATTTTTATTGAAATAAGGTTTTCCCCATTCATAAGAGAGTTTTTCATTCTCCACAAATACATGATTTTGATACATGTCAGATTTTTCTAATTCAAAAAAATATTTCTGTTTTGTTTTTGCTTTTTCAGTGATATATTTGTAAAATTCATTTTCTTTCCCTATGTCACGACTTCCAGAGGCAAATACCCAATCATCATGATATATTTTATCAACCGAAACAGTGAATTGTTTGTCAACTATCAATCCTTTTCCTCTTTGGTCCATATATATTTTAACATCATAAAAACTTCTTTTAGAATGAATATTATCATTTAAATTAGTATGTTGATTCATTTTAAAATAATCAGATTTTGGCATAGATTGCTCAATAGGCATATCCATAAGCGCTTGATACATCTCTTGTATTTCGTTTTGTTCTACAATAGGAAATTCTATACCATAGTTACCACATTCCACATAAACCATAGTAATTTTGTCTGCACTATCCACACCAATAAAATCTTCCATTGTCATATTAGCTGCAAATGCTGTTACACAATATAACAAACAACATATCAAAACCATTAAAATATTTTTCTTTTTCATACAATAACACTCCTTTTGAATGATTTAATACAATACAGATATACTTTTTTCTTTTTCTTGTATATCATTTTCTGGTATATTCAGCATTTGAAATAGTGCCATAATAGGAATATATAAACGGTCATTTTTAATTTCCGCTTTTTCTTCCATTTCTACGACAACACCATTTAGCAACATAATATTACTATCTTTTTGAAATACAGCATCTTGTGCAATACCGTCCCATGTTTTTACAAATAATTGACTGTTTTGTTTTTGCCAAACAGATTCTAACAATATTTTAGGCTCTGCAAAATAGCCAACATCTTTCCATGCTATCATAATATGACCATTTTTTTCATAAAGTGATATACCTTTTTCATTTTTGTCTTGTAATAATATTACTTGATTTTCTACCGAAAATTGATATTCTTTTTTCTGTTCTGCTTTTATATTTCTAATATGTGCGCCGTCATCTCCTTTAAAAAACCAGCCTGCTTGTTCACTACCTGGCTCCCAACGGAATTTATGGGATTGATTAGGAGTATATATATTTAATAATATATATAAGTCTTCCGCAGAAACATAAATGTCTTGCTCTTTGATGTCTGGTATTTTGTAAAGTCCTCTTTTCTGTCCATCAATTATAACATCTCTTTTTTCATCAAAAAATATAATTTCTTTTCCATCTAATATCAATTTTGCTCCTGTTTGTTGTTTTTCATAAATAGCCTGTCTTTTTTCAGCATATTTTTGATTTTCTATATCTATAACCATTTTGAGAGGAACCATAATACAGTTTTCTTTTTCATAAATTTTTATTGCTGTATTGATTTCACTACCATACTTTACTGCAAAATTTCCACTTTCCTGCAATACCACATCATATACTTCAGCAGAAAATGGGTCATTTGTATCATATGCAAAAATATTCGTACAGCATAATAAACTAAACAGCATTGTAAACAATATACATTTCTTTTTCATACAATAATACTCCTTTCTTGTGACAAATTGCATATTAACTACACAAATAAACAACATTATGTAAATAAAATTGTTATAACATAAACCACACCTCCTATGCAATACGTTACGATATTACATTATTACTATTACAGTACTATCATACAGCAATAGACAAATGTTGTCAATACTAAAAAATCAACTTATAAATCTATATTATTAAAAAAAAAATAAAAACAGTAGTATACAAATATACTGCTGTTTTTATTGATATATCATCAAAATGATAATATGGATAAATTCATTATTTACTTTTATAGTATACTATACAATTTATAACCATTTTGATGCCCATATTGCAATTTCATTTGCTGATACATTTACAGAAAATCTTTTTCCTTCTAAAACATTTGCATTTTGTGCTAAATCATACATATTTTTTGTAATATCGCCCATACCACTACCACCAGATGTTGCAAAAGGAATCACTGTTTTACCACTAAAATCATATGATTCTATAAATGTGTCAATAATAGATGGCTCTCTATACCACCATATTGGGAAACCAACAAATACAACATCATATTGATTCATATTTTCTACAACAGAATGAATGGCAACACGACAATTTTTATCACTCATTTCTATAGAGCTTCTGCTTTTACTGTCTTGCCAATTCAAATCTGCATTTGTATAGGGGACTTCTGGCACAATTTCAAACAATGTTGCTCCTATTTCATTTGCTAATGTTTTTGCCACTTTTGCTGTCATGCCACTTGCACTAAAATACGCTACTAATACTTTACTCATATGAAATAACCTCCTCAATGATATGGTTCATTGACTTTAATATTGAAATATTTTATAATCAGTTTATCATTATCATACTACTTAAAGTATACTTTAAGTCAACAACAATTTTAAATATTTTAAGGAGATTTATTATGTTGTATACAGTTGGTGAAATGGCAAAAATATTACATATTCCTGCGTCTACACTTCGTTATTATGATAAAGAAGGTTTGCTTCCTTTTGTAGAACGCTCTAAGGGGGGTATTCGTATGTTTACCGATAAAGACTATGAATGGCTGAAAGTGATTGAATGTTTAAAAAAATCGGGATTATCTATTAAAGAAATTAGAACATTTATTGATATGGTAGGAAAAGGAGATGACTCTCTTTCAGAACGACTTGAATTATTTCGTTCTCGTAAAAATGCTGTTCAAAAACAAATACAGGATATGGAGCAAACACTGGAACTTTTAGAATTCAAGTGTTGGTATTATGAGCAGTCTGTAAATGATGGTACAGAGGCAAATGTTCGTTCTCTTACTATCGATGAAATTCCAGTACAATATCAAAATATCAAAAAAAATATGGATACCATTATAAAAAGTAATGACTAATTTTTAACCATATAATATAGCATTTTTTATAATATAGTGAAATAAAAAAGACAGAATATTCTGTCTTTTTTTTTGTGCTGATAAAGTATTCCGTCCCCTAGCGGGGTTTGGTGTTTGCAAACGGATTCCTCTGTACAGATGTTGTGGCAGGTAGAAAGTTTCCGTCCCCTGTCGGGGTTTGGTGTTTGCAAACACTGTGGAAACTATAACCTCGGATATGACAACAGCGGTTTCCGTCCCCTGTCGGGGTTTGGTGTTTGCAAACACGACTTGCTCAAACTGATAGCAAGCAACAGCCAAGTTTCCGTCCCCTGTCGGGGTTTGGTGTTTGCAAACAAATATTACGTTGATGGAATGAAAAAAAGCAAAAATAAGTTTCCGTCCCCTGTCGGGGTTTGGTGTTTGCAAACACTATGCGCTGCACCCCGCTGCACACAAGGGTTTTCAAGCAGTTTTGCGGCTGAAAATATTTTTTTATATAACAAGCTACAAAAATAAATACACAAATTGCTAAAAACCCAGTATTTTAGCGGTGCGGCTAAAAATGTCTATTTTTTATTTCATATTATTTTTTTATTATACAGAAATAAAAAAGCAATGTCAATTACATTTTTTAAATGGTATTTTTTTAATTTGTGTATATATTATAATGATTAAAATAAAAATGCTGCTGTCATATCAATATAATTTTCTCCTGCATAATCAGCAAATTTTTGTTTTACATTTATTTTAAATTCCCCTGCATTTTTTGACTGCAATGCAATTTGTTTTACAGTTTCCAAATAGTTTATTTTTTCATTCACTGCTGATTGCGCTTCTGGTTGATAGTGACTAGTCAATATCAATGCATAATTTTTTTGTTTATATTGTTTCATTTCTGTTATCATAGCATCAATATGTTGTAATGATATTAATATATTGTGACATTTCGACCCCATCATATGACGATAAACACAGTTGATTTCGGGTATTTCAATACTATAAGCATCATCTCCCGCTTCTATCATACGAAATTCTATTCCACCTAATGTTATAGTTTGTCCAGCAGTGATTATTATTGCATTTTGAGGCATTTCTGTTGCAATGGTATCTCCAAATGTTACAACAAAACCATCTACCAATGAATGTATATTACCTCCCTTTTGCCAATTATCTACTGCATTTTGTGTAGCATAAACATCTGTTTGAAATTTATCATAACCATTAGGGTGATATGCCATAAATGCACCTGCAATATTTTTTTCTGAGTTATTTATATAATTTGCAAATTCATTTACATTATCATGAAATGCTGTACCTTCTATCATTACTGCATTGTTCCCCTTTTCAATGATATAACATACATCACTTAAAACATCATTTGTTAAATATGCTTTTAATTTTATATCACCAAAATCATATGTTTTAATTGTACCAAATTGAAGTTTTGTTTTATTTGCCTCTGCATTGTTTAATATGTTTTCTATATTATTTGTCATAATATCATTCCTCCTATATCATATCTATTTTTTGTATTTGTTTAATGATATGATAATACAAAAAAATATAATAAAAAAGTACGCACATTTTTATTACATAGTTACTAAAATGTAACTTATTATATATATTAAAAGAACCTCATTTCTATATAGATAATGAAGTTCTTTTATTTCATTTACTTTATATCATTTCACATATTATTGCCTCATAAGGACGCAATTTTATTTTTTCAAGAGATATTACTTTTTGCTGTTCATAATTTGATAATATCACTTTATATTTACCAGTATACTCAAATTCGGCAGGCTTTTCATAGAAATTACATACTATCAACCATTTTTGATTGTTCCATGTTCTAGTGTATGCAAAAATCTGTTCATCTTCTGGGCAAAGCAATTCAAATGTACCATCAACCAATATTTGATACTGTTTTCGCAATGCTATCAATTTTTGATAATAATAAAATATAGAATTTTCATTTTCTAATGCTTTATTGGCATTGATTTCATTATAATTCGTATTGACAGCATACCAAGGTTCTGATTGTGTAAATCCTGCCGCATGGCTATTATCCCACTGCATAGGTGTTCTGGCGTTATCTCTAGCTTTTGCGCAAAGTGATTTCATAATTTCTTTTTCTGAATATCCTTTTTGTTTTCTTTCATAATACATATTGATTGCTTCTATATCAGCAAAATCTTTTATATCTGAAAATGGGTAATTTGTCATACCAATCTCTTCCCCTTGATAAATATAAGGTGTTCCCTTCATGCCATGTAATACTGTTGCTAACATTTTTGCAGATTCCACTCTATATTGTTTATCATTTCCCCATCTTGAAACAATTCTAGGGAGGTCATGATTATTCCAAAAAAGACTATTCCAGCCTTTTCCTTCCATTTCATATTGCCATTTTGCAAAAGTATTTTTTAAATACACAAAATCCAAATCTTTTAAATCCCATTTTTGTTTATTCTCAATTTGGTCTGATTGCATTTGCTCAAACTGAAATATCATATCTAGTTCCTTTCTTTCTGGTGATGAATACAATTTCCCAATTTCTGTATCTGCTCCCCAGCACTCCCCTACTGTTACCATATTTTTATCACCAAATGTTTTTATATTCATTTCTTGTATATATTCATGCAATTTCGGACCATTTTCTTTTATTTTTAAATCAGGTACTTTTCCAATCATATCAATCACATCTAAACGAAATCCTTTTATACCCATATCAATCCAATAATTTATCATATTATAAATTTCTGCACGTACTTTTTCATTTTCCCAATTCAAATCTGGTTGCTTTTTGTGGAAAAAATGGAGATAATATTCCCCTGTCTGTTCTGAATATTCCCATGCACTTCCCCCAAAACAAGATTCCATATCATTGGGTGCATTGTCGTTTTCTCCTTTTCTCCATATATAATAGTCTCTATATGGATTATCCACTGATTTTTTTGACTCTATAAACCATGGATGTTCATCAGAAGTATGATTCAAAACTAAATCCATCATAATATGAATACCACAATTTTCACATTCTTGTATCAATGCCTTCATATCATCTATTGTACCAAATTCTGACGATATGCCATAATAATCCGATATATCATAACCATTATCTGCATTAGGAGATGGATATACTGGGCTTAACCAAATAATATCAATTCCTAGTTTTTTTAAATACCACAGTTTTGAACGAATACCATTGATATCGCCCACACCATCCCCATTACTATCACAAAAACTTCTTGGGTATATTTGATATACAATACTATTTTTCCACCATTTTTGTTTCATCATATTTCCCTCTCTTATTGTTTTTATTTGTTATATTTAGTATACTATAAAAAAATATTGTCTGCTTGCATAATATTACCACATCATAACACAATATTACGATATAGGAGTTGATATATATGACTCACCCTTACCACGAAAATACTATACATGGAACACCTGTATTTCATTTACAAGTATATTCTCATTATGACAAAGATGGTTTTTATTTTGTTTCACAGCATTGGCATGAAGAAATTGAGTGGATTTATGTAGAATATGGTACACTTCATATTACAGTACATGGAAAATTTATTACATTACATACAGGGGAATATTGTTTTATTAATACTGGTGAACTCCATGAAATCAAATCAATAGGTGCTTCTTTACATCATGCCATTGTTTTTCATGCCCATTTTTTAGATTTTGCATTATATGATATTTGTCAGCACCATTTTATACGCCCTATAACAAATGGCAATTTACTTTTTCAAAATTGTTTTTGTAAATATGCTCCACAACACAGCAAACAAATCGTTTTTCATATGCAAGAAATAATAAAACTTTATCATCATTCTACTGATTGTGCCCCTTTAAGCATTAAAATTCATATATTTCATATTATTGAATTATTATTACAATATCATTATTTTTTAAAAAATACATCATTTTCAAAAAGAGAAGATTCTTTAAATAAACTAAAACAGGTAATAGAATATATACATAACAATAGTGCAAATACAATATCTTTACAAACATTGTCAGAAATATGCTTTATGAGTCCCAATTATTTTTGTTATTATTTTAAAAAAGAAATTGGTAAAACACCTATTACTTTTATAAATGAATATAGAATTGAAAAAGCTTGTGAAATGCTTTCTGAATGTAGTTTATCCATTTCTGATATTGCACTTTCAGTAGGTTTTGACAATTTTAGTTATTTTATACGCAAATTTAGAGAATATAAAGGGATTACCCCTAAAGAATATCGCTTACTTTGTAAAAAATAATATAAAGCAATATAAAAAAGACTATATTGATAGTATAGTCTTTTTTATATCATAAAACAATTTTTTATGCTAATCTGTTATTGTGTGAGTGTTCTTAGTTTATCTTTTATAATTTCTGACACTTCTATAATAGATGATACAGAAACAGCAATTTCTTCTGTAGAATTTGCAAGGCTGTGTGTTCTGTCATTGATTTTATTTATAATTTCTATTAATTTTTGTGCATCTTTTTGTATATTTAATATTGCATCTTCTATTCTACATTGGCTTTGACTACTTTCTATTACTGTTTTTTTAGATTTCTCAGCCAATTCCTTTATAAATGATGCAACAGCAGAAAAGCCTTTTCCAGCAGCGCCAGCTCTTGTTGCCTCAATAGAGGCATTTAATGCAAGTAAATTTGTTTGAGAAGAAATAGATACCACTTCTTCATTATTATTGTTCAATTCTTGAAGTAAATTACTAATTTCTATTATAGAATTTTCAAGATTTTTACAAAAATTGGAAACCGCTTGCATTTCTCCAGAAATTCCAGAAGTTTCTTCTGCATTGGCATCATTTTCTTTAGACATTTGGTCAACAGAAACATAAAGCCCAGAAAATTCATCATTGATTTTTTCTACAGCATTTAATAGTTCCTCTTTTTGTTTTTTAATTTCTTCTGCTTGTTGTAATGTTTTTTGTTGTTCTTGTTCTACTTGTTGTTTTATGTAATAAATGCAGTTATTTTTATGGCTAAAATGATTATAAATAGCAACTGCCATATCATGGCATGTTTCATAGCCACAGCAAGAACAATTAATATTTTTTTCTTCTTCATTTTGTTTTCCCATATCCAAAAATATACGATTTAATTCTACAGCATTTGGTATATGATATTGACATTGTTTGGAACGGTCTGTATATTTTCGTATAAAGTCATTCAAATTTAATTTTGAAAATTGTTTATTTAATCTTTTTAATCTTTGTGATGGTTTTAATTTTTTGCTCCATGCACTTCTTATACTATTTTTTTTGCTTTCTGATTTAATATCAATCAAATTACTTAAATTATTGTCATTATTTAATTTACTACTTTCTATTCCTGTACCATATATACATCCTGATTCACAATTTAATGCATCCACAAAAAGATATTTCACATGATTGCTTGCAATATTGTCTTTATTTTGTTCTAAATAATGGTACATTCTTTTTTCGCCTTCCATTTGGCGTACAAATATGTCATCTCCCAAAAACCATTTTACATTTTCTTTTAATCCCCCTGGAAGAGGATAGATAGAACCAAGTCCATATTCTATTTCATCTGTATATTCTTGTCCTTTTATATTATGCTTTTTTATATAGTTCATTAAATGACTGAATGTTACATTATAATTGACATAATTTTCATTGTTGGGGTCATCTATTTCTAATTTTTTAGCTATACATGGGCTGATAAAAGCTAATTTATCTTTTATACCCATATACTTTTTAACATAGATTGCTGCACACATTAAAGGACTTTGCACTGGAAAAAGTTTAGGTATAAGTTTAGGTAAATATCTTTCAATATATCCCACTACAGCAGGACATGGCTGAGAAATTCCACCTTTAAAGTCATATTCTTTAATATAATTCAAATAGCCCCATGTTGTAATATCTGCGCCAAATGATACATTAATAATATGATTTACACCCATTTTTTTTAATGCACCCAATATGTTTTTATAAATATCTGGATAATTTGCTTTTAATGCTGGTGCAACCAATACAGAAATATTTGTTCCTTTTTTTAAATCATTAAAAAAACAATTGGTATCATCTTCAAATTCTCTTGCTTTATGTTCACACGCATCTATACAGGCACCACAAGCAATACATCTTTTTTCGTCAACTTCTATTCTATTTTTACCATCTTTCACTGTAAAAACATTTGCCCCCATACAACTGCATACGTGTATACATTTATTGCATCCTATACATTTTTCATTTGTAAATATCAATGCCATATTGTATCACCTATCCTTTTTTTGCATTTTTCAATGCTATCGTTATATATAATGTATCATTATATACTATTTTATAAAAAAATAATAGCTTTTTTTGTTGATTTTTATATATATTTCTTTTTTAATTAATAGTGCTTTTATTTTATAACAATATAAACAATTTATAATAAAAATATTTGTATTATATCATTAAAATTGATATACTAAATATAATATCTATCATTTTTTATTAAATTTTAAGGAGGAATTTTATATGTTCATGAAAAAAATAAAACAAAAAAAATATCAAATAGAGAAGAATATTGATTATAACATTATTATTTAGGAGGCAATATGATAGAATTAAAAGGAAAATATAATACAGCAAAAATTTTTACAGATGTTGTAGATGAAACATCTATTTCTCAAATTATACTTTTATTAAATCAGGAATTTGTTTCTGATAGCAAAATTAGACTCATGCCCGATGTTCATGCTGGTGCTGGTTGTACTGTAGGCACAACTATGACAATTACAGATAAAATTGTACCTAATTTAGTAGGCGTAGATATTGGTTGTGGCATGGAAACAATACAAATAAAAGAAAAACATATTGAATTACAGAAATTGGATAAACTGATATATCAAAAAATACCTTCTGGATTTAGCATAAGAGAAAAAGCGCATAGTTATATGAATAAAGTACATTTGGAACTGCTTTATTGTTATGACCATATCAATGCACTAAAAGCAGAAAAAAGCCTTGGAACATTGGGCGGAGGAAATCACTTTATTGAAGCAAACAAAGACAGTAAAGGTAATATTTATATTGTGGTACATTCTGGCAGTAGGCATTTAGGATTAGAAGTTGCAAATTATTATCAAATGGAAGGCTACAAAGCATTAAACGGTTGTTCTAAAAAAGATATTGATGAATTGATTGCAACATTAAAAGCACAAGGGAAAACAAAAGAAATACAAAAAAGCATTACAACATTAAAAAATACAAAAACAACATCTATACCAAAACAGCTTGCTTATGTTACAGGAGATTTGTTTGAACAATATATACATGATATGAAAATTATACAAAATTTTGCATTATGGAATAGAAAAGCAATGATATATGAAATTGTAAAAGCAATGAAACTGCATATAACAGAACAGTTTACAACAATACACAATTATATTGATACAGACGCTATGATATTGAGAAAAGGTGCAGTGTCTGCCCAAAAAAATGAAAAACTGCTCATACCTATCAATATGAGAGATGGCTCTTTAATCTGTATAGGCAAAGGGAATGCAGACTGGAATTATTCTGCACCTCACGGAGCAGGACGATTGATGAGTCGTACTGCTGCAAAACAGTCTTTTACTGTATCAGAATTTCAAAAACAAATGAATGGTATTTATACCACTTCTATAGGTAAAGATACATTGGACGAATGTCCTATGGCATACAAAAATATGGAAGATATTGTAAATAATATTGGAGATACTGTAGAAATCGTTGATGTTATCAAACCAATATACAATTTTAAAGCTGGAGAATATTAATCTCTTTATAAAATATAACGAAGCTCTCCTATTACATATGGAGAGCTTATTATTTTTAGCAAATTTATATTTATTGTAGTACTTCTTTGAGTTTTTGTAAAAATTTTTCTGATGCCCTTGAAAAAATTTGATATTTTTTCCACACAATATTTACACTAACTTCTAATTTTGGACAGAATGGTCTAAAACAAATATTAGTATTAGCAACATTAACAATTTTATCTAAACAAAGAGCATAACCTAAACCTTCATCTACCATAAGAGAGGCATTATATAAAAGATTATAATGTGCAATAATATTTAATTCTGATATCTCTTTCATAAGCCATTTTTGTAAGTCATTTCCTTTTATTGCTTGGCGGGATACAATAAGTGGTTTATCCCATAAATCTTGTGGTGTAATAAATTCCTTTTCACAAAGAGAAGAATCTCTTCTCATTAAAACACCCCATGTATCTTTTATTGGTAATGTAATATAATTGTATTTTGATATGTCAATATTTCCTACTAATATTCCAAAATCAAACAAACCTTTATCTAATTTTTCAATAATATCACCAGAATCGCCACTTATAATATTATAGTGAATATCAGGATATTGCTCATTTAATCTTTTAATAACATTAATCACAAAACGAATACTATCTACTTCTCCTGTTGCTATAGAAATGTTACCAGAAATAAATTTATTTGAAACCATAATTTCATTTTCTGTTTTTTCAACCAACTCCAATATTTCTTCTGCACGCTTTTTTAATATCATACCTTCTTCTGTGAGTGTAATTTTTCTATTTCCTCGTATAAAAAGCTGTTTTCCGAGTTCCTCCTCCATATCTTTTATTTGTCTGGAAAGTGTGGGCTGTGAAAGGTGTAACCTTTCTGCAGCAGCAGATATATTTTGTTCTCTTGCAATTGTTATAAAATATTTTAATACTCTGATTTCCATAGTATCCCTCCTGCACATTACAATTTAAATAAATAGCGAAACAAATACCATATGTAATTAGTAAAACGTTTATTCCATTTATTGTTATATTTTTTTTGCTATCATATCATATATTACTATACTTGTAAAGCATAGATATTTATTTATTATAAGTATTTGTTATTCTATGTTTATTATGATAGAATCATTTACAGAAAGTACCATGTTGTAATATGAAAATAAAAAGGTAATACAATTTTTAAAATATACTATATTATCAAATGAGCAAAAAGGAGATGTCAAAAAATGAATACAAATGAATTTTTAAATCATATAAATGAATGTAAAGTAATAGAATGTGGTTCTGATGTGCATATGTATATGTGTGGATTGAGTCAACAAGCAATTCAAATTACAACAGAATTAAATAATTGTTATCATACTCCTGAAGAAATATGTAATATTTTTTCAATACTCACAGGAAAAACAGTTGATAAAAGTTTTAGAATGTTTTCACCCTTTTACACAGATTGTGGTAAAAATATAAATATAGGCAAAAATGTGTTTATCAATTCTTGTTGTTGTTTTCAAGACCAAGGAGGTATTACAATAGGTGATGGTAGTTTAATAGGACATAAAGTTGTTTTTGCTACGCTTAACCATGACTTTAACCCTTCAAAAAGGCAATCTATGATACCAAAGCCTATTGTATTAGGTAAAAATGTATGGATAGGTGCAAATGCCACCATATTAGGCGGCGTAACAATAGGAGATAATGCTGTTGTTGCTGCAGGTTCTGTTGTAACAAAAGATGTTTCTAAAAATAGCATTGTTGCTGGCATACCAGCAAAATTTATAAAATCTATTTATGATAAATAGTAGGTATATAAATCTTTTTGTTATGGGAGAAAATACACATTTTCGTTTTTTTAGTGAATATGCTTATGAGGAAGCAGCAGAACCAAAAAAAATTATATATTGTTTTAAATACAAAACATATTGATTTTATGATGACACAAACAAAATTCTATTTGATAAATTTAGAAATATTTTTTAACAGGCATTATAATTATATAAGACCATCAAATGATTTGGTGGTCTTATTTACTTTTCACAAAAATTTTACAACATAAAATGTGATTTTAAAACCAATAAAATATATAAATTATGACTCAAAATTATTGTTTTTAAAAATAACCAAGCAGTTTTTTGAATAAATTTGGTAAATAATGTTGAAAAAAGTAATAAATTTCACTATACTAGAGTGGACATAGTGTGATTATGCAATGTACTACGAGGAGGAAAATGAAACGTGCCAAAAATATTTGATAAATTAAGAGGGCTAATGTTTGATGAATATGATGGTGACGAAGAAGATTATGATGAAGAAGATTATGATGAAGAGGAAATGGAACAAACACAAACGACACCATTAAAAAAAGAATCTGAACGTTATTCAAACAAAACTTCATCAAATAATAGAAAAAATTCTAATGTGTATCATATTAATACAAATACAAAAATGCAGTTAGTCATTCTACAGCCTGTTTGTTATGAAGATTCTCAAAAAATTACTGACCACATAAAAGAGGGAAAACCAGTTGTTATCAATTTAGAACAAGTACAATATCAAGTTGCTCAAAGAATTATGGACTTTTTAAGTGGGACTTGCTATTCTTTAGAGGGAAGTATACAAAAAGTTGCAAATGGTATTTTTGTAATTGCACCTCAAAATATAGAAGTTTCTGGGGAATGGAAAGAAAAAATAAAAGAAGTACTTCCTTGGGCAAGCAATGCCTAAAAGTAAAAACAATATTATAATTTGCAATGCATAAAAAATCGCTATATTAGCAAAAGAAAAAGTATTACATTAAATTATGTAAAAAAAGAGAGATATTTATTGTTAAAAAAGGAACAAAAACAAAATAAGGGGAATTAACATCACTCTTGAATTTATAGAAATGTTCTGTATTTTTTTAATGAGTGATTTTTTTATACAAAAATATAAAATTTTTATTTTAAAAAGCACCCCCTTATAATACATTTATTATTTTCGCATTATATGGGAGTGCATATTGATTGTTTTTATGTATTATTTAGATGGTTTTAAAGGGCTGATTCTAATTTTATCTGCTTCAAAACCTGTTTTTCTTTTCACAATATCTTCTATTTGTGCAATTTCTGCATCTGTCAATTCTTGTTTATCCACTACAACATCTACTGTTTCATCATCAATGCGAACATATGCTTCTTTAAATCCTTTGGATTCAATCATTGCTTCTGCTGCTGTTTCTTTTTCAATTCTTTTTTGTAGTTCAAGCATATTATCAGCACAAGCGGCTTTTTGTTCTCCGTCTACACTTTCATTATTCATCATTTCTGTGAGCATATCTTTTTGTTTTGCTCTTGCTTGTTCTCTGTCTAGTTTTGCCTCTGCAAAAAAAGTTGATGCACTTACTGTATTTGTATTTTCTTCTGCATTTACAAAAACTGCTGCGCCATCTCCTGTTGTAGTAGATGCCTCTGCCACATTTAATTCTGCTGTAACAGGGTCTAAATCTTCCATACTTCCCTCTGCCGTTTCTGAAGGGTCTGTATCAGGCAGTACAGAAAAATCGTCTAATAATGCCATAGCGTCTCCTTCTTCATTTAATGACATCGCTGTTTTTGTTCCTTCACTTGCTCTGCTTTCTGTAAAATTCAAATACCCTGCAACAGCAACCATAACTGCTAATGCTGTTACAATCACTTGATTTCTTTTTACTACAAACATATTCTTTTCCTCCTTATTTCATTTTTAATACAGCAACTTTATGTGCTGGCACATTCAATAGTGCTTGTGATGCTTCCGAAAGCATTTGCGCAATTCGTGCATCTTCTCCTCCTTCTGCTACAATTACAATGCCTTCTATTTCGGGCATTTTCTCTTGCACAACAACAGGTGTTATAGTACCCCTACTATCTTCTGTCATCACTATTTTATTTTCTTCTTTTTGAGATTGTGTTTTTTTATTTTGTCCTTCTTCTGTAAAAGAATATTCTTTCCTTTCTTCTTTTGCTAATACAGATGCTTTTGTATTTTTCATTGTTACCATAACTTTTACTTGTCCTACCCCCTCCATATTCGAGAAAATATATTCCAGTCTTTTTTCAATTTCCTGTTCTATATGATATTGTTTTTGTTCTGTCTGTTCTGTTTGTTTTGTTTGTTGCTCTGATTCTATTTCTGTTTGATTTTCTGATGGTTGAAAAAAAACATGATTCATTAAAAGAAGTAATATTCCTATTAAAAACGCTGTAAATAAATTCATGCGTGCTTTTTTATTCTCAGGGCGAAATAATTCTTTTGCCCAATTCTTTTTTCCCAAGTATATTCACCTCTTTTGTATGCTGAAAAATAACGAAACAAAAAATAAAATTCCGTTCACAATTAGTAAAACGAAGTTTTCCTTTAAAGTTTTGCTCTGCTTTTTTAAAAGCAAGTGAACGTTTGAGAGCAGAACTCTCAATGTTTTAACATAACAATATTTTTTCATTTGTGGACTCTGTACAGTCTACGCTTCGCTCCGGTCGGTGCTGAATGTTCACTGTACATTCAGCACACTGCAAACTTTCCCCCTAAAAAGTTTGACAAAAAACTTTACTTTTCACGTTCGGAATTGTACCTATCACTCATCATTTGTAAAACCACTCTCTACAATAACATCCCCAACAGTATAATTCTTTTTCAAATATTGTTTCATCTCCTCCCCTTTTCCACACGCTCCCACTATGTTGACGCTCAGCACATCGCCATAATTTTCCGACTGTTTAGAAATTTCCGTATACACCGAAACAGTATCCGTGTGAAATGTATTTTTTAATTCTTCTGTCCATTTTTGTTCTAATTCTTTTTGATAAATATCTATTATCATTTCATGTTCCCATTGCTCTTGTATACCATTTTCAATATGATATTGTTGTGTCCAAAGAGATACTGTTTTTTGTATTGTTTGCCATTCCAAATCTGTACCTTTTTGAAATACCAAAAGCATTGGTTTTAATACCGCAGTAATCAAAAGCAATCCCATTACCATACTGATATACTTTTTAAAATTGTTTTCTGGCATAATCAGTTCTGCAAATGCCGCAAACAATGTAAATACTGCTATGTTTTTTATATATGCTGAAAAAGCTCCTAACATTCCTATTGCGCCTCTCTTTCTCAAAAAAATGTTAACAACAATATTGCTGAAAATAAAAACATACATTCTACTAAAAACAATGCTCCAAAAAGTAATACAGAAAAATCTCCTGCGGCATTGATACATTTTATAATACGACTTTCACAAATAGGCTCTGATACTGCTGCTGTCACTTTATAAATCAATATCATAATTGTTAAGCGTATTAAAGGCACTGCACAAAATAATGCTAAAAAAATAATTGCTGAAAATAATGTACCCCCTCTTATCATACCTGTTAATGCTGCTGCTGTATCCACTGCTCCCCCCATAACATCCCCCACAATGGGTATTGATGTCACAACTGCTTTTGCTGTTTTTCCTATTCCTTGATTAAATATACTGCCTCCCAATTTTTGCAATGAAAGCAATGTAATAAACAAAAATGCTGTGCCTTTCATGCTCCAAGCTATGCCTCCCTGCAATAGTTTTGTAAAATGATTCAACATAGGCTTTTCGGATATATTGTTAATCATTTCTAATGACGTTGCCATAACAATTGCTGGCAGTATGCCATAGCAAACAACATTTGTTAATATCGCTGCACCTGCAACCATTGTTGGTGCTGTTAATGTAAATTCTCCGTATCCTCCCGACGCTGCTGATAATGTCATAAAAACAGGCATCATTGCTTTAAAAAACACTTCTACATTTCTAATTGTGTCACGTACCATATCCGTTTGACTATAAAACGTTGCTGTTATCACAACAATCAATACCATATAACACACATAAAATCCTAATTCCCCTACAGACTTATTATAAAAAGATTGATTGATATTTTTTAATATAGCACTCAGCAATATAATAAAAAGCATTTTTTTTACCATAGCAATTTGTGTTGTAATTTCTCCTGCTAATTTTTTATATAATATTGTGAGTAAATCAGCAATATCAATGCCTTTTCCTTCTAATATGGATTTTTTAATACATTCCCCAAATGAAGGGAGTTCTTGTTTTTGCCAAATTTTTTCTATTTGTTCATCAATATCATTTAAAGGCAGTTTATCAATTTGTTGCACTACAATTTCTTGTGTATATTCCTCATCTGTTTGTTCTGCTTTTGCTATCATTGTGAAAAAAAAACATTGCAACAACACCAAAAATAATACAACTGCTTTTTTCATTTGTACTCCTCCCTCATTACACCAAACCCATTACTACATCAAGCAATGAAAGCAGTACTGGCGCAGAAATTACCATTATCATTACTTTTCCAGCAAGTTCAATTTTCGATGCAATGCTTGTTTGTCCTGCGTCTACACATAACTGCATACCAAATTGCGCCAAATAGGCGATACCCGTTACTTTTAATACAATAGCAAAATAGCCTTCTCCTACACCTGCCTTTTGTGCAGTTTCCTCCAAAAGTGAAAGCAATATTGACAATCTGTCACATATCGACATAAATATCAATACGCCTGTTACAACAGCAATTAAAAGACTGATTTCTGGACGTTGTTCTTTTATCATAATACAAAGTACAGTAGCTACTAATGCTATTGCTACAATTTGTGCCATACTCATATGTATCACCCTCTTTTAAATCTGAAAAAGTGTTTGCACGGTATCAAACAATGTGCTTATGTATTGTATTACCCAAAAAAGTACTACAACAAGCCCTGCTAATGTTGTCATCATGGCTTGTTCTTCTCTGCCTGCCCTCACTAAAACCTGATTTAATACTGCTACTAATATTCCTACCGCTGCAATTTGAAATACAATATTTATCTCCATATACTACACCTCACATTTACAATATATATTTTTACTACAATAGTATCACCACAATAAACATTCCTCCCAATATACCCATACTTGTATATAATTTTTGTTGTTGTTTATTTTTTTGCTGTAATTGTGTTAATGTTGTTTCAATATAATGTAAAAGCAATGCTATACTTGCTTTTTGCTGTTCTGCATCTAAATAGCCTATTGATGTACCAAAACTAATTACTGCGTCGATATCTTGTTTTTCTAAATAAGTTGTATTTTTCCAATGTAATACCTCTTTTTTCCATATTTCTTCTCCGCCTTCTCCTTTTCTTTTTTCCATTTCATTCGCTGTTTTTAAAAATAAATTTGCTATAATATAGTAGGATTTTTTACCAATTTCATATAGTGCCTCTGGTAAAGGCATTGCTAAAAAGTCAATGTTGTTTTGAAGCATTGTCATTGCTCTTTGCATATGCTCTAATTCTTCTATGCGATATGTTGTTTTTGCTCCCCAACATATACCTGCAATGGCACAAGTTAATATCACTATAAAAGCACCAACTATTTGTAAAAATAAAAACATTATTGTCCTCCTTTCACAAAATATAAAGTTTTGAAAAAGTTGTACAAAATTTTATTTATAAAACTTCGTTTTACTTATTTTAAAAGTAATTTATTACTTTTTATAAACTACTTCCAAATCTCTATTATAAATTGTTTTCACTTCTCCTACATTTTCCCCTCCAGAAAGTACAACAATCGTATGAAAAACGCCTTGTTTTACCATATCACCTAGTATCATTCTTTTTTTAATATCCTCTAAATCATTTCCATGTACTGTGCAAAGCAACTGCACACCTGCATTCACAATACTTTCTATAGCAATAAAATCCTCTTTTTTGCCAATTTCGTCTACAGCAATAATACGAGGTGACATACTTCTTACAAGCATAAGCATACCCTCAGCTTTTGGGCAACAATCAAGAACATCAGTTCTAATTCCTACATCATTCTGTGCAACGCCTTTATAACAGCCTGCAATTTCTCCTCTTTCATCTGCTACCCCTACAGTTTGTCCCATAAAAACCCCTTTTTTACCATTGCTAAGCTGTCTTATCATATCTCTTAAAAGTGTGGTTTTACCACATGCTGGAGGTGAAATCAAAAGTGTATGATAAAAGTTTCCTTGTTTAATAGCATATTGCATTACCATATCACTACACCCTTTTATTTCATGAGAAATTCTAACATTTAATGCACTAATATTTTTTATTGTTTTAATACTGTTATTTTCTATAACTACCTTTCCTACAACACCTATTCTATGTCCTCCTTCTATTGTTAAAAAACCGTTTTTTAATTCTTCTGAAAAAGCATATAATGAATATCGGCTTGCTTTTTCTAATGTATGTAAAATATCCTCTTTTTTAACAATATAGGCATATTCTGCATATTGCGTTATACTCCCATCTTGTTTTATAAAATATTCTTTTTGTCTGCTCAATATGAAAAGCGGTTTTTGTATTCTAATGCGTATTTCCTCTGCTTTATTTAAAAAATCTTCTTCCATTGCTTGTATAATTTGTTTTAAATTTTCTCCAAATGTTTGCAATAATAAATTTTTGATATTCATATATTTTCCTCCTTATATATCATAAAAACAAAAGCTTGTACTGGTTTTTGGTTTTATTTAATTATGTTTATGCACAATCATAATAATATATGATATATTTTAAAAATCACTACTATACAGTCACAATAAATTATGATAAAATTTTATAAATGTCACTTATTGTAAAAATATATTTATTGGGGGTGTTTTTTATTTATCCGTTTACTATAATGCAGTGTTTTTTTGACAAAGAAATATTATCTATGTGCAATATACCGTTTTTTCAAAACAAAAACGATATTAAAATTTTTTCATATGATGATTTTCATTTTGAAACAAATTATTTTCATACAGAGAATATCCATCTATTTTTATTTTTTTTAGATAATCAACCACATGACATTATACAATTTATTAAAAAACTGCAATGTGATAACAAATATTCTAATCATCCTATGGTGTTATTTTCTCAAAAAAAGGAATATTTATATTATGCATTTTTTGAGTTAAAACCTTTTCAGCCTGTTTTACTTCCTGTTGTCAAAAAGAATTATACTAATTTACTAGAATATATACAGTTTTATTACAATATGTATCAATCAAGCCATAAAAAAGTACTCGAATTTGATTTTAATTCTTGTTTTTATCGTTTTCAAATAGATGATATTCTTTTTGCAGAAGCAAAAAATAGAAAAGTATTAATTCGTACAAAAGATGATTCCTCTACAGAAGTTCCTATTACATTTCATCATCTTTTAGAACAAGTACCTACAAATACTTTAATACAATCCCATCGCTCTTATATCATCAATCCTTGCAATGTTTCCAGAATAGACAAAGGCGCAAAACATTGGACAGCAAGTTTTTATAATACAGATAAAAAGGCATTTATCAGTCGTGCCTACAGAAAATCAACATTAGACATTGTATTCATACATATTTGTAAATCAAATACTACACAATCAGATTTTTATCCTATGATTGACATGTATTATTTCCAATAGTAAAATATACGTCAAAGATATTTGTAAATTGATATCGCAATATTATTCACTAACAGACAATATGAAAAATGCTCTATTATTTTTGTAGAATTTATATTTTATATCAAATAATTTATACAATAAAATTTTGTCTGTTAAAAACCATATTTATGATTTACAAAGAAAGGAGCAATATTATGATAGTAGTAATGAAACAATCTGCAACAGAGGAAAATATACAATACATCGTTCAAAAATTGCATAGTTTAGGATTAGACGCACATCTTTCTAGAGGAGAATCTATTACTATAATAGGTGTTGTGGGAGATAAAGCAAAATTTCAAAAAGAAAATCCTCATATGATGCCTGGTGTAGAAAAACTTGTTCAAATCAGCGAATCCTATAAAGTAGCAAATATCAAATTTCACCCAGAACCTACTATTATTGATGTAAATGGTGTCAAAATAGGTGGTGACAATTTTGTAATTATGGCTGGTCCTTGTGCTATTGAAAGTTATGACCAGTTAATGGATTCCGCTATTGCGGCAAAAAATGCTGGCGCTCAAATATTAAGAGGAGGAGCATACAAGCCTCGTACTTCTCCTTATTCTTTCCAAGGACTGGAAGAAGAAGGACTTCGTTATATGAAAGAAATAAAAGAGCAAACAGGGCTTGCTACTATTACAGAAGTAACAAGCTGTAAAGCGGCAGAAATTGCAGTAAATTATGTTGATATTATGCAAATAGGTGCTAGAAACATGCAAAATTTTGAATTGTTAAAAGAAGTTGGCAAAACCAAATTGCCTATATTATTAAAAAGAGGACTTTCTGCTACAATAGATGAATGGTTGAATGCCGCAGAATATATTATGAGCGAAGGAAATGAAAATGTAATACTTTGTGAAAGAGGTATACGCACATATGAAACAAGCACAAGAAATACATTGGATATCAGTGCGGTACCTGTATTAAGAAGTAAAACACATTTGCCTATTATTGTGGACCCAAGCCATGCTTCTGGTGTACGTGATTACATTGGACCTTTAAGTCGTGCGGCTGTTGCTGTTGGCGCAGATGGTCTTGAAATTGAAGTACACCCAAATCCTGCTATGGCAATGTCTGACGGTTCACAATCACTAAATCCAGAGGATTTCAAAAAACTTTGTAATGAACTGAAACCATATATACAGCTAGCAGGAAGGAAGTTTTAAATATGTTTTCTAAAATAGGTATTGTGGGGCTTGGTTTAATAGGTGGCTCTCTTGCAAAGGCATTTCGCAACAGAACATCTGTCAAAACCATTGTAGCATACAATCGTCATGAAGATGTTTTATTAGAGGCAAAAAAACAATGTATTATTGATGAATATGCTACAGAAATTACAGATATATTTACAAATTGCGATATTATTTTTATCTGTACGCCCGTTCAAAATATGATAGAATATGTAACAAAATTGATTCCTTTTGTATCAAAAAACTGCATTATATCAGATGTTGGTAGTACAAAATGGGAATTATATCAAAAAATGAAACAGTATACTGATAAATTTATGTATATAGGCGGACACCCTATGACAGGCTCAGAACGTTTTCGTTATAATGCTTCAAAAGAACATCTTTTTGAAAATGCCTATTATATTTTAACACCAGATGAAACAGTATCAGAACAAACAATACATGATTTTTCAGAGCTGATTCGTAGTATAGGTGCTATTGTTGTAACACTTTCTCCTAAAGAACATGATTATATTGTTGCCTCTATCAGTCATGTGCCTCATATTATTGCATCTGCACTTGTGCATAATGTAAAAAATTTGGATACACCAAATCAATATATGCATTTGCTTGCAGCAGGAGGATTTAAAGATATTACAAGAATTGCCTCCTCCAGCCCAGATATGTGGCAAGGTATTTGCATGGAAAATAAACAGCAAATATTAAATGTACTTTGTTGTTTTGAAAAAGTAATACAAAACATTCGTGAAAAACTTTCAGAAGAACAATATCAATATGTGTATGATTATTTTGATGAGGCAAGAATATACAGAGATTCTTTTTGTTCTATTACACCTAAGAGTTTTGTAAAACGATATGAAATTACTGTTGATGTCATAGACCGCCCTGGCAGTATTGCCATTATTGCAGTACTTTTTTCAAGTCATGGTATCAATATTAAAAATATGAGTATTGTAAACAATAGAGAACAACAGCAAGGTGCTTTATATTTTGCTTTTGATACAGAAGAAGACAGACAAAAAAGTATTACTCTGCTTCGTGAACTCAATTATGATGTTTTTGTAAAGGATTGATAATCATATGAATCAAATTATAACACCTAAAAAAAATATTCATGCCACAATTACTGTACCTGGAGATAAATCAATATCTCATAGAAGTATTATGTTTGGTGCATTAGCAAAAGGCATAACAGAAATAGAAGGTTTTCTTATGGGAGAAGATTGCCTTTCTACAATAAATTGTTTTAAAAAATTAGGCATTAATATAGAACAATATCAAAATAAAATATTTGTACACGGAAAGGGACTACATGGATTGACAGCCCCTACTGAAACATTAGATGTAGGAAATAGTGGTACAACATTACGTTTAATCAGTGGTATATTATCAGCACAACCCTTTTCATGCCAATTAACAGGAGATAGCTCTATACAAAAACGCCCTATGAACCGTATTGCTATACCATTACGTAATATGGGTGCAGTATTAAAAGGAAATAATAATGATAAACTGTTTGCTCCCTTTACAATAGAGGGCAAACAGTTAAAAGGTATTACATATACATTACCTGTAGCAAGCGCGCAAGTAAAAAGTGCTATATTATTAGCGGGTATATTTGCAGAAGGTGAAACGGTTGTAATAGAGCCAGAAGCTACACGTGACCATACTGAAATTATGTTGCGATATATGGGAGCAGATATACAAAAAATTGGAGATAAAATACATTGTAAACCAGTACCAGAACTTTATGCTCAAAAAATTGTTGTACCTGCTGATATTTCTTCTGCGGCATATTTTATGGTAATGGGCTGCATTTGTGAAAACAGCGAAATATTATTAAAAAATGTAGGTATCAATCAAACCAGAACAGGTATTATTGATGCACTGAAAGCTATGGGGGGTAATATTACCATAGAAAATGAAAATACTATAAATGGTGAAAAAATAGGTAATATTCGTGTAAAATATTCTGCACTTCATGGCACAACAATAGGTGGTGCAGATATTCCTCGTTTAATTGATGAAATTCCAGTAATAGCTGTTGCAGCTTGTTTTGCAAAAGGTACAACAATTATAAAAGATGCACAGGAATTAAAAGTAAAAGAATCTAATCGTATTCAAACAATTATAACAGAATTAAAAAAATTCGGTGCAGATATTACAGAAACAGAAGACGGTATGATAATAAATGGTGTAGAACATTTAAAAGGCTGCACAGTAGAAAGTCATAACGACCATCGTATTGCTCTTGCTATGAGTATTGCAGGTGCTTGCGCATTGGGTGAAACGACTATTGTAGGTGCAGAATGTGTTAATATTTCTTTTCCTAATTTTTATCATATTATATCAGCAATATAATCAGTATGTCATAAATAACATTCCGCTTTTATAAAAAATTGTATTTTTACATTCGGAAGTATTTTACTATTTAAGGAGGATACACATATGATACAAACAACAATTGTTGGTTTTGGTGACAGTATTACATTTGGTTATGGTGTAAGCAAAAAAATTACTTATACAAGGCGACTAGAATCTTTTTTACCCCAATGTTATCCTTCTGTAAATTGGAAAATAGAAAACAGTGGTGTAAATGGAGATACTACAAGAGAGGCATTACAACGTATACAAAAAGACGTTTTAAACTATCATCCCAATATCGTTTTTATACTTTTTGGTTCTAATGATAGTTCACTATCAGAATATCAATATAGAACACATTATGAATATGAAAAAAATTTATGTTCTATTGTAGAACAAATACAAAATCATAACAATCATACAGGATTACATCATTGTCGCCCTATTGCTATATTAATTACGCCGCCTCCTGTTGTAGATACTGATTTTTTGCCCTTTAATACAACAGACAGAATAGAAAAATATTGTGATATTGTTAAAAAAGTTGCAGAACAATATCAATGTCATTTGATTGACTTTTTTTCTATATTAAAATATGAGACAGAAGAAGAATTTCACACACTTTTTCAACAGGACGGCATACATTTAAGTGAAAAAGGCTATGACTATTTATATGACAGTATTTTTTCATCTATTACACGTATTGTAGATAGAAATGGTATATTAAAATAATAGTGTTACTATATTATTTTTTAGTTTTATATACACTTAAAATTTCATTCAAAAAGAAAAGTTTGACAAAAAAATGATTTTACACTATTATTTTATACAAATCATACTATATTTCGATATTTTTATATTATTTTTTATAATAGAATTAATAATAATATTGTGTTTCTATTGTTATCATGCTATACTAATTATGATACAACAATTTAATTTTATTATCATATAAGGGAGGTAATATAATATGAAACACATATTGAAAAGATTTGCCGCTGTGATAAGCACTATCACAATGATAGCAGGCATTTCTATTACAACATATGCCGCAGATAATAACGACATTAATCTGCAAATCAATGGCGAAAATGTTATTTTTGATAATTTAAAACCTATCAATCGTCAAAATCGTGTTTTTGTTCCATTCCGTGATACATTGCAAAAAATGGGTGCAGAAGTATCATACAATGATGCAGAACATTTAACAACAGCAAAAAGAGGCGATACTGTAATTGCTTTTCACCCTGGTGAAACAACTGTCAGTGTTACAAAAAATGGTACAACAAAAGATTTAGAAACATCAATGGTCATTTCTTCTGGAAATACTTACATACCAGTACGCTTTTTAGGAGAGGCATTTGACTATCCTGTAGGCTGGGACAACAATCAAAAAACAGCTTTGCTGATTGATACAGACAAATTATTTGCTGATGCAGGTTCTTTTTCAATCATGAATCATTATATGGAATATAACAATCAATTTACAAAACAGCCTTATGTTTTTAAAGGTACATTTTCATTTGAGTTAGATATGCCTTATGATGAAACAGTAAGAGAATTGATGCCAATAAAAGGCAGTGGTACATTTGAAGGTATTTCAGAGCAAGACAAACAAAATATGTCTATGGCAATGCAGTTAGATACAGAAGCACTCAAAAAATACATTTCCACAGAAGCACCTGACGAAGAAACAGCAGAAATTGCTAACAGTGTAGTAAGTGCATTAGAAGATGTGAAAATCAATTACATTACAGATATTTCTACTGGAAAAATGTATTTACAATGCCCAATGTTTGCACTCGCAGGTATGGACGGAAATGCTTGGTATTACATGGATTTAAATGAAATTTATTCTTCTATGGACATTGGTATGAATTTCACTGAATTGATGGATATGGTAATAGGCAATGATATGACTTTTGAACAGTATATCAAAAGTACACTTGCTACTGTACCATTAACAAGTGTAAATGATTATGATGATTTTGAAACATCAATAGCTACTTTTGTTGATTTATTTAGCGACAGTGCTTTTGAGCAGCAATCAGACGGTTATGTTTCACAATTTGATTTTAGCGAAAATGGTACAGATGTTCATTTCACATTTAAAGTTCTGTCATCTGGCGAGTCCGTTATTGGATATGATATAAATGTATCTGCTGGTATTTCTGGTACAAACTTCATGACATTAAATGCATCACAAAATAATACAGATGCTACTGTAATGTTCAATTTAAATGTACCTGATGTATTAAATATGGTATTTAATTGTGGTATGACTATGGAACCAACAGAACAAAAAGCAATTTCTCAACCATCTGGTACTATTATCAATATTATGGACGCTATGGAAGATGTAGCATAATTTATAAAATGTCCCAAAAGTATTATTTTGGGGCATTTTCTTTTTTGTAAAATTTCGTTTACAATTAGGAAAACGAAGTTTTTCATAAAAGTTTTTACCCCGCTTTTCCCCTAAAGCGGATGAGAGTTTGACAAAAAACTTTAATTTTAGCGAATGTAATTTTACAACAATTTTAATTTTTGCAAACGTAATTTCACAACAACTTTAATTTTTATATTATTTTTCTATTTCTTTTTTACAAAATTTCGGTTACAATAATAACATGGCAAAAAGAGAAAGAAAGGAAATTAACACAAATGGCTAATCAAGAAATGATACAAAAAAGGCGTATTTTTGGTGTAATTTCTCACCCAGACGCCGGCAAAACAACATTAACAGAAAAATTACTTCTTCATGGTGGTGCTATAAGAGAAGCAGGTACTGTAAAAGCAAGAAGAAATCAAAAATTTGCAAAATCTGACTGGATGGAAATTGAAAAACAAAGAGGTATTTCTGTTACTTCTTCTGTTATGCAATTTGAATATAATGATAAAGTAGTTTCTATTATGGACACCCCAGGACACAACGATTTTGGTGAAGACACATATCGTATACTCACATCTGTAGACAGTGCTGTAATGGTAATTGATGCTGCAAAAGGTGTAGAAGCACAAACAGAAAAATTATTTAAAGTTTGTAGTATGCGTCAAATTCCTATATTCACATTTATAAATAAATTAGACCGTCAATCAAAAGACCCTCTTGACTGCATTGCAGATTTAGAGGACGCTTTAGGACTTCCTTCTACTGCTGTTACATGGCCTATAGGAAATGGTTTGACATTTGAAGGTATTTATGACAGATTAGAAAATAAAGTATATGTATATAGAAAAAATGATGTGATTGATTTAGGTGCAAATGGTGTATATGGAGACAAATTAGATGGTATTATCAGTGAAGCAAATATTGATATATTGCGTAATGAAATTGAACTGCTTGACGGTGCAGGCAATGCCTTCGATTTACAAGCAATAAAACAAGGAAAACTTTCTCCTGTATTTTTTGGCTCTGCTTTGGTAGATTTTGGTATTATACCATTTTTAAATCACTTTTTGGACTGGTCACCTGCTCCAGGTGCAAGAAAAACGACAACAGGAGAAATACAGCCTACAGATGAATTTTTTAGCGGTTTTATATTTAAAATACAGGCTAACATGAATCCAGCTCATAGAGATAGACTTGCATTTTTAAGAATATGTTCAGGCACATTTGAAAGAGGCATGAATGTAACACTTTCTCGCACAGGAAAACAGTTCAAATTAAGTCAATCTACACAACTTATGGCAAATGAAAGAGAAACTGTAGAAAAAGCGTACGCTGGTGATATCATTGGTATATATGATACTGGTAATTATCAAATAGGCGATACACTCACTACAAATAAACAAAAAATATTTTTTGAGCCTTTACCTACATTCCCTCCAGAATATTTCAAAAGAGTACACCCTGTTAATTCTTTAAAAGCAAAACAATTTCAAAAAGGTGTTTCACAACTTGCCCAAGAAGGCGCAATACAAGTATATCGCAATGAATATAATGATGTGATACTTGGTGCGGTGGGAGAATTACAATTTGAAGTATTTGAATATCGTTTAAAAAATGAATACAATTCAGAAATACGTATGGAGGATTTAGATTATAGTGTAGCAATGTGGGTATCTCCTGAAGTATCAAAAGATATTGATTTAAAAAATTATGTTTCTGCACGTTCTACATTGGTTTATGACAGATTTGAAAGACCACTTTTTCTTTTTGCAAATCAATATACTATGAATACATTTTTAGAAAAAAATAAAGAAATTGTATTAGTAGAAGCATTAAATGTAGATGATGAAGCATATTTAGAAAAATAATAAATATTACAAATATAAGGTGATATTATGGCTACTATATATTTTATTGCAGATACTCATTTTTCAGACGAAAATATAATCAGATATGAAAACAGACCATTTCAAAATATACACGAAATGGATAACGAAATCATTCATAAATGGAATGGTGTTGTAAAAAATGATGATATTGTTTATATATTAGGTGATTTTGGTGCAGATAAAAACGAGCATACTATATTAAACCAACTGAATGGAAAAAAATATCTTATAAAAGGAAATCATGATAGTAATAGCAATGAATATTATCGCCGTGCTGGTTTTTATGAAGTATATGATTACCCTATTATATTAAATGAATTTTGGATATTATCACATAAACCAATGTATGTAAACAACAATATGCCCTATGCCAACATATTTGGACATATTCATAATTCACCAATATTTAAAACATATAGTAGTCAGCATTATTGTGTATCTGTAGAAAGAATACAGTATACTCCAATTTCAATGAATGAAATGATTAAAAAAATACAATCAAAATAATAACCATAAAAAAATAGTATAGAAAGGACGAAGTAAAGTAATGAATTTAATAGATTTTCATTCTCATTTGTGGGAAATCTATAGAGGTGCTTATGGGAATGTAAAAGATGACATTATGATACTTACAAATGAAAAACAGCTTTTTTATAAAAAAAATGAACATTCAGAATATTACATTGCTTTCGATAATTTATTTGAAAATTTAAGTCATCAAATGAGTTTTTACAATGCAACATATATCGCATTGCCTTATATTGTAAAACTTTTAGAAGAGTATCAAAATGAATTTTGGGAACAGTATTATATTATTTCAAAAGTAGGTTTTTGTATAGCAACAGATATACCTGAAAATCATACTATTCATTATGATATCGAACAAAATATATTAGATAACTATACAGAAAGCATTACTATATTACAGCAAAAAACAAAAGAATTTCTTTTTGAAAATATCAATATATTAAAACAACTTACACCTTATGAAATATCAGAATTCTGCACATCTATACTTGCGATATTGGGAGATAGATATATTGCTTATATTTTAACACTATCTTCATGGGATACATTTTACATATTATGCGATAATTGCGAATATTGTAATGAGGATTTATCCTATTCTTTTTCAAACAAAACTGAATTAAAGCAAATTACTCCCGCAGAACTAAAAATGGAGCAATGGGATAAATGTTCTTTTGATGATACTTTTTTGTGGCTAAGTTATGTGCTTTCTATATTAGGTGATAAAAAATCTGTAAAAATATTACGCTATTATTATGGTACTTATACCTGCCCTAGATGTGGTAAGCAAAAAAAAGTAATTGACCTTATTAAAAATTATTATAAAAATGGCTGAAATATTTGTTTTATCCATAATAAATAAAACTTTATTTTTTTAAAAGTTTTTTATTTTATTTTTTCAAAAAGTAAATAGAAAGTTTAAGAACAATATTCCATTAATGGTTTACTTTTCTCTTGAGTTAGTGCAGTTGGTGCGCAGAATGTTCATTATACATTCTGCGCCTTTTAAAAATATATTTAGAGAATAAAAAACAAAACTGTAACTATTGTTACACACTACTGATTTGCTTTTTAAAGTTATATCAAACTTTACTAGTAAAATTTCATTATTACTACTAAAAGGAAAATAAACTAGTATTTATACATTACACTAAAAACTTTTTTATTTCTTCTAAACATGATTTTCCTAATGTAAATTTCTCTAATGCAATATATCTTTGTTCATTTATTGTATGTTTTTTTTCATAAAGTGTATTTACAATTTGTGTTTCATTTTTTAGTGGTTCCATAATATTCGATTTTTTTTGATAAGCATTAAAATATCTTATTCCAAATCTCCTTTGAGATTCTGCATTAATATGAATACCATCTGCATTAGAATATAATTTTTTTGCGTTTACAAAATAACAATTATCATTACTTTCTGCATATCGAAGCAATTCTTTATTAATCTGTTCATACTCTATACAACTTAATCCAAATGCACATTTGCCTAAATAATCACCCAAACCGCCAATAATAAACGGAATTTCTAAAGCTCCTAATTCTTTTCTAAGTGAATTTACTATTACATCAATTTTCTGATAATAATGCTTATATTTTTCACTGTGGCTATCACTTTCTCCTTGATGCCATAATATTGCAATCAATTCGCTATTTTCCATAGCATATTTTGACTCACTAATTGCATGACGAAATAAAGTACCTTCCACATTCCATTCATCAATGGAGCTACCACCTTCTGCACAAGGAATCAATCCAATTTGCTCTTTTTCATTTGCATTGCACCACGCTTGTGCAAATGAAGCTGCTGGACCAACTCCTGCAACAGCTCTATCAAAATGAATAGGTTCTGACATCATTTGCCATCTTCCATTTCTCAACATAAAAATTCTTTCATTATATATTGGTGTAACCTCATTTAAAAATCCACGCCCTGCCATATTTGATTGTCCTATAAGTAAAACTGATTTCATTTTTATTTTTTCTCCTCTTTATTTTCCTATACAATATCAATTTGTTGATTTTTTAGTAAAAACTTTGTTTTTATTACTACAAATAACATTAAAATATATTATTTAATCCAGAAACAATGATAACTGATTTGTTTCTGGTATTCCCTTTAACACACCATTTTCTTTTAACAATTCTATTAATGTTTTACCTACAGAAGTCCTTGACTTAAATTCCTCTATTGTTTTAAATTCTTCTCCTTGGTCTCTACCCTCTACAATACTTTGTGCTGCTGTCATACCCAATCCTTGCAAAGAGTTAAAAGGTGGTATTAAACCATTTTCTTTTATAATAAATTTTCTTGCATCTGATTCATACAAATCAATAGGCAAAAAATGAAATCCTCTTGCATAAAATTCTACAACAATTTCCAATACTGTTAATTTATTTTTATCTTTTGTGGTTGCTTCCATACCTTTGGCATTGATATCATGTATTGCTTGTTTTGCTGTTTCTTCTCCCAAACACATAGATGTATAATCAAAATCATCACACGCTCTTACTGTAAAATAAGATGCATAATAAGCAAGAGGATAATTTACTTTAAAATATGCAATACGAAACGCCATCATAACATATGCGGCTGCATGTGCCTTAGGAAACATATATTTAATTTTTTGGCAGGAATCTATATACCAATCTGGTACACCATTTGCTTTCATATCTGCAATATCATTTTCATCTAATCCTTTGCCTTTTCTTACTTTTTCCATAATTTTAAATGATTTCTTTTTTTCTACACCTTTGTTAATTAAATAAATCATAATACTATCACGAGTAGATATAGTTTCTTTTAATGTTATCACATTATTTTCTATCAATGTTTGTGCATTTCCTATCCAAACATCTGTTCCATGAGAAAGCCCTGATATTCTCAATAAATCTGCAAATGTTTTGGGTTTGGTATCAAGTAGCATTTGTCTTACAAATTTTGTACCAAATTCAGGTATACCTAATGTACCTGTTTCACAACCAATTTGTTCTGGAGTAACTCCCAACACTTTAGGGGATTCAAACAATGACATAGTATCTTTGTCACCTAATGAAACACTTTGAGGATTGACACCTGTCAAATCATAAAGCATTCTAATTACAGTAGGGTCGTCGTGTCCAAGCAAGTCCAATTTTAATAAACGTCCGCTAATAGAATGGTAATCAAAATGTGTTGTAGTGATATTGGAATTCATATCATTTGCAGGTCTTTGTATAGGACAAAATTCATATATATCGTGGTCGCTTGGCACGACCATAAGCCCTCCTGGGTGCTGTCCTGTTGTTCTTTTAATACCAGTACAGCCTCTTACTAATCTGTTAATTTCTGCATTATGAGGTGTAATTTGTTTGCCATCAAAATATTTTTTTACAAATCCATATGCTGTTTTGTCTGCTAATGTACCTATTGTACCCGCTTTAAATACGTGTCCTTTGCCAAATAATTCCTCTGTATAAGTATGTGCTGTTTGTTGATATTCTCCCGAAAAATTTAAATCAATATCAGGTTCTTTATCTCCATCAAATCCTAAAAATGTTTCAAAAGGAATATCATGTCCTTCTTTATTGAGTAATGTACCACAAATAGGACATTTTTTGTCAGGCATATCGCAACCGCAACTTTCTTCCATAGCAGCCGCTTTTACTACATCAGAATCAAAATCAGAATATTTACATTGCGGACAAACATAATGAGGTGGTAATGAATTTACTTCTGTAATGCCTGCCATATTTGCTGCAAATGAAGAACCTACAGAACCACGAGAACCCACTAAATAGCCATCTGCAACAGATTTCCAAACCAATTTTTGTGCAATGATATACAACACAGCAAAACCATTTTTGATAATAGAATTTAATTCTTTGTCTAGTCTTTGCTGTACAATATCAGGTAGAGGGTCGCCATATATTGATATTGCTTTTTCCATAGTAATCTGCTTTAATTCTTGTTCTGCGCCATCAATTTTAGGTGGAAATGTTTCGTCTGGTATTGGTTTTATTTTTTCAATACTGTCTGCAATTTTATTTGTATTTGTAATCACTATTTCTTTTGCTTTTTCACTGCCCAAATATTCAAACTCTGATAACATTTCTTCTGTTGTTCTGTAATATAAAGGAGGTTGATTGTCTGCATCTGTAAAGCCTTCTGCTGTCATAATCACTTTTCTATATACAGCATCCTCTGGGTCTATAAAATGCACGTCACAAGTTGCTACAACCAATTTATTATGCTCTTCCCCCAACTGTATTATTTTTCTATTAAAATTTTTAATATCTTCTACGCTATTTACAGAATCTATTTTTTGTGATGCTACCATAAAATGATTGTTTGCTAAGGGTTGTATTTCTAAATAATCATAAAAATTCACAATTTCTTCAATATATTCATTCGGTTTGTTGTCAAGCAATGCTCTGTATAATTCTCCTGCCTCACAAGCACTCCCTATCATAAGCCCTTCTTTTAATTTCAAATATTCACTTTTTGGTATACGAGGACGTCTGAAATAATAATCAATATGTGCTTTTGATACCAATTCATATAAATTTCTTAAACCAGTATAATTTTTTACCAATATAATCGCATGATTTGATTTTAATTTATTATAATTCACTGTTCTACTTGCTAAAACATTGATTTCATCAATATTTGTAATACCCTTTTCATAAAGCATATTACACAATTTTATAAATATCTCTGCTGTTGCCTCTGCATCATTTACCGCTCTATGATGTCCCTCTAATGAAACACCCAAATGTTCCGCAACAATATTCAATTTATGTTTTTTTAATTCGGGTAAAAGTGTTCTGGATAATTCCACTGTATCTAGTACAGTATTGTCTACAGAAGGCATATGCAATGCTTCTGCATTATTTCTAATAAATCCCATATCAAAACTTGCATTATGTGCTACAATAACACTATCACCACAAAACTTTAAAAATTTAGGCAATACTTCATTTATAAGAGGTGCATTTTTTAACATATCATCTGTAATATTTGTCAATTTTACAATCTCATCACTTAAACGTCTCTGAGGATTCACAAATGTGCTGAAATGTTCTATAATATTGTCATTTTTAACTTTTACTGCACCAATTTCAGTAATTTTATCATTTTCTTTAGAAAGCCCTGTTGTTTCAATATCAAATACTACAAATGTATCATTTAAATTCTGTCCTTTGGGGCACATTACAACATTACCTAAATCATCTATTAAATATGCCTCTACACCATAAATCACTTTTAAATCTGTACCATTTGCGGCATTCATGGCATCAGGAAAAGCTTGTACAACACCATGGTCTGTAATAGCGATTGCTTTATGTCCCCATTCTATTGCCCTTTTAATATATGTTTTGACACTCGTTACACCATCCATACTGCTCATTTGTGTGTGTAAATGTAATTCTACCCTTTTTTGTTCTGCATTATCTTTTCTTTTTGGTGGCGCTTGTGCTAATACAATATTTTTTGCCATAATGTTGATTTCTTTGGCATATTTATCAAACTGTACATCTCCCTGTACACGCAAATAAGCATCATCTTTTATAAATGGTTTTAATTCTTTGTCAAATACATTTTTTTTGACAAAAAATTTTACTGTAGTGGAATCAGATAAATCTGTCATATCAAATGAAACAATATATTTTTCTCCTTTGATTTCTCTTGTTTCCACATGAAATACATTTCCCTCTACAATAACTTTTTCGCCTTCTATTTTACTGTCATATATTTTTGAAACAGTACCACTAATTTCTTTTCCAAAAAGTATACCTTTTGAAACATTTTCACTTACTTCTTGTATTTGCTGTGCAGAACGTATTTGTTCCGCCTCTGCTTGCTTAGCATTGATATGATTTATGATTTCTCTTTCTTTTGAAATTTGTTTTTGTGATAACTCTTGTTTTTGCTCTTCAGAAAGCCTAATATCTTTAAATACAGCACAAATATCTATACCTGTTTGTTGTTGTAAATATTTTTGTATTTTTTGTTCCATACCTTTTTTATACATATAATATGCTGTATTATTTTTTACATAAATCAATAATTTTTTTTGTTCTAATTCCCAATATGCTTCTTTCATAATACCTTTGCATATGGGACTTTCTAATGAAATTTCATAAACGACATTTTCCCAGCATTTTTCAATGACTTCTTTTTCTGAAAATTTTTGTTTTACATTGAAAAAAGGTGTGATATTTATCTCATTTACACCTGGTAACTGCTTCAATAATTCTTGCTGTAATTGTTGTATCATTTCACATTCTAGTATTTCATCTGATGTCAAATGCACTTCTACATTTTTTTGCTTTTTATGTATAATGATATTTTCCACTATACTGTTACAAAAAGCGTTTTGTATTGTTTTAGAAAATGGTATTTTTTCAAAAACAATGGGAAATGCTTTCGATGTCACAAAATCCCTCCTTGCGTAAATAAAATACTGTTTACAATAAATAAAATAAAGTTATAGTTTATACAATATAATGCTATATATTACATCATTTCAATTTCATTTATAAGCAATTCTACTGCTTGATGTTCTGGTATTTTTTTTACAATTTCTCCTTTTTTAAATATCAGACATTCTCCTTTTCCTCCAGCAATGCCAATATCGGCATCTCTCGCTTCCCCTGGACCATTCACAGCACAACCCATAACAGCCACTTTTAATTTTTTATTGATATTCTGACATCTTTTTTCTACTTCATTCGCTATAGAAATTAAATCAATTTGTGTTCTACCACAAGTTGGGCAGGAAATCAATTCTATACCACTTTGTAGCATACCAACACTTTTTAATATTTCTTTTGCAGCTCTAATTTCTTCTACAGGATTTCCTGTTAATGAAACTCTTATTGTATCACCTATACCATTTAAAAGTATTGCACCTATACCCACAGCAGATTTGATAGAACCACTATAAATTGTACCTGCTTCTGTAATACCCAAATGCAAAGGATAATCTACTTTTTCAGAAAGTAATGTATATGCTTTCACACTAAAAGGTACATTTGATGCTTTAATAGATATTACAATATCATAAAACTGATATTTTTCTAATATGCTCACATGGCGCAATGCACTTTCTACAAGTCCCTCTGGTGTTACACCACCATATTTTTGTATCAAGTCCTTTTCTAATGAACCACTATTCACACCAATACGTATAGGTATCTGTTTTTGTTTTGCTTTTTCTACTACTGCTTGTATTCTTTTTTCTTCTCCAATATTTCCAGGATTAATACGTACTTTATCAATTCCCAAATCCATTACTTTTAATGCTAATTGATAATCAAAATGAATATCAGCAACAAGTGGTATATGAATACTTTTTTTAATTTCTCTTACTGCTTCTGCCGCAACCATATCTGGTATAGCAACTCTTACCATTTCACAGCCTGCTTTTTCCAATTCTAATATTTGATTCACTGTACTTTTGACATTTCTTGTATCTGTATTACACATGGATTGTATCACAATATCGTGATTTCCTCCTATTTTCAAATTACCTATGTTAACTATTTTTGTTTGTTTTCTTTTAATTTCTTTCATTAATATATACTCCTTTTTTACCAAAAAACACTTGCAAACATTATATCATGTGCAAGTGTTTTTGTTAACATTATCCTATAAAAATTTTAGTAATATCATTATATACTATAAATACCATAAAAAGCATTAAACATACAAATCCTGCAAAATGCACTCTGCCTTCCATTTCGGGATTAATAGGCTTTCTACGTATTGCCTCCAATATCAAAAATAACAATCTTCCTCCATCCATTGCGGGTATAGGGAATAAATTTAATACACCCAAATTGGCACTTAATACCGCACCAATATATATAATATTTTGTACTGCTGCGCCAATACTATGTTGTATGCCTGCCTCATAACTATCCCCTACAATTTGAAATATACCTATAGGTCCTGAAATTTCCTCTTTTGATGCATGGAATGTAAATACTTTTGCTAATCCCATAGCAGTATATCTTATATAAAATACCATGGTATCAAAACTATATGTTATAGTGTCCCATATGCTTGCTTTTTGATATTCTGTTACTTGTTTTAAAAAAATACCACTTTTAATAAGAGGAGAAAATCCTATTAAATATCTTCCTGTATCATCTTTTTGAGGTATCAATGTTGTTTTTATTTTTTCACCATTTCGCTTGACTTCTAATTCTATTGCTTCTCCTTTATTTTCTGCCATAATCATTTGTAAATCGTCATAAATATAAATACCTTTATTATCAATTTTAGTAATCACATCGCCTATTTGCAATCCTGCTTGTTCTGCTGGATAACCCTCTGAAAGTGCAGTGATTTCTGGCTTTATTACAACAGTAGTAGAAACAATGCATATTACTAATATCATTGCCAATACAAAATTCATAAAAGGACCTGCAAATATAACCGCAATTCTTGTCCAAACTCCTTTTTGTGAAAAACTTCTTTCTACAATTTCCCCTGTAGCATCTTCTCCCATCATACGGCAAAAGCCGCCTATAGGTAATGCCCTCAATGAATATAGTGTTTCTCCTATTTGTTTTGATGCAATCATAGGACCCATACCGATAGCAAATTCTTCTACCAATATACCGCTTTTTTTTGCTACAATAAAATGACCAAATTCATGTATGACAACGATAATACTTAATACAATAATAGAAATCAATATCGACATCATATTTTTATTCCGCCTTTCTTATAATATTTCATTTTCTTCTGCGAAATTTCTTGCCCATCTATCTGCCGCAAGCAAATCTTCTAATGTATAATCTTTTTTTACAGTATATGCATTCATTGTTTTTTCTATTAGTAAAGGAATATCTAAAAATCCAATTTTTTTATTTATAAATTTTGATACAGCTACTTCATTTGCACTATTTAATACAGCAGGCATAGTGCCTCCTATTTCTAATGCTTTATATGCTAGTGATAAACATTGAAATGTCTCAAAATCAGGCTTTTCAAATGTTAAAGTATTTCTTATTCCAAAATCCATTTTAGCATAATCATTTTTTTCTCTTTTTGGATAAGTCAAAGCATATTGTATAGGTACCTTCATATCTGGTTCACCCATTTGTGCTATCACTGCACCGTCTTCATATTCTACAGCAGAATGCACAATACTTTGGGGATGTATTAGCACCTCTATTTGACTTGTATCTACATTAAAAAGCCATTTCGCTTCCATCACTTCTAAGCCTTTATTCATGAGTGTAGCAGAATCTATTGTTATTTTTTTGCCCATATTCCAATTAGGGTGTTTTAAAGCGTCTTCTACTGTCACATTTTGTAATTGTTGTTTTGTTTTTCCTCTAAAAGGACCTCCTGATGCAGTTAGCAATATTCTTCTTACAGCATTATTTTGATTTCCTTGCAAACACTGGAATATTGCAGAATGTTCACTATCTACAGGATAAAATGTTACATTTTTCTTTTTGATTTCATCCATAACAAGCTGTCCTGCTGAAACAAGTGTTTCCTTATTTGCAAGTGCAATATCTTTTCCGTGTCTAATTGCCTCAAATGTAGGTGCAATTCCCACATTGCCCACAACAGATGTCACTACCATGTCAACCTCTTTCATAGAGGCGATTTCCATAAGTCCTTCCATACCCCAAAGCACTGTAACTGGCTCTGCTGCTAATTTTTCTCTTAACTGTAATGCCCTTCCTATATCCATCATGGCAATTTTAGAAGGACGATATGTATAATATTGTTCTTCCATTAATTTTACATTTTGATTTCCTGTTAAACCTGCAACTTTAATATTACCTAAATGTTTTACAACATCTAATGTTTGTGTTCCTATAGAGCCTGTAGACCCTAATATACTTATGGTTCTCAAAATATCACCCCTAAAATGTTACAACTCCACATGTATTAAAAACATCATAATATAGTATACAACAGGAGCAGTTAAAAGTACACTGTCAAATCTGTCTAATATGCCACCATGTCCAGGTATCAAATTGCCAAAATCTTTAATATTTGTGTATCTTTTCATTGCCGATGCTGCTAAATCTCCTATTTGTGACAGTATAGAGCCAAATACTCCTGTCAATCCGCATAAAAGAAATATATTTACTTGTTCCAGCGGAAATTTTTTTTGTATAAACCAACCATATAATAATGCTAAAAGTGTCGCAGTTACAACGCCTCCAACTGCTCCCTCTATTGTTTTTTTGGGGCTTAATGTAGGTATCAGTTTATGTTTGCCAATCGTAACACCTGTAAAATATGCACCCGTATCACAGCCCCATGCAGAAATAAATGCAAGCCATATAAAAACATTACCATAAGTATAAGAACGAATTAAAAATACATGAGACAGCAAAAACATTACATAAAAAAAGCCGAAAAAACTGAGCATACCTTCTTCTGCATTTGTTTTGCCATGAAAAAGAACAGTATAAATAAGCAGTATCAGCAAAAATAGTGAAACAAATACATTAAACATATTTTGCATATTGATAATGGTATCTATAAATATCATATATATTACTGCAAAAAAATATCCAATGTATTGTACACCTTTGCTTTTTAAATGAAAAGCACTGTAAAATTCATGCATACCAATCAAACCCGCAAGTAATATCACAGCTTGCAATGGTATCCCCCCATATATTACAAAAAAAATCAGCACAGGCAAACCAATCACACTCGAAAGAATTCTAATTGCCATATCGTTCCTCCTCCTACTGTTGTTTTGTATGTTACTCATTTACTGCATTTTTAAAAATAATATAAAATTTCGTTTTTAAAAGAATTTGTTTTGTTATTTATCTTCCTCCGAAACGTCTTTCTCTATTTTGATATTGATATATTGCCTGTTTTAAATCCTGTTCTGTAAAATCTGGCCATAATTTTTCTGTAAAACTAAATTCTGTATAAGCAATTTGCCAAAGTAAAAAATTGCTTATACGTTCTTCACCGCTTGTTCGAATTAAAAGCTCTGGGTCTGGTATTTCTTTTGTATCAAGATATTGCTCTAATTGTTTCTCTCCAATTTCCTCTGGTTGATATTTTCCTTGTGCTACATCTTCACTTACTTTTCTAATTGCTCTTAGCAACTCATCTCTACCACCATAATTGAGTGCAATATGAAGACTCATGCCTGTTTTATGTTTTGTGAGTTGTTCCAATTCTACAATCTGCTGTTGTATATCTTTATCCAAACGTGTAATATCCCCTATAATATGCACACGAACATTGTCTTTTTTTGCTCTTTCAATATAATTTTTTAAATATTCTCTTAATAAATCCATAATGCCTTTTACTTCTTCATCAGAACGTTTCCAATTTTCAGTAGAAAAAGCATATACCGTCAAATGTTCTATACCTAAATCAATCGCAGCTTGTGATATATTTTCAAGTGTTTTCGCCCCTGCTTTATGTCCTGCTTTTTTAGGTAATGCTCTTTTTGCTGCCCATCTTCCATTACCATCCATAATAATCGCAATATGTTTTGGCATATTTTGTTCATTTAATTGTAATTCCTGTTTGTTATTATTTACAAAAGGAAACATAATATTCTCCCCTCTTTTTGCTGTTGTTGTATTATAAATCAATTCTATTTCATTTTCATTCAAAAGTTTTTATATCACTTTTTTCAAAACAATGCAGTAAGGACAGGAAGGCATATGCTTCCTGTCCTTCGTTACAATACAATTATACAGACAATATATCTTTACATTTTGATTCACATTTTGAGTCTATTTCAGAAACATATTTATCTGTCATTTTTTGTATTTTTTCCTCTAAATCTTTCAATTCATCTTCTGGAATTTCTTTTTTCTTTTCCATTTTTTTAAATGTATCAATAGCATCTCTGCGGATATTACGTAATGCAACTTTAGCACTTTCTGCTTTCTTTTTGACATCTTTTGTTAAGTCTTTTCTGCGTTCCTCTGTCAATTCTGGAAATACCAAACGAATTACTTTTCCATCATTGTTTGGATTGATACCCAAATCAGATGCAGAAATTGCTTTTGAAATTGCTTTTAACATAGATGCGTCCCAAGGCTGAATTTGTATTAATCTTGCTTCTGGTACTGTAACATTTCCTACTTGATTGATAGGTGTTGGAGTGCCATAATAATCTACTGTAATTTTGTCTAAAACATGAGGGTTAGCACGTCCTGCTCTAATTGTAATATATTCTCCTTCCAGTGACGCTAATGTTTTTTTCATTTTGTCTTCATAAACAGCTGTGTCTGTTGCCATAATATCATTCCTCCTACTTTTTTTACATTTTTACGCCATTACAATTGTACCAATTTTTTCTCCACTAACTGCACGTATAATACTATCTTTTTCATTTAAGCCAAATATTACAACAGGTATTTTTCTTTCAAAACAAAGATTTGCCGCAGCAATATCAATTACTTTTAAATTATTTTTTACAATATCTTCCGATTTGATACAGTCAATTTTTTTTGCATTTGCATTGATAGCAGGGTCACTATCGTATACCCCGTCCACATTTTTAGCAAAAAACAGTCCATCTGCATCTAATTCCGCACCTCTTAATGCTGTAATGGTGTCTGTGGAAAAAAATGGGTGTCCTAAACCGCCAGCAAATATCACTACCTCACCATTTTGCAAATGTGATAAAGCACTTTCTTTTGAAAATAATTCTGTCATTGTACCAACTGCAAAAGGAGTCTGCACTACAGCACCGATACTTTTTTGACGAAGTGCATCTGCTACATAAATCGCATTCATCACTGTGGCAAGCATACCAATTTGGTCTGCTTTTGTTCTATCCATTTGGGAGTTTGCACTTCTTCCACGCCAAAAATTGCCCCCACCAATCACTAAACTGACTTGTGTACCTTTTTCCAAAACCGCTTTTACTTGTCTTACAAGCTCGTCCACTACAGGCTCAAAAAATGTAACACCCTCTTGTTCTCCCGCTAATGCTTCTCCGCTGATTTTTAATACGATTCTTTTATACATTGCAACAGCTCCTTTCTTTACTAATGTACCACACAACTATTTAAAATGCTATATTTTTTTCATATTCTGTCAAATTTCTCACAAAATATCCTAAAAAAAGGAAACACGTTTGTATCATGTTTCCTTTACTGTTGAATCAGTAAAAAATTTAACTAAAATTTCGTTATTTACTAAATTGTACTTATATACTTTATTATTTTTTACTGAATTTGTTTTGCTACTTCAGCAGCGAAATCTTCTTCTTTTTTAGCAAGTCCTTCGCCTGTTTCAAAACGAACATAACGAGTAATAGAAATATCTGCGCCTACTTCTTTTGCAACAGAGTTAATATACTGTTGTACTGTCATATCGCCATCTTTTACATAAGCCTGTTCTACTAAACAAATTTCTTTTAATTCTTTTTTCAATCTACCTTCAATCATTTTTGCAATAATGTTATCAGGTTTAGATGCATTTTTAGGGTCTTCTTTTGCTTGTACTGTTAAAATTTCTGTTTCTTTATCAATAAATTCTTGTGGAACATCTTTTGTTGCAATAAATTGTGGATTTAATGCTGCAATCTGCATAGCGATGTTTTTACCCAATTCTTCTAAAGCATCAGATTCTTTTTCACAAGCCAATTCAATCATAACGCCAATTCTTCCGCCACCATGGATATAAGAAACCAATTTGCCTGCATTTTCTTTTGTATATCTTTCAAAACGTCTAATGTTCAAATTTTCGCCAATTACTGCAACTTGTTGGCTCAATTCTTCTTTTACTGTAAATTGAGGGTCATCTGCCCATGTTTCAGCAAAAAAAGCGTCCATATCTGCTGCATTAGAATTTGTAACTTGTTTTGCAACAGCAGAAACATAATCACGGAATTTTTGATTTTTTGCAACGAAGTCTGTTTCAGAATTTACTTCTACAATCGCACCAACTTTATTATCATCAGATAAATGTATTGCAACAATACCTTCTGCTGCAATTCTGCCTGCTTTTTTAGCAGATGCTGCAAGACCTTTTTCTCTCAAAAGTTCTACTGCTTTATCCATATCGTTGTTTGTTTCTTCCAATGCTTTTTTGCAGTCCATCATACCTGCGCCTGTCATTTCTCTGAGTTCTTTTACTTTTTTCATATCTGCTGCCATGATTTTCAAACCTCCATATTATATTGTATGTGAATACCCTTTTTTAAAAAAGCCTCAACCCATTGAGCAGGCTGAGGCTTGGGCATATATTTATAATGATTACTCTGCTGTTTCCATTTCTGTTTCTTGTTCTTCCATACCAGCCATTTCTTCGCCTTGTTTGGATTCTATAACAGCATCAGCTATTTTAGACGCAATCAATTTTACTGCTCTAATTGCATCGTCATTACCTGGAATAACGTAATCCACTTCTTCAGGGTCACAGTTTGTATCAACAATCGCAACAATAGGAATACCTAATGTATGTGCTTCTTGTATTGCAATTCTTTCTTTTCTTGGGTCAACAATAAACATAACATCTGGCACTCTTGTCATTTCTTTAATGCCACCTAAGTTATTTTCAAGTTTTTCTTTTTCATGCAATAATGCTGCAACTTCTTTTTTTGTCAATACGTCAAATGTTCCATCAGCCTGCATTTCTTCTAATTCTTTTAATCTTGCAATTCTTGTTTTAATTGTGCTGAAGTTTGTTAACATACCACCCAACCATCTTTGGTTAACATAGTACATACCGCATCTTTCAGCTTCTTCTTTAATAGAATCCTGAGCTTGTTTTTTTGTACCAACGAAAAGTATTTCTCCGCCATCTTTAATAATGTCGCTTACTGCTGTGTATGCGTCATCTACTTTTTTTACTGTTTTTTGTAAGTCAATGATATAAATACCATTTCTTTCAGCGAAAATGTATTCTGCCATTTTAGGATTCCATCTTCTTGTCTGATGTCCGAAATGTACACCAGCCTCTAATAATTGTTTCATAGAAATTACGCTCATATTTTTACCTCCTTGGTTAGTCCGCCCCATTTTCCATTTTTCCAAACGACTTTGTAAAAAGCACCAGCTTGGCACGTGAAAATAGGTGAGTTATGAATTTATCTTGTGCATTATATCATAGCTAAAAAAATATTACAACTGTTTTAAAGTAAAATTTGTAAAAAAATTAAATTTTTGCTTTATAGCGTTCGCAAAAGGGAAAACGAAGTTTTCCCCTAAAAGTTTTGTCCAACTTTTTTAAAAGTTGGTAGGGTGTGGGGCGACACCCCATAATATTCAATCTTTCAATCATATTTTTGAATAAACATAAGGGAACTTTTCACAAATGCAAAAAGTTCCCCTATTTTATCATTTTTCTCTTATTTCTAATAATTCATTAAAAGAACATTGAAAATAATCACATAACTTTATCATGAAATTTGTATCAATACGTTGAAAATCATCTCTGCAATATCAATTAAAATTACCTCTCTGTAAATCTAAATATTTGCATATTTTTGTTTTAGATATTTTTTTCTTCTGTAATAATTCTACAATTCTAATATGAATATATTTCATATTTCTTTCACTATATTTTACACTTCATCATCTATAAATATTACAATATCATTTGGAGTACATTGCATTCCACGACATAATTTTTACAAAGTTAATAAAGTAATATTTCCATTCATGCTTGCCAGTGTTTTGCTATCAATACCGACTTTTTTTAATAAATAATATTGAGAGATTCCTTTTTCTTTCATCAGTTCCCACATAGTACTAAAATCTATCATATTCTCCATATCAAAAAATTAGTTCAATCTAATAAATCCTCATACGAAACATTTAACACTTTTGCAAATACCTTTCATTCAATATCTGTGACGAATCTTTTACCATCTTCAATTCTTTGTATTGCATTTTTGTCAACATCTAAACCTGCAATTTGTAGCATATCTGCTAACTTTTTCTGTGAAGTTTTGGGAATCAATTTTGTTCTGAAAAATTTAATTTTTATACCACAAATATTATTCCGTCCAGATGGTGTTTTATTTTTATACATTACAATATCACCTTAATTTTTAAAAATTGGTAGGGGTGGTGGGGAGAATCCCCACGGTCTTAAATGCTCCAAGCGTGTTTTTAAAGGGGCGCTGAACGTCTGGGGGATGTTCGCTTAGCGCCGACTGAAGCAAAACCTAGACCAGCGTCCTGCAATTTTATATTATTTTTTTTATTCATTCATTTTTGAAAGTAACTGTAATAATAAATCACAAACATAACGAACTTGTTTAATATCAGCATTGCGTAGAAGTGTTATCATATCAGAAAAATCAGTATAACATTTTTTTGTACTTTCATTTCCAAATATCAAATAATCCATTGAAATATCTAACACCATAGAAATACGTATTAACGTATCTAAAGAAGGGCTTTGTATTGCATTTTCAATTTTAGAATAAGTACTATAAGAAATATTAGTCAATTCTACAACCTTTTCTTGTGTATATCCTAATTGTATTCTCTTTGACTTTAACTTGTCGCCCATACTTTTTAGTTCTTTTTTTGTCAATGATATCACCTCATAAAAATGTTATATGATAAGAAATACAACTACCATATCTAAAAATAGTAAGTTTATTATTGCTAAAAAATAGCAATTACGCTATAATAGTAACATTAAATTTATTTTTTCACAAAATATAAATTTTTATTTTATAAAAAGATTGAAGTGTGTTTTGATTGGAATTTCCCAAGAGATTAAAAGCATTAAGAACAGAAAAAAAATAACACAAGTAAATTTAGCACACGAATTGCATTACGGCTACACCGCAATAGCAAATTACGAAAGTGGAGGAAATCAACCTAATATAGGAGATTTGACAAAACTAGCAAATACATTAAATGTATCTATTGATTATTTGGTTGGAAATTCCGATATAAAATGTACAGAAGAAAGAGAATGGTATACAAAATTGCATACAAAATTGAAAGAAAATAACATTTCTCCTAATGTTTCAGATTATATTTTAATGAAGATGATTTATTTTACTGTAAAAGAAATGCAAGCTCATCAAAAATATGATATGGATATAGATGATTTCCTCTACAAAATTCTTTCGGACTATCAAAAAGATTTTAACCATTCTGTTTTTTTATTACTACAAAATGAACAATATTTTGACATAGTTAAAAATGCCCTATTAGAAAAATTGCAATACAATGAAACATAAAAAATAGCACATCACTCACCAAAAAGTGAATGAGGTGCTATATTCATTTTAATATGACAGGTGTTATCATGATAACGCACATAAATGCTTCAAAAAATATATCTTTTGCAAATTCTTTTTTATTTTCAATGCATTTTTTTGTTTTCCATTGTGTGATATATTTCAGTGTTGTATCTAATGTAATTACGAATACAATGAGCAATACGAATAAACATTGTGCAATTTTTGAAAAATTATAACTCCACATTATGAGATAAATTATCACAATACCAACAGTTTGCATGATTTTAAATTGATTTTTAGTCATATATCATCGCTACCTTTCGGTCTTACTATGTTCACTCCTGTTTATGATAAACAAACTACAATACTTAAAGCTGTTATTCTTTTTTAAAATTTCATTAAAAAAGCATTCCTTTTCCATTTATTACAACAATAATATTACAATATATTACATTCTGTCAATATTTATCACAATATTATTTCATATCTTTATTTCATTAATTAAAGAAACCATATTTTAACTACACTACTAAAATAGGAATTGTATTACATAGTAAAAACTGCTATACTATATATAGAAATGATAGAGAGGAATTTTGCATATGAATAGTAAACACTTTAATCAAAGTGAAGAAATAAAACATAATAAAAAATATAAAGATGCTTTGTTTCGATATTTGTGCAATGAGCAACAGGAAGCATCTAAACTATATAAAGCAATCACTGGAAAATATATTCCTCCTGAAAATATAGAATTAGAAAATTTAGATTCATTGGTCATATCAGATTGGTATAATGATGTATCTTTTAAAACAAAAGACAATCATGTCATTATTCTGTGTGAACAGCAATCCACAAAATGCAGTAATATGACATTAAGATGTCTTGTATATTATACAAATTTGATTCGTAAATTGTATGACGAAAATAGAGATGGTTTTAAAGATAAACTCTATCGCTCTACTATACTAAAAGTACCAAAACCTGAATTTTATGTTTTATATATTGGAAATGAAAAAATAGAATGTGAAGAATTATTTACAGAACATAATGCAGGATATGAAAATACAACTGAATTTACAAATGATATATTTTTGCAAATACGTGTTAAAAACATAGATATTCATTATAATAAATTAACAGAAACTCAAAAAAGAGCCTCTCATACTCTTGCAGGATATAGCTACATCATACAGCAATATGATATACACGAAAAAGAATTAAAAAATAGTATCAGTGATGACAATGTTAGAAAAAATACGGCAATGTTGATGGCAATAGAAGATTGTAGAAATGCAGGTTACTTATTAGATTATTTGGATAGAGAGGAGTTTAAAGTTATGTTAGAAAAGGAATATACCATGGCTGATTATATTGCATCTTTAAAAGAAGATATGAAAAAGCAGGCAGAAAATATCAGAAAGCAGGCTTTAAAAGAAGGTATGGAAGAAGGTATGGAAAAAGGTATGGAAAAAGGTATGGAAAAGGGTATGGAAAAGGGTATAAAAGAAGGCATAGAAGAAGGTATGGAAAGAGAGAGAGAATATGGAATTAAGAATTTAATCATTAGTTATAAAGAAGATGATTTTAATAGAGAGAAAATAGCAATCAAAATTATAAAATTATATCATGTAACTTCTGAAATTGCTGAAGAATATTTAAAAAAATATTTTGATTGAAAAAAAGAGCTTATATTAAACCTCTAAATACTACCTTCCCTGTTTTCATGAATATCGTTTTTTTCATGAATAAAAAATAAAAGTAGCACATTATAAAACACAACCCCCTCTTACAAATAAAGCAAGAGGGGGGGTTAATATTATAATAGTATAGGCATTAACATTATAAAGCACATAAATACTTCAAAAAACATATCTTTTACAAATTTCTTTTTATTTTCAATACATTTTTTTATTTTCCATTGTTTTACATATTTCATAATTGTATCTAATGTAATTATGAATACAATAAGCAATTCTAATAAACATTTTGTAATGATTGAAAAATCATAATTCCACATTATAAGATAAATTATCACAATACCAACAACCTGCATCGCTTTAAATTGATTTTGACTCATAATATTACCACCACCTTTTCATACAAAGCAATATTATATTTTATAATATTTTAATATGCTATGAAATGACAGTGCAAAAAAGAGAACTACTACAAAAAATATATCTAGTACCAATTTCTTCTTATTTTCAATACATTTTTTTGTTTTCCATTGTTTCACATATTCTACTATCTTATCTAATGCAAGAGTTAATACCATTAACAAAAATATAAAACATTCTGCTATCAATGAAAGTTTATCACTCCATCTCGCCCAAATGAGTAAAAGCGTGATATAAATAACAACCTGCAACACTTTAAATTGATTTTTGCTCATACCCCATCACCTGCATATTATTCTGTTTCTTGCTCTTTTTTATCTTCTACATAACCACACTGCATATTTGAGCAAACAATTTTAACATTTTTCTTTCCTTTTTCTTCCATATAGCTACCGCACTGAGGACATTTTTTTTCTGCAGGTTTATTCCATGACATAAAATCACATTCCGGTTGATGTTCACATCCAAAATATTTTCTACCTTTTTTTGTCTTTTTAATGAGTATTTTACCGCCACATTTTGGACAGGCAACACCTGCATATTCATAATATGTTTTTGAATTATGGCATTCTGGAAATCCAGGGCAAGCAATAAATTTACCATATCGTCCATATTTTATTACCATATTTCTACCACATTTTTCACATATAATATCTGTTACTTCATCTTTAATATCTACTTTTTTGAGTTTTTCTATAGCGTCAAGTACTTCTTTTTCAAAAGGAGGATAAAATTCTCTTATAATTTGCTTCCATTCTCCTTTTCCTTCTTCCACTTCATCTAATTTATTTTCCATTTCTGCTGTAAAATGAATGTCCACAATATCGGCAAAATATTGTTTCATAATATCGTTTACTACTTCTCCCAATTCTGTAGGAAAAAGACTTTTTGCCTCTTTTGTGACATAATTTCTTGCTTGTATCACACCTAATGTAGAGGCATACGTACTAGGACGCCCTACACCTATCTCCTCCAATGTTTTTACAAGTGATGCGTCTGTAAATCTTGGTGGTGGTTGTGTAAAATGCTGTTGTGCATCAATCTCTTTTTTATACAATATTTGGTCTTTTACCATATTGACAATTTTTTCTGTTTCTTCTTTTTCTTTATAGTCATACACTTTCAAAAATCCGTCAAATTTTAATACAGAGCCATTTGTTCTAAATTGATAGTCATGACATTTTATTTTAACAGACAATGTATTATATATAGCTGGATTCATTTGACTTGCAACAAATCGTTTCCATATTAATTGATACAATTTATACTGGTCTTTTGTCAAAGACTCTTTTACATACTCTGGTGTATAATAGACATTTGTAGGTCTAATCGCCTCATGGGCATCCTGTGTTTTGCCTTTTGATTTATATACTATTCTTTCTGCGTTAATGTACTCCTTGCCATATGTTTTATCAATAAATCCTACACACATTTCGTATGCTTCATCAGAAATGCGAAAAGAATCTGTTCTAATATAAGACACAAGTCCAACTGTTCCCTCTCCCTTTATATCAACACCTTCATATAACTGCTGTGCAATCATCATTGTTTTTTGTGCTGTCATATTCAGGTGTCTGCTTGCCTCCTGCTGTAATGTGCTTGTTGTAAAAGGTGCAACAGGTTTTTTGATTCTTGTTCCCTCTTTCACATCTGTTACAACAAAATCTTTTCCTTCTATATTCTGCAATATTTCATCTGTTTGTTGTTTATTTTGAAGTTCTATTTTTTCCTCTTCTGTACCATAAAATTTTGCTTTTATTTCATTTTGTTTTTCATCTGTCAAATTTGCTGTAATTGTCCAATACTCTTCTGGTATAAAGCTATTAATTTCTTCTTCTCTGTCACAAATAATTCTTAATGCAACAGACTGCACACGTCCTGCACTCAATCCTCTTTTGACTTTTTGCCAAAGCAAATCACTTATGGTATAGCCTACCATTCTATCAAGCATTCTTCTTGCCTGTTGTGCATTCACTAAATCCATATCTATTTCTCTTGCCTCTGATATAGATTTTTTTACTGCATTTTTTGTAATTTCATTAAATGTAATACGACTAATAGGTTTTTCTTTTAAATTCAAAGCATGAAGTAAATGCCAACTAATTGCTTCTCCTTCTCTATCAGGGTCTGTTGCTAAATATACTTTGTCTGCTGATTTTGCTTCTCTTCTTAATTTACTCAACAGTTCCCCTTTTCCTCTTATTGTAATATATTTTGGCTCATAATCATGTTCCATATCAATACCAAGCTGACTTTTTGGTAAATCTCTTACATGACCCATAGATGCCTCTATTTTATAAGTATTACCCAAAAATTTTTTAATTGTTTTTGCTTTTGCAGGCGATTCCACAATTACAAGATGTTTTTTAGATGCCTTTGTTTTTTTGGGTTTTTCTACTTTTCTTTTCTCTGCCATAAATCACACCTCTTACTATTCTCTAATATAGCCTATTTGAGGCAATTTTCTAATTTTTCCCATAACTTCTAATAGTGTTAAAGAATATTGTACTTCTTGTATACTTCTCTTTAGTGTCCTGCTAATGGTTTCTACATCAATAGCCACTTGACTAATACAATCATAGACGTCTTCTTCTTCTTTTGCCATATTATCTGACATACTTTTTTTAAATACTTGTTTTTCTTTTTCAGTATAAGCAATACCTAATGCATATAATACATCTTCAGATTCTGTAATAATAGGACAGCCTTGTTTTATTAAATCATTTGTACCTTCACTTAATGCACTTGTAATATTTCCAGGCACAACAAAAACTTCTCTTCCATTTTCCAGAGCTTGGTCTGCTGTAATAAATGTTCCACTTCTTTTTCCTGCTTCTACCACAATTGTCATAGCAGATAAACCACTTATAATACGATTTCTTTTAGCAAAATTTTGAGGATAGCCCATTGTGCCTGGAGGATATTCTGATATGACACACCCATTTTGTATAATACGCTCCATCAATTCTTTATGTTCCAATGGATAACAAATATCTACTCCTGTACCTAATACTGCAATGGTTTGTCCTCCGCCGTCCAATATGCCTTTATGTGCCATGCCATCTATTCCTGTTGCCATACCACTTACTACAACAACATTTGCTTTTGCTAAATCTTTTGCCAATTTATATGCTACTGACGAACCATACGAAGAACATTTTCTTGCTCCTACAATACTAACTTTGTCAATATTATCATCGGGGAAAAATCCTTTTATATATAATCCTATAGGTGGGTCAAAAATTTGTTTTAATAATTCTGGATATTCTTCATTTTTAATAGAAATATATCGAATTTCTTTTTGCTCCAACTCATCTATCCATTTTTGCAGTTGTGCTTCATTTTTAGCTTTTTGTATGGATTGACTGCATTGTATACCAATTCCTTTCACTTTCTGTATTTCATTTTCAGATGCATTCCATATTGCTTCTGCTGTTTTAAAATAATCCAGTAAAGCATTTATTTTATGAATCCCTACATTTGTTATACGTGAAAGCCACATTATATAATATTCTTCCAAAATATTTCCCCTTTTCTATTATGTCCATAGCAAAAACTGAAATCTATCCTATCATAAAGCCTTTTTGAAATAAATTCAATATAAATTTTTTAAATATTATATTTTTTATAAAAAAAATGCTATTTTAATATAAAATTAATACAAATCATTTTTTTGACAAGTGAAAAGACTGTTTTTTAAACAGTCTTATTTGTGCATAATATACAAATATGTATTTTATTAAAAAGCTATAACAAATAATTTTACATTTTTTATATTATATATCATTTTATATTGTAATTTCTCTCCACACAAAACTATCTACAATATTTTTTGCAGCCTCTTCTACATTTTCTGTACCTTGTTCTCCAAAATCTGTTATTTGCACCAATATATGTGCTTTTTCTCCTGCAATATAGTATTGTACTGTTCTAACAGGAGTGTCACTTTGTTCGTCATTTACTTCTATACGAAATACAGAATAACCATTTTGAGATGTAAATGATTCTGAAATCAAATTTTGATATAATTCTTGTTTTAATTCTAATTTTAATTGATATAATATTGCAGATGTTAATACGTCATATTCTTCTTTTTTATATTGATTTTGACGATATTCTACAAAAATATTTGTTGTTTTATTTGTAATTTCTTCTCCTTTTTTACAATAAAATGCACTTTGTTCATTAGAGTTGTTTTCTACAAAAACCCAATCCTCATATACATCATATGTTCCAAACATTTTCTGCTGTTGTAATACTGCTGGTTTTGTTTCCTGCTGTATTTCTTGCTGTGTGGTTTGTTGTGTTGGTTGTTCTTTTTCATCAGAACAGCCACTTATTAAAAACAATAATATGATATAATATAATAAAATTAAATTTTTTTTCATGCATTCCCTCCTATATTTGTATATTTGTTATTGTCATATCATAACATATTCTGTTAAAAAGTACCATACATATGTTTTATTTTTGTTGAAAAATCATAGAATTGCTGTTATTATGGTAAAGAGCATTTATAAAAAGGGGGGAATATTATGCTTTCTAAAATAATAAGCAGTGGTATATTAGGTATTGAGGGCTATATGATAGATGTTGAAGTAGATTTAAGTAATCGTATGCCAAATTTTGATTTAGTAGGGCTGCCTGATTCCGCTGTAAAAGAATCTAGAGAACGTGTCAAAACAGCTATAAACAATTCTGGATTTACATTTCCTGCAAAAAGAATTACAGTCAATTTAGCACCTGCTCACATGAAAAAGGAAGGAGCGGCTCTTGATTTACCTATTGCATTAGGTATATTGTGTTGTATGGAGCTTTTTGACACTACAGCAAGCAATAATATGTTGATATTAGGAGAATTGTCTTTAGATGGTTCTGTACGTTCTGTAAATGGTGTACTGCCTATGCTATATCATGCAAAAAAGCAAGGAATCTGTCGTTGTATTGTTCCTGCTGAAAATGCAGAAGAGGCAGCACTTGTAAAAGGCATGACAGTATATCCTGTTTCTCATTTAAAACAAGCACTTTCATTTCTACAAGGCAATTATCAAATTGCTCCTTTCACTGTGGATTTTAATGCACTTTTTTCAAAACAAATAGAACAAAATGCTACATTAGATTTTACTGATGTAAAAGGGCAGCAAAATGCCAAAAGAGCATTAGAAATTGCTGCAAGTGGTATGCACAATATATTGTTAATAGGACCACCAGGAACAGGCAAAACAATGCTTGCAAAAAGAGTATCCACAATATTACCTGATTTAACATTTGAAGAAAGTATTGAAATCACAAAAATATATAGTGTTGCTGGATTGCTTGCTTCAAAAAACACATTAATTAATAAAAGACCTTTTCGCTCTCCTCATCACACTATATCATCATCTGCATTGACAGGTGGTGGAAGAATACCACATCCTGGTGAAATATCACTAGCACATAATGGTGTGTTATTTTTAGATGAATTACCTGAATTTCAAAGAAGTGCATTGGAAATTATGCGTCAACCTTTAGAAGACCGTAAAGTAACTATTGCCCGTGTAAGCGGAACATTAACTTATCCTGCTAATTTTATGCTAATTGCTGCAATGAATCCCTGCCCCTGTGGCTATTTGGGAGATGGCAACCGTTGTCGCTGTTCTTTGCATGAAATTACAAAATATCATAATAAAATTAGTGGTCCTTTACTTGACCGCATTGATTTGATGGTAGAACTGCCTGCACTTTCTTATGAATCATTAGAAAGTTCTCCTCATGTGGATAGCTCTAGTGAAATTAAAAAAAGAGTATTGCAAGCGCAACAAATACAATTAGAAAGATATCAAAATGAATATTTCTTTTTTAATTCTCAATTAGGTGCAGCACAAATAGAACAGTATTGCCCTTTAGGACAAAAAGAAAAGGAATTATTGCAATCTGTATTTACACATATGAATTTAAGTGCTAGAGCATATCATAAAATATTAAAAGCTGCTCGTACTGTTGCAGATTTAGAAGGCTGTAAAGATATTAATACAAAGCATATTGCTGAAGTAATACAATATAGAAGTTTGGATAGAAAATATAAAATGTAAAATAGTATTTTATATTAGTTTTATAATAAAATTTTATACAAAATATTATTTTTATAATCACAAATAGAATTTTTTTATACAATGAAAGGCGATATGTAAATACATATCGCCTTTTATCATTTCAAATCATATTATTTTTAGTATACTTCGTTTTCATTATAATAATTTAATTCACTTAAATCTTTCAATTTAAACTGACCAACCATTTGTTTCATCATTTGCGCTTGTCCAGAGAGTTCTTCACTAGCTGCGGCACTTTGTTCTGCTGTTGCACTGTTTGTTTGTACAACGCTTGCAATTTGGTCCATACCTGTTGTTACTTGTGATATAGAGTCAGCCTGTTCTACTGTAGCCTCTGTAATTTTTCCAACTAATCCCACTACTTCATTTACAGCATTTACAGCTTCTGAAAGATATTGCGCAGTAGTATCTGCAATTTTTGTTCCTTTATTTACCAAACTAATAGAACGTTCAATCAATGCTGCTGTATTTTTACTTGCCTCTGCACTTTTAGATGCAAGATTTCTAACTTCATCTGCAACAACAGCAAACCCTTTTCCTGCTGTTCCTGCACGTGCTGCCTCTACTGCTGCATTTAAAGCTAAAATATTTGTCTGGAAAGCAATATCTTCTATTGTTTTAATAATTTTACCAATTTCACTGGAACTTTGGCTAATTTCATGTATAGAATCAATCATCTGTTCCATTTGTTGATTGCTTTCTACCATTTGTGTGCCTGCAACTTCTGCTTTTTCGCTTGCAGATTTTGCATTATTTGCAGTATCCTGCACCTGGAAAGAAATATTGTTTATTGTTGCTGCTAATTCCTGTACAGCACTAGCTTGTTCTGTAGAACCTTGTGAAAGTGCTTGCGCACCTGCTGAAACCTGTTCACTTCCAGCAGAAACCTGGTCAGCAGAAGTATTGATTTGTCCCAATGTAACACTCAATTTTTTGTGCAATTTTCTTACAGAAATCAATATATTTTCAAAATCGCCAATATAATTCTGTTCTGCTCTTGTTTTTACATTAAAATTTCCTTCTCCCATTTCTCCTAAAAGAAAATCAATATCTTCTACAATAGTAGATAAATTTGCAGTCATTCCCATAAATGAATTTGTCAGTATACCAATTTCATCATTTGATGTTACTTCTGGAAGTTCTGCATTTAAATGTCCATGTGCAATATTTTGTGCTGCAGTAACAATACCCTGCATTGGACGAAGTATACGTCTTAACAGTGCAATAATTGTCAATATAATTACAACTAAAGCAATTATAGATAATATTACCATAACCCAAGCAGTTATTTGCACAGATGCATTTACATCAGTAGAACTAATTGCTGTTAATGACCACCATGTTTCTGAACCAGCTTGTATTGGTGTATAAAAACGACTTACTTTTCTACCATCTTCTCTTGTTGCCACCAAATTAAATGCCTGCCCTTTTTGCATATTATCAATAATACTTTGATATTCTTGTGGGTCTGGTGTAAAGTCAGAAACTTTTCTACCAATATCGTTTCTTGTTTCGCTATCATATACTACTGTTTCTTTATTATCATATATTGTACAATACATACTAGGATAACTTTCATTTGTTGTTTGAATCTGGTCAAATTTTGAAATATCAATATCTGCCATAACTACACCAATGACTTCATTGTTTAATATAATTGGGCTTGCATATGTAATTATTGTTTCTCCCTCATATTCATAAGGGTCTGTTACAACTGCTGATTTTGCAGTAACAGCATCTTTATAATATGCTTCTTGTGAATAGCTCTCATATTCTGCAAAAGGTGTGACATTTGCTTCTGCTGTTTTTTTGTTAATATAAAATGAATAGCTTTTCATATCCTGTTGGAATGCATAAGGCTCAAACATAACACCCACACCAGTAATATCTTCATTTATTAATGCAGTATTACGAGCTGTTTCACGCAGATATGTTTCTATGTCATAATTCATAGGTGTTAATATTGTACCAGTATAAATTGCACTCATAGACAGTGCGATTGCCGCAGGGTCTGTGGGTATGGTATTTTGCACAATATCAGATGCATATGTTTCATTTGTTCTTTCTATATAATTTTTTATGTCTGTTGCAACTGTTTGTGCTTCATTAAATGTTTGCTGAATCTGTGTAGCATTTAATTCAGATATTGCAGTTAATTCTCCGCCAATAGATGAGGAAATGGCACGTTTTGACATAGAAACAGTACATATAATTAATATCGTAAATACAACTGTTAATATTCCCCCTATAGTGACTGCAAGTTTAGATGAAAGTTTTAATTTTTTTAACATCTTATATTTCTCCTCCTAATTCTATCAACAATATACAAAATATTCTCAATAATAAACTGTCCATTTCAGACCATTATAAATGCATTATCCACTATTATTTTAAACCGCAATAAAAACATGAAATCAATTTATAATTTATGATATACAGACTTTCCCCCCTAAAAGATTTACAAAAATCTTTATATTTTAGTAGTTTTTTATAGACTTTTACTATTTAGAACTGTATTGCTGATAATTATATTATTGAAAATAAAACTTTATTATACTGTTTTCATTATACAACTATGCACAGAATTAATCAATAAAGTAAATATGAAAATAAATAAAAAGTAAATTTTACCAAAAAATATAAAAAATAAAAAAATAAAGGGAAACTTTTTTTCATTTGTAAAAAGTTTCCCTTAAAAATATGCTATTATTGTATAGTATTGTCATTTTTATAGTCGCCATTTTAAAAATTTCTTTTCAAGCAGTACAATCAACTGATACATAATTGCAGCCATAATTGCAAGCAATATAACAGAAAGCATTACCCAATCCAGTTTAAATATTTGAGAACCATATACAATTAAATAGCCTAATCCATATTGTGCCACTAAAAATTCTCCTACTATAACACCTACAAAAGAAAGTCCGACATTTATTTTTAATGCACTGATAATAGTAGGAATACTTGCGGGTAATATCACTTTTGTTAAAACCTGTTTTTTTGTACCACCGAATGTTTGTATCAATTTTATTTTATCGCTGTCAATATGCAGAAAACCATTTAATACTGTCATAATGGTAACAACAATGGACGTCATAAGCGCAGTGGCAATAATAGAAGTCATATTATTACCCAGCCATACAATAATAATGGGTGCTAATGCGGTTTTGGGTAGAGAATTCAATACCACTAAATAAGGCTCTGTTACATCTGATATAAAATCATTCCACCAAAGTAATATAGCAATTAGCGTACCAAATATTGTACCCAATAAAAAACCTAATACTGTTTCATATAATGTGACGCCAATATGTTTAAAAAGTATACCACTTGTAGCCATATCCGTCATAGCGCTTATCATTCTGCTAGGTTGGCTAAATAAAAATGGGTCTATAATATTTTGCTGTGCAGCAATTTCCCATATTACAAAAAAAGCAATCAATATCAATATTTGTGTACTTCTCACAAGACATTTTCTTTTTTTCATTTTTTTCAAATATTCTAATTGTTGCTGTGAAACACACTCTTTATGACACATGAACGTCCAGCTCCCTCCATATTTTATTGAAATAATCTTTAAATTCTGGTGCTTCTCTTGCTTTCATAGGTGTTCTTTCTTCTAATGTCAAATCAATATTGTGTATGGATTTTAATGTAGCAGGACGGTGAGAAAGTACAATTACTCTATCAGAAAGGCTGATAGCTTCCGAAATATCATGAGAAACCAATATTGCTGTTTTTTTCTCTTTTCTTATAATTGTACCTATTTCATCAGAAACATAAAGCCTTGTTTGATAATCTAATGCAGAAAAAGGTTCATCAAGTAAAAGTACATCAGGCTGTATTGCTAATGTGCGTATAAGTGCTACTCTTTGCCTCATGCCCCCCGAAAGTTGTGAAGGCATATGGTATTTAAAATCACCTAATCCATAAAGTTCTAATAATTCATCTACTCTTTTTATATTTTCAGGTGTAAGTTTATTTTGAATTTCAAGCCCTAAACAAGCATTGCTGTGAATATTGCGCCATTCTAATAAATAATCTTTTTGTAACATATAACCTATATTTGTTTTGGAATGAATGTGAAAACTTCCTTCAGAGGGTTTTATCAAACCAGCAAGCATGGACAATATAGAAGATTTCCCGCAACCGCTTGGACCTACAATACATACAAATTCTCCCTGTTCCACAGAAAAACTTAAATCAGAAACGGCTTTTGTTTCGCCAGATATGCTATGATAATGAATACTGATATTTTTTAATTCTACCATAGAAGACATTTTGTATACCTCCCTTTTTCCATTTAATCTATTATATTGTATGAAAGGACAAAAGGTGCTTTTTTACATATAAAAAAAAGGCTTTATTAACAGTATTGCTGTTAATAAAGCCTTTTGGTTAATATTATTTTACTTCTTCATTGATAACAAGTGCCATAATTTCTAATTCTTCATCTGTGTTGTTTTCTAATGAATGCCATTCTCCTACATTGATAACACAAACATCGCCAGCTTTTACAACTGTTTGTGAGCGGTCATTGTCTATGAAAACACCTTCACCTTTTAATATTAAATAAGGCTCTGTATCACCAACATGTTGATGCCAGCCAATACTGCTATGAGGACGTAATATTACACGAGCGTACATTTTACCATGTCCCATTAATTCCTCTTTGCTTAATATGTGATGTACTTCAGCAGAACCTTCGCCCCCACGTAAATTTTGTATTTCTGCAATGTTTTCTTTTCTTACCATAATATATCGCCCTCCATATGTATGTAATAAAATAATATTAAAGTACTTTTATTATACAATAGTATAACATTTTTATCAATATTAAAGTAATATATGATAAAATCCCCTTCACAATTAGTAAAATAAAGTTTTTCTATTAAAGTTTTATCCAACTTTTGGGGAAGTTGGTGGAGTTTTTTATCAAGCCCCAATGTCTTAACGAAACATAATAAATTTTATTATAAAAAATTGTAATGTTTTAGTGAAACATTTAAGAGATAAAAAAGAATATATTTATATTTGTGAGTGTTGCCCACACCTACCAACTTTCTGGGGGGAAAGTTGTACAAAGAACTTTATATTTTGCGAACACAGTTATATCATTATTTATGGCAATCCCGACAAATCAAACAAAGGTGTATAATCAGAAGTAGCAGAATTTTTATATTGCATAAAACCATTTTTCAATCCAATATCAAAAAAATATTTTACTACCTTTTGATATTCCAATGTAGTTAATTTTCTCGCAATCTGTTTATATTCTAATGCCTTATACATAGGAGTATATTGATTTAAAAGCGATACATAAGCATATTCTCCAATATTTTGTTTTATCCATTCCAATATAGCAAAACTATCTTTATAGCACCCTGGTAATATTAAATGTCTTATTATCATACCTTTTTGCAATATGCCATTCTCATCAAATATATTGTTAGGTTGTTGTCTTTTCATTTCTAATATTGCATATTTCGCATATTCAAAATAATCAGCAGCATGAGAAAATTCATTGCTATATTCAGCAGAAATATATTTCAAATCGGGCAAATATATATCAATCAATCCCTCCAATAATTTTAAACTTTCCACTTTTTCATAGCCATTTGTATTATATACTATAGGAATAGAAAGTCCTTTGCTTTTTGCTAATATAATTGCTTGTCTGATTTGAGGTATAAAATGTGTAGGAGAAACCAAATTGATGTTATGCACACATTTTTTTTGCTGTGATAAAAATACATCTGCTAAATTTTCTATTGTTAATGTTTTTCCAAATTGTTGTGTACTTATAGTATAATTTTGACAAAAAACACAATTTAAATTACAGTGAGAAAAAAATACAGTACCTGAGCCTTTTGTACCACTGATAGGGGGTTCTTCCCACTCGTGAACAGAGGCAAGCGCACATTTTGGCAACAAGCCCGCATGACAATATCCTTTTTCCCCTTCATAACGATTGACGCCACAATTTCTAGGACATATTGTACAGTGTTTCATACTCTCCATAATATCATTTCCTTTCACAATTACTATGTTTATTTTAGCAAATGTACCAATGTTTTAATAGTGCAAAAATAAAACAGCTATGTTACACTACAATAAAGTAAACAGCAGTATACAAACAGCAGAACATATAAGGGGGACTGTGTAATGAGAGTGTATGAAAGTGTAACTGTAAATGATGAAAAACTGCAAAAAGTCCTTTGTAACTGTTGCGGAAAAGAAATTACAAAACAACAAGGATATTTTTCTGACCATTTGCATATTGAAAAACAATGGGGATATTTTTCTGAAAAAGATGGTAGACAGGATAATTTTGATTTGTGCGAAAATTGTTATGATAAAATGGTAAATAATTTTGTGATACCTGTTTCACAATAATATAAAATATTGTTAACAAAAATGAAAATATCGTTTTTAATATAAAAGTTTTGTCCAACTTATTTAAAATTAGTGGGATTTTAATAGCAATATCTTTAATTGTATCACTTTTATGCTCTAAGCATATTTTTTTGGGAAAATGACTGTAAAAGCAGGAAGGAACTTTTCATAAATGAAAAAGTTCCTTCCTTAATTAATACTATTTTATTTTTGTGGGTTTCATCCATATATAAAAATTTTATATTTTTCATTTAGAAGTATTTCGTTATTTTGTTATTATCCCAACAAATTAGGCAACAACATAGATATTGCAGGAATATATGTAATGAACAACAATACCACTATCATAACTATCAAAAATGGTATAATGCCCTTTATAACATCATCAAGCGTAGTTTCTCCAACACGAGAGGCGACAAACAAATTTACGCCCAAAGGAGGTGTAATAAATCCTATTGCCAAGTTTACAACCATAATAATACCAAAATGTGTGACATCTACACCCAAAGCTGTTACAACAGGGAATAATATAGGTGCTAATATCATAATTGCGCACAATGTTTCCATAAAACAACCTACAATCAAAAGTAATACATTAATAAGCAATAATATCAATATTTTACTATCTGTCATTGTTGTCAAAAATGTTGCTACAGTTGTAGGAATACGTCCTAATGTCAATACTTTTGAGAAACCAGCTGCACAACCAATAACAATCAATATTGTTGCTGTTGTTTCACAAGCATTTTTTGTAACAGTCATAAGTTGTTTTAAATCCAATTCTCTGTATACCAAACAACCAATTATCAAACTATATATAACAGATACGGCTGCTGCTTCTGTTGGTGTAAATATACCACCATAAATACCACCCAATATAATAACAGGAGAAAGCAAAGCCCAAATACTATCTTTTACTTCTTTTAATGCTTTTTTTGCACTGAAAGGTTCTTCATCACCTTTATATCCATGGCTTACTGCAAAGAAATAGGAATAACCTATCAATACCAAACCAATTAAAAGCCCTGGAACAAAACCAGCTAAAAACAATTTACTAACAGAACTATTTGTTGTAACACTATAAACAACCATAGGTATACTTGGAGGAATAATAACACCTATAGAACCTGCTGCGGCAATCAATGCAAGCACAAATTTTCTATCATATCCTTTTTGTAACATTGTTGGTACAACCATACCACCAACTGCGGCAACAGTTGCTGGTCCAGAACCAGAAATTGCTGCAAAAAACATACATACTACAACAGTTACTATAGCAAGCCCACCTTTTATTCTGCCGAAAAATACATTTGCTACATTCAACAAACGACGAGAAATACCGCCGCCTCCCATCAACTCACCAGCAAATACGAAAAATGGTATTGCCATAATAGGGAATGAGTCACAACCTGTTACTAAATTTTGTGCTATAAATCCAAATGTTAACTGTTTTGTATATAATATGTATGCAAGTGACGCAATACCTAGTGAAAAGCCAATAGGCACTGTCAGCACAAGACAAACTATTAATGTTGCAAATACTACTAATGCGATACTACCTGTCATGCTTTATCCCCCTCCTCAATATCACCCAATTTTTTAATTCTTCTCAATATACATTGTAATTGACGGATTGCTGTTAATACAAATCCAACAAGAGGTGCAGCATAAACAAATTGCATAGGTAATCCTATAGCGGGTGAAAGCTGTCCGCTCCATGTAATTTTTTGATATACTGTAATGCCTGTAATGGCAATAAATATAGCAAATCCAAATACAATAATTTCGCTCAATATTTCAATATAAGGGCGTATTGCTTTAGGATAAATATTGATTGCAGCATCAATTCTAATATGTTTTTCTCTACGTGCTGTATAGCTTACTGCAAAATACACCAACCATACAAATAAATATCTTGCCAATTCTTCTGACCATGTCAAAGAATTTTGAAAAGCATATCTCATAACAACCTGTATAAATATGATAATACTCATTGCAAACATCAATGGAATAATGAAGAATTCTTCCAAATGTTCATTTAGAAATTTCATACCCTTTTCCTCCCCTTTACTCTTATTATTCAGCTGGATATTTTTGTTTTGCCTTTTCTACTTCTGTATATAACAAATCTACTACAGATTTATCATCTACTTTTTCATAAGCAAGGTCTTTCAAATTAGAACAAGCTGCTTTAAATTCTTCCACTGCTTCTGGAGTCAATTCATTATATATCATACCTGGATAGTTTTTGATATTTTCTAATGCAACTGCTTCATATTCTGAACATCTTTCTCTTTCATAAGCAACTGCCTCATCAGAAACACGTAATACAATTTCTTGTTGTTCTGGAGTCAAACCATCAAATTTTTCTTTACTCATAAGTATTAAATATGGAGAATAAATATGTTTTGTATAAGTATAGCATTTTTGTACTTCACAGAATTTTGTTTGCCATGTTAATTCTGCACCATTATCCTGTCCATCAACAGTACCTTGTTGCAATGCTGTAAACAATTCTGTAAATGCCATAGGTGTTGGATTTGCACCATAGTTTTTCCATTGTGTTAACTGCAATTCATTTTCCATAATACGGATTTTTAAACCTTTTAAATCATCTACTGTTTTGACTTCTCTGTTTGTTGTGGAAAGTGTACGGAATGCATTTTCTTGCCATTGTAACATTTTAAATCCAACATCTTCCAAACCTTTCCCCAGTCTGTCACCTAAAGGACCATCTAACACTTCATATACCTGTTGTTTGTTATCAAACAGCCAAGGAATATCAATACAGAATATATCATGGCTGAAAGATGCTACTGTAGCATTTGTTGCTAAAACGATATCATAGTTACCAAACTGACAACCTTCTAACAATTCTCTTTCACTTCCCAACACATTATCTGTATAAATGTCACAGCTTAATGTGCCTCCACTTTCCTGTTCCAAACGCATTTTGAAAAATTTTGCGGCGTCTATTGTTGCCGGTGCATTACCCAAAGCATAAATGAATCTATAACAGTCATCTTTTAATTCTACCCCAGAATCAAAATCAACAGGTTCTACTTTTTTTTCTACAAATCCCTGTACTGCTGTATTACCTTGTTGTGTGTTCTCTCCATTGCTTGCATTATCAGAGCTGCAACCAAATAATCCTATTACCATTGTTGCCGCTAATATAGAAGCAATTTTTCTTTTTAACATGTCTTTCCCTCCTCTTAAATATAAAAATATTATGATTTCAGTAACCACAAACATTTTAATATTATTTGATTTGTGGTTTTATTTTTTATGATAACAATCTTTTCAATCATTACTTTTTTCATTTATTATTTACCCTACAATTTTATTGATGAAAAGATTGCTATTTACTTTTAATGATAAAATTGTGATTGTATAATATTTTGTGTTATATACTTAAAATTTTATTACACCATTCAAAAATATTTTAATGATATAATTAAACTTTTTTATACAGTATAAAAACTGAATATTATATACTATTTTTATTGGCAAATATCACTATACAAACACTAAAATAAAAATATTATAAATTTATATGTATTTAGTGTAACATATGTTGTTTAAAATGTCTAATATATTTTAAATTTTTGTGAACTTTTTTATAAAGTTATCTGCGTTTTTACTATTTTAAATACTGAATATTGTAGTTTATTTTTATATGATTATGGTAAAGATACATTTTTTATAAATTTTAATTTTTTAAATTTAGTATAGTTTGTATAAAATTACTAAAATCTAATATTTATTTCATTCATAAATTATTACAAAAAAATGATATTATGGTATATTCTATTATATAATAGTATAAAAAACCACACTTAAAAAATATATTATTTGTAAAACAACGTTTTATTGCGCTATTTTTTTATATATATTGTATAATATTTATTTCAAAATTGTATATTTTATTTTTGTATCATTCGTTTTTTATTCCATATTATGGTATTTTCATTTTAATAATATATAAATATACTATATAATATAAATTTATTTATTATTTATTGTACAAAATAAATAATAAAATCAATTTTTTCAATATAGTATAATTTAAAAATGAATTTTATGCATATTTATGTTTTATATTGCTATAATAAAACCTGTTTTTATATAATATAAATCTTTTATTTTGCTATTTTTATTCTTATATTTTGATGTCATTTCTATGTAATTTTTTTTATGGAATATAAAAAATAGAAATAAACTATTGATAAAATTATTTATACATTGTATAAAATCTCAAATAGCATATTTCTACTTTTATTTTTATTGTATTCTATTTAAATATATTTTAATATCTATTTTATTACTGCAATATCATTGTTTATTTTAATGTATATAATCGAAATACCTGTTCTGATGTTTCTATTATATTTTGTCTTGCAAGCTCTTTTTGCATTGCCTGCTCTAATGTGGTAACAGTATGCAGTATACTAAAATAAGCATCTATACCATGTTGATTACATATTCTGGATTCACTTGTTACACTTCCTGCAAATGCAATGACTGGTTTGTTATATTTTTTTGCCAATTTCGCAACACCTATAGGTGCTTTCCCCATAACTGTTTGTTTATCTAGTTTTCCCTCTCCTGTTACAACAATATCTGCTGTTTTGATTTTACTTTCTAAATCAATTTCTTTTAATACAATGTCAATTCCTGACTGTAATACAGCATTTGTATATGCTAAAAATGCAAATCCTATCCCTCCTGCTGCTCCTGTACCTGCAATATTACTATCTGCATTTTTTGAAACACTTTTTGATAGTATGGCATATTTTTCAAGCCATTTATCCATGTCTTTTATCATCTGTTCTGTAGCACCTTTTTGTGGAGCAAATACTGCGCTACAACCCTTTTCTCCACAAAGTGGATTGTTCACATCACAAGCAATATAAAATGTACATTGTTTTAATTCAGGCAATACATTTTCTGTTGTAATTTTATATAGTTCCTTTAAACCCAATGCACCATAACAAACTTGTTCTCCATGTTTGTTTAACATACCATATCCCAATGCCTGTAACATACCTATGCCACCATCATTTGTTGCACTTCCTCCAATTCCTACTATAAAGCGCCTACAACCTTTTTGTATAGCATGTTTTATCATTTCTCCTACACCATATGTTGTAGTGTAAAGAGGATTTCTTTTCTGTTGCTCAATTAGTGTAAGCCCTGCCGCTGATGCAATTTCTATTATTGCTGTTTTCCCTACAATACCATATTGACATGTTATATTTTCACCTAAAGGATTCACTGCGGTAATACTTTGTATTTCTCCCCCCATGCCCCATGTTAATGCTTCCACTGTACCTTCTCCGCCATCTGCTAATGGACAGACTTCCGTTTCTATATTTGCATTTGCTAGTTTGATACCTTCTGCAACAGCATTTCCTGCCTCTAATGAAGATAAACTTCCTTTAAATGAATCAATTGCTATCATTACTTTCATGTTATCATACTCCTTTACTATTGTTATATCATATGTTATTTGTTATAAAAAAACGCCTATAAAGATATGGGGGAACTTTTCACAAATGAAAAAAGTTCCCCCTAATAAACACAATTATATAAATTATTTTTTTATTTTTGGGACACTGATTCACATTTTATTAAAAATGATATAAAACAAATGTTTATTACACATTCAGAACCCCTACACTCTGCTCTACTCACTTTTAGAAAAAAGCAAAGCAAAAAATTTATATTTGTATTTGGAATGATTTCGTTATTTATGCGACTTCTTGTTTTTCTTTTTTAATATTTTCAATTTCTTGTATTTTACTGTCTACTTTTTCCTGCTGTCTTTTTTGATATTCAAATAAAGAATATTTTTCTCCTGATAATTCTAAAAAGCGTTGTAAAAATATTGTTTTTGTTTCTGTTTCGCTAATGTCTTCTGTATACATACCTAATTTACATGTATATTTTAAACACTCATTTTTTAATTCCTGTATCAATTCATTTTGTTTTTGCCATGTGTCACGGAATTGAAATAAACTGTCTAATGCAATGCAAATCAATACACATACTGAAAATAATATTGTCCATATTCTGGCGTCTAATAATATAATGGGTATTTTTAATACTGTAAAAAACTCCAGTGGTATAATGTTTACACCAATTACAACAGATGTCAATATCAATTCTGCAATTCTTGTCATATAATAATTTTTTTCATTTTTTGCCATAGCAATAATATTTTTTTTAAATGTGTTTTCTACTAATGTCTTTGTTGGTTCTTCTAACTGTTTTGTAAGTTCTAAGCTGTAATTTAATTCTGATTGTTTGTTTTCTTCTAAATGTTTAAACATCATAATACTTTCCCCCTTATTATAAAAAATGACAAATGTATACAGTATATTATAATATCACTCATTATCATACAATATACTTCATTAAAATTCATATTATCATGTTTTTGTAAAAAGTACAACTTTATTGTCATTTCATTTATCACAAATAAAATTTCTATTTCATTCTATTAAATGGATTTTGTAACCGCTTTTTTATATCATTCATATAATGTAAGAATCACATTTTAAGGAGTTTTATTATGTTACAATCAGCTATATCACTTACCCCTTTGCATTATGTTTATTTAATTGGTGTCATTTGCATATTATTTGTAATGATACTCAGAAAAGATACACCTATTGTATGTATTGCATTTCTTTTTTTGTTGGGAATGGTAGGAACAAGCAGTATAATAGGTGGTATACAAACTATATTTAAAGCAATACTATATGCTGGTATAGAATTTATGGAAATTATAGCAACAATAGCACTTGTTACAGCATTTTCAAAATGTCTTATGGATTTGGGCAGTGACAAACTGCTTATGACACCTATGGCAAAAATTATGAAAACACCTTCTATCACATGGTGGATATTGGGTATCACAATGTTAATTTGTTCATTATTTTTGTGGCCTTCACCATCTGTTGCACTTTTAGGTACAATTATGTTACCATTTGCTGTAAAGGCAGGGTTAAAACCTCTTGCTGCTGCTATGGCAATTAATTTATTTGGTCATGGTATCGGTTTGAGTTATGATTTTGTTATACAAGGTGCGCCAGCTATTTCTGCAAGCTCTGCAGGCATTACAACAGGAGAATTGCTTACTGTAGGACGTCCATTATTTATTGTTATGGGTATTACAACAGTATTTTCTGCTTTTTTATTAAATAGAAAACAGTTTACAACAATGACTTCTACAGTAAGTGTGCGTTCTGCTCGCACAATACCCCAGCCTCAAAAGCAGCAGTATAGCAAGCCTGCTTTGATACTTGCTATTATTACACCTATTGCGTTTATATTAGATATTTGTTTTATGCTTATATTTGATTTAAAAGGAGGAGATGCCACTAGTATTGTTGCAGGTACGGCAGTATTGCTTATGTGCATTGGTGCTGTAATAGCATTTCAAAAACAGTCACTTGAAAAAGTAACAGAATATGTTACAGATGGCTTTTTATTTGCTATTAAAATATTCGCCCCTGTTATTATTATTGGTGCATTTTTCTTTTTAGGAGGAGAAGGCATAACATCTATATTAGGAGAACAATATCAATCTGGTATATTGAATGATTGGGCAATTTGGTTAGCAAATAATACACCTTTAAATAAATATGTTACTGCTTTTATACAGCTTGTAATAGGAGCACTTACAGGATTAGACGGTTCTGGATTTTCTGGATTACCTTTGACAGGTTCACTTGCTCAGACATTTGGTTCTGCTGTAAATGGTTCTGTGCCTATACTTGCAGCATTAGGACAAATAGGTGCTGTGTTTGTGGGAGGTGGTACAGTTGTACCTTGGGGTATCATTCCTGTTGCTGCTATATGTAATGTAGACCCTCTGGAATTGGCTCGTAAAAATATTGTGCCTGTTTGTATTGGATTTGCTTTTACATTTGTCACTGCTTGTATTTTGATTTAAAAATATGATTAAATCCCGTTTGCAATTAGGAAAACGAAGTTTTCCATTTAAAGTTTTGTCCAACTTTTTTAAAAGTTGGTAGAAGTTTGAGGACAACGTCCTCAATGTCTTAAATGCTTTCAAGCGTGTTTTTGAAAGGGAGTACAAAAGGTACGGGGGAACTTTTCATAGGTAAAAAAAGTTCCTCATATAAATAATATTGTTAAATTCCGTTTGCAGTTAGGAAAACGGAGTTTTCCTTATATCTTTATTATTTGCGAGGTTTCACCCCTGCACCCCACAAACTTTCTCTCCAGAAAGTTTGACAAAGAACTTTTGAATATGCGTTCGGAATGATTTCGTAATTTTCTTTTGCGTTCGGGATTTTCTCATTAAATAATAAAGGAGGATTATTATGTGTGGTATTGCAGGATTTTTCAACCCCCATCAACAATTTACAAAAAACATTACTATACACCAAAAAATACTTCATGATATGAAAAACGCCATTTCTCACAGGGGTCCTGACGACAGTGGTATATACATTCATGACTGTTTTGGTTTTGCTCATGTGAGACTTTCCATAATTGATTTAACAACAGGAAATCAGCCCATGACAAAAAAAATATATGGTGAAGAATACAGCATTGTTTATAATGGTGAAATATATAATACAAATGAAATCAAAAAAGATTTAATACAAAAAGGCTATGTTTTTGAAACAACAAGTGATACAGAAATGATATTATACGGATATTTAGAATATGGTACAGATATTGTTAAAAAATTAAATGGCATATTTGCATTTGCCATAGCAGATACTAAAAAAAGACAACTGCATTTATTTAGAGATAGAGCAGGTGTAAAACCACTATTTTATACAAATAAAAATGATACAATTATATTTGCATCAGAATTAAAAGGACTATTTCAATATCCAGATATTGTACCTATTGTAGATAATAAAGGATTAAATGAAATATTTAGTATAGGACCAGCTAAAACATATGGTTGTGGTGTATACAAATATATTGATGAAGTACTTCCAGGATATTTTATCACATTTGATGAACATGGAAAACATATGCATTGCTATTGGAAATTACAAAGTCGTCCTCATACAGACAGCTATGATAAAACAGTAGAAAAAACAGCTTTTTTAGTTTATGATGCTATACGTCGTCAAATGGTTTCTGATGTACCAATATGCACATTTTTATCTGGTGGTGTAGATAGCAGTATTGTATCAGCTATTTGCGCATCAGAATTAAAAAAACAAGGAAAACAACTTCATACATTTTCATTTGATTTTGTAGATAATGACAAATATTTTAAAGCAAATGCTTTTCAGCCTTCACAAGACCGTCCTTATGTTGAAAAAATGGTAAAACATATTGATTCCGTACACCATTTTTTAGAATGTGAAACAGTAAAACAAGCTGATTTATTAACTGCTTCTGTAGATGCACATGATTTACCTTGTATGGCTGATGTAGATTCCTCTATGTTGTATTTTTGTTCTGTTGTAAAGCAAAGTCATAAAGTAGCACTTACTGGAGAATGCGCAGATGAAATATTTGGAGGATATCCTTGGTTTCATAAAAAAGAATGTTTTGATGCAGATACATTCCCTTGGACAATGGATTTGGAAGCAAGAAAAGTCATGCTTTCTGATGAATTTTTGTCTGAACTGCATATGAATGAATATGTATCAGAAACTTATCATCGTTCCATTGCGGAAACACCTCGTTTTGATGAAGATACTCCAGAAGAAGCACGTAGACGAGAAATATCTTATTTGAATTTAAAATGGTTTATGCAGACACTTTTAGACCGTATGGATAGAACAAGTATGTATTCTGGATTAGAGGCAAGAGTACCTTTTGCAGACCACAATATTATAGAATATATGTGGAATGTTCCTTGGAATATTAAAACAAAAGACGGCGTTGTAAAACATATATTGAGAGAGGCAGGACGAGGATATTTACCTGATGAAATACTGTTCCGTAAAAAATCACCCTACCCTAAAACATATGATAAAAAATATGAATTATTACTTGTTAGTCGCTTAAATGACATTATACAGGATAGTACATCACCTGTATTGCAATTTTTAGATATACAAAAAGTAAATCGCTTTTTAAAAAGCCCTTCTGATTATGGTAAGCCTTGGTATGGTCAGCTTATGGCTGCTCCTCAAATGATTGCCTATATTATACAAATTAACTATTGGCTTGAAAAATATCATGTAAAAATTATGCTGTAATTTTTAACAATGAATCTATACTGGAGAAACTTTTTATAAATAAAAAAAGTTTCTTCAGTACTTTTTATTGCAAAAAAAATACAAAAATATCTATATTAGTATATCGTATTATATATTAATTTATAATACAATATACAGTATTAGACTTTTTTAAATCAATATAAAGCATTTATTATTATCAATATATACTATTTATTGCAGTATTTTTTTATAAATCTATCAAAAATACAGCATAATATACTGATATTATCATCATTATTTTTAAAATTTAACTATTTTAATAGTATAAATTGTTTAAAATGATTAATATACTATAAAATTATTGTTATTTTTTATTAATAATATAGAAAATAAAAAAGCTAATATAAAAAACTAGTCTATTTTAATTTATAATGGTATACTAAAATCAATAAAAAATTGTGCATACTATACGAATACAAATTTATGCACTTCCTGCATATACTTTACATAAAAATTGTATGCAGGGGGTTTTTTCAACCCCGAAGTGTATCAAATATACTAACTTTTAAACTAGTGAAAAAAGTAAGTTGTCAACCTATCCACTTTATATTGCTTGTTTTTCGGCGGCATATAGCAATATGAAGCACATTAGATAAGAGTCCTTTTCTCTTATCAAAACAAGGCAAGTATATATATACTTGCCTTGTTTTTTATATTTATTCTTCTATTCTTTTATCCAAAAAAATAGGCTCAACAATTTTTTCTTTTTTATTTAAATCAACTCTTTGTTCTGTTTGTTTTTCATCATTGTTTTGTTCTGTATATTGTTCTGTATCATATTGCTGTTCTGATATTGTTTCATTATTTTGTTGTTCTGTATATTGTTCTATATCATATTTTATTTCATTACTTTGTTGTTGCGTATATTGTTCTGTATCACATTTTGTTTCATTGCTTTGTTGTTGTGTTTTTGTTTGATATGTTTTAGCATATTCTTTTTGATATGCAACAAAATCATCGTCTTCTTTTCTCAGCAAATCAATACCCAATTTCAGCAAAAATATTACTACAAGTAATGTAGGTACTTTACTTAGCACAATATAAAATACCCAAAACGTTTTACCAAACCAGTTTACAAAATAACCTATAATATTAAATATAAATGTATACACAGCTAAAAATATACAACACAATCCTACTAATTTTCTTCTTCTATAAAGCATTGGTTTTGCCTGTTGTTCCCAAAATATTTGTAATGATTCATAAAATGCTATATCCATGTGATAACGTTCTTCTTTATTATAGCATTTATAACGAAATACATCAAAAAAACTATAGCACCACACAACAGGCAATATACAACTTACAATTTCCATTCCCCCTCTTGTTAAAAATATCAATGCAATAGGTGCTAAAAATAAAGACATTAAAAACATACCTTTTTTGAGCATACCCAAATACATATGACTTACGCCTGGTATCAACGCAAATAAAAATATAAATAGCTTATTTTTTTCCATAATACATTTCTTCCCTCCTGTCTAATGCTTGCCATATTTGCTGATACTTTTCTGATACATCATGCAATATACTTTGATTTTGCCAACTAATTTTTTGTATTTCCTGTTCCAAAGATTCCATTGTGTCCGATTGGTTTAGTATCGTTGTAAAAGAAAATGCACCTGTGCTCCAAAGTACCATGGCAATACACGCTGCTGCAACAGCTGTGCCAAATCTTTTTTGTGCTAAAAATGCTGTTTTATATTTTATACTTTTTATTACACGTTTTGCAATGCTTTGTTCTGTTTCTAATAATGTTATTTTTTCCATTTCTTTCAAATATTGTTCTAAGCACCCGTCACAAAAAGAAAGATGTTCAGATAGTTCCAGCCTTTGTATATCGTCCGCTTTTTCTGTCACTAATAGAAAAAAGCCTTCTGCTGCGATATGTCCATTTTCACTAAAAATAGCCATATGTCATCTCTCCTTCTTTATTTTTTGATACTGTTTCATTATTTATTTCAGTTTTTATGTTATTACTATTTTTTTAATATAACAGTATCTATTTTTTTCTGTAATATTTTTTTGCTGCGATAAAGCTGTGTTTGCACTGTTTTTTGTGGACGCTGTAATATTTTTGAAATTTCGCTTATTGATTTTCCTTCCAAAAAATACATACAGCTAACCAATTTATAGGGTTCTTGCAAATTCAAAATGTCTTTTTTGATTTTTTCCATACCTTCTTTTTCTAAATATAGTATTTCGGGCAAAGGAGAAGGGTCTTTTTCTCCTTCGCTGATTTCCATACGTTCTTTACGAAAATAGGCACTTTTTAAATAATCTTTTGCTTTATTTGTTGCAATACGTGCCAGCCAGGGCTTTACAGTTTCTATTTGACAGCTTTCTCTGTGGGTGTAGGCGGAAAGAAATGTTTCTTGTGTTAAATTTTGTGCTTCATGATAATCATGCACCATTTGATAACAGATGGTAAATATTAGCTTTTCATATTGCTCTATGCTTTTTTGCCATTGTTCTGTTGTCATGTTTGTGCCTTCCCCCCTTCCTGTCAAATATATCGTATTGTTTCCACCCTTATATATGAAACGACGAAGAGAAGTAAAAAACTTCAAAAAAACAAAATTTTTTTTTAATATTGTAAAAACAGCAAAAAATTTATTTTTGTCAATGCAATTTATAATAGTATTTGTTTAGGACAAAAATCAATATTATCACAAGAAACCAAATCATAAAATATACCATTATGTTGACCTAATAAACTATTATGAAAATATTCTTTACCATGTAAATGTGCATAATAAACATGACTAATAGGATAATATTGAAAAAGTTCCAAAAATCCAGACCATTCTTTTTTATCATTTGTAGGTGGAAAATGGAGCAGTACAATAATTTGTTCTGCTCCTTTTTTCATAGCGTATTCTAATGATAATTTTAATCTATTTAATTCTCTTTGGTATATTTTAATATGTTGATGTGTAAAAAATGTATCATCAGGACAAAGCCAACCTCTTGTACCACATATAAATATATTGTGATATTTTACACTGTTGTTTCTCAAAAATGTAATGTCTGTATATAATTTTTGTATTTTTGATATACTACTCCACCAATAATCATGATTGCCTGATATACAAATTTTTTTACCAGGTAACAAATTTATAAAATCTAAATCTGGTATTACTTGTTGTACTGTCATACCCCATGAAATATCTCCTAAAAGTAGTACAGTGTCACATGACTTTATATTTTCTTTCCAATTTTTTTCAATTTTTAATACATGGTTTTTCCAGTTTTCTCCGAATTTGTCCATTGTTTTATTTACACCAAATCCTAAATGCATATCACCTATGGCAAATAATGCCATGTGTATTGCCTCCTTTATAAAATATAAAATTCTGTTTACAAAAATTTTGGGAAAACTTTTTACAAGTGAAAAAAGTTCTCCCAATATTACTATTGTGATTCACTTCATTTTCTATTTACATTTGTAATGATTCTGTTATTTATTCTACAATATAATTTTGATAAAATGTATCATCTATAATATCTCTTATATTACGCAATTCTATAGCATACTGATTAAAAAAGTTATTTCCTACATATGCTATGACAAGCTTATTATCCCACAAATACCACTCAAATACACGGTCTTGCCACAATACTTGTGCATATTGTTCCCCTTCTGTAACCAACGCCCTTTTATTATTATTTTTTAATATTTCTAAAATTTCCTCTCTCATATAAGGCATTGTTTTTAAAAGTTCACTAAAATTTATTGTTTCATTTTCAAAATATGGTATTGGTGTAAATTGGTCTGTTTCAAGCAATGTTAACAATGCGTCCATATCTGTAATCATTTCATTTAATTTTAATAATCTATTTTCAGCAAGACTAAGTGTTGCACCTGTCATACTATAATCAGCAGCATTACCCACACGAGAAAATGCTTGCTGATATAACACACTAATTATTTTTTGATTTGCTGTTTGTACTCTATAATTTGCATTAAAATATACTGGTTTTGTATACATTTCCAGTTCTGGTATATTTGCTGTTTGCTCCATATAATATGTCATTCCTGACTGTTTGAGCAATTCTGATTTCGTAAAATCATCACAAATTTGCTGTGTAATATCATTTTCAGATGTATTTTCAGCTATTTTATATTCTAATTGAGGATAATACAACTCTACTCTATTGCTTTGCTCTGTTCCTATCAAAAAATGTCCTTTTTGTATAATATAAGGCAATGATTCTATATTGATAGCATTGCTTTCATTTTCTGAAAAATAAGGCATATTCATAGTGTCTAATGTATTATTATCTTCCAATAGTATTTGTTCTGTATACTGCTGTTGTTGTTGCTGTGTACTACACGCTGCTATGCCAAGCGGTATCATGATACAAATTGCTATACATAATAAACTAATTGCTCTTTTCATAAAATACTTTTTTTCCTTTCTATATGCGATATAATTCAGCCATAATATTTAGCTTTTCATTAAATTCTCTTAATCTTTCTACATCATCTATTTGCCACAAATCTATAAATTCTTTATTGATGGTATTCATATCATCTAATTTTGCTACAAAATAAAGACTTTGTATATTTTCCAGTATATTGTTTACTAAATTTTGTTTAATTTCATTTAATTGTTGTGCGTTAGTAATTTCTCCCCTTATTGTTGACATCTCTTTATCTAAATGAAATGCAGCATCTGCACAGTTTGTTAATCTTTTTTGTATAGAATCAGGTATATTTCCGCTATATTTATATCTTAAAGAATGTTCTGCTGTTGCCCAGAAATTCATAGCAAGTGTTCTGATTTGTATTTCGGCAAATACCTCTTTATATCCAAAAGCCGTATTTAAAGGATATTTTATAATAATATGATAACTTTGGTATCCACTAGGCTTTTTATATTTTACATAATCTTTTTCTTGTACGATTTCCATATCTCTGCCATTTCTCATTTTTATCATGTCAATTACTTTATAAATGTCCTCTACAAATTGACACAATATTCTAATGCCTGCTATATCTTCAATTTCTTGTTCCATTTTTTCATATGGTATTTTTTTGCGGGCTATTTTGTCCATAATACTTGATGCCTTTTTTACTCTGCCTGAAACACTTTCTATAGGACAATATACTCCTAAATTTTTACATTCTTTTTGTATGCTTTGAAATTTTGTAAGAAGTTCCTCCACTGTTTGCTGATAAGGATAAAGCAGCTCTTTCCAGTTTAACACTTCCACATCAAAACACCTCCCCTAAATTTCTTTATCTATGCTGCTGACAACATTTACATTTATTTTACAATAAATAATGTACTTTCTGCAACACCTCAATAAGCAAATATTTTATTACTTTATTTATTTTATATTGTGTATTGTAACAAGGGGAATTTATATTTTTATTACTACTTATTTGTGTCATTTCATATCAGTATTATATTTTGGTTAGTTTTTATGTTCTAATTGAAAGCATAACCTATGCAAATTACATACCACTTATAGAACTAGTAAAATGATTGTTTACTTTAAATTAAAAACAATATACAACAGAATTTTTATTCCACATAATATTTTGTTGTGGTATTTCTAGTATTTCAAACCACGTTGAAATAGGAATATATAAATGATTATATTTTATTTCTGAATTAACTGGCATACTGATATTTTTTCCATTGCAAACAATAACATTACTGTATGGTTTTATTGTAATATCTTTTACAGAATTTTTCCATGTTTTGATATATGCTGTATTATTTTCCCATGCAACAGATACATTTACATTATTTCCTGTTAACTGCTGTAATTCGCTAACTGCTATCATAATATGATTTTGTTTTTTGTAAGTTAATATATTATAATATATTCCTTGTTTTAATATTTCTCCATCTTGTGCATTGATTCTATATTGCTTTTGTTGTTGTTTAAAATCATTTACTTTTATATTTTTGTTATGAAAAGTAATATCTGCACCATACTCATCTATTTTTAATTGGTCATATGTATCTTCATTATAACTAATATCAAATAATACACACATATCTTGTAATGAAATATAAATTTCATTTTCTATTATATTAGGAATAGTAAATAATCCTAATTCTTTTCCATTTAACAATACATTTCTTTTATTTCTAAAAAAAACAATTTCATCATCATAAAACTGCATTGTTACTGTTTGCTTTGAAAAATCATTATAAAAATAGACTTCATTGCTGCTTAAATACAAAAATTCTTTTATTGGAATCATAAAACAACATTCTTTTTCATTATAATAAACAGCATTGTTAAGAGCAATGTCATGCAATCCCGTTTTAAAATGAACATTACCATATTCATCAAATACAATGTTATAGTGAGGCGGAGCATTTGTATTTTGTAATTCATTTGCATAAACAGAAAATAGCAACATATTGCATACTGCTATTATAAATGGTATAAATTTTATTTTTTTCATTATTTCGCCCCCTATTATAATAACATTTTTATAATATCATGTTTTTATTATAGTTACAATATCATACACTATACAACACATACATTTAAAAAAACTTTACTTTTACAAAATAGTATTGCAATAAAACTATGTTTGATTTAGTATTAATATAATATCATGTTGTTTTTATTGGCAATGTATCAAAGGAGAACATTTTTATGCGCAAAATAGTAAAAAGAGGTTATTTTTTTAGTGATGAAAGGGACTTTAATCAAAAATCATTACCAAAACTATATCAAGCAGCTTACGACTATCGTTTTTTATTAAACAGAGAATATAGTGTAAAAAGTGCATTAACATTTGTAGGAAATCATTATTTATTATCAGAAAGACAAAGATTGTCTTTAATGAGAGGAATTTCTTCAAAAAAAGATATTGAGAGCAGAAAAAGTAAACAAATCACAAATCACATAGAAAATAGAACCGTTCATATTGATGGTTTTAATACCATTATTACATTAGAAGTTGCATTATCTCAATCATTATTACTAAAATGTATGGATGGTACAATAAGAGATTTAGCAGCTTTAAGAGGAAGTTATCGTGTAATTGATAAAACAGAACATGCTATTATGTGTATTGGAGAAGTGTTACAACAATATCATATTGACAAAGTGGTTTTTTATTTAGATGCTCCTGTATCTAATTCTGGAAGGCTAAAAACACAAATATTGGAATTGTTAAGTGTATTTGATTATGATATAGAAATAAATGTAATAAATGATGTGGATAGAGTACTTCAAAATTTAGAAAATGTCATAACAAGTGATGCCATTATATTAGATAAATGTCAAAGCTGGATAAATTTAAATAAAACGATTATAAAACAATATGAAAGTCAATGCTTTTTAATTGATTTTGAAAATGCAGAACAATTAAAGTAAAAAATACTTGTTTCAATAGTTACTAAAATAAAGGACGTGATAGTATTTGCTATTATATTGTAAAACCAGATAAAAGAATAACAAATGCTGTAAATATCAATATCACAAAGCAGCAGTTAGAACAGCAATGTGAACAAGTAATTGACTGTGTATTAGGAGAAAAAAATTTACAGACAGATTATATTATGATACGTAAATTGTTTTCTACATATCATATTTTTTCAGACAGATTGAAAAATTTAATTGAAATTTATGATGAAACATTACAGTTTTATGCCATATTTTTATGCGATAATAAACATATGGAATCTGTTGCTTATTGGAATTGTGTTTGCCCAACACTAGATTGTGTTGTAGAAGGAAAATACAAAAATATAGATAATGTGATATTAAAAAAAGAAAGTATAGGCGATAGATTTTTATTTCGTATTGTTTTTGAAAAACAAGAATATTTTGTATTTCATTTGGTACTTGTAGAAAATATATTACGTAAAGAATATATAGGATTATGGTTTCAAGAAATAGAGGTGGTATAAATATATGAGTATATTATTAAAAGATTTGATGATAGCAATACCTTTTACTATAAAAAAAATAACAGATATCAATATTGTTCAAAAATGTAATGCTCATGCTGTTGCAAATATTACTGTAGTGCTGGAAGATGGACAAAATATACAAGATATTTATAGCTTAAATCAAAAAACAAATGTTGTATTAAAAAACAAAACAAATGATACAATACTATTTTCTGGTGCGCTTATGGGTATTACACTTTCTATTTTACAAGGAGTTTATACGGCAACGCTAACTGTAAAAAGCTATACTTGTTTTATGGACATAAAACAAAAAAGTAGAAGTTTTCAATATGATAAAAATACATATCAAAATATATTTCAAAATATTATACAAAATGATTATCAAGGAGATTTTATTGATACAGCATCAAATGGGAAAACACAAGATAATATCATAATACAATATCATGAAACGGATTGGGAATTTTTATTGCGTGTTGCATCTCAAATTCATGCCGTTGTAATAGCTGATATATTTTCTGATAAACCTAAAATGTATATTGGTGTACCTCATGGAGAAAATCATAAATCAGAATGTTATCATTATCAAATAACAAGGCAAACAGCAGATTATATGTTACAACAACAATATACACAACAAAAAAGTTTACTGGATTTTACTTATTTGGATATAGAAACAGAACAAAATTACAATATGGGAGATAATGTTATTTTTCAAAATATTTCTTTTGTAATTATGGAAAAACAAATGCAGTTAAAACACTCCAAAATAATTTGTAAATATAAAATGTGTAAAAAAGAGGGCATTTTTATAAACAGTTATGATAATAATGTATTAAAGGGTGTATCTATAGAAGGAAAAGTAATTGATGTAAAAAGGGATTGTTTAAAATTGCATTTGTGTATTGATGAAACACAAGATGTTAATCAAGCACATTGGTTTCCATACAATACCCCTTATGCAGCAGAAGGACAGACAGGCTTTTATAGTATGCCCCAAATTGGTGATAGTGTATTATTGTATTGCCCAAAATCATGTGAATGTGAATGTTATGTCAAAACAACAGTGAGAAAACAAAAACATAAAAATAGTGAAACAAATAGTATAGAACAAAAATGTCTTGAAACGATTCATAATAAAAAAATGATGCTCTCTCCTACACAATACTGCTTTTCTACAGAAAAATCCTCTATAGATATGACATATCAGTCTGGTATGGCTATTATATCATGCGATGGCATTAAAATTCATACAGATAGTTTTATGAGATTAGAGGCAAATAAAATTATTGTGGAAGGTAGAGATAGAGTTGTTGCTATTACACCAAGTGCAAATGTTGTTGTAGATGAAATTATGCATTTTAAGGCATAAGTATATTTCGTTTTTGTATCTGCAAACTATGATATGTAATAATTTTATTATTTAGGGGGGACATTTTTGGAAAGTCATGCAGAAGAAATTATAAAAATTATTAATCAACAAAAAAAGTTACAACTATTACAACAAAATGACATAAACAAAGGATATGCAGAAATATTTTATGACACTGTAAAATTTGAAAGAAAAAAATTATGTTATGAAAATTTTAGCATGATGGTACCCGTTTTTTTTAAAATTATGCCAAAAGAGGTAATGGCATATAAATATCAATCACATAACAGTCCCGAATTTGTGTATACAAATGAAAATACAGATATTAATATGACATTTTCATTTGTAAATATCGAAGAATTAGGCGATGATATTACAGAAGTACATAAACAAATGAATGAAGAAATAGGCAATCAATATAATAGTGTAGATTATTTAAGCAATGACATATTACAAACAGAACAATGTTTATCTATTGCACATTTTTCATATCCTGTTGCTATAAAAGAAGAAATGATATTACAAATAGTATTTTTGTTTTTAATAAAAGATACATGGGTGTTTGGTACATTCCATTGTCCTTATACTCAAAAAAGAGATTGGAATGATATTGTAAAACAAATGCTTTTATCTATACAATTAGAATAATCATTATAATAATAAGGAGCGTATCATGAAAAAAGAAGAAATGCTTCAAAAATGGAAAAAAGAAATACTTTTTACTACATTGCAACATACTATTGCTGATTTGGAAAAATATTTACAATGTCATATACAGCAAATATTGAAAAATGTTTATTGTGATATTGATGCCATATTAAAAAATATTGTAGAAAATCAAAATGAACAAAAAGTAGCTTATATAACATTTCATTTAATGAGAAAAGATATAATAGATGGCATATATCAATATAGAGTATTTTTGTATGACAATAGCTGGTATATCAAAAGAGGACAACAATTAGGTACATTAAACAGTAGTTTTATATATCAGTATTATGACGCTTTTTGTAAACAAGTATTTCAAAAAAGTAATGAATATAGACATTATTTTTCTATACCAGAAATAGAAATGTTTATTATGCAAAATTTAGAAGTATTTCATTATTATTTTGTGGAAATATTGCGCTATGTTATGAATGATATATCAGAAAGCGATAATTATTACAAAATAAAAAAAGAGCAAACATTAGAAATACAAAGCGGTGAATATTATGAACCATGTGATAAAATATATCAGGAGCAAACGGAAAAGGATTACGGCAAATGGAAAAGAGAACTATTAAAACAGCAAAATGTTATTTGGAGTTTTGAAGATTTACAAGGTATTGACTGTAATGGTATGACAGCTATAGAGGCAGATTTTAGATATACCAATTTTAAAAGAAGTGATTTACAGTATATCAATATGCAAAACAGTATATTGATGGGAGCAAGATTTCAATATTGTAATATGATGTATGCTGATTTAAAACAAACAGTTTTAAATTATGCTTGTTTTGATTATGCCAATTTGGAAGGAGCTTGTTTTGATTATGCTATTACTATGTTAGACAATATATTATATGGTATGGTAAAAGTGAAACCTGCTTTTTATATTATTTCTTTTCAAAAATGTAATTTAAAATATGCTAGTTTAAAAGGTGTTGTTTTTAAATATGCTGATTTTAGGGGTGCAGATTTAACAAATGCAGATTTTACAGATGCTGTTTTAGAACAATGTTTGTTTTCTGCACAACATATGAATCAAACTCATTTTTCAGAGCAACAGAAAAAGCAAATAAAAATTGTGTAAAGTCTAATTTTAATATTATTGGGTTTCTCCCCATTACCCCACTACTCCCAAATTAAATGGGATTTTATAATATTTTTTTATTAGGGGGAATTGATTTGAAATACAAAAATATATTATTATCATTTTTCACTATAATATTATATTGTTTTATAATATGCATATCATGTTATGCCTCACAAAATACAGCTAATACAATAAGTGCATTATCTGTAAAGGGAAATCAAATAGTTGATGAAAATGGTGCACCAATACAATTAAAGGGAATCAGTACACATGGTATTGCATGGTTTCCAGATTATATTAATGAATATTGTTTTAAAGAATTAAAACAAAAATGGGGTATCAATGTCATACGTATTGCTATGTATACAGCAGAAAGTGGAGGTTATTGTACAGATGGCAATAAAGAGTATTTAAAAAATTTGGTAAAAAAAGGGGTAGACTGTGCAACAAAATGTGATATGTATGTCATAATTGACTGGCATATATTATCAGACGGCAATCCTAACACTTATATAGAGGAATCCAAAGCATTTTTTGATGAAATGTCAAAAAAATATTGTAATCAAAAAAATATAATATATGAAATATGCAATGAACCAAATGGAAATATTTCATGGAATGACATTAAACAGTATGCAGAACAGATAATTACTGTAATAAGAAAAAATGACCCTAATAATATCATATTAGTAGGTACACCTAATTGGAGTCAATCTGTAGACAAAGCAGCGGAAAACCGCATAAAAGATTTTAATAATATTATGTATACATTGCACTTTTATGCCGCAACACATAAGCAGGAATTACGCAATACTATGAAAAATGCATTAGAGCAATGTTTGCCTATATTTGTTTCAGAATATGGCATATGTGATGCAAGTGGTACAGGACAAATAGATATACAACAGTCAAATGAATGGATACAGTTTTTAAATCAAAATCATATTAGTTATGTAATGTGGAATATTTCTAATAAAGCAGAAAGTTCTGCTATATTAAAAAGCGATTGCAAAAAAACCAGCGGTTTTACTCAAAATGATATTACAGATACTGGAATATGGTTATATGAAATGCTTACAAATACATATACATCCCATATACCTGATACATCTCAAAATATACAAAATATAAATAATGTATCAAATGATTTACAAGTACATATGAATATGATAAATCACTGGCAGCAATATACAAAATACTATTATCAATATGACATTACTATAATAAACAATGGCAAAAATAAAATAAATAACTGGAACATTTCTATTCCTTTTGATAGTACTATCACATTAATAAATAGCTGGAATGGTATATTTACTATGAATCAAAATCAAATCAATATTCATAGTATGGACTACAATGCACAAATAGAAAAAGGGCAAAGTATTACAAATATTGGTATGATTATTTCATCAGATACTAAAATATATCAATAATGGAAATTTATTCAAAATGTTGCGTAAATTTTTACAGATATTTCATAAAACAAATTGACTTTTATATGCTGAAATATTATAATTCATAATAAGGTTTTGTATTTTAGTATCCAATATAATATTAATAAATAGTGTATATTTTATTATATAGCATTTATTAATGTTGTAAAGCATCATTTATTATTTGTTCATTGACAAAACACATTTATGAATCAGTGCATTTTAATTTGTATACTATTATGTAATGGGGGAAAATTTTTATGTTTAAGAGAGAAGGAAAAATTGCAAATAAATTTTCGGGTAGTTTAAGCAAAAAAATCATTGCAAAATTAAGTGTTGTTGTAGCGATTATATTTTTGTTGATTGTATCTACATCAGGGTATATTTCTACACTATCATTGAAAGAAATTACATACAATAAATTAGTTTCTTCGGCATATGAAAATGTATTTTTAGTACGAAATAGCATTGAGGGGGTATATGGTCAAGTAATTGGTTTTGCAAACTCATTGAAAAATATTTCTGCATTGCCTCCAGAACAGCAAAGAGATGCTATTGATAATGCTTTAGTAGGTGTATTATCAGGAGATAAAAATTTTACAACAGTTTTTGCATATTTTGAACAAAATGCTATTGCAGATGCCAATGGAGAACCTTACAGTGTACACCAAAGAGAAATTGCTTATGAAGCGATTGTTTATCCAGATGAAACAGGAAACGGTATTACATATGAAAAACATGAAGATGCTTTTGATAATTTTGACAAAGAATATTATAAACAAATAAAATCTTCTGGAAAACCTTATGTTATGGAGCCTTATATTTATCAACTGCGTGGAACAGAAGATATTATGATGATTAGTATTATTGCTCCTATTTATGATGCAAATGGTGATTTTTTGGGAGTTGCAGGTTGTGACGTTGCTTTAAATGATATGCAATCACAGCAATATGCAAGTACAGGATACAAATCTACTCATATGGTTGCACTTTCAGAAGATAAAACAATACTTTTAGATACTAAAAATAATGACTATGTTGGAAAAAATGCAGATGAAGTAGGATACACTAATATTACAAGCGATACAGATAAAGTAAAAGCAATGCCTGATGGCGCATATTTAAACAGCAATTACGTTGTGAATGACGATATTACAAATTTTGCTACTATGAAAAAAGGCGTTTCTGTTACAGTACCATTAAAATTGGACAGCGGAAATGGTAATTATTGGACATTGTATATGGCTATGGACAGTGTAGAATTTAATGCAGCAATTATTAAAGATAGTATTAAATTGATGATTGCATTAGCTGTATTTGGTATTGTATTACTTTATATTATTTATAGAATTATTAAAAATTCTCTGCGCCCTATTACATACATTACAGCAGGTGCGGCTGAATTGGAAAAAGGAAATTTGAAAATTAATATTGATGTTGATACAAATGATGAGCTTGGACGTTTAGCAAAAGGTATCAATCACATAAGTGAAACAATGAATAATTACGTGCAGGATATTTCTCAACAGCTTTCATCAATGGCATCAAATAATATGGATATTGAAATCAAACAGAAATATATTGGAGATTTTATACCAATACAAACTTCTATTGAACAGATTGCAGAGTCATTAAATGAAACATTACATAGAATTACCGTTTCAGCAGATGACGTAGCGTCAGGCTCTGTAAGCGTTTCTGATGGTGCGCAAATATTATCAAAAGGCGCATTAGAACAAGAGGCAGCTATAGAAGAACTTGCTGTATCAATAGAAAGTTTATCTGATGATGTAAAAGCAAATGCAGATGATGCTCAAAAAATGAGTTCTATTGTAAAAGAAGTAGGAGAAAATATAGAAACAAGTAATCAAGAAATGAAACAGTTGGTAGAAGCTATGGCTGATATCAGAACATCTTCTGCTGGTATAGAACAGATATTAAAAACAATAGGTGAAATTGCAAGACAAACAAATTTGTTATCATTAAATGCTTCCATAGAGGCAGCAAGAGCAGGGCTTGCTGGTAAAGGTTTCGCTGTAGTAGCAGATGAAATCAGAAATTTAGCTGAAAAAAGTGGAGAGGCTTTACAACAAACATCTGAATTGATTGAAAATTCTTTTGAATCTGTAAAACGTGGAACGAATATAGCAGACGAAACAGCAAAATCATTGTTTGCTGTGGTGGAAGGGGCAAAAGAAATTTCTGGCTCTGTTGATAAAATTAGTATTGCTTCTCAAAATCAAAAAAGAGTATTGGAAGAATTGGTAAAAAGTATTGATTTAATTGCAGAGGTTGTGCAGTCTAATACCAATGCAGTACAAGAGAGTGTTTCTACTAGTGAAAAGCTGTCAGAACAGTCAAAATTACTTCATCGCTTAATCAATAAATTCCATTTAAAACAATATTGATGATTTCAAAATAATAAAGGGGAACTTTTTAATATTAAAAAGTTCCCTTTTTATTTATTATATTAGAATTCCATCGTTTCAGGATTACGCAATTTTTGATGTTTATATATAGGAACATTATATTTTTTGCCCAATGCCCTAACTAAATCTTTATAACAACCTTTCATTTTATCATGAAATACAATTGCCTCAATGCCACCTTCTATAGCGTCAATGCAAGCGGAAGCTCTTTCTACACCTGTTTCATTTTCATATTCTCCTGCAACAAGCCATTGATTTGCTATAATATGTGTTACGCCAAATGTTTCATTTTCTCCCCATTGTGTAAAAACAGCCTCTGCAAAATTTGGTTCAAAATGCACACCACCTACACAAAGTAAATTATGTACTATTTTTCCATCATCATGAAATATTTCTGTTAAGGAACGTGCTAACACTTTTGACGCATCTATATTATTCCAGCTTTCTGGCTCACTGCCTACCTCAATGTCCATCATAGCAACAGGAAACTCATTTAACAATGCAGGATTTCCCTCATTGTGGTATACCCCACTCCAATGTGTTGCTTCTGTTACAGTACGAAAATCATTTAAACCCAATTCTTTTTTATTTTTTTCTATAGCAAGCATTAAATTTCTCATATATCTAGGCTTTGCTGCACCATATATACCAGAATTTACATCACCTAATGAATGTACTGTCAATACTTTTTCTAATGCATTTGTACCCTCATGCCATGTTACCATTCCAGAAATATCAAAATCAGCAAAGTATTGATTCATTTCAGGTAATAACCTTTCATATTCCAAACAAATCGCTTTTTTTGTAGGTGCAAAATAATATTCATTCCCCAATTCATCTATATATTTCATTACTTCTTGTCCATCAAATGTAAAACCTGCCTTTTGTGCTAAAAAACCTTCTTGCTGTAATATATCCCAAACATGATAAGATACATAACCAAACTCTTTATTGGTATTGATAAAATAAACTGCTTTTTTACTCATTTGTATTCCCTCTCTTTGCTGTATTTTTTTACAATTATACCAATATAAAAATAGAAATGCAAATAAAAGTAATGAGAGAATTGTAAGTAATAATTGCGTTTGCAAAAGATAAAGTTCTTTGTACAGCTTTCCCCCTAGGGTGCTGTACGAATGTCCAGTGGACATTCAGCACCGACCAGAGCGAAGCATAGACCAATGTCCCACAAATAAAATATGATTTATAAAAACATTTCAAATTTTTTACTAAAATTTGAAAAATGATATTATTTTGTTAGAACATTGAGAGCTCTGTTCTCAAACTCTCACAAACTTTTTAAAAAAAGCTTGGCAAAAACTTTTAAAGGAAAACTTCGTTTCCCTAGTCGTGAATTGACTTTATCAATTATCAATATTCTATATCTTCTCTTTGCAAACGTTCCTCTTTAATTTCTTCCGCTCTTTGTAATATCATTTCCTCCTCTTGGTACTTTTTCTCTAGTAATTCCTCTGCTTTTTGTAATATTCTTTCTTCTTCTTCTTCACTTTGTTGTTGCTGTAATAGTTCCTGTTTATTATTAAAATAAATATTATCAAAATAATCAGGGTAATCCGTAATAATATTCATACGAGTTGGTATATATAATATAGCATTTGGATAATTTTGTAATTTCATTACAAGACTTTTATTAAATACATCTTTATTAAATTTAAATTTGCCATAAATAGCTTCATAATTAATTTTCGCTGTAGTATCATCTACATAATTTATAGTAATTGTGTCTTGCATAGATTGATATGTATCTTTGTCAAATATTTCAATATACGCTGTATCATCTGGAGATTGTTTTATTAATACATGATTATAGTGGTAATAATAATTCCTGAAATCAATATCTAATGTTTCTATATTATTAGGAATTTGTATTTTTTCTGGTGTAATACTTGATGTTTCTAATAATCTATCTATGTCACCGAAAACAGTTTTGATACCTATAGGTAATGTAATGGCAAATCCTAAAAATGAAATAATAAATACCATTGCAGTGATGATTGTTATTTTTTTCAACATATTAAATAGCCTCCTTTACTATATGTTTTCTATTTTTCATAAATATATTTTTAATGATTTTGAAATTTATTTTTAATAAGTATATTGTCAAAAGTATCAAAAGTATTGCTAATGATATTGACGCAATAATAATAAATATAATAGAAAGCGATAATATAAGCGGCAAAAAGGTAATAGAGAATCCTAAACACAATATACCAGATATACCGCACAATATAAAAAAAGCGACAGAACAGATACAAAAAGCATATACTGTTATAGTAAATATAAACTGCAAAAATGCAAATAAACAAAATGTAAATATAGAGTTTATAATAGAAAATATTGTTGTTGTACCTTTTTTGACACTACCTCCTACATGAAATGAACTTTGCTTTTGAGAATTTGATTTATTTATAGTATTCATTTTGTCACTTGCAGACTGAATTGTTTTAGATGTTTCTTTTTTTAATGTGGTAAATGCTTTTTCTGTACCCTCTTTCATTTTATGCAATGCCTGGTCAATTTTTTCTGCTCTACTTTCTTTTGTATTTTCTTTACCTATTTCTTCTATAAATTGTTGTGCAATCATTTCGGGGTCACCCAATTTTGCAGAAATTTCTATATCTGTTTTGTTTTGTCTTCTGCCATCATCAAAATATTCTCCATAGTCTCTTAAAATGTCATTAATTTCTTCTTTTGAAATATGCTTTTTTAAAAGATTTTCTAAAGCATTTAAGTAGCTTTCTTTTGTCATAATCATCATTCCTTTCTAAAATACTATTACGATTTAAAATAATTATTTACTTCATTCACTGTGTTTTCCTTGTAATATTTCATTTACCATATTTGAAAATTCTTTCCAATCATTTTTTAGTGAACCTAAATATGCTTTGCCCTTTTCTGTAATATGATAATATTTTCTTGCTGGACCAATTGTGCTTTCTTTTAAATATGTAACAAAATACTCCTCTGTGGTTAAACGCCGTAATATGGGATACACTGTACCCTCATTGATATCTGTATAAGAGGCAATGCTTTGCACTATTTCATACCCATACATATCTTGTTCCGCTATGAGTGCTAATACACACATTTCAATAATACCTTTTCTGAATTGTGTATTCATGTAAAACCCCCTTTCTGTGTAAAAGTAATAAAAATTCTATTTGCTAATATACAAATATAAAACAGTTCTTGTTGATACGATGTAGTAATTATAGCACACTACTTTGTAATAAACAATACCTGTTTATAAATAATATCTTAATATTTTATTAATAAAAACAATATATTACTTGACAAATAAACTCTTACAGTTGTATGATATAGTAAAACATACAAATGTAGGAGTTGATACTATGCAAAAATTAACACGTTTACCAGATACAGAATTAGAAGTGATGAAAGCAGTATGGCAAAAGGGAAATGGCGTTTGCACATCTGAAATCAAACAAATATTAGACAAACAAAGAATTTTTCACATTTCTGCTTTGCAGACGCTTTTAAATCGTTTAATCGAAAGAGGATTTTTAACAACTTATAAAAATGGTAAAAACAAATATTATAACATTGTTGTAGACGAAAAAACATATTTAGCATTTGAAAATCGTTGTTTTTTAAAAAAAGTAAATGAAAATTCTATTACAAAACTAATAGCTTCTCTTTATCAAAGCAATAGTATTACAAAAAGCGATTTAAAAGAACTTGCCGAATTTATAGAAAAAAATACAGAGGGTGATGAGCATGTTTGAAACAATACTACTAAGAGTATTTGAAACTATATTAAAAACATCTATAGGTATGATACCATTTTTAGCTGTATTACTTTTATTGGAAAACAAATTTACAAAACAATATCGTGCCGCATGGAAATATACTATATTTTTAATGGTATTAGTGAGACTGCTTATACCTGTATGTACGGGCAAAAATCAAAATTTAATGATTGAAAATTTATTTCAGATACCTCAAAATACTATTAAAAAAAACCAAACACAACATTTTGATGAAAATACAACAAATCATATCACGCAAATAGAAAATATAACAAATATAGCAAATACAATAGATACAAACGATACACCACAAAATACTAAAGTATCAAAAACAAAACAACATCATTTATTTCAAAAACAAAATGTTATGACATTGCTTTCGTGTATTTGGCTGACTGTTGTAACAGCAAAATTATTGTATTTATTTTTGCAATATAATATATATCGTAAAAAAGTGCTACGCTGGAGAAAGTTACCATTGCAACAACATACTATCCATATATATCACAATATTTGCAATGATATGCACATTAAAAAAATACCTCCTCTATTTGTATGTAATGTCATTGATAGCCCTATGTGTTTTGGTATATTTCAAAAAGGAATTTACATTACAAATGAACAAAACCCATGTATAGATATGATATTAAAACATGAACTATGTCACTATAAAAGAAATGATGTATTATATCAATTACTATGTGTATTGGTGGAGTCTATTCATTTTTTTAATCCTTTTGTAAAGATATTTGTTGTAATGGCAGAAAGAAATATCGAATTGTACTGTGATGATACTGTTATGGAAAACTGTTCCATATCACAAAGAAAGCAATATAGTATTATGATATTGTCATCAATTAATGAAATGATTTATAAAAATACTGTATTATCAGTAGATTTGGTAAAACAAAAAAGTATATTGAAAATGAGATTTCAAAATATATTAGATACTACTCCCCCCAAAAATGGAAAATTATTTTTGACAGCATTTACAATATTGTATATATTGAGTTTTTATTTGAGTGTTTTTGCATTTATGCAACAATTGACATTGTTATTTTTTCTATTTAATTTATTTATATTATTTAGTTTCTGTTTTATTATTAGTACAAAACAAAAAAATAATAAAACATTATGTGCATTGTTAGCATTGTTTGTAGCAACAAATGTTTTCATTACAGGCTGTCATGCTAATTTAGAACAAACAGAACAACAACAAACACAATATATCACAGAGGCGGAAAATCTGATGAAATGGAAAACGGATTATGTGGGAGATAATACTGCTGTGGGAAATATATTGTCCATATTGGGTGCTCCAGATGGTATGGTGAGCAATGGGTTTGAAATACAAAGCAATACAGAACCCTATAGTATAAAAATATATTACACAATAGAAGATTTATCAAAAGTAGAGTGGGATCAAGATATTGTAATAAATGATAGTAAAATTAGTATCAATAATGATGTAGAATTTCAATTTACAAAAAATACTATGGTACTTTTTAGTTTGATAAAAAATTTATATGCTATAGAATATCATGTGAATTATAATAATGAAGAAGTAATGATGCTTTGTCCTACACGTGATAGCATGATAAAATATGATTATGCTGTTGTTCTTATTGATGAAATATTACAAGGATATACAGACAGTGCAGAAAGTTATCAATATTTTTTGGATTATGTATCTACTATGAAAGCATTAGAGTTATCTGGATATCAGCCATGGCAAAAAGAAATTGACGATGCATTGCATAGTGTGGTGTATAACGATAATATTGCATTCCATTCTGATGTAGAGTCATATATAAAATATGCACCAAATGACAGCTATAATATTATGGTGGAAAAGGGTGAAAAAACATTAAATTATTTTTTAAAACGTTTTAAAGAGGGTACGGCAAAAGGATTGCAGGGACAGATTATGATGAGAGTTTGTCAGGATATATTGGAACAGTATGGGTTGAAAGATATTAAAAAAACAGATATGTCACCAGAGGAATGGTATGAATATTATCAGTCAAAATATGACGGATATTATCCATATTATAGCAGTATCATAGAAAATATAAATGATGAGTATATCATACATAATCATTATAAAGAAGTGTTTACAGAACTCCAAAAAAAGAGAGGCGGAAGGCATATTACAATACTTTCTATGATAATTGATTCTCCTTTAGAGGGGCATATGCATGAATATAAACAAGGCACAAAAGTCAATTATTATGCCAGACTAAAATATAATTATTTTACAGTATTGAAACAAAAAAGAGGTAATGTGTTATGTCTGCAATATAGTACAGTTGAACCAGTAAAAATTGTATTTCAACAGTCGCCACAGGGCGATATGGAGTTAGATACCATTATTATAGAACAGGATATTAATAGACTTTGTGCAGAAGATAAAAATATGATACCTCTTTTACAAAAACAATATACACAAATACAGCAAAAGAATTTTGATAATGAATTAGAAAAAAACATAAAAAAATATATTTCAAAAAATGATATTGATGTGAAATATTATTATATCGACAAAAATCGCATAAATAGTTTTTAAAAAATAGGCGAATCTATTGAAAAATAAATTTAAAATTGCTAAAATTGTCATATAGAGTAACGGCAAAATGTTCCAATAATAATAATATGGAAAAGAGATGAGCCTATTTATGAAACAATCTCTACTGGAAAATTTACAAAGGCTCTATGATAATAAGAAATATCAAGAAATTGTTGATACACTTCTTGAAATAGAGCCAGAACAATGGGGATATGATTTAACTTGTATATTTGCTCGTGCACTGAATGAATTAGGAGAATATGATGATGCTTTAGGATACCTTTTAAAAGTAGCACAGCAAGGCAGAAAAGATTATATGTGGTATGTTAGAATAGGATATACCTATTATTTGCAAAAAAAGTATACCGATGCTGTGAATATGTTTGAAAAAGCATTAAAATTACAGCCTAATAATCAAGAAGTTATACTTTTTGCAACATTAGCAAAAAGTGCAGAAAAAAAAGAAAATATTCATGATTCTATCAATAATATGATAACCCGACTGAAAACAATAGGAGAACAAACAGAAAGGGAAGATATAAAAAATATTATAGAAAAATTACCTCAAGAAAAAAGTATATTAAACACACATACATTATTGCGTATGTTAAATGATAATAATATTGCTTTTAATATTGAAAATAATATTTTAAAAGATTGGCAAGGTTCTAGGAATTGTTTTGCTACAAACCGTATTATTGTAGATGGTAAAAAAATAGGTTTTATGTATAGAGATATTCCCAAAGAAGGGAAAGATGACAGTGGTTGGAGATTTACAGCTGGAGATGAAAATAGCGAATATATGGCTGATGAAAATAATTTTGGGCTGTATGATTTAAATTTGCTTTGTAATTATGATACAGATATTATACCTTTTTTAAATTCGGATTATGGTACAGCGTATTATAGAGATGAAAGAGGTATTTTTCAAAAAGTAGACCCACCTTTGTTTGAATAATAAAAATAATGATAAAATTCCGAATGTAACATATAACGTTTTTTGCACAACTCTTTTTAAAGTGATACAAAACTGTAAAAGGGAAAATGAAATTTTCCCTTTTACAAACAGATTAACAATATCAACAGCATTTATTTTGTTTTTTATTATGAATAAGCATCAAAAGTATAGCATTTACAAAACTTAATGCAGCAATAGCAATATAGCGTTTTTTACCACTTTTTTTATATTTTATAACATAATCTCCCACACAATACAAACAATATACAGAAAATATATCATCTGTATCTAATCCCTTTTTCATACGATAAGTAGCAGAAATTACAATACTAAATAAAAATGTTAAATTTCCAAATTGCATAATCAGTTCTTTTTCTTTATTCATAATGTACCTCTTTTCATTTATTTACTCACTACTTTTTTCTGATATTACTTCATAAAGCAGAGCATTACAAATAGCTGCTGCAACATTACTACCACCTTTTCGTCCTTTTGCCACAATACAAGGCACATCTAACGATAATATCAATTCTTTTGACTGCACAACATTCACAAAACCTACTGGCACAGCAATAATTAAAGCAGGAGTGATTATTTTTTTTTGCTGTATCAATTCATGTAGTCTCATTAATGCCGTTGGTGCATTTCCTATAGCAAATATCAATTCTTTTTGCATTTGTGCTGCTTTATCCATACTCGCAAAAGCTCGTGTTGTATTTTGTTTTTTGGATTGCTCTGAAACATCTTCATCAGACATAAAACAATATATCTCTCCTCCTAAATGTTCCATTGTTTTTTTATTTATGCCTGATTTTACCATTTGTGTATCTGTTACTATACTGATTCCTTTTTTTAGTGACTGTTTTCCCTTTTTTACAGCATCATTACAAAAACATAATGTATCTAAATATTCAAAATCTGCTGTAGTATGTATCACCCTTTTTACAATACTTTGTTGTTCTTTTGGTATTTTTTTATTAGGATATTCTTTTTGTATGATTTCTGTAATCATTTCAAAACTTTTTTTTTCAATGTCTTGGGGATTCATTTACTCACCTACTAGTATAAAATTTTTGTGATAATTTCATTTATCAATTTACTAATTGCATACAGTATTTTTATGAGATTTTGGCATTAATATATCATAAATTGCATTCATATCCAAATTTTGTCTCATAATTTCCGCCAATATATCATATTGCCTTTGTTTATATTCTTCCCAATTTACGGCATGGCAAAGCAATTTTTCACTATCCGCATCTTTTTTACGACACAACGCTATTAAAAGTGCTTTTGCTGTTTGTTCTTCATCAAATATACCATGCACATAAGTACCATAACAATTTTGACAATAAGCACCCTGCTTTTGTACTGTATTATCATCAGATATAATTTCATAAAAATGTTGCTCCCCTATGACTTTTGTTTCTCCCATATGAATTTCATAACCATAAAATGGTTTACCTGAAAGTTCTTTTAAATCACCACAAATATTTAAAAATTTTCCTCGTACTCTTGTCATTGTTTTTTGTGGCTGAAATGTTGTTACAACAGGAAGAAGTCCCATACCATCTATAGTGCCCATTTTTTCAACGCCATATTTATCTGTAATACTTTCGCCCATCATTTGATAGCCTCCACATATACCAAATATGATAACACCTCTATTTGCTAATTTTTTAATAGCACTTTCTATACCTTGCTGTCTTATAAAAAGTAAATCCTCTATAGTGTTTTTTGTACCTGGCAATATTATCATATCTGCATATTCTAATTGCTCTACTTTATAGGCATAATATACAGAAACACCCTCTATTGCTTCCAGTCTATTAAAATCTGTAAAATTAGAAATATGAGGTAGACGCACCACAGCAATATTGAGCAATGCTTTGTTCTTTTTGCTGTGAAGCCTTTCCGCAATGCTATCTTCATCTTCTATATCTACATTCATATAGGGTATAACACCCAATACTTTATTATTACACTTTTGTTCTAAAAATGTAATGCCTGACTGTAATAAACTGACATCTCCTCTAAATTTGTTTAATATAAAGCCTTTTACTCTTTTTTGCTCACTTGGCTCTAAAAGTGCCATTGTACCTACAATTTGTGCAAATACACCGCCTCTATCAATATCCCCCACTAGTATTACAGGGGCTCTGAGTAATTTTGCAATACCCATATTTACAATATCATTTTGTTTTAAATTGATTTCTGCAGGACTGCCCGCACCCTCTACTACAATAATATCATATTGCTTTTTTAATGCAGTATATGCTTTTTTGATTTCTGGTAAAAAACTTTTCTTTTTTTCAAAATACTCTTTTGCTGAAAAATTGCCTATTACAGTACCATTTACTATTACTTGAGAACCCATATCATTTGTAGGCTTTAATAATATAGGATTCATATTTACAGATGGTTTAATGCCTGCCGCCTCACACTGCATGACTTGTGCTCTACTCATTTCAAGTCCTTCTTCTGTTATAAATGAATTTAAAGCCATATTTTGTGATTTAAAAGGTGCTACTTTATAGCCGTCTTGTTTCAATATGCGACATAGCCCTGCTACAATTAAACTTTTTCCTACATTAGACATTGTTCCCTGTATCATAATTACTTTTGCCATATGCTGAACCTTCCTTAATTACTTCTCTCATTGCATTGATTAACATTACATTTTGTTCATGACTTTTTACTGCAATTCTAAAATAACCATGGCATAAACCTGGATAATTGTGACAACTTCTAATCAATATACCCTTTTCCAATAATCTCTCATATATGCCTTGTTCTTCTTTAAAAAATATATAATTTGCAGAAGGTGGATAGCAAAGTATACCCATGCTACGCAATTCTGACGCAATATATTGTTGTTCTTCTCTTATTAGTGAAACTGTTTTTTGAACAAATTCATTTTCTTTTAATGCTGCAACACCTGCTGCTTGTGCTGGTATGGAAACCGCCCAGCTTTGACTTGCTGCTCTCATTTTTTCTATTAAATCGGTATCACTGCATATGCAATAGCCTAATCTTAATCCAGGTATGGCATACATTTTTGTAAATGCCTTTAATATCAACAAATTGTTGTTGTGTGAAATGTGTTTTTTCATACTTCTTTGCTCGCCATCTGCCATAAAATCTAAAAAACACTCATCTAAAAATAAAAATGTATTTGTATCATGACATTTTTGTGCAATTTTTTCAAGTAAAGACATTTCTATCAATCTACCTGTAGGGTTGTTAGGATTGCACAGTATTACAACATCTATTTGTTCTGTAATTTCATTTAAAAATTCTTCTGTTAAACGAAAACCATTTTGATTGCTTAATGTGTAATAATAAACATCACAATTTCCTACCGCAAGTGCTCCTTCGTATTCTGAAAAGCTGGGTGCTAATATCAGTGCTTTTTTAGGACGCTTAGCTAACACAAAACGAAATATTAAATCTGCTGCACCATTTCCGCATAATATGTTTTGTTCTTTTACATTCTCTTTTGTTGCTATGCCTGTTGTTAGTTCTCTGCAATAGGGGTCGGGGTAGTTAATGCAGTCCGCAATAGATTGTTCTACTGCTTTCTTTACACTTTCTGGCATACCTAGAGGATTGATGTTTGCAGAAAAATCAAAATCTACATCATAACTATAAACATCTCCTCCATGTTTATATGTTTTCATAATATACCTCCTTATTGAGTAAAGTATCGTTATAACTGTGTTAGCAAAAATTAAAGTTCTTTGTCAAACTTTCTAGGGGGAAAGTTTGTAAGGGTGCTGAATGTCCAGTAGACATTCGCCTAGCATCGACCGGAGCGAAGCGTAGACCGGACAACGTCCCGCAAATAAAAAATATTCTTTATAAAAATCATATAAATATATTTATTTAAATTTTGCAATATACACTTTATTAAATATAATATTATTTCGTTAGAACATTGAGCCTTAGCAAAAAATTTCACCAACTTCCCCTAAAGTTGTACAAAACTTTTAAATGAAAACTTCGTTTTACTAGTCGTGAACGGAATTTTAATATCATTTTTTACAACATTTATCTATTATAATACCTACTACCGAAAAAACAATTACAGCTAACACACTAGATGCATAAAGTAGATGATTTGCTCGTTTAATATCTTCTATTTCGACATTTCTTTTTTTATCACCTATAAACTCCTTTTGATATCTTTTTCCAAAATACCAAGCGTCACCTGCAAGCTGTATACCTAATGCACCTGCACAAGCTGACTCTGTTTGAGCAGAATTAGGACTCGCGTGTTTTCTTTTATCTCTTTTCCATATTTTAAAGCTATTTTTGCCATCATATCCCAACAAAAAAGAACAACAACATAGTAACAATGCTGAAATACGAGAAGGAATATAATTTACAATGTCATCTAATTTAGCTGCAAATTTACCAAAATCAATATATTTTTCATTTTTATAGCCTACCATAGAATCCATAGTATTGACTGCTTTATAAAATACTCCACCCAATGTACCGAAAAATGTCATATAAAACAATGGTGCAATCACACCATCTGAAGTATTTTCTGCAACAGTTTCTACTGTTGCTTTTATAATGCCTTCCTCTGTTAAATTTTGTGTATCTCTTCCCACAATACGAGAAACTGCTTTTCTTGCTCCTTGTAAATCATTTTTTTGCAATGCATGATAAACAGCAATACTTTCTTTTTTTAATGATTTCATAGCAAGCATATACCAACATATTACTACTTTAGTACTCAATACCGCTTTTTGTCCTAAAAAACGCAGTAAAAATAATAGTAATACTGGTATGCTTAATGATATTATTATCACAATAGCAACAAGTAATACACCACTTTTTTGTTTTTGTAATTGTGTGCTACAATAGTATTTTCGTAATATACTTTCTGTTTTGCTGATGATGTGCCCTATACCACAAATGGGGTGAGGAATATTACTTGGGTCGCCAAAAAGTATGTCCATATAAAATGCAATGATTACAATAAGTATGTTTTGTTTCATGTAATGCTCCTTTGAAAAATAAAAAATTTCGACATAATTGCGTTCGCTACAGTTAAAGTTTTTGCTCTGCTTTTAGGGGAAAGCGGATAGGGTGTGGGGTGCAGAATGTCCAGTGGACATTCGCCCAGCACCGACCGGAACGAAGCGTAGACCAATGCCCTGCAAATAAAAGATATTATTATAAAACATTTAAAAATTTTTACTAAAATTATGAAAAATAATATTGTTTTGCTAGAACATTGAGAGCGTTGCTCTCAAACTCTTACTTCTTTCCCCCTAGAAAGAAGCAAAGAACTTTACTTTTTGCGAACGCAGTTATAATAAAAACTTTATTTTTTGTGAATGGAATTATTTCTTAACTTGCATACAACACAATTTTATAAAATTATCCGCAATATTTGTATTACCATAAAAATGAATATGAGGAAATCCTGCAAACACATTACCTACACTATGAATACATTGCCATTTTATTTGAGAAAGAGGTTTTACAGCATCAAAAGCATTTCCAGCATTTGTACTTTGCCAATAATGAAATTCATGTGCTGGTATACATTCTCCCTTATTACAGAGTAATGTATTTTGTTGTGCACACAATGTTACATATCCAAATTGTTTCAGTTTTTCCCCTTTTATTGCTTTTGCTTTTATTATACCCAACATAGCATATTCTTTTCTATTGATATCTTCCAATGTTTCATGTAGATATAAAAACCCTCCACATTCCGCATATACAGGCAATCCCTTATTGATTTCACATTGTATACTTTTTATCATAGTAGTATTTTGAGAAAGTTCTTTAGCATACAATTCGGGATAGCCTCCCCCCAATATCAAACCATGTATGTTTTTAGGCAATGCTTTATCATGCAATGGACTGAAATATTGTATATCACAACCATTTTGTTTTAAATATTGTATATTATCCTCATAATAAAAACAAAAAGCGTTATCTTTTGCTACAGCAATACGACATTTTGGAAATTGTTTTGATATATTTTGGGGTACAAAGTGAAGTGATTCTGCTGTTTTTGCTAATTCTAATATGGCATCAATTTGTACTGTTTTTTCCATTTGCTGTGACAATAAACACATTTTTTGCTGCAAGTGTTCTGTTTGTTGTGGTGTTATCAGCCCTAAATGTCTACTTTTTAGTGTAAATTCCTCTTTTTGAGGCATATAGCCATATACTTTAATGGGTAATTCTGTTTCAATTACTTTTTTTAACGTTTTATAATGCATTTCCGAAATACCATTTAATATTATGCCTTTTATATAACTTTGTTTTTGATATTCTAAAAAACCTTTTAACAATGCTACAACAGATAAACTCATACCTTTTCCATTTACTATCAATATTACAGGAGTTTTTGTTAATGATGCAATATGGTATGTACTTGATTGTGTACTAACTCCGCCCCTACCATCATAATATCCCATAACACCCTCTATTACTGCAATTTGTTTTTCAAAAGCATTTTGGCAAAAAAGCATTGCTGCATTTTTTTCACCCATTAAAAATGTATCAATATTATAACAAGGCACATTTAAAATACTCCTATGAAAAAGTGTATCAATATAATCAGGACCACATTTATATGAAACAACATTTTGATTTCTATATTTCAATGCATTTAAAAATCCACAAGTGATTGTTGTTTTGCCTGTACCACTTGAAGGTGCTGCAAAAAGTATTCTTGGTATATTCAATTAGTTTTTTCTCCTTCCCCAAAATATCCATACACTATTTTGTGATTTCATAATGTGATAATTTTGCATTTGTTCACTTTTTGATACACTTATTTGTTTACATTCCCATATCATATCATATAATGAAAAGCATTGTTCTAAATCTCTTATGCTTTCTAATGTTACTGCCGTTGCAACAATTTCTACAGCATTATTTTTTTGTATGGCAATATCCATAATTTGTTTTGCTGTACCACTACTTCCCCCTATAAATACTTTATCTGGTGGAGGCAATGTTTGTAATATTTCAGGTGCTTGTCCGCAAATGATTTCCATATTGTATATATGAAATTTATTTTTATTCTGCTCCAGTAAATGTATTGCTTTTTGTTTTTTTTCAATAGCATATATCATACCAAATGGACATTGTAATGCCATTTCTATACTAACAGAGCCTGTACCTGCACCCACGTCCCATACAATACTATTTTGTTCTAAATTCATATCACTTAATACTATTGTACGTATTTCTCTTTTTGTCATAGGCACACTATCACGTATAAAACATTCGTCTTTTATACCAACATTGCATTTTTTTTGAAGTACATTGTTGTTTTCAATATACAATATAGATAATGGAGATGTTACAATATTTTGAAATGTCTCTGCTGTACCTTTTATAATACTTTCTGTATCATAACTCAAATTTTCACCTATTACTATTTTAACATCTTTTAGACCTATATTACAAAGTTTTTTACAAATATCTGCTGTTTGATGACATTCTCCAAGCAATACAATTACTTTTTGATACTGTAATACATATCCTGTGATATTTTGACATTGTCCATGAATACTTATCAATACAGCATTTTCCCAAGATATTTGTATTTTTGACATAAAATAGCTTACAGAACTTACACCGCTTACTGCTTGTATTGTGATATTATCTATATTGCGAATGGCATCATATAATTTTTTTGCACCACTATAAAAACCAATGTCACCAGAATATGCTACAACAATATGATTATATTTCACATTTTGTTTTATAAACTCTGCAATTTCTTCACTTTTATAACAAATATAACTGTATTTATCAAAATATTGTAATGTTTCTATCATACGTTTTGCACCTATAATACAATCCGATTGTTGCAATATTTGTTGTGCTTGTTGTGTCAATGTATTTTTTCCTGCGCCAATACCTAAAAGTGTCACACATCTTTTTTTATATATACCATATTGCTTTTGTAATAACTGTATACAATCATTGCTTGATATGCCTTGCTGTTTTTCTTTTCTAGCCAATATAATAGTGGTAACATGACATTGTATTGCGGCATCTATTTTTTGTTGAAAACCTCCTGCATTTCCAGATTGTTTTGTTACAATATATTTTGCATTGATATGTTTAATGTGTTCTACATTCATATCTTTTGAAAAAGGTCCTTGCATACAAATAATATGCTTTGCTGTTAGTCCACTGTTTTGACACGCTGTAATAGAATCTACAGAAGGTAATACACGTGCGTATACTCTTTGCGAATATTGGGGAAGTGCTGCAAATTTGTGTATTTCTTTGCTACCTGTTGTAAGTAATATATTTCCTTCTGTGTTTTTTAAATAGTCAATAGCTTGCTCTATACTTTCTACATATACACCATATTCTGTATTGTTGTTTTCTCTCGAAACACGATAATATGGTATATTGTGATATTCACATGTATATTTTATATTTTGTGTGACTTCTAAAGCATAAGGGTGTGTAGCATCTATCACACAACAATATTGTTTTTTTGACATAAACATTTTCATTTGTTGTAAATCCATTCTGCCTAAATGTACATTTACATTTTGTTTTTGTTGAAGTAACTCTTTCCCATATTCTGTTGCTACACAAACATCTACTGTAACATTTGTATCATATAAATATTCTGTCAATAATCTTCCTTCTGTTGTGCCTCCGAAAAGTAATATTGTGTTCATATATTGTATCCTCTTGGCGTTACTATTTTCCCTTTTATCACTTTTGTTTTACTGTTTCCTATCAATACTGTTGTAAACATATCTGTTTCCGTTTCTCTTAATTCTTTTAATGTCATAATACGACTTTGTTGCGATTCTCTTGAAATATTTTTCACAATACCACATATTGTTTTTTCACTTTGATATTGTAGTATGATATCACAAGCATATTTTAAATAGTATTTTCTTTTTTTGCTGGAAGGATTGTATAGACAGATTACAAAATCTCCTTGCGCTGCAAGTGCTATTCTTTTTTGTATCAATTCCCATGGTGTCATTAAATCGCTTAAACTGATTACTACAAAATCATGAGAAACAACTGCTCCTAATACCGCACTTGCACTTAAACAAGCTGTAACACCAGCAATGACTTGTATATCAATATCTATGTTTTCTGCTAGTTCGTATGCAAGTGATGCCATGCCATATACACTGCTGTCACCACTTGATATAACTGCGGTTTGTATGCCCTTTTGACATTGCTCTATGGCATAGCTGACTCTTTGTTTTTCTTGTGTCATAGCACTGCTGTAATATTGTTTTTGAGGAAAATACTTTTTTATTAAATCTGTATATACTGTGTAGCCTACTATTAAATCGCATTTTTGTATTATGTCCATTGCTTCTATTGTCATTGTTTTTTGTGCTTCCGCACCTATACCTATAATGTATAGTGTGTTCAAAATTAACACTCCTTAATGTAATGAAATAATTGCGTTAGCAAAAGTGAAAGTTGTGAAATAATTGTGTTCGGAATTATCTCATAAATTTTTTTAAAATGAAATTTGAATAGTTTCCATAGCAAATGCTATTGTTACGCCATTTTTTACCCTTTTATTTACTATGATATTACTATTTTGAGCGGAACATATTGCAGCTCTTTCACAAACATTATCTACACCTGTTATTTGTTCTACAAAATCAGAATGTGAAATATTTCCCTTTACATTTGATAATTGTTCTGCTGAAAAAGTATAAAATTGTTTTTGATATTGTTCACAAAATAACAATATTCCTTTTTCATACTGTTTCAAATCAATTGTAGCAACTGCTTTGATTGCTTCTATAGCAATGTTTTCTTCTTCCAATATCTCAAATACCGCTTGTTCTATTTGCTGAAATGAAGTATTTTTTTTGCACCCTATACCCATATGCAATACTGGCGCAATTAAATAGAGTGTTTGCTGAAATAGTTTATTGTGTCTATAAACGGATAGACAAATACCTATTTCTCCATGTTTTGCTGCTGTCAGTCCTTTAGGCAGTTTATCATAATAAAATATACTGTCAAATGCTATTGTTTTGTCTTCCAGCAATGTCGCAGAAATTTGTTTTAACAAACTTTTTGATTGTTCTGCATAAAGACAAATAAATCCATTTTGTTTTATCCATGTATCTACAGCAAACACGCCATTTACATCTGTTGCTGTAGTGATAACAGGTGTTGCGTGTATTGCTTTTGCTATTTTTTGTGTGAGCGCATTTGCTTGTCCCATATGTCCTGATAATAATGATATAATAAATTCGCCTTTTTCATCTGCAACAACAACAGCAGGGTCTTGATATTTATCTTTTATATGGGGAGCAATTGCTCTTACTGCAATGCCGCAAGCACCTACAAACACAATACCTTGTGATTGTTCAAATGCTTTTTGTGTCCACTCCGCAAGAGAATATACCATTGTAATGCCATCTCTTGCAACTTTCATAGAAAAACACTCGAAATGTTCTAATTTGTTTGATATCGTTTCTGCTAATTCTGTTCCTTTTTTTGTAAATGCTATAACATATACTTTCATTGCTGTTTTGCCTTTCTAAATTCCGTAGAAAATGAGGGGTGATAAAGTAATGACCTTTCATAATTACTCCCTAATACATCTCCTACTATAATCAGTGCTGTTTTTGTAATATGATTCTGCTTTGCACATTGCGACAATGTGGAAACTGTACAATGCACAATTTTTTGGTCTTGCCAAGTTGCTTTTTGCACAATTGCCGCAGGCATATCATCACGACAGCCTCCTTGTTTTAATTTCTGTTCTAATGTTTCTAAAAGCCCTGTGCTTAAAAATATTACCATTGTCGCATTATGTTGTACTAGTTTTGAAATATCTTCATTTTTGGGAACAGGTGTTTTACCTTCCACTCTTGTTATAATGACTGTTTGAGATACATTAGGTAATGTGTATTCCATTTGCAATGCAGCAGCTGCGCCACAAAAAGAACTTACACCAGGACAAATATCATAACAGATGCCTTTTTCATTTAATATATCCATTTGCTCTTTTATTGCGCCATATAAACAAGTATCACCTGTATGCAATCTTACAATTTCTTTTTCTCTGTTTTCTGTAAATATTGTAGCAATTTGCTCTAGTGTCATGTATGCACTGTTATATATTTTACAGTCACTTTTTGTAACCGATAGTAGTTCCTCATTTACAAGTGAACCTGCATATATTACAATATCTGCATTTTGAAGTAGTTTTTGCCCTCTTACTGTAATTAAATCCACTGCACCACTACCAGCTCCTACAAAATGTACCATTTTTTTGATTCACCTCTTTCATAAATATAATTGCGTTTACAATAAGGAAAACGAAGTTTTCCTTTAAAAGTTTTGTCCAACTTTTTTAAAAGTTGGTGAGAGTTTGAGAGCAACGCTCTCAATGTCTTAACAAAACATAGTGATATTTAATAAGGTGTGTATTGCAAAATTCAAATAAAAATATTGAGAGGATTTTTATAGAATATCTTTTATTTGTGGGACGCTGTCCCACACACTACAAACTTTTCCCCTAAAAAGTTTGACAAAAAACTTTATATTTTGAAAACGGTATGATTTCATTTATGATATTGTTCTAAAAACCATACTACATTTTCAGACTGTATTAAAACACCTAATTTTTCAGAAAATACAATAACATTACAATTTATTTTTTCACCCATTCTATACTGAATATGTTCCATTATTTTTTTTGATATACTTTTCATAGTATTTTGAAATATCTGTTTATTATCATTTTTTAATAATAATAATGCCTGTTCTGCTGTAATACATTCCATAATATTTTTTATTGTTTTGCTTTTTGCTCCTGCAATCGCAGCATGTACTCCTATAATCTCCATTCTACAATCTGCATATTTAGAATGTGTTTGCATAATGCCTCCTGCTATTTTTATCATTTTGCCAATATGCCCCACTATCAATACAGATTGTAAAGGCAATGTTTTTATAAAATCAATCGCCTCTCCTATAAAATTACTTACTTTTATAGCTTGTTCTATATCTATATCATAATGCTTTTTTAAAAAATCATTTCCATAATTTCCAAATGTCAATATGATATTACCATTGCTATTTGCAGCTTTCACGCTACATTCTGCTTTGATACTTTCAAGTAATGCTTTTTCACTCATAGGCTCTACAATACCGCTTGTACCTAATATGGATATGCCTCCCACAATACCTAATTTCTCATTATATGTTTTTTTAGCTATCTCTGCACCTTCTGGCGCAAATATTGTTATAGCAATACCTTTTTGATAATTGGCAAACATACAAATTTCTTTTACACATTGTATTATCATATTTCGGGGAACGGTATTGATTGCTGCTTCTCCTACAGATTGCTGTAATCCTTTTTTTGTCACACGCCCAATACCTTTTCCACCTTCTACTATAATACCTTTTTCTATTTTTTCAGCCATAGCATATATCATAATACCATTTGTGACATCAGGGTCATCGCCACTATATTTTTGTACACCACATATTGTTTTTTGTCCTTGCCAGTGACAATTTTGAGTATTAATCTGTAACACAATGCCTTTTGGTGTATGCAATGAAACACTATCTAATTTTTTGTCTAAAAGCAATAATATTACAGCACATTTTGCTGCCGCTGCTGCGCAACTTCCTGTTGTATATCCCCATTTTAAATTTTTTTCATTCATGCTTTTTCATTCTGATAACATTCAAATAATTCTTCTGCTGTTTTTTTATAATATTCTGTATTGTCCTGTGCAAAACATTCTCCTGTTTTACTTTCATAAAATGATTCTATTGCTTGTATTTTTGTCATATGATATTGTTTTGAAATTTGTTTTAATACAATAGGTAATATAGATTGTCTTTCTCTATGTTTATTGTATTCGCTTTGTTCTGCATCTGTGGTATTTTCAACATATCCATCTATCATACCTATAAAAAAACCTTCGTCCATATCACAATATGCCTCATATCCTTCTAAAAGCAATTCAAATATGCCTTTTTCTGAAAAGGAATGTGCTACTTTATTGCTTGCAACATTTTTAATATGACTGTAGTTTTCAACGCAATTTACAAGTAATTCAAATTGATTCATAATATACATTCTCCTTAATATAAATAATTTTATAATGAATTTTCTAATAAAATAAAGTATACCATACATTGTTAAAAATAAGTAGATTGTTTTTGTATGAAATATTCTCAATCATGTCATATTATAATAAGGAGGTGTCATATATGCATGACATAATTATTATAGGTGCTGGACCTGCGGGCATTACTGCCGCTATATATGCATTGCGTGCAGGTGTTTCTGTAATTGTTTTTGATAGTAATTGGTATGGTGGGCAGGCTGCAATTACTGCTCAAATTGAAAATTATCCTGCTATCAAATCTATATCAGGTGCAGTGTTTGCACAAAAGCTATATCAACAGGCTATAGATTTAAAAGCTGATATAAAATTTGAAAAAGTGACTTCTGTCAATTTTTCTGATGCATTTCAAACCATTACCACAAATAAAAATACTTATACTGCAAAAACAGTTATTGTTGCTACAGGAGTAAAAAGACGAGAGTTAAATTGTGAAGGTGAAAAACAATTTATAGCAAGAGGCGTATCTTATTGTGCAACCTGTGATGGTGCATTTTTCCGTAATAAAAATGTTGTTGTTGTGGGAGGAGGCAATACCGCATTAGAAGATGCCATTTTTTTATCAAATCAGTGTCAAAATGTGACAATTATTCATAGACGTGATACTTTTAGAGCAGAAAAACATTTAATTGATACTGTATTATCACGAAAGAATATTACTATATTGTATGATAGTAATGTAAAAAGTATAAAAGGAAATCAAACTGTAAATGCTGTTGATGTGTATCACTCAAAACAAAATAAAATAACAACTGTGGAAACAGATGGTGTATTTATTGCTATAGGTTATGAGCCAAATAATGATATGGTATCACCTTTTTTAGAAATCAGTGAACAAGGATATATTGTTTCAGATGAGTATTGTCATACAAATATAGAAGGTGTTTTTGTTGCAGGGGATACTAGAACAAAACCTTTGAGACAAATTGTGACTGCTTGCGCAGATGGTGCAGTTGCGGCAACAGAAGCAGTATCATATATTTCTGTGAATTATCATAAATTTTAAATCAAATTCCGTTTGTAATAGTAATTTATGAAATGATTCCAAACGCAAAAGATAAAGTTTTTTGTTCAGCTTTCTTGAAAGAAAGTTGGTAGGGTGCAGGGGTGAAACCCCGCAAATATAACATTATTTTGAATTTTATATTTTGAGAATGTTTTATGTTATGGTCATATGACATAAATCAATATTTTTAGTATAATGGTTGTTACTTTTTTGAAAAAAGTAAGCAAAAACGTGGGGTGCTGAACGTCCAGTGGACGTTCGCCCAGCACCGACCAGAGCGAAGCGTAGAATTCGAATCACCCCACACCCCTAACGAGTTAGGGGATTGCACCCCCTTTATAATCCCCTACGTCTGGTATCGGTATCCTTAAATTTTAGAATAAATATATTAACTCTTTTTTATTCATTTATTTTTGAGTAAAAAGACTAGTATTAAAATGTATGTGTAAAATTAAAAAAGTACGATATTTCTCTAACTACTTCAGATAATATTTTGATAAATATACTGTATTATGACAATAGTAATAAAAAAACAATCTTTTTATGAAGTAAACGAAAAGTTTACTTCTAAATTTTTGCAATTCTACTATTCGTCGATTGTTTTTATTACGATATTTATGTATTATGATATAAATAAATACTTTTGATATTAGGGGAGTGGTAGCATGGATAATCAAAAGTTTGGGGAATTTATAGCTTCTATTAGAAAAGAAAGAGGTTGGACACAACTTGAACTTGCAAATAAGTTAAATGTAACAGATAAAGCAATATCGAAATGGGAAAGGGGTATCGGATTTCCTGATTTAAAAATGATAGAACCACTTGCTAAAGTATTAGATGTCAGTATTGCCGAAATTATGTATGCAGAAAAGCAAAAAAAAATGAAAAATAATCATATTGTTTATCACTTATTATCATTACTATTATTGCTTTCTATTACTATTTTTGCAGTTTGGAATATAGCGAGTTATGATGGGAAACTCAACCATTTTTTAATATTAATATTTTCTATATTAAGTGCGTCTACATTGCCCTATTTGTTTTTTGGTCATCTATTTAAAAATTGTTTTACTGTACCAGTTGTATTATTTATATTATTCAGTATTGTAGCATTTATACAAGGCTGGCAAATTGGGAATTTGAGGCAATTTTTAAAAGGAACAGCTTTTGCAGAAACAGTTTTAATTATCAATGCTTTATTTTCTATTATTACCATAAAACAAATACGAAAATTGAATTAAGTAAATTAATATATAAAAAATAATGTCCTCATCTATATAGATGAGGATATTGTTTTTAGAGAAATATTTCCTCTTATTTTATACTTCATCATCTATAAATTTTACAATATCATTTGGAGTACATTGCATTCCACGACATAATTTTTCTAAAGTGAATAAAGTAATATTTTCATTTTTCTTTATATTAGCTAGTGTTTTACTATCAATACCAAATTTTTTAAGTAAATAATATTGAGATTGTAGTACTTTTAAAAATAATATTATTAAAAACATTATATTGTAATACTATAAATAGAAAATTGTATTATTCATATTTTTGTATTTCATTTATTCATTTATTTTTGAAAGCAACTGCACTAATAAATCACAAACATAGTGAACTTGTTTGAAATCAGCATTGTTCAAAAGTGTTACAATATCACTAATATCAGTATGACATTTTTTTGTGTTTTCATTACCAAATATTAAATAATCCATTGAAATGTCCAACACGACAGAAATACGTATTAATGTATCTAAAGAAGGACTTTGTATGGTATTTTCAATTTTAGAATACGTACTATAAGAAATATTAGTCAATTCTGCAACTTTTTCTTGTGTATAGCCTAATTGTATTCTTTTTGATTTTAATTTATCGCCCATACTTTTTAACTCTTTTTTTGTCAATGGTATCGCCTTGTAATATTGCAAAATCGATTGATTACAGAAACTAATGCTTGATAATCTTGAGGTTGCAGTACTTTTAAAAAAGAAAGAATTTTATATAAATCATCGCCACATAGACGCTGTAATTCATTATAAATTTCTTTATATAAAATAATATTATCCACTTCAATATTAAAAAAGTCAAATAATGTGATATGAAAATAATCGCAAATATTGATTAACGCATCTAATGAAGGCTTGCTTCTTCCTGATAGTATTTCTTTTATAAAAGATGGATTATATCCTAATGCAATACTTAATTTTCTATCAGATAAAGAAGTTGTATTTCTAAGTTCTAATATTCTATTTTTTATAAAGTCCATATCAATGATATCTTTTGCCATAACTTTTTCCTCCCTTAATGATATATTATAATTTTAAGGAACGATGAAATAAGCATTGACACACCATTTATTATCATATAATGATATAAATAAGTGTTTTAATGCTCATAATATTGTTTTAATATAGTATATATAAATAAAATTTTATATTTGCAAAAACAGCTTAAAGAATGGAGTGTGTTTTAATTGGAATTTCCAAAAAGATTAAAAGCATTAAGAAAAGAAAAAAATTAGCACAAATAAAATATACTTTATTTATGCTAAAATTTTGATAATTTTTAATATTTTTTCTTTCTTTTCAACATCTAAATTTTGAATGACTCTTAATATTTCATTGTCTAAAGCAAGTGAAATGTTATGATATTGTGCAGATAAAATATAATCTATTGAAGTATTTAGAGCATTTGCAATAGCAAGCAATAAATTCAAACTAACTTTTGTATAATTATTTTCAATATTAGAAATATGGGAAGTATTACAACCAACTATTTCAGCAAGTTTTTCTTGTGTGAACCCTTTCGATTGACGTATTTTTTTGATATTTCTTCCTAATTCTTTGTAGTCAATTTCTGTCTGCAATCAAAACACCTCCTTATTTACTAACCGATTTTATAAAAAAATTTCCTTTTTATTGTAATATTTGCTATGTTATGTTAAAACAATCTATAAAAGTTAAAATAACTTATATAGACAATATATTGAAATTGAATTTCTATTTATTGACAAGCTAAGGGAACTTTTCGCAAGTCAAAAAGTCCCCCACTTATTTTATACTTCATCATCTATAAATTTTACAATATCATTTGGAGTACATTGCATTCCACGACATAATTTTTCTAAAGTTAATAAAGTAATATTTCCATTCTTCTTTATATTAGCTAGTGTTTTGCTGTCAATACCAACTTTTTTTAATAAATAATATTGGGATATTCCTTTTTCTTTCATCAATTCCCACATAGTACTAAAATCTATGATATTTCAGTACCTCTATGATAGCTCAGCATATCCATGCTTTTATTATTTTTCTCTTATTTCTAATATTTCATTAAAAGAACATTGAAAATAATCACATAATTTTATCAATAAATTTGCATCAATACGTTGAAAATCATCTCTACAATATCGATTAAAATTACCTCGTTGCAAATCTAAATCTTTACATATTTTTGTTTTCGATATTTTTTTCTCTTGTAACAGTTCTACAATTCTAATATGAATATATTTCATATGTTTCTCCTTAATTTATACATATTTGATTGCATTATATAGGAATACTGTAAAAAAAATAACTTTATATATTGACACTATATAAATATACACTATATAATCATGAAATATACTAAAAAGAATGGAGTGTATTTTCGTTGGAATTTCCAAAAAGATTAAAAGCATTAAGAAAAGAAAAAAAATTAACACAAACAAAACTAGCAAGTGAATTACATTACGGATATACGGCAATCGCAAATTATGAAAGCGGAAGAAATGAACCTAATATAAGGGATTTGACAAAACTAGCAAATATATTAAATGTATCTATAGATTATTTAGTTGGAAATTCTGATATACGATATATAGAAGAAAGAGAATGGTTTCAAAACATACATACCAAATTAAAAAATTGTGATATTTCTCTTAATATTTCAGACTACTTTTTTATCAATATGATTTATTTTTATGTAAAAGAAATGTCATCAAAAAAAGAATATACTATCATACATGATATAGATAATTTTTTTTATGAAGTTTTTTCAATATGTCAAAAAGATTTTTCACATTCTTTTTTTTCATTATTGAAAAATGACTTATACCATGACATTATTAAAAATGCTGTTTCAGAAGAATGGTATATAAAAAATAACGAGCGATTATTTCATTAATAAAAAAATACCCTTTACCTAATATAGGCAAGGGTATTTTTTTTATTATACTTCTACAATAGATGCAGCACCTATAATACCAGCATCATTACCCAATGTGGCACGTATAACAGGTGGAATAAATGCTCTTTCTCCTGCAAAGCAATATTTTTTTATGTACTCATTTAAAGGGTCTGTGAGATATGCCCCTTGATTACATACACCACCACTCAAAAGAACAACATCAGGACGGAATATATTTACCATATTGACAATACCCTCTCCCAGATATTTAATATAATTTTCTACTACTTCCTTACCAACGGCATCGCCTTGTTTTGCAGCATCAAATGGTGTAATACCATTGATTTCATCTAAATTGTTATGACAAAGTGTATTTAATAATGATTCTGGATGATTTTGTGCTGCTCTTTTTGTATCTCTAATAAGAGCAGTAGCAGAAGAATATGCCTCAAAACAACCATGTCTACCACAAGTGCAGTATTCTCCTCCAGATACCACTGTAGTATGTCCTAATTCTGTTCCACCTGGGTGTCCACCTTCAAATATTTTTCTATTCATAACAATGCCGCCGCCTACACCTGTACCCAATGTAATCATAACAGCATTTTGATATTCTTTTGCTGCACCACCTACTACTTCCCCCAATGCGGCACAATTTGCGTCATTTGATAATCCCATAGGCAAATCAATATATTTTTTTAATTCCTGCAATATTGGCACATTTTCCCAATGCAGATTTCCTGCAAATACTACTACACCATTTTGAAAATCAATACAACCTGGACTACCTATACCCAAAGCACTACACTCTGATAGTGTTATATTAGATTGTTCTAAAACGTAATATACTGCGTCAGCCATATCTTTTATAATTTCTGTATAATTACGCTCCACAAGTGTTTTAACAGAATGATTTGCTATAATATTGTGTTGTTGGTCTACTATGCCTACTTTTATATTTGTACCACCTAAATCAATACCAATACGATATTTTTTTTCATTTGCCATATTTTTTACTCCCTTCCCATAATAATCATTTTACTGCAATAATGCAATTTTATTAATTATAAAATATAGTAGTAAAAAATGCAATATGGAGTATTACCATCACTTTTATTACATTCACTTTACCCCTATAAGCACAAAACAAACATTACGCTTTTAAAAAGGTCTTGACTTTAAATTTAAAGGGAAAACAAAGTTTTCCCCTTAAAAAACAAAATATAACAATATCAAGCACCTAAATATGCTTTTTTAATAGATTCATTTTTCATTAAATCTTCTGCTTTTCCTTCCATAGATATTTTGCCTGTTTCCAAAACATACGCTCTATCAGAAACAGAAAGAGCCATTTTTGCATTTTGTTCCACAAGCAAAACGGTCACACCAGATTTATTCACTTCTTTTATAATTTCAAATATCTCTTTTACCAAAAGTGGTGACAACCCCATAGAAGGCTCATCTAATATTAATAATCTAGGTCTTGTCATCAAAGCCCTTCCCATAGCAAGCATTTGCTGTTCTCCACCTGAAAGTGTTCCAGCAAGTTGTTCTTTTCTTTCTCTAAGCCTTGGGAATTTATCATAAATATCTTTTCTTGCTTGTCTTAATCCTTCAAAAGAATCTTTTACAGTATAAGAGCCCATTTGTATATTTTCTTTTACTGTTAAATTAGCAAATACTCTACGTCCTTCTAAAACTTGCGCAATACCCAATTCTACAATTTTATGAGGGTCTGTTTTCATTAAATTCCTTCCCATAAAATCAATAGAGCCACTTTTTGCTCTCAAAAGCCCAGATATTGTTTGCATTGTAGTGGTTTTTCCTGCGCCATTTGCACCAATCAATGACACAACTTCTCCTTCTTCTACACGTATAGATATTCCTTTTATGGCATGGATATGTCCATAATACACATTCAAATTTTTAATTTTAAGCATATGCATATACTCACCCCCTATTAGTCCCCTATATATGCCGTAATAACAGTAGGGTCGTTTACAACATCTAAAGGCAGTCCCTGCGCAATCACTCTACCATAATCCAATACAACCAATTCTTCACAAATACCTAATACTAAATTCATATCATGTTCAATTAAAAGTATTGCAATATGAAATTTATCACGTATATTTCTAATGGTGTCCATCAATTCCAATGTTTCCGTAGGATTCATACCTGCGGCTGGCTCATCAAGCAAAAGCACTTTAGGGCTAGTAGCAAGCGCTCTAGCAATTTCTAATTTTCTTTGTTTACCATAAGGGAGATTATCCGCAATGACATTCGCCTCTTTATCTAAATCAAAATCTTTTAACAAATCGATTGCTCTTTCGTCCATTTCTTTTTCTATTTGTTTATATTTTGGTGTATGTAGCATACTATCCAGCAAAGAATATTTTAATTGATTATGGAGTGCTGTTTTAATATTGTCTAATACAGTCAGTCTATTAAAAAGACGTATATTTTGGAATGTACGAGCAAAACCTTCTCTACATATTTCAGATGCTGTTTTACCCACCAGACTCACACCATCTAATTCAATACTGCCTTCTGTGGGACGATATACTCCTGTAAGCAAATTAAATATTGTTGTTTTTCCTGCACCATTTGGACCAATTAAACCATATAATTGATTTTGTTCTATACTAATATTAAAATCGTCAACGGCTCTCAATCCGCCGAATGATATACTTAAATTTTTTACCTCAAGAAGCGCCATTTTGTACCCCTCCTCTTTTTTGAAAGAGTTTTGACAATGTTCTATTTTCCATCAATCCCTCTTTAATTTTAGAATGATTTAATATCATAATCAATATCAATGCAACAGAATACAATAACATTCTGTAATTGTCTGCACCTCTTAACAATTCTGGTAATACAGTTAATATAATTGCTGCAATAATAGAGCCTTGTATACTTCCCATACCACCCAATACCACAATAACAAGTATTTCAATGGATTGATTATAATCAAATGTAGTAGGTTTAATAATACCAACATTATGCGCATACAACACACCAGCAATACCTGCAAAAAATGCAGATATTACAAATGCTTTTATTTTAAATGCACTTACTTTAATACCAATCGATTCTGTTGCAATATCGTTATCTCTTACAGCACAAATTGCACGTCCATCTCTGGATTTTACCATATTCGTTATCATCAATACTGTAACAGCCATAATAATATATACTACAGTATAATTTTTATAATTGGAGTAAAGTGGAATTTTAGAAAGTCCCTTCGCACCATTTGTAATACTGCCCATAGAAATCAATATTGATTTTATAATTTCACCAAATGCCAATGTTACAATAGCAAGATAATCTCCCCGCAATCTCAATACAGGAACACCTATTAAAAAGCCAAATATTCCGGCAAAAATACCACCTATTGCCAATGCAATCATAAATTGTATTGGAGCGGGCATATTAGTATTTACTGTAAATATTGCACTGCTGTATGCTCCTATGGACATAAAACAAGCGTGTCCAAGTGATAATTCACCCAAAAATCCTGTTACCAAATTCAATGAAACCGCAAGCATAATATTGACTGCAATCGGTACAAGCAATGATGTATATTGACGATTCAAAAATCCGCCTTTTATCAATATTGTAATAAATACATAGCCTACTACTAATATTGCTATATTTCTCATTTCTTTTTTGTCTAATAAATTTTTCATATACTCCCCCTCCTAAACTTTTTCATTTTGTTTTTTGCCCAATATTCCAGAAGGTTTTACAAGAAGTACCACAACAAGTACACCAAAAACAATAGCGTCTGACAATTCCGTAGAAATATATGCTTTTGATAGACTTTCTATAATACCCAATACAATGCCCCCCAGCATAGCACCAGGTATACTTCCTATTCCTCCCAATACAGCGGCAACAAATGCTTTTATTCCGGGGAGTGCGCCCATAGTAGGCTTTAATGTTTGATACTGGCATATGTATAATATACCTGCAAGCGCGGCAAGTGCAGAGCCTATAGCAAATGTCATAGATATTGTTTTATTTACATTGATACCTACAAGTTGTGCTGCGCCTTTATCTTCTGATACTGCACGCATAGCAGTACCTGCTTTTGTTTTGTTTATAAATAATGTCAATGCAATCATTGATATTGTTGTTACAATCAATGTTACAATGGTAATACCAGAAATATTTAAACTTCCCAATTTCACAGACTGTATATTGATAACAGAATTAAAAGGTATTGGATTCGCTTTAAATATCAAAAGAGAAACACTTTGTAAAAAGTAGCTTACACCTATTGCTGTAATCAATACCGCAAGAGGAGGCGCATTTCTCAATGGTTTATATGCAATTTTTTCTACTGCAACGCCTGTTACAGAGCAAACAATTACTGTTAAAAGTATAGCAATAGGTATAGAAAGGTTTAATAGTGATATTGCAATATATAATGTGTACGCACCTACCATAATAATGTCACCATGAGCGAAATTTATCATTTTCGCAATACCGTATACCATGGTATACCCTAAAGCAATTAAAGCATATATACTACCTGTTCTAAGACCGTTTATTAACTGTTCTAGCATACTGATTAACATACTACCACACCTCTTTTACATATATTTAATAATGAAATAATTCCGAACGCAAAATCAAAAGTTTTTGCCCCGCTTTTTTCAAAAAGCGGGTAGGAGTTTGAGGGCAACGCCCTCAATGTTCTAACAGAACATTATTATTTTTAAAATTTCAGTAAAAGTATTTCAAATTTTTTTATAGAATATCTTTTATTTGCGGGACGCTGTCCCGCCCCTGCAAACTTTTTTAAAAAAAAGTTTGACAAAAAACTTTTTCTTCTGCATTCGGAAGTATTTCTTTTTTTATATTATTAAAACAATACCCCTCCAGCCTTTTGGTTGGGGGGGTAATATTGTTATTATTCCATTGCGGCATATTTTCCATCTTTAATTACAACAAATTTTGCACTTTTATCTGGTTCGCCATCTTCTGTGAATGACATAGAACCTGTAATACCATCTACTGTAATTTCTGTCATAGCTGCAATCATAGCATCGCTTTCAATAGAATCTGCTTTTTCTATAGCTGCCTTAATAACATATACTGTGTCATAGCCATCTGCTGCGAACTGGTCTGGTGTTGCACTATATTTTTGTTCATATTTAGATACAAAACTTGCAACTTCTTCAGCTGTATCTGTAGCAAGGAAAGGACTTAAAAATACTGCACCTTCTACAGTAGAAGGGTCTGTTACTTGAGCAAGTATACCGTCCCAGCCGTCACCGCCTATAAATGGTAAATCCATACCAAGTTCTTTTGCTTGTTGTGTAATATATGCTGCTGCTTCATAATATACTGGACAGAATATCATTTCTGCATCTGTACCTTTAATTTTTGTAAGCTGTGTTGAAAAATCAACATCACCTTCGTTAAATGCTTCTTCTGATACGACTTCCCCACCATTTGCTTTTACCTGTTCTACGAAAGCATTTTTCATACCTGTAGAATAGTCATCAGAGTTATTAAATATAACTGCAACTTTTGTTTTGCCTGCATCTTTTACATAATTAGCCATTGTAACACCTTGTAATGGGTCTGTGAAACAAAGTCTAAAAACATTAGGTGCATCTGTAATACAATCAATAGCAGAGCCAGAAGGTGTAATCTGCAACATATTATCCTGTTTTGATAATTCTTTTACTGCAATACAAGGCGCACTTGTTACAGTACCAATCATAGCATTCATACCTTTATCCATTAAAGAATTGTAAGCTGTAATTGCCTTATCTTCACTAGATTCATCATCTTGAAAATCCAGTGCAAATGTATAAACGCCGTCGCCTGCTTTAATACCACCAGCTTCGTTAATTTCTGCAATAGCAATTTCTGCACCTTGTTTTACGCTGTTACCATAAGACGCTGCACCACCTGTAAGAGGTCCAATACCGCCTATCAAAAATGTAGAATTATCTGCGGAACTTTCTACATTTTCCCCATCATTTGCTACGTCATCACTTGGAGCTTCACCTGATGAACATGCTGCAAATGAAAACATCATTGCTGCTGCCATAATACCTGCTAAAAATTTTTTCATGTCATTTCCCCCTCAATATTTTTATTTTTTACCCTTTTTCATTTGAATAGTAGTTTTGAGTCATTTTTTGAAAAACTCATTTTTGTAAATAAAATGATACGCTAAAAATAATACTTTCGTCAAGACAGCAGTTTTATAAAAATTATTTGTTGTTTTTTTTAAAATTTTATAAAATTTCATTTGATTTTTATCATGCATGATTATTTTTTATACAAGTATTATAAAATTTTTATTTTATTGATACAAAAACTATATTATACCGAAAAAATTTATGTATTAATTTATTGTTGTTGTATGACAAAAGTAATACCATGTAATATATGGAAATTATGGAAATATACAAGCCATAAAAAGCACTTTTATAAAAATAAAATGTAATTTTTAATTTTTATTTAGAATGATTTTGTCATTTTATTACAAATGTTTCGACAATAAAAAATGTGTCAAATAATTGACACATTTTTAATATTATTATAATTATTGATTTACTGGTTTTTTCAATATTCCCAACAATGCCATACCAATGAAAGAACCTACAATCAGTGATATCAAATACATAACACTATTTCCAATTACTGGCAATACAAACAATCCGCCATGAGGTGCCATCAATGTGCAATTAAAAAACATTGACATACCACCTGCAACTGCTGCACCTATAGCACAAGAAGGTATTACATGAATTGGGTCTGATGCTGCAAAAGGAATCGCACCCTCTGTAATAAATGAAAGTCCCATAATATAATTTACAACGCCTGATTTCTTTTCTGCTTCTGTAAATTTATTTTTGAAAAATGTTGTTGCTAATGCTATGGCAAGAGGAGGCACCATACCACCTATCATAACTGCTGCCATCATTTCATAATTTCCTTCTGTAATAGATGCTGTACCAAATACATATGCAGCTTTATTGATTGGACCACCCATATCAATAGACATCATACCAGCCAATATTACACCAAGCAATATTTTACTAGAAGAACCCATTGAATTTAAACCATTGAACAATGCTGTATTGATTGCGCCTACAATCGGATTGATAATAAATATAATTATTGCACCTATCAACAATATACCACAAAGAGGATATAACAATACTGGCTTAATACCTTCTAAACTTTGAGGCAATTTATCAAATACTTTTTTCAATGCTAATATCAAATAACCTGCTATAAATCCTGCTGCTAATGCGCCTAAAAATCCGCTACCGCCTTCTTTTGCTAAATATCCACCTACAAAACCAACAGCAAGAGCAGGTCTGTCACCTATACTAGAGGCAATGAATCCAGCTAACACTGGTAACATAAATGCAAAAGCACTATCTCCAACTTGTTTTAAAAATGCTGCAAATGGTGTATTACTTCCAAAATTTGATGGATTGATTTCATAATTATCAAATAAAAATGCAAGTGCAATTAAAATACCCCCACCTATTACAAATGGCAACATATTTGATACACCATTCATTAAGTCAACATATATTGTATGGAGTCCTTTTCCTTTTTCTGTTTGTTGTTCTTCTGTGCCACTTTCTGCATAGAATATTGGTGCATCTCCTGCAACAGCTCTATCAAGCAATTCGTCTGCTTTATGTATGCCATCAGCAACTTTTGTTACAATTACTTTTTTACCATTAAAACGTGTCATTTCCACTTTTTTATCTGCTGCAACAATAATACATTTTGCATTTTTAATTTCTTCTGCTGTTAATACATTTTTTGCACCGCCAGAGCCATTTGTTTCTACTTTAATAGAAATGCCTTTTTCTTTTCCTTTTGTAGCGAGATTTTCTGCTGCCATAAATGTATGTGCAATACCAGTAGGACAAGCTGTAACCGCTAACACATCATAACCACCATTATTTTTAGGTGTTTCGTCCTCATATTCTTCTGCAAATTTTTCTCTTTCTGCCTTATCAATAATATCTAAATAAGTATCAACATCTCTTGCATTTAATAAATCGTTTCTAAAATTTTCATTCATTAAAAGCATAGAAAGTCTTTGTAATACCTCAATATGAACATCTCCGCCCTCTGCAGGTGCTGCAATCATAAAAAACAATTTACTTGGCTCACCATCTAAAGATTCATAGTCAACACCTTCTGGCACTGTCATAGAGCTTAAACCAGGATATTTTACTGCTTCTACTTTTGCATGAGGTATGGCAATTCCTTCTCCTATACCTGTTGTACCACTTGCTTCTCTTTCTAATACTCCCTTTTTATAACCTTCTTTATCATTTAATTTGCCGCCTTTTTCCATTAAATTTACTAATGTATCAATGGCTTCATTTTTGCTTTTTGGTGTTGCTCCTAATTGTATGGATTCTCGAGATAATAATTCTGTAATTTTCATAATATGTCATTCCTCCCTAGTATCAATATTTCATTTGTAATAATATTTGTTCTACTTCTTTTTTTGTAGCTAAATATTTTGAAAAGGCACTTGCACTTCCTGTTGCAACACCCATATAAAATGCCTCTTTTAATGAATGATTTTTTAAATAGCCTGCTGTAAATCCAGCTACCATACTATCACCTGCGCCCACAGAATTTACAACTTTTCCTTTTGGTGCTGGTGTTTTATATATTTCTCCATTTGCTCCTACAAATATTGCGCCATCACCAGCCATAGAAACCAAAACATTTACTTGATTATCTCCCATTTGTTGCAATTTTTTAGCATATTCTATAATTTCGTTTTCGTCTTTCAATTTTTTTCCAAATATTTCACCTAATTCGTGATTATTTGGTTTAATCAAAAATGGGTGATATTTCATAACATTGACAAGTAATTCTTTTGTAGCATCTACTATAATTTTAATTCCCTTGTGTTGTAACATTGCCATAATTTTCTCATAAATATCTTTTGGAAGAGTTGCTGGCACACTTCCAGCCAATATCAATATATCTTCTGATTGTAATGTATCTAATTTTTTAAAAAGCTGTTTTAATTCATTTTCTGAAATTTCTGGACCAATACCATTGATTTCTGTTTCTTGTTTTGATTTCAATTTTACATTGATACGAGAAAATCCCTTTGATAAATGAATAAAATCACATTGGCAACCATTTTCTATCAAATCATATTCAATTTGTTTTCCTGTAAATCCTGCAACAAATCCTAATGCTGTATTTTGTATTCCCAAATGATTTAATACAATAGAAACATTAATTCCTTTTCCTCCACTGAGTATCATTTCTGATGTTGCCCTATTTGTTTCTCCAAAAATAATATCATCTGCACCTATAATGTAATCTAATGAGGGATTAAATGTAACGGTATAAATCATAACATCACTGCCTTTCCTATTTATTTTATACATATATTGTATTACTGTAATTTTTTGGTGCTATTTGTGTTGTAATAATTGTACTATTTTCTATATAGCCAAATGTTACTGCTGAAACTTTATCAAATTTTGTAGAATCCGCTAAAACATAACTTTGTTTGCACATTGTCATTGCTGTTCTTTTTACAGATGCTTCATTTGCTTCCGGTGTACTGAAGTGAGCAATATCGCTAATACCATTTGTACCAAAAAAACCCTTTGTAAAATGATATTTCTGTAAACATTCCACTGCTTCACTTCCTATAATTGCCTCTGTTACTGCTTTAAATGTACCTCCTATTATCGTAACAGCAATGCCATGGTTTGATAATGCTTTTGCCTGCCATATAGAATTTGTTACATAATTTGCATTTTTTTCTGTAATATAATTAGCCATAATTTCAACCGTTGTACCAGAATCCAAATAAACAAAGTCCCCTGCTGTAATCAAACTTGCAGCATATTTTCCTATTGTGTGCTTTTGCTCTAAATTTAATGTGCTTTTTTTAGTAATATCTATATCAGCCGTTTCATACTGTAATTCTAAAGATGTTGCACCACCATGTACACGTATGAGCTTTCCCAATTTATCAAGAGAAACCAAATCCCTTCTTACTGTAGATTCTGAAATACCTAACTTTTGTACCAATTCCAATACAGTAACTGTTTTTTTACTATCCACGATATCCATAATTTTTTGATATCTTTGTTCTGTTAACATATTGTTTTCCTCCTTGTGTGATTAGTATATCATCATTTTCATTCAATTTCAATCATAATCAGTCACAAAATAAATCATTTTTAATTGTTACTGTTGCACAATATTGACTGATATTGACTGATTTCAAAAATCATACTATCATTCCGAACGCATAATATAAAGTTTTTTCCCCAGAAAGTTGTACAAAGAGCTTTAAACTTTGCACACTCCATCATTTATTCAATGTATACATTTATTCATATTTTATTTACAAATATTACATACGCAATTCATATTTTAATTATATAGTATGTACATACCCAATAAACATAGCAAAATTACATGACACTTCCCTAAAAGAAAAAACAACCTGCCCCTCAGGTTGTTTTTTCTTGCGCTTTTATGGTGTATAAAGACGGTCTATTGTAATATTTGCAATATAATTTTTACCCAATTTTTCTACATTATATTTTATTGTTTCAGCAATTTCGCTATTTGATTGCTGGCACGGAAAAGGTACAGCAACATCAAAAAATAATTTCACTTCCCCCATACTTTTTACTACTCTAAAATCATGCATATTAAAAGAATCATCTATATCTTTCACAGCTAATTTTATTTCGTGATATAATTGTTTTGTTTGTTCATCTTCCATATCAATAGGGTCCATGTGTATCACAGCATCACACATAAATTTTTGTTTGATATCTCTTTCTATTGTATCAATCACTTCGTGTATTTTTAATATGTCACTTTGTGCAGACACTTCTGCATGGAGCGAAACTAATTTTTTTTCAGCACCATAGCTATGCACAATCAAATCATGTACACCTAATATACCATCATATGATAATACCTCTTTTTTCATTTTTTCTATCAAATCATAAGGAGGTGCTGTACCAAGTAAAGGATTTAATGTTTCTTTTGCTGTTGTGACACCTGTATACAATATAAATCCAGCAACAATCACACCCATATAACCATCAATATTGAAATGAAAAAAGTGATTGACAAGCATACCAATAATAACAGCAGAAGTTGCTGCAACATCGCTTAAACTGTCCATTGCTGTCGCCTGTAAGGTTGCAGAAGAAATCATTTTGCCAACTTTTTTATTAAAAAAGCACAACCATAATTTTACACCAATAGAACATAACATAATTAAAAATGATACTATACGAAAATTGATTTGCTGAGGCGATATTATTTTTTCAAAAGATGCTTTTAATAACTCTATACCCATTAATATAATAATAAGCGAAACAACAAAACCTGAAATATATTCATATCTTCCATGTCCAAAAGGATGTTCTTTGTCTGGTGGTCTGTCTGCCAATTTAAAACCCAATAATGTCGCTACAGAAGAACCTACATCAGATAAATTATTTAATGCATCTGCTGTAATAGATACAGAATGTGTTATGATACCTGCAAAAAATTTTACTGCAAAAAGTATCACGTTGCACAATATGCCTACATATCCACTTAATATGCCATATTTTTTTCTTGTTTCTTCTTCTGTCGTGCTTGATTTTACAAAATGTTTTAATATAAAATCTGTCATATACTTCCTCCTCTCTTTAAAATATCGAAATACTTATGTTCGCAATTTTAAAAGTTTTTGCCTCGCTTTCAGGGGAAAGCGGGTGAGAGTTTGAGAACAACGCTCTCAATGTCTTAACGGAATAATATTATTTTAAAAATTTGAGTAAAAAATTTCAAGAGATTTTATAAAATATCTTTTATTTGCAGGTTTCACTCGTACCCACAAACTTTTGAATATGTGAACACAGTTTTATTATTATTCCACAATACATTGAAAGACCTTGCCCAAAATATTACGCAAGGTCTTTTACAAACGTTCAAAAAATCTGTATATCATAAATCAAATATTAGTTCAACCATATTCCTTTTTCATTGCTCAAATCTCTTGTACTAACAATATATTTTTCTATCATTTTAATAGGCTGATAAGAACGTTTTGCTTTTCTCATGCCTTCAATTCCCATGTCTTCCTCTCTATTTATAAGTGTCACATTTTGGCACTCGTGCAAAATATATTGTTGATTTATCATAGGATAAGCACCCTCAATATCTGCCCTTGCTTTTTCAATGTGTATTAACTGCATATCATTTGAAAGTCTTTCACCTAATGTAAATGCAGCTAATTCTCCTTTTACAAATATACAACCTCCTGTTAAATTTAATGCTTTTCTATGACGCAGTGCAAGCATAACAGATGTTTTTTCATCAAATAATTCAATAGATAACTCTTCTTTTTGGTCACTCCAGTCTTTATATAATGCAATACAATCTTCTATCATACTATCATCTAATACTTTATATACATAATCTGGATATTTTGACATAAATTTATTGATATGATTTCTTTTACCATGCAATTTTTTACCTTTTAATGTAGCAAGGCTTTCTCTATCATATACATAATCCCATGCCATTTCAGTAGGCTGTATATAAAGTTCTGGACAACACTCTTGTATTTTTTGTTTAAAAGGTGTCCATACAGAACGTAATGTTGGTTCTACTCCTATACCCTTCATATATTCTATAGCAATATAAACTGCTTCTCTATAATCTACATCTACACCATATTTTGGTATGGGCGCCCATAAATAAGTAGGCACTTTTTCAAAATCTAATTTAATATACAAAACATGATTATGTTCTGCATATTCCATTTTACCATTCACCCCCCATATAAACAAATTTGCAAAAGACATATCAGAACACCCTATATTCCATGGTTTGGCATAGCTTTCTATAATGTTTTTTGCAGATAAATCAATAGGCTTAAATTTTAATATTTGTTTGTTTGTTACTTTTTCAATGGGTTTCATTTCTAATTCTATATTCATTGTATTCTCCTTTTTATCACTCAATACTGTTTATAATTATAAAAACGAATTTTTACCCTAAAAGTTTTATATCGCTTTTTTTATCACTTTAAACAATTATTTTAATATTCATCTACAATATAGCATTGTTGTTTTGTATAAAAATCTGCTATTATTTTTGCATTTTGTTTATTATAAATTTCTACAGCATTATTTTGTTCCAAATCATACAAATCGCAATATCCTAATAATAATTGTACTGCATTTGCTACATTCAATTTGATGTCAGGAGGTATTGTTGTAATGCTGCCGTCCAAATCAAAAACACCATTATTTTGTTTTATTACATTATCTTCTATAGCAATAGCATAACCTTTTTTTTGCCCCAATACAGACATCAATTTTTGTATATCTAATATACCTGCAACACCTTTTTCTACTATATTCGATTTCAAAAAAGGCATATCTATCACAATATCTTCAGGCAGTTTGATAGACAATTTTCGTTCCTTAGCATAATAGCAAACGCCCTCCACAATTTTTTGATATATCTGTTTATTTTCTGCAACGGTTTCCACTGCCTGCACCATATCGCTTGTGCAATAAAAAACAGAATATCCTTTTATCATATCATGTTGTTCATAAACAATCACTTTTGCGCCATCTGCTTTATAATCTTCCATTTTCAAAACAAAATCTGCCATTGTTCTGCTAATACAGCCAGAATATTTTTGACTAAATTGCTCATAACAACTATATAATCTCTCAAAATGAGTATGGACTTCTATTATATCCGCATTTTTGGGTACAGCACAAACATTTTCAGATTGTATATATTGGCATTTATTTACAGGAAAATGTCCAAATGCGTAATAACTGTTTAATACTGCGGGAGTATGCACTGCTATCACAAAGCCTTTTTCTCTCAAAAAGCGCATAGTATGGGAAAACAATTCCGTCATAAGCCCCTGTTTTCTGTAATGTTTATCCGTGCACACACCACAAAGCATAACACCTTTTACAACATTTCCCCTTACCCATATATGCAAAGGATACGACTGCATACAACAAACAATATTACCATCTTTTTTAATATATGTGCAGTAATCGGGCAAAAATCTTTTTTCAAAAAGCCATTTTGAAAATGCCTCACTGTCATCAAAACAGTTCTGCCACATATCAAAAAATGCTTGTTTTTGTTTTTGAGTTGCAATTTCAACCATAATATCACCTTCTAAATAACGCTATTATTGCGTTGGCAAAAGTTAAAGTTTTTGCTCCGCTTTTAGGGGAAAGCGGACACATGATAGCGTCTCGCAAATAAAATATATTTTATAAAAACTCTCAAACATTTTCACTAAAACTTCAAATATAATTACGTTTTGTTAAAACATTGAGAGCATTGCTCTCAAACTCTCACTTCTTTCTTGAAAGAAAGAAGCAAAGAACTTCTAAAAGGAAAACTCCGTTTTCCTAACGGCAAACAGAAATAAAAATTATTTTTACTATTCTTTTTAGACACTCCTTACATAATCGTATATTCTGATTCATTGTATTACAAAAGATAAAAAAAGTCAAATAATATCCATTCTCATTTATAACACTCTTTTTATCACTTTTTCATAAATAGGTATCATTTTTTGTTCATTGCAATATGTTTTTATATTAGATATGGGTATCCATTTTATGCCTTCTGTTTCATTTTTATTACATATTAGTTTACTTTTTTGTGAGGCAACAAAGCAATATGTTACATTAAAATGAATATGAGGGCAAACATATTCATTATTTTTATAATGCCCTTCTACAGTTAAAATATCAATAGATGCGATACCATTTTTTAACACTTTTATATCATAAAGTCCTGTTTCTTCCTGTGCTTCACGCAATGCAGTTTTTAGTAAATCTCTTTCACCATCTGCGTGTCCTCCTGTCCATGTCCATGATTGATAAATTTTATGATATATCATCAATACACTGTCTTTTTGTTCATTAAATATCATAGAAGATGCTGTCATATGAAAAAGCATATTGCTGCGGTATGGTATAGTATCATAATACTGTTCTATATATTGCAACATAATTTGTTTTTCTTTTTCTTCTTTTTGGTCTTGTGTAATATAATTTCTAATTTCCTCTAAAAAATCCATATAATATGCCTCCTGATTGTTACTATAAGTATTGTATATATTTTTTATTTTTTAAGCATTTCAAAACCCTTTTTTACATATTCAGAAAATGCAGAAGGCAAAGCATATTTCTGTTGTAATTCGCATTGTGTCACCCAAACAAAATCGGCACAATTTTCAAAGCTATCTGTCTGAACATAATAGCCCTCCATATTCCATTGAATATGAGTAAAAATATGTTTTGCCTTTCCCATTTCATTGACATCTGCCTTTTTCACACCCCATTGTAATAGCTGTTCAAAAGGAGACAACTCTTTTAAATCATTGGGTAGTTCCCACAAATTAGATAGTAGACCTGTTTCTGCTCTTTTATGTAGTGCTAATTTATTTTGACATATTATAAAAAACATCATACGATATTCAACACGTCTCTGTTTTTTAGGTGATTTATGAGGAAATTCTAATACACGATTTTGATGATATGCTTCACAATATTTTTGTAAAGGACATTCATTACATTTTGGAACACCATTGGGTAAACAAACCATTGCACCCAATTCCATAATAGACTGATTTAATAAACTAGCATTTGTATGTTTTAAAACCTCTTTTATAGCAGCAGAAAATTCTTTTTTAACTTGCTTATCCATAATATCTTTATCATATGCATATAATCTTGTCATAACACGCAGTACATTGCCATCTACTGCTGCTTCTGGCAATCCAAATGCTATAGAACTAATCGCTCCTGCTGTGTATTCTCCTATTCCTTTCAATTTAAGCAGTTTTTCATAGTTATTTGGTATCACACCTTGATATTGTTCCATAATTTCAATGGCTGCTTTTTTTAAATTTTTTGCTCTATTGTAATACCCTAAACCCTGCCAAAGTTTTAATAATTTTTCATCAGAAACTTCTGATAAATGTTTTACTGTAGGAAGTTCCTCCATAAAACGGATATAATATTTTTTTACAGCCTCTACTCTTGTTTGCTGTAACATAATTTCAGATATCCAAACACCATAAGGAGAAACATTTTCTCTCCAAGGAAGTACACGAGCATTTTTTTGATACCATGCAATTAAATCTTCTGCAATACTATATAAATTTTCCATATAACACCTCATAGTAAAATACTCGGCAACATATGCTGCCGAGTTGTATAAAAATCAAAATAAAATCCCATTTGTAATTAGTAAAACAAAGTTTTCATTTTAAAGTTTTGTCCAACTTTTTAAAAAGTTGGTGAGAGTTTGAGGTGCAAAACGTCCAGTGGACGTTTGTTCTGCACCGACCGGAGCGAAGTGTAGACCAACGACTCTCAATGTCTTAAAGAAATAATATTATTTTTAAAATTTTAATGAAAAAATTTAAGTGATAAAAAATATATATTTCATTTGTGGGCGTTGCCCACACCCATAAACTTTAATTTTTGTGAACACAGTTTTCTCATTATATTAATGTCTAAAATGACGCATACCTGTAAATATCATAGCAATACCAGCTTTATCACAAGCATCTATAGATTCTTGGTCACGCACAGAGCCACCTGGTTGTATAATTGCTGTAATACCTGCCTTTGCACATTCCTCAACACAATCAGGGAATGGGAAAAAGGCATCAGAAGCAAGTGCTGCTCCTTTTACTGTTTCTACACCTAAATGGTCAATACCATGTTCAATAGCCTGTTTACAAGCCCAAATTCTATTTACTTGTCCTGGACCAATACCAACAGACTGTTTATTTTTTGCTATAGCAATACCATTTGATTTTGTATATTTTACCATTTTTAATGCAAAAAGCAAATCTTCCATTTCTTTATCAGAAGGTTTTGCCTTTGTCACAACTTTTAAATCCTGTTCAATAAGCAATTCATTATCAATATCCTGTACCAATATACCGCCAGATACTTTTTTGATATCAAGTGAGCCTTTAGGCTGTTTTTGTGTAATATCTTCCAATGTCATTAAACGGATATTTTTCTTTTTCTCCAATATTTCAAGTGCTTCTTTTTCAAATGAAGGAGCGAGAACAATTTCCACAAATATTTTGTTAATTTCCTCAGCAGTTGCTTTATCTATTTCTCTATTTGACACAATAATACCGCCGAATATAGAAACGGGGTCAGAATTGTATGCTTTCATATAAGCATCATATATATTTTCTGCACTACCCACACCACAAGGGTTTGCATGTTTACAAGCTACAATAGTAGGCTCATCATATTCTTTTAACAATTCTAATGCGCCATTGGTATCATTGATATTATTAAAAGAAAGTTCTTTACCATGAAGTTGTACTGCATTTGTCAATGCACCTTTGATATTGCCTATTTCTCTATAAAATGCTGCTTTTTGATGTGGATTTTCGCCATAACGCATTTCTTGTACTTTTTCATATGTCAAACTCAATGTATTAGGGAACTGCTCTATACCTACCTGTTTTTTCATATAATCTGCAATCAAACTATCATAATGTGCTGTATGCATAAATACTTTTGCACTTAAATAAAATTTCGTATCAATAGAAATATCATTATTTTGTTTTAATTCATCAATCACTTTATTATAATCAGAAGGGTCAATAATAACAGCAACATCTTGATAATTTTTTGCTGCCGCACGTATCATAGTAGGACCACCAATATCAATATTTTCAATAGCCTGTTCTCTTGTTACGCCTTCTTTTAATACTGTTTGTTTAAAAGGATACAAATTAACTATAACCATATCAATGGTATCAATGCCCAAATCTGAAAGCTGTTTCATATGTTGTTCATTTCCTCTTATGGCAAGTATACCTGCGTGTATAGAAGGGTGCAATGTTTTTACGCGTCCATCTAAACATTCTGGAAAATTTGTAACACTTGAAATACCTATACAAGAAATACCTGCCTGCTGTAATGTGTGGTATGTTCCTCCTGTAGATATGATTTCTACTCCTAAATTAGAAAGTTCTTTCGCAAATTCTATAATGCCTGTTTTGTCAGATACACTAATCAATGCACGTTTCATGAAAATCCTCCTTAATATATGTATAAAAAAATAAAAACCGTCTGGGTATTTCTATACTATGCCCAGGCGGTCGGCTCACTCATTTGTACTCCCTGTGGTTCTACCACTTCCGCCAGTTATACAAATGTTTTATACTTTTTTTATATTATATATCATTTTTTGTTATGTATCAATATGAAATTCTGTATTTGTCATATAAAAACTTGATTTTTTGCATTTATAATGATTTCTATATAACAAAGGTTTTTGGCATATTACTACACCAAAAACCTTTGTCATCTACTCTATATTAATATTTGCTCATATCATCTTCTACAAAGCTGCTATAATCTTCTTCAGGTTCAATATTTAATGTAATTGTATTATCCATACCATGACATTTAAATTGTCTCATTAATCTTCTCATATCGCTTGCTTGTGCAGACAATTCTTGACTTGCTGCTGCGCTTTGTTCACTTGTTGCAGAGTTTGTTTGCACAACGGCAGAAATCTGGTCAACACCAATAGTAACATTACCAACAGCAGTTGCTTGTTTTTCACTTGCTTCTGCAATAGTATCTATCAATGTTACAACTTCTTTTGTTACTGTAACAGCTTCTTCCAATGTTTTCGCTGTTTCTTCTGCAATTTTAGAACCATTTTCCACTGCTCTTACAGTATCTTCAATCAACATTGTTGTACTACTTGCTGCCTCTCCAGATTTTCCTGCAAGATTTCTAACTTCATCAGCAACAACAGCAAAGCCTTTTCCTGCTGTACCTGCTCTCGCTGCTTCTACTGCGGCATTTAAAGCAAGTATATTTGTTTGGAATGCAATGTCATCAATTGTTTTAATAATTTTAGAAATTTCTTGAGATTTATCAATAATTTCACCCATTGCCTGCATCATTTCATGCATTTGTTCATTACTTACATCAATCTGATTGCCTGCTGTTTGTGATTTTTTACTTGCCTGTCTTGCATTTTCTGCATTTTTATTAATTTGTTGTGAAATTTCTGTAATCGTTGCAGAAAGTTCTTCTACAGAGCTTGCTTGTTCTGTTGCACCTTGTGCCAATGCTTGAGAACCACTTGATACTTGTTCTGCATTCAATGATACTTTATTTGCTGTTTCATCTACTTTCATAATCATATCAGATGTATTTTTTAACAATGTTTCAATAGCACTTTCAATACCTTTAAATTCACCTTGGAATTGTTCTGTTAAAGCAATAGTATAATTACCTCTTGCCATTTCTCCTGTAACCAAACTGATATCTGCAATATATGCTGCAAGTGTTTTTAATGAAGTTCTCATATCATCAGCCAATTCACCAATAATATCAGAAGAATAATATGTAATATCTGCACTCAAATCGCCCTCAGACATTTTTCTTGCTGCATTTTGTACCATTTTAATAGGTTCTGTAATACTTCTTGTAATGATTACAGCAAATATTAAACTGATGATAACACTACCAATTAACAAAACAATAATTAAAAATTCAGAACTCATAACTGTTCTTTCATTTTCTTGCAATGCTGCTGTTTGTTGTGTATGTAATTCTACTTCCAATTTTTCTGCAATTTCTGCTGATTCTGCCAAAAGAGGAATACAGCTTGATTTTAATAATGCCAACGCTTCATCATCTGCACCAGATTCCAAATATAACATAACTCTGTCTGCTTCTGATATCCATGTTACTACTTTATCATAATATTGATTTGCTTCATCAAATTGTGAACCGACATTTTGTTTTAAATATGCAATTTCTTCTTCTAACTGTACTTGTGTTTCTTTAAATTTTGTTTTGTATTCTGCATAATTTGTTCCATCATCATCAAGCAACATATCGCGTGTATACTTACCTAATATATTGATATGTAATCTTGCCTTAATCAACGCTGTTGCTTGATTGATAGGTTGATTAATTGTTTGGTCATAACTCTTTTGTGTTCTTGACAAAGCAAGTATGGATATCATTGTAATAATAGTGGATAGAACTATTACACATATGAAACCTCCTAAAAGCCTTGTCCTAATTTGTAAATTTTTCACTGGTAATCCCCCTCTTAATTTTTTGTATTTTTTATAAGTGAAATAATAAGTAAATTTTTTACAAATTTACTACAAAATGTATTGTTGTTTTATGAAAATTTATACTTTTCATATAAACAACATTAGCAAGTACCCTTCCCATAACCCATATAAGGACGTTGCTAAATATTTTATAAAATATGAAATATAAACATGCTTGGTATTTTTTGCCAAACAATACTAGAAAAACCTTTATTTATCACTATCCACACTGTAAAAGTTTTTCCAAATTCTATTAGTTAAATAGATTTTAGCACCATGTTATAATGTTGTCAATAGGTTTCATTTTTTCTTTTTATCACCATACATTTTACAATATAGCATTGAAAACAATGAATAAATATTGTATTAAATGATTAAAAATTCATTTTTTTTAATCATTAATTCTATCGATATTGCATAAATTATATATCTTTTTGATATACTTGCTCTGCTGCAATGATACCATCTATTGCAGCGGATACAATTCCCCCTGCATATCCTGCTCCTTCTCCTGTAGGATAAAGTCCCCTTACTGTAATACTTTCTCTTTGCTGATTTCTTATTATTCTAACAGGAGAGGAGCTTCTACTTTCTATAGCCGTCAATACAGCGTATGGATTGTCAAAACCTTTTAATTTTTTTCCAAATTCTATCAATGCCTCTTTGAGTGCTTCTGTCATAAAATGTGGCAATATATCATACATACTACAAAAAGCAGTTTGAGGTAAACAAGTACTTTTAATATCCCCCCATGTATTGCTGTTTGTATTATTCAAAAAATCTCCTACTAATTGCACAGGTATGGAACCATTTGCTACTTGATATGCTTTTTGTTCTAATTCTCTTTGTAAGACAATACCAGCTAAAACAGATTCGCTTTTTAAATCTTCTGGAAATATTTGTACCAAAAGCGCACTATTGGCATTTTCACCATCTCTTTTATATTCGCTCATGCCATTCACAGCAATTTTACATTTTTCAGAACAGGCATTTACAACATATCCTCCTGGACACATACAAAATGTATATACTCCTCTGCCTTTTTTTGTAGTGTATGTTAATTTATAATCTGCTGGAGGTAATTTTATAGCATTTTCGCCATACTGCACAGTATTTATCATACTTTGTTTGTGTTCAATGCGTACACCCATAGCAAAAGGTTTTTGTTCCATAGCAATACCTTTTTTGTATAAAAGTTCAAACATATCTCTTGCGCTATGTCCTGTAGCAAGTATTACTGTTTCTGTATTAATTCTTTTACTATCATTTACAATAACACCTTTTATATTGTTTTCTGCTATTTTTAAATCTGTTACTTTGCTTTCAAAATATACTTCTCCGCCTAATGATATAATTTTTTTTCTAATATTTTTGACAACCGTTTTTAATTTGTCTGTACCAATATGAGGCTTGTTATCATATAATATTTCTTTTGGCGCACCTGCCTCTACAAATTCTTGCAATACTTTTCTAGAACGAATGTCTTTGCTTCTTGCTGTCAATTTACCATCAGAAAATGTGCCTGCACCACCTTCTCCAAACTGTACATTACTTTCTGTATTGAGTTCTCCTCCCTGCCAAAATTTTTGTACTGTTTGACTTCTTTTATCAATGTCTTCTCCTCTTTCCAATATAATAGGGCAAAGTCCCATTTCTGCAAGCAAAAGCCCCGAAAACATTCCTGCTGGTCCAAAACCAATAATAACAGGACGTGTTTTTAAAAGCGATTTGCATTGAGGAAAATAATAAGTCATGTCTGGTGCAATGGTTACATTTTTTGCCCTTGTATGTTCTAGCACTTTTTTCTCATTTTTTAATTTCACATCTACAGTATATGCATAATGTATATCATTTCTTTTTCTGGCGTCTAATGCTCTTTTATATATACTATATTCTAATATGTCATTTTCATGAATACGTAACCTTTTTGCTATTTTTTGTTTTAATGTGCTTTCATGTTGTTCTAATTTTAATTTGATTTCTCCTACTCTTATCATGTTTATCACCTTGTTATAAAAAGTAAATTTGTTTATTTACAAAATATTATGTTTTTTTAACTTTTGAGAGCGAAAACTTTTTTTTACTATTGCAAATAGAATTTATTTTAATATATTACTTACTGGCACAGTATCATAATACACTTCTGCCAAAACTAATCCTTTTGCTGGTGCGGTAAATCCTGCATATTGTCTATTTTCAGCACTAAAAATATCCAAAACACTTTGTACTGTTCTTTTTTTCTCTCCTACTTCTATAAGTGTACCTGTTAATATTCTTACCATATTATATAAAAAACCATTTCCTATATATATGATTTGTATTTCATTTCCCTTTTTTACAATATCAATACTATATAAATGACGTATCGTTGACTTTTTCATTTTTTTATTGGAACAAAAATTTTTAAAATCATGTTCCCCTAATAATAAACAAGCTGCCTTTTTCATTTGTTCTATATCTAATGTATTTTCATTTACAAAAACATATTTTCTTTGAAATACAGGAGAAATTTCACTATTCCAAATACGATAAATATATTTTTTACCTACCGCATGAAAACGAGCATGGAAACGCTTGTCCACTTTTTGTAAAGAAAGTAAAGCGATATCTTCAGGCAAAAGCATATTAATATTTTTAAAAAGCTGTTCTGTTGTTCCTTGCCAATGCATATGGAAATTTGCAGTCTGTCCCCATGCATGAGTACCTGCATCAGTACGCCCAGAACCAAATACTTCTACATCACTTTTTGAAACATCACTTAATATTTTTTCTATTTTTTGCTGTATGGTATTGCTTGTATTATTCTGTTTTTGCCAACCATTATAACGACTACCATCATATTCTAAAACCATTTTATAATTTTGAGTCATTTTTTTGTCACATCTCCATTTGATATATCATTGTCATATTGCTCAGTTTTTACAGTATATTTTTTGCTCCATTTTGAAAAATACACCAATATTAGTATCATTATAGCAAAAAATAATATTGCATTATATTTTCCTATCAACAAACGTGATATTACTTTGTCAAATACTATAAATAAAACACCTATTGCTAACTCAAATTTGCCAAGCCCCTTTGTATACTCCCATCGATATTGTTCCAAAACATTCTTTTTGGTTTCTGCAAATTTCTCTGTCATAAAAAAATCTCTTATACCCTGAAATATCCATATTACACCAAATATTGTTAATATTCCTACCATATTATATTGCTCCTTTATTGTACTTTATATTATTTTTACACTTCACATATTATTAAAGTATATCATAAAAATGATATTTTGTCTTTTTATTGATAATAAACATTGACGAAAAATTTCAATTTTTATATACTAAATATAACTATATGACATTATTATAATATTTCATAGTTTTTAAACAATATTATAATATATCTGCGCTTTGTATGTTTTAAAATTTATTTCAGAAAGAAGGTAATGTAATTATGAATGTATCAGAAAAAAAACCTATTTATGTAATAGGACATAAAAACCCAGATACTGATTCTATTTGTTCTGCAATATCTTATGCTTATTTAAAAAACAAAATCAGTGATGACAACTATATTGCTATGCGTGCAGGACAAATCAGTAATGAAACAAATTTTGTGTTAGAAACATTTGGTATGGAAAGCCCACAACTTATTACAGATGTCGCAACACAGGTAAAAGATTTATCAATCAAAAAACCGCAAGGATTATCAAGAGATACTTCTTTAAAAAGAGCATGGACACTTATGCGTGACACAAAAGATGCTACAATGCCTGTAATAGGCGAAGATGGTATATTAGAAGGCATTATTGCATTAAAAGATATTGCAACAGCAAATATGGATGTATACGAAACACATATATTATCACTATCCAAAACACCTTACAAAAATATATTAGAAACAATAGATGGTACTATGGTAGTGGGAAGTGAAGAAGGATTTGTTGAGCAAGGAAAACTACTTATTGGTGCAGCAAATCCTGACCTTTTAGAAAGTTATATTGAAGAAGGCGATATACTTGTTACAGGAAATCGCTATGAATCACAACTTTGTGGTATAGAAATGGAAGCAGGTTGTATTATTGTTTGTATGGGTGCACCTATTTCTAAAACAATACAAAAACTTGCAGCACAACATAATTGTCGTATGATTAGTACACCTCATGATACATATATGGTAGCAAGACTAATATGTCAAAGTACTCCTGTAGGTTATTTCATGAGAACAAATAAGCTGTATACATTTAAAACAGAAGATTTTGTAAATGACATTAAAAGTGCTGTAGCAAAAATTAGACATAGAGAATTTCCAATATTAGATAGTGAAGGAAACTATTGTGGTATGCTTTCCCGTCGTTCTCTTATTGATATGGACAAAAAGAAAGTGATTATGGTAGACCATAACGAAAAATCACAAGCAGTAGATGGTATTGATGATGCAGAAATATTAGAAATAATAGACCATCATAAAATTGGTTCTATAGAAACTATAGCACCTGTTTATTTCCGTAATCAGCCTGTAGGTTGTACTGCTACAATCGTTTATCAAATGTATTGCGAAAATGAAGTGGAAATTGAACCAAATATTGCTGGTTTACTTTGTTCAGCAATTATTTCAGATACATTAATGTTCCGTTCTCCAACATGCACTATGGCAGATAAACAAGCGGCAGAGGCATTGGCAAGTATTGCAAAATTAGATATTGCACTTCATGCAGCAGAAATGTTTAGAGCAGGCAGTGCTTTGCAAGATAAAACAGAAGAAGAAATTTTTTATCAAGATTTTAAAAAATTTAGTACAGAAGAAATTAACTTTGGTGTGGGTCAAGTTTCTTCTATGGATAAATTGGAACTGGAAGCATTGCAGCCAAAAATAGAAGAATATATGATTTCTTGTTTAGAAAAAACAGGATTAAATATGCTGTTTTTCCTTTTAACAGATATTATAGAGGAATCTTCTATTACTATATTTGTTGGAGAACATGCTCCAGAAATGATTAAATCTGCATTTAATGTAGAAATAGAAAGCAATAAACATCATTGCTATTTAAAAGGTGTGGTATCTAGGAAAAAACAACTGATACCAAAATTGATGGCATCATTGCAACAATAAAAAAATAATTGCATTCACACAATTAAAAGCTTTTTGTCAAACTTTTTTTGGGGAAAGTTTGTAGATGTGAACAGAGTCCACAAATAATATAATTAAATCAAAAAGAAGTATATAAAAAAGCATTTTTAGTGTTTAACAAGGGAACTTTTTCACTTGTGAAAAGTTCCCTTGTTTTTTCTTTCTTCTCGTTCAAAAACATGCTTGTAAACATCAATATCGCAGTACAACATACACAATATAAAACTCCTTTTATGACATATAAAATGAGTTTTATATATCATTTTATTGCACATCTGTTATAGTTTCTGAGCCATTCTCACGATATGTATACACTGTAAAACCATTATATTTCCATTCTCCATCTTCTCCATCACCTAAACAACTAGGAGAATAATCTGTTGAAGAAGGGCTTCCCAAAGCACCTTGTAAGCTACTTGCGCTTTGTCCAATATATTCTGTTGCAATTTGTTTTGCATCTTTTGCAGGTGTTGCTTGTGCAGCAGTTTGTGCCTCTTTTGCAGGCTGTGCGCCTTCTGAAACATCTGCCTCTTGTGCTTTTTCTGTTTCTTTTGCGCCTTGTGATTGTTCTGCTTTTTTTGCAGGTGCCGCTTTTGTTGCGCTGCTAGTTTGGTCTGCTTTTTTTGCAGGTGCTGCTTTTTCTTTTTCTACTTTTTCAACTGGCTCTGCTTTTTCTGCTGGTGTAGCCTTTTCTGCATTTTGTGGAGGCTCTGCTTTTTGTGCTTCTTCTGCTGGTGTTGCCTTTTCAGCAGGTTGTGCTTTTTGTACATTTTCTGTATCACTTTGGCTTGATTGTTCTGTTTCTGTAGTATTTTGTGTAACATCTGCACTAGTGCAAGATGTTAATATTGTGCTGCTACATGCCATAGCGGCAAAAAACAATATCATTTTTTTCATAATTGTACTCCCTCTTTCTCATTGCTTTTATTTTATAAAAATGATTATTATAATATAGAAAATTGTTAGAAACAAAAAGTTTTTTTATTTTCTATTATCATACCGATTTTAAACATTGATATAAAACACCATTTTTTTCTACAAATATCGCTTTTAAATGCTGTTCTACTCCTTCTGGAACATATGCTGTAAATGCTTGTTGTCCTTTTTGTGATTTTCCTACAGTAAATGCCTCATAACATTCATTTTGCCATTGTATATAAATATTACCATATTCGCCTATACTTCCCTTAATACAACAATATCCTTCTAATTCGCTCTCTGTAATTTCTATATCAATATCACACTGCATTGGTATAGCATCTGCGGTATGCAATTCCACCAAAGGCGATTGCAATACAGGTGCATATTGTGCCAAATTAGAAATATTTCTTTCTACAATTTCTAATATTACAACATCAGCACATACTTCTTCCATCATTGTGAGTGTATAAGGCATTTTTCTTGAAAATCTACTATGCCCAAAACCATCGGCAAAAAAAGGATACAAATTATTACCAAAAGAATCCCGAAACATAAGTAAAGAATGTTGTTTTTGTTGATTTGTAGTATCAATCTGTATATCATCTGGAGCATGTATTTCATTATCTGGCTGAAAATCAAATTGCCTTTCAAAAACAATATCATTTTCTAATTGTTTTCCTTTTGGATATAACATTTCATACAAATCACCTTTATGATTTTTTTGTATACTATAATCCATATCATACCAATTTGTATGATAAATACCTAAAGCACTCATAATACTGTCATATGCTAATGCTGCTCCTTTGTTATTCCAATGGGAGTCTAATTGATAATACAACACTTCATTTTTTTGACGAAATATTGTAAACAAATCAATATAATTTACATTTTGTTTTTGCAATGCATTCATTAAATTTTGAGCATTGCTTTCATTGCGAATGGTATACATATTGTCAGGCATATACTCACTATACAAGCTATTTTTATTTGGTGCTATAACAAATAAAAACTGTGCATTCTGACTTTCTACATATTGCTGTATCATATGTAATGTATGTGCAATATTTTCAATATCATTATCGCTTAGTATATTTTTACCTATATAATCATGTTCCGTTTGTTTATAAAAAAGCCAATTTTGTTTTCCTAGTATGACATCATCTGATGCAGAAGTGCGGAATACTTTTGATAATATTGCATTATGTATTGTAATCAAATCTGTTCTAAAAGCAAAATGGTCAGCAGTATAATCAGTCACATTTTTCAAATACTCTTTATTGACACTCCCGTCAGGAAGTATCGCAACAGGTTTTGGTGTCAATATTTCATTTGCTCTTGGTTTGGGCTGTTCTGTAAAAAACATTCCCAATGAAAAAGAGAAACAAACTGTCATAAAAAACAATATAAAAAATAAATACAAATAATTCTTATTCATAATAACAACACCTAAAATTGAAAATATATAAATGGATTAAATGTAGATGTAGACAAATCAATTATGCTAAAAATAAAAAATATCATAGCAATGACATAGCTGCTACATTCTGCAATACTTTTTTGCACAATACCTCTTTGCTGTAATCTAGGCAATATATCAATAGAAAACAGTATACAAGCAAAAAATATAAATATAGTATATGGTGTAAGTAATTGCAATAAAAAATATGTATTTTCTATTGTAATAGGGGATATTGTAAACATTTTAGTAATTATCATAAATGCTTGTGACACGCTATCACTTCTAAAAAGTACAAAACCCACTGTTACAACAATCATAGTATAAATATGCCCTGTCCATTTTTTACGCATATGCTGTATGGGTATGATATGACATTGTTCCAGCACCGAAAAAAGCCCATGAAACAATCCCCAAAGTATAAATGTAACATTTGCACCATGCCAAAATCCTGTAGCAAAAAATACTATTAATTTATTAAGCATTGTTCTGTATTTTCCAAAGCGATTACCCCCTAAGGGAATATACAAATAATCCCGAAACCAAGAAGATAATGAAATATGCCATCTTCTCCAAAATTCTTTTATACTGTCTGCTGTATAAGGATAATTGAAATTTTCTTTAAAATGGAAACCAAACACATTACCTAATCCGATTGCCATATCACTATAACCGCTAAAATCAAAATAAATTTGAAATACATAACAAACTGCTCCCAGCCACGCTATACGAATATCTAACTGCTCCGCACTGAGTGAAAAAACACTATCTGCTGCCAATCCCATAGTATTAGAAAGCAAAAGTTTTTTAGACAATCCCATAACAAAACGTCTAAAACCTTCTGCGGTTTGTTTTAGTGTGCAAACACGGCTATCAATTTGCATAGAAATATCATGATATTTTATAATCGGTCCAGCTATGAGCTGAGGAAAAAAAGAAATATACAAAAGCACTTTCAAAAAATCTTTTGTACCCTCTTTTCGATTTCTATACACATCAACAACATATGAAATACCTTGAAATGTAAAAAAAGAAATACCAATAGGCAATGTGATACCTGTAATTGGAATATCTGTGTGCAATATACTGTTCAAACATTCTATAAAAAAGTCAGTATATTTAAACACACAAAGCAAAGCAATATTCACAAATAACGCTACTGCTATAATACATTTTCTTTTTTTATCAAAAGTCGTATTTACTGAAAGCAATATACCAAATAAATAATTACAATAAACAGAAAACAAAAGCAAAGGTAAATATTGTATTTGTCCAAAAGCATAAAAAACTAAACTCGCTATTGTTAATGTCACATTTTTACATTTATTATTTGGTATTATATGATAAATCAAAAATGTAAAAGGCAAAAACCAATATAAAAATATGGCTGAACTAAATACCATGCTTCATCTTCCTTTTTACCACTTAATATATAAAAATGGTGCATTATCATATGTTTTTTTAAATATATCATAATATATACCACGTTTTTGATAAGCCATTTCCATTTCTGCATCAAAAATATATGTTGTACCATCCATATCAATTTCCACCCAGCCATGAGGAGAATATTCATGTCCTATCGTTCCTATTACTGCATGAGCATCATATCCTATTTGTTTTGCTAAATAATAATACAATGCTGCAAAGCTATAGCAATTTCCTTTTTGCATATCAATCATATCCAGTGCATATTGTTGTTCCCAGTCTGTTTGACCTTTTTGCACAAAAGGACGTTTTAAATAGTTGTAATTGTCTCTTACATACTCATGAACCACTTTTAATTTTTGTTCTTGTGTCATAGTATTGTTTGTATTATTTTGTATCATTTCAGAAAGTTTATTATCCAATATTTCAGAATTTGTTGTATATTTTCCATATTCATTAAATGTAAAACCATCTATTGTTTTATTTTTTGCTAAATTTCCATATTCATCTATATAATAAAGCGTACCATTTTTGCTGTAAAGTCCACTAGGTAAATTTAATGTTTCTTTTTGAAAAGATGTCCATATTTCATTTGGTTCTGTATATTGATATTCATGTGCAACAGATGCTTCTAATATATCATAATAAGCCCAGTCTGTAGGAGATACATCAAAAAATTCTCTGACACCATTTTCTGCACTATCTATGGTATTTTTATCTGCTTTTCTGTTCAATACTTTATTTAATATTGCTGCTACTTCTTGTCTTTTTATTGTATTATCAGGATAAATGTTACTTTCTCCATAAATCCAACCTTTTTTTACTGCATTTGATATTGCTTGTGCTGCCCAGTGTTCGCCTGGCACATCAGCAAATGTTTGTATTGTACCATCATAAGGATAGATTCTATTTAATATTGCTAAAAACTCCGCTCTTGTCATTTCTTTTTGTGGTTGAAAATTTTCTCCGTATCCTTCTACCAGTCCCATTGTAGCCAATGTACATACAGCATTTGCATACCAATCATTTTCAGAAACATCAGTAAATGTTTTTTGAGGAGTTTGTTTTTGTTTTAACAATATATATAATATTTGACACGCTTCTGCTCTTGTTAATGCTTTGTTAGGATAAAAATTACCATTATCCCCGTCCATATATTTAATATGTTTTACTGTTTCAAGCAAAGAACTTTGTTGTTCATAAACAGCATAATATATTGTATTATCTGTTATGATTTGTGACGTAACATCAACAATGTCGCCTTCTGCATTTTTCCACTGAACAATTTGATTTCCATTTTGATTTTCATAAGGTATATTTTGAGGCAACATTCCCGTTTGTGTGTGTTCCCTTATCAGTTCACCATTACCCAAGTCATACAATATTTGACATGGTTTCACTTCTTCCCAAACAGCATATAATGTGATATTTTCAATCACATCATCAGGTAATTTTTGTACTGTTATTTTTTCATTTGCAGTAAACAATATATCTGTATACTCTTTTTGCAATGCCCAACCTACAAAAAAGTAATTTTCTTTTGTCATGGTATTACTTTCTACCGGAATTTCTTCACCTGTTGATATTATAATATTTTCTGGTGCTGTTCCCTTTGCATCATTTTTATCAAATTGTATTGTAATTGTTTTTTGCACTAGTTCTAATTCTTTATTGTTTTCTGTATTTTCTGTTTTTGGTGTTTGCTGTTTGTCTTCTGTATTTTCTGGCTCTGGTGTTTGCTGTTTGTCTTCTATATTTTCTGTTTCTGGCGTTTGCTGTTGGTTTTCTGTATTTTCTATTTCTGGCGTTTGTTGTCCGCTTTCTACATTTTCTATTTCTGGTATTTGTTGTCTGCTTTTTGCATTTTCTGTTTCTGATGTTTGTTGTTTATCTGTTGTAATCTGCTCTAATTGTTCTGTTTGAGTATCTTCTGTTTGTTGCTGTGTAATTTCCTGCGCATTTGCCGTAATAGGCAAAGCATTTACACTAATGCTCATTGCAAAAAGCAATGCAAGAGCTTTTTTTGCCTTCATAAATACCCTTCTCCCCTCATGATATACAATCTTTCTCCCCTAATAAAAGACAAATGAATGCCCCCCTTTTTGTGATAAAGGGGGGAATGATTATTTTACAATTATTGTTATATACTTTTTACATTATACAATCAATAAACATATTCTGTCAATAGATGTCATAATTTAGTGGATATCTAACATGTATTTTCGTTTTTAATGGAGAAATTATTTGCTAGGGTCAGTGTTGAACGTTTAGCAATATACAAAACAAATCACTCAAACAAACATCTTTTCCATACATGCCTTTTTGATGTTTTTTAATTTTTCTAATTTGCATCTATGAAGTGTGATAATTTTGTCTAAGTTATAGAAATACTTACCAATATATTGCTGTTCTTGTAAAGAGTTAGATAAAATAACCTCAACTTTTCCAATTTCATATTTATTGATTTTCTGCGGAATTGCAGTAATTAAAGTTCTATTTTTCAGACCCTTTTGAAATAATGGAGATTGAATTATATTACATAAAAAGTATGACTCAACTTTATTAGGCTTTAAGAGTGCTAAACTAACATAGAAAGCTAATTTTTCCGTGGTTTCTACAACATTTGGAGTACCAACGTCACCTATTCTTGTCATAAGAATGTCGCCTTTTTGAGGATATACTTTATAATTCTTTTTAAATGCTTCTTCAGATATATATTTCTTCGATTTCAATGTAGTAATATTCTCAACAGATAGAAACATAATTCCACTATCTTTATATTCAGGAGTTTGATGAACTCCATCATATATATCAACCACTTCTTCTAACTTATGCCATTTCCAATCACCAGAAAACCCTTTAAAACGAATTTCTGGAATATTTGAACCATTTTTCGGGAACATTTTTTCAAGCATTGACTTTTTAATATTGGTCAATTTGTCATACTTATTCTGATGAAGTGTGATAAGTTTGTCGAGATTTTCAAAATATTCTCCAATTTTCTTTTGTTCCTTATGCAAAGGAATAAAAAATTCAAATTGTGCATACTCTTGTGCATTAACCCCTGGTTGTCCTGAACGTTGAGAAGTAATGTCTATAAATTTTTCATACTGCTTTGTAAGTGTTATATAAAATATAAACTTTGAGTATATATCATTTTTTACTTTTGCTTTAATCAAAAATCCTGCATAATAAACTATTCCATCATTTTCTTTATATATATAGGTTTTCCCCACACTAGCTCCTGTTCTTGCAAAAACTATATCTCCTTTTTGAAGTTTATAATTATCTACTAATTTAATATCACAGTTAGGTGATGTTAAATCTGTCATTAAAAATTTTCTTGTTTCATCATCTATATCAGTTATACGAATATACTTATTTATCCCATCAAATTCTTTTGATGCAACATTTAACCCATAATCAAAAGATATACAAACTTCTCCCAACTTCCGCCTTTCCCACTCCTCATCAAAGCCAGCAAATCTAATTTGAGGCTTTTTTTTAGTCATTTTCTCACCTCCCCGCAATTTTCTCAATTTAACAAATGAAATTACACACGTTGTTTTATGACATCTATCAAATCAGAAAGCACAATATTTTCTTTTGTTCCTTCTTTCATATTTTTCAATTCAATTTGATTTTGTTCTATTTCTGTATCTCCAATTACAACAGAATACAATGCATTGATTTTATTTGCATATTTCATTTGTGCTTTAACACTTCTTTCTACAGTATCACATTCCGCATGTATACCCTGTTTTCTTAATTGTAATGTCAATGCCTGTGACTGAATCAGTCCTTTTTCTCCCATAGCACCAATATATATTGTAGTATCGTTTTGCTTTTCCGTTTCGCCATACTGCTTTTGCAGTATCATAATTAAGCGTTCCATGCCCATGCCAAAGCCTACCGCTCCTGTTGGTTTTCCTCCACATTCTTCTACTAATTTGTCATAACGTCCTCCGCCACATACTGTCAAATCATCTGATACAAATTCAAATACTGTTCTTGTATAATAGTCCAAACCTCTTACAATTTTAGGGTCTACAGTAAAAGCAATGCCCATTTCTTTTAGTATTGTTTGTACTTTTTCAAAATGTGCTGTACATTCTTCGTCCAAACATTCTAATACAGAAGGTGCTTGCGCAATGATATTTTGACAGCCTGGCTCTTTACAATCCAATACACGCAAAGGATTTTTTAAATATCTTTGTTTACATGTATCACATAAACTATCTAAATGAGAAGAAATAAATTGTTTCAATTTTTCATTATATCTATTTCTACATTCTGTACAGCCTAAACTGTTTATACGCAATTCTACATTTTTCACGCCTAATTGTTCTAAAAATGTTGTTGCAACAGAAATCGCCTCTGCATCTTGTGCAGGGCTATAAGAGCCAAACATTTCTACACCAAATTGATGAAATTGTCTTTGTCTGCCTGCCTGTGTGTTTTCACATCGAAATGTTGGAGAAATATAATATAATTTTGTAGGCTGAGGCTGATTGTGCATACCATGTTCAATATATGCCCTCACTACACCCGCTGTACCTTCTGGTCTTAATGTTAAGCTTCTGTTGCCATCATCTGTAAATGTATACATTTCTTTTTGTACAATGTCAGTTGTTTCGCCTACTCCCCTTGCAAATAATTCTGTAAATTCAAACATAGGCGTTCTCATTTCGCCAATACCAAATGTCGCACAAAGCTTACGAATATTTTTTTCTAACTCTTGCCATTGTAACACTTCACTTCCATATAAATCCTTTGTTCCTTTTACTAATTGAATATTCAATATAATTCCTCCTAAATATTTTGTAAAAAAATTTGACAAAAAAATTTTGCTTTTGCTAACACAATTTATTATTATTTATTTTAGTCCTATTTTTTTCCTTTCTATCATTTCATCAATTCGTGAAATATACTCTTCCACACTTTTTACATTAAATATTCTTTCTATTCTATTTTGACTAAAATCAATCATTTTTGTACTAGCGCCAGCACCTGCAGCTAATATATTTTGTTTTTCTTCCATAATTTGCACATTATAAATACACTCTTTACCAGTAACACAATATCCCACATTTTCAAAATTACCCAGCATATTTTTTTGTCTATACATATAATATGGCAGCATATTCATTTTTTCCGCATACTCTCCAGACAAATCAATCATTTTTTCCAATTCTTGTGCATTTGTAAGTGTATAACAATCAAATTCTTGTTTTAAGCGAGATGCTCTTTTAATTGCCAATGTATGTATTGTCAAATTATCGGGATGTAGTTTTTGTATTTCATTCATAGTATATTCTACATCTTTTAATGTTTCTCCTGGTAATCCTAATATCAAATCCATATTGATACTATCAAAACCCAATTCCCTAGACTGCCAATATACATCTTTCACTTCTTCTACACTGTGTTGTCTCCCTATCAAATGAAGTGTTTTTTGATTCATTGTTTGTGGATTGATAGAAATTCTATTTACACCATATTGTTTCATAATATGAAGTTTTTGTTTTGTAATGGTGTCTGGTCTGCCTGCCTCCACACTAAATTCTATTGCTTGCTTTTTCAAATCAAAATATTGGGCAATACTTTCAAAAAGATACTCCAACTGTTCTGCTGTCAATGATGTAGGTGTACCACCCCCTACATATATTGTTTTTAAATCAAATTGCTTAGCATACTCCCCCAAAAAACACAATTCTTTTTTTAATGCTTTTAAATAATCATATACACTATTTTGATATTGTGCTAAGGGGTAAGATGTAAAAGAGCAGTATAAACATTTTGTAGGGCAAAAAGGAATACCTACATATAAACTGATATCATTTTGTTTATTTTTGCTTAATATATCTCTTTCCGCCTTTGCCACTTTTAATGAAAGTTTTGCTTTTTTTTCTGTGACATCATAGCCCTTTGTCATATATTCTATACATTGCTTTTCTGTATAGCCCTTATCAAATAATTCATTTATTGTTTTTGCAGGACGCACACCTGTTACAAATCCCCATTGTGGGGATATTCCTGTTATTTTTTTAAGCAACTGATATATAGAACATTTTATAACTCTTTTTTTCTCTTTTATAGATAATTCTTCACATTCATACTCCATAACAGACTGTTCTTTTTGTATGCCATTTTCATAATATATTGCTATTGCTTTTTTAGGCTGCAATATACTTTCTATAGTAATACCTTGTTGTTTTGGCTGCTCTGTAACATAATAATGCAAATTGGCATAAAACACCTGTATGATTGTTTGTACATCATGTTCTAATGTGTGTCCTTTTGTGATAAAATATATCATTGTTTTTCCCTCAATATTAAAAATTCTTTTCACTGTCTAAAAGTATTGTAACAGGACCATCGTTTATAATTTCTACTTTCATATCTGCTTGAAATTCTCCTGTTGCTACTTTTTTAATGGGTAATGTTTGGGCATATGTCACTAAATTATCAAATATACTTTTTGCTGTAGCAGGTGACGCTCCAGAGGAATAGCTGGGACGTCTTCCTTTTCTTGCATCTCCATATAGTGTAAAATTAGGTACAATTAAAAGTTCTCCTTCTATATCCAATAAAGAAAGATTTAATTTTCCTGCTTCATCTTCAAATATTCTCATATTGATTATTTTATCAAGCATATATTCAATTACTTTGCTGTCATCATTTTCGAGTATACCAAAAAGAACCATAATTCCTTTGCCAATTTCTCCAATTACATTACCCTCTACTGTTACACTTCCTTTTTCTACTCTTTGTAATACTGCTCTCATGTTTCCACTCCTTCGTTAAATTGCGTTCGTAAAAGTTAAAGTTTTTTGTCCAACTTTTTTACAAAAAAGTTGGTAAGGTGTGGGACAATGTCCCACAAATAAAATAATATCATTAAGCATTGAAAACTCTGTACCATATATTCAAACCTTTCAAAAACTCATTTATAAGTCTTTGAAACCGTGGACGCTGTCCACACCTGCAAGCCTTTAAAAAGGCTTGACCCAAACCTTACTAGGAAAACGAAGTTTTCCCCATTACGAATGGTATTGATTAAAAATATCAATTTGTCATACGTTCAATTTCCAATATATCTTTTAATTTCATCAATCGTTTTATAATTTTTTCAAGCTGCTCTTTTCCTTTTACTTCTATTGACACATCAAATATTGCTGTAGATTTTGTTGTTTTAATGGTAAGCGATTTTACAGAAACATCTTCTTCTGTAAATACTCTTGAAACTTCCAACATCAAACCAACTTTTTCTGTACCTATAATACGTATAGATGCCAAATAGGACACATTTGCCATACCTTTTCCTTCTATGTCCCACTCTGCGTCAATCAATCTTTGTCTATCTTCTTCTATTAAATTCATAACATTAATGCAGTCTGTTCTGTGTATTGTAACGCCACGTCCTCTTGTTACAAATCCTACAATTTCATCACCAGGTACAGGATTACAGCATTTTGAAAAACGTACTGCAACATCTCCAACACCTTTTACAACAACACCACTTTTACTTTTGTGTCTTTCCAATTTTTGAGGGATATCATGATTCAATACATCAAGCAGTGTATTTTTTGCCTCTTGTTTTTTCTTTTCTCTCAAAAGCTCCTCTATCAGTCTGTTTGTAACTTGCCCCTCTTTTACACCGCCATGTCCTACTGCTGCACACAAAGCGTCCCAATCTCTAAAACCAAATTTATTCAATACAATATTTATCCACTCTGTTTTTAGCAGTTCAGAAGGCGTATAATTTTTCTTTTTAATATCTTTATCAATTAAATCTCTACCCTTTAATATATTTTCCTCTTTAAATTCTTTTTTAAACCATTGATTGATTTTTGTTCTAGCTTGAGAGCTTTTTACAATATTTAACCAGTCTCTACTTGGACCTCTTGAATTTTGAGAAGTTAATATTTCAATTCTATCTCCATTTTGTATTTTATACTCAATAGAAACCATTTTGTTGTCTACTCTTGCCCCTACCATTTTATTGCCTACTGCACTGTGTATCATATAAGCAAAGTCTATTGTAGTAGAACCCTTAGGCAAACTAATTACTTTACCTTGTGGTGTAAAAGCATATACTTGGTCATTAAATATATTCAAATCCAATTTAATGGTATCCAAATATTCTTTATTATCAGACATGTCTTGTTGCCATTCCAATATTTGACGTAACCATGTCAATTTTGCTTCTTCGCTTGTACCTTTTTTATTGCCTTTTCCTTCTTTATATTTCCAGTGTGCCGCAATACCGTATTCACTTGTACGATGCATATCCCATGTTCTAATTTGCACTTCAAATGGTTCGCCCTCTGGACCAATCAATGTATTATGCAATGACTGATACATATTTGGTTTTGGCATAGCAATATAATCTTTAAATCTTCCTGGCATAGGTGTATACATAGTATGTACAACACCTAACACTCCATAGCAGTCTCTCACTGTGTCTACAATCGCCCTTACTGCAAACAAGTCATAAATTTGGTCTAATGTTTTATTTTGATTTACCATTTTTTTATAAATACTGAAAAAATGTTTGCTTCTACCTTCTACTTTACCATTTATACCTGACTGCTCCATTTTTTGTTTTAAATCACTTACAATAGCTTTTACAAAGCTTTCTCTTTCTATTTGTTTTTTTTCAATTTTTTCTTTTAAATCATAATAGGCATCTGGATTCAAATATTGAAAACAAAGGTCTTCCATTTCTGTTCTAATTTTAGAAATACCCAGTCTATGAGCCAAAGGCGCATAAATATCCAATGTTTCTTGTGCTTTTTCTCTTTGTTTTGCTTCTGTCATATAATTAAGCGTTCTCATGTTATGCAAACGGTCAGCAAGTTTTATCAATATGACTCTAATATCTTTTGCCATGGCAAGAAACATTTTTCTATAATTTTCTGCCTGCATTTCTTCTTTTGTGGAATAGGAAAGTTTTCCCAATTTTGTAACACCATCTACAAGATTTGCCACTTCCTCACTAAATATATTGGCAATATCTTCATAAGTATATTGTGTATCCTCAATGGTATCATGCAATATACCTGCTGTAATGGTTTCTTTGTCTAGTTCCAACTCTGCTAAAATATAAGCCACTTTTAAAGGGTGTATAATGTACGGTTCTCCCGATTTTCTTTTTTGTTCTTTGTGTGCCTCCACTGCCAAACGATATGCTTTTTCAATCATATCAAATTCTTTTGTTGGGTGATAGGTATTCATTTTGTTTATTAACTCTTTATATAATTCTTCTTCTATACTCACAAAATCACCTCTCCAGTTCTATAAAAAAAGCTTATGAAAATTTCATAATATGGATATAAAAATATTGAATACTGCCTTGTATATGGTAAATGAAATAATGAAACAATTCCGATTGCAATTAGGAAAACGAAGTTTTCTTTTTAAAGTTTTTGCCTCGTTTTTTTCAAAAAGCGAGTGAGAGTTTAAGAGCAACGCTCTCAAGGTTTTAACAAAACAATATTTTTTATTGTGGGGTTCACCCACACCCACCAACTTTTTTGTAAAAAAGTTGGACAAAAAACTTTCATTTTTGCGTTCAGAATTATCTCATTACTGACTTACTGTCCAGGCAACCCCTTTATTCAATAAATAAATATAATTATAATAATTTCTTGATATACTTTCAATAGTGCAATCGTGTAATATGACAAATTTGTTAAAAATATCCTTTATCATATTTCAAAGACAATATTCTTTTTACTTTTTGATTCAATTCCTGCTCTGTAATCGTTCCCTCTTTTACAGCACGATATATTGTTTCATACGATTTTTGTAATTCAAAAGGCATTAATACCATATCTGCACCAGCACAAATGGCATCAAAAGGAGCATATTCATAATATTTTGTAATTGCTCCCATATCTAATGCATCTGTAATAATAATGCCATCAAAATGCATATTATTTCTTAACTGTTCTGTAAGCATTTCATAAGATAATGACGCTGGTAAACCATCTGTTGTTGCATTTGGTGTTGTAATATGTCCAGCCATAATAAAATCTACATTTTGTTCTATTGCCCTTTTAAAAGGAATCCATTCTGTTTGTTGCATTTGCTGTAATGTATGATTTGCTATAGCAATACCATTGTGACTATCTTCTGTAGTATCTCCATGTCCCGGAAAATGTTTTGCACAAGCACTAATATTTTGTTGCTGCAATCCTTTTATAAATGCTACTACCATTTCACCAGCAACATTTGCATCATTTGAAAAAGCCCTATCTCCTATTACAATATTATTAGCATTTGTGTTTACATCTGCAACAGGTGCAAAATCTACATCAAAACCCAATTCTTTTAATTCACTGCCTATTATTTTGGCATATTCATAACTTACATTTGTATCATTTGTGTCACCTATTTCTTTTGCTGTAGGAATATCAGCAACTTGCATATTACCACTTGCATGAAGTCTACTGACTCTGCCACCTTCTTCATCTACCGCTATAAAAAGTGGTATATCTGAATGACTTCTTATATCTGCAATAAGCTGTTTTGTTTGTTGTTCTGTGTCAATATTTTCTCCAAAAAGCACCACACCGCCTATATGATATTGTTTTATTGTATTTGCAATGCTCTCATTACATACAGTGACAGGTAAATTTTGTTCATCTTTTCTAAAAGAACAGAAAAAAAGTTGTCCAACTTTTTGCTCTAGTGTCATACTTTCTATTTTTTGATTTAAAAAATACTCTTTTTGCTGTTTTAAATCATTTTTTGATATCGCTTCATTTTCTGTAGTGGTGTCAATTTGTTTTTCATATTGTGATGTTTCCTGTTGTGCTTGACTGTTCCATATACAACCTGTGCATATGCAAATTACAAACACCATAAAAATACTTATCTTTTTCATATCATCAGCTCCTTTACAAAATCATAGCTTATAAAAAAATATTTTCATATTACTAGCACATACTCATATGCTTTTTACATTTTGTTATCAAAATACTATTTTCTATTTTTTTCAAATACAAATTTGACAACTCTATATTTATTTTTTATTTTGCTATACATATTTTTCACAACACAATATAAAATTTATATTTTTATTATATCCCTTATCACTAAAAAAGGATAGTAATACTTTTTATTTCTATATTTTTTTAGTATAATAATAAAAAAGCATTTGACAGAGCAAAAATATCGTTTCTGTCATATTTTTTATAGTACTCATATTGGAGGTTATATATGAAATTACAAAAACTATTAAGTTATGTACGTCGTGCCGTAGAAGACTATCAAATGATTGAGGAAGGTGACAATATTGCGGTAGGCGTTTCTGGAGGCAAAGACAGCATCTGTTTACTTTTAGCACTAAAAAATTTACAGCGTTTTTATCCCAAACATTTTGAACTGCAAGCGATTACGGTTTCTCTTGGGCTACCTCATGCCAATTATGATGATATACAATCATTCTGTAATAAAATCGGTGTTCCTTATACTGTTGTACATACAGATATTGGTCAAATTATATTTGATGAAAGAAAAGAAAAGAATCCCTGTTCCCTTTGTGCCAAAATGAGAAAAGGTGCATTGAATGATATGGCAGAACAATTACATTGTAATAAAGTTGCTTTAGGGCATAATAAAGATGATGTAACAGAAACATTCATTATGTCTTTATTTTACGAGGGGCGCATACATTGTTTTTCTCCTGTAAGTTTTTTAGACAGAAAACAAATTTATTCTATACGTCCCCTTATATATGTACCTGAATCAGATATTAAATCATTTATACAAAAAAGCAATATTTCTATTGTCAAAAATGCTTGTTTAGCAGACGGCAATACAAAAAGGCAGGAAACAAAAGAATTACTTTATCATCTTTCCAAAAATTACAATCAATTACAACAAAAAATATTTGGTGCAATACAGCGTTCTGATATAAAAGGCTGGAAAAACTAATTTTCACAATACACGATTCATATGACTATATGCATAAAAAAATACTTATTTCACGTTGTTCATATAAAATTGTTACACAAAGCAAAACATTGACAAACAATAGCTATTTGAAGTAATATAAAGTACATTTTTAAATACATTTATGTATACTGTACTCGCATTATTTACTTTTTCATAACAATTCATTTAAAATACTTTATATATTGTGAATACAGCTATATAATTGTGTGAAACAATATTCTATTTCAGAAAGGAAGTATTTTTATGAGTACTTATCATGAGCAACAAAAAATAAGCAATACCATACGTCTACGCGCAATATTGGAAGAATCGCCTTATTTTTTGGGGGAATTTTTTAGAAATATTGCTAACACAACATCTATCAAAACACGTGTTGTATATGCCTATGATTTAAAAATATTTTTCACATATATTACACAACACCACAAAAAATTAAAAGGTATGGCATTTGAAGATATGAAACCAGATTGTTTGAACGATATTACCATAGATGATATTGAGGACTTTTTAGAATATCTAACATATTATCAAAAGCCTGACCCTCTTTGTCCAGAACAAATGATTGATATACAAAATGACGCAGAAGGAAAAGCGCGAAAATTGTCGGCAATACGTTCTATGTATAACTTTTTTTATAAAAAGCAAAAAGTAAAAAGTAACCCCGCCGCAATAGTGGATTCCCCCAAAATACATAATAAACAAATTATACGTTTGGAAGCAGATGAAGTAGCAAATCTATTAGATTTAGTAGAAAATTGTGACACAGAGGCTATGTCTAATAAACAAAAAGCGCACATTGCTCATGCTCAAAAAAGAGATTTAGCACTCATTTCACTTCTTTTAGGTACAGGTATGCGTGTTTCGGAATGTGTTGGTATTGATATAGATGATATTGATTTTCGAAACAATAGTGTCAAAGTGACAAGAAAAGGCGGAAATGAATCTACACTCTATTTTAATGATGAAGTAGAAGAATCACTGCTTGATTATATCACACAAAGAGAACACCAAAAAAATAAATCAGAACAAGAAAAAGCGCTTTTTCTTTCTAATAGAGGCACAAGAATTACCATTCGTGCTGTTCAAAATATTGTCAAAAAATATGCTCGTATCATATCTCCTTCAAAAAAAATATCTCCTCACAAATTAAGAAGTACATACGCCACGTCTCTTTACAAAGAAACAGGTGATATTTATTTAGTCGCTGATGCCTTAGGTCATGCCGACATCAATACTACAAAAAAACACTATGCTGCTATAGAAGAAAGTCGTCGTAGAAGTGCCTCACAATATGTAAAATTACGCAAAGATTAAATATGATAGTAAGGAAGTGTTTTAATGAAAAATTCATATAACTTTATAAAAAATATACAGCATACACTCCAAAATAGAACACCTAAGCCTATTACAAAATATTCTTATTCTTCTGTTATGATATTGCTTTTTTGTATCAATGATGATATTCATATGCTTTTTACAAAAAGAGCAGAACATTTAATACATCAACCAGGTGACATCAGTTTCCCTGGAGGAAGAAAAGAAAATAACGAAACACCTCTTGAAACAGCATTACGTGAAACGCATGAAGAATTGGGTATATCTCCTGAACAAATTACAATACTTGGAAATACAGATATTGTATTAACAACATTTGGCGTGATTATCACACCTTTTGTAGGTTTTGTTTCTAATGTAGATATAAAAGATATTCATTTTAGTAAAGAAGAGGTAGCAGAAATATTTACTGTACCCATTACTTTTTTTAAACAAACACAGCCTGAAATACATTATCTTTATTTTTCACCCTATACAAAAAATGATTTTCCTTATGAGCGCATTTATAAAGGAAAAGAATATACTTTTGCACGCCCTAAAATACCAGAATTATTTTATCAATATCAGCAATATACAATATGGGGTATTACTGCACAAATTGCAAATCATGCTGTTGAATTGTTTTTTGAAAGTCAATTATAAAAAATAATAACATACTATAGGGGAACTTTTCACAAATGAAAAAGTTCCCCTATAGTATATTTATCATATCATTGATTTTTATTTTTTGTATTTATATTGACATCATTATTAATTTACACCATGTTTATATCTATGCCTATGTTGATTTCCATTTCCTCCACTATGTTTTTGTTGCTCATTTTCACAATTTGCATTTTGTTCATCATACTGTTCTTGATTGATACACTCTCTTATTTGGCTCATAGTAAGTCCTTTTATATCATCTATTGTAATATTTTCATTTATATTTTGTAATTCCATATAAGCACGATATTTTCCTACAGATAATCCTACTTCATGTGCCTCATTTACTTCATTAAAATTAGCCATATCACAGCAAACATTTTGATTTTCTGACATATTATTTTGAATATTTTCATACATTTCTTTGCTTTTTTGTTCATCTTTTCCTACAACAACAATTGATAATGTTTCATTTTTTACAAAATTTTCTGTAATGATATCTGTATTCAATATTTCATCAATAGCATTTTTATAATTCATAAATTTTATATCTAAAACATTTGCTAATTTCATACCATCATCATTATAACTATTGATTGATATGACTTTATCAAATCGGTTAATATTTAATTCAATAGAAGGATTAATATCAATACTAATCATTGACATTTGTGTAAAATATAAATGATACCCACCAAATCCCATTATAAAAAACAAAAAGCAAGCCATAACGCTTACAATACGTCTACGTATTACATTTTTTCGTGTATAATAATTGATTGTTTGATATACAATTAATTGCTTTGTTTGTATTTTTAATTCATCTTCTGCATAAATTTTATCAAAAGTTTGTTTTATTTTGTCATTCATATCCATCACCTCCCAATTTTTCATATAATACTTTTTTGGAACGTGTTAGATAAGTATAAATTGTATTTACATTTTTATGCAGTATATTTGCTATTTCAGGAGCAGTATATCCTTCATAATAATGAAGATATACAACATTTTTATATTTTGGAGGAAGGGAACGCACAGCATTTAAAACATCTATATTATCTGATGACAATTCAAATAATTGTTTGCTTACTTCATCTATTGAAATAACATGAGTGCGAAAAAAATTTTTCAATAAATCTTTGCAGGCATTTATTGTCACACGAATAAACCACGCCTTTTCGTGTTGTTCATTTTCAAATATAACAGTACTCAGTGCATATTTTAAATATACTGTTTGAAATATGTCCTGTGTATCATGATAATTTTTTAAATGTATCATACAAAGCCGCCGAATCATATCAGAATATTGTTCTATTACTCTATTGACATCTTTTTCGCTCCTCATAAATTCCCTCGTTTTTATCTTCTGCCGCACCCTCTGCCGCAATGTCTTCCCCAGCCGCCATTATTATAATATGTTTGTGGTACAAAATTGCTATCTACTTGAGTATTGTTTGTATCGTTTTGTATTGTATTATTTTCATAATTACCATTCACACCATAATAATATCCACCACTATTTCCATTTGTATAGTATTGGTGTCTTCCATAACAACCTGTAGTACCATAATAGTCACATATTCCGTCACCATTTTCATCTACATAGCATTGTCCTTGATTTGCTCCATAACAGCCGCCCATACCATAATAATCACATATTCCATCACCATTTTCATCAATAAACTGACATCCCTCTCCACAATAATGATATACTACATTATTATTAGGAGTATTTGTTATGGATTCTGCAGCTAAAATGCTCATTGCTCCCAATGACAGTGTAAACGCTGCGATTACTGTACCTGCTAAAATTTTCATTTTCATAATTGATTTCCTCCATTCACTATATTATAAATGATTTGTTATATATATACAATACGATTGATATTTACCAATCCATTCATTTTTAATTAAAAATTTTTATATTATTTTTTATATTGTAGTAATATTTTTTAGAAGTAATAGAAGTATCTGCAAAACCATATCAATATTTTATTTTGTGTATTGCTCTATTTTTTTTATTTTTCTATAAAATGTTGCTGTACTGATACCCAATTCTGCACTCACTTCATAAGCAGATAATTCTTTATTTTGCCATTTTTGTACCATACATAAAAAGTTTTGAGGCAATTTTTTTTCTGGTCTACCAAATTTCATACCTCTTGCTTTTGCTGCTGCAATACCTTCTGCTTGTCTTTGGCGTATATTTTCTCTTTCATTTTGTGCCACAAATGAAAGCAACTGCAATACTAAATCAGATATCAATGTCCCTAATAAATCTTTGCTTTTACTTGTATCCAGCAAAGGCATATCCAAAACACGAATATCAACCTTTTTTTCTTTTGTTAAAAATTTCCATTGTTCAATAATATCTTCATAATTTCTTCCCAATCTATCAATACTTTTTATTACAACTAAATCACCTTCTTTTAATTTTTTAATCATATTATGATAAGCAGGTCTGTTAAAATCCTTTCCAGACTGCCAATCAATAAATGTATTTTTTGCATTTACTCCTTGTTCTTCTAATGCTATAATTTGTCTTGTTTCATTTTGTTCTTTTGTAGAAACACGAATATATCCGAATATTGTTTCAGACATTTCTATCACCTCCAAAATCAGTGTATCAAAATCCTCCCTTGTTTTTATTGTTTTCCATAATATCAATTTTTATATATTATAAATAAACAATACCCTTATCCATATTTTACATTATGAATAAAGGCATTGATTTAACTTACAATATTATACTGTTTTCCAATATCTAACATCATCTTCTCTCAAATCAATATAGCGAAATTGTTTTTGTTTCATATCGCCATGTGTATAGGGTTTCAATTCACCATATAAATTATATCTTAATGTCACATCAAGTAATATATTTGCAGGTATCATTTTTCTAACTGTTTTTCTAATTTCATATTGTAGTTGCTTTTTAATCAATCTAATTTCAATATGCAAATAATATTTATCATATTGCATATCTACAGCCACATTATCTTTTTCACAAATACCTTCCAACCAATCCAGTAAATGAAAATAAGTATATGGACTGTGATGATTCCATAAAAAAAGTATTCTTTGTCTAAAATCTTCTAAACTTTCATATTGTTCTCTTACAATATTTAATAATTTTGCTCTTCTGTTTAATCCTCTTTCTGTTGCTGTAACAATCCACTGGTCAGATTCCAAGTTTTGTTTTGCCTGTTTTTCTTCTTGTAATATATCCCCCTCTATATTGGATAATATTTGAAATTCTCTTGTATCTCTTACAAAAGGTGGTAAATATTTTTCATACATTTGTTTCATAGTGTCACCACACTTTCCAAAAATGGAATTTCATTATTTTCTAATATATAATTTTGAGTACTACCATTGATTTTAGTATACTGCACATCAATCACGCCTTCTGCATCCAATGCTCTTGACTCCAAATAGCTAATACGAACAGTCAAATACTCCATATCTGCCCATTGTTTTCTTAAATTACTAAAATAATCCTCTATAGCATTTGTAATATCTTCTACAACTTTTGCTCTGTTTGCTGCATCTTTTAAAAGTAATGTCATTTCAATAGTACAATTTACTTCTTTTGCTGCCTCCACTGTCACTTTATGTCCTACTGGTGCAATGCCATAGCCTAGTCCTCTCTGTTGTGGGTCTATTGCTTGTTGTATTTTTACAATTTCTCCTTCTATGGGTGCATTAAAATTACCATCCACAACAGTTAATTTTACTGTTCCTCCCCCATTCCAAACAGGTGTTACTTTTACACCTCCTACACCTTTTAAAGCCATTACTTTTATTTTATAGTCTTCTATATTTCCTCCAAAAGCATCTGTGTTAAAGCTACTATAATATCTTTTTCTAAGGCTTTCGTCTGATTCCTCATCTTCTCCTTCTGTAAGCAATTCTATCAGTTCTCCTTTTGCCAATGTTTTTAAATAAGTAATGGGTATCAAATCGCCTAAATATTGATTACCTGTCTCTCCTGCTGTTTCACATTCTAATATGTATTGTCCTTCTGTATCTGTTTTTTCTATTACAACATAATTTAATTCTTCCAAATTAAAACGTGTGCCAATGGGTATATCGCAACCTTCTAAATTTTTATCTACAAAATTACCCAAAAAAGTAGCTTTTGTAGCCTCTTTTCTAAATACGCCTCTTTCCATACATCTTCTTGTCAAATCTTCTTCTGTTGCAGTATCTCCATAAGTACGATTTTCAAGCATATACAAATCGCTATAAAATATTGCTGTTTCTGCTGCATTGGGTGCAATAGCATCAAATATAATACTGCCTTGTCTTCTATCTCTTTTTTGGCTAACCTGTTCTAATTTTCTTTCCATCAATGCCTCATAACTTTCATACATTAAATATCAACCTGCCTTTCTATTTCTAATGTACCAAATATGGTATGCACTTTAAATTTCACTTCTAAATTGCCTTTTCCGCCTCCAAATTTAAAATCTGTTACTGCTTTTATTCTATCATCTACAAGTAATGCTTGTTCAATTCTTTTTTTAATTTCTGGTATCACATAACTTTTTGCTCTACCAAATAAGTCATTTAATTCCATACCATATTCCCAATTATAAATTTCATATTGATATCTTTCTGTAAACAATATTTTAAATACTGCTTGTTTCATAGCTTCCAGTTCTTCTAATGTTCCTGATACAATTTCTTTTTCTCTTTGCACACGATATGTTAATGTTGGTATAGTTTGTATTACAATATTATCATTCATTGTCATTTGTGTTTCCGGTATCAGTTTCATTTTCTGTCATCTCCTCTCCCACTCTGTCAATTACAACATATCTTTGTCCTCCTGTCATTTTTATAAGTATCACTCTTTCTCCTTTTTTGAGCTGTTTTTCTACTATCATTTCATAATGTACCCAATTTTCATCACTATCTTTTCTTCTCATACTATAATTAATAGTATGTTTTGTTACATTTTGTGAAAGCACTAAAAAAGATTCTGTTAATTCCAATTTTTGCTCTAGTACAATTTTTAGAGGTTCTGTTTCTGTCACAGTACCATAACAAATATCTGTTAAATTTTCTTGTTGTAAAACATCATAAGCAAGCAATTTCACTGCCTCTAGCATATTTTCACTCCATTTCTATTGATAACAATTATATTTTAAAGCTGTTTCCTCTCAAACTTCTCTCTCTTTGTTCCAACAACTTTTCTGTAATATGTAAAAATAATGTTTCTTCATCAATACTTTGTTTTTGTTGTTGTTCATATTGCATTTTCTGATATTGTATTTGTTTTTCATTCAAACTATTTTGAACAATATTTTGTATCACTTCTGTATTCACTGTGTCATATTGTTCTTTTTTTTGTATATCACTTTCTTTTTGCCAAATATTTTGTTTTTGATATGGAGCAAAAAGTATATTATTTTTGATTATTTTTTCTGTATATTGTTTTACTGGTGTCATATTATTATCATTTAATATAATATTATCTGTTATTTGTTCATACTGATTTTTTAAAATATTTTCTATATTCCAAAAATCATATTGTGTTTTGTCATTTGCATCACATTTTAAAAAGTCATAATAATATTTCCAAAAATCATATTGCATTGTATTTTTTTTAATATCATGTATTTTCTGTTTATTTTTTTGTATATATTGTTGTTTTTTGTTTTCATTTTGTTGTAATATAAAATATTCTTGTTTATATTCATTTTTTTGATTATTGATATGTTGATTTTGTTTTTGCCAAATATTTTGTTTTTGATATTCATTTCTTTTTTGAATATGATATTGTTTTTGCATTTCATATTGTTGTATTGTTTGGTTTTGTAATTGTTGCTGTTTTTGTTTATTGTCAATTTGTTTATATTGATATTCATATTGTTTTTGTGTTTGCTGTATTTGCTGTTGATATTGTTTTGTAGTTTTGTGCTGATTTTTATGATATTCTGATAAAGCATTATTTTTTTGAAAAGCACTATCATTTTGAATATATTTATTTTGTTTATTATATTCACTATATTGGTTTAATTTTTTTATAGTATTATCATCATAAATATTGCTTTTAAAATGCTTTTGAGTAAATTCATATTGTGTTTTGTTTTGCCATATATTTGTTTTATTTTGTATCTGCTGTTGTTGATACCAATTCCAAAAAAATTCATATTGCTTTTCCCTTTCCAAAAGTATTTTTGTATAATATAAAAACAACATACATCACCTCTTTTGTTCCAATTCCAAATCCACAACACATTCTATAAACATTCTTTCTATCAAATCCAAATGAAAAAATTGACTTGGCAATATATGAAAATGTCGGAGAACATAGTAAGCATAATCCGCTTCATCTATGCCCTCCTTTATTGCTTTTTTATATCATTTTTGATATTTTGTTTTCTGTCTTCAAAGCAATTTTGTTCTCTTACCGTTTTTAAAAGTATCATATACTCTCCCATAGTAAGCATTTCTTTTAATACTTCATCTGCACTATGACAGCCATAACTTTTTAAAAGCTCCTCATCATTCAAATTAGGCACAACAACACAATTTGCGCAAAATCTACCCCAATATTGTTCTATTTGTTCATTTTCTCTTTTTTTAATTTTCTGATGTTCTTTTTCTTTCAGTGCTTTTATTTTCCATGCAATAGCTTGTCCATTTTCTCCAACAAATCTATTTGATATTACAATTTCTTTTTGTTCTATAATATATTGTTCTTCTTTCAATTTGATTCCTCCATTCTAATATAAAAATCCGATTGATGCCCTCCATTAAAAAAGCGGTATACACATTTTTCAATGATATACATACCTTTTAAACTAATTTCAGCAAGTTCAGGTAATTCAATAAATATAGAATTTCCGGGTATCAATATCACTTCTCCCAAAATTTGTTTTAATATCAAATTTTTTTTCACACGACATTTTTGTGATAATATGGTATCACCTATTGCTTTTAAATCATATTGTGTCAATCTGTGGTCAACTCTTTGATAATAAAGTAATCTTCCCCATTTTTTAATTTCTTCTTGTTTTTCATCTCTATAAGATAATTTTTCTGTTTCGAGTCTTCCTGCTTGAAATAGCTGTATACCATTATAACTATCTTCAGAAATATCAGTAGTATAAATATAATCTTGTATACTGCCGTCACACTGCAACACTACATTTGTTACCATATCATTTTTTTGTTTTAATGTAATTTTTCCACATTCATCATAAAAAAAATATTCTTTTCCTGTTTCTTTTTGTGTTAAATGTAGTGCTGTATTTATCATATCCCAAAGTGTTTGTCCTTCTTCAATTCTTTGGGGTATCTGCCAAGCGGTATCACAAATTGCACCTGTTTGCAATCCATAATCATTTGCAATCATTTGTATCAATTCAGATGCTTTTTTGTTGTAATACACATAAGTATCTTTGTTTTTAATTAAATAAAAAAATTGGTCATATGCTGTTACAGTAATAATTTGCTTTGACGTTCTAGTTTTTTTCATCACCCAACCTGAAAAAAACAATTTATCATCTACAAAAAATTGTATTCGATTTCCCTCTACAAACTGTATCATACCGTCTCTTACAATAGAACATACCAATTTCCCGCAACTTCCCATTATACTTTTTTCAATAATCACTTCTCCCTGCAATAAATTTGTTGCATTATATATTTTGTCATTATTTTCAATAAACATTTTAATTGACATAGTATCACTCCAAACGCAATATTTGTCCTATTTGTATTTTGTTAGGATTTACAATATTATTTTTTTCTGCAATTTCTTTATATCTGCTGCCATCATTGAGCATTGTTTGAGCAATTTTCCAAAGAGAATCTCCTTTTTTAACAACATAAGTATTAGGAATATCTTTTCCTTCTCTTTTCGCCCCCATCTGTTCCAAAACAGTTTGTGTTTGATTTTGTTCTACTTTGTATGTCACAGAACTAATTTTACGATATTCTTTTACATTAATTTCCACCCAAAAATCTCCTTGTTCTCCTCCTCTTTCCAGTACAGTATATTTTTCAAATGAGACTTCCATATTACCACTAAACAATTCTGTACCATCTGCCAGTTTTCTAAATACAATTAAACTTACAGGTTTTTTGCTCATTTTGTACTGTCGAAATTGATTTAAAAAAAATATAGGCTGTTGAAAAACGCCTTCTGTCTGCACAAAACTGTACTGTACAGCAGGTAAAAGCACAGTAAAAGAAATTCTTCTTAAACCAATATCTTTCAATATACTACCTTCTCCTATATCAACCAGTTCTATTTTTTCGCTTTCGCCTTCTACTTTTGTTATCATTTCAGAAGGTGCTACAGGCAATAATATCTGCTGTCCATTTTGTTTTAAATAAAATCGATACATAGTATTCTCCTTTTTATAATAATTGTTCTACAGTTGTTTTCAATTTTTGATATTCCCCTGGTGTAAGCATTTCCAAAAGCAGTGCTTCTTTTCCAGCCACATGATAGCTATTTTGTAGTTTTATGCTGTTCAAATCTGGAAATACAACACTTTCCGCCAATACCATTACTTCATAATCATATTGCTGTATTCCTTTTTGCATCATTCTGCATTTTTTTAATATCATTTCATTTTCTTTTTGCATAAGCGGTCTAATTTCCCATACTATTGCCTTTTCGTTTTCATCACGAAATCTTTCTGAAATCACTATTTTTTTATGTTGTATATCTTTTCTATTTTGTTTATAAAATGCCTTCAATGTTATTTTCCTTTCCATATTTTAAAATAGATAATGCTATGTCCCCCATATCACAATATGGAGGACATTACACATCAAAAATATCATTCAAATTCAATATTTAAAAATAAATAGAGCTTTTTAATTATTGTGCTTGATTTAATTCTTCAAAAACCTCCAGCAAATCTGCATCATTAAATGTAAATTTCAATGTTTCGTCTAATGCTTCTTTTTCCACATCTAATTTTGTAATAAGCATACTGTCAATATTAACACCTTTTAAAAGTACAGTTTGTTTACCTGTTTCGCTTGTAGGGTCTTCATTTGTCACAAGTAATTCAAAATAAGTATCTTTTCCATTTTTCATATATTCCATCATAACCTGTCTGAACAAACTAGAAACATAATATACCTCCATTGTTCCAGTACCCTTCCAGCCTCCAGCTTTATGTTGTTTTGATGTCAGCCCCAATATAGGAATCTCAGATTTTGTTTTTTCTACTTTTGCCTCTACATTTTTTGCCTGCATAATTTCATATCGATTACCATCAATTAAAGCAAAGCAAGTACCCAATGCACCATTAATGGTATCTTTTGCTCTTAAATACGCCATATTAAAACCTCCTTAATTTATATAACTTCTACTTTCATATACAATTTTTCCATAGCATCTGTTGGACGTACCTTCTCATATACCACAACATCTTGTTTTTCTGTTCCTTGTGTAATAATAATATCTTCAGGTACAAATCCCTCTATTGCCTCAATACTTTCTAATTGTTCATGATATTGTATCAATTCAGCTTTCAACAAATTGCGCCCTGTATCGTTGTTACTTTGTTTTCCCAAATAATATACACTAAATATTCTTGCAACATCATTTGCAATACTGTCAAGCACTCTAATTACTCTGTTACTTGAGAAATCACTATTTTTATTACTTTCAAAAGATGTAAATGTATTGATATCTCTCAATACTCTAATATCGTCGCCATCTTCATAATATAAAAACTCACCTTTTTGCAATCCTTCTACAAATTTAGATTTTTTATATTTTGCTTTTACATGATATTCGCCATTATATATTCTATTTGTAATACTTTGATTAACTTCTGCACCTGCCTGTGTACCTGCTGTCCAATAAACAAGAGCTGTTTTTTGTTCTTCTGTTTCATTTGTAACAGAAATCACGCCTTCAAAATCTGCTTTAGCATAATCAAAAAGCACTGTAACAAATTTCACACCTTCATCATTTCTCATTCTTTTTGTAAATGCAGTAAACAGTCCTTTTGTAGTATCATCTTCACCAGCATAAGCCAAAACACTAAAATTTTCTTTTTCTGCTTCTTCCAAAAAATCAGCATAATCATTACCAGTCACTTGTTTATTTGTGCCACCTGTCAAATTGATTCCTGCATTTACTTCAAGTGTTCCATTTCCACTAAATGTAACATATGTATTTTGTTTCAATTCTTCTATTGTTTTCACTGTTTGTGTATCTTGTAATATCAAATCCAAATATGTTTTTACATCAAATGCAGTATCATCATCTACATTTTTAGAAATCACAATTTTAATATCATTTCCTCTTGTACCACCATATACAGCTTGTATATTACATTGTCCTATTGTTGCTGCTGCTTTTTCTCCGCTGTTGCATCTATAAATCAATGCTTTTTTAGCATACAAAAACAATTCTCTTAGAGGTTTCATTTTTTCATGGATATAGTCATATCCAAATATATTTTGTGATTCTGTTTGAAAATCTTCTGCTTGTACTGCCACCATACCATTTTGTCCCCAATCCAATTCTAATGCTATACAAACAGTACCTCTTTCTCCCAATGTTCCCATAGCTCTGGGTTGTGATACGAAATTAATATAAGCTCCTGGTAATATTTTATTTTGTACTAAATAAGTACCTCCTCCTAATGCCATAAATACATCATCCTTTCTTTGCTGTTGTTCCCTCTAAATACATTTTTATTATTTTTTCAGCTTCTTTTTTGCTATAAAGCCTATTCTCTTTCAATACAGCATTAATTACATCTTTGCTGCAAATTAAATTTTTGCTTTGCAAAAACTGTTGTTTTGTAAATACATTTTGTTCCACTTTATTCCATACTCCTTTATACAATATTAATATCCCACAACTTTATTTCCATTATGTTCAAGTCTTTTCATTTTTTGTTCTATAACAATAGGCATAATCTGCACATAATAAATGGCATAAAAGCAAAATCCTTTTTCAGTGATATTGTGGTACATTTTTACAGATAAAAATTGATTTTCATTTTCTCCCACCAATGACAGCACATCATAAAGCATTTCAGCATTTTGAGTAGACTGCAATTTTACTCTTTTTTGTGTTTGATTTTTATATTCTGCACAAATTGTAATCCATTGTTCACGTCTGCCTTTTAAAAGTGGTTTTTGCTCCACAGATTTTATTGTAACACCAAAGCAATTTGCACTTCCTTTTTGAGGAACTTCTTCACCATATACAGTGCTGTCTGGAAATTGTTTTTCAATCGCCTTTATTACCATTTCTTTTAATATTTGTAAAACTCCCTTTTCCACATTGCACCTCCTTATGATATACTTTCTCTTTTTAAAGCAATTTCATTATGTGTGCTATAGTCAACCATTTCTCCTGCACAATAAAATATTAAATTTTCACTATATTGCTGTTCCACTTCTATTTTGCTTCCTGCTGATATTACATATTCTTTTGGAAATAGCAATATTGCATCATACATTATTTCTAATGGTAAAACATCATTTTTCACTGCTGTTTTTACATTTCTACAAAGTCTACAAGGCATTTCTGTTATTTGTTCTTTTTCTGTTATAAGTGTTTCTCCCCAATCCATTTTTTGTTGTTGCCATACTGTCACAAAACACTTTTGTTCAAAAAAACGTTCAATATCTTTTTTAATATTTTCTATGATATCCCCTCCCGTTTAAGCTTTTAAATATGCGTTCACAAAAGTAAAATTTTCAGGGGTGCTAAATATATACAATAAACATTTAGCACCAACCGAAATAAATCATAAAACAATGCAGCATTTCTTATCATGCAACTATTTTTATGGAATCACCATTTCATACAGCGAAATTTATCTAATTCTTCAGAAAATCCCTTCAGCAATTCTTTTTTATTATCTTTCCAAGCATTGCTTTCATTTTGATATGTAATAGAAACATTACCCTCTTGTATTGTTTTAATAGCAGTATTTTTGTGTGATTGCTCATAATTTTCATTATCAAAAAGCAACATACTCATTTCAACACAAACATTTTCCAATGCAATGGGTATTTGTTGTATATTGCAATATGCTTTCACAATGTCCATACTTCTTTGGCAAGCAAAAAGCAATACATCATATTTTTCACATTGTTGTTCATCATCATATTTTCGTATTTGTTTTATTTTTTCACAAATACCCTCTACACTCACAATATCATATTGTTGCTCCATATATTATTCCCCTTTTGTAGTTGGTGCTTGTCCATCAATATTGACATAAATACCATCCATAGCATTGTCAGTAATCCATAAGTCATGATATTTTCTGTAATCAATTTTCCAAGCATTTGCCTTTTGATTTGTCATAGGGTCAAATATTCTTGTCACATCTGTTTTAGAAACTGCAATAGGGGCATTTTTTACAGCAATAATCCAATTAATATCTTTTGCATCACTTGTTGGTTCAAAACCGCCTTCTGTTTCACCTGTTGTAGTACCATCAAAAAATTGATATGCTGTTTTCAATCTAGCAGAAGGCACTCTAATAATAGGGCTTCCGTCAATATTTTTCACATTCAATGTCACATTTCCCTGTTGAAATGTACCTGTTTCCAGCATATGATTACTTGCCATATCCAATAAATTTGCTGTTTTAGAAGACATTGTAATAATAATTTGATTTTCATCTCCCACAATATCTTTTACGATTGTAATTTCCTCAAGCAATTTTTCAACAATAGTATCTTTTACTGGGTGATAATAAGAAACCTTTTTCATATCTTCAGCCAATTCTGCAATTTTGCTATAACGATATGCATCAATTTCAGGTATCACTTTTGTTTTTTGGAATTGTCCCATAACATCGCCAGCAACTGCTGCAAAATTTGTTTCGTCCACGTCCATAGCATCAATTTGGAATGTTCTACCTCTATCTTGTGTCATCAATCTTGTTTCATATGTCAATGTTACAGCACCTTGCACAAAACCATTATCTCTATCATATGTTCCCAAACCATTTAATTGTAATTTTGGTATTTTAACCTCATTTCCTCCAGTATACTGTATTTGACCACTATTTTGTTCCATCCAGCCACTTGTTGCTTTTGCAATCAACTGTTCATCTAATGCTTTCATAAATATTTTTGCATATTCTATTGTATTAATACTCATATTATACCTCTCCTTTAATTATATTTTATTATCTTCTCATTAATGCCTGTTCAAATTGTTTTGCTATATCACTTTTTTTATCTGCTTTTTTATTAGTAGATTGATAACCAGTACCCTCTATTTTTTTGTTTTCACTTTGTTCCTCAAAAAGATAAGGCACTTCTTTTTTCAACTGTTTGATATCCAGCCCTTCCAAAGTATTATCATCATTCAATGTAATACTTTCTAAATCTATCAGAGCAAGCAATGCCTTTGTATTTCTTGCTCCTTGTTGTTTCAAAAAGCACTCTATAACATATTTTTTCAATTTTTCATGATACATTTTTTCGAGCTCTTCTTTTTCATGATTCCATTCCATCATCTTTTGCTGATACTGCTGTTGATTTATGGTTTCCTGCTTGTCCTGTCTGTTCATCTGTATCATAATTTATCACCCTTTCTTTTTCCTGCCAAACGGCTTGTATTTCACTATTTACATCCTGTACAAATGGATGTTGTGCAAGTAATGTTTTTTCGCTCACAATGCCTTTTGATGCTGTAATCATATTCACCATTTCCATATCATCAGTAATGCTGTTTAAATTCAATTTGATATCTATGCTGTTCACATTATAATCGGTATCATTTTTTCTATTGCAGTCTTCCAGCAAAAACCAAAATAATTGTTTTAAAGATTTTTTAATTTCAGGCACAATACCATTAATTTTCAAATTAAACATAGCATATTGAAATTTTAAAGATACGCCACTAGGAGCATTTCCCAAATTTTCGCTGTCTGTATCCACGCCCATACCGAAATGGAATATATCTTTTCTCAACAATTTTAGCCATTGTATTCTACCCTCAATAGGTAAATGTACTTGTTTCGTTTCCACTTTTCCAGAAGAATCCGATATCTGCACCGCTCTGTTTACCTGTAATTTTTTTGCTATAGCGCTTGCTGTTTCTCCGCCATACCCTGCAATCACCCAATACAAATCTACCAAATCTAATAAACTATTTGTACCTTCACTACAAATCAAGTCATAAGCATCTATTAAGCCCTTTATCATTTTCAAATCAGACAATTCTTTGCTGTTATTTCTAAGTGCTATAAAAGGCACTTTTCCCCAGCCATGTTGTTCTTTTTCTATTTCCTCCATATTTTCTTTAATAATTGTCCAGTGTCCTGTTGGATTTTGTTCTTTTTGGTAAGTTCCGTCACTTTTTTCTATATAATATGTCACATCATTTTTTGTCCACCATTCCACTTTTTTTACTGCTTGTTCTTTACCATTTTCCACAATATTAAAATAATAATATCGAATTACCTGTTCTATTTCTCTTTTATTTACAGAATCATAAAATACTATCAATTCTTCTGCTGGCACAACACAATATTGTAGTTTTCCATTTTTATCATAATACACATGAACATATTCCACACCTTTATTAGATGCACCAACAATCCATTCATATAAAACGCCATTAAATTTTTCATCAGCCAATTCAGATAATTGCTTTTCATATTTTTGTGTATGTGCATCATTTTCTCCTTTTACCAATATACTTGGTTCTTTTGCCACCAAATAAGAAACCTTTTGCTCCACAAGTACATGATGAAAAGGACACACTACATGGTGATTACTCCTATTAGGATTGGAAAGCAATTTCATTCTTTCCTCCTGTTTTCCTTCTGGTGTTTGATATGTTTCAGAAAAATGTTTTACAGAAAAATTTTTTTGTAGCACATCATGCTGACAGCAATAATATTTTTCTCCTTCCAGCATTTCTTTTTTTATAGAGCTGTTCATATCATCTGTAATCATTTCTTTAATCAATTCGCTTTCATTTCCTTTGTGAGCAGCATTCAATTTTTGTTTCATCAATTCTATTTCTGTAATATACATTTATTTTTTCCCTCCTTTCTGTATTGTTTCATGCTATTGTGAAAGTTCTTTTTACAATAATTTTTTAAATACGATACTATGTTACTTTTACCATACGCATATCATACTCTCTAGCATAACGAACGGCATCAATAGCATGATTACACTTATCAGGAAATTTTGATTTCCAACTACCATCAATATCTTTTTCCAATTCATACTCCACAAACTCTTTTGCAGTTTGTGGGCATCTTTTTTCATCAATAACAATTTGCTCCAAACTTTGCAGCCACTTTATACCATAATTCACACTATCAGGACCTTTTTTTGCTCCTATCATTCTCAAACCATAACTTTGCATTTCTGCAATAGATTTTGGTTCTGCACTGTCGGCGACAATCAAACCATTTTGCACATTTTCACATTTTATCATTTCATATGCTTTATAATTGCTCAATGCAGTCTTTTGTATTTCAAAATAGATATAAAGTCTTTTTCTTGTTTTATCATAATGATTGACTGTATAATGCAATGGGTCTACTGCATATCCCCAATCCAAACCTCTTGAAACATTATCAAATGTTGCAATTTCTTTTTCTGTAATATCCCTCAATACTACATTTTGAAATACTGTTCCTTCTGTTCCTATTGCTTCTCCCATATATTCATGGCGATATATATTCGGCTGCATTTTTTTAATATGTTCCGCTTCTAAAAAAAACTGTTCTCCCAGCCAGTCACGGGGTACTTTTTGATAAGTGCTATGATGTATATATTTATCTTCTCTTTGTTTTTCACTTTCTCTGTTCACCCAATTTTTTTTACTTTTAGGGGGATTATAAGTATAAAACACAGCAAATTTTTTACCGCCTCTCATTAAAGACTGATTAATATTTCTAATTTCAGAAATATCAGCAAATTCATCTGTTTCCTCATACCATATATATTTAATATATCCTTTTCGGCATTTTATAGATTTTATTTTTCTAGGATTATCCGCCCCACGAAACAATATTTTTTGTCCTGTTTTTTTGTAAGTAATTTCCAAGGGTGATGATGTTTTGCCTTCCCATTGTTCTTCCACACCCAATATAGAAATTGCCCACCATATTTGTTCAAATACACTATCTTTCAAATGAATACCAATTTTTCTCAATATCACAGCATTAGCCTGTTCATATTTCATCATACCTAACACAATTTCCAATGATACAAATGATGATTTGGTGCTTCCCCTACCACCTTTCAGCCAATAGTGTGTATGTTTTTCTTCGCAAATACTTTTATGTACATTATAAAATGGTTCTGCAATGAGTGAAGAAAGCTGAATTTTATTTTCTGTCATATTCAGTACTTCCCTTTAACAATATCGTCTACAATAATCACAGCATCATTTTTCAATTCTGGCTGTTCAAAAGTATTTTGTCTTTTCCCCAACAATTCTGCTGCTTTCATTCTGTCTTTCATAATAGAATCGCTTTTTTCAATATAAGCATCTCCCTTCATGACGCTTGTTAAAAATTGCAATATTTCTTCATCATCAGCAATATTTTGTTTCTTTTTTTCTTTCAACTGCTTCATAATTTCTTTTTGTATGCGTTCTTGTTTAGACAATTTTTCTCCTGTTTGTTTTAACAATCCAGCTTGTTCTGCCGCCTCAATATCTGATTTTCCTTCTGCTTTAAGGCGGCAAAACACAATTTCTTTTTTACTCAAATTTTCTTTCATTAAAATTCCCTCCTTATGTTATGTATCATACTAATCAAAAAATCTCAAAAAGTCTCAAAAATACATATTTTAATAAAAATAATATTTTGAGCAAAACAAACATAACTATATTTTATAAATATACAGTGTGTACTATAACAGCACTATAAAATATAATATTAATATTTTATTTTTATATTTTGATTTGTGAAATTTATATACAAAATAAATAGAATATATCACAGTAATTGCTTTATTTGACAGGTATATAAGAAAGGAACAATTATAATTACAAACTATTATGATTACGCAGCAACGATTTGTTTTTTACAAATCAATATCAATTTATCCAATATCAAATCATGGTCACGAAAACATTTTGCTCTGCTTTTATGTGTATTCAATGCAATATAGTCATATTGATGCCCTTTTTGATATCTCAATTTCAAAAACATTTGTTCATCATAATTCAACTGTTCTATATATCTTTCCATTTCAGAATACTGTTTCATTTCTTTAGAAATATATTCCTCCATTTTTTTCACTTCCATTTCATATAATTGTTTTGCCTCTTTAAAACAATCTGCATCTTTTTTCCCCAAAAAAGGTACATTTTGTTCCAGCATTAAATAATTTTTTATTATCATTTGTAATTTTTCAATTTCTCTTTGTTTATTTTTGCAAAATTCAACTGTTCTTCCCCATCTAAACAGTTTTTGTTTCATTTGCCGTCTTTCCTCCTTTGTAACATTATTTTTCGCCTTCTCTTTCATAATAATATACTCCTCTTTTTACATCGTTAATTTTTTTCACATATTCATCATAGCACACTCCTTACAATAGACCCATTTATTATATATATCACTTTTATAATATCAGTACATATGTTCTTTGTCAATAAAAAACAACACTTGATATATTTGCCTTTTTTGTAGTATCATGTTACACTATTAACAGTAAAATCGAATGTATATGCAAATATCTATATCAATAGAATACCATACATACCATTAACAGCATAATAAAGAAAGGAGTAGCAAAATTTATGTTTCAAAAAAACCTTTTTAGAGAACAACTCATTAAACTAATGAATGGCAAAACAACAACAGAATTTTCAGAGCAAACAGGTTTTAACCGTACATATCTATCAAAATATCTCAATTTAAAATTGGACAGACCACCCTCTCCTCGTCTACTTCAAGCCATAGCCAGTAACATTGTTCCCTATGAAGAACTACTCATATCATGTGGTTACATACAAAGCGAAAATTTACCAAAAAACAACACTATTGTCAAACTACCTATAATTGGTTCTGTTCATGCAGGAAACCCTACTTTTTCAGAAGACTATATAGAAGGTTACGAATCCATAGACATATCAGAATTAAACACTTGTTATGATTATATTTATATTCGTGTAGAAGGAAATAGTATGATTAACGCCCGCATACATGATGGTGATATTGTACTGGTAAGAAAGCAATCTGATGTAGAAAACGGTGATATTGCTGTTGTTGTAATAGATAATGAATCTGCTACACTAAAACGAATATTAAAAAAAGAAAACATACTTGTTTTACAACCCGAAAATCCTGCATATTCTTCTTATATTTTTTCAGGAGAAGAACAAAATCGTGTACGTGTAATAGGTAAAGTCATGCATGTCAAATTTGTTCCTGTTTAATATTATAAAAAATACACAAAAACAGAAGGAGATAGAAGTCCATTTTCTTCTATCTCCACCTTTTTACCTTTTTGGTATCACCAGTGTTTGCCCGCATATAATTTTATTACTGTCGTTTATACCATTCGCCTGCATAATGTCTTTTATGCCTGCGCTTGTCCCATAAAATTTATTGCTGATATACCCGAGGCTGTCCCCTTCTTCCACAACATAACTAGAAAGTATACTATTTTTTTGTTCTTCTTCCGCTTTTCTTTTTTGTTCTTCTGCGGCTTTTCGTTCTTCTTCCTGTTTTTGTCGTGCTGCCTTTTCCTCTGCCTCTCTTTTCAGTTGTTCCTGCTGTTGTTGTTCTGCTCTTTGTGCTGCAAATACCATTTGTGTTTGCGCTTCTTCTAGCTGTTCCGCCATAGCATAGTAAGAACTCTGCACAGTAGCAATTTCTGTTTCCAGCTTTCTGACTCTACTGATATTATTCAACAAACTAACCCCCATAAAAAGACAAGCAATACATAATATACTGCTGACACCAGCAAGCATGGTTAATCTGCTGCGGTTTTCTTCTTCTGCTTCTTTCGCCCTTTTTTTCAATACACGTCTAATTTCTTTTGCGGCGTCCATTCTTTGTTCTTGTGTAGGGCGTTTCTTTTGTGTACCATCTTCTCCTTTCTCTTCTGCAATATTTTCTGTTTGTTTTTCCAACCGTGGGCGCACCAGGCTATTTTCCAGCATATATTCCTGCATTTCTTGATTTTTTTCATAATAAATGAAATATCCCTTTGCAGGACGCAATCCTGTTTTCTCTGCATTATGTATAAAAAAGGTATCCAGCTTGTCCAATGAATCTATGACAAACAATACCTGCCACGGTTCTTTAAAATATTCTTTGTGGAATGTTTCATCTTTTGCCATTAAAAAAGTGCCAAAACTAGGTTGTGTATGTACCCACCCCACAAGACACAGTCCTTTAAAATAATGCTGCATTTGTTCATTGATATATTCCCATGTTTCATCTGTAAAACTTTCCACGCCTTTTTGTTCTTTTGTATTTTTAGCTTGTATTGCACCACTAATAATAATATTTTGCTGTCCATCTATCACAATGCGCTTTCCAGCCAAAGCGGCAAGTTTTTCTTTATTTCCTCCGCTTCTAGCATATTGATACAAATAGGTATATACATAATCTTCTACATATATTTTAATATCATTTTCTATAGAGCCTATTTGTTTAATATGGGAGGGAATGGTAATATTATCCTCCTCCCCAACAGCGCTATATAAATTGCTGTCATCATTAAAAAGATACTGCATTTTTTTGTTACCTCCTTGCTGCGTTTTAGGATATACACAATATAACATGACTTTTAAAAAAAATTTGTCAAAGCCTGTCTGCTTGTACCTTTTTTTTTATACAAAAATATTACTTTTTTCGTCATATTATTTTACTTGTTTTTTAGAGTTAACAGCATTTGCTGTTATTTTTATAGCTTTTTCTTTTGTTTTATTCATACTATTACATATTACTTAATGCTATCAAAACATAAAAAAAGAAGGGATTTTTTCCCTTCTCATTCTATCAATAAATTTCTGTTTGCATATAGTAAAACAAAGTTTTCCCCAAAATTTTGCAAGTGTATACAGACTTCACAAAAAAAGACTTTATAAATAATTCAAACAAACATCTTTTCCATACATGCTTTTTTCATATTTTTCAGTTTTTCTAATTTACATCTATGAAGTGTGATAATTTTATCTAGGTTACGGAAATAATTTGCAATTTGCTGCTGTTCAGCCATATTTGTTGGATAACTCACCATTGTTTTCTGTATATTAGTTTTACTTAAAGATAAAACTTTAATACCCTGCATAAGTGGAAAAATTTGGAAACGATAAGCATCTGAATTTATGTAATAACCAATATAGCCCAATGCCATTTTATTACGAGGACGGCATACCATTGTGTGTAATCCTGACACAACATCTAGACCCTGTAAATTGTTTATTTCACAGGCTTTCCCTGTTGTATCGTCTTCCGCTGTATCAGCAATAATAATATCACCATCTTGTAATAATGCACCCTTGAAATCATCGCTATTTTTTCCTGTCACAAAGGGTATTTCATCATTTTGAACATCTACAATAGCACCATATTTTATAAGAATATCACCATAGTGAATATTCTTTACTAAACCACTTTCATAATTCAGTTCTGAACGAGGCAGTGTGTTGTTGGGTATAGTACAATCAAACACTTCGTTAAACTTCTGCCATTCCCAATCACCAGAAAACCCCTTAAAACGAATTTCTGGAACATTTGAACCATTTTTGGGAAACATTTTTTCAAGCATAGATTTCTTAATATTCACTAGCTTGTCATATTTTCGTTGATGAAGTATAATAAGGCGGTCTAATTGTTCAAAATATTCTCCAATATACTTTTGTTCACCTGCTGATGGTAGTTTTATTTCTGCATTTCGTATACTCTCTGAATTGAGAGATTCAAATGTTGAGCCAGTTGAATCTTTCTTCCAATAACCTTCTTCATCCATTTTGACAAGTAATTGGTAAATAAATTCATTACCTTTAATTGCTGCAACACCACGCCCAATTACTGCATTATAAGCGGTTTTTCCCATTGCACCAGCTGGTGCTCGTACACTCATTATCAAATCTCCAGCTTCTGCTTGTTTTGTTACTTGTGTCGTCCAAACTCTTGGCTTTACCCAACCATTTTCCAAATCAGCATTCCCTTGAACAAGAATATAATCACTTGGAATATTAGAATATGTGCTTCCATCAGGTGATTGTCCCATTGTTATCTGAACTACTTCTCCCAACTTCCGTCTTTCCCACTCCTCATCAAAACCAGCAAACCTAATCTGAGGCTTTACACATTTTTTAGACATATTACTTTCCTCTCCACACACCACATTTTTTATATCACTCATTATGGCAAGTCCTCTAAACTCATAAATGTATAGCCTTTTTCTCTCAAACTTTTTATAATATCAGGTAATGCCTCTGTATTAGATTGCGAAACTGCGTGCAAAAGCATAATACTACCATTATGATAATTGTTCATAACCATATCATATGCCGCTTGTTTACCAGGCTGATTATTCACATCCCAATCACCATAGGCAAAGCTCCAAAATATTGTTTTATATCCCAATGCCTGTGTTTGTTCCAATGAATGTATACTATACACACCTTCAGGTGGTCTAAAAAAGTGAGGCATATCTTTCCCAGTCACTTCTTTAAAATACTCTGCACACTCTACAATTTCTTTTTCAATTTGTTCATTTGTCAATTTAGTCATATCAGGGTGTGTCACGCTATGATTACCTACAATATGCCCTTCTGCCACCATTCTTTTAATCAATTCTGTATTATCTCTAATATAAGATTTTGTTACAAAAAACGCTGCTTTCACATCATATTCTTTCAAAACATCTAATATTTTTTCACTATATCCATTTTCATAACCTTCATCAAATGTCAAATAAATTGTTTTCTTTTGTGTATCACCCAAATAGTAAGCGTCATATTTTGAAATAGCAATATCTTGTTGTGCTGATGGTGGTGTATTTTCTGTATTTCTTTTAAACCACCATGATTTCCTATCATAATATCCTACAGATGGATTATTCTGTTGTGGCTGAGGCGGTACTTCCACAGGGTCATCAATAGGTGTAGCTTTTTCATTTTCTATCATAATAACAGGTGTTTCTACTATAGTTGCCTGTGTACTTCCTCCTCCTCCCATTATCAGTGCTGACATAAGTGAAACAATAGTACCCATATGTAACATAAATATTCCCTCCTTTATTGTGATTGTCTATTACAAATTTACCATTTTATGCAACAGCAATCAAGCTTTTTTTACTATAATAAAAATAACGATACAAAAAAACCTCGTTATAAATAACGAGGCTTTTTATATATTTTAATTAGTGTAAATTAAACCATGCTTTCAATCCCAAGTATTCAGCAACATCGCCCAATTCTTCTTCAATTCTCAATAATTGATTATATTTTGCAACACGGTCTGTTCTTGCAGGAGCACCTGTTTTAATTTGTCCAGCATTTACAGCAACCACGATGTCAGCGATAGTAGCGTCTTCTGTTTCACCAGAGCGGTGAGATACTACTGCTGTCATGTTGTTTCTGTTAGCGAGTTGAATTGCATTAAATGTTTCTGTTAATGTACCAATTTGATTTACTTTAATCAATATAGCATTACCAGCTTTCAAATCAATACCTTTTTGTAATCTTTCTGTATTTGTAACAAATAAGTCATCGCCTACAAGCTGTACTTTTTCGCCCAATTCTTTTGTCAATAACTGCCAGCCTTCCCAATCTTCTTCAGCAAGACCGTCTTCAATAGAAATGATAGGATATTTTTCGCAAAGAGCTTTCCAGAATTCTACCATTTCAGCAGATGTTCTAACAACTTCTTTACCTGTCATTTTACTTTCGCCAGGGAAGTGATATTTTCCATCTTTTTCATCATACAGTTCTGTAGAAGCAGGGTCCATAGCGATTTTAATATCTTCTCCCCATTTATAACCAGCTTTTTCAACTGCTTCTTTAATCAAGTCAATAACAGCATCTGCTGTTGGAAGGTCAGGAGCGAAACCGCCTTCGTCACCTACTGCTGTAGAAAGACCTTTACCTTTGAGAACGCTTTTCAAATTGTGATAAATTTCTGCACACATTCTCAATGCTTCTTTAAATGTAGGAGCACCAACAGGCATAATCATAAATTCTTGAATATCTACTGTATTGTCAGCGTGTTTACCACCATTCATAATGTTCATCATAGGAACAGGCATTGTTTTTGCATTAAATCCGCCAAGATATTGATATAATGGCATTCTCAATGCTTCAGCTGCTGCTTTTGCTACTGCCATAGAAACACCAAGTATAGCATTTGCACCCAATTTTGCTTTATTTGGTGTGCCATCCAATTCAATCATTTTTGTATCAATAGCAACCTGGTCAAGTGCATTCATACCAATAATTGCATCAGCAATCACATTGTTTACATTGTTTACTGCATCTTGCACACCAGCGCCAACATATCTAGCACCGCCGTCACGCATTTCAACTGCTTCAAAAGCACCTGTAGAAGCGCCAGAAGGTACAGCTGCTCTACCAACTACATTATCTTCTACTACAACTTCTACTTCAACTGTTGGATTGCCTCTAGAATCCAATACCTCTCTTGCGTGAACATCAGTAATTTCAATATAGCTTTTCATGTTCTTTTTCCTCCTCTTTATTTAAAAATTTTACTGCTTTTATAATGATAGATAATAGTTTCTATAATAAACTATTATACTACTTTCACAACATATTTGTCCCCATGCCCGCCCTCAAAAAGATAAAACCAGCACTGGTTATTACAATACACAATACATTGTACCCATGTAACAATTTGACTTTTACATTAATGATATTAACACAAGTCCAATGTCTCTAAGAGTCCAGGTTTCCTCCTGATAGGTTGTACTACGCATTTATCTTTTATATCTACTTTATTATTTCTCTATCAAATCCACATTCCAATTCAGACATTGCAATTTTGTATCTATTTCTCTATACTCCTTAGAAAGTTGATTGATAGTATGTTGCAATGCTTTTGCGTCAATACACCTTACAAATTTAATTTCATTTGCATTGTAACGTTGTTGTTTCATTGTTGCTACTTCATATATAGAGCGGTACACATTAATTTTTGATTTTAAACAATCTCTTTTTGCAATAGCGTCTGCTATTGTACCATTTTCAAATGGTGTTACATCATTTGTTTTATTGATATTTTGTACGAGAAATAGTAGACGTTCCATATTTTTCTCATATTCTGCAATTAATTGTTGTGGCTGTTCTATAGGAACATCACCCTCCTGCACAATAACATTGCCTGTCATACGATTCAAAAGCTGTGCATTTTCTTTTTGAATTTCTGCTCTTTCAATTAATGCTTCAGCTAGTTTCATAATAGGATACGCCCCTTTCTGCATTTATAACATATCTTGGTATATTTTAGCAAACTTTTTTTTCATTTTCAACTAAAAATACATAATTTCATCAAATAGCACAAAATTTTATTTACTAACGAGTAAACTTTCTCCTGTCATTTCAGCAGGTTTTTTAATATCCATCATATCAAGCAATGTAGGTGCAATATCAGCCAATTTACCGCCTTCTCTCAAACCAATGCCATCTGTATAATTTACCAATATAAATGGTACTGGGTTTGTAGTATGTGCTGTAAATGGTTCACCTGTAGTATAATCAACCAACTGGTCACTATTGCCATGGTCAGCGCATATAAACATCTGTCCATTGTTGTCAATCAATGCTTTTAATACTCTTTCTAAACAACTATCTATTGTTTCTATTGCTTTAATTGCCGCAGATAACACACCTGTATGTCCAACCATATCAGGATTTGCATAATTTATAATAATCAAATCATATTCCTGAGAATTGATTGCTTTTACAAGTCCATCTGTTACACCGATTGCACTCATTTCAGGCTGTAAGTCATATGTTGCAACTTTTGGAGAAGGTACAAGCCATCTATCTTCATTTTCATTAGGTTCTTCTACACCACCATTAAAGAAAAATGTAACGTGTGCATATTTTTCAGTTTCTGCTGTTCTCAACTGTTTCAATCCCAATGAAGAAATATATTCTCCCAATGTATTTGTCAATCTTTGTGGTTTAAATGCAACAAATTTATTTTCAATGGTAACGTCATATTCTGTAAAGCATACAAATGTAATATCTTTAGGAGCGTTTACTCTTTCAAAGCCCTCAAAATCTGTATCACAGAATGTTCTACTAATTTCTCTAGCTCTGTCTGGGCGGAAATTAAAGAATATAATAGAATCTTTGTCTTTTATTCTACCGATTGCTTTACCTTCTTCATTTACAATAGCAGTTGGCATAACAAACTCATCTGTTTTATCATTTTGATAAGATTGTTTAATACATTCTTCAGAGCTATGTGCTGTTACACCTTTACCAGAAACAATGGCATCATACGCTATTTGCACACGTTCCCAACGTTTATCTCTATCCATAGCATAATAACGTCCAGAAACTGTAGCAATTTTACCAACGCCAATTTCTCTCATTTTTTCTTCTAACTGTGCCAAATAATCTATACCAGAAGATGGAGGAGTATCTCTACCATCTAAAAAGCAATGAACGAATACTTTTTCCAATCCATTTCTTTTTGCCAACTGAAGTAAAGCATATAAATGTGTATTGTGGCTGTGTACGCCACCATCAGAAAGCAAACCAAATAAATGCAATGCACTATCATTATTTTTACAATTTTCTACTGCTCTAAGCAATTCTTCATTTTGATAAAAATCGCCATCTTGTATTGCTTTTGTAATTCTTGTCAATTCTTGATATACAATGCGTCCTGCGCCAATATTCAAATGACCTACTTCAGAATTACCCATTTGTCCTTCTGGCAAACCAACATCAAGTCCACTTGCATAACCTTTTACACAAGGATATTTTTCAATTATTTTATCTATAGTAGGTGTATTTGCCTGTCTGATAGCATTGCCTTCTGTTTTGTCATTGATACCAAAACCGTCTAATATCATTAAAACTGTTGTTTTCTTACTCATAATAGCCTCCTTATTTTCAGATTACAAATATATTATCATTCTGTTTGCAATAGTGAAAACGAAGTTTTTACAAAAATCAATTTTTGTTTGCCATAGGCGATTTAAAGTTTTTTGTCAAAGCCTTTTTTTAATAAACTTCTTATTTTACATTCAGTATGATATCATTATTTTAATAATTTACAATACTTGCAAATTCTTCTTTTAAGCTTGCGCCACCAACTAATCCACCATCAATATCAGCCATAGCAAACAATTCTGCTGCATTTTTACCATTTACGCTACCGCCGTATTGTATACGGATTTCTTCTGCAACTTCTTTGCCATATACTTCTCCTACAACTTGTCTAATTGCACAGCAAACTTCTTGTGCTTGCTCACTTGTTGCTGTTTTGCCTGTACCGATTGCCCATATTGGTTCATAAGCAATTACTACTTTTTTCACATCATCAGCGCTCAAGCCATATAATCCAGCTTTTACTTGCATACGAACGATTTCAATATTAATGCCCATTTCTCTTTGTTCCAATGTTTCACCACAGCACATAATTGGCACTAAATCATGTTCTAATGCTTTTTTGACTTTTTTATTTACAGTTTCATCTGTTTCTCCAAAATACTCACGTCTTTCAGAATGTCCAATCACAACATATTTTACGCCCATTTCTGTAAGCATAGCTGGTGCAATTTCTCCTGTATATGCGCCACTTTCTTCAAAATGCATATTCTCTGCACCTACAGCAATATGAGTACCTTTTACTGCTTCTACTACTGTAGCAATATCCACTGCTGGTACACAAAATACAACATCTACTTTATCTGTATCTACTTTGTCTTTTAACAATGCACATAATTCTGCTGCTTGTTTTGGTGTTTTGTTCATTTTCCAGTTTCCTGCAACAATTTTTTTTCTCATAATAAAATACCCTCTTTCTAAAAATAATTATTTCTTTTTTATTTTTTCTATAATCAATAATATGATTAAAACAACTACAGCGCCTACAGCAACCATACCTGACCCATTCATAAACAAATCAAACATAGTTTGTGAATCCATATTGATATCCCCCTCAATTATAAAACAAACAATGTATTATTCATTTTTATCATATGAAACAATAAAACAATGAAACAAATTACAACAACCACGATTGGTTTAAAAAAAACTTTTTTTTCTTTTTTGAAATGTATGTTGTGCAGCTTGTTCTATTAATTGTAGTAGTTGCTCTCCTGTACAACCAGAATCAACTGTAATTCTAGGAATTTGCAACATATCTGTATTTCTGTTTACCACATCAAAATTTGTAGTAATTTGCAAATTGTATCCCAAATCATGCTGTATAGACAATGCAACATCTCTCCTATAATTTCCATTAGGATATGTTAATATTTTCACATCGCTTGTTTTCTGCAAATTTTTTAAAAGCATTTCTTCGCCTCTTTTTACAGAACAATATACATCAGCATATATTCTATCACCTACCGGCTCATGGTCATATGTGTGGTTACATATTTCTACTAAACCGCTGCTTTGCATTTCATTGAGATGTCCCCAATTCATTTTTTTGGTTTCCCATGCTTCTAATACAAAATCCTCGTCCATCATAGATGTGATAACAGAAATACTTGCTTTTATGCCATATTTTTGTAATATCGTATAAGCAAGTTCATAATTACTTTTATAGCCATCATCCATTGTAATCACAACATACTTTTTATCCAAATTCATTTCTGGCTGTTTTCCGCACTCTTTAGATTGTTTCATAATATAATATAAATCACTTAAAAAAATAGTTGTATATCCTGCTTGCTGTAATGTTTTCACATGTTCTTCAAACTCATTAATATTTACAATCACTCCACTACCTGGTTCTACTTCTCCACTTTCAAAATGGTGATACATCAAAACAGGTATATAATTTTCAGGAGCAATATTCTTTTGTTTTTTTTGATATATATGATATTGTGTTATATTCTTTTGTATTTTCATATCGTTTTGCTGTTGTGCAAATGTAGCCAATGGAGCATTTACTATAATGAAACACATTATAATAATCATTATTACATATTTTTTCATAACACTATCCCCTTAGCCGTTTATACGGCACTTCATTTAATATGAAAATATTCTATTTTATTGTTGAAATGTTTTTTGTGCTGTTTGTTCTATTTTTTGTAAAAGTTGTTCACCTGTCCAGCCAGAATTGACTGTAATTCTAGGAACTTCCAATACACTTGTATTTCTGTTTACCACACCACTATTTGTAGTAAGCTGCAAATCATATCCCATATAAATACGCATTAACAATGCTATATTTTTTCTATAATTTCCATTAGGATATGTTAGCACACTAATAGGGCTTCTATTTTCAAGCTGTTTATCAAGCATTTCTTCACCTTTTTGAACAGAAGAACGCACATCTGTATAAATTCTATCTTCCACAGGTTTATGGTCATATGTATGACTATATATTTCTACTAAACCACTATTTTGCATTTCATTCAGATTTTCCCAGCTCATTTTTTCAATTTCTTTTGATGAATAAACATAGCCTGTATGAATACGAGATGTAATCACAGAAATACATGCTTTCATATTATATTTTTGTAAAAGGGGATAAGCAAGCTCATAATTGCTTCTGTATCCGTCATCTATTGTAATCACAACATATTTTTTATCTAATTGTAATTCTGGCACTGTCACACCATTTTCTTTTTCTGTTTGTGACTGCATAATGATATCATATAATTCACTTAAAAAAATAGGTGTATATCCTGACTGTTGTAATGTTTTCATATGTTGTTCAAATTCGTCTATATGCATATTTGCACCATCATCAGGCTTCACTTGTTCTGTTTTAAAATGATGATACATCAAAACAGGTATATAATTTTCTGGTGCAATACATTGTTGTTCTGTTTGCTGTTGCAGTGTTTTCTTTTGTATAGTATTGTTGTTTTCTTCTGCAAATGCAGTACATGGAACTGCAAAAAAACATATTATAATTACCATTATTATATATTTTTTCATGACCCTTTCCCTTTAGTTATAATATTTATTAGAAAACAAAATTTTTTTATAAAAGTTTTGTCCAACTTTATATGAAATTGGTGAGAGTTTGAGAGTGATGCTCTTTCTATTTTAACTATATCATATTATTTTTAGTTTTGCTATTTTCATACACACCCACCAGCTTTTTTACAAAAAAGTTGGACAAAAGACTTTTCAACATATATTACATAACTATTTTATTTATTATCTACCGCTACAACACCCGGTAATTCTTTTCCTTCCAAAAATTCAAGAGATGCGCCACCACCTGTTGAAATATGAGTCATTTTACTACCATATCCCAACTGATTTACTGCTGCTGCGGAATCTCCACCACCTATAATTGTTGTTGCATCAATTTGAGCCAATGCTTCTGCAACTGCTTCTGTACCTTTTGCAAAATTAGCAAATTCGAATACGCCCATAGGACCATTCCATACTACTGTTTTTGCACTTTTAATTGCATCTGCAAACAATTCTCTGGATTTTTCACCAATGTCAAGCCCTTGCCAACCATCTGGAATTTCTTTTGTAGGAACCGTTTTATATTCTGTATCATTTTTAAATTCTTTTGTAATCACTGTATCTACTGGTATCAAGAATTTTACGCCTTTTTCTTCTGCTTTTTTCATCATTTCTTTTGCGTATTCCACTTTATCTGCTTCTAAAAGTGACTCGCCTACTTTTCCGCCTTGTGCCACTGCAAATGTATATGCCATACCACCACCAATAATCAATGTATCTACTTTTTCAAGAAGGTTATTAATAACATTGATTTTATCAGACACTTTAGAGCCACCTAATATAGCTACAAAAGGTCTTACTGGATTATTTACAGCATTTCCAAGGAAATTGATTTCTTTATCCATTAAATAGCCAACAGCAGATTCTTTTACATATTTTGTAACACCTACAGTAGAGCAATGTGCTCTATGACTAGAACCAAAAGCATCATTTACAAATACTTCTGCAATACTTGCTAATTCTTGGCTAAAATTATCTTCATTTTTTGTTTCTTCTTTTCTATAGCGTGTATTTTCCAATAACACTACATCGCCATCTTTCATTTCTGAAACAGCTTTTTTTGCATTTTCTCCCACAACAGTATCATCTTTTGCAAATACAACTTCTTTACCCAATTTTTCAGAAAGGCGTTTTGCAACAGGTGCAAGTGAAAGTTCAGGTTTTGGTTCTCCTTTTGGTTTTCCCATGTGTGAGCAGAGTATTACTTTGCCTCCATCTTTTATGAGTTTTTGTATTGTTGGCAATGCCGCAACAATTCTGTTTTCATCTGTAATTTCTCCATTTTGCAATGGTACATTAAAATCACATCTTACAAGCACCTTTTTACCTTTTACTGCTAAGTCTTCTACTGATTTTTTATTTAGCATAACTATTTAATCTCCTTTCCTACTCTTTGCAGGTTGTTTTTCATAATATTATAATCTATAAAAGCCATGTTTCCGCACATATTCTCCAAAAACAAAATTTTATTTTGCTATTTTCACTCCCAATATTTTTATCTCTCTTTGTTCATATCACAACATTTTCTATTCCTTTTTTGTCCTTATTTTATCTCTTTTTTTCTATACTTATTTTAATGCCTTTGATATCCCTTTTTTTACTGCTTTATCATAAAACAATATTATCCCTTACTATTGTCATAATTTGAAAAGCATTTCTTTTTTGTTTTATTGCACGCTTTTATACATTATTTTTTTCTGCAATTTTAATAATTTCTTTTGCCGTCGCTGTGTCTGTTATAAGTATAGCTTGAGGCATTCTTTTACAAACAGCAATTAGGCTTTCTGCTTTGTTTTTTCCTGCTGCCACAATAATAATCTTTTTCATTCTATTCAATTCTTCTAATCTTAGTCCAATAGAATAAGAAGTATATACAATTGTTCCCTCGCTATCCAAATAGTAGCCTAACATTTCTGCTACCGCACCCTTTTTTAAAAGAAACTCATAAACTTCAGATACAACCTGTCTTTTTTTCGCCATTTCTAAAGCATTCCCCACACCCAAAATCAGAACATCAGTTTGTCTAATTTCATTTATTGTTTGCTGTATCAATGGCTGTTGTTTCATTTCGTCGAAAGCTTTTTTACTCATATGGTCAGGAAGTTGTAAAAGTCTATATTTTGCCCCCAATTTTTCGGCAAGCCCAGCCGCCAATGTATCTGCTTGTTGTTCCAATATACCACCAATGCTCCCTCTTGCTGGTATCACAATTTTCGCTTTTTTGCTATTTGAAAAAGGCATTGCCTCCACCATATTAGCAAGTGTAGAACCACCTGTTAAAGCAATTTTACTCTCTTTGTTAATATTACGCAATACAACTTCTGCTGCAATCCTACCCAATTCTTTTTGTATATTTTTACAACATTCCTCTGCAATATACGCTTCTGTAATATTTAACGATTTTGTCAAATTTTTTTCAAAAGCGGCAATACCATCTATATATTTTATAAATGGTTCCATATCAGCGAGTATTTTTTCGCCTTCTTCTGTCACATTCATTCCTTCCCTTGAAACCGCTATCAACTGCTGCATATGCAGTTTTTCTGTTTCGTTGCGGACAGTTCTTTCCGAAAAATCCAATGAAAGAGAAATTGTTCTTCTGCCTACTGGCTCTAGCAAACGAATAGCACGCAATATGTGGTATCTCCTCACTAATGCCGTCATTTCTTCTGGTGCAATTTTTTTCATCATTTGTAATGTACTCACTAAATTCTCTTTATAAAGGGACATATTTCGTCCCACCTTTCATTTTTCGTCCCACTGGTCGCCAAAGGAAAACCTATCAGTAATGTTACTATTACAATACATCTAATAGGCTTGACTATATTATAAAACATTTACCAAAATTTTTCAATATATTTACTCATGTATACAAATGAAAAAATAACTAAAAATTTTTTTGTAAAAATACAATTTGTAAACAATATCTATAATATTATGTCATAAAAAAAATGTACTGTTTCTATTATAGTCATACTGTTTAAAAATATACTTGTTTTTTTATAGTACTTGCTGAAATAAAATATTTGATATATACTATTTTTAATATACAATTACATCAAATAAGAAAGGAATGATAGTTATGGAAAAAGCACTTTGGGAACAAATGAAAAACCAGCCATTATTGAAAAGAATCGCCTCTGAAGAAGAAGTATTTTGGTTAAATGATGAATTAGAAGATACCAAAACAGCACTCTCCAAAATCAATATTACTATGTCAGACATAGAAGATGCTGAAAAACGTTTAGCACGTTTTGCCCCTTTTATAAAAAAATGTTTTACAGAAACAGCACCACAAAATGGTTTAATAGAATCTCCTCTTACAGAAATTGAAAATATGAAAAAACATTTAGAAAAAGAATACAACATATCTATTTCAGGTAAACTTTTTGTAAAACAAGATAGTCATTTAGCAATTTCTGGTTCTGTAAAAGCACGTGGAGGTATATATGAAGTATTAAAACATGCTGAAGATTTGGCATTAGAACACGGCAAAATTAAATTAACAGATGATTATAGCGTTTTTGCCTCTCCAGAAATGAAATCATTTTTCAATCAATTTAAAATACAAGTAGGCTCTACAGGCAATTTAGGCATGAGTATAGGTATTATGAGTGCAGCACTTGGATTTCATGTTATTGTGCATATGTCAGCGGATGCAAAACAATGGAAAAAAGATTTATTGCGTAAAAGAGGTGCTGTTGTAGTAGAATATGCTGACGACTATAGCAAAGCAGTTGAAGTAGGTAGAAAACAATCCGACGCAGACCCAAGCAGTTATTTTGTAGATGATGAAAATTCTGTAACATTATTTTTAGGTTATGCTGTTGCTGCAAAACGCTTGCAGTCACAGTTTGCCGAAAAAGGAATCACAATAGATGAAAATCATCCTCTTTTTGTATATATTCCTTGTGGTGTTGGTGGTGCTCCTGGTGGTGTCACATTTGGATTAAAACAGCTTTTTGGTGATAATGTTCATGTATTTTTTGTAGAAACCACTCCAGCACCTTGTATGCTTTTGGGTATGGTCTCAGGTATGCAAAATAAAATTTGTGTGCAAGATTTTGGGCTTTCTGGACAAACACATGCTGATGGTTTAGCAGTAGGCAGACCTTCTGGATTTGTTGGCGGTGTTATGAAAAATATATTGAGTGGTGAAATGACATTAGAGGACAGAAGAATATATGATTTCATGCGTGACATTGTAAATACTGAAAATATATTTTTAGAACCTTCTGCTTGTGCATCATTTATGGGTGTTGTAGATATGTTCCAATGTGATGAAGCAAAAGAATATATTTCAAAATATCATTTAGAGCAAAAAATGCAGAATGCTGTACACATTGCATGGGCAACAGGTGGTAGTCTTGTACCAGAAGAAATTAGAAAAGAATATATGAATACCTATCTTTAATAGTATTTTGTAATAAAGCCATAGTATATTTCTATGGCTTTATTATGCTAAAATAAATATTATAAAATCCTGTTCGCAATGTGTAAAACGAATTTTTACATAAAAGTTTTGCTCAAACTTTATCATTTGCGAACACTATTTCACAACAACACAAAGGAGTAAAAACATGAACACATTTTCATTTATAGACGAATTAAAATTTGATGAAAAAGGACTCATTCCTATTATCACACAAGATTTTGAAAATGGACAAGTACTTATGTTAGCATATGCCAACAGACAAGCCATGGAACTTACATTACAAAAGGGTACTGTACACTATTATAGTAGAAGCCGCAAACAATTATGGCACAAAGGAGAAACATCAGGACATTTTCAATATGTAAAAGAGATATTATACGATTGTGATGCAGATGCAGTATTAATCAAAATAGAACAAAAAGGGGCAGCATGTCATACAGGAAAACGCTCTTGTTTTTATAGAAACCAAAAAGGGGAGGAAATATTATAATGGACAATAAAGAAGTTTTATATCAATTATATGATATTATATCAGACAGAAAAATCAATCCAAAACAAGGCTCCTATACGAATTATCTTTTTGAAAAGGGACTAGATAAAATATTAAAAAAAGTAGGAGAAGAAGCTACAGAAACCATTATTGCTGCTAAAAACAATGATAAAAATGAAGTGATATACGAATTATCAGATTTACTTTATCACATCAGTGTATTATTATCAGAAAAACAAATTACATGGGACGATGTATTTGAAGAATTGAAAAAAAGAGAGTTAAAAGAGTCCAATTTAAAACAATTTCATGAAAGAACAGAAATTTGAGCTTGTACGACAAAAAAATTTTAAATAGACAGGCAATATTTTACAAAATGCCTCATAGTATAGAGATGTAACAAGAAATCATTTCTTAAATTTAAGGAGGTATTATTGTATGAATGGATTTGGATGTGGATGTAATGGAGAAAGCTGGATATGGATTATATTGTTGTTGTGCTGCTGTGGTAACGGCAATAATGGCGGCTGCATAGGCGGCGGAGATAGTTCTTGGATATGGATTATATTATTGCTTTGCTGCTGCGGTAATAATAATAACCAGCTCGGAAATAATTGTGGCTGCTAATCACAAAATACTTAAAAAGCTGTGGATATCCACAGCTTTTTTATTAATAAACTTCCGTTCACGATAGGGAAAACGAAGTTTTCCCATTAAAGTTTTTGCCAAGCTTTTTTTAAAAAGCTTGCAAGAGTTTGAGAGCAGCGCTCTCAATGTCTTAACAAAACAAAATGATATTTAGTAAAAAGTGTATTATAAATTTTCCATAAAAATGTTTAAGAGATTTTATAAAAAATAACTTTTATTTGTGGGTTTCACCCACACCCACAAACTTTTTTGAAAAAAAGTTTGACAAAAAACTTTTACTTTTGCCAACGCAGTTCTATAAAAAACTTTTCTTTTTATGAACACTATTTATTCATTTATCATTTAAAGTTGTTTTGTAGTCCATTGTTCACCATTCCAAATTTTATTTACAACATCACTATAAAATTCAGTTTCATGACAAATCAAAAGTATACTTCCCTTATAATTCTGCAATGCTCTTTTCAGTTCCTCTTTTGCCTCCACGTCCAAATGGTTTGTTGGCTCGTCCAACACCAATACATTACTTTCTCTATTCATAATTTTACACAAACGAACTTTTGCCTGTTCGCCACCGCTCAATACTTTTACTTTGCTTTCAATATGTTTTGTTGTCAGCCCACATTTTGCGAGTGCAGAGCGCACTTCATATTGTGTAAATGAAGGGAATTCCTTCCATATTTCATCAATACAAGTAGTCGTATTGTCATATTGTACTTCTTGTTCAAAATATCCCATGTGTATATAATCGCCCAATTCACAAGTACCAGAAATTGGGGGTATCAATCCTATCATACTTTTTAAAAGTGTTGTTTTCCCTATACCATTTGCGCCTGTTAATGCAATTTTATCTCCTCTTTCCATTTCTAATGTAAGCGGTTTTGATAAAGGCACATCATAGCCTATTACTAAATCTTTTGTTTGAAATATATATCTGCTTGCGGCACGTGCTTCTTTAAAATGAAATTCTGGTTTTGGTTTTTGTTTTGCGAGTTCTATGACTTCCATTTTATCCAGCTTTTTCTGACGTGACATTGCCATATTTCTTGTAGCAACTCTTGCTTTATTTCTTGCTACAAAATCTTTTAACTCTCCAATTTCCTGTTGTTGTTTTTTGTATGCCGCCTCCAGTTGTGATTGTTTCATAGCATAGCTTTGTTGAAATTTTTCATAATCCCCCACATAGCGGTCAATTTTAGCATTTTCAACATGATAAATGATATTGATAACACTGTTTAAAAAAGGCATATCATGAGAAATCAATATAAAAGCGTTTTCATATTCCTGTAAATATCTTTTCAGCCAAGCAATATGTTGTTCGTCCAAATAGTTTGTAGGCTCGTCCAAAAGAAGTATATCAGGCTTTTCTAATAATAATTTTGAAAGTAATACTTTAGTACGTTGCCCTCCAGAGAGTTCTGACACTTGTTTATCTAAACCAATATCATACAGTCCAAAAGCCCTAGCGATTTCTTCCACTTTAGAATCAATGGCATAAAAATCATGATATGTGAGAAAATCTTGTATTTCTCCCGTTTCGTCCATCATTTTTTGTAATTCGTCTGGTTCAGCATCTGCCATTTTGTTGTATAGTTCATTCATGTATTCTTCTCTTTCAAAAAGAAATGAAAAAGCGGATTGTAATACCATACGAATGGTTTGTCCATTTTGTAAAGCAGTATGTTGGTCAATATATCCTACACGCACATTTTTCGCCCATTGTATTTTACCCTCATCGGGCTGTAATTTGTTTGTGATAATGCTCATAAATGTTGATTTTCCTTCTCCATTTGCACCAATAAAGCCAACGTGTTCCCCTTTTAGTAAACGAAAAGAAACATCATTAAATATTGCTCTGTCACCAAAGCCGTGTGTTAAATGTTCTACATTTAATATGCTCATTTTTTGTACTCCTTTATTTCTATAGTTCCTCATTGTAATAGTAAAAACAAGGTTTTCATTTAAAAGATATCATTGCGTTTACAAAAAGTAAAGTTTTTTGTCAAACTTTTTTTCAAAAAAGTTTGCAGGTGCGGACAGCGTCCGCAAATAAAAAAATATTCTTTTGTTAAAACATTAAAACTTTGCTTTTTAAATAACGATATTATTGCGTTCGCAAAAAGTAAAGTTTTTTGTCGAACTTTTTGGGGGGAACTTTTTTCACTTGTGAAAAGTTCCCCCCAGCGTCTTTCAGACGCTCCCCCTTCAAAAACACGCTTGGAGCATCAAAGAGCAATACCGTGGGGCGTTGCCCCACCTCCCCACCAACTTTTAAAAAAGTTGGACAAAATTTTAAAAGGAAAACTTCGTTTTCCTAATCATAAATATACTATTTTTGTACAATTTTTTGACTTACGTATAATTACAAAAAAATAAAAATATTTTAATTTTGTGACTATATCGTCCCAAGTATAGTATTTTTATTTGATATAATGAAATGAAAAGTATATAAAGGAGAAAATAAAAATGAAAAACTTAGAATATTTTAAAGACAAAATTTTTGATTTACTAAATGAGGAAAACACCATGGACATACGAGATATCGAAACAAATGACAAAGAAAATACTTTTCAAATATTTTTTGAAGATGGCAGTGCATTCGAAATAGAATGTCACCAAATATCACAAAAAGAACGGCATACAAAAAATCAAATACATATTACAGAAGAAGAAAAAAAGAACTGTCAAAAAGTTGCAGAAGTATTTGCAGAGCTATATGAATATTATGATATGGTGGTTGTAGATATCGGAAAATATGGTTTTGCAGTATTGCAATATATTAGTATTCAAAATGGTTTTGGACAAACTGCAATTTATACAGACAGCAAACATTTATTTCATGATTTATGGATAGAATGGCTTAATATACAACTTGTGAATTTATCAAGAGATACTCCATTACAAGATATGGATTTAGAAGATATATTCCAATGTATACCAAAATACAAACAATATGAACTTTTAAATAAACAACTCTATTTTGCAGAAAAAACAGGTATTGAAAATATCATTCAAAAATCAAAGAGATGTCTAAAATTTAAAACAATTTTATAAAAAGCAATACAAAAACTTTACTGGCAAACAGAAATAAAAATTATTTTTAAAACTACTCTTTTTTATATGCTTTCATTTTTTCAGTATGGAAATAGGGCATATGGTTATAATAAAATGTGACAAAAAATGTAAAAATGAACATTAAAAAACACATTTTGATACGATTTGTAAAAAAAACATATTATTTATTGATAATAATTATTATTGACAACATTTAGTTTTATTTAGTATAATGATATTACAAATTGTATAATATTTAACTAATTTAGAGAGGAGCATATTATGAAGGCTTATCAATTAAAACAAGATTTATATTGGGCAGGTGTATTAGATAAAAATCTGCGTGTATTCGACATTATAATGGAAACAGAATTCGGTACAACATATAACTCTTATGTATTAAAAGGCAGTGAAAAAACAGCAATATTTGAAACTGCTAAAGTAAAATTTTTTGATGAATATTTAGAAAAATTACAAGAGGTTGTAAATATTGCCGATGTAGACTATGTTGTAATGAATCACACAGAGCCTGACCATGCGGGTAGCATTGTAAAATTGATAGAAATGAACCCTCGTATTTGCGTTGTTGCAACAGCTTGTGCTATCAATTTCTTAAAGAACATCATCAATCATGATTTTTATAGCATTGCTGTAAAAGAAAATGATACATTATCATTAGGAAACAAAACATTGCAATTTATGCTTTTACCAAATCTGCACTGGCCAGATACTATGTATACTTATGTAAAAGAGGACAAGGTATTATTTACTTGTGACTCTTTTGGTTCTCATTATTGCCTTGATGATATTGTTTTGAGCAAATTAAAAGATAATGAAGGTTACATGAGAGCAACAAAATATTATTTTGACAATATCATTGGACCATTTAAGCCTTTTATGCTGAAAGCATTAGACCGTATTAAAGATTTAGAATTAGATATGATTTGCACAGGACATGGTCCAGTAATAGACAGCAGAATTGACGAAATCAAAAACACATACAAAGAATGGTGTACTGTTATCAATCCAAACAGCAAAAAAACAGTCATTATACCTTATGTTTCTGCTTATGGCTACACAGGACAGCTTGCTGAAGAAATCAAAAAAGGTATACAAGATAGTGGTGATGTAGATGTTCGTATATATGACATGGTAACATCTGACCAAGCACAAGTATTAGGCGAATTATTATTTGCAGATGGTATATTATTTGGTACACCAACAATAGTAGGAGAAGCATTAAAACCAATATGGGATTTAACAACATCTATATTTGCAGGCACACATGGCGGAAAATTAGCAAGTGCATTTGGTAGCTATGGTTGGAGCGGTGAAGGTGTTCCTCATATTATAGAAAGATTAAAACAGCTTCGTATGAAAGTAGTAGAAGGCTATAGAATTAAATTACGCCCAGGTGAAAATGATTTAACAGGCGCATATGAATATGGTTATAACTTTGGTTGTATATTACAAAACAAAGAAAATGACAAATTAAAATCAGCTAAAAAAGGACTTGTAAAATGTCTTGTTTGTGGCGAAATATTCCCAGAAGGTATGGATACATGTCCTGTATGTGGTGTAGGTGCTGAAAACTTTGTACCAGTAGAAGTATCAGAATCCAACTACCAAAAAGATACAGAAGAAAAATTTGTTGTAATTGGAAATGGTGCAGCGGGATTAAATGCAGCAAAAGAAATTAGAAATAGAAATAAAACTTGTTCTATTACTATGATTACAAATGAACCATATATTAGCTATAACCGTCCAATGCTTACAAAAACATTACTTGCAGATGTTTCTGAAAAACAGCTTGTTGTAGAAAAAGAAGAATGGTATAAAGAAAATAACATCAATGTTATGTTGAATGAAGAAGTAAAATCATTGGATAGTGCTAAAAAAGAAATTACACTTGCAAGTGGTGGTGTATTGCAATATGATAAATGTATATATGCACTTGGTGCAGAATGTTTTGTACCACCTATTAAAGGTGCAGATAAACCAGAAGTCATTGCAATACGTAGAATAGAAGATGTACAAAAAGTAAGAAAACTTGTAAAAACAGCTAAAAATGCAGTTGTCATTGGTGGCGGTGTGCTTGGTTTAGAAGCAGCATGGGAAATCAGAAAAGCAAATTGTCATGTTAGTGTTGTAGAAATGATGACAAGCCTTATGAGCCGTCAATTAGACAATGATGCAAGCGATATGATATTAAAAGCAGCAGAAAAGCAAGGCATTGTCATGAAACTTGGCGCAACAGTAGAAGGCATTGAAGGCGAAGGTAGTGTTACAGGTGTAAAATTAGGCAATGGCGAAGTGCTTGCGGCTGATATTGTAATTGTTTCAAGTGGTGTTAGAGCAAATGTAGCAATTGCAAAAGATGCTGGTATAGACATCAATAAAGCGATTGTTGTAAATGAAAAAATGGAAACAAGTGTAAAAGATGTATATGCTTGTGGTGATTGTGCTGAATTTAACAATATCAATTATGCACTTTGGAGCGAAGCTGTAGAAATGGGTAAAGTTGCGGGTGCAAATGCAGCAGGAGAAGAAACAACATATGAAACAATTTTAGCACCTTTAGCATTCCATGGTATGGATACTAATTTATATGCTATTGGCGATAATGGTAAAAATCCAAATAGAAAATATAAAACAGTTGTATTTAAAGATGAGGCGAAACATACATTTGAAAAATACTATTTTGCAAATAAGAGATTAGTTGGTGTTACACTCATTGGAGATACATCAAAAATGGCAAAAGTAACAGAAGCACTCCAAAAACCTATGACATTTGATGAAATGTTTTAATTATTAAAATAATAAATACCCTCGAAAATATCGAGGGTATTTTTTTAGTTGTTTCTATAAAATGTTGTTTTTATATAAACTTTTGATTTACTACTATTCGCATTGGTAAAAACGTAGTTTTTAATATAAAGTTTTGTACAACTTTTGGGAAGTTGGTGAAGTTTTTTTGCCAATACGCAATGTCTTTTTTAATTAAAATAACACTGCTTTACATTTTCATCTGTAATTTCTTCTATACCTTTTGCAACAGCATATTCCAACATATCAGGCTCTACTGTTCTAATAAAGAGATATGCGTCCTCTGCAATATCAACACCAATTTCTTTATAAGGCACATTATCAATAGGCATTTGTTCCATTTTAGAATCTGCCATAGGATTATTTGTATAATAAATACGTATAACACTCTTTGTTGCACCCTGGAATGGTATCCATTTATTATATGGAATTTCTGCTGGTGAGAATCTACAATCAAAGTGATGTCTACGGTCTCTACCCAAATAATAATGGAAACGAGATTGTTGCAAAGAATCCGCTTCATAATTTTTCACAATTTTAATAGAACTTCCTTCTCTGCTCTTTAATAGTCCATAAGCAACACCAGTTTTTGCATTTGGTACATATTTATCATGATTTTCATTTTCTCCTGTAAGAGGGTCAATCAATTCAAAATGCACACTTGCCAATTTTTCAGACAACTTTTTAGACCTGCTGTAATATTCTTCTATTTTTTTCTGGAACAATTCTTTTACAAATTCAGATTTACTTGAATTTCCTGATAAGAATATATATACTGTTTCTTCTTCATCTTTTTCAAGCAATTCACTATCATACAAGAATATTTTAATTAAGCATTGGAAAAAGCTATCAATACCTTTTTGTACACGGTTTTTAATCATTTCAATTAACTCTTGGCTAGAAAATTCTAATACACATTGTGGTATTGGTTCGCCATCTATATTATATAATGAAACAACAATACCTTCTTTATCCATATCATTTTGAGATTCATTTTCTAATTGATATTTTTTTCTCCAGCCTTGTTCTTGATGCCACAAAGGACGAAGTTCTTCTTTCAATATTGCCATATTTCTTCTTGAAATTTGAGAATTTACTAACAACATTTCACTTCCAGGGAAAGGATTTTCACCTACTGGTAATGTAAATGTTACTTTCTTTTCACGGAATATATCCAAATTTTTCTGATATACTTTATAAGCAATCAGTTCAAGCATATTTTCACCGCCAAGTGTAACATCAGAATCAGCACCAAAACATTCTAATATATAGTCATATCCTTCTTTTTCGTATTCTTCTTCTGTTGTACCTCTACAAATTCCGAAATCAAAATCTGTTGTACCGCCTCCAAAGTCAAATATACCATACATCAATCTTTCTGTTTCATCTTTTGGTTCTAAATTACTTTGTTCCAATGCAGTGACAGCATAAGCCGCAGGTTCGCTAATACCCAACTCTACACTAAACTGTTTCATGCATTCTTCATCATTTAATACACTTGTAGGCAATGATTTTTTAATACCTTCATAAAAACTTTTTGCAATTAAATCTCTTGTTTCTTTTGCATATCCTACAGGGAATGACATTAAATATTTTAAATAAATACCATTTCTCATATTGTTAATATACAATCCAATATAATAAGCGTACAATTCAAGAGGATTTACAATTTCGCTCATTTCGTCCATATCAGCGCCCAAATGGTATTCTTTTCTTTGTTTATCTTTAATAATCACATCGCCTTTTTCGCCATTTGCCCATTGTTTCAAATCGCTAAAATAAGCATAAAAATCATATGGTTTACAATTTTGAAAATCTTGATATGCATCATAAGAAACAAATATATCATTACATGAAGTGTGAGGTCTTCCTATTTCTCTATGATAATCTTCCAAGAATTTTTCTACATTTGTAAATTCCACAATAGAAGGATTTTCAAAATCTTCTTCTTTTACTTCACTACTCAAATCACCTGTACCAATACGAACTGGTATAATACGATTTGTAGTGTCTTGTTTTACCACTACAGTGCTTTTTGTTCCAAAGTCAATACCAATCACGCCTTGTTTAATATCCAATTTCGGATTTCTTGAAACAAGCTCTTTATACTCAGGTTGTATCAATCCTTGTTCTACTTCTTCATCAAACAGTTCCCAGTGTCCTCTTATAATATCATGTAAAATGTCTTTGTCATATGGTTCTAAACGACATCTATTTTTATCACAATTCAACAATTCTTGTATTTTTGAATATTCATCTGTTTGTTGTTCTGTTTCATCAGTATACATTTGTGTTTGGTCATATTGTTGTGTGTTATCCATTTCAGAACTATCAAATTGTTCTGACTGTTGTTCATACAATGTTTCTGTCACATTTGACGCAATATTCATTGTACCATTTGTCATTTGCTGTGAATTTACTACTTGTTCCAATTTTGCTATTAAATCTTCTTTATTCACTTGTTCATATTGTGTTGTATTTGTTTCCTCTACTACACTTGCTACTGGTGTTTCTACTACTGGTGTAGCTTCCTCTACTACACTTGCTACTGGTGTTTCTACTACTGGTGTAGCTTCTTCTACTACACTTGCTACTGGTGTTTCTACTGCTGGTGCAGTTTCTACTACACTTGCTGCTGGTGTAGTTTCTTTTACACTTGCTATTACTGTTTCTAGCACTGGTGCAGTTTCTACTACACTTGCTGCTGGTGTTTCTGCCACTGGTGCAGCTTCTTCTACACTTGCTGCTGGTGTTTCTACTACTGGTGCAGTTTCTTCTACACTTGCTGCTGGTGTTTCTACTACTGGTGCAGTTTCTACTACACTTGCTACTGGTGTTTCTGTCACTGGTGCAGCTTCTTCTACACTTGCTGCTGGTGTTTCTACTACTGGTGCAGTTTCTTCTACACTTGCTGCTGGTG